>NZ_FOKP01000007.1 GCF_900112185.1 Allobosea sp. CRIB-10 | reverse complement strand
CCGTCGGCCATCGCCCGCGTCAGCGCCTGCAACAGGTCGGAACGCAACGCCGCCGCCAATGCGTTCACCGGCGGATGGTCGAGGCTCGCGACGGCCACATCTCCGTGACGGGCCAATGTGACTGTGGGCATGCGGTCTCCACCCTGTCTTCTCGGCGTGGCCGTCACGCCCTGATTATTTGAAACTTAAAATAATGCTGGTTGCACTGCAACGACGCAGAACCTGCCGGGCTTCCTTGACCGGCGCAATCCCCTCCCCCATCGTCTGCCGCCGCCTCGGGCGGGAGAGACGATGAGAAGGTTTGCATGAGCGAGACCGTTCTGAGCGAGACCCCGGCCGAGGGCGTCAGGCAGATCACCATGAACCGGCCCGACCGGCGCAATGCGCTCGACCGCGCCACCTATCAGGGGCTGATCGACGCGCTCGCCGCCGCGGATGCCGACGCCTCGGTGCGCGCCGTCGTGCTCACCGGCGCCGGCGGCTGCTTCACCAGCGGCAACGACATCAAGGATTTCGCCGCTGCGGCTGCGACCGGCGTCGGCGCCGAGATCGCCATCGACTTCCTGACCGCGATCTCGACGGCGAAGAAGCCGATCGTCGCGGCGGCGGAAGGTTTTGCCGTCGGCATCGGCACCACCATGCTGCTGCATTGCGACCTCGCTTTTGCCTGTCGCGGCGCCAGCTTCCGCATGCCCTTCGTCAGCCTCGGCCTCTGCCCGGAAGGCGGTTCGAGCTATCTCCTGCCGCTGATCGCCGGCAGCAAGCGCGCCGCCGAATTGCTGATGCTGGGCGAAGCCTTCGGCCCCGAGGCCGCGCAGGACGCCGGCCTGATCAACGCCGTCACCGAGGATGGCGGTGCGCTCGCGGCGGCGCTCGACAAGGCCAGGGCGCTGGCGGCGCTGCCGCCGCAATCGGTCGCGCTGACGAAGTCGCTGCTCAAGCGCGGCAGCGCTGCCGCCGTGGCCGAGACGATCGGGACCGAGGCACGCCATTTCGGCGAGCGATTGAAATCCGCGGAGGCGCAGGCCGCCTTCATGGCGTTCCTGACCAAGCGCTGACGGCGGACACATCGGCCTTCGTACGGCTGTCGCGGGAATCGCGGAACATCCTGCTCCTCACAACGTTGACGCGCGTCAGCGATCAAAGGGAGCAGGATGTGAAGCTGAAGGTCGTCGCCACCCTAGTCTATCGCTTCGACCATGAAACGCCGGTGATCGTCGCGATCGAGCCGGCGCTTTCGTCCGACCAGACCACCCTCTCGGAACAATTGCTGATCGACCAGCCAGCCGAGTTGATCCGCGATCTGGATGCGGACACCGGCATGCGCCGCTTCCGCGCCGTGCTGTCGGGCCAGGTCTCGATCCAGTATCAGGGCACAATCGACAACGGCATGCGCCGCCAACTGCATGCGCAGGCGCGCCAGCATGCCTGGGCCGAATTGCCCGCCGAGGTGCTGCCCTATCTGCTGCCCAGCCGCTTCTGCCCTTCCGACAATCTGATGCGCTTCGCCCAGCGCGAGTTCAGCGACATCGAGGCGGGCGGCGCCAAGGTGCTCGCCGTGGTCGATTGGCTGCAGGAGCATGTCGATTACATCCATGGCGTCAGCAACGCGCAGACCACGGCCGAGCAGACCTTCATCGACCGCGCCGGCGTCTGCCGCGACTTCAGCCATCTCGCCATCGCGCTCTGCCGGGCGCTGAACCTGCCGGCGCGTGCCGTCAGCGTCTATGCCGCCGATCTCGACCCGCCGGATTTCCATGCCGTGTTCGAGGTCTTCCTCGACGGGCGCTGGTGGCTGGTCGATCCGACCCGGCTGGCGCCGATCGAGGGCATGGTCCGCATCGCCGCCGGCCGCGACGCCGCCGACATCGCCTTCCTGACCAGCGGCAGCCTGTGCCAATGCCTGAACCAATGGGTCGAGGTCAGCCGCATCGAGGACAGCGAGCCGGTTCAAGCGGCTTGAGCCGACGGCTCAGCCGCGACGATCAATCATCGTCATCGTCGTCGCGCCGGCGCCTGCGCCGCCGGGAGTGGTAGTCGTCGTCATCGCGCCTGCGCCGCCGATAGCCATCATCGTAATAGCGGCGGCGATACCAGCGACGGCGCCGGCGATCATCGTCGTCGTCATCGTCGTCGGCCCGCGCCGCGGTCGCGGTCAGTGCCGAGCCGGCGATCGCCATCGGCAAGGCGAACAGCGCCAGCCGCAGCAGCGTTCGTCGCTTCTGGTCGGTCTCGCTCATCATCGTCTCCTCCATATCGGCCATGTCCCATCGCAGCGGGACACCTTGGCGGATTTGGGAAGAACGCGTGGCGAGGGGCCTTATTCCCAAGAGGTCCCATTTTTCGCGGTAGGGCTCAGGCTGGCCGCACCGCGGCCAGCCTCCGCGTCCTAAGGAGGCTGCGCGTCAGCGCGGCCAGGAACAGCATCGCCTGCACCACGACGATGCAGGGCCCGGTCGCGACGTCGAGATGGAAGCTCAGGATCGTGCCGAGAACGCTCGACGTCACCGCCGCCGCGACCGCAACCAGCAGCATCAGGTCGAAGCGGCGCGTGGTCAGGTAGCCGATCGCACCGGGCGCTATCAGCATCGCCACGACGAGGATGATGCCGACCGCCTTGAGCGCGGCGACGATGGTCAGCGCCAGCATGGCGAGCAGGCCGAAATGCAGCGCCCTGACCGGCAGGCCGATCGCCCGCGCATGCGCCGGATCGAAGGCGTGCAGCAGGAAGTCGCGTCGTTTGACGAGCATGAAGCCGGCGACCGGCAAAGCGATCAGCGCCGTCTCGGCGATGTCGCCCCAGGTCACGCCGAGCATGTTGCCGAACAGGATGTGCATGAGGTGCTGGTCGCTGTCGACCTTGACGAACAGCACGAGGCCGAGCGCGAACATGCCGGAGAAGACGATGCCCATCACCGTGTCCTCCTTCACCCGGCTGTTCTCCTTGAGATAGCCGATGCCGAAGGCGCAGGTCAGGCCCGCCGCGAAGGCACCGATGGCGAGCGGCAGGCTGGCGATATGGGCGAGCACGATCCCGGGCAGCACGGCATGCGAGACCGCATCGCCCATCAGCGACCAGCCCTTGAGCACGAGGAAGCAGGACAGCACGGCGCAGACGAGCCCGACCATCACCGCGACGGCAAGGCCGCGCATCATGAACTCATGCGCGAAGGGCGCGAGCAGCCAGGTTTGGATGAGGCTCATGCCGGACCTCCGACGCTGGCGGCGCGGCGCGCCCCGAGGCGGCCATGCTTGGGCGCGAACAGGAAGGCGGCGAGGAAGAGCAGCGTCTGGAACACGACGATGAGGCCGCCGGTCGAGCCGTCGAGGAAGTAGCTGGCATAGGCGCCAACCGCCGAGGTCACGACGCCCATCGTCACCGCGATCGCGATCAGCCGGCCGAAACGGTCGGTTAGGAGATAGGCGGTCGCGCCGGGCGTCACCACCATGGCGATGACGAGGCAGGCGCCGACCGTCTGCAGCGCCGCGACCGTGCAGGCCGAGAGCAGCACGAAGAACAGGATCTTCAGCCGCGTCGGCGACAGGCCGACGGCGCGGGCCTGGTTCTCGTCGAAGAAGACCAGCATCAGATCCTTCCAGCGCAGCAGCAGGATGGCGAGCGAGACGAAGGCGATGATCGCGACCTGGATCACATCCTCGTCGGAGATGCCGAGGATGTTGCCGAGCACGATCGACTGGACGTTGACCGAGGTCGGGTTGATCGAGACGATCATCAGGCCGACGGCGAAGAACGTCGTGAAGACCATGCCGATCACGGCATCCTCGCGCAGTTGCGTGCGCACCCTGACCAGCGCCATAGCGAGGGCCGCCAGCAGGCCGGAGAAGAAGGCGCCGGCGGCATAGGGAACCTTGAGGAGATAGGCGAGCGCGACACCGGGCACGATCGCATGCGCCAGCGCATCGCCCATCAGCGACCAGCCCTTCAGCATCAGATAGCAGGACAGGAAGGCGCAGACGCCGCCGACCAGGGCCGAGACCCAGATCGCCTTGACCATGTATTGATAGCCGAAGGGCTCGAGCAGAAGTTCGATCACGGCTGCCCGTCCTTCCTGCCGGCGGCGGGCTTCTCCTGGTCGCGGTCGCCATAGAACACGAGCGGGCGCTCGTCGTCGGTGATCACGGTGACGCGGCGCTCGTCGGCATCGGCATGCAGGCTCGCGCCTTCCAGGCGGAAATGCCGGAGCGCGCCGCCGAAGGCCCGCTGCAGATTGTCCTGGGTGAAGGTGGTCTCGGTCGGCCCGGCGGCGAGCACGGTCTTGTTGACGATGACGACCTGGTCGCAGAAATCCGGGATCGAGCCGAGATTATGGGTCGAGACCAGCATCAGCCGGCCTTCCGCCCTGAGTTCGCGCATCAGCCCGACGATCTGGTCCTCGGTCTTGACGTCGACGCCGGTGAAAGGCTCGTCGAGCAGGATCACCTGGCCGCCCTGCGCCAGCGCACGCGCCAGGAAGACGCGCTTGCGCTGGCCGCCGGAGAGCTCGCCGATCTGGCGGCGGCGGAACTCCAGCATGTTGACGCGATCGAGCGCCTGCTCGGCCGCCTCGCGATCGGCTTTTCGCGGCAGGCGCATGAAGCCCATATGGCCGTAGCGCCCCATCATCACGACATCGTCGACCAGCACCGGGAAGGTCCAGTCGACCTCCTCGGCCTGCGGCACATAGGCGACGAGGCCGCGCTTCAGCGCCTGGCGCACCTCCAGGCCGGCGATGCTGACCAGCCCCTGCGCCGGTTTCAGGAAGCCCATCAGCGTCTTGAAGATCGTCGACTTGCCGGAGCCGTTGACGCCGACCAGCGCGCAGATCGTGCCCGGGCCGAGCGCGAAAGAGGCGTCGTTGACCGCGGTCACGCCATTGGCGTAGCGGACGGTGACGCCGCTGACCACGAGCGACGGCGTCGGCCCCTGCCCCGGGCGGATCTCGGCGGCCTCACGGTTCACTGGCCGAACCCCTTCGCGATCGTGTCGACGGTGACCTCGAGCAGCTTGAGATAGGTCGGCACCGCGCCGCGCGCATCGGAGAGCGAGTCGACATAGAGCACACCGCCGTACTTGGCGCCGGTCTCGCGCGCGACCTGCTTGGCGGCCTTGTCCGAGATCGTGCTCTCGCTGAACACCGCCGGGATCTTGTTCTTGCGGACGAGGTCGATCAGGCGGCGCACCTGCTGCGGCGTGCCCTGCTCGTCGGCATTGATCGGCCAGAGATAGGCTTCGCGCCAGCCATAGTCGCGGGTCAGATAACTGAAGGCGCCCTCGCTGGAAACGAGCCAGCGCTTCTCGGCCGGCACCTTGTCGAGCCGGGCGCGCAGCGGCGCGTCCATCGCCTTGATCTGCGCGGCGTAGTCGGCGGCGTTCTTGGCATAGGTCGCGGCATTGGCCGGATCGGCCTCGGCCAGCGCCTTGCGGATGTTCTCGACATAGATCAGCGCGCTCGCCGTCGACATCCAGGCATGCGGGTTGGGCTTGCCCTCATAGGGCCCTTCCTTGATGCCCATCGGCTCGATGCCCTCGGTCACCACCGCGCTTCGGACGTTCTTCACATTGTCGAAGAACTTCTCGAACCAGCGCTCGAGGTTCATGCCGTTCCAGAGCACGAGATCGGCCGATTGCGCCTTCACTACGTCGAGCGGCGTCGGCTGGTAATCGTGGATCTCAGCGCCCGGCTTGGTGATCGACTCGACGATCGCGGCTGTGCCGGCGACGTTCTGGGCGATGTCCTGGATCACCGTGAAGGTGGTGACGACACGCAGCGGCTTGCCCGGCGCAGCCTGCGCCAGAGCCCCCGCAGCGGACGTGGCGAGGCCGAACGCGAGCGTCGTGGCGGCGGCAAAGCCAAGGAAACAGCGGCGCGTGAACATGGTGTCTCCGATAGCAGGACTGTGAACAATGGAACGCTATTGCAACCCACTTGCATTTGTCAACGCAATTGCAAATGAATTGCGATAACTCATTTTTGCAAATGCCTCTCAGCGTTGCTACCTCTCTGGCATGAAGGGAATCGACCAGCGCGTGGAGGCGTTCGAGCTCCAGCTCCGCAAGGCGGGTTTGCGCATGACCCAGCAGCGCCGGCTGATCCTGCGCGTCCTGGCGGAGGCCGACGACCATCCGGACGCGAAGGGCATCTTCACCCGCGCCTTCGTGCACGACCCGACCCTGTCGCTCTCGACCGTCTACCGGACGATGAAGGTGCTGGAGACGCAAGGCGCGATCGAGCGCCACGCCTTCGAGGACGGCGTGTCGCGCTACGAGCATGCCGACCAGGCCCATCACGACCATCTGATCGACATCGAGAGCGGCAAGGTGATCGAGTTTTCTTCGCCCGAGATCGAGGAGCTGCAGGCGAAGATCGCAGCCAAGCTCGGTTACGAGATCGTGCGACACAGACTGGAACTCTATGGGCGCAAGCTCGACGCTAAGGTCAGGCGCAAACGCTCAGACCCGGCCAACTGAAAGGCAACGTTGGCGATGACCGGTTTACCGAATCTCAATCGCCGCCTCCGATAGCTCACCTAACGGCAGATTGCCCCGTCGCAGCGTGAGCTTGTTTTGAGCGATCGATTCCCAGAGCCCGTTGCTGCTCGTTTGCGGCGCGGGGCCAGCCTCGATACAAAACTCGTTCTGGGCTGCATGATCCTGCTTGCGCTGTCGCTGGCGCTGGCAATAGGCCTGATCAGCATTCTCGGCAGCGATTATATCCGCGCCAGCCGCAATTTCGAGGCCCTTACCCTCTACCGCAAGGTGCTGACCGCGGCGAACCGGCTCTCTGCGGAACGCGGTCCGATGAACAGCGTGCTCGGCGAAGAGCCCGCGCCCGATACGGCCGCGCGGCGCAAGCTCGCCGAGTTCCGCGCGCTGAGCGACCGCTCCTTGGCCGAGATCCTGCCGGATGTTGATAGCGGGGCCCCTCACCTTGTCGGGCGCGAGGGGCTGGAAGCCGTTCAGTTGCGTCTCGCCGAAGCGCGCCGCGCGGCCGATCGATTGAGCGTCCTGCCCCTGGCCGAGCGCAGCGGCGCCGACATCCAGGGCGTCATCGCCGGCATGTTCGACGTCGTCGAGACGATGCGGCCCGTGGTGACCGGAGCCATGGCCGAGCTGATCGAGCACGACAGCACACTCGCCGGGCACGCTTTGGCCGGGCAGATGCTCGGCGACCTGCGCGAATATGCCGGCCGGATGGGCTCCTTCCTCGCCCCCTCGATCGCCGCGCATGAGCCGCTCTCCATGGCCGCCCATGACGAGCTCGCCCTCACCCGCGGGCGCCTCCTGCAGATCTGGCAATCGCTGGAGCGCCAGCTCGCTCAGCACGCCGATGCGCCCGAATTGGTCGCCGCCGTGCACGAGGCCAACAGGCTCTATTTCGGCGAGGGCCTCGGCCTGATCGCGCGGCTGGCGGCCGAGGGCCGATCGAACCGCTACTCGGTCACCACCGAGGCGATGACGTTGCAATATGTGCCGTCGATGGCGCCGCTGGAGCGGCTGCGCGAGAGCTTCCTCGACGACATGCTGATGCACGCGCAGGCGAGCCGGACAGCCAGCGCCTGGTGGCTCCAGGCGGTGATCGCCTTCACCGTGCTGATCGTGCTGATCAACCTGACCCTGCTTCTGGCGGCGCGCCGTCGCATCTTCAGGCCATTGCTGCAGGCGCGCGACCATATCGTCGCGCTCGCCGAGGAACGCGGCCTCGATCGCCCGGCGCGGAGCGACAGGCACGGCAGCGAGATCCACGAATTGTTCGCCGCGCTCGAAACCCTGCGCCTCAAGCTGCGCGAGCGCCTGCGCCTGACCGAGCGCCTCAAGGTGCAGGCCGAAACCGACGCGCTGACGGGCCTGCTGAACCGCCGCACCTTCGACCGCCTCGGCCAGAGCGATCCTGATTTCGACTACCTGCCCGCCGAGACCGGCCTGATCCTGATGGATATCGACCGGTTCAAGCCGATCAACGATACCTATGGGCATGTCGCGGGCGATGCCGTCCTGCGTGCCGTCGCAGCGCTCGTGACGGAGATGGTCCGCAAGAACGACCTCGTCATGCGATATGGCGGCGAAGAGTTCGCCATCGTCCTGCCGAACACCAGCATCCGAACGCTCGCGCGGATCGCGGAGACGCTGCGCGCCGCAATCGCGGAGCAGGCGATCACGCTCGCCGACGGTACGGACTTACGCGTCACCGCGAGCTTCGGTGTCGCCACCGGGCGCCGCGGCGGCGCCGACTGGGAAGCCCTGATCGAAGCCGCGGATCAGGCCCTCTACGCGGCCAAGGCCGAAGGCCGGAACCGGGTCAGCATCGCCGGCGAGCAGATGCTCGCCGGTTCTGTCGCGACCGCGCCGGTCCGCGTCGCCTGAAGCCGGCGGGCCTCAGCCCGCCTTGCGCTTGTTCTGACGATTGGCGATCAGATCGTCGACGACGGCCGGATCAGCCAGCGTCGAGGTGTCGCCGAGCGCGCCGTACTCGTCCTCGGCGATCTTGCGCAAGATGCGCCGCATGATCTTGCCGGAGCGGGTCTTGGGCAGGCCGGGCGCGAACTGGATCAGGTCCGGCGAGGCGATCGGGCCGATCTCGTTGCGGACATAGGCGACCAGTTCCTTCTTGAGGTCGGCCGAGGGCTTCTCGCCCGCCATCAGCGTCACATAGGCGTAGATGCCTTGCCCCTTGATGTCGTGCGGATAGCCGACGACAGCCGCCTCCGACACCCTCGGATGCGCCACCAGCGCCGACTCGACCTCGGCCGTGCCCATGCGGTGGCCGGATACGTTGATCACGTCGTCGACGCGGCCGGTGATCCAGTAATAGCCGTCGGCGTCGCGCCGGCAGCCGTCGCCGGTGAAGTACTTGTTCGGATAGGTCGCGAAATAGGTTTCCTCGAAGCGCTTGTGGTCGCCATAGACCGTGCGCATCTGGCCGGGCCAGCTCTCGGCGATGACGAGATTGCCCTCGGCGACGCCCTGAAGCACCTTGCCCTCGGCATCGACCAGCTCAGGCTTCACCCCGAAGAAGGGCCGTGTCGCCGAGCCGGGCTTGAGCTTCGTCGCGCCCGGCAGCGGCGTGATCAGGATGCCGCCGGTCTCGGTCTGCCACCAGGTGTCGACGATCGGGCAGCGGCGCTCGCCGACGACGCGGTGATACCACTCCCAGGCTTCCGGGTTGATCGGCTCGCCGACCGAGCCGAGCAGGCGCAGCGACTTGCGCTTGGTCTTCTTCACCGGCTCCTCGCCGGCGCCCATCAGCGAGCGGATCGCGGTCGGGGCGGTATAGAAGATGTTGACCTTGTGCTTGTCGACCACGTCCCAGAAGCGCGAGATCGTCGGATAGGTCGGGATACCCTCGAACATCAGCGTCGTGGCGCCGTTGGCGAGCGGCCCGTAGAGGATGTAGCTGTGGCCGGTGACCCAGCCGACATCTGCGGTGCACCAGTAGATGTCGCCGTCATGGTAGTCGAAGACGTATTGATGCGTCATCGCCGCATAGACGAGATAGCCGCCGCTGGTATGCAGCACCCCCTTCGGTTTGCCGGTCGAGCCCGAGGTGTAGAGCAGGAACAGCGGATCCTCGGCCTTGACCTCGACCGGCGGGCAATGGCCTGAGACCTTCGCGGCCTCGTCATGGTACCAGACGTCGCGGCCATCCTTCATGGTGACGTTGCCGCCGGTGCGCTTGACCACGATCACCGTGCCGATGCCGCCCTTCACCTTGTCGTCGGCGGCGTCGACATTCTTCTTGAGCGGCACAGCGCGGCCGCCGCGCAGGCCTTCATCGGCGGTGATCACGATCTTTGAATCGGAATCCTCGATGCGGCTCGCCAGCGAATCCGGCGAGAAGCCGCCGAACACCACCGAATGCATCGCCCCGATCCGGGCGCAGGCCAGCATGGCGTAGGCGGCTTCCGGAATCATCGGCAGGTAGATCGTGACCCGGTCGCCCTTCTTGACGCCCTTGGCCTTCAGCACGTTCGCGAACTTGCAGACCTCGGTATAGAGCTGGCCGTAGCTGATCTTCTTCGATTCGCTGGGATCATCGCCCTCCCAGATGATCGCCGTCTGCTTGGCCCGCGTCGCAAGGTGCCGGTCGATGCAGTTGAAAGCGACGTTGGTGGTGCCGTCCTCGAACCATTTGATCGAGACCTTCCCCGGCTTGTAGCTGACGTTCCGGACCTTGCTGTAGGGCTTGAACCAATCGATCCGCTTGCCGTGCTCGCCCCAGAACTTGTCCGGGTCCTTGATCGAGGCCGCATACATCTTCTTGTACTTGGCGTCGTTCAGCCAGGCCTTCTTGGCCCAGGAAGCTGGCACGTCGTAGATCATCTCGGTCATAACAGGCGTCTCCCCAGACTTGGGCCGTCGTCAGGACCGGTTCATCGGCTCGCGGCAACGCGCCACGACGATCCGACCGGCCTTATTCGAGTTCGTCGCATCATAGGCAGCAAGCCCGCGCCGACAAGCGCCGCGGGCTCGCACTTTGGTGTCACAGACTTTTGGCGAGGATGGCGATGATCGCGGCGGCCCGTGACAGGCCAGCCATCCTCCCCGCCACGGCGAAACGGGAGGCCGGAATGGCAGCGATGGGATAGCCTCGGCCTTGGTCTCAGCGATGCCCGGCCTTCAGCGCCTGGTCGAGATCGGCGAAGAGATCCTCGACATCTTCAATGCCGGTCGAGAGGCGCAGCAGGTCGGGCGGGCAAGGCGAGCCGGCGCCTTCGATCGAGGCACGATGCTCGATCAGGCTCTCGACGCCACCGAGCGAGGTGGCGCGCTTGTAGAGCTCGACATGCGCGGCCGATTTGACCGCCGCAGCCTCGCCGCCAGTGACCTGGACCGAGAGCATGAAGCCGAAGCCGCCCTCCATCTGGCGGGCGGCGATATCGTGGCCGGGATGCTGCGGCAGGCCGGGATAAAGCACGCGCGAGACCAGCGGGTGAGCCGACAGCTTCTGCGCCAGCGCCATCGCCGAGGCCGACTGGCGCTCCTGCCGGAGATGGAGCGTGCGCATGCCGCGCATCAGGAGATAGGCTTCGAACGGGCCGAGAATGCCGCCCTGTCCCTTGCGGACGGTCTTGATGCGGGCCCAGAACTCATCGTCCTCACGGGCGCAGAGCGCCCCGGCGACGACGTCGGAATGGCCGTTCAGCACCTTGGTCGCGGCATGCATGACGATGTCGGCGCCGAGCGTCAGCGGGCGCGTGTGCACCGGCGAGGCGCAGGTCGAATCGACCGCGAGCTTCGCGCCGGCCGCATGAGCGATCTCGGCAGCGGCGGCGATATCGGTGATGGTCCAGAGCGGGTTGGACGGCGTCTCGGCCCAAACCAGCTTGGTGACGCCGGGCTTTACCGCTTCCTTCAGCTTGGCGAGGTCGTCGGTCTCGACGAAGTCGATCTTCAGGCCCCAGCGCGTCGCCTCGGTCAGCAGCCAGGCGCGCAGCGCCCAGTACATCACCTTGGAGGCGACGACATGATCGCCCGGCGAGAGCGCCTGGAACACGGCGGTCGCCGCGGCCATGCCGGAGCCGAACAGCAGGGCGCCGGCCTTGGCCTCCTCCAGCATGGCGAGCACGGCCTGCGCCTCGTGCACCGTCTCATTGTCCGGCCGGCCATAGATGAAGCCGGAGGAATAGGCGTTGTCCTCGTCGCGGATATAGGTGGTGGAGACGTGGATCGGCGGCACCACGGCCTTGGTCAGCGGGTCGATCTTGCCCATCGCCTGGGCGGCGAGCGAACGGGGGTGCAGCGGGCGCTTGGTCATGGTCGATCCGATTTCCACTATGTAAGACGATTCATCTCACCTGAATTGCTGCGCTGCAAGAGGCGCGTCTTGTGTGGCGCGCAGGGAAGCTCCATCCTCGCCGCATGAGCATAGCGACAGACAGCACCGACCGTCAGCCGAATGTGTGGCTTGCTGCGGCCCTCGCAATCCTGCCAGTGGTGGCGGCATCGCTGATCGGCAGTGCCGTGACCGTGCCGCAGATTCCAGGCTGGTATGCCGGCCTCGCCAAGCCGCCCTTCAACCCGCCGAACTGGCTGTTCGCGCCGGTCTGGACGACGCTGTTTGTGCTGATGGCGCTGGCCGCCTTCCGCATCTGGCGGCTGCCGACCGGAACCGCAGCCAGAGCGCAAACGCTGCTCGCCTACCACGTCCAGCTCGCGCTCAACATGCTCTGGTCCTGCGTGTTCTTCGGCCTGAACAGCCCGGCCGGCGGGCTCGCCGTGATCGCGCTGCTGCTGGCGGCGATGATCTGGACGATGCGGCGCTTTGCAACGCTCGGTGACAGGCTGTCCGTGGCACTGTTCGTGCCCTATCTCGCCTGGGTCTCGTTCGCGAGCCTGCTCAACGCTTCGATCTGGTGGCTGAATCGCTGAACGATCACCCCGCCCAATCGGTAACCATCAGACCGGCTACGCGCTCGAATTCGCGGCGGTTGCCTGTGACGAGAACCGCACCCCGTCGCCGGGCTTGGGCCGCGATCAGGATGTCGTAAGCACCCATCGGCGTGCGGGAGGTTTCGAGCACGGCGCGGACGTCACCGGCCTCAGCCGCATCCTCGGAATCGAAGAGAAGCTCCTCGAAGCCTTCCGCCAGGAAGGCGTCGAGGATCCGTGCAGATGTTTCGCGCCGAGCGCTCTTGGCGATGCCGTAGCGCAATTCGAAGAGGACGATCGTGGGGATCAGGAGCGTCGTTCCTGCCGCCAGCTCTTGCTGAAGCCGCCGCTCGATGGCCGGAACGCGGCCGTTGATCGCGAACACGATCACATTGGTATCGAGGCAGAACATCGGAACGGCTCAGCCGAACCCGATCTCGTCTTCGTCGTCCGGAGGCGGGTCGTCCGGCAGCCCCTCGACTAGGAAATCGCGCGCGCCGAGCGCGTCGAGACGGGCGCGCCAGGCGGCAGCATCGAAAGGCGCACGCGCGACCGGTTCGAGGATGACCTTGCCGCCGACCTTGCTGACCTGCACCTCGCTGCCTTCGAAGCGGAACTCCTTCGGCAGCCGCACCGCCTGGCTGCGGCCGTGCATGAAGAGCTTGGCCCTCGCCGATGCAGCGTCACCCATGTCGCGCGCTCCAAACAGGTGGTGTCTACCAAAGATAGATATCATTGTCCGGGCGTTAATGGGCGAAGGATTTCACCCGATCGAGCGCTCGATCACCCGCAGCACCGTCTCGCGCAATTCGGCGATGGTGAAGGGCTTGGTCATCACCTCCGAGACGATCGTCTCCAGGCTCTTGGCCCGTTCGCGTTGCTCGGCATAGCCGGTCATCAGCATGATGGTGAGGTCGGGGAAGTGCTGCTTGGCCGCGAGCGCCAATGCAATGCCGTCCATCAAGGGCATGCGGATATCGGTGAGCAGCAGGTCGAAATGGCCCTGCTCGGCCATCAGGATGTCGAGCGCCTCGGCGCCGTCGCCGGCTGTCAGGCAGTCATGCCCGTCCATGGCGAGGCCGCGCGCGACCAGCGAGCGCAGGCTTTCCTCGTCATCGACCACGAGAATGCGCGACATGTCCTCAGATCCCCGGCAGACCGGCCTGGTCGGCGGTCTCGATCACGCCGACATAGGGCAGTTGGCGATAGGAATGGGCGACGTCCATGCCGTAGCCGACGACGAAGAAGTCCGGGCATTCGAAGCCGACATAGTCCGCTTCGATGTTGACGGCGCGCTTGGCCGGTTTCTCCAGCAACACGGCGGTCGAGACGCGGGCGGCGCCACGCGCGGCCAGCAGATCCTTGGCGAAGGCGAGCGTGCGGCCGGATTCGAGGATGTCATCGACGAGCAGGACGTGCCGGCCACGGACGTCGCTCTGCACGTCCCGCAGGATCTCGACCTGGCCGGAGGACACGGTGGCGGCGCGATAGCTCGAGAGATGGACGAATTCGACCTGCGGGGTCATGCCGGCGCGGTGCATGGCGCGGATCAGGTCGGCGACGAACATGAAGCTACCCTTCAGCACCGCGACGACGAGCAGGTCCTCGCCGGCGGTGGTGGCGATCTCGGCGGCCATTTCGGCATTGCGCGTGGCGATCGCCGCCTCGTCGTAGAGAACGCGGATACGCTGGGGCTGGGACATCGACGACCGTTCCTTTCGGCGCGGGCCCGTGCCCGCGCAGCCCCGTGATCGCGGGCTAAACTCTTCAGGCCTGAATCATAGCGTTCATGTGCCGACAATTGAAGCGGCCGGCCTTCAGGGGTGTGGGAAATCAGTAGAGGCTGGCTAAGCCGTCGGGGCTGCCCCCGCCGAAACGCAACTGGACCGAGCGGCCATCCTGCGGCGGCGAAGCGAGGCGAGCGCGGAAATGCATCAATTCCGCCGGCTCGAGCGACGGGCGCGGCGGCTCCGTCGTCCAGCTGTAGAGCACCTTGCCGTCCTCGCCTTGCACCATCACCGTGATCGGCGGCACCTTCGTCGTGCTCTTGGCGATATTGGTGACGTCGCCGGAAACCACGAGGAAACGCCCCTGCGGATCCTGAACCAGCTCGCTCTCGACGGCACTGAAGGCGAGTCCGCGCACATTCACCGGCAAGCCGATGCTCGCATAGAGGCCGGCGAATTGCGGCATCACCCGAACGACGCGCTCGCGCTGCCAGAGCCCGAGCCCGAGCGCGGCGAGCCCGGCGACGACGAAGAGGCCGGCAGCTGCGGATGGCAGGCTCCCAGCCGGCTTGCGGGCGCCCGGCCAGTTGCGCTTCCGCTTCGAAAGCCGTGATGGCGGCGTCGCATCCGGCTGCGCCGGCTCGGCCCGCTCCGATGCGAGCGCCGAGATGTCGGCGTCGATCTCGGCGGCTCGGCGCAGCTCTTCGGCCAACTCCGCGGCGGTCTCCTCGGGGCTGGGGGCGCCAGGAAAATCCGGCATCGCGGCATCGAGATCGGATTGCAGGACCTCTTCGGTCGGCTGCGCCTCTCGCGGCGCCTGGATCTGCCAGGTCGTCTGGCAGCTGGCGCAGCGCACCTTGCGACCTCCGGCCCCGATCTTGGCCTCGGCGATCTCATACCGGCTGGCGCAGTTGGGGCAGACGATCTGCATGGCCTTAAAAATGCTCGCTCCGCGCTGCATCCCCGGGGATGTCGGTCCGGAGCCTGATCCTCCCGCCGCTGCGCGCAAGCGCAAGCGGGTGCGGCCAGCCGCTCCGCCTCCCATAGGGTCGATTTATGGTTAACGTCACGTAAAGCCCGAACCGAGCAGGGCTGAGGAAAACCTGCCGGTGCTTCCTGCCGGGGCTTGGTCTCGGTGTAAGGTCGTGCCGGCTCGGCGCCCGTCCGCTACGATTCGGAAAGTTCAGCGAGAGGAACAGCGTTGGTTCGGTTCGAGAATGTCGGCTTGCGGTACGGGATGGGACCGGAGGTGCTGAAGGACATCAACTTCAGCATCGCGCCGCGCTCCTTCCAGTACCTGACCGGGCCGTCGGGCGCGGGCAAGACCACGCTGATCCGGCTGATCCTGATGGCGCTCAAGCCGACGCGCGGGCTGGTCAACCTGTTCGGCCAGGACGTCTCGCGCCTCGAAGCCGCCACGCTGACCGATTTCCGGCGACGCATGGGCGTCGTCTTCCAGGATTTCCGGCTGCTCGACCACCTGACGGTCTATGAGAATGTCGCGCTGCCATTGCGCGTCCTCGGCAAGGACGAGGCGAGCTATCGCGCCGAGGTGGTCGAGCTGCTGCGCTGGGTCGGGCTCGGCGAGCGCATGCATGCGGTGCCCGCCGTCCTCTCCGGCGGCGAGAAACAGCGCGCCGCGATCGCGCGCGCACTGATCAGCCGGCCGCAATTGCTGCTCGCCGACGAGCCGACCGGCAATGTCGACCCCGGACTCGGGCGCCGCCTGCTCCGCCTGTTCATGGAATTGCAGTCGCTCGGAACCGCGGTGGTGATCGCGACCCACGACATCGCGCTGATGGAACTCTACGACGCGCCGCGCCTCGTGCTGGCGGATGGGCATCTGCATGTCGACGCCTGACCATCTCGACCTGGACGAAGCCGAGGATGAGCGGCCACGCGGCGGCTCGCGCCTGCCGGCGAGCCTGCGCCGCGACCAGCCGCTCGTGCCGGTCGATTCCGTCGCCGGGCGCGCGCTCGTCGTCGTCATCGCCATCCTGACCTTCCTGGCGGCGCTGAGCGCCGGGGCGGCGCTGCTCGCCGCCCGCGCCTCGGAGCAGTGGCGCGGCGCGGTCGCCAACGAGATGACGATCCAGGTCCGGCCCGATCCGCGCCGCAACATCGAGCAGGACATCGCCCGCGCGGTCGAGCTCGCCCGCGCCGTGCCGAGCGTCGCCGATGTCAGGCCGATGCCGCGGGCCGAATCGGACAAGCTGCTCGAACCCTGGCTCGGCGCTGGGCTCGATCTCGTCGAACTGCCGATCCCGCGATTGATCGTGCTGCGGCTGTCCTCGACCTCCGCCAACGATCTTGTCGCCTTCAGCCAGACATTGCGGCGCGAGGTGCCGAGCGCGATGCTCGACGATCACCGGCTCTGGGTGCGCCGCCTCTCGACCATGGCGAGCACGATCATCCTCGCCGGCGTCGCGGTGGTGCTGCTGGTGCTGGTGGCGGCCGGGCTCGCCGTCGCCTTCGCGACGCGCGGCGCCATGGCCGGCAGCCGCGATTCGGTCGAGGTGCTGCATTTCGTCGGCGCGACCGACGAGTTCATCGCGCGCGAGTTCCAGACGCGATTCGTCGCGCTCGGCCTGCGCGGCGGCGCGGCCGGCGGGCTCGCGGCGATCGTTGCGATCGCGCTGCTCGGCTTCCTCTCCTCGGCCTGGAGCGCGACCCCGGAAGCCGACCAGTTGCAGGCGCTGTTCGGAGCCTTCGAGATCGGCTGGTCCGGCTATGGCGTCGTCATCCTGGTCGCGGCGGTGGTCGCGGCGATCGCGGGACTCGTCTCGCGGCTGACGGTGCGCCATTATCTCAGGGCAATGGGCTGACTCGCTGCGCGGCGGAGTTGTGAGAGTGCCGTCATTGTGCCCGATTGGGCGGTTAGTTACCCGATCTCATGGTGCTCCTTGGAACCCGGCAAGGTCAATTCCCCTGTGTTGAGGACAGCCCGGCTGCCTCGCGACCGATGACGACGCTCGCTTCTCCGCGGCGCCGCTGGTTTCGCCGCTTCCTTGTCTGGTCCTGCCTGTGCGGCTGCTTCGTCGTCGCCGCCGGCTATGTCTGGTTTGCCACCGGCTTGTCTCGGACCGAAGCCGGAGCGGCGCCGCGGACCGACGCCATCGTCGTCGTCACCGGCGGGGCGCAGCGCATCGGCGATGCCGTCAGCCTGCTCAACGCCGAGCGCGGACGCCGTCTCCTGATCAGCGGCGTCAACGAGAAGACCGGCCGGGAGGAATTGGCCAAGCTCAACCCGACGGCGCGCGAGGCGCTCGCCTGCTGCGTCGACCTCGACTATCGCGCCCGCAACACCATCGGCAACGCCATCGAGACGCGGCGCTGGGTCCGCCGCCATGATTTCCGCTCGCTGCTGGTGGTGACCTCGAACTACCACATGCCGCGCACGCTGCTCGAACTCCGGCATGCGATGCCCGAGGTGCGCTTCGTGCCGCATCCCGTGGTGACCGACCAGGTCGACGTCGCCGGCTGGTGGCGCGACTGGCACACGCTCCGACTTCTGGTGCCCGAATACCTCAAATACCTGGTTGCTGCCGCGCGCAGCAAACTGGAAACGGACCCTGAGACGTCAAGGCTCTCGGTGATCATCGGCGGGCGCAAGCCGATCTCGCCGAAGCCGAGCGACCAGATCGGTCCCGAGCACGAGAAGCGCTCGCGGGCGGCGACGCAGGCGCGCGGAGCCTGACCTGCTCGAAGGGCTCTTGACGCGCTTTGGCAGCCGGGGTTCTTGCAGATCATGCTTCTAATCCGCTCGCTCCTGTTCAACACCGCCTTCTACCTGAACCTCGCCTTGTGGCTGCTCGCGGCCATGGTGACGATGGTGCTGCCGCCGCGCTTCCTGCTGAAGATCGCGCTGTGTTGGGCGCAGACGTCGCTCTGGTGGATGCGGGTGATCGTCGGCACACGCTACGAGATCAAGGGCACCGAGAACATTCCGCCCGGCGGGATCATCATGGCGGCCAAGCACCAGTCGACCTGGGAGACCTTCGCGCTGGTGACGGTGTTCCGCAACCCCGTCTACATCCTCAAGCGCGAATTGACCTGGCTGCCCTTTTTCGGCTGGTGCCTGCTCAAGCTCAGGATGATCCCGGTCGATCGCGGCGCCCGCAGCCGGGCGCTGCAGGCGGTGACAAGGCGCGCCAAGGTCGAGCTCGGCCAGAACGGGCGCCAGCTGATGATCTTCCCGGAGGGCACACGCCGGCCGGCCGGCGCCGAGCCGGCCTACAAATACGGCGTCACCCATCTCTATGCCGAGCTCGGCGTTCCCTGCGTCCCCGTCGCGCTCAATGCCGGCCTCTACTGGCCGCGCCGCAGCCTGATCAAGCGGCCGGGCACGATCAAGGTCGAGATCATGCCGGCGATTCCGCCGGGCTTGGACAAGGCGGCTTTCCACGCCCTGCTGCAGGAGCAGATCGAGACGGCGAGCAACCGGCTCTTGGCCGATGGTCTCGCCGAGCTCGACCGGCTCGGCGTGCCCGCTCCTGTCAGTATACGTCAGGAGGCGCAGCCCAGCGCGTGATCGGCCTTGACAACGGACTTGAGTGTTCCGATTTTGTTCTAGAACAAAGGAGGAACGATATGGCTGCTTTGGCCCGAGCCCGTTTCCCAATCGACCGCAACCGGTCGCCCGACAAGATGCCGCGCCAGCTCAATCTGCTGGAGGCGCTGCAGCCTGCGAAGGCGGAGCGCGCCGCGCCGCTGTTCGACGATGCTGCCGGTCTGCCGGGACAGGTGCGCGAGATGCCACTACGCGCGACGGCCCAGCTCGCCGAGCGCCGTTTCACCGCCTGGCGCGGCCGTTCCGGCCGGCGCTATGTCGCCTCGGTCTTCGCCATCCAGGACGGGCATGCACTCGGCTTCACTGGCGCGGTGCTGCTGGCGGTGTCGCCTGACCGGAAGATCGTCGCGGCGCGCGACAGCGGGCCGTTCGGCATCGATGCGGCGTTGACGCGCTGGCGCGACGCCGTCGCCATGGCCGGCGCCAGCGAGATCCATGTCCATCTCCTGGCGGAAGACAGCGCCGGCCGCCGCGCCGCGCTCTGCGACCTGATGCCGGAGGCGTGAGCGCTCAGGGCGCTCCCGGCTCGTTCGTCCTGTCCAGCTCGGCGACGAGATGCGCCAGCAGCGGGTCGTGGATGCCCATCTCGTGCAGATGCTCATGGGTGCGCCGGACATAATCCGGATTCTCGCCCGAGACGCCCTTGCCTTGCCGGACGAAGGCCAGCACCGCTTGCTCCGGAAGGCGCCCGGCATATTGCTCGTGATTACGATCGGCGATGTAGGTGAGCGCAGTAAGCCGGCGGCCGTCGTCGAGCCGCAGCGCCAGCCGCCGTTCGAGATAGACCGCGGTCGCCTGCTCACGGGCCCGTAAGTAGTCGATCGTCTCCTCCGCCTGGTCGGCGGGAACGCGGAAGGCGACGCCGCGGCAGATGCCGCCGCGATCGAGGCCGAGCACCAGCCCCGGCACCTCGGGCGTGCCGCGATGGACATGCGAATAGATGCAGAGCGCGCGGTGGTAGCCGTGCAGGCGCGCGCCGGCACGCTCGACGAAGGCGAAACCGGGACGCCAGATCAGCGAACCGTAGCCGAACACCCAGAGATCTTCCGGCGGAAGCGGCGCCCTCATCCGTTTCCTCACAATTTAGCCCGCTTGCCTCGCCAGAGAGGCAGGGCGACCCGTAGGCGGATCACCCTCGCCGGCGCTGGCGCGTTGCGGCCCCGGTCGCTATCAACCTGCCGAGATTTTCGCAATGGAGCGCCCGCGCATGTCCGATACCACGCCCGTGCGCCGGCATGGCCGCTTCTGGCTCTATGCGCCCTTCGTGCTGCTGGCGCTGCTCGCAGCCGGCTGGTCGGGGATCTGGGGCTTTGCGCGCAGCAAGGTCGACCAGGAGCTCGATGCCGGCATCGCCCGCGAGGCAAAGGCCGGCCGCAACTGGACCTGCCGCGAGCGCAGCGTCGGCGGTTATCCCTTCCGCATCGAGGTGCGCTGCGCCAGCCTGACGCTGACCTCCTCGCGCTGGGGCGACGAGGTCAAGCTCGATGCCGGCCCGGCCGTTGCGGTCGCGCAGGTCTGGACTCCCGGCCACATCATCCTGCAGATGACCGGCCCGATGCTGGCCAACCTGCCGCAGGGCCGCAAGGCGGCGCTCGACTGGAAGGCGCTGGCCGCGAGCCTGCATCTCAGCGGGCTCGCTTTCGAGCGCTTCTCACTGGTGCTGGGCGAGCCGGTCCTGACCGTCACCGAACCCGGGCAAGCAGCGGCCGAGACCTGGCGTGCGGCTGCAGCCGAGGCGCATCTGCGGCCCAATCCGCAGCGCTTCGCCAGTGACGGCACCGTCGATCTTGCCGTCAACGCCAAAGGCGGCGCGCTGCCGGCGCTGGAGGCGCTTATTGGCAATGGCCAGCTTGCCGATCTCGATCTGCAGGCCAGCCTGTCGCGCGCTTTGTCCTTCCGGCGCGGTTTCAACCCCGATGCGCTCGAAGCCTGGCGCATGGCCGGCGGCATCTTGGATGTGACCAAGCTCGTCATGACCAAGGGCCCGACGAGGCTGGAGGCGAGCGGCCAGGTGACGCTCGACGAGGCGCACCGGCCGGCCGGCAAGGTCGCGGCTGCGGTCGCCGGTGTCGACCGCATCGCCGGCATCAACGTCGGCGGCCTGACTGCGGGCCTCGGTGCGCTGCTCGGCGGGCGCAGCGATGGCGGGCAAAGCAATACGGCGGCAGGGCTTACGCCGCTGCCGCCGCTGGTCCTGCGCGAGGGCAGGGTCTTCCTTGGGCCGCTCAGGCTGCCCTTGCAGCCTTTGCCGCCATTGTATTGATCAGGCCGCGGGCAGGGCCGCCCGCGGCGCCTCGATCTTCACCAGCGCCTTCTTGACCGCCTCCTGCACCTTCTCGAAGGCGCGGACCTCGATCTGGCGGACACGCTCGCGCGAGACGCCGAACTCCTCGGAGAGCTCCTCCAGGGTGATCGGGTCCTCGGCGAGGCGGCGCGCCTCGAAGATGCGGCGCTCGCGATCATTGAGCACGCCGAGCGCCTCGCGCAGCGCCAGATGGCGGTTGTCGCTCTCCTCGGAAGCGGCGAGACGATTCTCCTGGCTGTCGCTGTCGTCGACGAGCCAGTCCTGCCATTCACCCTCGCCATCCTCGCGCAGCGGCGTGTTGAGCGACGCGTCGCCGCCGAGGCGGCGGTTCATGTCGATCACGTCCTGCTCGTTGACGCCGAGCTTGGTCGCAATGCTCTTGACCTGGTCGGGCTTGAGATCGCCGTCGCCGAGCGCCGAGATCTTGCTCTTGGCCTTGCGCAGGTTGAAGAACAACTTCTTCTGGTTGGCGGTGGTGCCCATCTTCACCAGCGACCAGGAGCGCAGGATATATTCCTGGATCGAAGCCTTGATCCACCACATCGCATAGGTCGCAAGCCGGAAGCCCTTGTCGGGCTCGAAGCGCTTGACCGCCTGCATCAGGCCGACATTGCCTTCCGACACGACTTCGCCCATCGGCAGGCCGTAGCCGCGATAGCCCATGGCGATCTTGGCGACGAGACGCAAATGCGACGTCACGAGCTTATGGGCCGCGTCGCGGTCGCCATGCTCGCGCCAGCTCTTGGCCAGCATGAATTCCTCGTTCGGTTCCAGCATCGGGAACCGACGGATCTCGTCCAGGTAACGTGAAAGTCCGCCCTCCGCGGACATGACGGGCAACGACGCAGTCGCCATGCTCGTACTCCTTTCCGGCTCCCGCTCTGCGGCGAGCCAACCACCCGATGTTCCATCGGGCAGGATCTCCGGTGCTGTGCGTTGACGACGACCTTCGCCCTGTCGTCCGCTACCGGCACCCAGCGGCGCCCCTTTAGCCATCCGCTTTCGCAATGCAGTATAGACGATGCGAGGGTGGCGGAAAGTGGGCAACGCAGCAAAAATCGGTCACAGGATCGAGAGTTCTGCTTGCAAACGTGCAAAGTCGGCTGGAGGTTCCGACTCGAAGCGCAATTCCTCGCCGGTGACCGGGTGCTCGAAGCCGAGCAGGCGCGCATGCAGCGCCTGGCGCCCGAGATCGGCTAGCGCAGCGCGAGCGTTTTCCGGCAGACGGCTCGCCTTGGTCATGAAGCCGGAGCCGTAGAGCTGGTCGCCGAGCAAGGGGTGGCCGATATGGCTCATATGGACGCGGATCTGGTGGGTGCGCCCGGTCTCGAGCTGGCACTCGACCAGGCTCGCCAGCGCCTCGATCTCCTCATGGCCGCGCAGCAGGGGCGGATAGCGCTCGATCAATTCGATATGGGTGATCGCCTCGCGGCCGCGGCCTTCGCCGACCACCATCATCTTCTCGCGATTGCGGTTGGAGCGCTCGATCGGCGCGTCGATCGAGCCGGTCTGCCGGCGCGGCGAACCCCAGACCAAGGCAAGGTAAGCCCGTTCGAGAGGACCGGTGCGGCCGTGGTCGGCGAACTGCTTGGCGAGGCCGCGATGCGCCCTGTCGTTCTTGGCGACGACGAGCAGGCCGCTGGTGTCCTTGTCGAGCCGGTGGACGATGCCGGGCCGGCGCACGCCGCCGATGCCCGAAAGGCTCTCCCCGCAATGAGCGATCAGCGCATTGACGAGCGTGCCGTCCTCATGGCCGCCGGCGGGGTGGACGACGAGCCCGGCCGGCTTGTCGATCACGATCAGGTGCTCGTCCTCGAAGACGACGGTGAGCGGGATGTCCTGACCGACCGGCGCGGCCGGCTTGGCCTCGGGCATGACGAGGGAAAGCCGCTGGCCGGCCACGACCTTGCGGCTGGCATCGGCAGTGACCATTCCGTCGATGCTGACGCCACCTTCCTTGATCACCTGCTGCAGGCGGGCGCGCGAGACCTCGCCGCCGAGCAGCGTGAGCGCCTTGTCGAGGCGCAGACCGGCCTGCTCGGGCGTGATGACGAGCTCGGTGGCGGATGAGGAGGTGATCTCGGAGGCGGTCATGCGCCGTCTATAGGCGTCCAGAAGGCAAAGATCACGCGTCATGCTCGGGCTTGCCCCGACCATCTCAGGGAAAGAAGGCTCCAGTCGGCGCCTTCTTGTCACTTCATTCTCGGCTCTTCGCTGCGCTCTTACCGCGAATCACGTGCTCGTCAGCTAAAGATCCGGAAACGACCCTTGGCCTCGCCCGGCGCCTGTTGCTCCGGACCGGGATCGTCGGGAGCGTGCGCGACCGGGAAGACCACCGGGGCCGGCTTGCCCTGCAGCGGCGCCGGCTTTGTCGTCATCGGAGTGATCTCGACGACCGGCTCGGCCGGGGGAGGAGCAGCTGCGGCAGATGGTTCCGGCTTGGCCTCGACCTTGGGTTCCGACCTAGGCTCCGGTTTGGGCTCCGGTTTGGGCTCAGGCTTCGGCGGTTCAGGCGCGGTGAGCCCGGCCGCTGGTGGCACCGTCACGGCCTCTGCCACCTCGGCCTTGCCTTCGAGCAACGGCGCCGAGGGTTCGTCAAGATCGGCGAGGACGTCGTCGTCGAGATGGCTGCCCTGGCTGCCGAGCGTTGCCGGCGGCACGGTCCAGACGAAGGCGTCGAGCCGGCCCGAGATCGGCGAGACCGGCAGCCACTGGTCGGAGACGAGGCCGTCGGCGACCCAGGCGGCGTCCCGCGGGGCGCGGGTGGCGCGGGCCAGCCATTCGCGCACGCGGCCGGTGGCGCCATGCTCGGCCTCCTCCAGCTCGGCCATCAGCAGGCAGGCGCGGACGGAGGCGCCGCCGGCGAGCAGCGGCTTCAGCGTGGCGCGGGCGCGGGCGAAGTCCTGGGCGTGGATGGCGGCGCCGGCGAGCGCCAGCACCCCTTCCGGATCGGCGGGCCTGAGCTTGGTCAGTGTCTCCGCCCGGGCCAGCCGATCGCGGGCGCTGTCGCCGGGGCGGACGTCGAGATAGGCGCTGGCGATGTCGGGATGCGAGACCTGCTTCCAGGCGGCTTCCAGCAATCTCGCCGCCTTCTTGATGTCGCCGCGCTCCGACAGCATCCGGCCGGCCAGAGCCGCGGCGGGCGTGAGGCCCGGCGCGAGTTTGACCGCTTCGAGCGCAGCGGCGAGCGCCTTTTCGGGCTCGCGGTCCTTGGCGTCGAGCGCTTCGGCCGCAAGCAGGACGGCGCGCTGGCGCTTGGCCTCGCCCTTGTCGGCGAGGCGCAAAGCGGCGCGGCGCTCGACCGCTGTGCGGGCCGCCTGCCAGTCGCCGGCGGCGGTGTGGAAGTCGAGCAGGGCGTCATTGGCCCAGGCGAGCGAGGGCGAGCGGCGCACGGCGTCGTCGGCGAAGGCGCGGGCGGCGGCCATGTCGCCGCGCCGGCGTGCCTCAACGAAGAGGCCGCGCAGGCCGAGTACACGGGTCTCCGGCTTGTCGAGCATCGCCTTGAAGGCGGCCTCGGCTTGGCCGCGATCGCCGGAGAGCTGCGCCGATTGCGCTTCGAGCAGCAAGGTCAACGGCTCGCTGGCGGCGAATTTGCGGGCGTCGACCGCATGGCGCCCGGCGGCGACGGGATCGCCCGCGCCGATCGCGACCATACCACGCGAGATCGCCTCGAAGCCGCGCGCCCGGCGCCGTGCCCGCGAGGCGAAGCCGAAGGCCGAAGGCAGGCCGAAGACGAAGCGCATGATCGCCCAGGCGACCAGAGCGAGGAAGGCGAGCACGACGACGCCGATCGCCGCGATCGCGACGCTGGTCTCGATGCGGTAGCCCTGCCAGAGAATCGAGACCTCGCCCGGCCGATCGGCGAGCCAGACGGCGCCAGCGGCGAAGGCGGCGATGACGAGGAGATAGACCAGTACGCGAACCATCGGGATCTATCCTCTCAGCCTGCCGTGCCCAGCGCCGCGACCGCATCCTGCGCGATACGGTTGATCGTCGATTCCGCGCTTGCGCGCTGCTTCAGTGCCGCGCCGAAGGCTTCGCTGCCGCGCCGCGCCGGCTCGGGCAATTGCGCCCAGAGCTCGGCAGCCTTGACAATGTCGTTCTGGACGAGCGCGCCCTCCAGCCGGATCGGCAAGGTCGCGGGATCGCTGGAACCGGAGTCATCGACCGGGCGGATGGTGACGATGCGGCTGGCAAGGCCGAGCAGCTTGTCCTCCCAGCTGTTCGCCTCCGGCGTGGTCTCGCGCACGAGCAGGGCCTGGTGGCTCTTGAACAGCGCCAGCAGCTTGTCGCGCGTCGCGGCCCCGCTGCCGGCAACGGCGGCGAGCGCCGTCTTCTGGTCAGCGGGGATGTCGCCGAGCGCGGCGAGATCGGCCTGGAACGGGCGGCCGGAGCCGATCGCGTCGCGGATGCGCTCGGCCAGGACGACGCGCGCTGCCGCCACCGCCTGCCGGCTCGGCTGGGCGGCACTCTTGGCCGCGGCCTCGACACCGGCGAGACGCTGGCTCAGCGCCGTGGCTGCGTCGCGGGCGGCGGCGGCAGCATTGTCGGCACGGTCAAGCTTCTCACTGAACGCAGCGGCGAGGTTCGCGTCCCCGGCCGGAGCAGCCTTGGCCAGTTCGGCGAGCCGGGTGGCATTGGCCTGCGCCTCGCTGCTCGCTCTGGCGGCACTTTCGGCTGCGGCCGCCGCCTTGCGATCGACGGCCTCGAGTGCGGCTCGGTTGGGCAGGGCGGCGCTCTGCGCCTGCAGGGTCTCGATGCGCTTGGCGAGCTCGGCCAGCCGGGCGCCGTCATCGGGCGCGGAAAGACGCAGACCGAGCAGCAGCAAGCCGGCGCCGATGACGCCGCCGGCGAGGCCGGCAAGCGCCACGGTCGGCAGGCTGAAGCGGCGCTGATGCTCGGGCACCGGCGGCGGTGTGAATTCCTCGGCGAGCGCCTCGGTTGGCAACACGGCCTCGGCCTGTGTCTCGATGCGCTCGGCTTCGGCTGCGGTCGTGGCCAAGTTGGCAGCCCCTGCGGGCGGCGTCTCGACGGTTTCCGTCGCCGCCAGTTCGATGGTCGGCGGCGTCCGGCCGGAACGGTTGCGGCGCTTGCCGGCCGGGCCTTGTTCGCTGCTCGGCTCCGCCGCCATCTCGTCCTTGTCCACCTTGTCGTCCATTGCTGCCGGCTCCTTAGCATCGCCGGTGAGCAGAGTGCGAGCGGGAAGCTGGTCGAGCGCCGCGAAGAGCGCCGCTTCCTCAGGATGCTCGGCGACGAGCACGGTGTCCGCGCCGGCCGAGATCAGCGGCGCGGCAACCGCAGCGGAAAGCGTGAGCTGCGGCAGCGCCTGCGCCTGCTCGGTGAGACCGGCCTTGCCGGCGAGAGCGACGAAGACCTCAGCGCTGCGCGGCGAATAATGCAGGGCGGCATCAGCCGAGCCATCACGCAACGCGTCGGCGGCATGCGCAGGCAGGCTCTCGACTGCTTTGGCCTCATAGGCGGTCCAGATCGTCACGTCGTGGCCGGCATCGCGCAATTGCTGCGGCAGGTCCTCATGCCTGTCGCGGCCAACGACGAAGAGCAGCTTCTGCCCAGCCGGCAGCCGCTCCAGGATCAGCGCCAGGAGTTCGGCCCGCCCGCCTTTGGCGCTGTGCGCGATGAAGCCGAGCTTGCCGGCTGCTTCCGCGGTGCGCGGGCCGACGCAGAAGGCCGGCAGCGCGCTGCGCCAGCTCTTCGGCAGGCTTTCCAGCGCCGGCACGGCATTGGCGCTGGTCAGCACCAGCGCGTCGAATGGTCCCTTGGGCGGCTTCTCGCCTGTTGGCAGGACCTGAAACAGCGGCGCGACCAACGGGTCCTTGCCACGCTCGCGCAAGCTCTGAGCGCTGCGCTCGGCATCGTCAAGCGGTCTGAACACCAAAACGCGCATATCGTCTCCTCGGGCGGGCTCAGGCCGGGTCGAAGCTGCCGGGCTGGATACGGACGCGAGATCCGCGTCCGATCCTCGCTCCCTGCGCGGCCTCCGTGACGGAACCAAGGCATTCGCCGACAAGGATGGCATAACCGGCGATCGGTACGTCCGTCATCTGGTGCGAGGTCTCCGGTTCAGTGCGGATGGGCCGACGCTGGGCATTGGCCTTCTCCTTCATGCAGCACTATACGGAGGAAATCCCCGCGCGAAACCGCGCACCTCGGCGGCAGCCCGGCGACCAGTGCCGATGCCCGCCCAACACCATGACGAGCATGCGAGTTCTGGGCATAGAGACGACCTGCGACGAGACGGCCGCCGCGATCGTTTCGGTCGAACGCTCCGGCGAAGCGAAGATTTTGTCGAACGAGATCCTCAGCCAGATCGCGGCGCATGCCGCTTATGGCGGCGTCGTGCCTGAGATCGCGGCGCGCGCCCATGTCGAGGCGATCGACCGGATCGTGGCGCGCGCCTTCGCGAGCGCCGGCATGAAGCCATCGGAGATCGACGGGGTCGCCGCAGCGGCGGGACCGGGCCTGGTCGGCGGCGTCATGGTCGGCCTCACCACGGCGAAGGCGATCGCGCTGGTGACGGGTAAGCCTTTCATCGCGATCAACCATCTCGAAGGCCATGCCCTGACGGCGCGGCTGACCGACGACCTCGCCTTCCCCTATCTGCTGCTGCTGGTCTCCGGCGGGCATACGCAATTGCTCGCCGTGCGCGGCGTCGGCGATTATCTGCGCCTCGGCACCACCATCGACGACGCGGTCGGGGAAGCCTTCGACAAGATCGCCAAGATGCTCGGCCTGCCCTATCCCGGCGGCCCCTCGGTCGAGCGCGAGGCACTCAAGGGCGATCCCGAGCGCTTCGAATTCCCGCGGCCGATGAGCGGGCGGCCCAATCCCGACTTCTCGCTGTCGGGCCTCAAGACGGCGGTGCGCCTCGTCGCCGAGCGAATCGCGCCCCTGTCGGAGCGCGACGTCGCCGATCTCTGCGCTTCCTTCCAGGCGGCGGTGGTCGACGTGCTGGTCGACCGGACACGCGCCGGCTTGCGCGCCTGCCGCGAGGCCGGGATCAAGCCCTCGTCGCTCGTCGTCGCCGGCGGCGTCGCCGCCAATCAGCAGATCCGCAACGGGCTGGTGCGCCTTGCGACCGAGGCCGGCCTGCCGATGGTCGCCCCGCCGGTGGCGCTCTGCGGCGACAATGGCGCGATGATCGCGTGGGCCGGCCTGGAACGCCTCCGGCTTGGCCTTGTCGACGACATGGGCGCGGTGGCGCGGCCACGCTGGCCGCTCGACGAACTCAGGGCGCAGGCGTGAGCGCAAGAGCCCGCTACCAGACGGTCGGTGTCGCCGGCGCCGGCGCCTTCGGCACGGCGCTGGCGCTCGCTGCGGCCCGGGCCGGGCGGCACGTCGTCCTCTGGGCCCGCGACGAGGAGACCGTGGCGAGTTTGCGCGACCAGCGCGAGGCACCGCGATTGCCCGGCGCGAAGCTGCCCCCGGCGATCGAACCGGTTTCGGACAGCGCGGCGCTTGCGCAGGTCGAGGCGCTGATCCTAACCGTGCCGACGCAGGCCTTGCGTGCGGCCTCGACGCTGCTTGCTCCGGCGCTTCCGCACGGACTGCCGGTGATCTCCGCCGCCAAGGGCATCGAGCAAGGCAGCGGACGCTTCACCACGCAGATCATCGCCCAGGTGCTGCCACAGGCGGTTCCGGCGGTGCTGTCCGGGCCGAGCTTCGCCGCCGACATCGCGCGGGGGCTGCCGACGGCGCTGACGCTCGCCTGCGCCGATGCCGCGTTGGCGAAGGCGCTGGCCGAGGCGCTGAACTCACAGACGCTGCGCATCTATCACAGCAATGATCCGCGCGGCGTCGAGATCGGCGGCGCCGCCAAGAACGTGCTCGCCATCGCCGCCGGCATCGCCATCGGCCTCGGCCTCGGCGAGAGCGCTCGCGCCGCGCTGGTGGCGCGCGGTTTCTCGGAGCTGCGCCGATTTGGTGAGGCGCATGGCGCCCAGGCCGAGACGTTGATGGGACTTTCGGGACTGGGGGACGTCGTGCTCTCCTGCGCCACCGCCCAGTCACGCAATTTCGCCTATGGCCAGGCGCTCGGGCAGGGTCGGTCGCCGGCCGAGGCATCGGGTGGCAAGCTCGCCGAAGGCGCTTTCACCGCTCCGGTGCTGGTCGAGATGGCGCGGGCGCAGGCGATCGACATGCCGATCGCCGAGGCCGTATCAAGCATCATCGCCGGCAGCGTCGGGGTGCGCGAGGCGGTCGCGGAATTGCTGGCGCGGCCGGTGCGGGCAGAAAACTGAGCGGAGAGGCATGCATGGCGAATGACTGGTCCGATCTGACGAAGCGCGTGGCGCGAGGGATCGCCGAGGTACGCAAGACGACCGGCTCCGAGCTGATTGCCGAGAGCCAGCCGGTGCCGCTCGCCGGGCGCATCGCCGGGCGGGTGATCGAGCTGCGCCGCCGGCGGGCCGAGGACGCGCATCGCTTCGTGCTGATCCTGCCTTTCGGCGAGGGCGAGGTCAGGGTCGAGCTCAGCCCGCAGGATTATGCCGGGCTGACACGCGAGATGGTCAGGTTCTGGAACGAGAACGGCGAAGCGGCGTCGCGACCGCCGGTGCCTCTGAAGGAAGAGAAGGAAGAGGACGAAGGCTGATGGCGCACTGGCTGATCAAATCCGAACCCTCGGTCTTCTCCTGGGACGACCTGGTCAAGACGGGGGCCAAGGGCACGCATTGGGACGGGGTGAAGAACCACACCGCCAAGCTCAACCTGATGGCGATGAAGAAAGGCGACCAGGTCTTCTTCTA
This sequence comes from Allobosea sp. CRIB-10, assembly GCF_900112185.1. Classification (GTDB taxonomy): domain Bacteria; phylum Pseudomonadota; class Alphaproteobacteria; order Rhizobiales; family Beijerinckiaceae; genus Allobosea. Next base: position 198,017 of record NZ_FOKP01000007.1, on the reverse strand, counting down.
CCATTCCAACGAAGGGCTTGAGGTCGTCGGCATCGCCGAGGTGATCAAGGAGCATTATCCTTGGGTCGAGGCCGGTCCGCCCTGGGTGCTGGTCGACTTCAAGGCGCTGAAGCCCCTGCCGAACCCGGTCTCGCTCGCCGCGGTCAAGGCCGAGCCGAAGCTCGCCAAGATGTCGCTCGTCACCTCGTTCCGTCTCTCGGTGCAGCCGGTGACGGACGAGGAATGGGCGCTGGTCTGCAAGATGGGCGGGCTGTAGCTCCAGCCCCCTTGCCGATCAGCGGCAAATTCCATAACTATACCGTCCAGACGGTTTAGTTATGGAGATACGCTCATGCGCCGAAGCAAGAAGTCCGAATTGCTTGAAGCCGCCGGGGCGATCATCGTCCGCAGCGGTGTCGAGGCGCTGACCTTCGATCGCCTTGCAGCCGAGGCCGGCGTCAGTAAGGGCGGCATCCTCTATCATTTCCCCGACAAGGAGCGGCTGCTCGTCGCGCTGGTCGAGGGCATCGTCGCGCTGACCGAATTCGCCATCGCCGAGGCGATGCAAACCGAGCCGGTCCGGCCCGGCCGCTGGCTGCGCGCCTATATCCGGGTCGCCTTCACCAATGGCGACGAGATCGACCGGCTGCTCGGGGCGCTGATCGCCGCCCTGCCGCCGGAGTCCGCCGCGCTGGTCCCGCTGCTTGACGCTGACCGGCGCTGGCTCGAAGCGGCCTGCGATGACGGGCTGCCGCGCGGCCTCGCGATAGCCATCCGGCTCGCTGTCGATGGCGCCTTCTTCACCAGGCTGAACGAGAGCGATGCCGCCACGACGCGCGAAACCCTGCTGAAGCTGACGGAGCAGCTGTGATGACGCCTGTTCCGACGACTGCTGCCGGGCGCGATCCGGCCATCGACATGATCCGCGGTGTCGCGCTGTTCGGCATCCTCGTCGTCAACATGCCGTTCTTCGCGATGCCCTTCGGCTTCGGCGGCGACTGGTGGCGCACCGCCTTTCCCGGCGCGCTCGACCGTTTCGCGGTTTTTCTGATCCAGGCGCTGTTCGAGGCGAAGTTCATCCTGATCTTCTCCTTCCTCTTCGGCTATGGCGCGGCGCGCCAGATCGAAAGCAACGGCCCGGAGCGCTATCGGCGCAGGCTACTGGCGCTCGGCCTGCTCGGCATCGCCCATGCGCTGCTGCTCTTCGCCGGCGATATCCTCCTGGCCTACGCCCTGGTGGGACTGATCCTGCCGCTGGCGGCGCGGTGGTCGGTCTTGCGCCTCGTCAAGGCGGCGGCGCTGATGTGGCTGCTCGCCATCCTCACCCATACGCTTCTGGGCGTCGTCGGCATCATCGAGCCTGACGGCTGGACCGGGAACGATGCCGTCGCCGTGGCGTTGCAACGCTCGGGTGATTTCCTCGGCATCGCGCGCTATCGACTGATCGAGTGGGCGGTATTCTACGGGCTTTCGCCGTTCATCACGCTACCGCATGTCGCGATGATGTTCTTCCTAGGCACGGCGGCCTATCGATATCTCGGCTCCGCGCCGCTGAGCAGCCTGGCCACGCAAGGTGGCGCGATCGCTCGCCTGCTCTGGCTTCCGGCCCTCATCGGCAACATTGCCTATGCAGCTGTGGCGGTGGCACCGCCAGGCGCGATGAAGCCCGCCTTCGCCGCGGCGGAGCTGATCCTGCGCGGGGTGTTCCCGCCGCTGCTCAGCCTCGTCCTGATCGGCGCCGGCCTGAACGTCTTCAACAGTCGCGTCGGCGCCAGAATCGGGCGAATCTTCCAGGCGGATGGCCGCTTGTCGCTGTCACTTTACATCAGCGAGTCGATCGCCTGCGCGCTGATCTTTCTCGGCTATGGGCTTGGCCTCTATGGCCGACTCGGGCCGGCTGCCTGCATCGGCTTGGCAGCGCTGGTCTATTTCGCCCTGCTGATCGCGGCCTCGCTGTGGAGCAGGGTTTTCGCCAAGGGGCCGTTCGAATGGTTCGTCGAGCGTCTGGCGGGACCGCGCCGGCCGCCTGACACGATGCTCGGGGCCACGCGATAGCCGGTCTCCGGCCCCTCCTCCGCCACCCGACGTCGCCAAGAAGCCTGTGGCACCGAGATGCGAGCCCGCGCTGCGACGCCTCCGAGCGCGCGGCCGCCGATACTCAGCTGCAATGACGATGGCGGGCGGAAGAGAGAGACCGAGAGCATTTTCGAGCGAAGTGGATACCGGTTCGCGTGAAGAAAATGCGATAAAACAAGGGCCTAGAGCATTTTTGCGATTCGAAGAAACACGGAAATGCGCTAGAACCAGATCCCTTTCGCCGTCGTCAGCAATTGGCGGCGGTCGGCGAGGCCATTGGCGCCGCCATTGATCAACTGGGTGACGCGGGCCGCGTCGTCGCGGTCGGCGGCGGCGTTGATCTTGCGGTCGCGCCAATAGGCGAAGGCGACCTGGACCGAGATGCGCGGATCAAGCGCCAGCTCGGGTCGCCCCTCAAGATCGATGTTCAGCATCCGGCCGATGCGCCTGTAATTGGCCCGGCCGGTGAGCTGGAAGATGCCGCGCCCGTGATAGCGTGCACCGTCGCCCGGCTCGGTGTTGCCGAGATCGACGCGCCCCTCGTATTTGGCGAACTGCTTCTTGCCGCCCTTCTCCTCGAGTGTGCGGAAACGGTCGGTCTCATGCGCGGCCTGCGCCAGGAAGTGGCAGACCCGCAGTGGCGTCGTCAGGTCGGCCTCGGCCGCGAGCCGGTCGAAATGCAGGGCAAGGTTGTTCATGATTTCGGCCTTGCCGATTGGTGCAAGCCGCGCGAGCCGGGCGACGGTGACGCCAAGATCCGGCAGCCGCGGAACCTGCGGCTCCTCGACCGGTACGTCCTCGGCTGGCGATCCCTGCATCGACATGGCGGCACTCCCGGCTGCGCTTTGCGCCAGTATGCATCGCTTTCGCCACGCGGGGACAAGTTCGTAACCAAGACCGTCATGGCCCTGAAATAGCGCGCGTCTAGCGAGGGCCCCCGCCCCAAGGAAAGCCCTCCGCCATGACCGACCACACCACTCTCAGCCGCCGCACACTGCTCGCCGGTCTCGGTACCGCCGCGCTCGCTGCTGCAGCCGCTCCCGCCCTCGCCCGCTCGCTTCCGGCCCTGCCGACCAGCAATCTCGGCACCGACACCGGCTACTGGGACGCGGTCCGGCGCCTCTACAGCGTCACCCCCGACATGGTGAACCTAGAGAACGGCTATTGGGGCATCATGGCCGAGCCGGTGAAGGCCGAGTACAAGCGCCTGACCGACTTCGTGAACTTCGAGAACACCGTCTACGCCCGCACCAAGATCGGCCAGGACCTCGACAATGTCCGCTCGCCGCTGGCCGATTTCCTCGGCGTCGCCCGCGAGGAGATCGCGCTGACGCGCGGCGCCACCGAGGCGCTGCAGACGCTGATCGCCGGTTACAACAAGCTCAAAGCCGGCGACGGCGTGCTCTATGCCGATCTCGATTACGATTCGATGCAGTATGCGATGAACTGGCTGAAGGGCCGGCGTGGCGTCGAGGTCGCCAAGTTCGACATCCCCGAGCCGCCGACCAAGGCCAATGTGCTTGCGGCGTATGAGGCAGCGCTCGCGGCCAACCCGAAGACGAAGTTGCTTCTGCTCACCCATATCAGCCATCGCACCGGGCTGATGATGCCGGTCCGGGAGCTCGCCGCCATGGCCAAAGCGCGCGGCATCGACGTCATCCTCGACGCCGCCCATAGCTGGGGCCAGGTCGACTTCAGGGCGAAGGACCTCGGCGTCGACTTCATCGGCTTCAACCTGCACAAATGGATCGGCGCGCCGCTCGGCGTCGGCCTGATGTACATCGCCCGCGAGCGTCTGGCTGATATCGACACCCATTACGGCGACGAGGACTTCAAGGCTGACGATGTCCGCTCGCGCATCCACACCGGCACCCCGAACTTCGCCGCCCAGCTCGCCGTGCCTGCAGCGCTCGCTTTGCACCAGGAGGTCGGCCCGCAGGCGAAGGAGGCGCGCTATCGCCATCTACGCAATTACTGGGTCGCCAAGGCGCGCGAACTCAAGGGCGTCGAGATCCAGACGCCGGACGATCCGGAGATGGTCGCCGGCATCACCTCCTTCGCGCTGACCGGCAAGCGCTCCGCCGCCGACTGCAACGCGATCGTCGCGGCGCTGCGCGACCAGCACAAGGTGATGACGGTGCGCCGCGGCGGCGTCGCCAAAGGCAACACCATCCGCATCTCGCCGGCGCCCTATCTGACGGAAGCCGACCTCGACCGCTTCATCGCGGCGCTCGCGGTGGTTTCGGGCAACCGGGCGGGCTGAGCCCTAAAAGAAAGGCCGCGCTCGGCGCGGCCTTTCGTCAATTCCGCCGCAGCAGGCGCTCGAGATAGTCGAGCTCCTCGGTCGGACGCAGGGGATCGCCGAGGCGGCGGCGCAATTCCTCGAGGATGCGCCGTGCCCGCTGCGTCGCGCTCTCGTCGGCACCCGGCACCCGCACGCGGCCATCGGCCCAGTCGCGCTGGCGCTGCGGACGCCCGAGCGGATCATTGTTGTCACGTTGCTGGGCCGAGGGCCGGCCCGCAGGGCGCCCATCCGGCTCGCCATAGGCGTTCTCGTTGCCCTCGCCCTCGCCGGGCTCGCCCTGCATCTGCTGGGCGAGGTTCTGGCCGCCCTTGCGCAAAGCCTCCAGCGCCCGCCCCTGCGAGTCGACCGCCTGCCCGTCCTGGCCCTGTCCGAGCTGGCCTTCGGCCTCGCGCATCGCGTCCTCGGCCTCGCCGAGCTCGCCCGGGTCGGCGCCCATGCCGCGCATCCGCCGCTGCAGATCCTGCAGCCGCTCGCGCAGGGCCTGCTGGCGCTGCGACAGCCCCTGGCCCTGCCCGCCCTCGGCGTTCTGGCCGTCCTCGCCTTCGCCCTCTTCGCCATTCTCGCCGGGCTGCTGCCCGGGTTGCTGGCCACGTTGTCCGCGCTGGCCCTGCTGTCCTTGCTGGCGCTGGCCTTGCTGGCCGGGGCGGGCCTGCTGCTGGCCTGGACGCTGACCGCGCTGGGCCCGGTTCTGGCGCTGCTGATCCTGCTGATAAGTCTCGTCGCGCAATTGCTGCTGCTCGCGTGTCATCCGGTCGAGATCGCCGAGCGCCTGGTTCATCTCGCGCTGGCGCGGATCCTGCTGGCCGGGGCGCGCCGTCTTGAGATTGTTCAGGAGGTTGTTGAGCTCCTCCATCAGGCGCTGCGCCTCGGCCATGTCGCCGCGCTTGGTCAGCTCCTCGATCCGGTTGAGCATGTTCTGCAGGTCGCGCGGCGTCACCGTGCGGAAATTCTCCGGCATCTGCGCCTGGTTCTGCTCGCCGTTCTGTTGCTGGCGCTGCCATTGCTGGGCGAGTTCGCGCATGAACTGGTCCATGGCGCGGCGCAGATCCTCGGTGAGCTTCTTCATCTCCTCTTCGGAGGCGCCGCGCTCCAGCGCCTGCGCCAGATTCTCCTGCGCCGCCCGCAGCGCCCGTTCGGCATCCGAGAGATCGCCATCCTCCATCTGCAGTGCGAGCGCCCACATCATCTCGGCGGTCTCGCGCAGCTGGTCGTCGCTGGCGGCGCGGCGCAGCCTTTCGCCGATCATCCGCATGCCCAAATAGACGCCGGTCTCCTTCATGAAGCGGTCCGGCTCGATCATCAGCGCATCGAGCGCGAGCTGGACCTTCCTGCGATTGTCCACGTCCATGACCAGCTTGCGCCGCTGCTCGACCAGCGCCTTGGCCAGCGGCTTGGTGAAGGTCCGCTGCGGCAGCGTCACCTCGACAACCTCGCTGCGCCCCTCCTGCCCGGTCTCATCGCGCGCCGAGAGGCTCATATTGACCTTGGCGCCGGCCCAGGGATGGGCCGAGAAGTCGACCGTGCTCTTCATCTCCTCCTCGCCGGAGGGCGGCACCGGCAAGACCTGCTTGGGCGCCTCGACCAGCGAACGGCCGCCCGAAATCGGCCCGACACGCGAGACCAGGACCTCGGCCGAGGCGATGCCGTAATCGTCTTTGGCGCGATAGCTGATGCCGAGCCCGCCCTGCACGCCGCTGACCGCCTTGGGCGGCTCGGCGAAGGCGATCTCCGGCTTTTGGTCGATGACCGCTTGCAGGCTGAGCGTTTGCGCCGGCGCGCCCGAGCCGGTGATGCGCAAGGTGCCGTCGCCGGCGACGAGATAGCGCTTCTCGGTCACCGCGACCGTATTCGTCGCCGCCGCCTTGGCTTCAGCGGGCTTGGCTTCACCGGGCTTGCCCTCGACCGGCACGGCGTCGAGGCGCCCGGTGGTCGCGACATCCATTCCGCTCTTGCCGGCGATGCGCACCACCACCGTCGATTTCTCGGGCACGTTGAAGTTCGGGCTGGCGAGCCTGCCGAAATCGATCAGGATCGGCGGCATGCGCGTATAGGATGGCGGGTCGATCCAGGCGTCGATCCGGACCGCGGCTGCCGCGAGCGCAGGCCCGCGCCAGTCGAACGCAGCGCTGAGCCGCGGCAGGGCCTCGTGCCCGGCGACGAAGAAACCGGCGACGGCCGCGACCAATGGCGCCGCACGCAGCGCGCGCTTGTCGCGCCCGGCCATGCGCGGTTGCGGCGGCGCGACTTTCAGTGCCGCGACATGGGCGCTCTGGCGTTGCAGATGCAGGGTCCACAGTGCCTGCGAGACCGGATCCTTGCCGCCGACCGCGAGCGTGTCCTCCAGCGAGGTCGCCGGGCGGTGCGCCCCACCCATCGAGTGGTCGAGCCGGGCCAGCGCCTCGCGGCGACTGGGCCAGCGACCGCTGACGGCCGGCCAGAAGCTCGCGAGCAGGAGAAGAGCGAAGATCGCGGAGCCGGCGGCCCGCCCCCACCAGGGCAGATGCAGCCAGAGCCCGAACCAGGAGACGGCGAGGAAGACGAGGAGGACGCAGAGCGGCGCCCACAGCTTCGGCCAGAGGCGTTCCCAGGCCAGCGACAGCCGCGATGCCGCAGCGAGGCGCTCCAGCCGCCTGCGGATCATCTGGACCGGGTCTAGCGCCGTCCGGCGCGGTGTTTCGCTCATCCGATGCTCCGAGCCGCCCCCCGCGGCCGCTCTCATGGCTTCATCGATCGAGCGGAGAGGCTAGCACGTGATTGTGGCGTGACCAGCGTCGAAGCGCCCGAGCCCACAGGCGCTCTTGGAATCGTGAAGCGCCGTCAGGGCAGCCAGGGCGGTGCACGATCCGTGCCGATCAGCTCCTCATAGGTCTGGCGCGGCCGCGTCACCGCGAATTTGTCGCCCTTCACCAGCACTTCGGCGACAAGCGGGCGCTGGTTGTAGGTCGATGACATGCTGGCGCCATAGGCGCCAGCCGTCATGAAGGCGATGAGATCGCCCGGCTTCAGCGCGGAGAGTTCGCGCCCGGTGGTGAAGGTGTCGCCTGATTCGCAGATCGGCCCGACCACGTCATAAGCGATCGTCTTTGCGTCCTCCGCCGGCTCTGCAGCCGGCCAGATCTCGTGATAAGCCTCGTACATGGCTGGTCGCATCAGATCGTTCATCGCCGCATCGACGACAAGGAATTCCTTGGTCGGGCGCGGATTGAGATGCAGCACCTTGGTCAGGAGGATGCCGGCATTGCCGACGATCAGGCGGCCCGGCTCGAAGCCGAGCTCGGCATCGAGCCCTTTCGTCACCCGGGCGACCATCGCGGCATAGGCCTCGATCAGACCGGGGCCGTGATCGAACTCGCGCGGGATATCGTAGGGAATGCCGAGCCCGCCGCCGAGGTCGAGCCGGTCGACGCGGTGGCCTTCCGCCCGCAGCGCCAGCACGAGGTCGCGCATCTTCGCATAGGCCGCCTCGAAGGCGTCGACCTCGCGGATCTGGCTGCCGATATGCACGGCGAGCCCCATGATCCTGACACCCGACATATTGGCGGCACGGGCATAGAGCCGGTGCACCTCCTCGAAGGAGACGCCGAACTTGTTGGCCGAGGAGCCCGTGGTGATCTTGGCGTGGCCGCCGGCGCCGATGTCGGGATTGACCCGGAACACCGCCTCCTGGCGCTTGCCCAGGCGCTGCGCCACCTTCGACAGCAGGTCGAGCTCGCCCTCGGTCTCGATATTGACCTGATAGATGCCGGCCTCGACCGCAAAGGCTAGCTCGCTCTCGGCCTTGCCGACGCCGGAGAAGACGATCTTGCTGGCCGGGAAGCCGGCGGCGAGCGCCTTACGGATCTCGCCCTCGGACACCGTATCGGCGCCGGCGCCGAGCGCGGCGAGCGTCTTCAGCACGCCGAGATTACTGTTCGCCTTCATGGCGTAGAAGACATGCGCCGGCTTGCCCGGCGTGGTCGAGGCCATCGCCGCCTCATAGAGGCGGTAATGCCGCTCGATCGTCGCCGAGGAATAGACATAGACCGGCGTGCCGACCTTCTCCGCGATCTCGCGCAGGTCGACATCCTCGGCGAAGAGCGCGCCGTCGCGATAGGCGAAGTGATGCATCGGGCGCTCAGAGCAAGGGGTCGAGCACGAAAGGCTTCTCGGGAACCTCGATCGGCCGGTTGCGCTTCGGCGGCTTGCCGAGCGGCGAGGCTTCCGTCGCGTTGAAGGTGTTCTCGACGGCTCCGGTCTGCGCGTCCGGCAGATCGATCGCGTTTTGGGCGTTCGGAGGCGGCTCAAGCGGACCACGGCGGCCACAGGCGGAGAGCGCGAGACCGAGGAAGCCGGCGACCAGCACGGCGCGGCCGATAGTCAGACGGGAATGCGGCACGAACGGGTATCCTCGGGCAAGGCGTCGAAGGGACTGTAGCGAATGGCGCGCAAGCTTGCGAGCCTCACGGGCGTCATTCACGGGCGGAGCGAAGCGCAGATCCGAGAATCTCCGTCAAGAGATGCTCGGGTCAAGCCTGAGCATGACGGGTGCCGTCCTTGGCGAGCTGCTTCAACCAGCGCTTCGCCTGCCGCTTCACATTGGCGGGAGCGGTGCCGCCATAGCTGGTGCGGCTTTTCACCGAGCGCTCGACGCCGAGCACGGCGAAGATCTCGTCGGAAATCTTCGGCTCGACCCCCTGCATCTCGGCGAGCGAGAGCTTTTCCAGCCCGACCCCCTTGGCCGAAGCGATGCCGACGAGCCGGCCGGTGACGTGATGGGCGTCGCGGAACGGCATCTTCAGCACGCGCACCAGCCAGTCGGCGAGGTCGGTCGCAGTGGCGTAGCCGAGGCCGGCCGCCTTCTTCATCGTCTTCAGGTCCGGCTGCATGTCGCGGATCATGCCGGCGCTGGCGGCAAGGCAGAGCGACAGCGTCTGAACCGCATCGAAGGTGCCTTCCTTGTCCTCCTGCATGTCCTTCGAATAGGTCAGCGGCAGGCCCTTCATCATCGTCAGCAGCCCCTGCAGCGCCCCGAAGACGCGCCCGGCCTTACCGCGCACCAATTCGGCCGCGTCGGGATTGCGCTTCTGCGGCATGATCGAGGAGCCGGTCGAGAACTTGTCCGAGAGCTTGACAAAGCCGAATTGCGGCGTCGCCCACAGCACGATCTCCTCGGCCAGGCGCGACAGGTGCATGGCGCAGATCGAGGCGGCCGACAAAGTCTCCAGCACGAAATCGCGATCCGAGACCGAATCGAGCGAGTTCGCCGTCGGACGGGCGAAGCCGAGCGCCTTGGCGGTCATGTGCCGGTCGATCGGGAAGGAGGTGCCGGCGAGCGCGGCAGCGCCGAGCGGGCACTCGTTCATGCGCTCGCGGGCGTCACGAAGACGGCTGCGGTCGCGCGCCAGCATCTCGACATAGGCAAGCAAGTGGTGGCCGAAGGTCACCGGCTGCGCCGATTGCAGATGGGTGAAGCCCGGCATCACCGCCCCTGCATAGGTCTCGGCCTTCTCGGCAAGGGCGAGCTGGAGGTCGGCGACCTGCTCGTCGAGCTGATCAAGCGCGTCGCGCACCCACAGGCGCATGTCGGTCGCGACCTGGTCGTTGCGCGAGCGGGCGGTGTGCAGGCGCCCGGCAGCGAGGCCGACCCGGTCCTTGAGATTGCTCTCGACATTCATATGAATGTCTTCGAGCGCACGCGAGAACGTGAAGCGCCCGGCCTCGATCTCGGCCTCGATGCCCTTGAGTCCGTCCGAGATCGCGTCCACGTCCTCGCGCGTCAGGATGCCGGTCTCGGCGAGCATGGCGGCGTGCGCCAGCGAGCCGCGGATGTCCTGGCGCCACAGGCGCTGGTCGAAGTCGATGGAGGCGTTGATCTCCTCCATGATGGCGTCGGGACCTGTGGCGAAACGCCCACCCCACATGCGGTTGCTCACGGCGGTCTTTCCTGCTCTTCAAGGACGCGCGATGACGTCTCGGTCGAAAATGATGATGGCCTGCGGGGCTCTCGCGCTGCTGGTATTGGGCGGCGCTGGCGCCTTCTACTCCGTGCGGGGCGTGGCCGGCAATTCCGTCTGCAGTGCCGCCGCGACGAAGGTGGAGGCGCTGCGTCCCCTCGCGAAGGGCGAGGTGGCTGCCATCGAGGTCGCCAAGCAGCCGGCTTTGCTGCCCGACCTCGCCTTCAACGGCCCGGACGGCAAGCCGACGACGCTGTCAGCCTTCCGCGGCAAGACCGTGCTGGTCAATCTCTGGGCGACCTGGTGCCTGCCTTGCCTGACCGAGATGCCGGCGCTCGACGCGCTCCAGGGCGCGCTCGGCGGTCCGGATTTCGAGGTGGTGGCGATCAACATCGACACGCGCCACCCCGACAAGCCGAAGAAGTGGCTGGCCGACAAGACCATCACCCGCCTCGCCTATTATGCCGATCCGCAGGCCAAGGTCTTCCAGGACATCCGCGCCGTGAAGAAGGTCGAGGGCATGCCGGTCAGCCTGCTGGTCGACCCGGCCGGCTGCGAGCTCGCCTTGTTGCAGGGCCCGGCCGAATGGGCCGGCGCCGATGCCAAGGCGATGATCACCGCCGCGATCGGTCGGCGCTGATCCGCACAGGGCGTCGATCACGGCGCTGACACGTGCAAGAGCGACAAGCGGCCCGGGCCTCATCCTTCGATCGGCAAGATCGCGGGATGTGAACCTGTATCCGCTGAGCCAGTTACAGCATGGCCCGTTGTCGGCGACGCGGGTCCCACCGATCATACAGGAGCGATGCGATGATCCGATTCGACATGAGCGCGGTGCGCCACGCCGCCCGAACCACCTTTCGCCTGGCCATGGGCGGGCTGCTGGCCGCTGGATTGGCGGTCGGCGTTCAGGCGCAGGATCGAACCGCGATCTCCGGTACGACGGTCTCGCTGGCGCCACTGAAGGGCTTCGTGCCCTCGACGAAGTTCGCCGGGCTGGAGAACGCCGAGGCCAAGGCCTCCGTGCTCGTCGTCGAGCTGCCGCCCGAGGCGCATCCGCAACTCTCGACGCTGTTCACCAATCTCGAGACGGCGAAGACCAACTTCGCCAAGCAGAACATCACCATTGACGACGCGGAGGACATCGACACCGCCGCCGGCAAAGGCCGCATCCTGACCGGCCAGCAGGCACTCGGAGCCGCGACCTTCGACAAATGGATCGTGCTGCTCAAGGGCGCCAAGACCGTGATGATCACGGTGCAGGCGCCGGATGATTCCGATCTCGACGGCGACGACATCGTCGCCATGCTGAAGACCGTGTCGCTCGGCGCAGAGCCGACGATCGACCAGAAGCTCGCAGCCCTGCCCTTCCGAGTCCGCGCCACCGATCCCTTCCGCGTCGTCGACACCTTCGGCGGCCTCGGCGTGCTGATGACCTCAGGACCGCTGAACGTCGACCCGAAGGGCAGCCAGCCCATGCTGATCGTCAGCTACCAGACCGGCGGCCAGGTCCCGGCCGGCCAGCTGGCCGCCGTGGGCGAGAAGCTGCTGCAGACGACACGCGGCTTCGAAAAGGCGCAGATCGCCAAGCGCGACACCGTGACCTTCGCTGGCGACAAGAACGGCGTCATGCTCTCGGGCACGATCACCGAAGGCTCGGCCCGCAAGCGCTTCGCCCAGTATATGGGCCTGAGCGCCGATGGCCGCTTTGTACGCATGATCGTCAGCGCGGATGAGGCGACCTACCCCTCCCTGGAACCGGCGATCAAGGCGATCGCCGACAGTATCGCCTTCGCCGCAAAATCACGGTAGCGGCCGGTCCTGCCGACAGGCAGGGCTGGCGAAGCGGCCCGCCCCGCTCTAGCCTCCGGAAAAAGGGGGAGGCATGGCCAGTCTGCTGCGAGCGACGCCGCTTTTCGCCATCCACGGTGTCGCGCTCGATGTCGAGACCACCGGCCTCGATGTCCGACGCGCGCGGATGATCGAGATCGCCGCCATCCATCTCGACCGGGGAAGCCTCGACGGCGCCAACGCTTTCCACAGCCTGATCGCGACGGATGCGCCGGTTCCCGCCGCCGCCAGCGCCGTGCACGGCCTCGACAGCGCCGCGCTGACCGGCGCGCCGGATTTCACGATACTTTTTGACGGCATCGCGCAATTCCTCGCCGGGCGGGTCGTCGTCGGACATACAATCGGCTTCGACATCGCCATGCTGCGGCGCGAGGCCGAGCGCATCGGCCGAGGTTTCGAAGCCCCGCCGGCGCTCGACATCCGCCTGCTCGCCCAGCTCGCCGAACCCGGCCTGCCCTCCTATTCGCTCGAGGCGCTCGGCAGCTGGCTCGGCATCCCGCCTCAGGAACGGCACCGCGCTTTGGGCGATGCGCGGGCGGCAGGGCTCGTCTTCCTCGCCCTGGCGCCGCGCTTGCGCGAACGCGGCATCCGCACCGTCGGCGAGGCGATTTCGGCCAGCCGGCGCGTCACCGATGCGATGACGGCCGCCGCGCCCCCTGCCTGGGAACTGCACAGCCCCGCCGGGGCCGACGATCCCCTGCCGAAGCTCGACAGCTACCCCTACCGTCATCGCGTCCGCGAGGTGATGCGGGAGAAGCCGGCGATCGTAGCACCGCAAACGGCTCTCGCGGAGGCGCTGCGCATCATGGCGCGTGAGCGGTTAAGTTCGGTCTTCGTCGGCAGGGCGGAAGCAGCCCTCGAAGGCCTGGCCATACTGACGGAACGGGATGTGCTGCGCGCCATCGCCAGAGACGGCGCGGCCGCGCTCGCACAGCCTGCCGCGGCTTGCGCGACGCGTCCGCTGCTCGCGGTGCCGGCCGACGCCTTCCTCTACCGCGCGATCGGGCGGATGAGCCGGCATGGTGTGCGCCATCTGGCCGTCAGCGGGCCGGACAATGCGCTGGTCGGCGTCGTTACCACGCGAGACCTGCTGCAGCTGCGAGCCAGCGCCGCGGTGGCGCTCGGCGACGACATCGACAGCGCCCCGGACCTGCCGGCGCTCGCCACCGCTTGGGCGCGACTGCCCGTGGTCGCCCGGGCCCTGCTCACGGAAGACGTCCCGGCCCGGACGATCGCCGCCGTGATCGCCCGCGAGGTCGGCGCGCTGACGCGACGCGCGGCGATGCTCGCCGAGGCCGAACTCGCCGCAGGCGAGGCCGGACCCGCCCCTTGCCCCTACACGGTCCTGGTGCTCGGCTCGGCCGGGCGCGGCGAGAGCCTGCTGGCGATGGACCAGGACAATGCGATCGTCTTCGCAGAAGGCGAGCCCGATGGCCCGGCCGATCGCTGGTTCGCCGCGCTGGGGCGGCGCATGACCCGAATTCTCGACGAAGTGGGCGTCCCGCTCTGCAAGGGCGGCGTGATGGCGTCGGAGCCGGATTTTCGCGGCTCGGTCGCCACCTGGCGCCGGCGCATCGGCCAATGGTTGTCGCGCTCCAGTCCGAAAGACCTGCTCAATGTCGACATCTTCTTCGACTTTCTGCCTGTCTATGGCGACCTAGCCATAGCCGAGCAGCTCTGGCGGGGGGCCTGGTTGGCGGCACGCGAACAGACGATCTTTCTCAAGCTCCTCGCCGAGAGCGCGGGCGAGCCGGCACAGGGGCTCGGCCTTCTCGGCGGCATCCGCACCGAGGAGGACGGGCGCATCGACCTCAAACGCAACGGCCTGAAGGATATCGTCGCGACGGCGCGCCTGCTCGCACTGCATCAGGGCGCCCCCGGTCGCGCGACGCAGGAGCGGCTCGCGGCGCTCGCCGCATCGGGGGCCGGAGGCGGCGAAGACCTGGCCGCATTCGCCGACGATCACGCGCTCCTGCTCTCCGCGATCCTGCAGCAGCAGGTCGCCGACATCGCGGCCGGGCAGCCACCGAGCAACAGGGTCGTCCCCGGTATCCTCGGCAAGCGCCGGCAGCGGGAACTGAAACAGGCGCTCGGCCGTCTCGCCATACTGCCGGAGCTGCGCCGCAACCGCCTCGGCGGCTGACGCTCTTGGTGTATTGCATTTGCCATGGCCGGCCGGCTGCTCCATACGCTGCCGGCCATGAGCTACACTATCGGCCTCGCCACCACCTTCCACGACCCGGCCATCGCGATCGTCGATCCCGACGGCGAGGTCCTCTTCGCCGAGGCGGCCGAGCGCTACCTGCAATACAAGCGCGCGCCGAACTGCGAGCCGGACACGGCGGCGCGGATGGAAAGCCTGGTCAAGCGCTACATTCCCAAGGGCGTCGAGATCAGGCTCGCCACCAGCTGGGGCGAGGAGTTCACCGGCTTCCTCGACCAGATGAGCCGCGCCGGCTCCTTCAGCCTCGACTCGCTCCTGAAGCTCTCGCCCGCCTTCAACCGCTCGCTCGTGCCCGAGCGCAGCGAGCGCGCCCTGATCGCCAACCTGCACCACCAGCAGCAGCGCGCCGGCCTCGGCACCCTGCTCGGCCTCGACCGCGCCTTCGGCGAGGCGAAGCTCACCGGGATCAAGCGCTACGGCCATCATCTCAGCCACGCCGCCTATGCCTCCTGGTCGTCGCCCTTCCGCGACGCCGCCTGCCTCGTCGTCGACGGCATGGGCGAGACCGGCGCCTCCGCCATCTTCGCGCTGAAGGACGGCCGCCTCACCGAGCTGAAGCGGCATCGCGGCCGCGAATCGATCGGCTTCTATTTCGGCTTCGTCACCGACCTCGCCGGCTTCGACCAGGCCAAGGGCGAGGAATGGAAGATCATGGGGCTCGCGCCCTATGGCAAGCGCGATCCCGCGCTGCTCGCATTGCTGCGCAAGCTCTATCGCGTCGAGGGCACCAAGCTCAGCTTCGCCGATGCCGCGACGGTCCAGAGCGTCGCCGACGAGATCCTCGCCCGCCGCCCGGCCGATGCACTCGACAAGGGCTGGGCCGATCTCTCGCGCTGCGGCCAGGACGTCTTCGCCGAGATGATGGAGGCGCTGCTTGCCGAAACGGCGGCGCTCTGCCCATCGGAAAACCTCGTGCTTGCCGGCGGCTGCGCGCTCAACTCCTCCTTCAACGGCAAGATCGTCGGCCGCCACGGCTTCAAGCAGGTCCACGTCCCCTCCGCCCCGGCCGATGACGGCAATGCGATCGGCGCCGCCTGGCTCGCCCATGCCGAGGCGAATCCGGGCTGGCAGGCGCCGAAGGGCCCGATGAGCCCCTATCTCGGCTCCAGCCTCTCGACCGAGCCGTTCGAGCGCATGGCCGCCTGGGAGCCGCGGCTGAAGAAGCTCCCGCCTGACGAGATCATCATCGCGACGGCGAAACTCCTCGCACAAGGCAAGCTGATCGGCTGGGCGCAGGGGCGTGCCGAATTCGGGCCACGCGCCCTCGGCAACCGCTCGATCCTGGCCGATCCGCGCCCGGCCGACGCCAAGGACATCCTCAACGCCAAGGTGAAGTACCGCGAGGCCTTCCGGCCCTTCGCGCCCTCGATCCTGGCCGAGCACGGCCCCGACTGGTTCGAGAACTATCAGGATGCGCCCTATATGGAGCGCACCCTGACCTGGAAGGAAGCTGTGCGCGACCGCGTTCCGGCCGTCGTCCACGAGGATGCGACCGGGCGCCTGCAGAGCGTCACGGCGCAGCGCAATCCGCGCTATCACGCGCTGATCTTGGCCTTCCACGACATCACCGGCGTGCCGGTGGTCCTCAACACCTCCTTCAACATCATGGGCAAGCCGATCCTGCATACGAGCGAGGATGCGATCCTGATGTTCTATACCAGCGGCCTCGACGCGCTGGTGGTCGAGGATTGGCTGCTGGTGAAGTGAAGCGGCTCAGTCCGGATCGATAGCCGCGCGGAACGTCGCGAGATCGTCGTCGATGCGCGCGAGGAAACGCCCGGCAGCGGCAACCGCCGTCCTCGCACGCTCGAAATCGAAATTATCGTAGCTGTGCATGGCGACATGCCGAAAGCGCATCAATTCGGCTGCATCGCCGGCGAGTTTCGGGCTGATGATGGCAGGACGGGCATTTGCGATCGGCGTCGACACACGGCGGATGAGCGCAGCATGCCAGTCTGGTCCGACCGGCGCATCCTCGTCGAGCAGGGCCAGGATTCGGCGCAGAGCGAGTTCGAAGGACGTATAGCCGGCGAGCATAGCATGCTGGAGCGCCATCGCAGCATCATAGCCAGCATCTGTGGCAGTATCGATCGCTTCTTGCCTGCCGATGCGCTCGGCGGCGGCAAAATGGCGCTTTGCCGCAGCGATGTCCGCTCTGATGTCTCCCCAGCGCTCCGCCATCATCGCTGTATTCGCCTTACGCCAAAATCAGGCCTTCGGCTCGGGCACGCGCCACCACCTTGCCGGAGGTCCATATCACAGGCCGCACATCGGGCTTCAGGCCCAGCCGCCAGCATGAATCCTCGGCGAAGCCGCATGCGACCATCGCGTTCGCCTCCGGAAAGTCGACCAGAATGTCGACATCGCTCTGATCATTAGGCGTTCCGCGCGCCGCGGACCCGAACAGGATGAACGCGCCGCCATGCTCGCGCGCATAGGCAGCGAGCATCGGCTTCAGCGCCTCCACCGAAGCTTGGTACTCCGCAAGCTTGCGCTCATGGCGCTCGCGCAGGGTGACGTAACCGCTCATGCCGCTTCATAGCACAAGCCAGCGTCATGCACCCGTCGAAGCAAAAGGTCTGCGGGCCCTTCAGCTCGCCTGCTTGACGGCGATGCCCTTCTCTTCGAACAGCGCCTGCAATTCGCCGGCCTGGAACATCTCGCGGGTGATGTCGCAGCCGCCGACGAACTCGCCCTTGACATAGAGCTGCGGGATGGTCGGCCAGTTCGAATAGGCCTTGATGCCCTCGCGGATCTCCTGGTCCTCGAGCACGTTAACGCCCTTGAAGGGCACGCCGACATAGGAAAGGATCTGCACGACCTGGCCGGAGAAGCCGCACATCGGGAATTGCGGCGTGCCCTTCATGAAGAGCACCACGTCGCTGGACTTCACTTCAGCATCGATGCGGGCGTTGACGTCGCTCATGTCTTTTCTCCTGCGGCGGGTTCAAGGCCCGCTGGATGAACTCGTTCTAATCTTGGGGAACCGTCGTCGTCAGCGCAAGGGCATGCAGCACGCCGCCCATGTTCCCTTGCAGGGCGGCATAGACCATCTGGTGCTGCTGCACTCTGCTCTTGCCCTTGAAGGCAGCCGAGACCACCGTCGCGGCATAATGGTCGCCGTCGCCGGCTAGATCCTTGATCTCGACGACGGCATCTGGGAACGCCGCCTTGATCATGCGCTCGATCTCGCTCGCTTCCATCGCCATGGCAGTTCTCCTCAGGCGGCCTTGCCGGCCATGTAGTCGGGCAGCCAGCCTTCATGCGTCTTGCGCAGTGCGGCGATCGAGACGGCGGCCTCGCCCGGCAGGGCAAGCTCGCTGCCGCCGGTCTTGCCGATGGTCTGCGCCGGCACACCCGCCGCCCTCGCCTCGGCAACGACAGCCTCGGCAGCGGCAGCCGACAACGACAGCAGATAGCGGCCCTGATCCTCGCCGAACAGCACCGCATGGGCGGGACCGGCCGGCAGAGCGTCGATCTCGGCGCCGATGCCCTTCGCCATCGCCATCTCGGCGAGCGCGACCGCAAGGCCGCCATCCGAGAGGTCGTGGCAGGCGCTGAGACGGCCCGCGGTGATCAGCGAGCGCACGAACTCGCCATTGCGACGCTCGACGGCGAGATCGACCGGCGGCGGCGCGCCCTCCTCGCGGCCGCAGACCGTCGCGAGATAGGCGCTCTGGCCGAGCCAGCCACTGGTCTCGCCGATCAGCACGATCGCCTCGCCCTCGGCCTTGAAGGCGACGGTCGCATGCTTCGTCACATCGGCGAGCACGCCGACGCCGCCGATGGTCGGGGTCGGCAGGATCGAGACGCCGTTGGTCTCGTTGTAGAGCGAGACATTGCCGGAGACGACCGGGAAGTCGAGCGCCTTGCAGGCTTCGCCGATGCCGCGGATGCAGCCGACGAGCTGGCCCATCACCTCCGGCCGCTCCGGATTGCCGAAGTTCAGATTGTCGGTGATGGCGAGCGGCAGGGCGCCGACCGCGGTCAGGTTGCGCCAGGCCTCGGCGACGGCCTGCTTGCCGCCCTCGAACGGATCGGCCTCGCAATAACGTGGCGTCACGTCGGCGGTCATGGCGAGCCCCTTCGGGCCATCCTCGATGCGGACGATGCCGGCATCGCCGCCTGGCGTCACCGCGGAGTTGCCGAGGATCAGCGTGTCGTACTGCTCGTAGATCCAGCGCTTCGAAGAGAGGTCGGGCGAGCCGACCAGCGCCAGCAGCGCCTCGGCGTTCGACATCGGCGGCGTCACGCTCGACGCCTCAATCATCGGCCGCTTCGGCGTCTCGACCCAGGGCCGGTCGTATTCGGGAGCCTCGTCGCCGAGCTCCTTGATCGGCAGGTCGGCCATCGTCTCGCCGTCATGCTTGACGACGAAGCGGAGCGTGTCGGTGGTCTTGCCGACGACGGCGAAGTCGAGGCCCCATTTGCGGAAGATCGCCTCGGCCGGCTCCTCATGGCCCGGCTTGATCACCATGAGCATGCGCTCCTGGCTCTCCGAGAGCATCATCTCATAGGCGCTCATCTGCGCTTCGCGGCAGGGCACAGCGTTGAGATCGAGCTCGACGCCGAGATCGCCCTTGGCGCCCATCTCGACCGCCGAGCAGGTCAGGCCGGCCGCGCCCATGTCCTGGATCGCGTCGACATGGCCGGCAGCCATGATCTCCAGGCAGGCTTCGAGCAAGAGCTTCTCGGCGAAGGGATCGCCGACCTGCACGGTCGGCCGCTTCTCCTCGGCGCCCTCGTCGAAGGCTGCCGAGGCCATGGTCGCGCCATGGATGCCGTCGCGCCCGGTCTTGGAACCGAGATAGACGATCGCCTTACCGACGCCCGAGGCCTTGGCGTAGAAGATCTCGTCGGCCTTCGCCAGGCCGACCGCCATGGCATTGACCAGGATGTTGCCGTCATAGCGGCGGTGGAATCCGGTGGCGCCGCCGACATTGGGCACGCCGAAGGAGTTGCCGTAGCCGCCGATGCCGGCGACGACGCCGGAAACCAGATGGCGGGTCTTCGGATGGCTCGGATCGC
The DNA here is from genome assembly GCF_900112185.1 of Allobosea sp. CRIB-10. GTDB lineage: Bacteria > Pseudomonadota > Alphaproteobacteria > Rhizobiales > Beijerinckiaceae > Allobosea. Next base: position 178,621 of record NZ_FOKP01000007.1, on the reverse strand, counting down.
CGAAGCGCAGCGCATCGAGCACCGCGATCGGGCGTGCGCCCATGGTGAAGACGTCGCGCAGGATGCCGCCGACGCCGGTGGTCGCCCCCTGATAGGGCTCGATGAAGGACGGGTGGTTGTGGCTCTCCATCTTGAAGACCACGGCGAGCCCGTCGCCGATGTCGATCACGCCGGCATTCTCGCCCGGGCCCTGGATCACCCAAGGTGCCTTGGTCGGCAGCGTCTTCAGATGGATCTTCGACGACTTGTAGGAGCAATGCTCGTTCCACATCGCCGAGACGATGCCGAGCTCGGTGATCGACGGTTCGCGCCCGATCAGGTGCAGGAAGCGCTGGTACTCGTCCGGCTTGAGGCCGTGCTCGGCGACCAACTGCGGGGTGATCTTGATGTCGTTGGGAATCACGCGGCCTGTTCCTGACGGAGGGGGCGAGCCAGAGGCTCGATCTCAAGCGGGGGCAATAGCCTGAAAATGGCGTCTGAGACAATCGCAGCGGTGGCACACAGATTGAGCGTCAACCACTTGATGTGTATTATCCGGATAATCCCTACACATCGAGGCCGCCATGCGCACCAATATCGAGCTCGATGACAAGTTGCTCGCCGAGGCCATGAAAGCAACCGGCCTGCCGACCAAACGCGCAACCGTGGAAGAAGCCTTGCGCGCTCTCGTGCGCGAGCACGAGGCGCGACGTGCCCTCCGCGAGCTCGCAGGCTTGGGTTGGGAAGGAGACCTCGACGAGATGAGGACCGATCTCACCGATCCTGAATACCTGTGATTGCGGTCGATTCGTCGGTTTTGATCGCGCTGCTGCGGCGAACGCCTTCACAGGCTGTCGCTCGGCTCAATGCCATCGAAAGCGCCGCATCGATTCTCGTCGGCGACATCGTGCTTCTGGAAGTGCTGCGGGGCGCCCGCGACGAAGCGCACGCGTCTGCGCTCGAAAAGCGGCTTCGCCGTTTCCAGGTGCGGCCGATGCTGTCTCCCGAGTTGGCATCCCAGGCTGCCCGGCATTATCGCAAGCTACGCAGCCTCGGCGTGACGATCCGAAAATCGCCCGATCTCGTGATCGCTACCTACTGCATTGCACATGGCCATTTCCTGCTCCATCAGGATCGCGACTTCGACCCCTTCGCCAAGCATTGCGGTCTGCTGATCGCGTGATGGGAGGGCGCCAGAGCGCCTACCCTACCCCGATCTCCGCCATGGCCGCACGCAGCTTGGCCGGGATCGGTACCGGCGTCTGCGGACCGCGCTCGACATAGACATGGGTGAAGAGGCCCTGCGCCGCGGTCAGCGCCCCGCCCTGCCGGAAGATGCCGATCCGATAGCTCACCGAGGAACGGCCGAGCTTCTCGACCGCCAGTGCACCCTCGACGATCTCCGGAAACGCGACGCTCTCGAAATAGTCGCAACGGGTGCCGACCACGAGGCCGACGACCTTGCTCTCCTTCACGTCGAGAAAGCCCTGCTCGATCAGCCAGGCATTTACCACCGTGTCGAACCAGTTGTAGTAGATCACATTGTTGACGTGGCCGAAGACGTCGTTGTCGGCCCAGCGCGTCGGGATCGCACGGAACAGGCGGAAATCGGCCCGCCCCAGCCTGACCGGCTTCTCGCTCATAGCTTCTCCCCGCCCGCCTTGTCGCCGGCGCCGATCTCGGCAACGCCGAGCGCATCCGCCAATCGCGCCTTGGCCGAGCCGGGCCGCAGCGGCTTCTGCTGGCTCTCATGCGGTGCCCAGCCGGAGAGCCAGACGATCTCGAAGGTCGCGCGCAGGCGCCCATCCGCATCGGAGAAACGCTCTGCATAGAGCTCGGCCGCCCGCAACAGCACGCCGCGACGCAGCGGCTTGCGGCTGCGCTCGGAGAGCGCATTGGCCCAGCCCATGGCGCGCAGATCACGCAGCAGGCCGAACATGTCGCCATAGCGCACCGTGACGCTCTCGCTGTCGATGACGGGCAGCGCGAAGCCGGCGCGCTGCAATAGCCCACCGAGATCGCGCAGATCGGCGAAGGGCGCGACGCGCGGGCTTGCTCCTCCGGTCAATTCGACCTCGGCCGCCAGCAGCGACTGGCGCAATTCGGTCAGGCTCTGGCCGGCAAGCAGGCAGGCGATGAAGAGCCCGTCGGGCCTGAGCGCCCGCTTGATCTGGATGAGGGCGCCAGGCAGGTCGTTAACCGCGTGCAGCGCCAGCAGCGAGGCGGCGAGATCGAGCGATTCCGGTGCGAATGGCAGCGCCTCGAGATCGCCGACGACAGCGGTGCCGGCATCCGCGACTTCCGCCATGCGCAAGAGGTGCCCCGCCCGCGCCTGCAGCACCGGCCCTGCCAAGGACAGCGGCGTGCCGAGATCGGCCGCCCGTTCGAAGCGGCGCAGCACCGCCGAGAGCCGCTCGTCGAGATCGCCGACGCAGCGTGCCAGCAGGAAATCGGGATAGCCGGCGGAAAGCGCAGCCGACAGGCGGCGGCGATAGAGCGCGCGGTCGAAGACGACTGAGCTCACCGCCCGCCCCGCTTCACTCCATCCCCTCCAGCTCGATGATCAGCCCCTCGATCATCTTGAGCCCAATCTGCCAGAAGGCCGGATCGCGTGCATCGAGGCCGAAGGGCTTCAGCAACTCGGAATGATGCTTGGTGCCGCCGGCCGAGAGCAGCGCGAAATAGCGCTCCTGAAAGCCCGAGGCCGAGTTCTGGTAGACGCCGTAGAGCGAGTTCACCAGGCAATCGCCGAAGGCATAGGCGTAGACATAGAAGGGCGAGTGGATGAAGTGCGGGATATAAGCCCAGAAGGTCTCGTAGCCCGGCCCGAGCCGGATCGCCGGCCCGAGACTCTCCGACTGCACGCTGAGCCAGAGATCGCAGAGATTCTCGGCCGTCAGCTCGCCCTGCCGGCGCGCTTCGTGGACCTTGCGCTCGAAGGAATAGAAGGCGATCTGGCGCACGACCGTGTTGATCATGTCCTCGACCTTGGCCGCCAGCATCGCCTTGCGCTGCTTCTGGTCGCGCGTCTCGTCGAGCAGCTTGCGGAAGGTCAGCATCTCCCCGAAGACGCTCGCCGTCTCGGCCAGCGTCAGCGGCGTCGGCGCCATCAGCGCCCCGTTCGGACCGGCCAGCACCTGGTGCACGCCATGGCCGAGCTCATGCGCCAGCGTCATCACGTCGCGCGGCTTGCCCTGATAGTTGAGCAGCACATAGGGATGTGCGGATGGCACCGTCGGATGAGCAAATGCGCCCGGCGCCTTGCCTGGGCGGGCCGGCGCGTCGATCCAGCTTTCGTCGAAGAAGCGCTGCGCGATCCCCGCCATCTTCGGCGAGAAATCGCCATAAGCGCCGAGAACCGTATCGCGCGCTTCCGTCCAGGGGATGGTGCGCTGCTCGACCTTGGGCAGCGGCGCGTTGCGATCCCAGTAGTCGAGCGCGTCCTGCCCGAACCAGCGCGCCTTCAGCTTGTAGTAGCGGTGCGACAGGCGCGGATAGGCCTCGCGCACCGCCGCGACCAGCGCATCGACGACCTCGCGCTCGACCCGGTTCGCCAGATGGCGGGAATCGGCGACATCAGCAAACTTGCGCCAGCGGTCGGAGATCTCCTTGTCCTTGGCCAGCGTGTTGGTGATCAGGCCGAAGGTCCGCAGATGCTGGCGGAAGACGGTGCCGAGCACCTCCGCGGCCTCCTTGCGCACGGCGCCATCTGCGTCCTGCAGCCGGTTCAAAGTCAGTTCGAGGGTGAGATCGTTCCCACCCACATTGAAGCGCAGCGAGGCGATGGTCTCGTCGAAGAGCCGGTTCCAGGCACCGTGGCCGGTGACCGACTTCTCGTGGAAGAGCTCCTCGATCCGGTCTTCGAGCTGGTGCGGCTTGTCCTTGGCGAGGTCCTCCAGCCAGGGCTTCCAGTGGTTGAGCGGCGCCTGCGCGGCAGCCTTGGCCAGCGGCGCCTCGTCGATCCGGTTGAGCTCGAGCCCGAAGAACAGGAGCTCGGTCGAGATCGCCGTGACCTTGTCCTGCGTATCGCCATAGAACTTGGCGCGCTGCGGGTCGGTGGTGTCGCCGGAATAGACCAGGCCGGCATAGGACATGATCCTGCCGACGAGATCCTCCAGCCCCTCATAGGCCTTGACCGCTTCGGCCAGCGCGACGCTGGCATCCTCGCGCGCAGCGAGCGCCGCGAGCTTGCCGCGATAGAGCTCGGCGAAGCGGCGTGCCTCGACTGCTGCCCGCTCGACATCGGCAGCGAAGGCCGGCGAATCCATTGCCGGATAAAGATGTGTCAGATCCCACTCCGGCAAGGCGCCGAGCGCCTCGGCCGCGCTTCCGGCGTGGGCGGCGCGTGCGATTGCGGGACGGTCGAAGGGGCGGGTCATGTCGTCTCTGCCTCGGCCTGTCGGGGTCGGTTGTGGCCCTCTCATATGCGCGGCCTGCCGCCCGCGATCAACGGCAGCGCGGCAACAGCGGCGCGAATTCCAGCCCGACCCGCCGGCTTAAGCGGGGCTTAACCGTTCTCCCCGACAGTGACCCGAAACGGAACAGCCGATTCCGGCTAACCGTCTGGCCTGCCGAGGTTTCATGTCAGCCACCGTTCTCGTCGTCGACGACGATCCCGTCCAGCGCCGGCTGCTCGATGCGATGCTCAAGCGCTTCGGCTACGAGGTCGCGCTGGCGGAACGCGGCGAGCAGGCGCTGGCGGCTCTCGTCGACGAATCGCGCCGCATCGACTGCGTGATCCTCGATCTCGTCATGCCCGGCCTCGACGGCATGGCCGTGCTCGCGGCGCTGCGCGAGCGTGGCAGCGAAGTGCCTGTCATCGTGCAGACGGCCAATGGCTCGATCGAGACCGTCGTCGCGGCGATGCGCGCCGGAGCCGTCGACTTCGTCGTCAAGCCGGCCGGGGCCGAGCGCCTGCAGGTCTCGCTCAAGAACGCGCTGAAGCTCGGCGCGCTGGAACACGAAATCCGCTACATGAAGCGGCGCGCCTCCGGGCAGCTCGGCTTCCGCGATCTCGCCAGCAAGAGCCAGGACATGGGCCGCGTCGTCCAGCTCGCCGAGCGCGCCGCCCGCTCCAACATCCCGATCCTGATCGAAGGCGAATCCGGCGTCGGCAAGGAGGTGCTGGCCCGCGCCATCCAGGGCTCCAGCGACCGCCGCGGCAAGCCCTTCGTCACGGTCAATTGCGGCGCGATCCCGCATAATCTCGTCGAATCCATCTTGTTCGGCCATGAGAAGGGCGCCTTCACCGGCGCGACCGAGCGTCATATCGGCAAGTTCGTCGAGGCCAATGGTGGCACGCTCTTCCTCGACGAGGTCGGCGAATTGCCGCTCGATGCGCAGGTCAAGCTGCTGCGTGCCATCCAGGAGAGCGAGGTCGACCCCGTCGGCGGCAAGAAGTCCGTGCGCGTCGACATCCGCATCATCTCGGCGACCAACAAGAGCCTGCTGGAACAGGTCAAGCGCGGCGAGTTCCGCGAGGACCTCTACTACCGGCTCAACGTCTTCCCGATCACCCTGCCGCCCTTGCGCCGTCGCCGTGAGGACGTCGCCGATCTCGCCCGCGGCTTCCTCGCCCGCTTCGCCGCCGAAGAGGGCCGCAAGCTGCGCGGCATCAGCGCCGAGGCGCTGACCCTCCTCGCCGACTATGACTGGCCCGGCAATGTCCGCCAGCTCGAGAACGCGATGTTCCGCGCCGTCGTGCTCTCCGATGGCGACGAGCTCACAATCGCCGAATTCCCACAGATCGCCGCGCAAATGGACGGATTCGACGTGCGCATCCCGCCGGCGCCGGCCTCCATCGCCAGCGAGCCGCGTGGCGAGGCGCCGCCGCGCGTCATCCAGGTCCCGGTGCGCGATCCCAATGCGCTCGACCTCGTCGCCGGCTCCGACATGCGCACGCTCGACGAGCTGGAGCGCGAGATCATCAAGTTCGCGCTGGCCCATTACCGCGGCCACATGTCGGAGATCTCGCGCAAGCTCGGCATCGGCCGCTCGACGCTCTACCGCAAGCTTAAGGATTACGGGCTGATCGAAGGCGAGGACGCAGCCGACGGCGCCGACGCCGCCTGATCAGAGCGAATCGAAACGCGCTCTGCAACCCACAGGGGACGGGCTGCAGAGGGCGAATATCGGCCGCTGTTGCAGGGCGGCATCTTGTCGAAGCAGGCCGAGTCACGCAGTTATCGGCGTGGATCGGCCGGACCGGGGAAGTAGATCGATGCGCCTTCGCCGCCTGGCGGAAACCGTCTCAACCGCCGCTCTCGGCCTCTCGTTCGCACTCGCTGCCGCAACAGCGCAGGAGGCAAGCGGGATCGGTCAGCCACTGCCTGAACAGCCCGCTCTGGTCATTCTCAAGACCGACGCCGAGCCGCGACAGCTCGACATCCCCGCCCCGGCGGAGGTCACGCTCGACCTGCGCCCGTCCGCCGGCCTGCAGTCGGCCGCAGCGGCCGAGGCCAATGAGATGGTCACAGGCGCACTCTCGACCAGGCCTGACCACGCCCCGGCCGAGTTCGATCTCGATCTGCCCGAACCGGAGACGCCGCCGGTCGATCCGGCTCTGGTCAAACCGATCGAGCCCGCCCCACAGCCGCAACTCGCCAAGCCCTCGCAGATCGACCTGCCACCCCTCCCCGATGTCGCGGTCACCATGCCGCCGGGCCTCGAGCTCTCCGGCCGGATCGCGGCGCAGGCCGAGATCGCCTCCGCCCTTACCCGCCTCTCCGCTCGCGAGCGCGCCGACATCGTCGCCGCCTACGCCGCAAACGAGAACCGCCCCTTCTGGATAGACGGCAAGGATTTCGGCGCCGCCGGCAAGCAGATCGTCGCGCAACTCGGCCGTGCCGGCGATGACGGTTTGCGCGTCGGTGACTACCTGCTGCCGGTCTTCGAGGGCAGCGACAAGGACAGCCTCGCCGCCGCCGATATCCGGCTTTCGGCCCTGGCCGTGCTCTATGCCCGCGATGCACGCGGTGGCCGTATCGACCCGCGCCGCCTCTCCAAGCTGATCACGCCCAAGCTCGAATTGCCCTCGGCGACCGAGGTGCTGTCGGAACTGACTGGCGCCGCCGACGCCGGCGCGGTGCTCGCCGCCTATAACCCCCGGCACGCCGGCTATCAGCATCTCAAGGCCAAGCTCGCCGAGTTGCGCGCCGACAAGCCCGAGACGCCGGTCGCCCGCATCCCGGCCGGCCCTGCCCTCAAGGTCGGCATGCGCGATGCCCGCGTGCCACTCGTCCGCGCCCGGCTCGGGCTCGGGACCAGCGAGGAGCCGGTCTATGATCGCTCGACCGCGCTGGCGCTGGCCGATTTCCAGAAGCAGGCCGGCCTGCGCGCCGACGGAGTGCTCAGCGACCAGACCGTCGCCGCACTCGCCATGCCGCGCTCGACCCGGCTGGAAAGCGACATCATCGCCCAGATGGAGCGCTGGCGCTGGCTACCAAGCGATCTCGGCGAGAACCGCATCGTCGTGAACATCCCGGAATACCGGATGCGCGTGATGCACGGCGACAAGCTCGCCTATGAGTCGCGTGTCATCGTCGGCAAGCCGGAATCGGCGACGCCGGTGTTCTCGCACCGGATGGAGCACGTCGTCGTCAATCCGTCCTGGTACATTCCGCCCTCGATCCTGAAGAAGGAGATCCTGCCCGGGCTCGCCAACGATCCGAACTATGCCGCAAGGCGCGGCTATGTCGTGACGCGGGCCAAGAACGGCAGCATCTCAGTGCGCCAGCCGCCGGGCGAGCGCAATGCGCTCGGCTGGATCAAGTTCATGTTCCCGAACGACCATGCCGTCTACCTGCACGACACGCCCAATCGTAGCCTGTTCGGCGCGGGCAGGCGCGCCCTCAGCCATGGCTGCGTGCGAGTCGAGAACCCGTTTGCCCTCGCCGACCAGGTGCTGGGGCCGGAATGGTCGAGCGAGCGGCTGAAGCGGCTGATCGGTTCCGGCGAGCGCACGATCAAGCTGCCGCAGCCCCTGCCGATCCATCTGGTCTATGAGACCATCGTCGTAAACGAGACCGGCGCGGTCACGACCTTCGACGATATCTACGGTTTCCACAGGCTGGTCAGGAACGCGCTCGAGCAACGTTCCTGACTGAATCCACCGCGAAAAGTCCAATTCGGCACGGTTTCGCCACGATCTGCCGCTAGCGAGCAATCTTGCTTGCCGGATTCCGGCGGGGAGTTGTCTCGCCGGTAACCTCCCGTTAAGCCTTCTCGGCAACTGTTCCTTCACGTTTATCGCTCCGGTTCGCCCCGGCGCTTCGAGACGGGTCTGGCAGAGTGAGCAGGTCGAAAGCCGAGATCGCAGCACGGCTCCCGCGCCCCTTGCGGCTGAGCGCCCGTGCCGGCTTCCTGCTGATCGCCAGCGCGAGCTTCTTGATCCTCGGTGCACGCGGCACGCAGAACGCCGTCGCCAATGGCGACACCCGCACGATCACCATCAAGCACATGCACACCAAGGAGGAGACGACCGTCACCTTCAAGCGTGACGGCCGCTACGATTCCGCGGGGCTGGAGAAGCTGAACTGGGCGCTGCGCGACTGGCGCACCGACGAGCCGATCCGGATGGACCCGAAGCTCTTCGACATCGCCTGGGAAGTGCATCGCAAGGTCGGCTCCGACCAGCCTTTCCACGTCGTCTCCGCCTATCGCTCCCCCGGTACCAATTCGATGCTGCGCCGGCGCTCGCGCGGCGTCGCCAAGCACAGCCAGCACATGCTCGGCAAGGCGATGGACTTCTATCTGCCGGATACCCCGACCGCCCGCATGCGCGAAACGGCCATGCGCATGCAGCGCGGCGGCGTCGGCTTCTATCCTGGTGCCCACACCCCCTTTGTCCATCTCGACGCCGGTTCGGTCCGCTCCTGGCCGCGCATGACCCGCGATCAGCTCGTGCGCCTCTTCCCCGACGAGCAGACAGTGCACCTGCCGGCCGACGGCAAGCCGCTCAGCGGGTATGAGGTCGCCAAGGCTGCCATTCTCTCGAGCGGCGGCTCGGTGATGGGCTATGGCGCCGGCGATTACGACGAAGGCGCAATCATGGCGTCGAGCGGCGGCGGCAAGAGCTTCTGGGCGGCATTGTTCGGCGGAGACGATGAGGAGGCCGACGCCCGGCCGACCCGTGGTCGCGCCGCGGCCCGCCGCGCGCCGACGCCGCAACCGACCGTCATGGCCTATGCCGGCGACAGCAATAGCGGCGATGGCGGGCGCTTCGCCGTGTTCAATGCGCAACCGGCCCAGCCCGAGCCGACCGGCCGTTCCGTGCTGCGCGAGCGTTCGAACCGCGCGACTACCACCACCACCGCCCCGCCGCCGGAGGAGACGCAGGTCGCAGCCTTGGCTCCCGCCCAGGTCGCACCGCCCGAACCGCCGAAGCCTAGCCCGATCGCGACCGCGCTGCCCGTCGCACGCCCGAGCGGCCTGACGCCGCCCGTGCCGAACCCGCCGGCCGGCGCGCCGCAGCTCGCAGCGATGGCCGCGGAGGCCTCGGCCTTGCCGCTGCCGGCAGCCGAGCAGAAGCTGATTCTCGCCTCACTGCCGCCGCGCCGGCCGACCGACCTGCCGGGCCCGTCGCTGGAAACCATCCTCACCGGCAGGCCTGTCTCGGCGCCGTTGCCGCCATCGCGCCCGGTCGCGCTGGCGAGCCTGTCGACCGAGGGGCTGCGGCTCGGCGACACTGCCGACGAGGATGCCGCCTCCGCCGGCGCCAAGCTGGTCACTATCAGCCATCCGCTGCCACCGATCCGGCCGCGCCCGCCGGGCGCAACGCCGGAGCAGGCCGGCACGACGCAGATCGCCGCGCGACCGCGCACGACCCCGATCGCCGCCGAATACAATGCCGATCGCGCCGGTCTCGATTCGCTCTTCGCCGCCGTCTCGGCTCCGGAAGCACCGCCTGCCCGCCGCGCGACGGTCGCGACCGCCAAGGCGAAGACGGGCTCGGACGCCCATGCCAAGGGCTGGGTCGCAGGTGCGAGCCCGGCCGCAGCGCTTGGCTTCTCCGCCGCCGAGCCCAGCGATGTCGGCACCAGCGGCTTCACCGGCCCGGCGGTCAAGGCCCTGCCGACGACCTTCGTCCAGAACTGAGCGGCCTCTCGCCTACTCCCTGTCGATCGGCCAGGCCTTGAAGACATCGAGCGCCTCGCAAGCCGCAGCCTGACGCGCCAGCGCAGGCCAGCGCCCCTCCGGCGCGAATTCCGGGATGACGAAGCGGCAGAATCCCCAGGCGATCGCGGCCGCGATGTCACCCGGCCGCAGCTCCGGCCCCGCACCGATCTCGCCGCTCTGGGCGGCCTGATCGAGCAGGTCGAGCGCCGTGTGGAGCTGCGACAGGATGCGCTCCTGCCAGTTGTCGTAGCGCTTCTCCTCAGGCCGCTTGCGCTCGTATTCGACCGAGACCGCCTTGTCGGCGGCGACGATGCCGATGCCGGTCAGGCTGAGATCCCTGACACGTTCAGCCTTGTCAGCCGGGCGCAGCGAGCGACCGGCGAGATCCTCGAAATGCTGGATGATCAGCAGGGACTCGCTGATGACCGTGCCGTCGCCGGCGACCAGCGTCGGCGCCTTGATGAGCGGATTGATCTTGCGAAACTCCGGCATGTGCCGGAACACCGAGACCGAGCGGTGCTCGAAATCGAGGCCTAGCAAGGTCCCGGTGATGGCTGCGCGCCGCACATAGGGGCTGTCGAGCATTCCAACCAGCAGCATGGCGATCTCCCGTTGTCGTGGGGAGAACACTGGCTGCTTGCGGAGGGCTTGCCACGCGAATTCGCGTGAAGCCCGACTTCACGCCATTTGATGCTCGTCGGCCGGATAGTCTTCCGCTGCCAGCTCTCCCGTCGCGATCCTCGCCTCGACCGCCGCTTGGCAAGGGTCCCAGGACGGCGCGCTGCCGAAGCGCTCCAGCATCAGCTCGATCAGCACGCGGACCTTGCCGGGCACGTAAGGACCGGGCGGGCGCACGACATGAAGGGCGCTCTCGCGCATGGGATAGCGCCAGAGGATATGCTCGACCGTACCGGCACGGATCGCATCACTGGCGATGAAGGTCGGCAGCACCACGATGCCCAGCCCGGCCTCGGCCCATTTGAGCAGCGTGTCGCCATTATCCGAGCGCAGGCGGCCGGAGGGGCGCACGGATACCCAGCGCCGGTTCACCTGGAAGTTCCATTCAGCGACGCTGTTGCCCGAGTAGATCAGGCATTCATGGCGAGCAAGATCGAGCGGCGTCTCCGGTTTGCCATGGCGGGCGAAGTAGTCCGGGCTGCCGAGCACCGCGTTCTTCACCGGCACGATGCGGCGCGCCACCAGGCTGGAATCCTTGAGCGCGCCGATCCGGATCGCCGCATCGAAGCGCTCGCCGATCAGGTCGACCTGGCGGTCGCTGGCTTCGACGTCGAGTTCCAGCCGCGGATGGCGTTGCGCCAGCTCCGCCAGCACGGGAGCCAGATGACGGAAGCCGAAGGAAAGCGGCATGGACAGTCTCAAGCGTCCGCTCATTCCCTCGGACTGCTGAGCGATGGCCTCGCGCGCCTCGGCGAGCTCGGACAGGATGCGCTCGCCGCGCGTCTTGAACTCGAGCCCGGCCTCGGTGGCGGCGACGCCGCGGGTCGTGCGGCTGAGCAAGCGTGTGCCGAGATCAGCTTCCAGCCTGGCGATACGGCGGCTGACGATCGACTTGGCCAGCCCCAGGCTATGGGCCGCCCGTCCGAAGCTGCCGGCGTCGACGACGGCGACGAAGCTCCTGATATCGTCGATCTCTGACATCAAGCGTTCCTGGATCAGCAACAGATTGGTGCCCAATATGGGCATTCTGGTGCGACAAGTGAACCGCTACCTCTCCCTCATCAAATCCCGCTTTCGCAGGAAGCACGTCTGAAGGGCGCGCTCCGGGAAACACCACCCGCGACATCGGCCTGCCGGTGATACGCGTTCACAGATGAGGAAGCCATGCTCGACAAGCTCAAGAAGCGCCGTACGCAATATGCCCTCGGCAAGAATCTGCCGATCTCCGAGACACAGGTCGATGCCCTGATCCGGCAGGCGATCCGCCTGTCGCCCTCCAGCTTCAACTCGCAGAGCTCCCGCGCCGTCATCCTCTTCGGCCGGGAAAGCGACAAGTTCTGGAGCATCGCCAAGGAAGCGCTTCAGGCGATCGTGCCGGCTGCCGACTTCCCCGCGACCGCCAAGAAGATCGAGGCTTTTGCGAGCGGAGCCGGGACGGTGCTGTTCTACGAGGACGAGGAGCCGGTGAAGGCCCTGCAGGCCAACTTCCCGCTCTACGCGCACAATTTCCCGATCTGGTCGGAGCATTCGACCGGCATGGCGCAGCTGGCGGTATGGACCGCGCTCGCGGATGCCGGCATCGGCGCCAGCCTTCAGCATTATCATCCGCTGGTCGATGCGGAAGTCGCCAAGACCTGGAACATCCCCGCGTCCTGGAAGCTGACGGCGCAGATGCCTTTCGGCTCCAACGAAGCGGCCTTCCCGGAGAAGACCTTCATGGACGACGAGCTTCGGTTCCGCACGCATCGCTGAGCGAAACTTGCGATCAACCGGCGCTGCGGCCGAGCTCGAGCTGGTCGCCTGAGCGATTGCCCCCGAAAAGCAAAACGCCGCCCAGGACACGCTGGGCGGCGTTTTGGTGTTCTCCTCAGGCCGTCTCGCCGACCGCCTGCAGATAGAGGTCGAGGATCGCCTCTTCCTCCTTGCGCTCGTCGAGGTCGCGTTTGCGTAGCGCGACCACCTTGCGCAGCACCTTGACGTCGTAGCCGTTGCCCTTGGCCTCGGCATAGACCTCCTTGATGTCGTCGGCGATCGTCTTCTTCTCTTCCTCGAGCCGCTCGATGCGCTGCACGATGCTCTTGAGCTGATCGCCTGCAACCGGATCGTCCATTCTCATAACCCTTCTTCGGAATTCGGCCGCAGGGGTTCGCAAGGATGGGCGGCAAGGTCAAGCAAGAACGGCGCTGAGTTCACATCTCTCGCGCCGCGGCGAGCGCGCCCGGCAGGAGCCGCGCCAGCCGCAGGCCCCAGGCCCGGGCCGCATGCGGCTCGCCGATCAGGTCCTGCCTGATCTCGACCAGCGCGTCGAGCAGGCCGCGGCGCGTCGCATGCCGGTCGATCGTGTCGCCCGGCAGGCCGCCATTATAGGGCTCGTTGTCGCCGACGATCAGGTCGCCTTCGGCCTGCAGCGCCGCGATCAGCGCCTGCGCCAGCCGCCCCTCCCTGTCCCAGAGCACGCCGGCATGCCAGGGCCGCGGCACGCCCTTCCAGAACGGCGTGAAGGAGTGCAGTGAGACGATCGCCGGCGGCTGGCCGGCCGCGAGCGCCGCCTCCACCGCGGCATCGATCGCCGCGTCATAGGGCGCGTAGTAACGCGCGATCCGCTCGGCGATGCCGGCCTCGTCGATCCGGGCATTGCCAGGGACGATCGCGCCGTCGGAGATCCGCATCACCAGGGTCGGATCGTCGCGGCCGCGATTGGGGTCGATCAGCAGCCGCGAGAAATTGCTGAGCACGGCCGGCGCGCCGAGCGCCTGCGCCATCGCTCGTGTCATCTCGGCCGCGCCGATGTCGTAGGCGATGTGGCGCTCGAGCTGCTGCGGCGGCAGGCCGAGCAGGTTCAGCTCCGGCGGGATCGCGTTCGTCGCATGGTCGCAGAGCAGCAGGATGCCCGTCGCCGGGTCTCCCGTGATGATTTCGACATCGCCGGGCCGCCGGGCCGGCGCGATGCTCTGCAAGCCCTCCTCCGCGCGCATCATGACCTCGGATTACATCATCGATCGCGGGTGACGCCCGCGCCGGCGCGACATAGCGTGCTTTCGCCTCGCCCGGAACGGCAGTGCGAAAAGAATCCGCACCAATTCACCATCCCGGAACATGTCCTGATCGCAAATGGCGTATCCACTTTCGCGGGACATGCTCTAGTAAGTGGCTAAGACGAAAGTCGATTGCCAGCAGCAGATTCGCACGGGGAAGACGCTTGGAGCAGCGGCAGGACGCAATCACGCAGCGGCGAGAGACCGCACGCCGGATCTTCGACGCCGCCGTGGCCCGTGCCCATCCCCGGAGCTGGCTCGCCGCGCATCTGCCCCCTCCTCCGCCGAACGGCCGCCTGATCCTGCTCGCCGCCGGCAAGGCAGCCGGCAGCATGACGCTCCTGGCCGAAGCGCATTACCTCGACACCCTGAAGCTCTCGCCCGAACGCTTCATCGGCCATGCCGTGGCGCGCCATGGCTACGAGGCGCAGACCCGGCACATCCCGATGCTGGCCGCCGGGCATCCCGTGCCCGACGAGGGCAGCATTGCCAGCGCGACGCGGGCGCTCGACCTCGCCGCCTCCGCCACCGCCGACGACCTCGTCCTGGTGCTGCTGTCCGGGGGCGGCTCGGCCAACTGGGTCGCACCGGCCGGAACGCTGGCGCTCGCCGAGAAGCAGGCAGTCAACAAGGCATTGCTGCGCTCCGGCGCGCCGATCGGCGAGATGAACATCGTGCGCAAGCGCCTATCGCGCATCAAGGGCGGCCGGCTCGCCCTCGCCGCCGCGCCGGCGAAGCTGCTCACCCTCGCCGTCTCCGACGTGCCGCATGACGATCCCGCCGCGATCGCCTCAGGCCCGACCGTGCCCGATCCGAGCAGCATGGCCGATGCCCGCGCCATCGTCGCCCGCTACGGGCTGACGCTGCCGCCGGCAGCACGGGCCCTGCTCGCCGACGATGCCAGCGAGACGCCCAAGCCCGGCGATCCCGCCTTCGCTGGCAGCGACTACCGCATCGTCGCCCGCCCGGCCGACGCCATCGCCGCGGCGGTGAAGGCTGCCGCCGAGGCCGGCTACGAGCCGATCGATCTCGGTCCCGATCTCGAAGGCGAAGCGCGCGAGGTCGCAGCCGCGCAGGCGGCTCGGGCGCGGGAGCTCAAGGCCGCCGGGCGCCGCGTCGCGCTGATCTCGGGCGGCGAGCTCACCGTCACCATCGCCGGCAATGGCCGCGGCGGGCCGAACCAGGAATTCGCCCTGGCCCTGGCGCTCGCGCTCGCCGGCGAGTCCGGCATCGTCGCGCTCTCCGGCGACACAGACGGCACCGATGGCGGCGGCGGCGAGGCGACCGACCCGGCCGGCGCGGTGATCGACGAGACCACGTTGGCGCGCGCCCGCGCCCTTGGCCTCGATCCCGCCCAATCGCTGAGCCAGAACGACTCGACGGGCTTCTTCTCGCCTCTTGGCGACCTGTTGCAGACCGGCCCGACCCTGACCAATGTCAATGACTGTCGCGTGATTCTGATCGATCCATGAGCCGAAGTAGACCCCTTCTCCTGGCAGCATCCACAGCCGGCCTGCTTCTCGCCGGAGCCGGCCCGGCGCTCGCCGATTTGCGCATGTGCAACACCACCGGCAGCCGCATCGGCGTCGCCCTCGGCTATCGCGATGCGCAGGGCTGGGTCACCGAAGGTTGGTGGAACCTGGCGCCACGCGCCTGCGAGACCCTGCTGCGCGGCACGTTGGCGGCACGCTTCTACTACGTCCATGCCGTCGACTACGACAAAGGCGGCGAATGGACCGGCAAATCCGTCATGTGCACGCGCAACAAGGAATTCACGATTCGCGGCATCGAGGACTGCCTGGCGCGCGGCTATGAGCGCTCCGGCTTCTTCGAGGTCGACACCGGCGAGCAGAAGGGCTGGACGATCCAGCTCACCGACACGGCCGGCGCGGCGCCGCGCCCATGATTGCGGTGCAGCAGACCGCTTGCCCTAATCGGTTGAATCGGCGAGGCCTGCAGACAGCAGGCGCATATGGCTTTTAATGGGGATGATGCGATGAGGCGGGAACGGCGGATCAAGATCATCGCGACGCTGGGGCCGGCCTCATCGACCCCGGAGATGTGTGCGGCGCTTTTCAAGGCCGGCGTCGATGTCTTCCGCATCAATATGAGCCATACCCAGCGCGAGGATCTTCCCGCCAAGGTCGCGATGCTGCGCGGGCTGGAGAAGGAGTTCCGCCGCCCGGTCGGCATCCTCGCCGACCTGCAGGGACCGAAGCTGCGCGTCGGCCAGTTCGGCGGCGACGGCGCGGTGATGCTGGAGAAGGACGCCCGCTTCATCCTCGACGCCGATCCGGCCCTCGGGACAGTCAAGCGCGTGCACCTGCCGCATCCGGAAATCCTCACGGCGCTGGAGCCCGGCCATCATCTCATTCTCGACGACGGCAAGATCCGCCTCGTCGTCGAGAAGGCCTCGCCGAAGCAGGCGGTGACCAAGGTGATCGTCGGCGGCAAGCTCTCCTCGCGCAAGGGCGTCAGCCTGCCCGACACCACGATACCGGTCTCGGCCATGACCGACAAGGACCGCTCCGACGCCGAGGCCGCGGCCGAGATCGGCGTCGACTGGATCGCCGCCTCCTTCGTGCAGCGGCCGGAAGACATGGCGGATCTCCGCAAGATCGTCCGGGGGCGGGCGCTGGCGCTCGCCAAGATCGAGAAGCCGCAGGCCGTGGCCCGGCTGGAAGAGATCATAGAGGCCTCCGACGCGATCATGGTGGCGCGCGGCGATCTCGGCGTCGAGATGCCGATCGAGAAGGTGCCGGGCACGCAGAAGCGCATGACCCGCATGGCGCGGCGCATGGGCAAGCCGGTCGTCGTGGCGACGCAGATGCTGGAGAGCATGATCACCGCCCCGGTCCCGACCCGGGCCGAGGTCTCGGACGTCGCCACCGCCGTCTTCGAGGGCGCCGACGCCGTCATGCTCTCGGCCGAGAGCGCCGCCGGCCAGTACCCGATCGAGGCGGTGACCATGATGAACCGCATCGCCGAGGAGGTGGAGAGCGAGTCGATCTACCGCTCCATCCTCGAATCGCAGAAGGCCGAGCCGGAAGCGACCGGCGCCGATGCCATCGCCAAGGCGGCGCACGAGATCGCCGACGCGCTCCATCTCAAGGCGATCGCCGCCTGGACGTCCTCGGGCTCGACCGCCTTCCGCATCGCTCGCGAGCGCCCGAACTCGACCGTGGTCGCGCTGACGCCGAATGCTGCCACGGCCCGCCGGCTCACCCTGGTCTGGGGCGTCCATTCGGTGGTGACCAAGGACGCCAGCGACGTCGATGACATGGCCTTCCGCGCCTGCAAGTTCGCGGTGCGCGAGGGCTTCGCCGCCGAGGGCGACCGGCTGATCGTCGTCGCCGGCGTTCCCTTCGGCACGCCGGGCGCGACCAACATGGTCCGCATCGCCTTCGTCGCCAAGGAGCATGTCGAGCAGGCGTGAGCCTCTCCCGTCATTGCGAGCGTAAGCGAAGCAATCCAGGAGCGGCAGCGCTCGACGTCCCCCTGGATTGCTTCGTCGCTATGCTCCTCGCAATGACGGCGGGCGGCTCGCCATTCCCCTGCGGCGATCCCTGCTCTACTGCTTGAGCGTCTGTCCCCGCGAGCCAGCGACGCCCATGGCCCTCACCGACATCGCCACCCGGACCTATAATCACAGCTGGCGGCTCGATCCGATCATCCGCAGCCTGCTCGACACCGATTTCTACAAGCTCCTGATGCTGCAGATGATCAGGAGCTTCCATCCGGAGGTGCAGGTCACCTTCGGCCTGATCAATCGCTCCCGGCAGATCCGCCTCGCCGACGTAATCGAGGAGGCCGAGCTGCGCGCCCAGCTCGACCATGCCCGCGAACTGCGCTTCACCAAGAAGGAGCTGATCTGGCTCGCCGGCAACAGCTTCTACGGCAAGACCCAGATGTTCACGCCGGACTTCATCGCCTGGCTCGCCGAGTTCCGCCTGCCGGAGTACGAGCTGCGCAAGGTCGACGGCCAGTACGAGCTGACCTTCCCCGGCCCCTGGACCCATTCGATGATGTGGGAGATTCCGGCCCTCGCCATCGTCAACGAGCTGCGCTCGCGCCAGGCGCTCAAGACCTGGGACCGCTTCGCCCTCGACGTGCTCTATGCCCGCGCCAAGTCGAAGCTCTGGGACAAGGTCGAGCGGCTGAAGAAGCTGCCCGACCTGCGCATCTCAGATTTCGGCACGCGCCGCCGCCATGGCCATCTCTGGCAGCGCTGGTGCGTCGAGGCGCTGAAGGAGGGACTGGGGCCGACCTTCACCGGCACCTCCAACGTCCTGCTCGCCATGGAGAACGATCTCGAGGCGATCGGCACCAACGCGCATGAATTGCCGATGGTGCTGGCCGCGCTGGCCGACAGCGACGAGGAATTGAAGCGCGCGCCCTATCGCGTGCTCGACGAATGGCGCCAGGTCTATGGCGGCAACCTGCTGATCGTGCTGCCGGACGCCTTCGGCACCACCGCCTTCCTGCGCGACGCGCCCGCCTGGCTCGCCGACTGGACCGGCTTTCGCCCCGACAGCGCCCCCCCGATCGAGGCCGGCGAACAGATCATCGCCTGGTGGCAGTCGCAGGGGAGCGACCCGAAGAGCAAGCTGCTGATCTTCTCCGACGGCATGGACATCGACTCGATCGAGGAGGCCTATCGTCATTTCCATGGCCGCGTCCGCACCGGCTTCGGCTGGGGCACCAACCTGACCAACGACTTCGTCGGCTGCTCGCCGGTCGGCACGCCCGATCTCGACCCGATCTCGCTGGTCTGCAAGGTCGTCAGCGCCAATGGCCGCCCGGCGGTGAAGCTCTCCGACAACCCGAACAAGGCGACAGGAGACCCGGCGGAGATCGCGAGGTATCTGCGGGTATTCGGCGGGGCGGACCGGAAGGCGAAGGCGGTCAGGGTTTAGCGGCGGCTTCTCCGCGCTGCTGCTTCCGTCGGCGGTCGTGCTTCCTCCGAGTTTCTCATATGGCACAAGCCATAGGCAGTGCCTGGAAGCGCTTGGCCGTCAGCGATTGCCGTCGCGTGCGGGATGAAGGGGCAAGAGGGAGCCGAATGGCGTCTTGGCGCGAAAGCGGTCATCTCTCGTTGCGCGATTGGTCTGTCCCTCGGGGGATGCCAGACGGAGCTTCGCTGCGAAACCTTCGCCGTCTTCGGGAGGACCGAACAGATAGCCTTGGCCGATCGGACAGCCCATGCCGGCCAGCAGCGCGCGCTGGGCCTCGGTTTCCACCCCCTCCGCCACGACGGCAGTACCCAAGGCGCGCCCGAGGTCGATGATGGCCCGGACGATGACCATCTTCGAATGACTTGCGGCCAGTTCGGCGACGAAGCTCCGGTCGATCTTGATCTCCGTGACCGGAAACACCTCGAGCAGGCGCAGGTTCGAATAGCCGGTCCCGAAATCATCAACCGATAGGCCGACGCCGAGGTCCCGCAGCCGGCGCATGGCCGCCAGCACGCCCGGCGTGTCGTTGAGAAACATGCTTTCGGTGATCTCGAGCGTCAGCCAGGCGGGTTCGACACCGGCCTTTCGGATCACCCGGTCGACGATCTCCGCCATGTCGCGGTGCAGGAATTCAGTGGCGGACACGTTCACCGAGAAGCGTAGCGGCCGTTCACGGTGTTGATTGATCTTGCGCGCGAAGGCGGCGACGGCGGCAAGGCCGCGCTCGCCGAGATCGAGCAGCAGGCCGATCCGCTCCGCCGCCTCAATGAATCGGCCCGGCGGCAGCACGCCAAACAGGGGGTGGTTCCATCGCATCAGGGCTTCCGCACCCACCCACTCGCCGGTCACGAGGTCGATCTGGGGCTGGAAATGGTGGAAAAACTGGTCGCTTGCGAGAGCGGCCTTCAACTCGCGGGTCAGTTGAACTCTGTTGCGCGCCTCGTCCTCATCTGCGCGCTGAAACCGGCGAGGGCCGCTCAACGGAGCCGATTTCGCCGCATGGAGTGCTGCGCCGGCATTCCGGATCAAGGAGATCGCGGTGCCGTCGGGCTGACCGAGCGCATAGCCGACGGCGAAGCGCAAAGGAACGTTCGCTCCCGGGATCACGAAGTCCGGGGCGAGCGCAGCGCAGATCTCGGCGACAATCGGCGGCCCGCTTGCGTCATGCGTCGGTTCGAAAGCCAGGGCGAACTCGTTCGCTCCGATCCGGGCGACCAGGGCAGCCCCGGTCGCCCGCAATCGGCGGCCGGTTTCCAGCAGCAGCGCGTCCCCGACATCGAAGCCATATCCGGCGTTGATGTCGTGGAAGCCGATCACGTCGAGCTTGACGATCAGAACCGGACCCGCGCGTGTCGCGAAACGCCTTTCCGCAGCGACGATGAACGCCTGCCGGTTGAGACACCCTGTTGCAAGGTCGAGGTTCGCGGCGCGATCGAGGTCGATCTCGGTCTGGCGAGTCGCCGACACATCCCGAAGAATGCCGAGATAGAGCAGTTCGCCGCCGACCGTGAATGGTCTGAGGCTGAGGCTGTTCCAGAAGGCCGAGCCGTCCTTCCGATGGTTGCGCAGGATCACGTCCACCGGTTCGGCCGCCCTGATCGCCGCTCCGATACGGGCGACTTCCGGCTGCTCGCGTTCATTGCCTTGCAGATAGCGACAGTCCTTTCCGAGCGCCTCGTGTCGCGCATAGCCCGTCAGCCGTTCGAAGGCCCTGTTCACGTAAATGAGCGGCCCGTTCCCTGCCGAAACCCGGCCGATCACTACTCCGTCGGAGAATTCCTCGACGAGCGTGGGCAGAACCGAGCGCAGCAGGGCGTCCGAGCTGAGGTCCCCGCAACTGCCGAACGGTTTCGGCGCGAACTTCATGAACCCCGAGGGCTTCAGTTCTTTGTAGTCTTTCATGGCCCGAGCAATGGCGCGGTTGCCCGTTGTCGGACAATCCGCGGGCACGGTCGTTTCGGGACAACCGTCAGCCGATTTCGGACATAGTGGGTCTCGACCCGTCTCCAGACGTCCGGAACCGTTCGCGGTAATCCGAGGGCGTCGCTCCGATATGCGCAAGGAAGGCGCGGCGCATCGCCCGCGCGGAACCGAAGCCGCTTTTCGCGGCGATCGAATCGATCGGTAGCCGGCTGCCCTCCAGCAGAAAGCGCGCAACATCGATCCGCGTGAGATCGACGTATTCCGACGGCGAGATGCCGACCTCCTGCGTGAAGACGCGCGTGAAATTGCGCGGGCTCATCGCGGCGACGTTCGCCAGGGCATTGACCGACAGGTCGGCATCGGGATGGCTCAGGATGTATTGCTGGACCTTGTAGAGCCGGCTGCGGTCGACGGCTTGCGCCGCCAGATGCATGCTGAACTGAGACTGGTCCCCTGGCCTCTTCAGGAACACGACCAGGCGACGGGCGACATAAAGCGCAACGTCCCGGCCGAGATCCTCCTCGACCAGCGAAAGGCCGAGATCGATCGCCGCGCTCGACCCGGCGGAGGTGACCATCGCGCCATCCCGGACGAAGACACGATCGCCGTCCACCTTCGCGTCCGGGAAGCGTTCGGCCAGGAGTGGCGCGTACTGCCAGTGCGTCGCCACGTGGCGGCCGCCAAGGAGCCCGGCGTCACCAAGCAGGAAGGCCCCCGTGCAGACCGAGCCGTAGCGCCGCGTCCGCGGGGCAGTCCGGGCCAGCCAGTCGATCATATCCCGGCCTGGCGCGCTGGGAATGCCGACGCTCCCGGCCACGAGAAGCGTGTCGGGATCCTTCAGACTCATGCGGTAATCTGAGTCCGGCAGGACTCTCAGCCCCGACCCGCAACGGATCGGGCGGTCTTCTTCCGCGACGACGCCAACCTCGTAGAACGCCCCAGCAGCACGCGCGTTCGCTTCGGCAAACACGTCCATCAAGCCAGCGAGTTCCAGCGAGTGAACGTTGGAAGGCACGAAGATAATGATCCGCATGCGGACATCTCCTCGAAAAGGTCGCGGCCGGAGGTGCGGGGAGGCCAGCCCGCAGCAGCCAGTCGTTCGAGGTGAGGGCGTCTCACAGGCGCTGTGAGAGCGGCGGACATTTCCGGCTCGGCCCATTTGCTCGGGAAATCAGATGGACTCCCCGCAGACCGCAGCTCAAGCTGAAACTTGACCGTCGTCTTGTTCGTCATCCCCTCAGGAGTTGGTGCCTCCAACAAGTTCGGAGTGGTTCAGACCCGCGTCAGCGAGCGCGACATGCCCCGGCTCGGCTGGCACCGCCATGCCACCGCGATGGCGCGCAAATCCTCAGCCCATTCAGGACGATCTTCAGCCCGATAGAGCCCGATCTCGTAGATGCGGCGACCATAACCGCCGGATGTCAAGCCTGCACGTGCTCTGAAGAGCGTGGCATCAGGCCCAAACGCGTCAGATCGACATAGCCCCCAGGGACAGGCTCATTCCGAATACGAAGCCACGCCGCAAAGCCTCCATTCCGGGCCTACTCAGACTGGCGCGGGCTGCGATCAAGCCCCCCGATCCGGAACACTCTCCCCGTTCCCGCCTCGCGGTAGAGGTCGACCCGCTCGCCGTTCCAGTGATAGTCGAGATGCCGGCCCTGCATGGCATTGCTTGCGAGGTCCGGCCAGAACAGCCCGGCGCAGTCCTCGCCCCTGCGGCGAACGCTCGGATAGACGACACCCTCCGACTTCGCGGCGCGCAGCCTCACTCCCAACGCCTGGCTCTCGGCATAGTCGTCCGGTTGCAACAGCGCGCTCTCCCCGGCCCGCTCGCCGCGCAGATCATGCAGGGCTACATCGATCGACAGGACGAGCTCCCGGAACTGCGACGTCCAGCCGGGCGGCTCCCTGGTGCGCGCCATGAAGCGGCCATGGTGGTGGATCGTCTCGAACAATGCCGTCTCGAAGCTCTCGGCGACATAGAGCACGCCGAAGGAACCGTCGCTGAAGCGGCTCGGCCGGTCGCGGCTGACATGGGTGAACGGCGCCATCAGCCAGCTCGCGCCGGGGCCGGAGACGCGGCGGGACGGCGGCACCAGATCGAGATTGCCGATCGTCTCCATCAGGCGCGGATTGGTCTTCATCTCCGCCAGGATCAGCAGGGGCCAATCGGCCGGATCGGCAATGTCCTCGAACAGGTCGATCGGCGGGAAGGCGCTGCGGATGATGCGGACCGCGCCGGGCCATGCGACCTGCGCGACCGGAAAATCCCCGGCGCTCACCAGAGCCCGCGCTCCGCGTCGAGATAGCGCCGCACCCGCATCAGATCGGTGAGCTCGCCGCCGAGCATGACCTCCAGTGCCGATTTGCCGCCGAAGGCCTCGTTGCCCACCTTGATCCAGGCATAGCCGCGCTGCGGCTCGCGGAAGATCAGGCGCAGCGCCTTGTGGATGCCCATCAGGTTGGAGAGGCGCGCTTTGGCGTCGCGGTCGATGCGGCCGATCTCACCCGCCTTCCAGCGCCGATAGCTGCGCACCGGCTGATCGAGCAGCACAGCGGCTTCCTCATCGGTCAACCCCCAGAGACGGAACAGGTTCACGGCCGCTCGGAACATCGCGGCGGCCTCCGCTTCGGTGATCGCAGCGGGCGAGAAGGCGTCCGGGGCAGTCGGAACCGGCGAGAGCTGGCTCATGGGGCGATCTCCATATGGCAGAAGATAGGTAAAATGCTGCCAAATGGCAAGGCTATTCTACGCCTATCCCTCCTCGTCATTCCGGCTGCAGCGAAGCGGAACGCCGGAATCCATCGTAGGGAACTGCGCTCTACGATGGATTCCGGAACTGCGCGCCTTCGACGCTTGTCCGGAATGACGGAGGTTAGGGATTCGCTGGAGCGTGGAACGCCTCACGCGTCGCGGCCGTCGACCTCGAGCTTGAGCGATTCGACCGCGTCCTTGACCGCTTCGAGCTGCGGATAGACCGCGAGCGCCTGCCGATAGGCGACCATGGCGCGCTTGTCGTCGCCTTGCTGGCGCAGGATCGTGCCGAGCCCCATCATTGCGCCGTAATGGCGGGGCTCGCGCTTCAGCGTCTCGGCGATATCAAGCAGAGAGCGAATCGGATCGCCCTGCAGGAACAGCGCATTCGCCCGTTGATTCCAGCCTTCCGCCCAATCGGGCTCGAGGGTGATGACACGGTCGAGCAGCTCGATCGCCAGCGGCAATTCGCGTGCCTTCAGAGCGTCCTGCGCGCGGGTCATCAGCAGGTCGGCCGTGTCGGAGCCCGATCGGGCCCAGCGCCTTTGGATCAGATTGGCGATGCCTTTCGCCTCTTCGGCGGTCTTTGCTGCCGCGAGGCGCTCGAACAGGCGGTCGAGGGTTGCGGCCGGGCTGCGCGGCGGCGGCGCTTCCGGCAGGTTCGGCTTGTCGTCGCGGTCGGCGTTCGGCACGGCGCCGTCACGCAGCGGCGCCTGCTGCGCAATCGCGCCTGGCGCAACCGCCAGGAGCAGCCCCGGAATCAGCGCGAGACGGGCAAGACGAGAGAGTCCCATGCCCTCAAAGTGGGCCCGACGAGGCCCGACGTCAATTCACGGCCCAGCGAGATCACCAGGAACGGAGACGAGTGCGCGCCAAAAAAGCGGGCCGCACGATGTGCAGCCCGCTTTCTCAATCTCGACAAGGCAGCCGGCGGCGCAGCCTGATAAGACCGCGCGAAACCTCAGCCCTGACGCGCCTTGAAGCGCTTCTGGACCTTGTTGATGATGTAGACGCGGCCCTTGCGGCGCACGAGCTGGTTGTCGCGATGGCGGGCGCGCAGCGACTTCAGCGAATTGCGGATCTTCATAGCCCGTACTCCCATCGGCCCGCCCTACGGCAGAACCGGTCAAAAAACTGAAGGCGACGCGAACCGGAACCCGGCTCTCATCGAGCAAACGACATGCGCGCCTGATGCGATGGCCGGCTGTATAAGGATTTTACGACGATTGGCAAGGCCCCGCGCGTTTTTCCGCCTGAAGATCGCATGCGTCATGCTCCCGTCGCAATCGCATGGCCGCCCTAGTATCCCGGCTGGCGCATGCCTAGATTGCGGCGACGGCAGACCTATCAGGGAGCATTCTCGATGTTCAACGCCAAGTCCCTCCTCGATGCCCTCGTCAATGCGGGCAGCCAGGCTGGCGCCCAGGGCGGCCAGGCCGGCGGGCTGGGCGGCGTGCTCGGCAATCTCGCCCAGCAGGTCCAGCAGGCCGGCGGCGCCGGCGGCCTTGGCGGCATGGCCGGCCAGATCTTCGGCCAGGCCAGCCAGGGCGTGCAGGATGCCGCCCGCAATACCGGCCTGCAGCAGGGCGCGACCGACATCGTCGGCCAGCTTTCCGGCGGCAAGACGCCTGAGCAATTGATCGAGCAGGCCAGGGGCATGCTCGGCGGCAATCAGCTCGCCGCCGGCGCCGTGCTCGGCGGCCTCGGCGCGCTGATCTTCGGCACCTCGGCCGGCCGCTCGCTGGCGGGCTCCGCTGCCAAGATCGGCGGCCTCGCCCTGATCGGCGGCCTCGCCTACAAGGCCTATCAGAACTATCAGGCCGGCAAGCCGCTGCTCGGCGCCGACCAGCAGCCTGCTCTGCCCGCTCCCGCCGGCTCCGGCTTCGAGCCGGAAGCGGCGAAGAACGAGCATGCGCTGCTCTTCATTCGCGCCATGATCGCGGCCTCCGCCTCCGACGGCCATATCGACGATGCCGAGCGCAACGCCATCATGGGCGGGCTGCGCGAGGCCGGCCTCGATGCCGAAGCCAATGAGTGGCTCAGCCGGGAGCTCGCGAACCCGGCGAGCGTCGATACGCTGGTCGAAGGCGCCGAGAGCCCCGAACTCGCCGCGCAGATCTATACGGCCGCCCGCATCGCCATCAATCCGGACACGCCGGCGGAGAAGGACTTCCTCGCCGGTCTCGCCGGCTCGCTCGGCCTCGATGCCGAGCTGGTCGCCAACATCGACGCCGCCGCCAGCGCCGCCAAGGCCTGACCGCTGACGCAGAGCTGGAGTGCGCCGGGCGTGGATTGACCGCCCGGCGCGCACGGCTGACGGATAGGGGATGCAACCATCATCCCCGCATTGGTCGGCGCGCCTGCCGTTCTATTATGGCTGGATCATCATCGGCATCGCCTTCGTCACCATGGCGATCGCGGTCAGCGCACGCACGGCCTTCTCGCTGCTGCTGCCGCCGCTGATCGACGAGTTCGGCTGGGATCGCGGCCTCGCTTCGGGCGCCTTCTCATTCGGCTTCCTGCTCTCGGCCGTGACCAGCACCTTCGTCGGCCGCATGATGGACCGGCACGGCCCGCGTGTCGTGATCGAGATCGGCGTGGCGATGCTGGCGGCGGGCCTGCTGATCGCGCCCGCCATCGGCGCCGCCTGGCATCTTTATCTGACGCTCGGCGTCCTCGTCGGCTGCGGCGCCAATCTGATGAGTTTCTCGGCGCAGTCGCTGTTCCTGCCGAACTGGTTCGTGCGCCGCCGCGCCTTCGCGATCAGCATCGCCTTCTCCGGCGTCGGCGTCGGCGCGCTGCTGCTCCTGCCCTGGCTGCAATCGATCATCAGCCGTGACGGCTGGCGCGCCGCCTGCTGGATCATGGGCCTGCTCGTGCTCGTCCTGCTCGGCCCGCTCAACCTGCTGGTCCGCCGCAAGCCGCAGGATCTCGGCCTGCTGCCGGATGGCGAGACCGGCCCGCCCGGCGTCGTCGCCGCGCAGCGCAAGGCGGCCGTGGTCGATCCGGCCTGGGTCGCGATCGAATGGACGCTGGGACGAGCGCTGCGCACGGCGCGCCTGTGGTGGATCATGATCGGCTATTTCTGCGCGCTGATCGCCTGGTATGCCGTGCAGGTCCACCAGACCAAATATCTGATCGAGGTCGGTTTTTCCCCGCTCACCGCCGCCTGGGCGCTGGGGCTGGTCAGCGCCGTGGCCATCCCCGGCCAGATCGCTCTCGGCGCCCTGTCCGATCGTATCGGCCGCGAATGGATCTGGATGATCGGCTGCCTCGGCTTCGCCATCTGTTATGCCGCGCTGATCGCGCTGGAGCACACCCCGTCGCCCCTGCTGCTCTATGTGATGGTGATCACGCAGGGCTTCCTGGGCTACGCGATCACCTCGGTGATGGGCCCAATCGTCTTCGAGATTTTCGAGGGACCGCATTTCGGCGCGATCTTCGGGACGGTCACGGTTGCGCTGCTCGGCGGCGGCGCGGCCGGCCCCTGGCTTGCCGGCACGATCCATGACGCCACCGGCAGCTATCGCCTCGCCTTCCTGCTGGTGATCGCCTGCTGCTTTATCTCGGCGGCAGCGATCTGGCTGGCGGCGCCGCGCAAGGTCCGGTTGGTGCCGGGGCGCGTCAGGGCGCCCGCTTGACGCCCTGATCGTCCTCGAACACCGGCCGGAAGAAGCTGCGCTCATAGCTAATGATGAAGCGATGCTTGTCGTTCTCGGCGACCACGGCAAGGCATTCGGCATCCTTGAACGAGGCCTCGCGATAGGCCTCGTAGTCCGCGAAGGACGGGAAGCTGAACATCGCCAGCGCGACGTTGGAGGTGCCTTCCGACGGCATGAAATAGCCGTGGTGCTTGCCGCCGAACTTCTCGACGAGCCGGATCCACGCCTTGCCATAAGCCTCGAAGGCCGGGAGTTGGTACGGGTCGACGATATAGCGCAGATGGCAGGTGATCATCATCGTCAGGCCGCCTTCGCACTCTTCAGGAACTCGCCCATCCGCCCCAGCGCGAGCTCGATGTTCTCCAGCGAATTGGCGTAGGAGAGGCGGATATAGCCCTCGCCATGCACGCCGAAATCCGGCCCACCGATCGTGGCGACGCCGGTCTCCTCCAGCAGCGCCGAGGCCAGCTTCTTCGCCTTCCAACCGGTCTGCGAGACGTTCGGGAAAGCGTAGAAGGCGCCCTTCGGCACGATGCAGGAGACGCCCGGCAGGCCATTGAGACCCGCCACCACCGCCTTCCGGCGCCGGTCGAACTCCGCCAGCATCATCGCGACCGCATCCTGCGGACCGGTCAGGGCGGCGAGGCCCGCCCATTGCGCGGGAGCGTTGACGCAGGAATGCGAGTTCACCGCGAGCTTGCGGGCATTGTCGTAGAGCGGCTTCGGCCAGACCGAGAAACCCATGCGCCAGCCGGTCATGGCATAGGTCTTCGACCAGCCATTGAGCAGGATCAGCCGGTCGCGGATCTCGGGATAGCTCAGCAGGCAGACATGCTTCTCGCCGTCATAGAGCATCTGGTCGTAAATCTCGTCCGACATCACGGCGACATCGGGGAACTGCGCCAGCCCGGCGACGAGCCTGTCGACCTCGGCCTTGGGGGTGACGCCGCCGGTCGGGTTCGCCGGCGAGTTGACGATCAGCAGCCTGGTCTTCGGCGTGATCAGCGCCAGCGTCTCCTCGGCCGAGAAGGCGAAGCCGTTCTCCTCGCGGATCGGCACCGGCACCGGCGTCGCGCCGGTGTACTCGATCATCGAGCGGTAGATCGGGAAGCCCGGATCGGGATAGAGGATCTCGGCGCCGGGCTCGCCGAACATCAGGATCGCCATGAACATGGTGACCTTGCCGCCCGGCACGATCATCACCTCCTCCGGCGAGACGTTCACGGCAAAGCGCTTGTGCAGATCGGCCGCGACCGCCTCGCGCAAGGGCAGAATGCCGTTGGCCGGCGTGTAGCCGTGATGGCCGTCGCGCAGCGCCTTCACCGCGGCTTCGACGATGTGCTCGGGCGTCGGGAAATCCGGCTGGCCGATGCCGAGATTGATGATGTCCTTGCCCTGGCGCTGCAATTCGGTCGCGCGGGCGAGCACGGCGAAGGCGTTCTCCTCACCGATCCGGCCGAAAGATGGGACGACGTGCAGCGTCATGGCGGTTTCCTCTTCGCTCGCGGCCGATCTTCCGTCGCCACGTATTCCAAACCTGTCTTGGCCGCAAAGCCGCCGGCCGCGCAAGCCCGTCTTCTGCGTTCCGGTCGCGACAGGGACGCATCTGGAACACTTGCAAACTGCGCTGTGGCGACTTCTTCTGGCAGCGGCGCCCTCCAAGCGATTGGCACGGCGCGCCAAGTCGTTGTATGCAGCATACAGCAACTGGGGCAAGTGTTCTTGCCACTTCGCTTCCGATCGGCATGCTCTGTCGATCAAATCGATTTAAAGATGATGCCGAAGCGGCACGAATGCCGCCTGGCTGCGAGAGGGAATGACGGGATGGCCAAGACGCCTGGGAAGAAGCCGGTCCGCAGGATCAAGCCGGAGCAGTTGCGCTCCAAGGCCTGGTTCGACAATCCCGCCAATGCCGACATGACCGCGCTCTATATCGAGCGCACCATGAATTTCGGCCTGTCGCGCGAGGAGTTGCAGTCCGGCCGCCCGATCATCGGCATCGCCCAGACCGGCTCCGACATCGCCCCCTGCAATCGCCATCACCTCGAATTAGCCTCCCGCGTCCGCGACGGCATCCGCGAGATGGGCGGCGTGCCCTTCGAATTCCCGATCCATCCGATCCAGGAAACCTGCAAGCGGCCGACCGCTTCGCTCGACCGCAACCTGCAATACCTCTCGCTGGTCGAAATCCTCTACGGCTACCCGATCGACGGCGTCGTGCTGACGACGGGCTGCGACAAGACCACCCCGGCGCAGATCATGGCTGCGGCGACGGTCGACATTCCGGCGATCGCCTTGCCGGGCGGACCGATGCTGAACGGCTCCTTCCGCGGCGAGCGCACCGGTTCGGGCACGATCGTCTGGAAGGCGCGCCAGATGATGGCCGCCGGCGAGATCGATTATCGCGGCTTCGTCGACCTGGTTGCGTCGTCCGCACCGTCCGCGGGCCACTGCAACACCATGGGCACGGCTTCGACCATGAACGCGCTCGCCGAGGCGATGGGCATGACCCTGCCCGGCGCCGCCGCGATCCCCGCGCCCTATCGCGACCGCTACGAGATGGCCTATCTCACCGGCCGCCGCATCGTCGAGATGGTCTGGGAGAACCTGATCCCCTCGAAGATCCTGACCCGCGAAGCCTTCGAGAACACCATCGTCATCAACTCGGCGATCGGCGGCTCGACCAATGCCCCGATCCACGTCAACGCCATCGCCAAGCATATCGGCGTCAAGCTCGACAACGAGGACTGGACCAAGATCGGCTACGACACGCCGCTGCTGGTCAACATGCAGCCGGCCGGCGAATATCTCGGCGAGGACTATTATCGCGCCGGCGGCCTGCCCGCCGTGATCGCCGAGCTGATCGCCAAGGGCAAGCTGAAGCCGGCGATCACCGCCAACGGCAAGACCCATATCGAGAACTGCGAAGGCGCCTTCTCGGGCGACCGCGAGGTCATCAAGGCCTATGACGAGCCGATGAAGAAGGAGGCCGGGTTCCTCAACCTCTCCGGCAACCTCTTCGACTCGGCGATCATGAAGACCTCGGTGATCACGCCGGAGTTCCGCAAGCGCTATCTCGAGAACCCGAAGGACCCGATGGCCTTCGAGGGCAAGGCCGTCGTCTTCGACGGGCCGGAGGACTATCACCACCGCATCGACGATCCCGCGCTCGCGATCGACGAGCACACGGTTCTCTTCATCCGTGGCGTCGGCCCGGTCGGATACCCCGGCGCGGCCGAGGTCGTCAACATGCGGCCGCCGGATTACCTGATCAAGAAGGGCGTCACCGCGCTCGCTTGCGTCGGCGACGGCCGCCAGTCCGGCACTTCGGGCTCGCCCTCGATCCTCAACGCCTCGCCGGAAGCGGCGACCGGCGGCGGCCTCGCGCTGCTCAAGACCGGCGACAAGGTCCGCATCGACCTGAAGAAGCGCACCGCCAACATCCTGATCTCGGACGAGGAGCTGGAGAAGCGCCGCGCCGAGCTGAAGGCGGCCGGCGGCTACAAGTACCCGAAGAGCCAGACGCCCTGGCAGGAGATCCAGCGCAAGATCGTCGACGAGCTCTCCGAGGGCATGGTCCTGAAGCCGGCGGTCAAGTACCAGAAGATCCACAAGAAGTTCGGCGTGCCGCGCGACAACCACTGACACCGCACAAGGCTGGCGGCGGAGCTCCTGCCGCCGGCCATTCCCGCGGTGCATCGCGCCTCGCCGGCAGATGCGTGGGAGCGGGGCTGACAAATCGGCTCAGGGACGACAGTATGACGCCCCTGAGCTCATCTGAAACGATTTAAAATGACTTACAGCCCGCAAGTCGACGCGTTTCGCAGACTCCATGAATCCGGCTGCTTCGTCATGCCGAACCCCTGGGACGAGGGCTCGGCCCGCTGGCTGCGCGGCCAGGGCTTCAAGGCCCTCGCTTCGACCAGCGCCGGCTTCGCCTTCACGAAAGCGCGCGCCGACCAGGACGTGCCGCGCGACATGATGCTGGCCCACCTCGCCGAGCTGGTGAAGGCGGTGCCGGATCTGCCGATCAATGCCGATTTCGAGAACGGCTATGCCGACACGCCCGATGGCGTCGCGGCCAACGTCAAGCTCTGCATCGCGACCGGCGTCGCCGGCCTCTCAATCGAGGACGCCACCGGCCGCGAGGACGAGCCGCTCTATCCCTTCGAGCTCGCCGTCGAGCGCGTCAAGGCGGCCCGTCGCGCCATCGACGAAACCGGTACCGGCGTCGTGCTGACCGCCCGCGCCGAATGCTTCCTCACCGGCCATCCCGACGCGCTGAACGAGTCGGTGCGCCGTATCACGGCCTATGCCGAGGCCGGCGCCGATGTGCTCTACGCCCCCGGCCCGAAGACTGTGGCCGACATCGGCGCCCTCGTCGCGGCCGCCGGCGGCAAGCCGGTCAACACGCTGGTCTATGGCGATGTCGGCCTCAGCGTCGCCGAGATCGCCGCCACCGGCACGCGCCGCATCTCGATCGGCGGAGCCCTGGCACGGGCCGCCTGGGCCGCCCTCATCGAGGCGACGCGCCTGATCGCGCAGGAGGGCAGCTTCAAGGGCTTCGCCGGCAACGGCGCCTCGGCCCCGCTCAACCCATTCTTCCGCGACGATCTCAAGGCGCGCTCGTGAGCGGGCAGCTTCTCATTGCCCCGGAATGGCTCGGCAGGAGCGGGCTCTGGCAGATCGACGCCAAGGGCAAGCGCAAACAGGTCGATGCCGACGACATCGGCCTGTCCGACGTGCTCGCCGACCGGCTGGAAAGCTGGATGGACACCTTCGACGCGATCTATGACGAGGCGAACGAGGCAGCCTCCGACTTCGCCAGCGACGCGGAGCGCGCTGCTTGGGAGGCGGAAGGCACGACGCTCGCCGCCGCCATCGCCGCCGAGCTCGGCCCGGACTGGCAGATCACCCACGACTTCACCGCCTGGCGCAGGACGATCAAGGCATGACGACATTGAACTGGACGCCTCGCCCCTTCCCGCCGGCGAAGGTGCTGCAGGGCCACTATAGCCGGCTGGAGCCGCTCGACCCGGCACGCCATCTCGACGACATCTGGCAGGCCATGGACGGCCATGAATCGGTCTGGGACTGGCTGCCCGCGACGCTTCCGCCGAGCCGCGAGGCCTATCGCGAACTGCTGACGTCGATGGCGGACAAGGCCGGCATCATCCCCTTCGCCGTGATCGACGAGGCCGACGGCAAGGCCAAGGGCCATCTCTGGATGATGGAGATCCGGCCCGAGCACGGCGTCTTTGAGGTCGGCTGGATCACTTATTCGCCGTCGATGCAGCGCACCCGTATGGCGACGGAAGCGGTCTATCTCGTCGGCGAATACGGCTTCTCGCTCGGCTATCGCCGCTATGAATGGAAGTGCAACAACCGCAACGAACCTTCCAAACGCGCCGCGCAGCGCTTCGGCTTCCAGTATGAAGGCCTTTTCCGCCAGCATCAGGTGGTGAAGGGCGAAAACCGCGACACCGCCTGGTTCTCGATCCTCGACGGCGAATGGCCCAAGGTGGGCCAGGGCTTCAGCAACTGGCTCGCGCCGGAGAACTTCGACGCTCAGGGCCAGCAGAAGAGTTCGCTGACCGATTGCATGAAGACGGCCGGAGCCGCCTGAGATGGCCCTTCGTCGCGCAACGACAGAGGACGTTCCGGCAATCGTCGCGCTGACGCAGGCCGCCTATCTGCCGAATGAGAGCATCATCGGCGTGCCCTCGCTGCCGCGCATCGCCGATTATCGGCAGGTGCTGGCGGAGCACGAAATCTGGCTCGCCGAGAGCGAGGGGACGCTGGACGGTGTCCTCGTGCTCGAGGACGAACCGGCGAAGTTCACGCTCTGGAGCATCGCCGTCTCGCCGGCCGCCACCGGCAGGAAGATCGGTTCGCAACTGATGGATTTCACCGAGGAGCGAGCCAAGGCGCTCGGCCATGACGCTGTCCACCTCTACACCCACGAGAAGCTCGCCGACCGTATCGGCTGGTACGAGCGTCTCGGCTACCAGACCACCCATTTCGAGGATCTGTCTGATCGCCGGCTGATCCATATGCGAAAAAGCCTTCGATAACCGGGAAACCAAGGGAAGAAACGACATGGCAGGACGTTTGAAGGGTAAGGTCGCGGTCGTCACCGCTGCCGGCCAGGGCATCGGGCGCGCCATCGCCGAGGCCTTCGTGGCCGAGGGTGCGACTGTCTGGGCCACCGACAAGGACGTCGCCTTGCTAGACGGCATCCCGAAGGCGAAGAAGCGCAAGCTCGACGTGCTCTCGACCAAGGCGGTCGGGGCCTTCGCCGAAAAGGTCGGCACCATCGACATCCTCGTCAACGCCGCCGGCTTCGTCCATCACGGCACCGTGCTCGACTGCGACGACAAGGCCTGGGAGTTCTCCTTCGACCTCAACGTCAAGTCGATGCACCGCACGATCAAGGCCTTCGTTCCCGGCATGCTCGCCGCCGGCAAGGGCTCGATCGTCAATATCGCTTCGGGCGCCGGCTCAGTGCGCGGCATCCCGAACCGCTATGTCTATGGCGCGACCAAGGCGGCGGTGATCGGCCTGACTAAGGCGGTCGCAGCCGACTTCATCAAGAAGGGCGTTCGCGCCAACGCGATCTGCCCTGGTACGATTCAGTCGCCCTCGCTCGACCAGCGCATCGTCGACCTTGCCAAGGTGACCAAGACGACTGAAGCAGCCGCCCGTCAGGCCTTCATCGATCGCCAGCCCATGGGCCGGCTCGGCACCGCCGAGGAGATCGCCTGGCTCGCCGTGTATCTCGCCTCCGATGAATCCAGCTATACCACCGGCCAGATCCACCTCGCCGATGGCGGCTTCGCGCTCTGATCAGCGCAGGAGAAGCGCCATGCACGTCCTGATCAGCGGCGCCGCCGGCATGATCGGCCAGAGGCTCGCCGCGCGCATCGCCCGCGAGGGCGCCTGTGCCGGCACGCCGCTGACCCGGCTAACGCTGACCGACGTCGTGACGCCGCCGCGCCCGGCCGGCTTCGACGGTCCGATCGTGGCCCGCACCGAGGATTCGAGTTCGGCGGCCGTTGCCGCCGAGTTGGCCGCGCTGCGCCCCGACATCATCTTCCACCTCGCCGCGATCATCTCTGGCGAGGCGGAGCGCGATTTCGACAAGGGCTACCGCATCAATCTCGACGGCATGCGCAATCTGCTGGAGGCGATCCGTCAGGAGAGCGCGAAGAGCGGCCAGTATGTGCCCACGCTCGTCTTCTCCTCCTCGAGCGGCATCTTCGGCGCGCCCTTCCCGCCGGCGATCTCGGACGAATTCCACGTCACGCCCCTGACCAGCTACGGCACCCAGAAGGCGATCGGCGAACTGCTGCTCGCCGACTATTCGCGCCGGGGTTTCGTCGACGGCGTCGGCATTCGCTTCCCCTCGATCGTGATCCGCCCGGGCAAGCCCAACGCCTCGGCCGGAGGCTTCTTCTCCGGCATCATCCGCGAGCCGCTGCAGGGCCAGGAGGCGCTGCTGCCGGTGGACGACAGCGTCATCTTCACCCATGCCTCGCCACGCTCGGCCGTCGGCTTCCTGCTGCATGGCGCCTCGCTGACGCGCGAGCAACTCGGCCAGCGCATCAATCTCAGCATGCCGGGCGTCTGCGTCACCGTCGGCGAGCAGATCGAGGCGCTGCGCCGCATCGCCGGCGACAGGGCGGTGAAGCTGATCCGGCGCGCGCCTGACAAGGCGGCCGCCGAGATCGTCAAGGGCTGGCCGACACGCTTCGACGCGAAGCGAGCGCTGTCGCTCGGCTTCCGGGCCGAGCAGGATTTCGACGAGATCATCCGCGTCCATATCGAGGACGATCTCGGCGGCCGCCTACCTAACTGAACGCAACAGCATAGATCGGACAAACGCATGCATATCCTCGTTATCGGCGGCGCCGGCATGGTCGGCCGCAAGTTCATCGAGCGACTGGCGCGCGACGGCGGCCTCGGCGGCAAGGCGATCGACAAGGTGACGGCGCAGGACGTCTTCCCGGCCCAGGCGCCGGCGAACGCCCCCTTCGCTTTCGAATCCCTGACCTCGGACCTGTCGCTGCCGGGCGAGGCCGAGAAGCTGATCGCTTCGCGCCCTGAGCTGATCGTCCATCTCGCCGCCATCGTCTCCGGCGAGGCTGAGGCCGATTTCGACAAGGGCTACCGCATCAATCTCGACGGCACGCGCTATCTCTTCGACGCAATCCGCCTCACCGGCGACGGCTATAAGCCGCGCGTGATCTTCACCTCCTCGATCGCCGTCTTCGGCGCGCCCTTCCATGACAAGATCGAGGACGAGTTCTTCACCACGCCGCTGACCAGCTACGGCACGCAGAAGGCGATCGGCGAGCTCCTGCTCAGCGACTACTCCCGCCGCGGCTTCTTCGACGGCGTCGGCATCCGCCTGCCGACGATCTGCGTCCGCCCGGGCGCGCCGAACAAGGCCGCCTCCGGCTTCTTCTCCAACATCATCCGCGAGCCGCTCAACGGCCAGGACGCGGTGCTGCCGGTCTCCGACCAGGTCCGCCACTGGCATGCCTCGCCGCGCTCGGCCGTCGGCTTCCTCGTCCATGCCGCAACGATGGACACGAACGCGATCGGCCCGCGCCGGGCGCTGACGATGCCGGGCTATTCCGCCACCGTCGCCGAGCAGATCGAGGCACTGCGCAAGGTCGCCGGCGAGAATGTGGTCAAGCGCATCAAGCGCGTGCCCGATCCGGTGATCGACGCCATCGTCGCCGGTTGGCCGCGCAATTTCGACGCCAAGCGCGCGCCCGCCCTCGGCTTCAAGGCGGAGTCGAGCTTCGAAGAGATCATCCGCGCCCATATCGACGACGAGCTCGGCGGCACCTTCGTCGCGTAAGGACCTGACTCCACCGTCATGCTCGCCCTTGTGGCGAGCATCCACGTCTTGGACACCGCACTCGTCGAAGACGTGGATGGTCGGGACAAGCCCGACCATGACGAAAAATACTCGCGATTGGAAAGCTGCTGGCCCTAAGGCAGCTTCTTCAGCATCAATGGCGCGCCGACCGCCGGGTCCTTGCGCCACTGCCCGCCTTCGAAGACCAGCTCGACTTTATGGCCCTTGCGGGCGATCAGTTCGAGCCGGCCTGCCTCATAGCGCCAGGCGACCGGCGAGAAGATCGTCAGGCCGGTATCGGGGCAGAGCCCGTCGAAGCTGGTCGTGAAGGCTCCCGCATTCGCGGAGGGCGAGGTCGAGAGCACGAGCTTGCAGACGTCGCGGCCGACCTGTCTCATCACCGCATAGCGCCCGGGCACCGTTGCCGAAGCGGGCGCGCTGGCGGGATCCACTGCCGTCGGGCGAGCGGCGGCCGTTGCCGCGAGTTCCGCCCGGCCAGGCGCCGGGCGCTGCTGCGCTCGGACATAACCCGTTGGATCGAGCCCGTAGTCAGCGCCATCGCTGCCTCTACCACGCCGCCCCGGATCGGCCTTCTCGCTGAAGACGATCACCGCCTTGCCATGGCCGTCGAGCAGCCTCGGCGTGCCATCGGACACATCCCAGGCGACGACCCCGGTGAGGATCGGCAAGGCCCGCCGGCATGTCGCCGGGAACCTGACCTGCCGCCCCTGCCCCGCCGCCTCGGCGCCGAAGGTCACCGTGCACTCGCGCGCCGAGCCGAGCTTCTCGAGGTCCCAGGCGCCGATGAAGGGCTTCAGCGCTTCAGGGGCCTTCTCGGCACCGCGCGGCAGCGCCGCCGTCTGGGCTCCGGCCGGCGAGTCGATGAGCAGCACCAGAGCGGCGATTGCCGCCCCGCGCCGCAGTCCAGTCGTGATCAGGCTTTTGTCCATGGCGTCTCGGCAACCGGTGTGAGCGGACCCTTGCCATCGAACCATGAAACCAGATTGTCGACCAGAAGCTGGCCCATCTGTTCGCGCGTATGCACGGATGCCGAACCGACATGCGGCAGCAGGACAATATGGTCCATGGCGATCAGCTCGGCCGGCACGCGCGGCTCGTCCTCGAACACGTCGAGGCCGGCGGAGAGGATCGTCTTGCTCTGCAGCGCCTCGATCAGCGCCTGCTCGTCGATCACCGTGCCGCGGCCGACATTGACGACGATGCCGTTCGGCCCGAGCGCCTTCAGCACCTCGGCATTGATGATGTGATAGGTCGAGTCGCCGCCCGGCGCGACCGAGACCAGCGTGTCGACATCCCCGGCCATCTCGACCAGCGAGGGATAATAGCGATAGGCGACATCGGCCTGGCGCGAGCGGCCGTGATAGGCGATCGGCACGTCGAAGGCTTCGAGCCGGCGCGCCACAGCCTTGCCGATCCGGCCGAGGCCGACGATGCCGATCTTGCGCTTGCGCAGCGAGGTGGTGAGCGGATAGGCGCCCTGCAGCCACTTGCCGGCGCGCAAATAGCGGTCGACCTGCGGCAGCTGACGCACGGTCGAGAGCAAGAGGCCGATGGCGAGGTCGGCGACCTCGTCGGTCAGCACATCCGGCGTATTGGTGACGATGATCCCGCGCTTGCCGGCGGCCTTGGCGTCGACATTGTCGTAGCCGACGCCGAAATTCGAGACGACTTCGAGCTTGGGCAGCGCGTCGAAAAGCGCGTCGTCGATACGCACATGCGCGCCGCCGCCGGCGACGCCGCGCACCCGGTCCTTAACGGCTGCCAGAGCCGCCGCGCGGTCCTGCTCCTTCCAGAGTTCGTGCACGGTGAAGCGCGCCTTCAACTGATCGGCGGCATAGGCCATCAGCGGCCCGGTCATGACGATCTCGATCTTGTTCTGTGCGGTCATGGTCCTGCTTTCCTGGAACGCTGCATCGCTTGATTTCAAATTCTTAAAACGATTAAATCAATCTAGCCGCCCGAACGCGCCCAGGGAATTCCCAGCGAGCGCAAGCAGGGGCTGCACGGAACCGGGTATGGCATTCCGGCTCGGCTGTCGATTCAGCTCGAAATAGTATGATTTAATCATGCGTTTCTCGCCGCCTCCGGCTGTGTCCGTCCGGCCAGCAGACGCAAAGTGCTGTTCAGGCTGTCGATCACCAGGCCGCTCATCCGCGCCGCGGCGAGGTCGCCGTCGCGCCGCACGATCGCCTCCAGCACCCGCTCGTGATCGATCAGAGACGCCGTGAAGAAGAACTGGTCGTCCGGCGCCTTCAGGAACAGCGACCACTGGATCGTCGCGCTGACGGCCGGCGCCAGGCATTGCAGCGGCGGATTGCGGGTGGCGGCGAAGATCGCCTCGTGGAAGGCGAGATCGGCGCTGACCGTCGGCTCGGCATAGGGCGGGTTCTCGACCATGCCGCGAAAGGCCGCCTCGATCCGCTCGAGATCGGCATCGCTCCGCCGCTGCGCAGCCAGCCGCGCCGCGCTCGGCTCGACGAAAAGCCTGAGCTCGAACAGGTCGCGGATGAATTTTTCGTTGGGATCGGCTTCGAAATGCCAGGCGAGCACGTCCGGATCGAGCAGGTTCCAGGCCTCTCGCGGCGCCACCCGCGTGCCGCTCTTCGGCCTGGCCTCGACCAGCCCCTTGCCGCTCAGAAACTTCACCGCCTCGCGGTAGGCGGTGCGCGAAACCGAGATCTCGTCCTTCAGATCGTCCTCGTTCGGCAGCAGCGCGCCGGTCGGCGAGGTGCCGGTGATGATCGCGACTGCGAGCCGGTGCGCCACCTGGCCGAACAGCCGGTCGGGGTTGAGCCTCGTCACGCGTGCATGGACATGGAGCTGCATCGGACCGCGCTTTTTCCTCCGTGACCGGCAGCGTCGGAGAGCTCGTTCCGCTGCCCGCCCGGCGCTTGACACGCCTGTTTCTATCGTATGACTTTATCCGCGAACGAGGTTGACGCAACAGGCGGCTCGCCTGGGTTGCGCGGCCTCGTCTCGATCGGCAGTCAGAAGCCGATGGTCTGCAACGCCGCCGGCGGGGATCGTGTCAGGCACCCCGGGGCAAACCAAAGTGCGGGAGAAACAACCAAGATGGCATCCGTCCAGATTGCCGACGTGCGCAAGGCCTATGGCTCGACGCAGGTCATTCATGGCGTCGACATCGATATCAACGATGGCGAGTTCGTCATCCTCGTCGGCCCTTCAGGCTGCGGAAAATCGACCCTGCTGCGCATGATCGCCGGCCTCGAGAACATCTCGGGCGGCGAGATCCGGATCGGCTCGCGCGTCGTCAACGACGTGCCGCCGAAGGAGCGCGACATCGCCATGGTCTTCCAGAACTATGCGCTCTATCCGCATATGACGGTGGCCGACAACATGGCCTTCTCGATGAAGCTGCGGAAGGCGCCCAAGAGCGAGATCGACGAGCGCGTCAACAAGGCCGCCGGCATTCTCGGCCTGACCAATCTCCTCGAACGCTATCCCCGCCAGCTCTCGGGCGGCCAGCGACAGCGCGTCGCCATGGGCCGCGCCATCGTGCGCGATCCGCAGGTCTTCCTCTTCGACGAGCCGCTCTCGAACCTCGACGCCAAGCTGCGCGTGCAGATGCGCACCGAGATCAAGGAGCTGCATCAGCGCCTGAAGACCACCACCGTCTACGTCACCCACGACCAGATCGAGGCCATGACCATGGCCGACAAGATCGTCGTGATGCATGACGGCATCGTCGAGCAGATGGGCGCCCCGCTCGATCTCTACGACAACCCCGCGAACCTGTTCGTCGCCGCCTTCATCGGCTCACCCTCGATGAACCTGCTGAAGGGCACGATCCGCGCCAACGGCTTCGAGACCGAGGGCGGCGTGATCTGGCCGGTCGGCAAGCATCCGGCCGATTCGAACGACCGGGCCGCCGTGCTCGGCATCCGCCCCGAGCATCTGATGCTCGATCCGAACGGCCTGTCCGCGGAAGTGGTGGTGATCGAGCCGATGGGCTCGGAGACCCAGGTCGTCGTCCGCTGCGGCGGCCAGGACCTGACCTGCATCTTCCGCGAGCGCATCGGCGCCAAGCCCGGCGAGACCATCAAGATCCGTCCCGATACCTCGGTGACCCATCTCTTCGACGCCGCGACCGGCAAGCGGATCTGACTTCCGTCGCCGCCGCACGGTAAACACTCCGGCGGCTGCGATGCCCGAATAAATCGCGACGAGGCTCCCATGCAGGGCCTCGCGGCAACCCGGAGGAGACAAGCGATGAGCATTTCCAGACGTGACGTTTTGATTGGCGGCGCGGGCCTCGCAGCCGGCGCCACCCTTGCCGCGCCGTCAATCGCCCAGACCGCCAATATCGAGAAGGGCGCGACGCTGCGCGTGCTGCGCCCGACCAAGTTCGTCGACCCCGACCAGACCATCTTCAACGAGAACACCGAGGCCTTCACCAAGGCGACAGGCGTCCAGGTCCGTGTCGACTATGCGAGCTGGGAGGATCTGCGCCCGCAGACCGCCGTCACCGCCAATACCGGCGCCGGCCCCGACGTCGTCGTCGGCTGGGCCGACGATCCGCACATCTTTGCCGACAAGCTAATCGACCTGACTGCGGTCGCCGAGGACCTCGGCAAGAAATATGGCGGCTGGTACCCGGTCGCCGAGAAATACGGCAAGAAGGACAAGACCAGCACCTGGATCTCGATCCCGATGGGCGGCTCCGGCGGCCCGGCGGTCTATCGTGAATCCTGGGTCAAGGAAGCGGGCTTCGACAAGTTCCCGACCGACCATGCCGGCTTCCTCGATCTCTGCCGTAAGCTCAAGGCCAATGGCCACCCGGCCGGCTTCGCGCTCGGCAACGCCGTCGGCGACGGCAACTCGTTCTGCAACTGGCTGGTCTGGTCGCATGGCGGCTACATGGTCGACGAGAACAACAAGGTCGCGATCAACAGCAAGGAGACGATCGAGGCGCTGAAATACGCCAAGGCGCTCTACGAGACCTTCATCCCCGGCACGCTCTCCTGGCTCGACATCAGCAACAACAAGGCGCTGACGGCGGGCGAGGTCGGCCTGACCCAGAACGGCGTCTCGCTCTACTTCTCGATCAAGAATTCGAAGGACGAGAAGACGGCCGCGATCGGCAAGGACCTCAACCACGCGCCGATGCCGATCGGCGCCGGTGTCGGGCGGCCAACCGAAACGGCGCTGGTGATCAACGCCATGGTGTTCAAGCACACCAAGTTCCCGAACGCGGCCAAGGAATATCTGCGCTTCATGATGGAGAAGGAGCAGTACGACAAGTGGCTGACCGGCTGCTTCGGCTACTGGACCCAGCCGCTCAAGGGCTACGCGCAGAGCAAGGTCTGGGAGAGCGATCCCAAGATCCTGGTCTATCGCGACACCTGGGAGCGGGCTCTGTGGAGCGGCTACAAGGGCGCGATCACCGAGGCGGCCGGCACCGTCAATGCCGAATACGTCATGGTGCAGATGGTCGCCTCCGTCTGCGCGGGGCAGGCGACGCCCGAGCAGGCGGCGGCCGAGGCCGAGCGCCGCGCCAAGCGCTACTATCGTACCTGATCCGTCGACACCGCGCCGCCGGCTTGCCCGGCGGCGCGGCTCCATCACGGAGTAAAGCGCCATGACCATTGCGGCAGAGGCCCGGCCCGTACCCCAGCTCACGCAGAGCTGGCTGGTCAGGCTGTTCGACTACAAGCCATTCCTGATCTTCATCTGCCTGCTGCCGGCACTCGGCCTGCTATTGGTCTTCCTGAGCTATCCGCTCGGCCTCGGCATCTGGCTCGCCTTCACCGATACGCGCATCGGCCGCAGCGGCGTCTTCATCGGCTTCGAGAATTTCGAGTCGCTCTGGCACGACCCGGTCTTCATCACCTCGGTCTGGAACACGTTGCTCTATACCGGCGTCGCGACCGTCGCGAAATTCGGGCTCGGCCTCTGGCTGGCGCTGCTGCTCAACAACCATCTGCCGTTCAAGTCGCTGCTGCGCGCGCTGATCCTGGTGCCATGGATCGTGCCGACCGTTCTTTCGGCGATCGCCTTCTGGTGGATCTACGACCCGCAATTCTCGATCATCTCCTATGTCCTGGTCGACGTGCTCGGCTGGCGCGACACCTATGTCGACTTCCTCGGCTCGCCCTGGCCGGCCCGATGGTCGCTGATCGCCGCCAATGTCTGGCGCGGCATCCCCTTCGTCGCGATCTCGCTGCTGGCCGGCCTGCAGACGATCTCGCCGACGCTCTACGAGGCGGCGATGCTCGACGGCGCCAATGCCTGGCAACGCTTCCGGCATGTCACCCTGCCGATGCTGATGCCGATCCTGGCGATCGTGCTGACCTTCTCGGTGCTGTTCACCTTCACCGACTTCCAGCTCGTCTACGCCATCACCCGCGGCGGCCCGATCAACTCCACTCATCTGATGGCGACGCTTGCCTTCCAGCGCGGCATTCCGGGCGGCCAGCTTGGCGAGGGCGCGGCGATCGCGGTGGCGATGATCCCCTTCCTCGTGATGGCGACGCTGTTCAGCTACTTCGCGCTCGCCCGCCGCAAATGGCAGCAGGGAGAAGACAATGACTGACCAGGCTTCCCCTGCTCCGCGTCCGCATCTCGTCGACAAGGAGAGCACCGGCGTGATCGACTGGTCCTCGGGACCGCGCCGTTTCATCACGCTCTATCTGCCGCTGTCGCTTTTCGTGATCGTGCTGCTGTTCCCGTTCTACTGGATGGCGATCACGGCGATCAAACCGAACGGCGAACTGCTCGACTACAAGAACAACAATCCGTTCTGGGTGAAGTCGCCGACGCTGGAGAACATCAACAAGCTGCTCTTCCAGACCGACTACCCGCAATGGCTGCTGACCACGATGACGGTGGCGACGGTCGCGACCGCGCTCTCGCTCTTCGCCAGCGTGCTCGCCGCCTATGCGATCCAGCGCCTGAAGTTCAAGGGCTCGAACTATGTCGGCCTCGCCATCTACCTCGCCTATCTGGTGCCGCCCTCGATCCTGTTCATCCCGCTGGCGACGCTGATCTTCCAGTTCGGCCTGTACGACTCGCAGCTCGCGCTGATCCTGACCTATCCGACCTTCCTGATCCCGTTCTGCACCTGGCTCCTGATCGGCTACTTCAAGTCGATCCCCTACGAGCTCGAGGAATGCGCCATGATCGACGGC
This sequence comes from Allobosea sp. CRIB-10, assembly GCF_900112185.1. Taxonomy (GTDB): domain Bacteria; phylum Pseudomonadota; class Alphaproteobacteria; order Rhizobiales; family Beijerinckiaceae; genus Allobosea. The sequence goes on along the minus strand of NZ_FOKP01000007.1, from coordinate 135,480 downwards.
GCGACCCGTCTGCAGACGCTCTGGAAGATCACCTTGCCGTTGGCGCTGCCCGGGTTGATCTCGGCCGGCATCTTCGCCTTCACCCTGTCCTGGAACGAGTTCATCTACGCGCTCGCCTTCATCCAGTCGGCCGAGAAGAAGACCGTGCCGGTGGCGGTGCTGACCCAGCTCGTCGAGGGCGACGTCTACCATTGGGGCTCGCTGATGGCCGGCGCGCTGCTCGGCTCGATCCCGGTCGCGATCCTCTATTCCTTCTTCGTCGACTACTACGTCGCCTCGATGACGGGTGCGGTGAAGGAGTAGTTCCCGGCGGGCGGCCACGCCGCCCGCCTTCCAACCAAGGCAAATCGTCGTGACTTCAATCGCCTTCGTCGGGCTTGGCGCCATGGGCGCGCCGATGGCCGAAAACCTCGTCAAGCGCCAGTTCCGCGTCACTGGCTTCGACATGAGGGAGAACGCCCGCGCTGCGCTGGTCACGGCCGGCGGCCAGGCAGCCGACAGCGCCGCTAAAGCGGCGAAGGACGCCGGCACGCTCGTCCTGATGGTGGTCAACGCCGCACAGGCCCGCTCGGTCCTCTTCGACGCCGGCGCGCTCGATGCGCTGGCTCCGGGCGCCACAATCATCCTGATGGCGACCTGCCCGCCCGGCGAGGTCGAGGCCATCGCCGACGCCGTGACGAAGACGGGCCGACATTTTGTCGATGCGCCGGTCTCGGGCGGCGTCAAGGGCGCTGAAGGAGGCACGCTGACCATCATGGTCGGCGCCCCCGCCGACAGCTTCGCCAAGGCGAAACCCGTGCTCGACGCCATGGGCGACAAGGTCTTCCATGTCGGGCAGAAGCCCGGCCAGGGTGCGACGGTGAAGACCGTCAACCAGTTGCTCTGCGGCGTGCATATCGCGGTCGCGGCGGAGGCGCTCTCCCTGGCGCAGAAGGCCGGCATCGACGGCAAGGTGCTGTTCGAGATCATGGGCGGCTCGGCCGCCTCGTCCTGGATGCTGAAAGACCGCGGCCCGCGCATGCTCGACGATGAGCCGCCGGTCGCCAGCGCCGTCGACATCTTCGTCAAGGACCTCGGCATCGTCCTCGATGCCGGCCGCGCCGCCAAGGCGGCCCTGCCGCTGGCAGCGGCTGCGCATCAAATGTTCCTGGCGGCCTCAGGCCTCGGCCATGGCGGGCGCGACGATTCGCATGTGGTGCGCGCCTATCGGGCGCTGAACCGCAAGCCGGAAAACGATGCCTAACTCCGTTTCAGCGCGCGGCCTTCGGAGGCGCCGTGGTCCCGCGCACCACCAGCTCCGGCGTCAGCACGGCGCGCTGCGGCGGTGCCGAGGGGTCGGCGATCCGACTGAGCAGCATCTCTGCGGATTTGCGCCCCATATCGTCCTGGAAATTCTTCAGCGTCGTCAGCGCCGGATACCACTGCGCGGCTTCCTGAACGTCATCGCAACCAATCAGCGAGAAATCGGCGCCGGCCTCCAGCCCGCGATGACGCAGGCCGAGCATTGCACCGAAGGCCGTGAGATCGTTGAAGCAGATCGCGGCTGTCGGCGGGTTCGCGGCGTCGAGCACCTTCTGGACGCCCTTCAGCCCGTTTTCGCGCGTGCCATAGGCCGAGTAGACGATCGTCGGATCGAGCGGCAACCCGTGCTTGGCCAAGGTCTCGCAATAGCCGCGATAGCGGTTGCGGCCGGTCGAGATCAGCGGGCTCTCGCCGAGGAAGGCGATGCGGGTGTGGCCGAGGCCGAGCAAGTGCTCCACGGCGAGAACCGTCCCATGCCGGTCGTCGGAGCCGACGAAATCGAGCCCGATGCCGGGAATCTCGCGCGAGAGCTGGACCAGCGGCACCTGCGCCGCCATCAGATGCTGCAAGGTCTCGCCCGTGGTGCCGCCGGCCGGGCAGATGATCATGCCGTCCGGGCGATACTCCTTGAGGGTGTTGAGCACGCGGTCCTGCCGCTGCAGGTTCTCGGCATAGGTGCCGAGCAGGATCGAGCGGCCATGCGCCGCCGCCGTCTCCTCGATCGCCGCGAGCAGCTCGGCGAAATAGGGGTTGGTGATGTCGTGGAAGCCGACGCCGAGGATATTGGTCCGGTCGGTCCGCAGCGAGGCCGCGCTACGGTTGTAGCTGTAGCCCATCTCGCGCGCGATCTGCTGCACCCGCAGGCGCGTGCCATCGGCGACGAGCGGGCTTTCACGCAGCGCGAGCGAGACGGTCGCGGTCGAGACCTCCAGCCGGTCGGCGATGATCTGCAAGGTAACGCGTCCGCGCCCACCCGGTCTCACACCCGCCTTCCCCGCCCCCGAGGGATCGCGCGAGTGTCCGTCATTCGCCATCAATCGCTTCTCCTGAAGCCGCGAAGCCGATGCATTCAACCAGTTCTTGGCCAAATCGTTCCGCATGACCTAATTCCATCTCATAGATTTCGGAGAAACTGAAGATGAGCACGACTAAAGAATCGATCGGCTTCATCGGCGTCGGTTACATGGGCCAGGGCATGGCGAGCTGCATTCTCGCCAAGGGCTTTCCCCTCACCGTCATGGGCCATCGCAACCGTGGGCCGGTCGAGGAGTTGAAAGCTGCGGGCGCTGCGGAAGCCGCCACGCCGAAGGAACTCGCCGAGAAGGCCAGCATCATCTTCCTCTGCGTCACCGGCTCGCCGCAGGTCGAGCAGGTGATCAACGGCCCAGACGGCATCGCCGCCGGCGCCAGGCCGGGCACGGTCATCGTCGACTGCTCGACCTCCGACCCGGTCTCGACGATCGCTCTGGCGGAACAGCTCGCAGCCATCGGCCTGCACCTCTGTGACGCACCGCTGGGCGGAACCCCCGCCCAGGCCAAGCTCGGTCAACTCTCGACGATGATTGGCGCCGACAGCGCGGTTTTCGAACGCATTCGCCCGGTCTGCGAAGCCTGGGCCCAGAAGATCGTCCATCTCGGGCCCGTCGGCGACGGCCACAAGATGAAGCTGCTCAACAACTTCCTCTCGCTCGGCTACGGCGCAATCTACGCCGAGGCCCTTACCCTGGCGCAGAAGGTCGGCATCACCCCGCAGACCTTCGACAGCGTCATCACCGGCGGGCGCATGGAGTGCGGATTCTACCAAACCTTCATGAAGTACGTCCTCGAACGCGATCGGGATGCACACAAGTTCACGCTCTCCAACGCGCTGAAGGATGTGCGCTATCTGGAAAGCCTCGCCAACGCCGCCGGCGTTCCGAACCCGGTCGGCGGCGCCGTCAAGAACGTCTATGCCGCGGCCGTCGCCAGCGGCAAGGGCGAGGATTACGTGCCGATGCTCTCGGATTTCGTCGCCGGCCAGAGCAAGGTCTCGCTCGGCTGAGTCCGGCGCTCGTGCCATAGCGGAGCGCGCCCGGAGCATATCTGTGCCGAACGCGGCAGCCGGTAGCCAGTTGCGGTGCAAAACCGTCATTATGGCCTCCATCCATGGGTGGAGGCTTCAAGATGCATGCCGGCGTCAGTCGAGCCGGGCCGAGCCTTCAGGTACGTGCCGGACGCGTTCGCGATAGAGCAGATAGAGCCCGGAGGCGATGACGATTCCCGCGCCGATGAACGTGAAGCGGTCGGGGATCTGACCGAAGACGAACCAGCCGAGCAGGATCATCCAGACGATCTGGGAATAGATGAACGGCGCCAGGATCGTCGCCGGCGCCCGCTGATGCGCGAGGATCAGCAACCAATGACCGACCGCACCGAAGAAGCCCGTACCGCACATCAACAGCCAGCTCTGCCAGTTCGCAGGCCAGGACCAGTACAACGGCAGCAGCGGCAGCATGATCACCACCCCGCCGATGCCGGAATAGAACATCGTCGTCTCAGGCGAATCGCTCGACGCCAGCATCCGCGTCGACAAAGCATAGAAGGCGTAGCACAAGCAGCCGCAGAGGCTGAGCAGGGCGGCCGGATGCAAGCCGCCCAGCCCCGGCCGCGTCACCACCAGCACACCGAGAAAGCCGACACCGATCGCGATCAGCCGGCGCGGCCCGGCCCACTCGCCGAGCAGCGGCCCAGCCAGCAAGGCTACCAGCAGTGGCCCGGCGAACATGATCGAGACCGTCTCGGCCAGCTGCAGATATTGCAGGGCGACAAAGTTGAGCGCCGTCGAGCCGAGCAGCAGCAGCGAGCGGAACCCTTGCAGCCAGGGCCGCTTGGTCCGGGTGATGCCGGGATGGCTGCAAGGGTTGAGCAGGATCGAGACCAGGGCGACGCTGACCAGATACCGCGCCACGACGACCTGCATCGGATGCATCGTGCTGCCGAGCCATTTCGCGCAGGCGTCGAGCAGGGAAAAGCAGATGATCGCCCCGCTCATCAGGGCGATGGCAGTCAGGCGTGTCCGGCGCGTATCCGGAAGCGGAGCGGGAGCTGCCGACAAAGTCTCGTCATGCTCTGGAGGAATGACGAGACATAGATGAACCGATTTAAGACTCTAAACCAGCCCGCCAACGCATGCGAGACATGCCGCTGACGCGCTCGGTCTCAAGCCGCGTCTTCGGCCTCGTCCTCGCCGTCATCGACGTCGGCGCCGGCCTTGGACAGCCCCTTCGACGCCTTGCGCAGCAGTTTGCGCAATTGCTTGCGTTCCTTGGCGTCGAGCTTTTCGAGCAGCTCTTCCTCGACCTGGTTCCAGACGGCATCGAGCGCCGCAGCGGTCTTCTGGCCGTTCTCGGTCAGCGCCACCTGCACCAGCCGGCCGTCGCGGCCGCCGCCCTCGCGGGTGACGAGCCCCTGCAGCGAGAGCCTGCCGATCGTCTTCGACACGGTCGGCGGCTTGACCCGCAGCAGGGTCGCAAGCTCGCCCATCGTCATCGGGGCGCCCTGCAGGGATTTCAGGGCCTGTTCCTGGCCCGGGAAGAGCCCGAGCGCGTTGAGCCGCTCGCCCATCCGCGCCCTGTGGAGCCGGGCCGTCACCAACAGGGCACGGCCGACGCTTTTTTCGAGGGACTTGGTCATGAGCCGGCCCTTGGAAAAGGTTGCGGATACTTTTCGCCGGCTGTGCAATCGCCCGCCTTCATGACAGGCCGATGACAATTGTCAGACAGGCTTTTGAATCCGTGCGATTTCCTCTTCGACCTTGGCGAGAAAGGCTGCCCGGCTCTGTGGCGTCGAGCGGTTCATGTCGTAATGCGCGAGGTAAGAGACCCGCGCTGCGGGATGGCACACCGCCCGCAATCCCCGCTTGATCTGCCGGCGCGGCGGATCGCCCATGAGGAAGGTGCGCCAGCGCGAGCCGCCATAGCTCGTCACCGTCGTCAGCCGGCGAATATTCCAGAGATTCGGCCGGATTGCGCCGTCGACCAGCTTGAATGAGACGCCCGGCAGGAAGACGCGATCGAAATAGCCCTTCATGATCGCGGGATAGCCGTAGTTCCAGACCGGAAAGCAGAGGAAGAGCGCTTCCGCCCGCAGCAGGCGCTCGACATAGCCGGCTACAGTCTTCTGATTGCTGGCAAGATCATGATAGCCGACCCGCTCCTCGCGGCTCAGCACCGGGTCGAAGCCCTCGGCATAGAGGTCGCAATCATCAACCTCATGCCCGGCACGGCGCAGGCCGGAGACGACAGTCTCGTGCACTGCCGCCCCGAAGCTCTTGGGATCGGGGTGGGCATAGAGAACAAGCACGCGCACGGCAGGGCTCAGGCGCCGATGCCGGCTTCGCCGAGCGCTTTGAACAGGAATGTCTTGCCCGAACGGTAGTCGTAGTTCGGGTCTTCCCAGGCGATCATCTTGCCGGGATTGAGCAGTCCCTGCGGGTCGGCCTCGCGCTTGAAGGCGAGCTGGACCTCGTCGGTCTGCTTCATCCCGCCCTCCTCCAGCGTGTAGCGGTGGGGGTTGAAGATCGGCGCGCCCATCTCCTCGTGGATCGCCATGATCTCCTCCAGCCGCTCCTCGCTGGTGAAGCGGACCAGCGGCAGGCCGAAGCAGGTGATCTTGCCGTCGAAGCGGACGAATTCGAGATGGCAGGTGACCTCGTCGCCGAAGCGGGCATGGATCTTGTCGACCAGCTCGACCTGGTTCGGGAAGGGATAGAGCACCTGGAGGTAGGTGATCGACGGATCGACGCGCAGCGCCCGCAAGGTGGTGTGGTTCCAGCCGAGTTCGAAAGTCGGCGGCAAGCCCTTGGCCTCCTCGGCCGTCAGCTTGTCGGAGCGCATAAGCAACTGCGAGCCCCCGAAGCGACGGGCGAAGGCCAGCATGGATTCGACCGCGAAATCCGCGACCATGATCATGACGCAGTGGCTCTCGCGCGGCAGGAATTTCCTGTGGCGCAGGAAGTAGTCGTGAGGTGCAGGTGCCGCGACCACGGCGAGGTTCTTTAGCGCCAACCCGTCCTGCTCGCCGAGCGCGTTGGCGAACTCGGCCGCGGCGCGCAACTCGCCGAAGCCGAGGATGACGTCGACCCAGCCATAGGCCGGGCCGAGCGGCATCTCGACCTCAGTGATGATGCCGTTGGTGCCGTAGGCATGTGCGACCTTGTGCAGGTCCTCGCCCTGCAACTCGAGGATACGCGGCGCCCCTTCCATGGTCGCGACGCGCAGCGAGATGATGTTGCCCCAGTCGCGCAGGCCGCCCCATTTGATCGAGCCGACGCCGCCCGAGCCGCCGGCGATGAAGCCGCCGACCGAGGCGGTGTGGTAGGTCGAGGGGTGCAGCCGGATCTCCTGTCGGGAGTGGGCACGCGTCTCCTGGTCGATCCTGGCCAGCACGGCGCCGGGCTCGGCGACATAGCGCCCGGCCTCGATGCTCGTCACCTTGTTGAAGCCGGCAAGGTCGAGCACGATCCCCCCTGCGAGCGGCATCGCTTGGCCGTAATTGCCCGTGCCGGTGCCGCGTGGTGTCACCGGAATGCCGAGCGCATGTGCTGCCGAGAGCGTCTCCAGCACCTGCGATTCGCTCACCGGCGAAACGATGATGTCGGCGACGACATGGTCGAGCTGGCGCTTCAGCTTCGGCGAGTACCAGAAGAAGTCGCGGCTCTTCTGCTTGACCAGCGCCGGGTTGTCCTCGGTGCGGATGCCGTTCATGCGGCGCTTCAGGGCATCGATGTCGTAGCGTGCGGTCATGCGGGGCATTCCTGTGGCGTCATGCTCGCCCTTGTGGCGAGCATCCACGTCTTGACCACCGCACGAGGCGGAGAAAGACGTGGATGGTCGGGACAAGCCCGACCATGACGGGAAGAGGGGATGGCGGGTAACATCGTCAGGTCGCGCTCGCCATCAAACGGTCGAGTTCACGGTAGTCGGGCAAAGTGCGGTCGATGGCGCGGCCATCGACCAGAACGCTCCGGTCGGCCTGCGGCCGGGCGAAGAATTCGGTCCAGTCGCGGGCGCGCGTCAGGATCAGGTCGGCGGGGCCGCCGACGGCGACGCGGCCCGCGCTCGAAAGTCCCATGATCTCGGCCGGCGTCGTCGCGATCGCCCTCGCCCAGTCCCGGTCGGAATGGTCGAGCTGGAGGATGCGGGTGCCTTCGCGCAAGGTCTCGACGAGGTCGAGGTCGCCATAGGCGTAGAACGGGTCACGGGTGTTGTCGGAGGCGATCATCACCGGCACGCCGGCCGCCTTGAGCTCATGCAGCGCGGTGACGCCGCGCCAGCGCGGCGTGCGCCCGCGCTGGCGGTCCTGCAGATACATGTTGCACATCGGCAGCGAGACGACGGCGATCCCGGCCTCGCGCGCCTTGGCGATGATGCGCGCCTCGTCCTGCGGCTGCTGCTGCGAGAGCGAGCAGCAGTGCCCGGCCAGGATCCTGCCAGCGAAGCGATGGCGCAGGGCTGCGTCAGCGATGTGCTCGAGCGAGCGCGCCGCCGGATCATTGGTCTCGTCGACATGAAAATCGAGATCGAAGCCGTTTTCGATCGCCGCCCGGAACAGCGTGTCGAGCGCAGCGTCAAGCTCCGGCACCATATAGGTGACGGCGCCGAGCAGCCTGTCGCCATGATCGGTCACGGCCTGCGTGATCGCCTGCATATGCGCGGGATCGGCGACGGCATCGACACCGAACAATGGGGAGGCTTGCAGCGCGATCCGCCCGGCCCATTCGGCGCGCAACTCGGCATAGACCGGCCAGGAGATGCCGATCTGCTTGCCGAGCGAGTCGAGATGGGTGCGGATCGCCGCGGTGCCGTGCGAATAGGCGCAGCGCAGGCCGAATTCCATGCGCGCCCGCACGTCGCCGGCCGACCAGTTCGCCTCGCGATCGGTGGCGACGGCACTTAGAGCGCCCATGAAGCTGCCATCCGGATTGGGCCGGCGCGGCCAGATATGGCCCTTGTCGAGATGGGTGTGGACATCGACCAGACGTGGCAGCGCGATGCCGCCATCGAGATCGAGCGAGGGCAAGGCATCGAGCGCAGGCGTGCCCGCCGGCAGGATCGAGGCGACGGCGCCATCCTCGACGGCGATGTCGATCAGCGCCAGGCCGTCGCGGCCGCTCGCGAGGCTGCCGGCCTCGACCAGGCAGGCAGGCGCCCTGGCATTGCGCAGCACATAGCTGCCGGAGGCCGGGATTGCCGCAAAGCCGGTGGTCACGTCGATCGTCTCCGGCTTGCAGGCCGCCCTCTGAATCACCCGCCGACCATGCTGGCTCGCCGCGTCCCGATCAAGCGGCACGAGCGGCATCCCCACCCGCCGGAGATTCAAAGCAAGGCGGCCCTTGTCCGTTCTGTCGCAATGCAGCAAGAGAGCGGCGCAGGGCATCAAACCGGAAACAGGAATCCGCTTTTCGATCCGATGCCTCACCAAGGAGCTGGTCATGGCGGCACGCATCATCGACGGCAAGGCGGCGGCGGCGGAGCTACGCGCCGAGATCGGTCGCGAGGTCGCGGCGCTCAAGGCCGCCGGCAAGCCCGCACCCGGCCTGCATGTCGTGCTCGTCGGCGAGGACCCGGCCAGCAAGGTCTATGTCGCCTCCAAGGAGAAGCTCGCCGCCGAGATCGGCATGAATTCGGTCGCCCACCGCCTGCGGGCCGAGACGACCGAGGCGGCACTGCTCGCCAAGATCGCCGAGCTCAACGCCGATGACGGCGTCGACGGCATTCTCGTTCAGCTGCCCTTGCCGAAGCATATCGACACCGGCCGCATCATCGACGCGATCGACCCGGCCAAGGATGTCGATGGCCTCCACCCGATCAATGCCGGTCTGCTCGCCGGCGGCAAGAACGGCCTCGTGCCCTGCACGCCGCTCGGCTGCATGCTTCTGCTGAAACAGGCGCTACCCTCTCTGTCGGGGCTGGAAGCGGTCGTGATCGGCCGCTCGGAGCTTGTCGGCCGCCCGGTGGCGCAATTGCTGCTCCAGGCCGACTGCACCGTCACCATCGCCCATTCACGCACGCGCGACCTGCCGGCCGTGGTGAAGCGCGCCGACGTCGTCGTCGCCGCGGTCGGTCGCGCGCGCATGGTCAAGGGCGACTGGATAAAGCCCGGCGCGACCGTGATCGATGTCGGCATCAACCGCATGCCCGACGGCAAGCTCGCCGGCGATGTCGACTATGCCGAAGCCGTGGAGATCGCCGGTGCGATCACCCCGGTCCCCGGCGGTGTCGGCCCGATGACGATCGCCTGCCTGCTGCGCAACACGCTGACCGCCTATCGCGCCCGGCGGGGCTGAAACCGGAGCGCCTCACGAACGAGACGCTTCTCCAGTTCGTCATGCTCGCCCTTGTGGCGAGCATCCACGTCTTGAACACTGCACTCGATCAGTGAGGTAACGGCGTGGATGGTCGGGACAAGCCCGACCATGACGCACGGGAGCCGTGATAACGACCGCCGATCACATATGGATCGGGCGCTTGTCTACGGCGAGCGCCGCTTCCTTGACCGCCTCGGCCAGCGTCGGATGGGCGTGGCAGGTGCGGGCGAGATCCTCGGCCGAGCCGCCGAACTCCATCAGCACCGTCACCTCGGCGATCAGGTCGCCGGCATGCGGGCCGATGATGTGGCAGCCGAGCACGCGATCGGTCGTCGCGTCCGCAAGGAACTTGACGAAGCCGTCGGTGTGCCGCATCGCCCGCGCCCGGCCATTGGCCGTGAACGGGAACTTGCCGACCTTGTAGGCGATGCCCGCGGCCTTGAGCTCCTCCTCGGTCTTGCCGATCGCTGCAACCTCGGGGGCGGTGTAGACGATGCCGGGGATGGCATCGTAATTCACATGGCCATGCTTGCCGGCGAGGATCTCGGCGACGGCGACGCCCTCATCCTCGGCCTTGTGCGCCAGCATCGGCCCACGCACCACGTCGCCGATCGCGTAGATGCCGTCGACATTGGTCTTGAAGTGATCGTCGATGACGACACGGCCGCGCTCGGTCGCGACACCGGCCTTGTCGAGGGTCAGCCCGTCCGTGTTCGGGCGCCGGCCGATCGCGACCAGCACGATGTCGGCGTTCAGCGTCTTGGCCTCGCCGCCGGCGGCCGGCTCGACCGTGACGGTCGCGCCACCCTTCTTGCCGGTCTCGACCTTGGTCACCTTCGAGCCGAGATGGAAGGTGAAGCCCTGCTTCTGCAGGATACGCTGGAACTGCTTGGCGATCTCGTCGTCCATGCCGGGCAGGATGCGGTCGAGGAACTCGACGACCGTGACCTTGGCGCCGAGCCGGGCCCAGACCGAGCCGATCTCCAGGCCGATCACGCCGGCGCCGACCACCAGCAGCTCTTTCGGCACGGAGGTGAGCTCGAGCGCACCGGTCGAGGTCACCACCGTCTTCTCATCGGTGGCGACGCCCGGCAGCGCCGCCGATTCCGAGCCGGTGGCGATGACGATGTTCTTGGTCGTCAGTTCCTGCGTCTTGCCGTCCTCAGCGGTGACGACGACCTTGCCGGCGGCGGGAATCGAGGCCGTGCCGTGGAACGGCTCGATCTTGTTCTTCTTCAGCAGGAAGGCGACGCCGTTGACGTTGGCGTCAATGGTCTCCTGCTTGTGGACCAGCATCTGCTTCAGGTCGAGCTTGGGCTTGCCGACGGTGATGCCGAGGCTCGGGAAAGTATGGCTGGCCTCCTCGAACATCTCGGAGGCATGCAGCAGCGCCTTGGAGGGGATGCAGCCGACGTTCAGGCAGGTGCCGCCATGCGTCTTGCGCTTTTCGACCACCGCGACCTTGAGGCCGAGCTGGGCGGCGCGGATGGCGCAGACATAGCCGCCGGGACCTGTTCCGATGACGACGAGATCGTAGGACATTATGCCTCTTCCGTGTTCCGGCGAAAAATATGCCGCCCATCTCTCTTCAAAGCAGGCGCAACGATTGTTGTGGCGATGTCGCCGTCACCAATATCCAGGTCGACTTGGACAGGCAGCAACGTCGCCAACTCGGCGCGCCACTCTTCGGCACAATCGATCCAAGCGCCCAAACGTTCGCCTTCCTCTCCCGCGGACATAATGACCGCAAGATCGAGGTCACTATCGTGCCGATGATCGCCGCGCGCCCGACTGCCAAATAGCCATAGCTCGGCAATTTCTTGCTTGCCATGAGCCCACAAAGCCAGAGCGCGACACCAGCCCTCCAGTTCGTCCCGGCTCATCAAACATGCGCCTCAGAGGTCGAGCACGAGGCGCGCCGGGTCCTCCAGGCCTTCCTTGATGCGCACGAGGAAGGTCACGGCTTCCTTGCCGTCGATGATGCGGTGGTCGTAGCTGACCGCCAGATACATCATCGGGCGGATCTCGATCTTGCCGCCGACGACCATCGGCCGCTCCTGGATCTTGTGCATGCCCAGGATCGCCGATTGCGGCGCGTTCAGGATCGGCGTCGACATCAGCGAGCCGTAGACGCCGCCATTCGAGATGGTGAAGGTGCCGCCCTGCATCTCCTCGATCTTGAGGGCGCCGTCTCTAGCCTTCTTGCCGAACTCGCCGATCTTCTTCTCGACGCCGGCGATGGAGAGCTCGTCCGCATCGCGCACCACCGGCACGACCAGGCCCTTGTCGGTGCCGACGGCGACGCCGATGTGGTAGTAGTTCTTGTAGACGATGTCGGTGCCGTCGATCTCGGCGTTGACGGCCGGGATCTCCTTCAGCGCCTGCACGCAGGCCTTCACGAAGAAGCCCATGAAGCCGAGCTTCACGCCGTGCTTCTTCTCGAACACGTCCTTGTACTGGTTGCGCAGCGCCATGACGTTGGTCATGTCCACCTCGTTGAATGTGGTCAGCATCGCGGCGTTGGTCTGGGCTTCCTTGAGGCGGCGCGCGATGGTCTGGCGCAGCTTGGTCATCTTGACGCGCTCTTCACGAGAGGCGTCGTCCGGCGCCGACGGGGCGCGGAGCTGCACCGGAGCGGCGGGCGCCGCAGCGGCGACGGCCGGGCCGGTCGCGATCGCCGCCAGCATGTCGCCCTTGGTGACGCGGCCGTCCTTGCCGGAGGCGTTAACGCTGGACGGATCGACGCCGCTCTCGGCGGCGAGGCGCGAAACCGCGGGGCCGGAATCGGCCGCCTTGGTCGCAGGCTTCACCGGGGTCGCGCCGGCGACCTCGCCGGCCTTCTTCTGCGCTTCCGCCGAGGTCTCAGCGCCAGCTTTGCCCGCGGCTTGAGCGACCGCCGCGTCGTCCTTCTTCGGCTCGGCCGCGGCCTTGCCGTCGCCGGCCGCGATGGTGCCGAGCAGCGCGCTGACGCCGACCGTCTCGCCTTCCTTGGCGACGATCTCGCCGAGCACGCCGGCCGCCGGTGCGTTGACTTCCAGCGTCACCTTGTCGGTCTCGAGCTCCACCAAAGGCTCGTCCGCCTTCACCGCGTCGCCCGGCTTCTTGAACCACTTGCCGATGGTGGCCTCGGAAACGGATTCGCCGAGGGTCGGAACGCGGATTTCGGTCGCCATGTCAGGCCTCTTCTCGTGTCTTTATGTCAGGCGAAGGATCAGACCGCGAAGGTCTCGTCCAGGAAGGCGTTGAGCTGGGCGGTGTGCTTCGACATCAGGCCGGTCGCGGTCGCGGCCGACGCCGGGCGGCCGACATAGCGCGGCCGCTTCGACTTCGAGCCGGCATGGCCCAGCACCCATTCCAGATAGGGCTCGACGAAGGTCCAGGAACCCTGGTTCTTCGGCTCCTCCTGGCACCAGACGACGTCGGCGCTCTTGAAGCGCGCCAGCTCCTGCGCCAGCGACTTCAGCGGGAACGGATAGAGCTGCTCGACCCGCATCAGATAGACATCGTCGATGCCGCGCTTCTCGCGCTCCTCCAGCAGGTCGAAATAGACCTTGCCGGTGCAGAGCACGACGCGGCGGATCTTGGAGTCCTTGACCAGCTTGGTCGTCGACTTGCCGCGCTCGGCATCGTCGTGCAGCACGCGGTGGAAACTCGAGCCCTCGGCCAGCTCGCTGAGGTCGGAGACGCAGCGCTTGTGGCGCAGCAGCGACTTCGGCGTCATCAGGATCAGCGGCTTGCGGAAGTCGCGCTTCAGCTGCCGGCGCAGGATGTGGAAATAGCTCGCCGGGGTCGAGCAGTTCGCCACCTGCATGTTGTCCTCGGCGCACATCTGCAGGAAGCGCTCGAGGCGGGCCGAGGAGTGCTCGGGACCCTGGCCCTCATAGCCGTGCGGCAGCAGGCAGACGAGGCCCGACATGCGCAGCCACTTGCGCTCGCCCGAGGAGATGAACTGGTCGAACACGACCTGCGCGCCATTGGCGAAGTCGCCGAACTGCGCCTCCCACATCGTCAGCGCGTTCGGTTCCGACAGGGTGTAGCCGTATTCGAAGCCGAGCACGGCCTCTTCCGAGAGCATCGAGTTGATGACCTCGTAGCGCGCCTGGCCCTCGCGGATGTTGTTCAGCGAGGTGTGGCGGGCCTCGGTCTCCTGGTCGATCAGCACGGAGTGACGCTGCGAGAAGGTGCCGCGCTCGCAATCCTGGCCGGAGAGGCGCACCGGATTGCCGTCGAGCAGCAGCGAGCCGAAGGCCAGCGCTTCCGCCGTCGCCCAATCGATCCCCTGCCCGCTCTCGACCGCCTTGCGGCGATTGTCGAGGAAGCGTTGGATCGTCTTGTGGACGTTGAAGCCTTCCGGGACCTCGGTGATCTTCTGCGTTATCTCCTTCAACGTCGCTTCCGGCACCCCGGTGGCGCCGCGGCGCGGATCGTCCTCGTCGGCGCGGATCGCCTTCATGCCGGCCCAGCGGCCGTCGAGCCAGTCGGCCTTGTTCGGCTTGAAGGCCTGGCCGGCGTCGAACTCGACCTCGAGCTTCTCCTTCCAGGCGGCGCGCATCTGGTCGAGCTCGCCCGGCTGGATCACGCCCTCGGCCTCGAGCTTGGCGCTGTAGAGCTCCAGCGTCGACTTGTGGCCGCGGATCTTGCGGTACATCAGCGGCTGGGTGAAGCCCGGCTCATCGCCTTCGTTATGGCCAAAGCGGCGGTAGCAGAACATGTCGATCACGACCGGCTTGTGGAACTTCTGCCGGAACTCGATCGCGATCTTCGCGGCGAAGACGACCGCTTCCGGATCGTCGCCGTTCACATGGAAGACCGGCGCCTCGACCATCTTCGCCACGTCGGACGGATAGGGCGAGGAGCGCGAATAGCGCGGATAGGTGGTGAAGCCGATCTGGTTGTTGATGATGAAATGCAGCGAGCCGCCGGTGCGGTGGCCCTTGAGGCCCGACAGGCCGAGGCACTCGGCGACCACGCCCTGGCCGGCGAAGGCCGCGTCGCCATGGATCAGCAGCGGCAGCACCTTCGAGCGCTCGACGATGTCGCCGAACTGGTCCTGCTTGGCGCGGACCTTGCCGAGCACCACGGGATCGACGATCTCGAGATGCGAGGGGTTGGCGGTCAGCGAGACGTGGACATTGTTGCCGTCAAACTCGCGATCCGCCGAGGCGCCGAGATGGTACTTGACGTCGCCCGAGCCTTCGACGTCGTCGGGGGCGAAGGAGCCGCCCTTGAATTCGTGGAACAAGGCGCGGTGCGGCTTGCCCAGCACCTGGGTCAGCACGTTGAGGCGGCCGCGATGGGCCATGCCGAAGACGATGTCGCGCACGCCGAGCGAACCGCCGCGCTTGATGATCTGCTCCAGCGCCGGGATCAGCGACTCGCCGCCATCGAGGCCGAAGCGCTTGGTGCCGGTGAACTTGAGGTCGAGGAACTTCTCGAAGCCTTCGGCTTCGACCAGCTTGTTCAGGATCGCCTTCTTGCCCTCGCGGGTGAACGCGATCTCCTTGTCCGGCCCCTCGATCCGTTCCTGCAGCCAGGCCTTCTGCTCGGGATCGGAGATGTGCATGAACTCGACGCCGAGCGTCTGGCAATAGGTCCGCTGCAGGATCGCCGTCATCTCGCGGATGGTGGCGAATTCCAGGCCGAGCACGTTGTCGATGAAGATCTTGCGGTCGAGATCGGCCTCGGTGAAGCCGAACGCCGCCGGCGACAGCTCCTCCGGATCCTTCTGGCTCTCGATCCCCAGCGGGTCGAGCTGGGCGTGGAGGTGGCCGCGCATGCGATAGGCGCGGATCAGCATGATCGCGCGGACCGAGTCACGCGTCGCCTGCTGGACATCGGCGGCAGACAGGGTCGCGCCGGCGGCCTTGGCCTTGGCGCCGAGCTTCTCGCCGACTGCCTTCTCGACCGCGGCCCAGTTGCCGTCGAGCGCCGAGACCAGCTCGCCGCCAGCCGGGATCGGCCAGTTCGGCTTCTTCCAGGACGCGCCCTTGGCATTGTCGACGATCGCCTGCTTGTCGTCGTTCAGCGCGGAGAAGAAGCCCTGCCACTCCGGATCCACCGACTTGGGATCGGCCTGATAGCGGGCGTAGAGGTCCTCGATATAGGCCGCGTTGCCGCCATAGAGGAAACCCGTCTGCGCGAGAGCCTCGTTGATGTCCTGGCGAGCCATGATCGTCCTGCCTTCTTCCTAACCTGCCGCTTCGTCTTGCCGTCATGCTCGGGCTTGACCCGAGCATCTCTTTGTCGAGCCTGGCTGGTCACGAGATGGTCGGCTCAAGGCCGACCATGACGCAGCCTGGCGCTCAGCCCTTCAATACTTCGACCAAGGTCTTTCCAAGGCGCGCCGGCGAGGGCGAGACCCGGATGCCGGCCGCTTCCATCGCCGCGATCTTGTCCTCGGCGCCGCCCTTGCCGCCGGAGATGATCGCGCCGGCATGGCCCATGCGGCGACCGGGAGGAGCCGTGCGGCCGGCGATGAAGCCGACCATGGGCTTCTTGCGCCCGCGCTTGGCCTCGTCCTTGATGAACTGCGCCGCGTCCTCTTCTGCCGAGCCGCCGATCTCGCCGATCATCACGATCGAGGTGGTCTTCTCGTCGGCGAGGAACATCTCCAGCATGTCGATGAACTCGGTGCCCTTGACCGGGTCGCCGCCGATGCCGACCGCCGTGGTCTGGCCAAGGCCTTCGTTCGTGGTCTGGAACACCGCCTCATAGGTCAGCGTGCCCGAGCGCGAGACGATACCGACCGAGCCGGGCTTGAAGATGTTGGCCGGCATGATGCCGATCTTCGACTCGCCAGCGGTGACGACACCCGGGCAGTTCGGCCCGATCAGGCGGGTCTTCGAGCCCGAGAGCGAACGCTTCACGCGGACCATGTCGAGCACCGGGATGCCCTCGGTGATGCAGATCACCAGCGGGATCTCGGCGTCGATCGCCTCGCAGATCGCGTCGGCCGCGCCCGGCGGCGGGACGTAGACGACCGAGGCGGTGGCGCCGGTCTTCTCGCGCGCCTCGGCGACGGTGTCGAAGACTGGCAGGCCGAGATGGAGCGAGCCGCCCTTACCGGGCGATGTGCCGCCGACCATCTGCGTGCCGTAGGCGATCGCCTGCTCGGAATGGAAGGTGCCGTTCTTGCCGGTGAAGCCCTGGCAGATGACCTTGGTGTTCTTGTCGATCAGGATGGACATCGGTTTACCTCAAGCCTTCTTGATCGCAGCCACGATCTTCTGGGCGGCGTCGTCGAGATCATCGGCCGGGATGACGTTGAGGCCGGAGGTCCGGATGATCTCCTTGCCTTCCTCGACATTTGTGCCTTCGAGGCGCACGACCAGCGGCACTTCGAGGCCGACCGTCTTCACCGCCGCGATCACGCCGCGGGCGATGACGTCGCATTTCATGATGCCGCCGAAGATGTTGACCAGGATGCCCTTCACCTTCGGGTCGGCGGTGATGATCTTGAAGGCCGCCGTGACCTTCTCCTCGGAGGCGCCGCCGCCGACATCGAGGAAGTTGGCGGGGCTTTCGCCGTAGAGCTGGATGATGTCGAGCGTCGCCATGGCGAGGCCGGCGCCGTTGACCATGCAGCCGATCGTGCCGTCGAGCGCGATATAGGCGAGGTCGTACTTGGACGCCTCGATCTCCTTGGCGTCCTCTTCCGTCTCGTCACGCAGTTCCATCAGCTCGGGATGGCGATAGAGCGAGTTCGAGTCGAACGAGACCTTGGCATCGAGGCACTTGACCTGGCCCTGCGTCGTCACGATCAGCGGGTTGATCTCGAGCATCGCCATGTCCTTGCCGACGAAGGCGGCGTAGATCTGGCCGAGAACGCTCGCAGCCTGCTTGGCCTGGTCGCCGGAAAGGCCGAGGGCCTTGGCGACGGTGCGGCCGTGATGCGGCATGATGCCGGTCGCCGGATCGACCGAGAAGGTCAGGATCTTCTCAGGGGTGTCATGGGCCACCTTCTCGATGTCCATGCCCCCCTCGGTCGAGACCACGAAGGCGATGCGCGAGGTCTCGCGGTCGACCAACGCCGAGAGGTAGAATTCCTTCGAGATGTCCGAGCCGTCCTCGATGTAGAGGCGGTTGACCTGCTTGCCGGCCGGGCCGGTCTGCAGCGTCACCAGCGTGTTGCCGAGCATCTCCTTGGCATGGGCCTCGACCTCTTCGATCGACTTGGCGAGGCGCACGCCGCCCTTGGCGTCGGCCGGCAGTTCCTTGAACTTGCCCTTGCCGCGCCCACCGGCATGGATCTGGCTCTTCACCACATAGAGCGGTCCGGGCAGCTTCTTCGCCGCCTCGACGGCCTCCGCCACCGATAGCGCCGGGAAGCCGGCGGAGACGGGCGCGCCGTACTCCTTGAGAACCGCCTTGCCCTGATATTCGTGGATGTTCATGCCTGATGTCCTGTGCCGGTAAAGGGAGAGGCGATGGCGTGATGGCCTCCGGCCATCACGCCATCCGTCTGTCTCACGCCAATGACGCGTCGATGCTCTTGCAGGCGTCGATCAGGGTCTGGACCGAGGCGACCGACTTGGCCAGCATCTCCTTCTCGGCGCCGTTGAGGCGGATCTTGACGACCCGCTCGACGCCCTTGGCGCCGATCACCACCGGCACGCCGACGAACATGTCCTTGACGCCGTACTGGCCCTTGAGCGCGGCGGCCGCCGGCAGCACGCGCTTCTGGTCCTTGAGATAGCTCTCGGCCATGGCGATCGCCGAGGCGGCCGGGGCGTAGAAGGCCGAGCCGGTCTTGAGCAGGTTGACGATCTCGCCACCGCCCTTGCGGGTGCGCTCGACGATGGCGTCGAGACGCTCCTGCGTCGTCCACTTCATCTTGACGAGGTCGGGCAGCGGGATGCCGGCGACGCCCGAGTAGCGGACGAGCGGCACCATGTCGTCGCCATGGCCGCCGAGCACGAAGGCCGAGACGTCCTTGACCGAGACCTTGAACTCGTCGGCGAGGAAGTGGCGGAAGCGGGCCGAGTCGAGCACGCCGGCCATGCCGCAGATCATGTTGGGCTTCAGGCCGGAGAACTTCTGCAGCGCCCAGACCATCGCGTCGAGCGGGTTGGTGATGCAGATCACGAAGGCCTTGGGAGCGTAGGTCTTGATGCCCTCGCCGACCGACTTCATCACCTTGAGGTTGATGCCGATTAGGTCGTCGCGGCTCATGCCGGGCTTGCGCGGCACACCGGCGGTGACGATGATCACGTCGGCGCCCTTGATGTCCTCATAGGACTGCGTGCCCTTGTAAGCAGCGTCGAAGCCGTCGACCGGAGCGGACTCGGCGATATCCAGGCCTTTGCCCTGGGGAATGCCCTCGGCGATGTCGAACAGGACGACGTCGCCCAGTTCCTTGAGACCGGCGAGGTGAGCGAGCGTGCCGCCGATCTGTCCGGCGCCGATGAGGGCGATCTTCTTGCGGGCCATTGCCGAATCCTTGTTGTTGGATGCGAAAGCAGGTGAAGCCGAAAAGCCGACGGTTCTTTGGCGCAAGCCGCTCTCAGGCTCAACCCTGTCCAAAATTGGACATTGGAAAGCCCCCAACCAGCGATTTCGGCCCTCCGATCACGGAATGCCCAGCAAAACCAAGCCGTTAGAAGCTAACTCGCGAAAACGGGGCGTCAACCTGCCACGAAAACAAGCAGTTACAATTTACAAAGTTTGTCATTTTTTCAGATGACGCCGGTCGCGAGCGTCCGCAACGCCACCCTGATCAGGGTGGCGAGCCTGGCATCGACCGATTCCTGCGGCACATCCGCCTCCAGTTCCAGCGCGGCAGGATGAATGAAACGATGGGTGGCGTCGATCACGAAGGCGATAGCGCGGTCGCGGTCACGCGGTTCGAAGGCCCCCGTCGCAATGCCGTCGTCGATCACCCGTTCGAACAGGGCTCGGACGCGGGTGCGGTTGCGCCGGCTGATCGCATGGCGCTTGGCCACCGCCTGCGACAGCGCCGCGAACAGATGCGGCTCCTCGTGCAGGAGGTCGCGGTTGGCCTTGGCCAGCGCCAGGATCAGGCGTTCGAGTTTGTCATCGGCCGGGTCGGGCCCGTCGGCGATGTCAGCGAGCGAGCGCTCGGTCGCCTTCAGCCAGACGTCGACCACCGCATCGATCAGCGCGGTGCGCGAGGGAAAGTAGCGGTAGACATTGGCATGGGTCATGCCCGCCTCTTCCGCCACCGCGACCACGGTGAACCGGCGCAGGCCGTGCCGGCGCAGATGCTCGCCGGCGACCGAGAGAATGCGCATCTCACTCGGCTCGCGTGACACCATCGGTGCTCAGCCCTGCTCGGCGGCAGAAGTGAGCGGCTTGGTCATCACGATCACCCTCTCTTGCCCATGAAGCTCGTCGCGCAAATGTGTGAAGCCCAGGCCGCGATAGAAGCCCTCGGCGGTGATCGAGGACGGCACTGAAATCTGCCTGATCCCCTGCGCGGCGGCGCGCTCCTCGACGGCTCGCATGAGCCCGGTCCCGATGCCCCGCTTCTGCCGATCGGGCCGCACGAAAACACTTCGTACCCAGGTCCCATGGAGGCTCGCAGTGCCGATGATCGTACCCTCTGCGGTTGCCACCAGAACGAGTCGATCGGCAAATCTCGCGGCGATCTTGTCCGGAGCGAAATTCTCGATGACGGAGGCAATGATATCAGCGGAATAGTGCTGAGCGTTCGTCTCGCGCAGGCAACGCAGCACAACCGTACTGATCTCCTCCACGTCCGCGGGCATCGCCGGCCTGATCTCGATGGCGCCATGGGACATGGGATCCGCCATCACGTATCGACCAGGCCCGTGGTATCGCCGCTCGCGGCGGAATCGGCCCGGCCATGCGGCAAAGCGAGATATTCCTCCGAGCGCATCTCGATCAGGCGCGACACCGTCCGGTCGAACTCGAAGGCTTCGCGGCCGTTCTGCGCGACATAAAGCCCGGTCGGTTCCGCCGCCGCCGAGGCGACGAGCTTCACATGGCTCTCATAGAGCGTGTCGATCAGGATGATGAAGCGCTTGGCCTCGTTGCGCCGCTCGGTGTCCATGATCGGGATATCGTCGAGGATCAGCGTATGGAAATGCTGGGCCAGCGCGAGATAGTCGGAGGCGCCATAAGCCTGGGCGCAGAGATCGGGAAAGGTCGCCCGCGCCACGCCGCCCGCCGCCTGCGGCAGCTTCAGCTCATGGCCTTTGATCGAAATGGTGATGGGAGCGCCCTGCGCCACGCCGGTGAGTTGGCTGAAGGCCTTGTCGAGCGCAGCCTTCGCCCTGTCGTCGGCGGGAACGTGATAGGTCGGCGCGCCGCCGAGCTTCTCCAACCGGAAATCGGTGCGCGCCTCCAGCTTGATCACGTCGACCTTGCTTGCGAGCAAATCGATGAAGGGCAGGAAGAGCGCGCGGTTGAGCCCGCCCTCATAGAGCCGCGACGGCTCGACATTCGAGGTCGCGACCACCGTGACGCCGTCGGCGAACAGCTTCGTGAACAAGCGTCCGAGGATCATCGCATCAGCGATGTCGGTGACGGTGAACTCGTCGAAGCAGAGCAGGCTCACCTCTTCGGCCAGCTCGGCTGCCACCGGCCCGATCGGGTCCGGCTCCTTGACCGTCCCGGCCTTGAGCGCCTGGCGATAGGTATGGATGCGCTCATGCACATCGGCCATGAAGGCATGGAAATGCACGCGCCGCCGCGCCGCGACCGGGACCGTCTCGTAGAACAGGTCCATCAGCATGGTCTTGCCGCGGCCGACCGAGCCCCAGATGTAGAGGCCCTTGACCGCGTCCGCAGCCGGCTGCTTGCGGCCGAACAGCCAGCCGAGCGCGCTGCTCTTCTTCGCCAGCTTGCGGCTGGCGAGCGTATCGGACAGCGCCTGCAAGCGCCTGACGACGGCGATCTGCGCCGGATCTCGCTCGATCGCACCCGAGGCGACCAGGGCGTCATAGCGTTCGGGGAGCGTGGCGGACATGGCCTGGAGGCGGGACAGCAAGGAGGGACGGCGCCTTCCGGGTTACGGCAGGGCGGCCCGCCCCGCAACCCTCGGCGTGTCCGCCCGGCTATGCGGCCTGACGCGGGCGCAGCCAGCCGGCACGCAGATGGCGGGCAAGCTCGCGCGCCGCCTCGGACGGCTGCGAACGCGAGAGGTGCAGCGTGATCGCAAAAGGAGGCAGCTCGGGCAGGCCTTCCGCACAGCCGAGAATATCGAGATCGGGCGGGACCGTGCAGGCGAGCCAGGCGGTGACGGCAAGATCGGTCCTGACCGTCGCGGTGGTCGCGTCGATATTGCCGTTCTCGAACACGCTGCGCCACGCCCTCCCCTGCCCGTCGAGCGCTTCGGTCACCGCCGGCCGGAAGGCGCAGCTATCAGCGACAAGCGAAAGCGGCAGCGGCTGTTTCAGATGGGCATTCCCGGCCCTGGCGCCGACCCAGACCAGCCGCTCGATGCCGAGGCATTCGCCGCCCGCGGCCGCAAGCGGCTCCTCGACCAGGGCCAGATCGACCTCACCTTTGCCGAGCGCCTCCAGCAATTGCGGCGAGGAGGCGCAAACCAGCGAAATCTCGACCAGCGGGCTCGCCTCGGCAAAACCCTTCAGGATCGGCACGAGCGCGGTGCCGACGAGGTCATAGGGCACGCCGAGCCGGACCGTGCCGGCGCAGCCCGTCGTCATCTCCGCCCAGATCTCGTCATTGAGGCCGATCAGCCGGCGCGCCTTGGCGAGCAGGCGATCCCCCGCCGCCGTCAGCTTGAGCCCACGCCGCTCGCGCAGGAACAGCGCCTGTCCGAGCCGCCGCTCCAGCCGCATGATCTGCTGGCTGACGGCGCTCTGCGTCAGATGCAACGCATTGCCGGCGATCGTCATGCTGCCATGGTCGGCAACGGCGACGAAGGCCCGGATCAATTCAAGGTCGAGATTGCGCATGTCTGGCATTATGATTCGTAATGCCGAATAACTTCAATATTCGTTTTCATGATCCCGTCAGGAGACCTATGTCCTCGGCTCCATTTTGGAGCCGCCTCATGTCGCCGGAATCGGTCCTGCCGCTGATCGCCTTCGCAGCCATCTCGACGGTGACGCCGGGCGCCACCACCACGCTCGCCACGGCGTCGGGCGCCCATTTCGGCTTTCGGCGCTCATTGCCCTTCATGGTCGGCGTCGCGATCGGATTGGCCGGGATGGCGGTCGCGGCCGCGGCCGGGCTCGCGAGCCTGCTTCTGGCGATGCCCTCGCTGGAATTGGCGATGAAGCTCGCAGGCTCGGCCTATCTGCTCTGGCTCGCCGTCAGGATCGGCCGCAGCGGCCCGCCGCATCTCGACCGGAGTATTCCCAAGCCGACGAGCTTTGCCGGCGCACTCTGGATTCAGCTACAGAATCCCAAGGGCTGGGCGATGACGCTCGGCGCCGCCGCCTCCTTCGGCGAGCTTGCCCGCGGCGCAGGAGAACTCGCAGCCCTGCTCGGAACCGTCTTCGGCATCCTCGCGCTGCTGTCGCTGATGCTCTGGTGCGTCGCCGGCCTGCTTCTGGCGAAGCTGCTGACGCAGGATTGGCAGTGGCGCGTTCTCAATGTCACGCTTGCGGTGGCTCTGGCCGCCTCGATCCTGACGATGTGGCGATAGCGCGCAGCCTTGACCATTCCGGCCATTTTTACAGGCATTTAGCCGTAAATTGCCGCAATCGCGCCACTTGTATTCCCAGATCGGAAGCGCATCTTGCTCTCCGAGTTAGGGAAGACACGCCTCCTTTGGGCAGCGCAACCGCGCTTTCACAGGAGCTGCAATTGAATCGTTCGATCAAGTCTGGCGCCAAGGCCAGGCACGGCGAGGTCAGGCGTCTCTGGCCTGCCGAGCGCGACCTCTTCACCGCCCATCTGCTTCGTCTCGACGCCGCCACGCGGCGCGAACGCTTCGGGACGGCGGTCACCGATGGTTTCCTCCGGAACTATGCTGAAACGACCTTCGGCGTGGGTGGGCTCGTCTACGCCTATGTCGAGGCCGGCGAGGTCCGTGGCGCCGCCGAATTGCGAGGGCTGGAAGAGATCGTCATCCAGACCGGCGAAGCCGCCTTCAGCGTCGAGCGCGACTGGCGCCGCCGCGGCATCGGCGAGGCGCTATTCGGCCGCCTGATGACGGCCGCGCGCAACCGCAACATCCGCACGCTCTACATGACCTGCCTGCCGGAGAACGCAGCGATGCGGAATCTCGCGCGCAAGTTCGAGGCCGAGATGGTCGGAGGCTATGCCGATGTCGAGGGCCGGATCGCCACCGGCGCGCCGACGCCGTTCACCCTGCTCGACGAAGCCATGGACAACGCCCGCAGCTTCGCGACCTTGTCGCTCTCGCTGCAGCGCAGATTCTGGCCGCAGGCGCTGTTCGGCCGAAGCGCCTCGCGGCACTGATGCCCGATCGCGGCGCGGGACGCCGCTACGAAACATGAGGAAGCGCGAGAACCCCTCCCCCCTTGCGGGGAGGGGCAGGGGTGGGGGCGCAAAGTCGGAGCAAATTCGACGGAAGTGAATCGGTTCGCTTCTACAATCAGCCCTGCAACCAGTCGTCCGCCCCCCATCCCCATACCCTTCCCCACAAGGGGGGAAGGGAGGAGCTAGGGCGATCAGCGTTTCACAGAGGAACCCACAAGAAGGAAGAGGAGAGCGGCTCAGCGATTCATCGAGAGCCCGGCGCCCGATTTGGTGATCGCCCCGTTCATGGTGCCGGCACTGCCGACGCGCAGGCGTGCCACCACCGAGCCGCCGCGCTGATAGAGATAGACCTCGCCATCGCGATAATCCCAGGCATTGACCTGCTGCAGGTCGCGATTGCTGCAGCCCGTGGCGTTGGCGCGGTAGAGGTCGAGCGAAGGCGAGCTCGAGAGCTGCACCCGGCAGGAGCCACCGGTCGCCTCCTGCGCCGTCCAGTTGCCGATGACGCCGTCACGCGTCGAGACCGAACCGGAGCGTGTCGAGCCACCGCCCGGCGTCGCGCCGGGATTGGCGTTGGCGACCTGTGGCGGCGCCGGCTCGACCGGGCGCTGTTGTACCGGCGGCGGTTGCTGCCCCGGTTGCGCCGCCTGCGGATCGAAGAACGGATCGTTCTGGGGCGGCATGCCCGGCGCCGGTCCGCCGCCCGGATATCCACCTGCTTGCGGCGGCGCGCTCGGATAGCCGCCTGGTGGCGGCAAAGGCTCGGAGGTGACAGGGGCCGACTGGACCGGCGGCGCCGACTGGACAGGTTCGCCATAGACAGGCGCGCGGGCAACGGCCTGGCCCGAACCGGAGCCATAGCCACCGAAACGCTGCGACCCCGCGCAGGCGGTCAACAGCACGAGAGGCAGCAGGCTCGCGGCCCGCAGCAGCGCAGAAGTCCTCAAGCTCATTCCCACCATCTCGACAAGTCGCCCGTCCGAAGCATTGTGCCGGTGCCGCCTGAACATGGCATGAAACCTGACATGAGCGCCTTCAAGGCCGCAAAGGGGCATCGGTCAAGTCTCAACATGGTTTTGCAGCGGCGGGCCGGCATGGCAGAAGGGGGGCCTTCCGCCATCCGGACCATCCGATGAAGCCGCTCAATCCCTCTTCGATCCGCGCGCCCTTCGCCCGCTACAGCCATGGCTGCGAGGTGCCCGCCGGCCAGCGGCTCGTCTTCTGCTCCGGCCAGCTCGGCATCGCCGCCGACGGCATGATCCCCGAAGGGGTCAGAGAACAGGCCGACCTGTGCTTTGCCAACATCGCCGCGATCCTGGCCGAGGCGGGGATGACGCTGAAGGACATCGTCCGCATCAATGCCTACGTCACCGACCGTGCCCATATGAAGGGCTATATGGAGTCGCGCGACGCCCATGTCGGCACCCCGCCACCGGCCTCGACCCTGATGATCGTCTCCGGCTTCACGCTGCCGGAATTCAAGGTCGAGATCGAGGTGGTCGCGGCCGCGCCCGAGAAGCGGCGCAAGCCGGCGCGTACGGCTACGGCGCCGAAGTTCTGATCCGACATCCTCAACTCAGGCCGGACAAGCCGCGAAGCGGCGCCGATCCGGGATCCCTTTCGGAGCCTATCCGAAAGACGTTCCGGAATGGGTCCCGGGTCTCCCGCCGGTCGCCCGGGACGACCCGCGAGATTGAACCGCCCCCCTCTCGATAGGGCTCACCCTGCGTCGGGCGCCCGCCAAGGATAGCTCCAGGTCTCGGTCAGGGTCTTGCTGCCGCTCTTCAGGAAGGCGCGCATCTCGGCGAGCTGGCCCGGCTCGACCACGATGTCGATGAAGGCGCGGAAGCCCTCCGTCTTCGGGTTCGGCACCAGGAAGGCGCGGTTGATCCGGCCATAGGCGATCGAAGGCACGATCTCGACTTTCTCCGGCTGCTTCAGATAGTAGCCGAGATCGCCGCCGGCGAAGTCGACGATGAAGCGCCTTGTGTTCTCCGTCACCGCCTCGCCCGAGCCGAGCGCCTTCGGCTTGGCCTGGTAGGTGTTGATCACCCGCCCGCCCGGATGCAGATCGCCGGAATCGAGCATCGCCGTCAGCTTGTAGCCGAAGCGGAACTCGCGGCCGGGCTCGAGCGCCAGCTTCGGCGCCCAGAGCGCGACGATGTTGTCGTTGGTCTCGTCGGTGGTCGGCAATTCGATCAGCTCGACCACGCCCTCTCCCCAGTCGCCTTGCGGCTCGATCCAGTAGGAGGGCCGCAGCTCATAGTTGAGGTCGAGGTCCTGATAGTGCTCGAACACCCGGTCGCGCTGCATCAGCCCGAAGCCGCGCACATTGCGCTCGACGAAGGAGGAGGATGCGGCGATGCGTGCATTGCGCAGCGGGCGCCAAATCCATTCACCAGTGCTGGAATGGATCATCAACCCGTCCGAATCGTGCAATTCGGTGCGGAAATCGTCGTGGAAGCGCCTGTCGTTCTCGCCGGTGAAGAACATCGAGGTCAGCGGCGCAAGGCCCAGCTTCTCGATCGGCTTGCGCGGGAACAGCACCGCGCCGACATCGACGACGCTGTCGCCGTCGGGATAGATATGGAAACGGTAGGCCCCGGAGACCGAGGGCGAATCGAGCAGGGCATAGACCGTGACGCGGTCCGCATCGGCTGTCGGCGACTCCACCCAAAACTCGCGGAAGATCGGAAATTCCTCACCACCGGGCACGCCCGCGCCGATCGCAAGGCCGCGCGCCGAGAGGCCATAGCGCTGCCCGCGCCCGAGCACGCGAAAATAGCTCGCCCCGATGAAGGAGATCAGCTCGTCGAACAAGCGTGGATCGTTGAGCGGATAATGCAGACGGAAGCCTGCGAAGCCGAGATTGACCGGCAGCGGCTTGTCGAACTTGGTCCGCCCGTAATCGAAGAGATTGGCGGCATAGGGCACCGGCATCGGCACGCCGTCGCGGATCACGTTCACCGTCACCGGCCGGGTGAACAGGAAGCCGGGATGGAACATCTGCATGCGGAAGCCGGAATTCGACTGGGCGAGCAGAGCCCGCTCCGGCCGGAAGCGGATCTCGCGCCAGGCGTCGAAATCGAGCCGCGTCAGTGCCTCCGGCAAGGCCGGCCCCGCTTCATAGGGAACGGCGGCGATCTCGCGAGCTCGGCGCGTCACCTCCTCGAAGCCGAATCGCGGTTGCGGCGGCGCCTGTTCCGGCTGCTGCGCCAGCAAAGCCTGCGGCGCGGCAGTGGCGCACAGAGCGGCGCTCAGCCCGGCCAGAACCCGGCGGCGATCGGTAACCGTCATGATCGAAGCTTGCCCCTAGATATAGGCGCGCGAAGGCGCGCTGCGCCAACGACTTAGGCGATGAAATGGGGCCGGTCTAGGGCGTAGCCGCGGCCCAAGCCAGCCAGCGTTGAAAGGGCGCGGGGTCGCCCCGCGCGCTATGCGGGTCCGTCCTGTAAAAAATCCGGCCCCGGCCGTCAGAAAAAACTTGAAGCCGGGGGCGCCCGTCCGTATATGGGCTTCACCCAATTCGCACGTGCCTGTGGCCGCGTGCTGGTCGGTGGGCATCCGGACAAGAGGCCGGACAGCCGCCAGGGATGGGAAACGGATGGAGGGGGATGGACATCCCCTCAAATCACGCTCCCGGCTCTCGCAAGAGGGCCGCTCCCGAACAGCGACCGGCAGCCGGAGGCAAAACCGGCGAACCCCGAATCTCCACGGGGGACGCAGCTTAAAGCAACGACGGAGCGGGCTTTTTTGGTCTCGCCGGCTTTCCACAGGCCGGCACCGAAGAGGCTTGTCCTTCATTGCCGGCCGTGCGGGGTCTCCCCAATCGACGGTGTTTCGGGTCCGGACGTTTCGTCCGCAGTCCTTAGGCGTCTCCACAGCGCCTCGGGTCGCGGTCGTTTCAACCGGCTACACGTCGTATCGGCGCCGCTTGCGCCGAAGGGAGCTGCGTCTCATGACCGAGCGCATCCGTGAATTTCTGCGTGACCGCCGCGAGGACGGCCCCTGCGTCGTGATCGACCTCGAGGTCGTTCGCGAGAACTATGTCGCGTTCTCCCGGGCGCTGCCCGACACCCGCGTCTTCTACGCGGTCAAGGCGAACCCGGCGCCGGAAGTGCTGCGTCTCCTGGCCAAGCTCGGCTCCTGCTTCGATTGCGCTTCGGTCGTCGAGATCGAGCTGGCGCTGTCGGCCGGCGCCACGGCTGACCGCATCTCCTTCGGCAACACCATCAAGAAGGAGCGCGACGTCGCCCGCGCCATGGAGCTCGGCGTGCGCCTGTTCGCCGTCGACTGCCAGGCCGAGGTCGAGAAGGTCGCCCGTGCCGCCCAGGCCACCAAGGCCGACGGCGCGCGCATCTTCTGCCGCATCCTCTGCGACGGCGCCGGCGCCGACTGGCCGCTCTCGCGCAAGTTCGGCTGCGTGCCCGAAATGGCCGCGGACGTGCTCGAGCACGGCCATCGCCTCGGCCTGCAGGCCTATGGCATCTCGTTCCATGTCGGCTCGCAGCAGGCCAATGTGAACGCTTGGGATTCGGCCCTGGCCTCGGCCTCGGCCGTGTTCAAGGAATGCGCCACCCGCGGCCTGTCGCTGTCGATGGTCAACCTCGGCGGCGGCTTCCCGGCGCGCTATCTGAAGCCGATCCCGGGCGTGCCGGCCTATGGCGATGCGATCTTCCAGGCGCTGTCGAAGCATTTCGGCAACCGTCTGCCGGAGACCATCATCGAGCCGGGCCGCGGCATGGTCGGCGAAGCCGGCCTGATCGAGGCCGAGGTCGTGCTGATCTCGAAGAAGAGCGAGGACGACCAGGTCCGTTGGGTCTATCTCGACATCGGCAAGTTCAACGGTCTCGCCGAGACGATGGACGAGGCGATCCGCTACCCGATCCGAACGATCCGGGACGGCGACGCCACGGTTCCCTGCGTGCTCGCCGGCCCGACCTGCGATTCGGTCGACGTCATGTACGAGAAGACCCCGTACATGCTGCCGTTCAGCCTGGAGATCGGCGACAAGGTCCTGATCGAGGGCACCGGCGCCTATACGACGACCTACGCAGCCGTCGCCTTCAACGGCTTCCCGCCGCTGAAGCAGTACGTCATCTGACAAAATTGGGGCTGGCTCGCCAGCCTCGAACCAATCGGGTCCGGCGAAGCGCCCTGCCACTATCCGCAGGCTGCCCGGGAAACCGGGCGGAGCGTTCGTGCCTCCAAGAATGGAGCGCGGGCGTGGCTCCCGCCGGACCCTCTTCCACACAATCCCTTGCTTGTGGCCGCGTTCGCGCGGCGCCGGGAAGGCTCGCGACGAAGCGGGCGCTCCGGCAAGAGGTGCGTCATGATCACGATCCGCGACGAGATCGAGACCGATATCCCGGGCCGCGAGGCCCTGCTCGACCGCTGCCTCGGCGAGCGCCGCACGACGAAGTCGAGCGAGCGCCTGCGCGAAGGCCGTCTTCCGGCCGATGGCCTGGCGCTGACGGCCGAGCGCGACGGTGCGGTCGTCGCGACCGTGCGGCTCTGGCATGTCGAGGCCGCCGGCAAGCCGGCGCTGCTGCTCGGCCCGCTCGCGGTCTCGCCGGACCTGCAGGGCGAGGGTCTCGGCAAGGCGATGATGCGCGAGGCGATCTGGCGCGCCGCCTGCCGCGGCCATGGCGCGATCCTGCTCGTCGGCGATGCGCCCTATTACGAGCGCTTCGGCTTCACCGCCGGGCCGATGGCAGAGCTTTCCATGCCCGGACCGTTCGAGCGTGAGCGTTTCCTCGGCCTGGAACTGCGCGACGGCGCGCTCCAGGGCGCGAATGGCGTGCTCAAGGCCACGGGGGTGCTCGCCCCGGCAGAGGGAATGGACGGTCTCCGACGTCGCGCAGCCTGACGTCGCTCTCGGATCGTAGTCGATCCGTCATCAAATCGCGTCATTGAAGCCCGCGCGGCCTTGGCCGCGCGGGCTGCCGTCAGGTAAGGCGGTCCAGGCTGCATTCCTGACGAAGAAGACGACATGCTTATCGCCCATCTCTCCGACCTGCACATCTGCCCGCCCGGCCGCCTTGCGCTCAAGGTCTCCGACACGATCGGCATGACGCAGCGCGCCTTCGACGCGCTCGCAGCGCTGCCCGTCCGTCCGGACGTCCTCGTCATCACCGGCGATCTCACCGAGAGCGGCCTGCCGGAGGAATATGCGCTCGTCCGTTCGATGCTGGAGAAGCTCGGCCTGCCGACGCTGCTGATCCCCGGCAATCACGACGTCCGCGAGGCGATGATCGCCGGGCTCGACCTCGGTCCGCATGCCGATCTCAGCGGCGGCTTCATCCAGTTCAAGGCCGATCGGGGTCCCCTCAGGCTGATCGGCCTCGACACGCTGCTGCCGGGCTCCAGCGCCGGCGCCATCTGCGATGCGCGCCTCGACTTCCTCGAACGGGCACTGGCGGAAGCCGAAGGCCGGCCCGTCCTGCTGTTCACGCACCACCCGCCCTTCTCCTGCGGCCTCGGCTACATGGACGCGGTCATGCTCAAGGACGGCGCGGCGCGCCTCACCGAGATCGTCGCGCGCCATTCCAATATCGAGCGCGTGCTCAGCGGCCACCATCACCGCCCGGTTCAGGTCCGCTATGCCGGCACGATCGGCCAGGTCGTGCCCGGTGTCGCTCACCAGGTCATCCTCGACCTGACGCCGGGCGCCGAGGCACGCTTCCTGATGGAGCCGCCGGCCTTCATGCTCCACATCTGGCAGCCCGATGCCGGCCTGATCTCGCACACCGCCTATGTCGGCGCCTTCGAGGGCCCCTACCCGTTCAGCCTCGGCAAGGAGTGAGCCTGCCGGCATTGACGCCGAAGAGCCCGCCCCATACCAGCGTCCGCTTATCCTCAACCAGACCCACCCAGGAGTTAAAAAGAATGACGGATTGGCCCGTATACGGCGAGATCAGTGGCCCGATCGTGATGATTGGCTTCGGTTCGATCGGCCGCGGGACATTGCCGCTGATCGAGCGGCATCTCAAATTCGACAAGAGCCGGTTCGTGGTGATCGCACCCGACGACGACAACCGCGCCCTTCTGGACGAGCGCGGCATCCGCTTCATCCAGGAAGCCGTGACGCTCGAGAACTACAAGACCATGCTCACGCCCCTGCTGACCGCGGGCGGCGGCCAGGGCTTCTGCGTCAACCTCTCCTGCGACACCGGCTCGCGCGACATCATGGAGCTCTGCTCCAGCCTCGGTGCACTCTATATCGACACGGTCAACGAGCCCTGGCTCGGCTTCTATTTCGACGAGACGAAGGGTCCGGGCGAGCGCTCGAATTATGCGCTGCGCGAGATGACGCTCGCCGCCAAGCGCGCCCGTGCGCCGGGCTCGACCACGGCCGTCTCCTGCTGCGGCGCCAACCCCGGCATGGCCTCCTGGCTGGCCAAGAAAGCTCTGCTGAACATCGCCTCCGACATGCGCCTCAACGTGCCGCAGCCGACCACCCGCGAGGAATGGGCCGGGCTGATGAAGCAGGTCGGCGTCAAGGGCATCCACATCGCCGAGCGCGACACCCAGCGCTCGAAGAACCCCAAGCCGCCGGGCGTCTTCGTCAACACCTGGTCGGTCGAGGGCTTCATCTCCGAGGGCGTGCAGCCGGCCGAGCTGGGCTGGGGCACCCATGAGAAGTGGATGCCGGACAATGCCCGCACCCACGAGACCGGCTCGCAGGCGGCGATCTACCTGATGCAGGCAGGCGCCGAGACCAAGGTGCGCAGCTGGTGCCCAACTCCGGGCCCGCAATACGGCTTCCTGGTGACGCATAACGAGTCGATCTCGATCGCCGACTACTTCACCGTGCGCGACGAGGCCGGCAAGGCGATCTACCGGCCGACCTGCCACTACGCCTACCATCCCTGCAACGATGCCGTGCTCTCGCTGCACGAGATGTTCGGCAATGCCGGCCGCCCGCAGGAGGAGCACCACATCCTCGAGGAGAACGAGGTCATCGACGGCATCGACGAGCTCGGCGTGCTGCTCTACGGCCACGACAAGGGCGCCTACTGGTTCGGCTCGCAGCTCTCGACGGAAGAAGCGCGCAAGCTCGCGCCCTACCAGACCGCGACCGGCCTGCAGGTCACCTCGGCTGTGCTCGCCGGCATGGTCTGGGCGCTGGAGAACCCCAAGGCCGGCATCGTCGAGGTCGAGGAGATGGATCTCGACCGCTGCCTTGCGATCCAGATGCCCTATCTCGGACCGGTGAAGGGCTACTACACAGACTGGACGCCGCTCGATGGCCGCCCGGGCCTGTTCCCGGAGGATATCGACACCTCCGACCCCTGGCAGTTCAAGAACATCCTGGTTCGCTGAGCCCAGCGCAAAAGGCCCGCCTCACGGCGGGCCTTTTCGATTCAAAACTCGCAACCGCTCAGAAGCGCGGCGTCGAGAAGCTGTTGGCGAAGGGGTTGGCGCCCGAGCCGATGCGCGAAGGCAGCGTGCCCTCGCCGTAGAGCTCGCCGGCTGCGGAATAGACCGGGCTCGCCACGAAATGCTGCGACGCATAGCGGTTCATGCTGCCGACCGGCACGACATTGCCAGCGTCGAAATAGCTGCGCTTCTGCACGGTGACGCGCAAGGGCTTGCGCTGCTGCTGGGCCTCGGCGACCGAGACCGCGAAAGTGACGGCTGCAACTGACAGGGCCAAGCCGGCGGCAAGACGGGAAAGCGAACGCATGACGATCTCCTGAGGCGGTTGCCCCCGCCGAGGCTGCTGGCGGACCGGCTATCGCTGACGATACAATTCTTGAGTTAATGCTTTTGTTGCGGTCCGCCAGTGCGCCGCCGCAACACGAGGCCGTTACCGCGGCGGTGCCTGCTTGCCGCTAGATCACCGCGTGTCCGACAGGACGCGATGACGGTGATCTATCTCGTTATCAGAGCATCGGAGTTTTCCGAAAAGTGGACTCCACTTTTCGGTCCGATGCTTTGGTCGGCCGCAATGCCGGCGCCTTGGCGTCGGCATCGAGCCAGGAGCTCTTGCGCCCGGTCGCGGCCAGCCGCGGCACCGAGCAGCCCTGCCGGCGGTTGAGCTCGGTGCGGGCAAAACTGGCACGCAATTCGGGATCGTCGCCGGCGCTGAGAAGATCGATCCGGTCGATCAGGCAGATCAGTTGCGCCCGGTCGGCCGGCCGCGCCTCGCTGCCGCACCACCAGCCGGAGAAGGACAGATGCGCCGCCCCATCGAGATGGCGGAAGGCGATGCACGCCCGTCCGGACGTGCCGTCGCTGAGGCCGATATCGGCGGTCTCGACGATACCGAACTTGGTCTCGATCGTGGTGGCAGCACCGCTGCGCCCGACCGAGAGCCCGCGCGCCGCGCTCTCGCGCACCAGCGTGATCACGAAGGGCTGCGACTGGCCGGCCAACGCCTTCTGGACCTGCGCATCGCGGTTGACCTGGAATTTGAGCGAGAGGAACGACTTGTCGCCATCGAACTCGCCGAAACTCAGCAGGTCTTCCCGCCGCTGGCCGTCCTGGCTGCGCCGCGCCTCATAACCGCTGCGCTTGTCGAGTTCGGGCGAGTCCAGCCCGAACAGCGCGATCGGACGGCCGATCGCCACCCAGCCATCCTGCCCGGCCGCGATCGGCAGCGCCTGAAGGCGAACATCACGGACCGTGGAAGCAACCGAAGCCTCTGTCGGTGAGGCAAGACTAGCGAGCGCGGGCTCGGACGAACCGGACGAGAGGCCGGCAACGAGCATCGCGGTCAGGCTGATGCCGGTCAGGGCTGCAAGACCGCGCCAAACGAGGCCGCCGGTCAGGCCGATCACGCCGGAGCGCAGCGCACGCCGGATCGGCCGCAAGATCCGCGCAAGACCGGCCTCGGTCACGTCGGCGAGATCGACCAGCCGCGCGGCGAGATCGAAGCGACCCGGCGCGACTTCGGCCAGGCCCTGCAGACGCGGCTGAAGGCGTTGGCCGCTTTCCTGCAGGCGCAATTTGACTCGCTGCCAGATGGCGCTGATCTCGTCCCCGGACACGACAGAACCCGACCCGTTGGGCGGCCCGCACCCCCGCAAGCCGCCTCGCCACCACTCGCAGGCCAGCTTTCGCCGGCCGCGATGAGCAGGTCGTTACCGGGCGAGATCCTTCGCGAAACAGGGTCAATGGCCAGTAAGGAGGCAGGGTTAATGGCGATGCGCCCGCAGGACGATTGACTTTTTACGGCGGCTTGTGTTTGGGATTGCGGGCCGGGCACCTATCTCCCGGCTTCGCGATGATGCTCAGGTTGGCTCAGTGACGTTCCGTCTGACGACGAAAACCACGACCAAAACGACGGCCGGGAAAACCCGGACGTCGCACTGACACGTCGCCTCGAATCCGGGTTCTCCCCCCCGGCCGGGGTCAACCGGCCGAACCCGCAAGCGAGATCAGCGGCGACGGCTCCCCGGGGAGGCACAACCGGTTTCGCCAGAAGGAATTCACGAAGATGAGCTTCAAGGTCGCGGTCGTCGGCGCCACGGGCAATGTGGGCCATGAAATGCTCGACATTCTCGCCGAGCGCGCTTTCCCCGTCAGCGAGGTGGTGGCGCTCGCCTCTTCCCGTTCGGTCGGCACCGAGGTCTCTTTCGGCGACAAGACGCTGAAGGTGAAGGCGCTCGAGCATTACGATTTCTCCGACACCGATATCTGCCTGATGTCGGCCGGCGGCGCGGTTTCGAAGGAATGGTCGCCGAAGATCGGCGCGCAAGGCGCCGTCGTGATCGACAACTCCTCGACCTGGCGCATGCATCCCGACGTGCCGCTGGTCGTGCCGGAGGTCAACGCCGCCGCGGCCGCCGGCTTCAGCAAGATGAACATCATCGCCAACCCGAACTGCTCGACGGCGCAGCTCGTCGTGGCGCTGAAGCCGCTGCATGAGCGCTTCGGCGTCAAGCGCGTCGTCGTCTCGACCTATCAGTCTGTCTCCGGCGCCGGCAAGGAGGCGATGGACGAGCTCTTCAACCAGACCCGCTCGGTCTTCGCCGCCGGCGAGGTCGAGGCCAAGAAGTTCCCCAAGCGCATCGCCTTCAACCTCATTCCGCAGATCGACGTCTTCATGGAGGACGGCTTCACCAAGGAAGAGTGGAAGATGATGGCGGAGACCAAGAAGATCCTCGATCCGAAGATCAAGCTGACCGCCACCTGCGTGCGCGTGCCGGTCTTCATCGGCCATTCCGAGAGCGTCAACATCGAATGCGAGAAGCCGATCACGGCCGACGAGGCGCGCGAGGTGCTGCGCACGGCGCCCGGCATCCTCGTCATCGACAAGCACGAGCCCGGTGGCTACATCACCCCGCATGAGGCGGCCGGCGAGGATGCGACCTATATCTCGCGCATCCGCGAGGATGCCACGGTCGAGAACGGCCTCGCCTTCTGGTGCGTCTCGGACAATCTGCGCAAGGGCGCCGCGCTCAATGCGGTCCAGATCGCCGAGGTGCTGGTCAACCGCAAGCTGATCCAGCCGCGCAAGCAAGCCGCCTGAGTTCAGCGCGATTCCTTTAAAGAAAATTTCAAGGCGGGCCTCGCGCCCGCCTTTTTCTTGCGCGCACGCATGGCGGCCGTGCCGGATTTGCGCAAGGGATCGTCCCGGTCATCGGCTAGGCTCGCCCCGCCCATCGAGATTCGCCGAAGACCTTGCCCGACACCTTGACCAGAGTGCCTCTGCCGGTCGAACCAGTTCCGGCTGAGCCGCCGCAACGCCCTGCGCCGCGACGCGACAACAGCCTGCGCGGCATCGGCCTGATGCTGCTCGGCAGCGTCTTCCTCTCCGCCGCCGACGTCGCCTCGAAATACCTCACCGCGACGACGCCGGCGATCCAGGTCGTCTGGCTGCGCTATGCCGCCTTCGCGCTGATCATGCTGGCCGTCGCGGCTCCAGGCGGCTTCAAGCAGCTGAAGCCGCGGCGCGCGAGCATGCAGATCCTGCGCGGCGTCGCCGTCACGGTCTCCTCGATCCTGTTCGTCTCATCGCTGAAATACCTGCCGATTGCAGACGCGACCGCGACGAGCTTCGTCTCGCCGCTCTTCGTCACCGCTCTCTCGATCCCGCTCCTCGGCGAGAAGATCGGCTGGCGGCGCTGGACCGCGACGGCCGTCGGCCTGATCGGCGTGCTGATCGTCGTTCGTCCCGGGGGCAGCGATTTCCAGCTCGCCTCTATGCTGCCGGTGCTGTCGGCCGTGACCTGGGCCTTTGCGCTGATCGTCACCCGCATGATGAGCGCGACCGAGAACCCGGTGACGACGCTCGCCTGGTCGGCGGTGGTCGGCTGCATCGTGCTATCCGCCCTCCAGCCCCTCACCTGGCAGCCGCTGTCGACGGAGGCGCTGCTGGTCGGCCTGTTCATCGGCGTCTCCTCGACCGTCGGCCACTGGTTCGTGATCCAGGCCTTCCGGCATGCCGACGCCTCGCTGCTGGCGCCGTTCTCCTATGTCCAGCTGCTCTGGGCCTCGGCCTTCGGCTTCGTCCTGTTCTCGGTGCTGCCGGACGCCTTCACCTGGCTCGGCTCCGCGATCATCATCGCGTCAGGCCTCTATACCGCCCATCGCGAGCGCATCAGGGCACGCAAGGTGACCGGGCACTGAGCCCGCAACGGCGCGTTGAGCCACCTCAGGGCTTCTTTACGCCGTAACGCATCATGAACATCGCCACCGCCTCGCCGACGACACGCGCAATCTCATCCTCGCTCGGCGGGGTGCGCACTGCGTTGAACAGGCGCGGGCGCATCAGGGTCGATTGCGCGAGATCGACGAACTGCGCCGCGGCAAGGGCGGTGTCGTCGATCGCCAGTTCGCTCTTGGCGACACGCTGGTCGAGGAATGCGGCGAGCCGCTGCGCGCCCTGCATCGGGCCGCGCTCGTAGAATTCGCGGCCAAGATCGGGCATGCGCTCGGCGACGCCCAGCACGATCCGATGGGCGCTCAGCGCGAATGGATTGGTAAGTAGACGCACCAGCCCGCTGCCGAAGTTCGTCAGCGCCTGTTCGAGGCCAGGCTCCTCCGCCAGCGCTTCGTACATACCCTGCTTCTGCTTTTCGCGCTCGCGCTCGATCAGCGCGACGAAAAGGTGCTCCTTGTCCTCGAAATAGACATAGAGCGTGCCCTTGGAGACGTTCGCCGCCGCGGCGATGTCGTTCATGCTGGCCGCGTCGAAGCCCCGCGCGGTGAACACAGCATGCGCCCCTTCGAGAATCTGGTGCCGCTTCTCCGGGTCGGCGCCGGCAACCCGCCGGTTACGGGAGATCGCCTTGACATGCCGGGGCTCCAGCGTCGCGCTCATCCTGTTCCATCCGTCTTGCGCATGTTCGCGCTTGCAAAAATAATCGAACCGATCGGTTCGATTTCCTCTTGATATGCCTCGCCGATGGCGCTATTTCAAGCGCAATCGAACCAAGCGGTTCGAAATCAGATCGTCAGGCCATTGACACCATGACTGTCGAATCCACAGTTGAAAAGCGCTCCGAGCTCCGTCGCGACCGGCTGAAGCTGGTCGACCCCGTGCTCGAACAGACGCCAGCCCCCGTCGAAGCCCGCAAGGCCGACGAGGAGCGCGCCGCCGCCTCGCAGACGGGCGACAAGCCTGCTCCCAAGCGCAGCGGCGCCAAACGCGTCGCGCTGATCCTCGTCGCCGGCACCGCATTCGCCGCCGGTCTCTGGTTCGGTGTCGACTGGTGGCGCAATGGCCGCTTCATCGTCTCGACCGACGACGCCTATGTCGGCGCCGAGATGGCGACGATCTCGGCCAAGCTGCCCGCCAACATCGCCGCGATCTCAGTGAAGCAGAACCAGGAGGTCAAGGCCGGCCAGCCTCTGGTCAAGCTCGACGACGGCGACCAGCGCATCGCGCTGGAGAGCGCAAAGGCCAAGAGCGCCACCGCCAAGGCGACCCTCTCGCGCATCGATGCACAGGTCGAGGCCGCCCGCGCCAGCCTGCAGCAGGCGCAGGCGCAGCAGACCTCCGCCGAGGCCGCCGTCACCCGCACCGCCGCCGATTACGATCGCGCCAGCAATCTCGCCGCCAAGTCCTATGGCTCGCAGGCGACGCTCGACGCCGCCACCGCGGCACGTGACCAGGCCGTCGCCTCGCTCGCCAGCGCCAAGGCCGGCATCGTCCAGGCCCAGGCCAATATCGAGGTGCTGAAGGCCCAGCGCGTCGAGGCCGCCCGCCAGATCGACGAGCTCAAGGTCGCCGAGGACAAAGCGGCGCGCGACCTCTCCTTCATGTCGATCTCGGCGCCGATCGACGGCCTCGTCGCCAACACCAACATGCAGCTCGGCGACCTCGTCGGCGCCGGCAAGCGCCTGATGTCGATCGTTCCGCTCGACCAGGTCTATGTCGACGCCAACTTCAAGGAGACGCAAGTCGGCCCGTTGAAGATCGGCGACAAAGCGAAGATCACTGTCGACGCTTTGCCCGGCCAGGTGTTCGACGGCACGGTCAGCGGCATCGCCGGCGGCACCGGCTCGGTCTTCACCCTGCTGCCGCCCGACAACGCCACCGGCAACTTCACCAAGATCGTCCAGCGCGTGCCGGTCCGCATCGCCCTCTCGCAGGAGGCGGCGGGCAAGCACGTGCTGCGTCCGGGCATGTCGGTCGTGGTCTCGATCGATCCGCGCCCGAGCGCACAGAAATAAGTTTCCGGGCCCTCGACCCGAGGAGCCGTTCCCGACCGGGGAATGGCGATGTGCCAAGGCTCAATCGCCCCTTCTGGGCCAAAGCGCACCGCGCCTCACGGCGCTCCTCGGGCCGGGGGCCCGGCTTCAAACCAAAGCTGAAGCCCGAAGCTGGAGGCCGGCATGGCCACCGCCACGACCACCATCCCGGCCGCTGCCGCGCCGGCCGAGGACGCCATTCCGATGCGCCGGATCTTCGCCTTCATGGCGATGGTCTTCGGCATGTTCATGGCGATCCTCGACATCCAGATCGTCTCGGCCTCGCTCGCCGAGATCCAGGCGGGCCTGTCGGCCTCCAGCGACGAGATCGCCTGGGTCCAGACCGCCTATCTGATCGCCGAAGTGATCATGATCCCGCTCTCCGGCTATCTCAGCCGGGCGCTCTCGACCCGCGTCTTCTTCTCGATCGCCGCCGCCGGCTTCACCATTTCGAGCGTGCTCTGCGCCATGTCGAGCTCGATCAACGAGATGATCCTGTGGCGCGCGGTCCAGGGCTTCATCGGCGGCGGCATGATCCCCGGCGTCTTCGCCGCTGCCTTCACCATCTTCCCGGCCTCGAAACGGCCGATCGTCTCGCCGCTGATCGGGCTCATCGCGACGCTCGCCCCGACCATCGGCCCGACGGTCGGCGGCTATCTCAGCCATGCCTTCTCCTGGCACTGGCTCTTCCTGGTCAATGTCATCCCCGGCATCGGCGTCACCATCGCCGCCTGGAACCTGATCGACTTCGACAAGCCAGACCACAGCCTGCTCAAGCGCTTCGACTGGGTCGGGCTCGGCGCCATGGCCGCCTTCCTCGGCAGCATGGAATACGTGCTCGAGGAGGGTACGCGGCT
Organism: Allobosea sp. CRIB-10; assembly: GCF_900112185.1. Lineage (GTDB taxonomy): Bacteria > Pseudomonadota > Alphaproteobacteria > Rhizobiales > Beijerinckiaceae > Allobosea. The sequence continues at coordinate 95,931 of NZ_FOKP01000007.1, read as the reverse complement.
CGACTGGTTCGAGAGCCACGAGATCGTGCTCTTCACCGTCGTGATGATCGTCGGCGCGGTGCTGTTCTTCTGGCGGGCGCTGACGCGCGACGATCCGCTCGTCGACCTCTACGCCTTCAGGAACCGCAACTTCGCCTTCGGCTCGCTGTTCTCGTTCACCATGGGCATCGGCCTTTACGGCCTGACCTATCTCTACCCGGTCTATCTCGGGCGCATCCGCGGCTATGACGCGCTGATGATCGGCGAGACCATGTTCGTCACCGGCCTCGCCATGTTCCTGACCGCGCCGATCGCCGGGCGCCTCTCGGCCAAGCTCGACCCGCGCATCATGATGATGATCGGCTTCGGCGGCTTCGCGCTCGGCACCTGGCTTGCCTCGGCCATCACCGCCGACTGGGATTTTCACGAACTGTTGATCCCGCAGATCCTGCGCGGCTGCTCGCTGATGCTGTGCATGGTGCCGATCAACAACCTCGCCCTCGGCACCCTGCCGCCGCAGCAGCTGAAGAACGCATCGGGCCTCTACAACCTCACCCGCAACCTCGGCGGCGCGGTCGGGCTCGCGGTCATCAACACCCTGCTCAACAGCCGCACCGACCTGCACATCACCCGCCTGCACGAAGCGGTCGCAGCCGGCCGCCAGATCGCCGAGGAAAACCTCGCCGCGATGGTCCAGCGGTTCGCAGAATATGGCGACGCCGCCCAAGCCATGGCGCTGAAGCTGCTGACCCAGCGTGCCCACAAGCAGGCGCTGATCATGGCCTTCGGCGACGTCTTCCTCGGCCTGACCGTGATCTTCGGCGCCCTGGTCGTGCTCGCGATTTTCATGAGCAAGCCGCCAGCGCCTAAGCCCGGAGCAGGCGGCGGCGGCCACTGATTGAAGCTCTCCCGTCTTTCCGAGGCAGGCCGCAGGCCTGAGCCCGGAACCCAGAGCTGATGCCATCTCCGGAAGAGCGCGTCGATCGTCGCGGCAAGATTGCTGCCGGCATCGGTTCTGGGTTCCGGGCTCGCTGCTGCGCAGCGTCCCGGAATGACACTCCTGCGTCGTGGACAACCCCCTGATGCGTCTTGCCGCAGCTGCGAAGAGATTGACAGTCGGCTTCGGAGGCGTCAAAAATACTAACAATATCAGTAGTTTAGATGAATTCTAAACTGCAGTGAGACCGATCTGCGAGTTGGAAGGCGTTCATGAGCATTCTGTCCCTCAAGGATGGCAACCCGGTGCGGACCCAGGCGGAGCAGATTCCGTGGCCGCAGAAAGCCCCGGCCGCCTGCCCGATCAGCGCGGTCAAGGCGCGCCTGCGCAGCGTCGGCCTCAGGCCCACGCGCCAGCGCATGGCGCTCGGCTGGCTGCTCTTCGCCAAGGGCGACCGCCATGTCAGCGCCGAGATGCTCTATGAGGAGGCGCTGCGGGCCCGCGAGCCGCTCTCGCTCGCGACCGTCTACAACACGCTGCGCCAGTTCTCCGAGGCCGGCCTGCTGCGCCAGGTCTCGGTGTCGGGTCCCAAGACCTTCTTCGACACCAATGTCTCGGAGCACCACCACTTCTACAATGAGGACGACGAGACCGTCGTCGACATCCCCGGTTCCGAGATCCAGGTCTCCGGCCTGCCGGTCGCCCCGGAGGGCATGATGGTCTCCTCGGTGGAAGTGATCGTCCGCCTGCGCCGCGCCGATGCTGAGGAGACGGCGACGAAGCTCGCCGGGGGCCAACGGGCGTGATCGTTTGCTCCTGCAACGTCCTCTCCTGCCGGCAGATCAAGGGCACGATCGCCCCTGACGGTAGCGGTCCGCGCACTGCGGGCGAGGCTTATGACTGCCTCGGCTGCAGCCCGGATTGCGGACGCTGCGCCCGCGAGGTCCGCTCTCTGCTCGCCGAGGCGCGCGCCGCCTGCGCCAGCCAGTGCCATAGCTGCGCCAGCCATAATGTTGAATGCGCCGTGCACGTCTCGGTCGGCTTGATGATGGCAGCCATCGAAGAGAACGACGACCGCGTCGCCGCCTGATCGGTGCGGCGCGATTTTTCTCCCGCGACCTGCGCGATCTCCCCTTCCCTTTCGCTCCCCTTCGCTCTACATTAGGATCATTCTAATGTAGACGATTGCGAGGAGAGCGGCATGAAGGGCGACAAGAAGGTCATCGAATACCTCAACAAGGGCCTGCGCTCCGAGCTCACGGCCATCAACCAGTATTGGCTGCACTACCGGATGCTCGACAATTGGGGGCTGAAGGACATGGCCAAGACCTGGAAGAAGGAATCGATCGAGGAGATGGTCCATGCCGACCGTTTCGTCGACCGCATCCTCTTCCTCGAAGGCTTCCCGAACCTGCAGACCCTCGACGCGCTTCGCATCGGCGAAAACGTCAAGGAAGTGATCGAGTGCGACCTCAAGGCCGAGGTCGAGGCCCGCGCCCTCTATCAGGAAGCGGCGAAGTACTGCCGCGATGTCGGCGACTACCCGTCCGAGGACCTGTTCAAGGCGCTGATGAAGGATGAGGAAGGCCATATCGACTTCCTCGAGACCCAGCTCGACCTGATCGGTCGCATCGGCCTCGAGCTCTACACCCAGAAGCATGTCGGCGGGCTCGAGGGCGACGAGCACTGAGCGGCGACAGCCGTTTCAAAGGGGCGATCGACCGGGCCTGGTGACAGGCCCGGTTTTTTGTTGCGCAGGCGGCTCCCCAAACGCCGCGCTCCGTGTCAGAGAGCGGTCACCAGCAGCGAGGCCGAAGAATGGCAACGATCATAGCCGTGGCGCGGGACGACGTTCACCGCTTCAGCAAGCCGCTCCTACCGTCCATTCGGCTGCTCACCGGGCTCGGTATTGAAGGCGATGCCCATTGCGGCGAAACCGTGAAGCACCGCTCGCGCGTCAAGGTCGATCCGACCCAGCCCAATCTGCGCCAGGTCCATCTGATCCATGAGGAGCTGTTCGGCGAGCTCGCAGCTGGCGGCTTTTCTCTCCAGCCCGGCGATCTGGGCGAGAACGTTACCACGCGCGGCATCGATCTGCTCGCTTTGCCCGTCGGCACGCGCCTGCGGCTCGGCGCCGAGGCGCTGGTCGAGATCACCGGTCTGCGCAACCCGTGCATCCAGATCGAGGCCTTCCGGCCCGGCCTGCTCAAGGCCGTGCTCGGCCGCGACGCCGACGGAAACTTGATCCGCAAGGCGGGGGTCATGGCGATCGTGCTCGAAGGCGGCGAGATTCGGCCCGGCGATTCGATCGGCCTCACCTTGCCGGCCCTGCCGCACCGAGCCCTCGAACGCGTTTGAGGCGGCGAAGCCTCTCGGCTCGCCGCCTCATCGATTTCGTCAGAACATCGCATTGGTCAAGGCTGATGTCAGCCTGACCAGGGCAAAAGCTCGCGCTCAGCTCCTTAGAGGAAGCTGATGTTCGCAGCCTCGGGGCCCTTCTTGCCGGCACGGATCGAGAAGCGCACGCGCTGCCCGTCCATCGGCGGCTGCAGGCCGCTGCGGCTCAGCGACGAGACGTGCAGGAACACGTCCGGTCCGCCCTTGTCGGGGGCGATGAAGCCGAAGCCACGATCGGTGTTGAAGAACTTCACCGCGCCGTCGAACGGGCCTTCCATCGGGGCGCTGGCGCCACGATCGAAACCGCCGCGATCGCCGCGGTCGAAGCCGCCTCGGTCGCCGCGGTCGTAGCCGCCGCCACCGCCATAGCCGCCGCCGAAATCGTCGCGCGGCGGACGCGGCGAGAACGGACGCCCACCGCCGCCGGGGCCACCGGCGCCACGCGGCGCAGCGGGGGTTGCGGTCGAGGCATCGATCTCATGGACCGCGACAACCTGCAGGCCGCGCCTGCCTTCGCCGAGATCGCAGATGATGGTCGCACCGGGCTGCAGGTCCTGCGGATCCTGCGGGCCGATGGACGAAACGTGGACGAAAACATCGCCAGATCCGTCCGCCGGAGAAGCAAAGCCGAAGCCTTTCTCCGGGTCGAACCACTTGATCTTGGCTTCGACATTCTCGTGGGTGACGAAGGGCGCCGGGGCGGCGGGCTTACGACGATCGAACATGCAGCTTCAAATCATAGTGACCGGGAGCGCGCAATCTAGCGCAAGCCGCCGGGTTCGTCATCGGGGCGGCGCAGCAAAAATGCATGTCCGGCGAAATGCTGCCGGATGGCGTTTTTTTCCCAGCGACCGCCACTTCTGTAGGCGGAATATCTAAAAAGACACCCAACTCGGACGCTACGTCAACCTCCGGATTCCGGTTCGGCCTCCGAGCACCGGATCATCTGCACCTTTTTCGGCATCTCGCCGACCGCCGGCACGAACTGCCCGCTCTGCGGATCGAGCAGCATCAGCATGCCGCTGGCGACCGCGAAATAGGCGCCGTGCAGATGCAGCCGGCCCTTGCTCTCCAGGATGTTGATGCAGGGGAAGGTGCGCAGGTTCGCGAGCGACTGCTGCACCGAGAGCAAAGCGAGGCGCTCGACATAATCGTCCAGGGTCTCGTTCCGGCCGCGTCCGCCCGAGCGCCTTGCCGCAGGCTCGACCAGCGTGATCCACCGGCCGATGAAATCGCCGGACGAGAGCGGCCCTTGCGTATCGTCGGCGAAGGCCTTGATACCGCCGCAGCGGCCATGCCCGAGCACGACGATATGTTCGACCTTGAGCGCCTGGACGCCGTATTCGAGCGCAGCGGAGGTGCCGTGCAACTGGTCGTCGGGCGAGAAGGGCGGGATCAGGTTGGCGATGTTGCGGACCACGAACATCTCGCCCGGGCTCGCATCGAAGATCACCTCCGGCGAGACGCGCGAATCGCAGCAGCCGATCAGCATGATCTTCGGCGTCTGCCCGCTCTCGGCGAGCTTTTCGTAGCGGCTCTGCTCGCGGATGAAGCGATCGTCGAGGAAGGCGCGATAGCCCTCCGTCAGGCGCTGCGGGAATGGCTGGGGCTGGGGGCTTGGCTCGTCCATGGCCGCTAGTTGGGCCAGAAGCCGCAGGCTCACGTCAAGAGCCAACGGCGCTGATTCTGCTGCGATGCAGCATTAAAACTAACAAAGCTGCCTTTGCAATTGTGCCGCCAATGCCTCCGCATCGCCGCGAACGACGATTCGCTTCAATCGCGCGCCCGCCCCCGCCGTCAGCGTCATCTGCGAGCGCGAGGTCTGGAGCTCTTTGGCGAGGAGCGCGATCAGCGCAGCATTGGCCTCGCCTTCGCTGGGAGCGGCCCGAACCCAGGCCTTCAATACCTGTCGGCCGTCGGCCAGCGTCTCGATGCCATCAAGACTATCGCGCCCGCCGCGCGGCGTCAGTCGGATCGCGATCGCAAGCCCGTCCGGCGTAACGGACCAGGCGGCCATCCGGCTAGAAGACGTTAGGGTAGATGTAGCGCTGGATCACGCTCTGGATGAAGAAAATCGCCAGCAATAGGATGATCGGCGAGATGTCGATGCCGCCGAGATTGGGCAGCATATTGCGGATCGGTCGGAGCGCCGGCTCGGTGATGCGGTAGAGGAAATCCCAGACCGTCGAGACGAACTGGTTGCGCGTGTTGACCACGTTGAAGGCGATCAGCCAGCTCAGCACCGCCGAGGCGATCAGCAGCCAGACATAGAGGTTCAGCGCCAGCATCACGACGTCGAGAACGGCACGCATCGAGTAGCATCTCCGAGAAGACCGGGCGCTCCGCCGGAGCCACCCACAAAACTCCTGTCGCAAGCGATTGACAGAAGCGCGACGCAGGGCCTAGAAGGCCAGCGCCTTGGGGGCTGTAGCTCAGATGGGAGAGCGCTGCAATCGCACTGCAGAGGTCAGGGGTTCGAATCCCCTCAGCTCCACCAGGCCCGACGACTGATCGTCGATTTCCCAAACTCAATCGCTGAATTGCCTCGAGCGATAGCTTTGGGCGCAGGCGCTTGCGCTGCATACTATCGGGCAATCGGCCCGAACCGCCCGGCAGCGCGACGATGACCCGCTACCCCATGTTCAACCCGCAGCTGCTGCAGAGCTTCGTCGCGGTCTGCGAGAGCATGAGCTTCACCCGCGCCGCCGAGCGGGTGTCGCTGTCGCAGTCCACCGTCAGCCAGCAGGTCCGGCGGCTGGAGGAAATGCTGGGCAAGCCTCTGTTCGAGCGCAATCCGCATCAGGTGCAATTGACCGAGGAGGGCAGCCGGCTGCTCAGCTATGCAAGGCGCATCCTCGCGCTTCACGAAGAGGCGCATGACGCGCTGACCGGGTTCTGGCGCGACGGCGTGCTGAGACTCGGCATGCCCGAGGATTTCACCGTTCCGACAGCCGGCCTCTTGGCGCAGTTCAGCCTGGCCGAGCCGCATCTGCGTCTCGACGTGACCAGCGGCCTCAGCGCCGACCTCTATAGCGCCTATGAGCGCGAGGAGCTCGACCTCGTCCTCGTCAAGCAGCGCCGTCGCCAGCCGCCGCGTGCGGCGCGGCCCGAACCGCTGCTCTGGCTCGACAGCCTGGCCCATCCCGCCATCGAGCGGGCTCCTGTGCCGCTTGCCGTGTTTCCGCTGAACGGGCTCTACCGCGAAGAGCTCTGCGAGACATTGGACGGCCTCGGCATGCGCTGGCGCGTCAGCTACGCCAGCACGAGTCTGGCTGCCCTCACGGCGGCCTCCGCCGCCGGTCTCGGTCTGACATTGCTGCCTGCGAGCTGCCGGCAGCAAGGCCACCGCGTGCTGGGAACGGCGGAAGGGCTGCCGGAGGTCACCGGCTTCGAGCTGGCGCTCTACTACCGCGACAATGCCCCGGACGCGACAACAGCCCTGGCAGAGACGCTGGCCACCTTCTGCGGACTGGAACGATAAGGCGATGTCCCGGCGCATCGCTGGCTATCGTCCTGACTACGTCGATCATTGCCGAATCGAATGATCATCATGGGCAAAGATCGCTGCCAATGCTGACGAGCCTCCCGTAGACCGGAGCCACAAGCTCACAGTCAGATCGGGGAAACACCATGGGCAGCGTGCAGCACCAGAGCCGCAGGGGCTTTCTCATGCAGACCGGCCAGCTCACAACCTCGGCGGCGGTCATCGGCTTGGCCGGTAGCGCCCAGGCGGCGCCGGGCAAGGCCGGGAAGGACGTTGCCGAGACCGGCGTCACCGCACTGACCGACCGCCACTACTATCTCGGCGGCGTCCGCCTCGAAGACGGCTTCGACTATGACGGCGAGGTCGTGGTCGGCACCCGCACCGGGCTGTATACGCTGGAGATCAAGGACGGGACAATCGCCGCGCTGCATCCGGCCGGCGCAGCCCTCTCCGCCACGCTGCCGCGCTATGACGCCGCCGGCCAGCTCGCCTTGCCGGCGATGCGCGACATGCACATCCACCTCGACAAGACCTTCTATGGCGGCCCTTGGCAGGCGCCGCGTCCGCGCCAGGGCAAGACGATCATGGATATGATCGCGCTGGAGGAGAAGCTGATCCCGACGCTGCTGCCGACCTCGCAGGAGCGTGCCGAAGGCCTGATCGCCCTCTTGCAGTCGAAGGGCACCACCACCGCCCGCAGCCATTGCAACATCGACCCGGTCAGCGGGCTGAAGAGCCTGGAGCATCTGCTGCTCGCGCTCGAGAAGCATCGTGACGACTTCTCCTGCGAGATCGTCGCCTTCCCGCAGCACGGCCTGCTGCATTCCAAGGTCGACGGGCTGATGCGCGAGGCCATGAAGATGGGCGTGCAGCATGTCGGCGGGCTCGATCCGACCAATGTCGACAAGGCGATGGAGAAATCGCTCGACGCGATGTTCCAGATCGCGCTCGACACCGGCAAGGGCGTCGACATCCACCTGCACGAGACCGGCCCGTCCGGCGCCGCCGCGGTCACCTACATGATCGACACGGTCGAGAAGAACCCGGCCCTGCGCGGCAAGGTCACGATCAGCCATGGCTTTGCGCTCGCGACCATGGCGCCCGGCCTGCAGGCCGAGACGATCGCGCGCCTCTCGGCCCAGAAGATGACGATCGCCTCGACCGTGCCGCTCGGCGCCCTGACGATGCCCCTGCCGCAATTGCAGGACAAGGGTGTTTTCGTGATGACCGGCACCGACAGCGTCATTGACCATTGGTCGCCCTTCGGCAGCGGCGACATGCTGGAGCGGTCCTATTTCTACGCGCAGGTCTACCGGAATTCCGACGAGTTCCGCCTGTCGCGCTCGCTCGCCATCGCCACCGGCGGCGTGCTGCCGCTCGACGACGACGGCAAGCGCGCCTGGCCGAAGGTCGGCGACGACGCCGGCTTCACTTTGGTGGGCGCCAGCTGCTCGGCCGAAGCGGTCGCTCGCGTGCCGACGCGCAGCGCCACCTTCCATCAGGGGCGCATGGTCTATGGCAGCGTCGGCAAGGCCTGAGGCTTCACAACGCTCGACCAAGTGATGGTGCGCCCGGCATCCGGGCGCACCGCGCGGTCTTCAGCTCAGCCCTTGAGCTTGGTGTTGCACTGGCTCCAGTAGCCGCCGCCCTTCTCGATCCACTTCAGATCGCCATTGGCATTGGCCGCCTTGTTGGCGTTGTACTGGTCGACGCAGGTCTTGAGGCGCGCCTTGCCGGCCGTCTCGTTCGAGTACTTCTGCGACACAGCCTTCGGGAATACGGCCGCCTTGGCCTTACCGGCGGGCTTGGCCGGGGTCGTCGCGGCCGGCGTCGCAGCCGGAGCATCCGTCACGGCTGCCGCCGCATCATTGTCAGAGGCGTCGTCATCGGCGCAGTTGGCCTTGCGGAAATCGTTCCACTTCTGACCCTTCAGCGTGTTCGCCTTCTTGGCGTCCTGATACTTGGCGCTGCACTCTTTCATGGTCAGGGCCGAGGCTGGCGCGCCGGCTAGAGCCATGGTCATCAGAGCGAGGGCGGTGGAGAACAGAAGCGTCTTCATGAGCAGTCTCCCTAGATCACGATGCTTTTGGATCGACCCGATCCAAAATCATAGGACGCGATCGATTCTAGAACCTTAGAGCAGGGTGCGAAAAACCGGTTCCCACTTTTTCGCACCTGCTCTAGGCGATGAGTCGGACTCGCCGCGGCGAGCTTAACCAACGATGGAAATCTCTGCCATCGCCCTGCGGCAACATCTGGGCCGCCCGGACGTTTAGAGTCCCGGTCAACACAAAGGATCAGATCATGAAGACATCCATTCTCGCCGCCGTGACCGTCATGGCCCTGGGTCTGGCCGCGTGCTCGACGACGGAGGAGCGTATCGGTGGTGCGGCCGTCGGTGCCGGAACGGGCGCGGTCGTCGCCGGGCCGGTCGGCGCAGTCGTTGGCGGGGCTGCCGGCGCCGTCACCGGCCCCACCGTGGCTCGCACCACGCGACGGGCGACGCGTTAAACTCGACCGGCGGCGGAACCCTGCCGCCGCTCTTTCGTTTCGACCACTGAAGCCATTCGAGCCCATGGAGTCGAACGATGGACAACGACAAGCGCCTGCCGCCGGACGTGCCCTCCAACGAGGATGAGATCGACCGCGCGACGGGCAGCGTCGCGGCACGGGCGGCCGATCTCGCCAATCGCACGGCCGAGACCGTCAAGGATGGCTATGGCCGGGCCAGGGAGAAATTAGCCGAGATCGATCCGCGCGAAACGCTGCGCGATGCCGGCCGCTATGCCCAGGAGACTGGGGAGGCGGCCGTTGAAACGGTCGAGCGCCATCCGCTCGCGGCCTTTGCGGTCGGAGCGCTCAGCGTCGGCCTGATCGCCTGGGCGATGACGCCTCGCCGTTCGAGCTGGCAGCCCGACACATCCGGCTGGAGCCGGATGCTCCGTGACTACAGCGATCAGGCGCTGCGCGCCGGGCGCGATCTCGTCGGCAGCGGCCGCGAGCAGCTCGATCGCGGCCGCGATTATGCCACGCGCGGGCAGGACTATCTCGACATGGGCCGCGACTATGCCCGCGAAGGCGGTCAGATGCTGATGAAGCGCGGCGAACGCGAACCGCTCGCCGCTGTGGTCGGCGTCGGCCTCGCACTCTATGTCATCGGCTCGCTGCTGAGCAGCAGCGGTGGCCAGTCACAGCCCGCAGCGCGTCGCCGCTCGAAACGTTGATCGGCCAGCAGGCGTCAGTTCCGGCGGGAGGCCTTCTCCGCCTGCCGGGCCGCCTGCTTCTCGGCCTCGCCGGCGCGCACCAGGCTCTTGATCGTAAGCGGGCGCCTGCCCGACTTCTCGGCGATGACGCGATCCTGCTCCTGGATGGCGTCCAGGGCGGGATCGTCACCATCGATCCCGCCGAGCAGTTCGCTCGGCACGCGGCGATTGGAGCTGCGCGAACCGTCCTCGTAGAAAACGTCGAACAGCACGAAGGAAGCCTCGAGCGGCTTGGATTTCTTGCGGGCCATGGGTCGATCCTATCGGTTGGGCGATCGTCCGGCCGCTACGCTCGTGGCGGGGCCGGATGATCGTGGAGCCGCGCTAGGCAGCAGAAAGCGATGGGGGCGAGGTAGACCCGTCCGGCCGGCAAGGCAAGCCGGAACGGCATCTTGCTGGTTGCCGGCCTATGTCAGGCTCAGCGTCTCCACGATCTCGGAATCGAGCACGAGGTCGTCACGGGCGCCCATCAGCCAGAGCCGATCGGCGGTGAAGCGCAGGACCGGCCGGTCCCACCAATGCTCGATCAGACCAGAGAGCGCAGCCGCCTCGGCAGCGTCGAGGTCGTCGCTCAGGTTCCAGATCCCCACGACATAGAGATCGCTGGTCAGCCGCCCGAGCGCCCGCTGCAGGAGATGGAGGGCGTTCTGTCCGTCCCGACGCTCCGGATAGAGCCGCAGATAGAGCCGGCCGCGATTGACATTTCCCGAGAACAGGCCGCGCAATTCCATGGCGACCGGCCCGATACGCGACAGAGCCTCGCGCGCCGCAGGATCGATCAGCGACGGCGCGCCGATCGAGAGCGAGCCGCACACCGTCGCATGCAGCTTGGCCTGCCGCCTCGTAACGATGTCCCAGGCGATCTTGCTTGCGAACGGTGCCTGGCGCAGCGCCTGCTCCAGCTCAAAATAAGCCGGCGCCTCCTGCAAGCCCGGTGTCGGCACCACCAGTGAGTAGATGGGCGGGTGCCGGCCATTGTCGTAATGCGTGCCCTCCTTGCGCGCGATCGCCCTGGGATGGGCGGGGTCGATCAGCGGCAGATGCGCCAGGCGGTAGCCATCGTCGAGAGCCATGCCGGCGCCGGGCGCGAAAGCCGTGCGGCTGCTGAGATAGGCGAGCTCTTCGTCGCCGATCAGGTCGATCCCGGCCGCCGCGTTCACGCCTTCAGCATCCACTCATGCGCGGGGTCGTTGTGGAATTTCCAGATCCGCTTCGGCCCGGCCATGACGTTGAGATAATAGAGCTCGTAGCCATGCGGCGCGCCGACCGGGTGATAGCCCCTCGGCACCAAAACCACGTCGCCGTCCGAGAATGCCATGGTCTCGTCGAGCGAGCGGTCGTCGGTATAGACGCGCTGGAAGCCGAAACCCTGCGGCGGGTTGAGGCGATGGTAATAGGTCTCCTCAAGCAGCGATTCAGCCGGCAGGTTATCCTGGTCGTGCTTGTGCGGCGGATAGCTCGACCAGCAACCCGAGGGCGTGATCACCTCGACGACGAGCAGGCCGTCCGCGCTTTCCGTCTCGGGCAGGATGTTGCGGACATGGCGGGTGTTGCTGCCCTCCCCGCGCGTCAGCGCGCCGACATCGGCGGGCGTGATCACACGCGCCGGCCGCGCGCCAGCCGCGCCAGGCGCCGAGCAGATCGCGAGCTCGCATGGCCCCTGCGCGGTGACGCTCCACTCCGAACCCGCCGGCACATAGAGCGACCAGGGATCGGGCTCGAAGGGCGAGGAGCGCCCGCCGATCACGCCGAAATCCTTACCCGCGGCGCTGGCCGAGACCTTGCCGGAGAGCAGGACGAGGCAATGCTCCCTGTTGCCGGTCTGGCGCGACAGGCTCTGCCCGGCGGCAAGCTTGTGCACGGCGAAGCCGACATGCCCCCAGCCGGCCGTTTCGGGCGTGACCTCGTGGATACGCCCCTCGGCATCGGGCGCCTGTGGCTTGACCAGCAGCTTCGACATGCTCGTGCCCGGGCTCAGGCGAGCCCGGCCTCCTTCAGGCTCTGCTTGAGATGGGCGACGCCCTTCTTGGCATAGGTCAGCGGGTGCGCCTTCTCGGGGTCCTGCTCAGCCTCGACCACGACCCAGCCGGAATAGCCCGGCAGCGCCTTGAACACCGCGGGGTAGTCCACCATGCCGTCGCCCGGCACGGTGTAGACGCCGAGTTCGGAGCCCTTGCCGAGGATGGCGTCGAGGAAGCTCCAGTCCTCCTTGCGCGCCTGCTCCATCACGCCCTTGCGCACATCCTTGGCATGGACATGGCTGATACGCGACCGGTAGCGCCCGGCGAGCTTGACCGGATCGGCCCCGCCCCAGGTCGCATGGCCGGTGTCGAGCAGCAGATGGGCCGCCTCGCCCGTCGCCGCCATGAAGGCGTCGATATCCGCCTCGCTCTCGACGATCGTGCCGATATGGTGGTGGTAGACCAGCCGGACGCCCTCGGCGAGCGTGCGCTCGGCGACCTCGGTGATCCTGCGGCCGAACTGCGCCCAATCGCCCGCTTCCAGAACCGGCCGCTGCGACAAAGGCTTCAAGCGGTCGCCATGGATCGCGTTCGAGGTCTCGGCAAAGACCAGCACGGTCGAGCCCATCGCCTTGAGCAGGTCGAGATGGGCACGCAAATGCTTCATCTCCTCATCAGCGTCGCGCTTCAGCAATTCGGCCGAATACCAGCCGGAGATACAGGCCATGCCGAACGGATCGAGCGCCGTCTTCAGCGCATTGGGCTCGCGCGGGAATTTGTGGCCGAGTTCCATGCCGACGAAGCCGGCTTCGCGGGCCTCGGCCAGGCAGGTTTCGAGCGGCGTCGCGCCGCCGATGTCCTGCAGATCGTCATTCGACCAGCCGATGGGATTGGCGCCGATACGGATAGGCATATCGTCCTCTTTGATCAGTTGTCGCGCGCGGCTAGCGCGCCGTCATAGCGCTTGCGCGCTGCCTTGACCTCGTCGCGTACCGAGACCTCGGGCACTGCCACCTCCCACCAATGCCCGCCGGCATCGGTCGAGATCAGCGGATCGGTATCGATGACGATGACGCTGGTACGATCATGGCCGCGCGCCTCCGCCAGTGCGGTCTCAAGTTCAGCCAAACCGGCGACCTTGCGCGAGATGGCGCCCATCGCGCCGGCATGCGCGGCAAAGTCGATCTCCGGCAGCGTCTCGTGGCGGGTGTCGCGCAGGAGGTTGTTGAAGGGGGCACCGCCGGTCGCGTACTGCAGGCGGTTGATGCAGCCAAAGCCGCGATTGTCGAGCACGACGATGGTCAGCTTGACCCCGAGCATCACCGAGGTCGCGATCTCCGAGTTCATCATCAGATAGGAGCCGTCGCCGACCATGACGAAGACCTCGCGCGCCGGGTCGGCGAGCTTGGTCCCCAAGCCCCCGGCGATCTCGTAGCCCATGCAGGAATAGCCGTATTCCATATGGTAGCCGCCGGGCGCGCCGGCCTGCCAAAGCTTGTGCAATTCGCCCGGCAGGCCACCGGCGGCGCAGAGCACGACATCGCTCGCCCGGCTCTGGCGCTGCACCGCGCCGATCACCTGCGCATCGCTCGGCAGCGCCTGGTTGCTCGCCGCAGTATAGCGTTCAGCGGTCGCTAGCCAGGCGTCGCGGGAAGCCTGTGCCTGCGACGTCCAGCTGACAGGCGCCTTCCAGCCGGCGAGCCCGGCTTCCAGCTCGGCGAGCCCGGCCTTGGCGTCCGCAACAAGCGGCTGTGCGCCGTGCTTGCCGGCGTCGAAGGCTTGCGTGTTGAGCCCGATGATCCGGCAGTCCGGATCGGCGAAGAGCGCGCGCGAGCCGGTGGTGAAATCCTGCAGGCGCGTGCCGACCGCGAGCACGACATCGGCGCTCTTGGCGGCGTCGTTGGCAGCGCCGGTGCCGGTGACGCCGATCGCGCCGAGATTGAGCGGGTGATCATGCGGCAAGGCGCTCTTGCCGGCTTGCGTCTCGGCGCTGGGGATGCCGTGCGCCAGGCAGAAACGGGCGAGCTCGCTCTCGGCCTCGCTATAGAGCGTGCCGCCGCCAGCGACGACCAATGGCCGCTTCGCAGCTTTGAGCAGCTCCACCGCCTGCGCCAGCTCCTGCTCGTCCGGACGCGTCCGGCGCGGCTGCCAGATCCGCTCGGCGAAGAAGCTTTCCGGATAATCATAGGCCTCGGTCTGCACGTCCTGGCACAGCGCCAGCGTCACGGGCCCGCATTCGGATGGATCGGTCAGCACCTGCATCGCCCGCTCGAATGCCGGGATCAGTTGCTCCGGCCGGGTGATCCGGTCGAAATAGCGCGAGACCGGACGGAAGCAGTCATTGGCGGAGACGGTGCCGTCGCCGAAATCCTCGATCTGCTGCAGCACCGGATCGGGCCGGCGCCCGGCGAAGACATCGCCCGGCAGCAGCAGCAGCGGCAGGCGATTCACATGGGCGACGGCGGCGGCCGTCACCATATTGGTCGCGCCCGGCCCGATCGAGCTCGTCACCGCCATCATCCGGCGCCGGCGCGAGGCCTTGGCGAAGGCGATTGCGGAGTGCGCCATCGCCTGCTCGTTATGGGCCCGCAAGGTCGGCAGGATGTCGCGCGCGCCATGCAGCGCCTCGCCGAGCCCGGCGACATTGCCATGGCCGAAGATCGCCCAGACGCCGGCGAAAAGCGGCAGCGTGCGGCCGCCAACCACCGTCTTCTGCGCGGCAAGCGCCGCCACCAGCGCCTGCGCCATGGTGAGCCTGATCGTGCTCATCGCAAATCTCCTCAGCGGCCTTGCCAGGCATCGACCAGTCGGCCGAAGCGCTCGGCCATCATCGCGGTCGCGGCCTCGTCGTCGAGCGTCCCCGCAAGCCAGCCGCGCGCCGCCTCGCCGAAGATCGAGCGCCCGACCGCGAAACCCTTCACCGTCCTGGCGGTCTGCGCCAGCCGGAACGCAGCCTCCAGCTCCGGCAGCGGCGCGTCGAGCCCGAGCAGCACGACGCCGCGGCAATAGGGATCGTTCTGCGCGATCACAGCATCGACCGCGGCCCAGGCTGCTGCGCTCGGCTGCCCCTCGAGCTTCCACCAATCCGGCTTGATGCCGATGTCGTAGAGCCGGCGCATGACGCTCGCCATGGTGTCGTCGCCAACCGGGCCATTCTTCGAGCAGATGATCTCGACCAGCAGCTCGCGGCCGACCTGCCGGCAGGCGAGCGCGACGCGCTTCAGGGTCGCCTCCTGCTCGGCCTTCAGCGCCGCATCGTCGTCGGGATGGTAGAAGGCCAGCACCTTGGCGACATGGTCGACCGGCCATTCGTTCAGCGCAGCCCCGAGCGAGCCATCCGCATCGGTTTCGAGGCGCAGCGGCCGCGAGCCCGGCACTTCCAGCGGCCGTGCCACCCAGAAGCCGTGATCCCCGGCGCGGAACAGCGCCTCGCGGCCATGGCGCCCGTCGAGCAGCATGCCGAAGCCCTCGGCTCCCCCAGCGATCCGCGCCGCGGCATCGACGGCAAGCCGCTTGAAGGCCGCGATGCGCTCGTGCGGCACGCCGGCCTCATCCGCCATCGCCTCGACCTGGGAGCGGTGGTCGATGGCAAGCGCCATCAGCGTCGCCGCTTGCGGCCGGCGCGTCGTCGCCCAATGGACATGGTTGATCGCCACGTCATGGCGCAGCGCCCGGTGCGGCGAGCCATGCTTCAGGAAGAACTGCAGCTCTGCGAAGGTCGGGCTCTCCGGCGAGCAGAGCAGGCGCGAGACGGCGAAGGCGCCGCAGGCATTGGCCCAGGTGCAGCAGGTCTCGATCGGCTCGTCGCTGAGATAGCCGCGCAGGAATCCGGACATGAAGGCATCGCCCGCCCCCAGGACATTGTAGACCTCGACCGGGAAGCCCGGCCCCTTGATCCCGTCCTCGATCGAGGCAGGGATGGCTCCTGGGAAAACCACACAGCCCATCGGCCCGCGCTTGCAGACGATCGTCGCCTGGCTCAGGGCGCGGATATTGCGGATCGCGGCGAGCGTGTCCTCCGAGCCCCCGGCAGCGTGCAATTCCTCCTCGGTACCGACGATCAGGTCGCAATCCGGCAGGATCGCCTGGAGATGCTGGGTCACGCTGTCGGAGCGGATATAGCGCTCCTCGCCGGCACCATGCCCGGCGAGCCCCCAGAGATTGGGCCGGTAATCGACGTCGAACACGACCTTGCGGCCATGCTTGCGGGCGAGCGCGATCGCCTTGCGCTGCGCCTTGGCGGCGTTGGGAATGGCGAAATGCGTGCCGGTGACCACCACCGCCTTGGCCGAGGCGATGAAGGCCTCGTCGATCTCGCTCTCGTCGAGCGCCGCGTCGGCGCAATCGGTGCGGTAGAAGATCAGCGGAAAGGTCTTCTCGTCGCGCACGCCGAGGATGACCAGCGAGGTCAGGCGCTTGGGATCGACGACGACGCCCTTGGTCTCGACGCCCTCGCGCTGCAACTGCTCCAGGATAAAGCGGCCCATCTGCTCGTCGCCGACGCGGGTGATCACCGCCGATTTCAGGCCGAGCCGCGCCGTGCCGATCGCGATATTTGTCGGACAGCCGCCGACCGCCTTGGAGAACGAGCCCATATCCTCCAGCCGCCCGCCGATCTGCTGGCCATAGAGATCGACCGAGGACCGGCCGATCGAGATCAGGTCGAGCACGGGTTCAGGCATCGGGACGGGCTTTCTCGGCGGTGCCGACGGCGAGCGTCATGGCGAGTGCGAAGGTGGCCGACATCGAGCGGAAGGCGCCGTAATCGGCCTCCTCGACTTCGAGCCAGAGCGAGCAATGCTGGGCGAGCGGGCTGAGCGCGCTGTCGGTGATCGCGATCACCGGAATGCCCTTGGCATGGGCCTGAGCCGCGATTCCGACCGTCGTCGGCGTGTAAGGAGCGCAGCTCACCGCGATGACGACGTCGCCCTTCCGGGCGATCGCTGCCTGCTCCGGTCCGAGCGCCGCGATATTGTCGACCAGCACGGCGCGGATGCCGAGCTTGCCGAAGGCATAGGCGAGATAGGACACCACCGCGAACATCCGGCGCGCGCCGACCAGGATGATCGTCTCGGCCTCGGCAAGTAGGTCCGTCGCCTTGTCGATGTCGCGATAGCGGACGGTCGTTTGCAGCCGCGTCAGCGAGCTGCGGCTGGCCTCGACGAAGCCGTCGAGCAGCACCTGCGCCATATTCGGCCCGGCAGCACCTTCGTCGCGCAAGGCCGCCAGCCGCTCGCGATAATCGGGGAACTGCTGGCGCAGCCGCGAGCGGAAGAGCTGCTGCAATTCGCTGAAGCCGGAATAATCCAGCGCCTGGGCGAAGCGCACCAAAGTCGAGGCCTGAACCCCTGCCTGCTGCGCCACCTGCGCAGCGGTATTGAGCGCCATGTCATCAGGGTTGGCAAGCGCATAATCGGCGACTTGCCGCAGGCGTTTCGGCAGGCTCGGCCCGCGCTCGCGCAACAGGGCGACGAAGCCGTCGAAATCGTCTCTTGGCGTGTCCTGCTGCACGGGCGATGTCATCGGGAACAGGGGCTCTCATGGCCTTGACTTGTGCCGGTAGAGAATGGAATGTTTGTTCCATTAGTCAAGCGCAATAAAAATAATGTGCCATTGTGACAGTGGCGCGCCCAGGGAGAAGCCGAGTTGCCTGAGCCGACTAACTTCAGCCGCGCGCTCGACGGCAAGGTCGCCGTCGTCACTGGCGGCAGCCAGGGCCTCGGCGAGGCGGTCGCCCGCGAATTCGCCGCGCGCGGTGCTGCCGGCCTCGTCCTCACCGGCCGCAACCGCGAGCGCGGCGAAATGGTCGCCAACAGCCTGAAGGCCGCCGGCTGCAACGCCCACTTCCACGCCGCCGATCTGGCCGATCTCGACGCTGTCCGGAAGATCGTCCCGGCCGCCGAGCAAGCTTTCGGCCGGCTCGACGTCCTCGTCAACGCTGCCGGCGACACCGACCGCGGCACGATCTTCGACACCAGCCCCGAGCTCTATGCGCGGATCATGGCTGTCAACCTGACCGCGCCCTTCTTTCTGATCCAGGACGCCGCGACCTTGATGCGCAAGCAGGGCATCCAGGGCAGCATCGTCAACATCCAGTCGATGTCGGCCCATGGCGGCCAGCCCTTCCTCGCCGCCTACAGCGTCTCGAAGGGTGCGCTGGCGACGCTGACGAAGAACGCCGCCTATGGCCTGTTGGCCGACCGCATTCGCGTCAACGGCCTCAACATCGGCTGGATGGCGACGCCGGGCGAGGACGCGATCATGCGCCTGCGCCATGACGCGCAGGATGGCTGGCTGGAGAAGGCAGAGGCTGGCCGTCCCTTCGGCCGCCTGATCGATCCGCGCGAGGTCGCCAAGGCGGTCGCCTATCTGGCGTCATCCGAATCGGGGCTGATGACCGGCTCGAACATCGACTTCGACCAGACCATTCTCGGCGCGCACGACTGAAGCGCCGGAGCACTCTCGAACTGCAGGACCACGGACGTGATGAGATTTGGATTGCTGGGCGCCGGCCGGATCGGGCGCATTCACGGGCTCAATGTCGCGGCGCGCTCCGATGCGCAGCTGGTCGCGCTTTCGGACGCCTCGGCCGAGGCGTCCGCCTCGCTCGCCCAGGCCTCCAGCGCCAGGGTCGCCAGCACCGAGGCGATCCTCGCCGATTCCGGCATCGACGCCGTGGTGATCTGCACCCCGACCGATACCCATGCCGACCTGATCGAGGCTGCCGTCTCGGCCGGCAAGGCGGTGTTCTGCGAGAAGCCGGTCGATCTCGACGCCGGCCGCATCCGCCGCTGCCTCGAAGTCGTCTCGAAGTCCGGCAAGCCATTGATGATCGGCTTCAACCGCCGCTTCGATCCCAACTTCGCCGGCCTCGAAGGCCGCCTGCGCGCGGGTGAAGCCGGCGAGATCGAGATCGTCACCGTCATCTCGCGCGATCCCGGCCCGCCGCCGGTCGAGTATGTGAAGCGCTCGGGCGGTCTCTTCCGCGACATGATGATCCATGATTTCGACATGGCCCGCTTTCTGCTCGCCGAGGAGCCCGTCGAGGTCTTCGCTCTCGGCTCGGCGCTGGTCGATCCGGCGATCGGCCAGGCCGGCGACGTCGACACCGCCGCCGTGCTGATGCGCACCGCGAGCGGCCGCATCGCCCAGATCTCGAACTCGCGCCGCGCAACTTACGGCTACGACCAGCGCATCGAGGTGCATGGCTCGAAGGGCATGCTGCGCGCCGGCAATATCCACGAGACCACGGTCGAGATCGCGACCGGGGCCGGCTTCCGGGCCGATCCCGTGCAGAATTTCTTCCTGGAGCGCTACGCCGCGGCCTATCGCGCCGAGCTCGACGCCTTCGTCACCGCCTGCCGCGACAAGCGCGCGCCCTCCCCGTCGGGCCTCGATGGCCTGAAGGCCCAGGTCCTGGCCGATGCCGCGACCGAATCCCGCCGCACCGGCAAGCCGGTCGCCGTCTCGCTGGAATCGCTGTGATGACGCCTGCGGAGCTCGACCTGCGCCAATACGCGGTACTTGGCCTCGTCGAGGAGGCGAGCCGGCTGGCGCTCGGCTATTTCGGCCGCAAGGACAGCCTCGGCGTCAGCATGAAGGGCGCGCAGGATTGGCTCACCGTCGCCGATGGCGCAGTCGAAGCGTTCCTGCGTGAGCGCCTCGCCGTGCTGTTTCCGGGTGACGCCGTCATCGGCGAGGAAGGCGGCGGCGAGGCGGCCGATGCGGTCTGGATCATCGATCCGATCGACGGCACCTCGAACTTCGCCCGTGGCGACCGCACCTGGTGCATCTCGATCGGCCTGCTGCTCAACGGCGTGCCCGAGATCGGCATCATCTCGGCGCCGGCGCTGGGCGAGGTCTATCTCGGCCGCCGCGGCCGCGGCGCGACCATGAACGGCGAGCCGATCAAGGTCTCCGGCACGGCCGACATCCGCCGCGCCTATCTCGAATTCGGCTGGTCGACCCGCATTCCCAACGAGGATTATCTCGCCACGGTCGGGCGCGGCTTCGCTGCGGGCGCCTCGGTCAAGCGCTCCGGTTCCGGCGCGCTCGGCCTCTGCCATGTCGCGATCGGCCGTACCGAGGCCTATGCTGAATTGCACATCAATGCCTGGGATGTCGCCGCCGGACTGGTGATCGCGACCGAGGCCGGCGCCGACATCAACGACTTCTTCGCTGGCGGCGCGATCAAGGCCGGCAACCCGGTGCTGTGCTGCACCCCGGAGCTGACGGGCGAACTGGAACGCATCACCGGAATAGTAAGCCGGCACAATAGCCGTTGATCTTTGCCGACGACCGGTCACTATCGACCCAACAAGAACAGACAGAACCAGATATCGGGAGGAAGACCATGCAGAAACACCACTGGCTTCGCGCCGGACTATTCGCGGCCGCCGCGAGCGCGGCCTTCGCCGCTGCTCCGGCCCAGGCCCAGGGCTCGCTCGTCATGTATTGCGGCGTGCAGGAGGAATGGTGCCGCGCCATGAGCGGCGCCTTCGAGAAGGAGACCGGCATCAAGGTCGCGATGACCCGCAAGTCGGCCGGCGAGATCTATGCCCAGCTCAAGGCGGAATCGTCCAATCCGCGCGGCGACATCTGGTGGGGCGGCACCGGCGACCCGCATCTGCAGGCGGCCGAGGAAGGGCTGACGCAGGAATACGAATCGCCCGCCAGCAAGGACCTGCACGAATGGGCGCTGGCGCAGTGGGAAGCCGCCAAGAAGCGCTCGGTCGGCATCTATGCCGGCGCGCTCGGCTTCGGCTACAACACCCAGCAGATCAAGGCCAAGGGCCTTGCCGAGCCCAAATGCTGGGCCGACCTGCTCGATCCCAAGCTGAAGGACGACGTCCAGGTCGCCGACCCCAACTCCTCGGGCACCGCCTACAACCTGCTGGCCACGGTCGTGCAGCTGATGGGCGAGGACAAGGGCTTCGACTATCTCAGGAAGCTGCACAAGAACGTCAGCCAGTACACCAAATCGGGCGCGGCCCCGGCCAAGGCGGCGAGCCTCGGCGAGACCGCCGTCGGCATCGTCTTCATCCATGACGCCGTCGTCTTCGCCGTGCAGGGCGACCCGATCAAGGCCGTCGCACCCTGCGAGGGCACCGGCTACGAGATCGGCTCGATGTCGATCATCAAGGGCGCGCGCAATCTCGACAACGCCAAGAAGTTCTACGACTGGGCCCTGACCCCGGCGGCACAGGCGCTCGCCGCGCCGGCCAAGTCCTATCAGGTGCCCTCGAACAAGAACGCGCCGGTCCCGGCCCAGGCCCCGAAGATGTCGGAGATGAAGCTGATCAAATACGACTTCGTCAAATACGGCTCCTCGGCCGAGCGCACCCGCCTGTTGACGAAGTGGGACAAGGAGATCAAGGCGCTGCCGAAATGAGCGCACGCTGATCGCTGACATCCGAGACGAGAGGCGAGAGACGATGCGTCCCGCGACGAGGCTTGCGCTGCTGGCCGGCTGGCTCGGCTATGCGCTCATCCCCTGGTACCTGCCCGAGGGGATGAGCCTTTCCGGTTATCCGTTCGGCAAGGCGGGCACGGCGCTGGCGCTCGTGCTCTCCGGGGCGGCACCCTGGCTCGCCCCCGTCGGCATCGCCCTCGTCCTCGCCAGCCTGCTCGCCTTCCGGCAGGAGAATGCCGGCACCGGCAAGCTCCTGGCCTGGATCGGCTTTGCCGGCCTCGTCGTCTTCTTCGCCCAGGGCTTTGCGATCACGCTCAAGGATCAGGGCATGCCGGCGCTGGCGGCCCTGCTCGGCGGGGCCGGCGCGGCCCAGCCCGGCATGGGCTTCGGCGCGCTGATAACCCTGGTCTCGCTGCTGCTCCTGCTCTGCCACGGCCTCGCCTATCGCGGCCTGTGCCGTGGCGACCTGTTCACGACCTCCTCGATCGGCATCGTCATCATGCTGATCGCGCTGTTCATCTTCCTGCCGGTCGCGGTGATCCTGCGCAGCGCGCTGGTCGATTCCAGCGGCGCCCTCGTCCTCGGCGAGTTCGTCGAGCGCTTCTTCAGCCCGACGATCTGGGGGCTCGGCTGCCTTTCCGCCAACACCAATTGCGGCGTCGCCTGGAACACGCTGATCCTTGCTGTCCTGACCGGCCTGATCACTACCCTGCTCGGCCTCGCCTGCGCGCTGCTGATCCTGCGCACCGGCATGCCCGGCAAGCGCGCCATGCGCCTGCTCACCGTGCTGCCGATCATCACGCCGCCCTTCGTCATCGGCCTGGCGCTGATCCTGCTCTTCGGTCGTTCGGGCCTGTTCTCGACATTCCTGTTCGAGTGGTTCGGCGTGCCGCGCTCGCGCTGGATCTACGGCCTGCCCGGCGTGCTGCTCGCCCAGGTGCTCGCCTTCGCCCCGATCGCCTTCCTCGTGCTGATCGGCGTGGTCCAGGGCATCGCGCCGAGCCTGGAAGAAGCCTCGCAGACACTCGGTGCCAAGCGCTGGACCACCTTCCGCACCGTGACCTGGCCGCTGCTGCGGCCGGGCCTCGCCAACGCCTTCCTGCTCGGCTTCGTCGAGAGCATGGCCGATTTCGGCAACCCGCTGGTGCTCGGCGGCAATTTCGAGGTGCTCTCGACCAAGATCTTCTTCGCCGTGGTCGGCGCCGCGCACAACCAGGGCCAGGCGGCGGTGCTCGCCATCGTCCTGCTCGGCTTCACGCTCGCCGCGTTCTGGGCGCAGCAGCGCTGGCTCGGCGGCAAGTCCTACACCACCGTCACCGGCAAGGGCGATTCCGGCCTGCCGACACCGTTGCCGCGTCGCATCACCTGGATCTCCGCCCTCGTCATCGGCCCGTGGGTGGCGCTGACCGCGGTCATCTACGTCGTCATCCTGATGGGCGGCTTCGTCAAGACGATGGGGCGCGATCACACCCCGACGCTGCAGCACTACATCACCGGCTTCTCGATCGACTTCAGCCGCGGCCTCCATTTCGACGGCTCGGCCTGGCCGTCCTTCTTCACCACTTTGAAGTTGTCCATCATTGCGGCGCCGCTGACCGCGATTATCGGCCTGCTGACCGCCTATCTTTTGACCCGCCAGCGCTTCGCCGGCCGCGGCGCGCTCGAATTCGCGACCATGCTCAGCTTCGCCATTCCCGGCACCGTGCTCGGCGTCGCCTATATCCTCGCCTTCAACGTGCCGCCGGTCGAGATCACCGGCACCGGCCTGATCCTCGTCATCGCCTTCGTCTTCCGGAACATGCCGGTCGGCGTGCGCTCCGGCATCGCCGGGCTGTCGCAGATCGACAAGAGCCTGGACGAGGCATCCGCGACGCTCTCGGCCCGCAGCTTCACCACGCTCTGGCGGGTGGTGCTGCCGCTGCTGCGCCCTGCCCTCGTCGCCGCGCTGGTCTACAGCTTCGTGCGCAGCATGACGACGGTCAGTGCCGTGATCTTCCTGGTCTCGGCCGAGTACAACCTCGCCACCGCCTATATCGTCGGCCGGGTCGAGGCCGGCGAGTTCGGCCTCGCCATCGCCTATTCCTCGGTGCTGATCGTGGTCATGGCGCTCGGCATCAGCCTGATCCAGCTCGGCGTCGGCGAGCGCAAGCTCGGCCGGCGCGGCACGACCGCCCTCGCCTCCTCCGCCGCCGAGCCGATCAAGTAAGGATACGTTGCAGTCATGCCCAAGGCCGGCCCCGCCTCCGTCGAATTCCGCAATGTCAGCATGCGCTATGGCGCGGTGACCGCGGTCGACAATGTCAGTTTCTCGATCGAGGCCGGCAAGCTGGTGACGCTGCTCGGCCCCTCCGGCTGCGGCAAGACCACGACCTTGCGCATGATCGCCGGCCTGGAGATCGCCAGCGACGGCCAGATCCTGATCGGCGGCAAGGACGTCACCCGGCTCTCCGCCGCCGATCGCGACGTCAGCATGGTCTTCCAGTCCTATGCGCTCTTTCCGCATATGAGCGTGCTGGAGAACGCCGCCTATGGCCCGACCGTGAAGGGCCTGCCCAAGGCCAAGGCACAGGAGATGGCGCTGGAGAAGCTGGCGCTGGTCGGCCTCAAGGGCTTCGAGAAGCGCTACCCGTCCGAACTCTCGGGCGGCCAGCAGCAGCGCGTCGCCGTCGCCCGCGCCCTGGTGCTGGAGCCGCAGGTGCTGCTCTTCGACGAGCCGCTCTCCAATCTCGACGCCAAACTGCGCCGGCGCGTGCGCGAGGAGATCCGCGAGCTGCAGCAGGCGCTCAACCTCACTGTCGCCTATGTCACGCACGACCAGGAGGAGGCGCTCGCCGTCTCCGACCGGATCATCGTGATGTCGAACGCCCGCATCGCCCAGCAGGGCACGCCGCGTCAGCTCTATGAGGAGCCCGCCGACGCCTTCGTCGCCGACTTCATCGGCGACGCCAACATGGTCGATGTCACCGTCAAGTCGGTCGCGGACGGACGCGCGGAAGTGGCGATCGGCCCGGCGAACGCCTCACTGGTGGCGCGCGGCCTGCAGCCCGGACCGGCCAAGGCGGCGATCCGGCCGCAGAGCCTGCTGGTCTCGCGCCATGAGAGCCAGGGCACCCTGCCCGGCACCGTCCGCAAATGCGCCTATCTCGGCAACCATCTCGACCTGATGATCGAGACCGCCGTCGGCGAGTTGTTCGTCATCAGCAATGATGTCGACGACATGCTGTTGCCGGGCACGCCGGTTTGGCTCTCCTTCGCGAGCTCGGGCGTGATCCTGGTGCCCTGAGCATCCGCGGTCGGCCTCAGCCGCCGACCTGGAAGGAATAGCTCGCGCCGATGCCGACCGAGAACTGGTTGCGCTCCCCCAGCCTGTCGACGAGCGGCGAGTTCCCGGCGTCGCCGACCAGCCGGTCATAGCGGGCGAACACAGTGGTCGAGAAGCTCGGCGACCAGGCATATTCCAGCGACGAGGCGAGGCCGACCGACTTGGCGCTGGCGCCGGGCTTATAGGCGGGAATCGTGCCGTTGAGCGCCGCCTCCGCCGGTAGGACGCCGAAATTGCGACGCATGTACGAGGCGCTGCCGAGCGATAGGCGCGGGCCGATGGCGAAGGTGAAGCTGCCGAGCCTCTCGACCCAGTCGGCCGAGAGATCGGCGACCACGCCATGGTGGCCGTTGAAGCCCTGGCGGATCTCGATGCGGGTGCGCAACCGGTCGGGAACAACCCAGTATTCGGCGAAGACGCCGGCTTCGATCGCCCAGGGCACGTCACGCATGCCGAAGAGCCGGAAGCTCGAGCCGGAATAGCGACCGGAACGATAATTGCCGACGACGCCGACATCGAAGCGGTCGGTATCGTAGATGGCATAGTCGAAGCTGTCGTCCGGCGCGCTGAAGCCGGCGGGCTCGCCGACGCGCCGCCATGAGAGCGACGGCATGAAGGACGGGCTGAAGGCCTTCGCGCCATCATATTTCGGACCGACCTGGAACGAGCCCCCCAGCGTGATGATCCAGCCCTTGGCCGGCGTCGGATCGGTCAGGACCCGCTTGGTGTCGTCGTCATCATCGTCATCGTCGTCATTCGCGCTTGCCGCTCCGTTGGAGAGGGCGAGCAGCACCGCGACCCCGGCCAGGACGGCGGCGCGTGAGCGCCGGCCGCGGGCTGGACGTTCGTGACGGACGAGAGAGAGCATGGGTTAGGCGTCCCGTGAGTCGTCAATCCGCGATCGAGCGGCCCAGCCTAATACCGAGTTTCTTAATGCGGTGCCAAAGGCTTCTTTCCGCTATGCCTAGCAATTTCGCAGCCCTGACCTGCACGCCATCGTTGCGCCTGAGCGCCTCGATGATGAAATCCCGCTCGATCCGCTCGAGTTCGGCGTCGAGATCGCGAGGGAACGCGTCCCGATCGCTTCTGCGGCTGACGAACAGGTCTTGTGGCAGATCGGCCACATCGATCGTCTGCGTCTTCGCCACGATCACCGCCCGCTCGATGCAGTTGTGCAGCTCGCGGATATTGCCCGGCCAGTCATAGGCGGCCATGGCGGTCATGGCCGCCGGCGAGAACCCGCTCGCGCGCTTGCCCATGCTCTCGGCCAGATCGGCCAGGAAGTGGCCGGCGAGAAGCGGAATGTCGTCGGGCCGGTCTCGCAGAGGCGGCAGCTGGATCGGGAAGACGTTGAGCCGATAGAACAGGTCCTCGCGGAAGCTGCCTTTGTCGACGGCCTGGCGCATGTCCTTATGCGTCGCCGCGACCAGCCTGACGTCGACCGTCTGGGTCCGCGTCGCGCCGACCGGTTCGAAGCTGCGCTCCTGGATCACGCGCAGCAGCTTGGCCTGGATCGGCAGCGGCATGTCGCCGATCTCGTCGAGGAAGAGCGTGCCGCCATCGGCCGCGGCGAAGCGCCCGGTGCGGTTGGCGAGCGCGCCGGTGAAGGCGCCCTTCACATGGCCGAAGAGCTCGCTTTCCAGCAGGGTTTCCGGGATCGCCGCGCAGTTGACCGCGATGAAGGGCTTGTCGCGGCGCGGGCTGTTGAAGTGGATCGCCTTGGCGACCAGCTCCTTGCCGGTACCGCTCTCGCCGTTGAGCAGCACGGTCGCCTTGGTCTCGCAGACTTCGGTGACCTGCTCGATCACCCGGCGGAAGGCGGCGCTGTTGCCGACCAGCGTATCGAAGCTGTAGCGCCCCTCCAGCTCGCCGCGCAGGCGCTCATTGTCCCGCACGATGTCGGCGACGCGCAGGGCGCGCCGAATGGTAGCGGAAACATCCTCGATCTCGAACGGCTTGGCGATGTAGTCGAAAGCCCCTTCCTTCACCAGTTCGACCGCGTCGCGCACCGCGGCGAAGGCAGTGATGACGATGACGGGTACCTCCGGCCAGCGGCTGCGGACCTCGCGCAGCAAGGCGCGCCCATCCATCACCGGCAGCCTGAGATCGGTCAGTACCAGGTCGAAGCGCGTCTGCTCGAGCTCGGTCAGCGCGGCCCGCGCGCTATGAACCGCGGTGGCGCGATAGCCGAGATCCTCCAGCGCCGCGGCCAGCACGTCGGCGAGCCTTACCTCGTCGTCGACCACGAGGATGGAATGGTTCATGCCGCCGCTCCCGGTCTTGCCCGTGGCAGGGTGACGGTGAAGGCGGCTCCCCGCCCCGGCTCGCAAGCGCAGGTGACGGTGCCGCCATGGGCCTCCGCCACGGTCTGGACCTTGGCGAGGCCGAGGCCGGTGCCCTTGGCCTTGGTGGTGAAGAACGGGTTGAAGACCTCCGGCCGGATCGCCTCGGGCACGCCTGGCCCTTCGTCGCGGATCGTCAACGAGACGGTCTCGTCCGTGGCCTTCACACTCGCATGGATCATGCCGCCGTCGGGCATGGCGTCGATCGCGTTGAGAAAGAGGTTCAGGCAAGCCTGATGCAACTGGTCGGGGTCCCCCAGAATGGTCGCCGCCTCGCTGCTGTCCTCGATCGTCAGCTCCACCTTCTGGCGGGAGAATTCGGGTGCCGCGATCGCCGCGACGCGATCGATCACCGCCCGCAGGGGCATCTCGACCTTCAGCGGCGGCTTCGGTTGCGCGAAGTCGAGGAAGTCGCGGACCAGCGTCTCGATCCGCCGCACTTCGTCGACGACATAGCCGAGCATCTTTTCCTCGGCCCCGCCGAGCCTGGCACGATTGCGCACCACCTCCGTCGACGTCTTGATGATCCCGAGCGGATTGCGCACCTCATGGGCGATCACCATCGCCGCCTGGCCGAGCGCCGAGAGCCGGTCGTGGCGCCGCAGCTCCGCCTCCAGCTCGTGCAGCTTGCCGAGCTGCTCGGCCATCCTGTTGAAGCCGGTGGCAAGCTCGACGATCTCGCGCCCGCCACCGGCCGCGACGCGCTGGCCGAAATCCCCTGCCGCGATCGCGCGCACGCCATGGGTCACGGCGCGCAGGGGGCGCACCAAGAGGTCCGAGGTCAGGATGCCGACGACGATCGAGATCGCACTGCCGAGCAGGAAGATGCCGAGGAACAGGCTCTCCCGGCCGAGCTGCTCGAAGAAGCCCGCTTCGCTGCGCATGCCGATGAAGCTGATCGCGGCGAGTTGCCCGTCTATGCCGCGCAGGCTCGAATAGACGGCGCGGTAGGTGCCGGCATCGGCCGCCGGCTCGAAGACCGCTTCCTCTCCGGCTTCGAGCCTCGCCCGCACGCCCGCCGGCACTGTCGTCGTGCGGTCGGGGTGAGTCTGCATCACCAGTTCGAGCTGGTCGTTGAAGAGCGCGAAAAGCCGAATCTCCAGCGAGGTCACGACCTTGATGCCGCCGAAGGAGGCTTCGTCGAGCCAGGTCCCGACCAGGATGTTGGCCGGCTGGCTGCCGATCTGCATGGCCTGGACCGCGCCCGCCATGATCCAGCGCTTGCCGTCGGTCTCGATCCTGAACAGCCCGAGGCCCGATTCCGTCGGCAGCGAGCTGACGCTGCTGAAATCGCGCGTCTTGAACAGGACATCGCCGCCGGGTCGGTAGATCGCGATCAGGTCATAGCCGACGGAACTCAGCACCGCGAACTCGCGCTCGACGGTCCGCTGCATCTTGTGCTCGTCGCTCGCCTGCTCCAGCCGGTGGCCGATCACGCCGGCGACGCGCTGCGCCTCCTGCGTCGCCTCGGCGATCTCGAGCGCGAAGAAGCGCGAGGTCTCGCCGAGCCACTGTTCGACATTCTCCTCGAAGGCATCCGAGATCAGCCTGGCCGCGATATAGGCGGACGCCATCATCGCCGGCACGCTGACCAGCATGAAGCCGATCACCAGCCTGAGTCTGAGCGATGTCATCCGCAGCGACATGGTCGGCGCCCTACCCCTCAACCGCAGCCATCGGCGGGCAGTCCCGGACAGGGTCGCATCATGGCTGGCGCGACCAGGTGTCGTCGTCGCAGATCAGGCCACCGAGCACGCAGCCGCGCACGACCAGGCTGCGGGCCGACGTCAGTTCCAGCGTCGTGCGATAGGTCTTGCCGTCAGCGGGATTGTAGCCCTCGCCCTCCAGCGCCCCCTTCGCTGCCGGCTTGAAGCCGGAGAGCACCTGGAGGCCGAGCAGCGAGCGCTTCCGCAGCCCCTCATTGGGATTGAAGATGTCGAAGCGCGCCTCTTTCAGCCAGACGATCTTGCCGCACAAAGCCGGGCCGCAGCGGCTGATCGCGATCTCCGATTCCCCGTCCGAATCGCGCCAGCGCCCGACGATGTCGCTCATCGGATCGGCATGGGCCGGCAGCGCGGCCATCAGCGCCGCAACAACCACGAAGACCGGACCAAGCCCACGCATTAGTCCTCGCTCCCGAGCAGGATCACGCCTGCGATGATCAATGCGATTCCGCCCGCCCGCACCAGATCGATCTGTTCGCCGAAGGTGAACCAGGCGAACAACGGAACCGTGACATAGACCAGGCCGGTCATCGGGAAGGCGCGGCTGAGCGGCATGTCGCGCAGGATCGCCATCCAGACGACGAAGACGCCGATATAGCCGAGCGTCGCAAACCAGACGCCAGGCAGCGACACCGCCTTCGCCATCATGGCGAGGCCGAACTCCATGTCGCCGATCCCGTCAGCGCCCCATTTGAAGGCGAGCTGCGTGCCGGTGTCGAGCGCGACGAAGATGACCCAGATCGCAAGCTGGCGCGCCCAGGGAGTCGTGGCCGGTGGCGAGATGCTGCTCATGCGGCCTTCTTTCGGGCGATTGCGGCAAGATCGGGATCGAAGCGCTCGAAACCGAGCCAAGGGCTCAAGGAACGCAGCGCCCATTGCAGCGGCGCAAGCCGGTGCCGGACATAGAGGGTCGAGGGCACCAGCCGGCTGCCGAAGCGCAGCTTGGAGGCATAGGCCGTCTGGCCGCTCTGGAGCTTGTCGATGCCGCGCTCCAGGCAGAAGCGGACATTCGCCATCCAGCTCACGGCGTAGAGATTATGCTCGCGGGCCAGCGGGTAGCGCATGCCCAGGAACTTGTCGATCACCCGGTCGGGCTCGACCAGCAGCAGGTTGAAGGCGGCGAGCTCTCCGCCGACCCAGTAGAGCACGAACACCGCCCGCTCGCCGAGCGCGCGCGAGACCGCGCCGAAATAGCCGGGCGGCAGCACTTCGAGCTCGCCATAATCGAGGCCGCTCTTCGCCCGCGTCGCCTCGTAAAGTGCGCCGATCTGGGCCTCCAGCCCGGTGATGTCGGTGTGGAAGGCGATGCGCACCTGGTCCGCCTTGGCGAGCTTGCGCTTGATGTCCTTGCGCGTCGCCGCCGAAAGCGAGGCGAGATAGGCGGTTTCGTCATCGAAAGGCAGGTCGAGCAGCGCGATCGGCAGGCTGCCGAGCCGTGCGAAGCCGGCCTGCTTCAGCACATCGCCGAAGCCCTCTTCCTCGTCCGGCGCGAGGTCCTTCCAGACCACGAGATGCGCGCCCTCCTCGGCTGCCTGCCGCTCCAGCGCGGCGGCGAGCGCCTGGAAGGCGGCATTGCATCCGGCGGCATCGAGCTTCGGGGCGAAACCGAGATGGCAGCGCTCGGCATAGGGCGACCCCACGCAGAGCACCTTCATGGTGACGAGCCCCGGCGCGTGCCGATACAGGGCATCGCCGAAAGCTCTGAGCTTGCCCTGCAACGGCGTGTCGAGCCGGTAGTTCAGCCGGAAGAACGGCGCTACCGCAACGATCTCGTCTGCCTCTTCGACAACCGCGGCCATCATGCGCAGGCCGACGCCGCTCTGCGACGCGGCCGTGTCGCAGGCGCTGTAATAGGCATGGCATTCGGCCTCGCCCGGCAGGCAGGCATCCCAGGCGGCAGGCGCGATCTCCGCGATGCCTTTCAGGATGCGCCCCTTGGCCATGGTCACTCGGCCGCCACGAGCGGCAGCGCCGGCATGCGCGCCTTGGCGAGCCGCGAGGCCAGCGCCAGCGAGCGCTCGATCACGATCTCATGCTGCTGGTCGATGGTGACGAGGTGATAGCTGTCGTCGAGGATGACCGCATCGACCAGCCCGCCGAGCTTGCGCTGGATCTCGAAGGCGTTCTTGAGGTCGGCGATGTCGTCCTCGCGCGGATGGACCAATAGCGCCGGGCATTTGACCAGATGCAGCTCACGCCGGGTGATCGCGATCAGGTCCCACATCTCCTTCAGCGAGCCCGACGGCGTGCCGAGCAGGCCGGCCTCCGCGCTGTCGCCGCTCGCCAGAGACGAGACGACCAAAGCGCGCGTGCGCGTATCCTTGAGTCCATAGGGCTCGCGCTCGACGAAGCGATAGCGCCGCCCGAACGGCGTGTTGATGAACCATTTCAGCAGGAAGGCGTAGCGCGGGATCGACCAGCCATCGTACCAGAAGGTCGGGGCGTAGAGCGCCAGGCCGTCGACCTGGTCGGGGCGCTGGGCGGCGACATGCATCGCCAGCACCGCGCCCATGGAGAGCCCGCCGACGATCACCGTATCGCAGATCTCGCGCATCCGCTCGAGCTCGTCGAAGACGCTCTGCGTCCAGTCGCGCCAGCCGGTGGCGAGGATCTCAGCCTCCCCGGCGCAGTGGCCGGCGAGCTGCGGGCAATGCACGGTATGGCCGACGCGGTGCAGCGCCCGGGCGACGAAGCGCAGTTCGGTCGGCGTGCCGCCAAGGCCGTGGATGAGCAGGAAGCCGGTGCGGTCACCGCCGAGGCGGACGCTAACATCGCGCATGGTCATCGGAACATGTCCGTCAGGCTGTTCTGGCGACGATCATGACGCCGCAGGTGATCAGGAAGGAGCCAAGCCATTGTCGCCGGCCGACGCGCTCGCCGAGGAAGACGGCGCTGGCCAGGGTGATGGCGAGGAAATTGGCGCTGGCGATCGGGAAGGCGATCGAGAGCGGCACCTCGGCGAGGATGCGCAGCCAGATGAAGAACTCGGCGACATAGGTCGCGAGCCCAGCGGTGATCCAGCCGCAGCGGGCCACCGCCGCAGCCGTCGCCCGGAAATCGGCGCCCTGCGGCAGCTTGTCGGCGCCGATCTTGAAGCAGATCTGGCCGGCGACGTCGCAGACGACCGACGCCACGAACCAGAAGATGATCGTCGCGTTCATGACAGCACCCGCTGGAAGCAGTCGATCAGCCGCGCATTGACGCGGGCGTTGACGGAGAGCTGCTCGGGCGTCGGCCTGAAGCGCGGCGGATGGTCGAAATAGGCCAGCGTCGCACGGAAGGGGTCGGTGAAGCGCGGCTCGGACCAGTCGCCGCAGACATCGGCGCCGACGATCCGGCGCTCGCTCGCAAGCCGCTCGACCGCCGTCAGCAGATGGCGCAGCGGCAGCTCGCCCTGGTCCCAGTTGGTGCAGGCTTCACATGGCCCGAGGACGTCCTTGTCGATCGTCAGCCAGACGGCGGTGGTCGGAATCGCAGGGATCAGCTCATCGAGGAAGTCGGGCCAATCCACCTCCGCAAGATTGCGCCAGTGCAGATGCCCGCCCTTCTCGCGGAAGCTCTCGGCGTCGCCATAGCGGCCCCAGACCCGAGAGGGCGCATGCCGCCAAGGGTAAAGCGCGATCCGCCCCTCGGCCACGGCCCTGAGATTGGCGAACTGCCATTCCGGGCGCACGAGATCGTCGCTGCACGGGCCGATCGTCACGACCTTGCACACCAAAGGGAGTTCCAGCGCGCGGTTGACCCAGGCGCCGCAGTTCACCGTAGCCGGAAAGCTGACCCAGTCGGGATGGTTGTCGAAATGCACGACCGTGACCGGCTCCTCGACACGGCCCAGCAGCACCGAGGTGACGTGATGGAAATCACCCGAACCGTAGAAGAAGACGGGCACGCCCCGCCCTTCGCCGTCGCGGCCGCCAAGGCGCTCCAGCAGCTCGGCCTTGGCCCGGCGGCCCGCGACGATGCGCAGGGCGCCGGCAAGATCGGTCGCCTCGATGCGCGCGGCCGTGCCGGCATCGATATGCCGGCGCAGCGGCTCCTGCGCCGCCACGCTACCGTCGAGGTCGATCACGCGCAGGCGCAAGGCCCGTCCCCCTGCTCAGGCGCTGGCGACGCGGGCGAAGAGCTGGTCGAGCAGCTCGATCGCGAGGTCGATCTCGGCGTAACTCATGGTCAAGGCCGGGGCGAGGGTGATGACGTTCTTGTAGTAGCCGCCGATGTCGAGCACGAGGCCAAAGCGCTTGCCGCCGACTTCGAGGTCCGCCTTCATGCCCTCGTCGCACATCATGTCGACCAGCCGCTTCGACGGGGTGAAGCTGTCATGCGGCTCGCAGATCTCGATGCGCAGCGCCATGCCGAGCCCATCGACCTCGCCGACGATTCTGTGGCGACGCTTCAGCCCCTGCAGCCCCTCGAGGAAATACGCGCCCTTGGCCATGACCATGGTCTCGTAATCCTCTTCCTCCATCATCTTCATCGCTTCCAGCGCGACGGCGGTGCCGAGCGGGTTGGCGTTGAAGGTGGAGTGGGTCGAGCCCGGCGGGAACACGGTCGGATTGATCAGCTCTTCCTTGGCCCAGATGCCGGAGAGCGGATTCAGCCCGTTGGTCACCGCCTTGCCGAAGACGATCACGTCCGGCTGCACGCCGAAATGCTCGATCGACCAGAGCTTGCCGGTCCGATAGAAGCCCATCTGGATCTCGTCGACCACGAGCAGGATGCCGTGCTGGTCGAGCACCTTTTTGAGCTCGATGAAGAAGTTCGGCGGCGGGATGACGTAACCGCCCGTGCCCTGCAGCGGCTCGACATAGAAGGCGGCGTATTCAGCCTCGCGAACCTTCGGATCCCAGACGCCGTTGTACTCGCTCTCGAACAGCCGGGCGAACTGCTGCACGCAGTGATGCCCGTACTCTTCCTTGCTCATCCCCTTGGGGCCGCGGAAATGATAGGGGAACGGGATGAAGTGCGCGCGCTCGCCGAAATGGCCGAAGCGGCGGCGATAGCGATAGGACGAGGTGATCGCCGAGGCGCCGAGCGTGCGGCCATGATAGCCGCCCTCGAAGGCGAACATCAGGCTCTTGCCGTGCTTGGCGTTGCGCACGAGCTTGAGCGAATCCTCGACCGCCTGGGCGCCGCCGACATTGAAATGGACGCGGCCCTTGGCGCCGAACTTGCGCTGCGCGTCCTGCGCGATCATCGCCGCGAGCTCGATCTTCTCGCGGTGGAGATATTGGCTCGCCACCTGAGGCAGCGTGTCGATCTGGCGCTTCAGCGCAGTGTTCAGGCGCGGATTGGCGTAGCCGAAATTGACGGCCGAGTACCACATCTGCAGGTCGAGGAAGCGGTTGCCCGCCGCGTCGAGCATGAACGAGCCCTCGCAGCCCGAGAAGATCTTCGGGAACTGCGTGTAGTGGACGGTGTCGCCATGCGAGCAGTATTCGGCCTCGAGCGCGAGCAAGCGAGCCTCTTCCTCGGCCAGCGTCGCCGCCGGCGCGGAGAAAACATCGACCGGCTCGGCGCGGTCGAGCAGGGTGAAGCCGTCATCCATTGATCATGTCCTTGCGTGCAGGGGCTGCCGGTTCGCTCGTGGTGTCCGACAGCAGGGTTTCGAGGAGGCCGACGGCCTCCGAGAAGGTGTTGAACGGGCGATGGCCGATGCCGTTCTCGCGGCAATGCGCGATCAGGCTCTTCTTGGCGAAGACGAGGTCGGCCTGGCCGGCGACGCAGAAATCCGAGCGACCATCGCCGACCAGCAGGGTCAACGGCCGGCTGAGGCTGCTGGCGACGCGGCATTTGCAGGTGCCGCTGGCGCAGCCGCCGGAGGGGTCGGCATGCGGCGAGGTCAGCCGCCAGCGATCGCAGGGCAGCGGCTCGATATGATTGGCGACGACGGTGAGGCCGCTGAGGCCGGCGCGGCCGAGCAGCGCATGGATCGTCCGGTCGAGCCCGTCGGAGACGACGGTGACCGGGATGCCGGCGCGCTGGCACAGCCGCACGAAGGCGGCGAAGCCCCAGTCGATCGCCAGCGACGACACGAAGGTGTCGAACACGTCGGGCGAGGCATGCAGCAGCGCGACCTGGCGCACCATGCATTCGCGCGAGCCAATCTTGCCGGCGACCCAATCGGCCTCGATCTCTTCCCAGCCCGGTTCCGCGAAACGCTGCAGCACGCGGTCGGTGGTATCCTCGCGTGAGATGGTTCCGTCGAAATCGACGATTGCCTGCCAGTTCATGCCCGCTGCGCTCCAGCCAGTCCGCGCGCCGCTCAGCAACCCTCGTGCCACACACCAAGTCTTTGAAATATCGTGAAGAAGGAAGCCAAGGCCTTGGTCTGAAGCTCCTGTCTTTTGGAGAAGGCTCCATTTTTTGGAGCCGCATATTCAGTCTATGAACCGGGAACTTGCCCGGGGATTGCCTGGCAACCGGGCTCTCGCACGAAAGCCGAACAAGAGGGCTGGCCGGAGTCGACAGCCCCAGCCGGTTTGCCTCTTGCCCCAGCGCGAACGATTCGAACCGCCAAAGGTCGGCTGGCGACACAAACCGTCTTGACTCATCGTCGAGCCGGCGTATTGTTTCAATAATTGCAACTTAAGTTCCATTTTTTGGAACTTTTTTTTGGAAGCAACCCGGATGTCCATCCTGACGGCAGCCGCAGACGTGCTTCGTTGCTTCTCCAGCACGCGTCACGACGTTACCGTGACCGACCTCGTGACCCTGCTCGGCATGCCCAAAAGCAATGCCTCGCGCCTGCTACGGGCGATGCGCGACGAGGGGCTGCTGGAAACGGTCGGCGACAGCAAACATTACCGTCCTTCGCTGCTGCTCGCGCAGGTCGGCCAGCTCTATCGCTTCGCCGCTTCGCTGATAGACCGGGCCGATGCCGTGGTCGGACGCGTCTCCGACCAGATCGGCCATACCGGCTATATCAGCGTGCGCCGCGGCACCGAGGTCATTGCGGCCACCGCCCATCCCGGCCGGCATGCGCTTAGGGTCGTCACATCGATCGGCGATCGCATCCCGGCCTTCGCTTCCAGCACCGGGCGCGCTCTGCTCGCCCGGCTTTCGGACGCCGAGGTCCGCGCGCTCTATCCGGAGGGCTTCACCGCCCCGTCCGAGACCGCGCCGCGCGACATGGACGAGTTGCTGGAGCGACTGGCCGAGACCCGCCGTGCCGGCTTCGCTGAATCCCATGACGAAGCCGTGCGCGGCGTCCGCGCCATCTCGGTCGGCCTCGGCGATGCCGCGACCGGCGACGAGGTCGCGCTCTGCATCACTTTCCCGGCAGCGACGGTCGAGCCGGGCGAGCGTCTCACCATCATCCGGTCCCTGGCCGAAGGCGCCGCCGAGATCGCGGCGCTGACCCAGGACAAGCGCTTCTTCCCCTTGAACCTCTCATATTCGGAGACTGCTCCATGAGCAATCGCTGGCGCATCGGCTTCGACATCGGCGGCACCTTCACCGACTTCATCCTCTATGACGGTGAGGAGCGCTCGGTCCGGCTGCACAAGCGCCTGACCACCCCGCACGATCCGTCCGAGGCGGCCCTGATCGGCCTTGGCGAGCTCACCGAGATGGCCGGGATCACGCTCGCCGATGTCGGCGACATCGTCCACGGCACGACTTTGGTCACCAACGCCGTGATCGAGCGCAAGGGCTCCAAGCTCGGGCTGATCACCACGAAGGGCTTCCGCGACATCCTCGAAATGGGGACCGAGCAGCGCTACGATATCTACGATCTGTTCCTGACCTTCCCCGACCCGCTGGTCTCGCGCGAACATCGTCTCGAAGTGCCCGAGCGCATGGACCGCGACGGCAAGGTCGTGACCGCCCTCGATGCCGACGCCGTGCGCAAGGCCGCCCGCGAGCTCGCCGCCGCCGGCTGCGAGGCGATCGCGATCTGCTTCCTCAACAGCTATCGCAACCCCGCCCATGAGCAGGAAGCCGGCCGCATCGCCCGCGAGACCTGCCCGGAGCTGACCGTCTCGCTGTCGAGCGAGGTCGTCGCCGAGATCTGGGAATACCAGCGCTTCGTCACCACCGCCGCCAACGCCTATGTCCAGCCGCTGATGCGGCGCTATCTGGAGCGGCTGGAGCGCGAGCTCGCCGCCCGCTCCTTCCGCGGCGCGCTCCGCCTGATGCATTCGGCCGGCGGCCTGGTCTCGCCCGAGACCGCCCGCACCTTCCCGATCCGCCTGCTCGAAAGCGGCCCGGCTGGCGGCGGCCTCGCCACGGCCCTGTTCGGCGAGCTCGCCGGCCACAAGGACGTGATCTCCTTCGACATGGGCGGCACCACCGCGAAGGCCTGCATGATCGAGGACGGCCGCGCCGAGATCGCGCCGATGCTCGAAGCCGGCCGCGTCAACCGCTTCGCCAAGGGCTCCGGCCTGCCGATCAAGGCGCCGGTGATCGACATGATCGAGATCGGCGCCGGCGGCGGCTCGATCGCGGCGATCGACGAGGTCGGCCTGCTCAAGGTCGGCCCGCATTCGGCCGGCTCCGATCCCGGCCCGGCCTGCTACGGCATGGGCGGCGTGAAGCCGACCGTGACCGACGCCAATCTCGTGCTCGGCTATTACGATCCCGGCTTCTTCCTCGGCGGGCGCATGGCGCTCGATCTGGACGCCGCGCGCAAGGCCGTCGCCACTGTGGCAGAGCCGCTCGGCCTTTCCATCGAGGAAGCCGCCTGGGGCATCCACAAGGTCGTGGTCGAGAGCATGGGCGCCGCCGCCCGCGTCCATCTCGTCGAGAAGGGCAAGGACCCGCGCCATTACGCCATGGTCGGCTTCGGCGGCGCCGGCCCGGCCCATGCCGTCGACGTCGCCCGCGTGCTCGGCGTCAAGCAGGTCATCATCCCGCCGGCCTCGGGCGCGGCCTCGGCGCTCGGCTTCCTGGCGGCCCCGCTCTCCTTCGACATGGTGCGCTCACTGCCGGTCGAGTTCTCGGAGGGCTTCGACGCCGCCGCGGTCAACCACGTGCTGACCGCGCTGGAAGAGGAAGGCCGCAAGCACCTGATCGAAGCCGGCGTGAAGCCCGGCGACGTCACGGTCGAGCGCTCGGCCGATATGCGCCTCGTCGGCCAGATGCACGACATTTCCGTGCCGCTGCCGTCAGGCGCAATCGACGCGTCCAGCTTGGAAGCGATCCGCGCCGCCTTCAGCAAGACCTATTCGGCCCGCTACACCTCGGTCTACGAGGGCGCCCGGCTGGAAGCGATCAACTTCCGCGTCCGCTGCGCCGGCCCGGTGCCCACGCTCTCGCTTTCCGGCGCGGCCGGCGGTGGCGACGCCACGGCAAAGGTCAAGGGCACGCGCCGCGCCTGGTTCGAGGGCGGCTGGAGCGAGGCCACCGTCTATGACCGCTACGCCCTGCGCGCCGGTGATGCCATCAAGGGGCCTGCGATCATCGAGGAGCGCGAGGCGACCACGATCGTGCCGCCCGGCGACAGTGTCGCGATCGACGATGTCCTGAACCTGATCATCCATGTCGGCCAGGCCAGCGCGGCCGAGACCACGATCACCGCCGACATGCCGCTGGCCGAGGCTGCGCGGCGCATCGAGGCCGACCCGATCTCGCTGGAGATCATGTGGAGCCGGATGATCAACGTCGTCGAGGAGATGTGGCTGACCGTCTGCCGCACCGCCTTCTCGCTGGTGATCTCGGAGGCGCAGGACTTCGCCTGCGAGCTGCTCGATCCCGAGGGCGAGACGCTCGCGCACAGCCCACGCGCCATGCCGGTCTTCAACCTGACGCTGCCGCGCGCGGTCAAGGCGCTGCTGGAGCGCTATCCGGCGCAGACGCTGAAGCCGGGCGACGTGCTGATCACCAACGACCCCTGGCTCTGCGCCGGCCATCTCTTCGACATCGCCATCGTCACCCCGGTGTTCTTGGGCAACCGCGTCGTCGGCCTGATGGGCACGGTCGGCCATGTCTCCGACATCGGCGGCACCAAGGATTCGTTGCGAGCCCGCGAGGTCTATGAGGAAGGCTTCCAGATCCCGCCCATGAAGCTCTACGAAGCCGGCAGGATCAACGAGACCCTGGTCAGGCTGCTCGCCGAGAACGTGCGCAATTCCGAGCAGGTGCTCGGCGACCTGCACTCCTTCGTCGCCGCCAATGCGATCGGCGCCGAGCGGCTGCAGTCCTTCCTCACCGATTACGGCATGCAGGACCTCAGGGCACTGGCCCATGTCGTGCAGAGCCGCTCCGAGAAGGCGATGCGGGAGGCCATCCGGGCGCTGCCGGACGGCACCTACCATAGCACCGTCTCGAACAATCCGCTCGGCACGCCGATGACCTATCCGCTAGCGCTGACGGTCAAGGACGACACCATCCATCTCGACTTCGCCGGCGCGCCGCCGCAGCTGCCGCAGGGCGGGCTGAACTGCACGCTCAACTACACGATGGCGCACGCCACCTACCCGCTGAAATGCATGCTGACGCCGTCGGTGCGCGGCAATGCCGGCTGCTATCGCGCCTTCTCGATCGATGCCCCCAAGGGCTCGATCCTGAACTGCGACAAGCCGCTGGCGGTCAATTTGCGCACCCGCACCGGCTGGTATCTGGCACCGAACATCTTCCGCGCCCTGTCGCAGGCGGCGCCGAAGCAGGTGCAGGCCTTCACCGGCCTGCCGGTGGCGGCGAGCGTCTATGGCCGCGACCAGGCCGGCGACACCTATTCCGACATGCTCTTCGTCGGCGGCGGCCAGGGCGGCTCGGCCCATGGCGACGGTAAGTCCGGCCTGCTCTATCCGACCTCGGCGGCCAACACCTCGATCGAGACCTTCGAATCGCGCGTGCCGGTGCTGGTGGTCGAGAAGACCTATCTCATCGACTCCGGCGGCGCCGGCCGCCAGCGCGGCGGCCTCGGCCAGCGCGTGCGCCTGCGCAAGCTCTCCGATGACGGTTTGCCGACGCTGGTCTCACTCTATCCGGAAGGAGTCAACAATCCGATCCCGGGCCTGTTCGAGGGCAAGGCCGGCGGCGGTGCTTCCGGCCGGGTCATCGACGAGCAGGGTCATGTCCTCAAGGACGTCGGCACCGGCGAACTCGTCCAGGTCAAGCAGCCGCATGAGATCGTCGAGCTCGTGCTTGCCGGCGGCGCCGGCTACGGCCCGGCCTCCGAGCGCTCCCGCGAAGCGATCGCCCGCGACATCGGGCTCGGCCTCGTCTCGCCGGAAGCGGCCAGGCGCGATTACGGCATGCATGTCGCCCATGCCTCCCAGGATGTCGGCGAAGCAAAGACCGGCATCCTTGTTGCCTGACTGATCAAGCGAAAGACGCCCGCACGGGCCAATGAGGGGATCGAGGCATGACGACGCAAAATGACGGAGTGCCTCAGCGGCACCCCAGCCTGTTCGAGCCGGCGACGCTGGTGCTGATCGCGATCCTCTGCGTCTTCGGCGCGATCATCGGGATGCAGCTGCTGGTGTCGCTGGGGATCACCGCCAACACCTCGCTGATCGGCGCGCTCGCCGCCATGGCACTGGCGCGCGTGCCGCTCGCGATCTTCGCGCGCTATCGCTCGATCCACGTCCAGAACCTGGCCCAGAGCGCGATCTCCTCGGCCACCTTCGGCGCCGCCAACAGCCTGCTGCTGCCGGTCGGCATTCCCTGGCTGCTCGGTCGGCCG
Organism: Allobosea sp. CRIB-10; assembly: GCF_900112185.1. Taxonomy (GTDB): domain Bacteria; phylum Pseudomonadota; class Alphaproteobacteria; order Rhizobiales; family Beijerinckiaceae; genus Allobosea. The sequence continues at coordinate 55,484 of NZ_FOKP01000007.1, read as the reverse complement.
GACCTGGTCCTGCCGATGCTGGCCGGCGCCTTCTTCGCCATGCTGCTCGACGGCTATCTGCTCTATCGGATGTTCGATTCCCGCGTCTTCCCGGCGACCGGCGCCTGGCCGCCGGGCGTCGCCGCCGCCGAGGCGATCAAGGCAGGCGACGAGGGCGGCCGCAAGGCGGTGCTGATGGGCATCGGTTTCGTCACCGCCATCGTCACCGGCTTCATCAAGGTGCCGCTGGCCTGGATCGGCTTTGCGGGCTCGACCGCCGTCTCCGGCATTCCGATGTCCGCCTTCGGCGTCGCCTTCATCGGCAATATCTGGGCGCTGGCCATGTTCGGCATCGGCCTGCTGCTGCGCGGCTATTCCGGCCAGATCTTCGGCGGGCCGCTCTTCGAGACCATCATTCCGAAGGGCGACCTGATGGCCGCCTATATCCCGCACGGCTTCATGATCGGCGCCGGCCTCGTCGCGCTGCTGCAGGTCGGCCTGCTGCTCTTCCGCCGCGACGAAGCCCAGAAGCAGGCCGAGGCCGCGTCCGGCACCACCGATGCCGAGGTGAAGCGGGCGCTCGGCCTCGGCACGATCGGCTATCTCGTCATCGCCGTCTTCATCGCTGTTGTCGGCGGGCTGATGACCGACATGTCGATCGGCATGCTGATCCTGTTCGTGCTCTACGCCGCCTTCGCCGCCTATGTGCATGAACTGATCGTCGGCCTCGCCGCGATGCATTCCGGCTGGTTCCCGGCCTTCGCGGTGGCGCTGATCACCCTGATCATCGGCATGCTCCTCGGCTTCCCGATGCCGGCGCTGGCCCTGCTCGTCGGCTTCTCGGCCGCGACCGGCCCCGCCTTCGCCGATATGGGCTACGACCTCAAGGCTGGCCACCTCTTGCGCGGCAACGGCGTCGATCCGGCCTTCGAGCGCGAAGGCCGCCGCCAGCAGCTCTTTGCCGCGATGTTCGCCTTCGTCGTCGCCGGCGCGGTCGTGCTGGTCTCCTACCAGTCCTTCTTCGACCGGAACCTCGTCGCCCCCGTCGACAAGGTCTATGCCGCGACGATCAAGGCCGGCGTCGCGCCCGGCGTCGCCTGGCAGCTCTTCCTCTGGGCGATCCCCGGCGCGATCCTGCAATTCGTCGGCGGGCCGAAGCGCCAGATCGGCGTGCTCTTCGCCACCGGCCTCCTGATCAACTTCCCGATGGCGGGCTGGGCGGTGCTGGCCGGCATCCTCTGCCGGCTCATCTGGGAGAAGCTGCGCGGCGCCGACGGCGAAGGCGACATGGAGGTCTTCGCCGCCGGCATCATCGCCGGTGACGCGATCTTCTCCTTCTTCGATTCCGTCTCGAAGAATTTTCTCAAACGCTGAGAACGAAGAGGCCCGGGCCGATGACGGCCCGGGCCTCCTGTTTTCGGGAAGGAAGGACCTCTCCCCTCCGTCAGATCACCCGGCGCGGATCAAGCGCGTCGCGCAGGCCGTCGCCGATGAAGTTGATCGACAGGACGGTCAGGAAGATCGCCGCACCGGGGAATAGCGCCCAGTGCGGCGCGGAGTCGAGATGGTCCTTGGCGTCGAAGAGCAGACGCCCCCAGGTCGGGATGTCCGGCGGGAAGCCGAGGCCGAGGAAGGACAGCGTCGATTCCGCGATGATCGCCGAGGAAACCTCGATCGTCGAGGCGACGATGACCGGTCCGACCGCGTTGGGCAGGATGTGCCGCGTCATCTGGCGGAACTTGGTGGCGCCCTGAGCCTTGGCGGCCTCGACGAACTCCTTCTCGCGCAGCGAGAGGAACTGCGCCCTGACCAGCCGCGCGACCGGCATCCAGCGCAGGCCGCCGATCACCACGACGATCAGGATGAAGACACCGCCCTCGACGCCGAACACCGCCTTGAGCTGCTCGCGGAACAGGTAGATCACGAGCAGCAGCAGCGGCAGCTGTGGCAGCGACAGGAAGAGGTCCGTCACCCACATCAGCACGGGGTCGGCGACCTTGCGCGACATGCCTGCCGTCGCGCCGATCACGACGCCGACAGTGGTCGCGACCACCATGGCGGCGAGGCCGACGGCGAGCGAGATGCGCCCGCCATACATCATCCGCGCCAGGATATCCTGGCCGAGATCGTCGGTGCCGAACGGATGCGCCAGCGACGGCCCCTGCAACGTCGCCGAGAAGTCGATGTCGTTGATCGGGATGGTCCAGATCCACGGGCCGACGACGACGCCGAGGATCAGCGAGGCGAGGATGACCGCGCTCGCCATGGCGAGCTTGTGGCGGCGGAAACGCCGCCAGGTTTCGCGGCCGGGCGAGACCGATACGGTCGCGGCGGCCACTGCGGCCACGGCCGGGTCAGCCGAAGGAGATGCGAGGGTCGAGCCAGCCATAGAGCAGGTCCGCAATGAGGTTGAACAGGACGACCAGGCAGGCGAAGACGAAGGTCACAGCCATGATCACGGGGGTGTCGTTGGCGAGGATCGCGTCGATCAGCAGCGAGCCGATGCCGGGGATCCGGAAGATCTGCTCGGTGACGATGGCGCCGCCGAAGACGGCAGGCATCTGCAGCGCGACCAGCGTCACGACGGGGATCAGCGCATTGCGGGTGATGTGCCGCAGCGTGACCCGCTTCTCGCTGAGGCCCTTGGCCCGCGCCGTGGTGACGTAGTCCAGCCGGATCACGTCGAGCACGGCTGAGCGGACATAGCGCGTATACGACGCCGCCTGGAACAGGCCGAGCACGGTGATCGGCATGATCGCCTGGCGGAACATCTCCCAATACCAGCGCCAGCCGGTGGCGGCGATGTCGGAGCGGTAGACGAAGGGGAACCAGTCGAGCTTGATCGAGAACAGCAGGATCAGCAGCAGGCCAGTGAAAAAGGTCGGCAACGAGAAGCCGACGAAGGCCAGCGTGTTGGCGATCTGGTCAAAGACCGAATAGGGCCGCGTCGCCGCGTAGATGCCGACCGGCAGCGCGATGCACAGCGCCAGGATCTGCGAGGTGCCGACGACGAAGAGCGTGGTCGGCACGCGCTGCATGATCAGGGTATCGACATCGATCCGGCTGGCGAAGGAGAAGCCCCAGTCGCCCTGCGCCATGGCGGAAAGCCAGCGCAGATAGCGCACCATGATCGGGTCGTTGAGGCCGAAGCTGGCGCGCAGCGCTTCGCGCACTTCGGGCGGGACGTTGGGGTTTGTCGCCATCTCCGAGAACGGATCGCCCGGCGCCAGCGCCAGGACCGTGAACAGGATCAGGCTGATGCCGAGCAGGCTCGGTATGGCGATGAGCAATCGCCGCAGAAGATAAGTCGCCATCAAGGATTCCCGGAAAGCGGGGTGTCGCAAAAGCGAGCCGCACGGGCTGATGGCGACGAGACACCACCGGACCGAGGCAGCTCGCGCGGAAGCGGCAGGGAGCCGCTCGCGGACGGTATCAATCGTCCGCGAGCGGTCTAGCCGGCCTCAGCTGCGATACCAGGCAGCCACGTTCCAGGTGTCGACGTCCCAGCCGCTGTGATCGTGCATCAGATTGGTCACCGAGGCGGCGACGCGGGTGCGCGAGAGCAGCGGCAGGATCACATTGGCTTCACAGAAGATTTCGTTGACCTTGATCAGCAGCGCGGCGCGCTTGGCCGGGTCGAGTTCCTTCTGGGCAGCCTTGTAGGCCTTGTCGGCCTCCGGGTCGGAATAGCGCGAGACGTTCCGGCCCAGCCATTTGTTCTCCTTGGTGGCGATCTCCCAGGAGACGAACTGGTTGAGGAAGCGCTCCGGATCGGGCTGCGGCTGCGTGGTCGTATACATCTCCATGTCGACATAGAGCTTGGTGTAGGTGTCGGGGTTCGCGACGTCGGAGGAGAAGAACACCGATGCCGTCACCGACTTCAGCTCAAGGTCGATGCCGGCCTTCTGGCAGGCCTGCTTGATGATCGCTTGCGTCTTCTGGCGAGGGGCGTTGATCGAGGTCTGGTAGACGTATTTGAGCTTCTTGCCGTCCTTCTCGCGGATGCCGTCAGAGCCCTTCTTGTAGCCGGCGTCGTCGAGGATCTTGTTGGCCTTCTCGATGTTGAACTCGTATTTCAGCTTCTGCGACTTGAACTGCTTGGGCTCGTTGACGAAGCTCGCCGTCGCGGTGCCGCCGCGGCCATAGATGAACTTCTGGATCGAATCGCGGTCGATCAGCAGGTTGATCGCCTCGCGCACCTTGGGATCCGACAGGGTCGGGTGCTTGGTCTTGACGCTGGAGCGCTCACCGTCGACCTCGGTCCACGGGTCGGTGGTGTTGAGGATGATGAACTCGATGTCGCCCGAGGCGACCGCGCTGACCTTGCCGCGGCCGCCGGTCTCCATCTTCTTCAGGACCTCGTCCTCGACCTGCAGGTTCCAGGCGTAGTCGAACTCGCCGGTCTGCAGCACGGCACGGGCCGCCGAGACCGCGTCGCCACCGCCCTTGACCTCGATCGTGTCGAAATGCGGCTGGTTCTTGACGTGGTAGTCCTCGTTGCGCGTGCCGGTCAGGATATCGCCCGGCTTGAAGTCGACGAACTTGTAGGGGCCGGTGCCGACCGGCTTGAGATTGGCGGGGGCCTCGCGCGACTTGGCGCCCTTGTACTCGCCGAAATGGTGCTTCGGCAGGATCTGGCCGACGACACCTACGAAAGGATCGGCCCAGAACGGCGTCGCTTCCTTGAAGATCACCTTGACGGTGTGGTCGTCGACCTTCTCGACCTTGATGTTGGTGTAGGAGCCGGTGGTGTAGGCGGCTGTCGCCGGATCGGCGGCATATTCCCAGGTGAAGACGACGTCGTCGGCGGTGAACGGCTTGCCGTCATGCCATTTGACGCCCTGCTTCAGCTTCCAGGTCACCACCTTGCCGTCTTCCGAGAGGCCGCCATTGGCGCGGCTCGGAACCTCGGCGGCGAGCTGCGGGGTGAGGTTTCCCTCCTTGTCCCAGCCGGCGAGCGGCTCGAAGAAGATGCGGCCAGCGATCTGGTCCTTGGTGCCGCTGGCGAAATGCGGGTTCAGCAGCGTCGGAGCCTGCCAGAGCAGGATCTTCAGCGGCCCGCCGCCGCCGGCCTTGGTCGGCTTGTACTGCAGCGAGGCCTGCGCCATGGCGACGTCGTTCCAGGCCAGGATCTGTGAAGCGATCGGCGCCGTGATGCCGACGGCAGCCAGTCTGCGAATGAAGGAGCGGCGGGAGATCGCACCGTCCTTCACGTTCTCGATCAAGCTGCTCAGTGTACGCTCGTCCATTACAATCCCCTGTTTTAGCTGGCCTATTGTGAGGTGGCCGGTAAGGGAGCGTAATGCATGCCCGGCTCTGCGGCTATGCCCTGTTTTTTGCCGCCAACAGGACATGCTCAGCTGCGATCTCGCGAGCGAGATTGGCGAGATAACTGCACTCCTCGGCGGATTCGTTGTTCCACCACATCGCGCACAGGTTATGCGAGGGGATCGGCGGATCGGCTTCCAGCACGCGCAGCGCCAGCTTCTCGCCCGAGAGATGGATCATCTCACGCGGGATCATCGCGGCACCCGTGCCGGCACTGGCGAGACGGGCGATGACGGTCAGCGGATTGCAGGTGTTGAGGCGGCGTGGCTTCAGACCATGCGCGCCGAACCACATCTGGATGGTGGTGAACAGGCCGGACGGCGAGCTGTTGGTGAAGATCGGCAGGTCGACCAGATTTTCCGGCGTCGCGACGTTGCCGGTGAAGGGCAGGCTTTCGCCCACCACCCAGACGAGGTCGATCAGCCAGAGCGGGACGATGGTGACCCCCTCATGCGCGCGCGGCTGTGAGAGGAAGGCGATATCGATCGAGCGGTCGAGCAGGAGTTGCTCGAGTTTCGTGCTGAAGTCGACGGTGACGTCGACCTGCAATTCGGCATGGCGGCGCGCCAGCTGGGCGAGCAGCTCCGGCAGGATGGCGGCGGCGAAGGAATCGGCGGCGCCGATGCGCAGCAGGCTCCTGCCGCGCAGACCGTCCTTGCTGTGGCGCTGAATTTGCTCGGCATGGGCCAGCATGCGCTCCACATCGGCATAGATCGCATTGCCCAGCGTCGTCGGCACTGGCCGATAGAGCGAGCGGTCGAAGAGCTCGCCGTCGAGGATGCGCTCGAGCTCCTTGATGCGCAGGCTGACCGTCGGTTGCGACAGGTTGAGATGCTGGGCGGCGGCACGGAAGCCGCCGAGCCGGGCCACCCAATAGAACGCTTCCGCCTGACCGAAGGTATAGCGCATCGCCAAGATGATAGCCTGAGGCAATCAAGCGGCAAGCACTTCTTATTTTTATTCGCCGCCTCAGCGCTCTAGCTTTCCCCCGTTCGGCGCGGCGCCGATCTCCGGCGCCGCCAAGGCATTGCCAATAAAACAGGGGAGCTCCGATGCTGACCGTGCCGACAAATCGCCGTGCGTTTCTCGCAGCCGCAGCAGGCGGCGCTCTCGGTGGCCTTTTGCCCGCGAGCCTGCTCCACGCCCAGCCGAACAATGGCAAGACGCTGACCATCGTCCTGCCGAGCAATCCGATCACCATCGATCCGATTAACCAGCTCAATCACGATGCCATGGTGCTCGGCCAGGCGGTGTTCGAGAACCTGGTCGAGTATGATGTCGACGGTGTGCTGAAGCCGCAGCTCGCCAAGGCCCTGCCGACGATCTCCGCCGACAAGAAGACCTACACCTTTGAATTGCGCGACGACGTCACCTTTCACAACGGCAGGAAGATGACGGCGGAGGATGTGAAATACTCCTTCGACTATCTGCTCGACCCCGCCAACAAGGCGGCGCGCCGCTCGCTCTTCACCCGCATCGCCAAGGTCACGGTGCTCGATCCGCTGAAGGTGCAGTTCGAGCTGTCAGAACCCTATGGCCCCTGGCTCTATTTCCTGACCAAATACATGGGCATCTACCCCGCAGGCTCGCGCAAGGAGCATGGCGACGACTATTTCAAGTCGAGGCCGGCCGGGGTCGGCACCGGCTTCGGCGTCTTCGAGGAGTGGAAGCCGAACGACTATATCAGCTTCAGGAAGAACCCGAATTACTGGCGCAAGGGCCTGCCGCATTGGGACCGGCTCGTCGTCAAGATGATCCCGGAGGACGCGACCCGCGTCGCCTATCTGCTGACCGGCCAGGTCGACCTGATCAGCGCCCCGCCGCCGCGCGAGTTCAACCGGCTGAAGACCATGCCGGGCATCACCGGCGCCTCGCGTCCGACCCTGGGCGGCGCGCTCTTGATGTACACCAACAACCTCAAAGCCCCCTTCGACGACGTGAACTTCCGCAAGGCGGTCTCCGCTGCGATCGACCGCAAGACGATCGGCGAGAAGGTCTATTACGGGCTGCTCGATCCGTCCTCGGTGCCGGCGCCGGCGCGCGGCTGGTGGTTCAATGCCGAGGCCGACAAGGAGCTCGGCTTCGACCTCGACAAGGCCAAGGCCCTGCTCGCCAAGTCGAAATATGCGACGGGCGCCGAATTCGACCTCAGCATCCAGGCCGAGCCCTATTTGCTCGACACCAAAGACGCGGCGATCTTCGTGCAGGCGCAGCTCGCCAAGATCGGCATCAAGGTCAATCTCAAGGTCTACGAGTTCTCGGTGCTGATCCAGCAGGCGATCCGCGGCGAGCACCAGGCGGCGCTGCAGGTCTTCATGTCGCCGGGCGAGCCGAGCTACATCATGCAGGTCTGCCTGACGCCGGAGCAGGTGCTGTCCAAGAGCACGGGCTACAACAACCCCGAGTTCAACCAGACGCTCGCGGCCGCCTTCGCCGAGACCGACCAAGCCAAGCTCAAGGAGCTCTACGGCAAGCTGCAGGCGCTCGCCGCCCGCGACGCGCCGATCGGCGTGCTCGGCTATGTCCACGCCTCCAATCTCTGGCGGCAGGCGCTCCAGGATGTGAAGGTCAATCAGGGCCTGACCATCGCGCCCGGCGAGGTCAAGGTCTAACGGGATCAAGGACTAAAGCGAGCCCGCCATGCTCCGCCTCGTCGCAGGCCGCATCGTCTCCTCGATCGGCACGCTGCTTTTCGTCGGCCTCGCGCTGTTCGCGCTGACGCGCTCCGGTCCGGGCTCCCCGGCCCGGATCGTGCTCGGGACCGACGCGACCGCAGAGCAGATCATGCAGTTCGAGCAGGCGCATGGCCTCGATCGACCCTTCCTCTCGCAATACGCCGCCTGGCTCGGCGACATCCTGCGCGGGGATTTCGGCAAATCCTTCGTCACCGGCCGCGACGTCGCGACCGACATCGTCAGCGCCCTGCCGGTGACGCTGTCGATCGTGCTCTTCGCCTTCCTGATCGCGCTGGTCTTCGGCATCGGCATCGGCGTGCTGGCTGCGCTCAAGCCGGGCGGCACTTTCGACCGGGTCAGCCGCTTCGCCGCAGTGCTCGGCCTGTCGATCCCGGCCTTCTGGCTCGGCATCGTGCTGATCCGTTTTCTTGCCGTCGATCTGCGCCTGCTGCCGCCCGGAGGCTATGTCCCGCTCTCGGCCGGGCTCAAGCTGCACCTGCAGAGCATCCTGATGCCCTCGCTCTCGCTTGCGGTCTACTACATCGCCGTGCTGGCGCGGATGACGCAGGCGAGCCTGCAGGAGAGCTTGCGCGGCGACTATGTCCGCACCGCCCACGCCATGGGCCTCTCCTCCCGCCAGGTCGTGTTCTACGCGCTGGTCAACGCGCTGCCGCCGGTGGTCAATCTCGCGGCGCTATCCTTCGGCTACATGTTCGGTTGGGCGCTGATCATCGAGCAGGTGTTCAACATTCCCGGGCTGTCGCGCGCTTTGCTGAACGCGATCTCGCAGCGCGACTTCCTCTTGCTGCAGGGCATCGTCTTCCTGTTCACCGCGATCTTCGTCTTCGCCAATCTCGGCGCCGACCTGATCAACCGCGTGCTCGATCCGCGCCAGAGGGCGGCGGCATGAGCGATTTGCGCAAAGCCCTTCATGGCCTCGACTGGAGCGGATGGCTGGGCGCCGGCATCGTCGGCCTGATCGTGCTCGCCGCGATCTTCGCGCCGCTGATCGCACCTTACGACCCACTCGCGCTGAACATCGAGGACAGGCTCGTCGCGCCCAATGCGCAGCATTGGCTCGGTACGGACCAGGGTGGCCGCGACGTGCTGAGCCGGATCCTGTTCGGGGCGCGCGCCTCGCTCTCGGTCGGCATCGGTGCGGTGCTGATCGGCGCAGCGATCGGCGTCTCCGCGGGGATCTTCGCCGCCTACAAGGGCGGGCTCGGCGAGCAGGTCGTGATGCGCATCGTCGACGGCATCGCCTCGATCCCGCTGCTGGTCTGGGCGATCGCCATCGTCGGCATCCTCGGCGTCGGGCCTCTACCCGTGGGGCCGCTGCTGCTGCCGAACGAGGTCAAGATCGTCGTCCTCGTCGGCTGCCTGTTCTCGCCGGTCTTCGCCCGCGTCACCTATGCGGTCGCCAAGCGCATCGCCGGGGCCGACTATGTCCGCGCCCGCTTCCTGCAGGGTGCCTCGCACTGGCAGATTGTCGTCGGCGACGTGCTGCCGAACTGCCTGTCGCCGATCATCGTGCAGGGCACGCTCTTGGTCGCGATCGGCATCGTCATCGAGGCGTCGATCAGCTTCGTCGGCCTCGGCGTGCAGCCGCCGCAGCCGAGCTGGGGCACCATGCTCTCCGATGCCCGCAGCGCGATCTATTCCGGCGAATGGTGGCTGCCGGTCTTCCCGGGCCTCGCCATCTCGCTCACCGTGATCGGCTTCAACCTGCTCGGCGACGCGGTGCGCGAGCTGTTCGATCCGCGCAGCGAAGCCAGGACGCTGGTCGCATGAGCCCGGCCCTGCTCAGCGTCGAGGGCCTGCGCGTCGGGTTCCGTTCGGCCGATGGCGGCATGATCGAGGCAGTGCGCGGTATCGACTTCTGCGTCGCGCCGGGTGAGGCCGTCGGCATCGTCGGCGAGTCCGGCTCGGGCAAGAGCCTCAGCATGCTCGCGGTGATGCGGCTGCTCGGCGCGCCGGCCCGGATCACCGGCGGCCGCGTCGTGTTCGACGGCGAGAACCTGCTCGCCGCCGACGAGAAGCGCATGCGGGCCCTGCGCGGGCGCGACATCGCCATGGTCTTCCAGGATCCGCAGAGCTCGCTCAATCCGGCGCTGACCATCGGCCGTCAGATCACCGACGTGGTACGGGCCCATCGCGGCGTCTCCGCAGCCGAGGCACGGCGCATCGCGGCGGAAGCGCTGGAGCGCGTCGGCATCCGCGATGCCGGCCGGCGCCTCGCCTCCTACCCGCACGAGTTCTCAGGCGGCATGCGCCAGCGCGCCCTGATCGCCATGGCGATCGCCTGCCGGCCGCGCCTCCTGATCGCCGACGAGCCGACCACGGCGCTCGACGTCACCGTCCAGGCCCAGATCGTCGACCTGATCGCCGAGCTGCGCCACGAGCTCGGCCTCGCCGTCGTCTTCATCTCGCACAACCTTCAGCTCGTCGCCGAGATCGTCGACCGCGTCGTCGTCATGTATGGCGGCAAGGTCGTCGAGGACGGGCCGGTCGAGGCGATCGAGCTTGCGCCACGCCATCCCTATACCAGCCTGCTCAAGGCCTGCGTGCCGAGTCTCTCCGGCCCGGTCGGCCCGCTGACCGCGATCGAGGGCGCGCCGCCGCGGCTCGGACGGCTGCCGGCAGGCTGCCCGTTTTCGCCGCGCTGTCCAGATGCCGCCGAGCCCTGCGCCAGCCAAATGCCGGCGCTTGTCACTGAGGCCGGCCACCGCACCGCCTGCTGGAGGCCGCGATGACCGGCCCGATCCTGTCGCTGCGCGGCGTCTGCAAATCCTTCCCGCAGGGCGGGCTGCTCGACCGTCTGGTGGGGCGCGACAGCCGGCTCGTCGCGCTCGACGATGTCAGCCTCGACGTGATGCGCGGCGACGTCGTCGGCATCGTCGGCGAGAGCGGCTCGGGCAAGTCGACCCTGGCCGGCCTGGCGGTCGGGCTGGCACGGCCGACCACCGGCGAGGTGCTGCTCGACGGCCAGTCGATGAGCGAGCTGATGCGCGACCATGCCGGGCCGTGGCGCCGGCGCGTGCAGATGGTCTTCCAGGATTCGAGCAGCGCGTTGAACCCGCGCAAGAGCGTGGCGCGCTGCCTCGGCGAGACGCTGGCGCTGCTCGGCGTGCCCAGGGCGCAGCGCGATAGCGAGATCGCGGATCTGCTGACGCTGGTCGGGCTCGGCCCCGAGATCGGGCCGCGTTTGCCGCATGAGCTCTCCGGTGGCCAGCGTCAGCGCATCGGCCTAGCGCGGGCGCTGGCGATGAAGCCGGAGGTCTTGATCGCCGACGAGCCGGTCTCGGCGCTCGACGTCTCGCTGCAGGCGCAGGTGATCAATCTCCTGTCGCGCCTCACGCGCGATCTCGGCCTGACCCTCGTCTTCATCAGCCACGACCTTGCTCTGGTGCGCACACTGTGCAGCCGCATCGTCGTGATGCGCAAGGGCGCGATCGTCGAGCAGGGGCCGTGCCTCGAAATACTCGACCGGCCACAGCATCCCTACACCCAAGCCCTCATCGCCGCCGTGCCGAAGGGCCTCGCCGGCCGGCGCACGCCGTTGCCTGTCCGTGCCGACGCGGTCGCTCCAGAACCCCGGGAAGACATTCATGGCGCAACATAGCTACCGGATCGGCATCGACATCGGCGGCACTTTCACCGATGTCGTGGTCGCGCGCGACGACGGGCTGATTGAGACCCGCAAGGTGCCGTCGACGCCGGACGACTACAGCCGCGGCATCGCCCAGGCGCTCAAGGCACTGATCGAGGACTACCAGACCACGTCCGACCGCATCACCGGCATCGTCCACGCGACCACGGTCGCGACCAACGCCATCCTCGAATACAAGGGCGCCCGCACCGGACTTTTGACCACTGCCGGTTTCCGCGACGTGCTCGAGATGCGCCGCCTGCGCATCCCGGTGCTCTACGACCTGCAATACGACAAGCCGAAGCCGCTGGCCGCGCGGCGCCTACGGCTCGAGGTCCGCGAGCGGCTCGGCCCCGACGGTTCCGTGCGCGTGCCGCTTTCGCGGGAGGACGTGGTAGAGGCGGCAAAGCGTTTCCGTGAAGAGGGCGTCGAAGCCGTCGCGATCAGCTTCCTGCACGCCTACGCTAATCCGCAACACGAGATCGAGGCCGAGGAGATCCTGCGCGCCGAGCTCGGCGAGGGCGTCTATATCTGCCGCGGCTCGGAGATCCTGCCGGAGATCCGCGAATACGAGCGTACCTCGACCGTGGTGGTGAACGCCTATATCGGCCCGGTCGTGCGCAACTATGCCAGCGCGCTGACGGCGCGGCTCGCCTCGATCGGCGTCACATGCCAGGTCGAGATGATGCATTCCGGCGGCGGCATCATGCGGCTGGGCTCGGCGGTGAAGCGCGCGGCGTCGCTGGTCGAATCCGGTCCAGCTGCCGGCGTCATCGCCTGTGCGCGATTGGTCTCAGGCGGTGACGAGCCCAGCATCATCTCCTTCGACATGGGCGGCACCACCGCCAAGGCGGCGCTGATCGAGCATGGCGAGCCGGCCCGCACCACCGAATACGAGGTCGGCGCCGGCATCAATCTGTCGAGCAAGCTGGTCAAAGGCGGCGGCTATCCGATCAAGATGCCCTTCATCGACGTCTCTGAGATCGGCGCCGGCGGCGGCAGCATCGTTGCCATCGACAGGATGAACCAGGTCTCGGTCGGCCCGCAGAGCGCCGGGGCTTGGCCCGGCCCGGTCTGCTACGGTTTAGGCGGCAAGCAGGCGACGCTGACCGACGCCTTCCTGACGCTCGGCTACATCAACGATACTGCGCTTGCCGGTGGCAGCTTCCCGCTAAAGGCCGATGCCGGCCGTGCCGCGTTGAACGACCAGGTCGCCCGCCCGCTCGGCCTCGACCTGCAGCAGACGGCGCGCGGCGTGCTGACGCTCGCAGTGACCACGATGACGCGGGCGGTGAAGGCGGTCTCGACCTATCGCGGCCGCGATCCGCGCCAGGCGACTTTGGTCGCCTTCGGCGGCAATGGCCCGGTGGTCGCGGCCGAGGTCGCGAGCGCGCTCGGCATCCGCCGCGTCATCGTCCCGCGCGCCGCCGGCGTCTTCAGCGCGCTCGGCCTGCTGCGCTCCGATGTCGAGCAGGAGTTCGTGCGGCCGTCGCGGCGGCGGGCGGGAGAGCTCGACGATGCCGGGCTGGAACAGCTCTTCGCCGAGCTCGGCGCCGACGCCCGCCGCATCCTCGCGCTCGAAGGCTACGATCTCGCGCAGGCCGAATTCCGCTTTGCCGCCGACCTTCGCTATGTCGGCCAGGCCTATGAACTGACGGTGCCGGCGAGGCGCCTCGACATCGCCGAGCTGGGCGAACTGTTCCACCGCGAGCATGAGCGCACCTATGGCCATCGCTCGCAGAAGGACGCGGTCCATCTCGTCAATGCCCGCCTGACGGCGCGCCTGCCGCTCGTCGCGCCGGGCCAGCAATTCGCGGCGGAGGCGCCGATGCGCCGGGCCGACCGGGCTGTCTCCTTCGGCGCTAGCGGGCCCGCTGCCTCGATCGCGGTGATCGGCCGGGCCGATCTCGACGCCACGGCCCGGCGCGGTCCCTTCGTCATCGAGGAATACGACTGCACCTGTGTCGTCGGCCCCGGCCAGAGCGCCAGGCTCGACGAGGCCGGCAATATCGACATCGCCCTGGAGGCCGCATGAGCATGCGCGAGATCGACCCGATCACACTGGAGGTGATCCGCAACGCGCTGGCCTCGACCGCCGACGAGATGGCGCTGATCGTGATGCGCTCGGCCTATTCGCCCGTCGTGCGCGACATCATGGACTATTCGACCGCGCTCTGCGACGCGAAAGGCCGGGTGATCGCGCAGGGGCTGACCCTGCCGATCCAGCTCTGCTCCTTCCCGCGGATCATGGGCTTCGTCAGGGAGCGCTATGGCGACGCGCTGAAACAAGGCGATGTGCTGATCGCCAACGATCCCTATGGCTCCGGCGGCCAGCACCTGCCGGACATCTACATCCTGAAGCCGATCTTCGTCGACGGCCGGCTCTCAGGGTTCGCCGCGACGGTGGCTCATCACAACGATCTCGGCGGTATCGTGCCGGGCTCGGTCGCGATCTACGCGACCGAGATCCAGCAGGAAGGCCTGCGTATCCCGCTGCTCAAGCTCTACGAGGCCGGCGAACCCGTCGAAGCGGTCTTCCGCATCCTCGAGGCGAACACGCGCTCCCCCGTCGAGGTGCTCGGCGACATCCGCGCCCAGATCGCCGCCTGCAATGTCGCCGAGGAGGGGCTGAAGACCCTGATCGGCCGCTATGGCGCGCGGGAGCTCGACGCCTATATCGAGGCGCTGCACGACCATGCCGAGGCGATGATGCGCGACGTCATCCGGGCCTTGCCGAACGGCGTCTATCGCGCCACCGACTATATCGACGGCGTCGGCGAGAACCCTGAGCCTCTGCCGATCGTTGCGACAGTCACCGTTGCCGACGACACGATCGACATCGATTTTACCGGCACCGCCGATCAGGTCGCCGCCTCGATCAACTGCCCGATCTCGCTGCCGGAATCGGCCTCCTTCTGCGCGATCCGCTGCCTGTCCCAACAGGATATCCCCAATTGCGAGGGCTATCTCAGGCCGATCACGGTCAGGGCGCCCGAGGGCTGCCTGGTCAATCCGCGCTATCCGGCCGCCTGCGGCGCACGCGGCGTCGTCGGCTACCGCGTCTTCGATGCGATCATGCAGGCGCTCGCGCAGATCGTGCCCGAACGGGCCATGGGTGGCTCCGAGGGTGGCCCCTATCTGCTCGCCGCCGGCGGCACGCATGAGGGGCGGTCCTTCGTGCTCAACGAGATGGTGGTCGGCACCTGGGGCGCCCGCGCCGGCAAGGACGGCATCGAGGGCATCTCCAATCCTGCTGCAAACCTCTCCAACCAGCCGGTCGAGATGATCGAGGCCGACATGCCGGTCGAGGTGCTGCGCTATGGGCTGGTGCCGGATACCGGCGGTCCCGGCGAGTTCCGCGGCGGGCTGTCGCTCATCCGCGAATTCCGCTTCCTGGCGCCGGTCCGCTTCGTGCTGCGCGGAGACCGGCGCGACCACCCGCCCTTCGGCTTCGAGGGCGGCAGCCCCGGTGCTCCGTCCGCCCACATCCTCATCCGGGCCGACGGCACGCAGCAGGTCCTGCCGACCATGCCGATGGAGAGCTTCAACGCCCACGCCGGCGATGTCTTTCGCCTGATCGGGGCCGGCGGTGGCGGCTATGGCGATGCGCTGAAGCGTGATCCGATCCGCATCCAGGGTGATCTGCGCGAGGGCAAGGTCACGGCGGAGGGCGCCGCACGCGACTATGGCGTGGTTTTCGCCGCCGACGGCGTGAGCATCGATCGCGACGCGACGATCCGCCGACGCACTGCGCTTGCGGAGGCGAGGAGATGACCACGCCCCTGTTCGGTGCGGCTGCCCTCAACGAACAGCTCGTCGGCGTTCCTGGCAGCCGGGCGCGCCTGGAGACGCCGGCAGCCGTGCTCGATCTCGATCTGTTCGAGCACAATGTCGCGCTGATGGCGCAGACCTGCCGCAAGGCCGGGCTCAATCTCAGGCCGCATGCGAAATCGCACAAATGCGCCGAGATCACCCGCCGGCAGATGGCTGCGGGAGCGCTCGGCAATTGCTGCGCCAAGCCGGGCGAATTGCTGGCGCTGTTCGAGGGCGGCGTCCGCGATCTCCTGCTCAGCGCCCCGATCGCCAGCCCAGTGAAGATCGATGCGCTGGCGCGCGCTGCGGCGGCCGGTGGGCGTATCGGTGTCGTGGTCGACCGGGCCGATCTGGCGGCTGCCTATGCCGATTCGGCACAGCGACACGGTAGGGTCTTCGACGTGCTGGTCGATCTCGATGTCGGGCTGAAGCGCAGCGGCGTCGCGACGCCGGCCGAGGCTGTCGAGTTGGCGCGGCTGGTCTCCGGGCTGGATGGGCTGCGCTATTGCGGCGTGCAGGCCTATCAGGGCCGCGTCCAGCATATCGACGATTTCGCCGCGCGCCGTGCCGCCAATCAGGAGATGGGCCGGCTGCTGGCCTCGATGATCGAGGCGCTGCGTCAGGCTGGCTTCGCGCCGGAGATCGTCTCGGGCGGCGGTACCGGCAGCCATCTCCTCGACGGTGAGGACAGGCTGCTGACCGAGATCCAGGCCGGCTCCTATGTCTTCATGGACGAGGCCTATGGCAGTGTCGACATGCATGGCAGGGGCGGGCCGGAGTTCAAGCCCGCGCTGCGCATCGCCGTTACCGTGATCGGCCACAGCTCGCTCGGCTTCGCCATCACCGATGGCGGCAGCAAGAGCTTTGCGCTCGACGGCCCGCCGCCGCGCGTCTTCCTCGGCGGCGAACTGGTCGGGCGGATCGAATGGTGCGGTGACGAGTTCGGCCGCATCCTGCCGTCGGACGGGCAGGCCGCGTTGCCGATCGGGACGGTCGTCGAATGCACGGTCCCGCATTGCGACCCGACGATCAATCTGCACGACATCCTGCACGTCGTCCGCGGCGCCGACCTCGTCGCGCAATGGCCGGTCGAGGCGCGGGGCCGCGCCGACTGAACCAGGCCCGCCGCATGGGGCGCTGGCGGCGCTATACCAAGGTATCGGCCGCGATCCCATCGTCCGATTGATCGCCATCGTCTTGAGGCGCAGAGAGGCCGTGTCTTCGCGGCGCTGATCGCGAGACCTTTCGCAGCAGCCGGCTTTCCGTCGCAGGGACGTGGCCATGACGATCGATCGTGTGCAGCAATCGCTGCGGCGCGCGTCGTCGTGTGCGCCCGTCCGCGCGTCGGACGGCCCCACCGGGATCGGAGAGGTGGGCCATGAACAACGTCGTCGCATTTCGGCATTCTGTAACCGCCTCTGTGCAGGCGCCGGCATGGCCCGGCTTTCGCCAGAGCAACCGCACGCTTCCGCGCGCGGCTATGCCGAAGCGGCGGATTCTGTTCGCCGAATGGCGCATCAGTGCGGCCGACGGGCGCCTGGAATGCCGCTGGGGCAGCGAGGGTAGCGAGTGCCGCGACGAGGACGGCAGTCGCCGCTCATCGCGCAGGCGTGCCGCCTGACCTCACCGCTCAGCCCGCAAGTTCGGCCGCCGGTCGCGGCCATCGCCTTTCCGCCGAGGTTCCAATGGTGTTCGCAACGAACCGTGACGCCGGGCGCAGCGCGCTCGCCACCCTGGCGCGCAATCGCGTCCTGCCCAATCTCTATGACCTCGCGGCTTTCGCATTGCTGGCCGCGCTCGCCGTCCTCGCGCTGCACGGCGCGGCGGCGATGCGCGCCCCGCTCTCCGGCCTCGCCAGCGAGCCGGTCGTGCTCGATCCGGCGCTGCTGCCGGACTACGCGCTGCGCACGACCATGCGGATGTTCGCGGCGATCATCGCCTCGCTCGTCTTCACCTTCACCATCGCGACGCTGGCGGCCAAGAGCCGGCGCGCCGAGATGGTGATCATCCCGGCGCTCGATATCCTCCAATCGGTGCCGGTGCTCGGCTTCCTGACCTTCACCGTCACCTTCTTCATGGGGCTGTTCCCAAGCAGCCAGCTCGGCGCCGAATGCGCCTCGATCTTCGCGATCTTCACCAGCCAGGCCTGGAACATGGCCTTCTTCTTCTACCAGTCGCTGCGCACCGTGCCTGGCGATCTCGACGAGGTCAGCCGCAGCTTCGGCCTGTCCTCCTGGCAGCGCTTCTGGCGGCTGGAGGCGCCCTTCGCCATGCCGGGCCTGGTCTGGAATACGATGATGTCGATGTCCGGCGGCTGGTTCTTCGTCGTCGCCTCCGAGGCGATCACCGTCGGCGACACTACCGTGCAGTTGCCGGGCCTGGGCTCCTGGCTGGCGCTCGCGATCAAGGAACAGAATTTCGCCGCCGTGGCCTGGGCGGTGCTGGCGATGGCGATCGTGATCGGCCTCTACGACCAGCTGCTGTTCCGGCCGATCGTCGCCTGGGCCGACAAGTTCCGCTTCGAGCAGACCGCCGGCCAGCAGAAGCCGCGCTCCTGGGTGCATGCGCTCGCCCGGCGCACCCGCCTGCTCAAGCGCCTGACGGCTCCGCTCGTCTGGCTGGGCGGCCGGCTGCTGCTGGTGCGCGTCCGCAATGCGCCGCCTGTGCGCCGTGAGGTCAGTGCGGGGGCCAGCAAGGCGCTCGACCGGGCCTGGCTCGCGCTGGTCCTCGCGCTCGGCCTCTGGGCGATGTGGACCGCCATCGCCTATCTCGGGCAGAGCCTGTCCTGGTCCGATGCCTGGGACGCGCTGGCACGCGGCCTCGTCACCCTGCTGCGCGTCACCCTGCTGATCGCCGTCGCCAGCGTGATCTGGATCCCGGTCGGCGTCTGGATCGGCCTGCGCCCGGCCGTCGCGGAGCGCGTTCAGCCGGTGGCGCAGTTCCTCGCCGCTTTCCCGGCGAACGTGCTGTTCCCCTTCGCGGTCATCGCCATCGTCGCGACCGGCGCCAGCCCCGACATCTGGCTCTCGCCGCTGATGGTGCTCGGCACGCAGTGGTACATCCTGTTCAACGTCATCGCCGGCGCAAGCGCCTTCCCGACCGATCTGCGCGAGGCGGCTAGCGTCTACCAGCTGCGCTCGTGGACCTGGTGCCGGCGCGTCATGCTGCCGGGGATCTTCCCCTATTACGTCACCGGCGCACTGACCGCGTCCGGCGGCTCCTGGAACGCCAGCATCGTCGCCGAAGTCGCGAGCTGGGGCGACACCAAGCTCGAAGCCTATGGCCTCGGCGCCTACATCGCCAATGCGACCGAGGCCGGCGACTTCCCACGCGTCGTGCTCGGCATCGCCGTCATGTCGCTCTTCGTCACGCTCTTCAACCGCCTGCTCTGGCGCCCGCTTTATGTGATGGCGGAACGCCGGATGCGCCTCGACTGACCCTTTTCGCAGGAGGATTCCGCCATGAACGAGATCATCGCGACCCGCGACTTCAAGGCCGAGAAGGCCACTCCGCTCGTCAGTGCCAATCAGGTCTGCCAGAGCTATGACAAGGGTGCGGCCGGCTCGCTCGTCGTGCTCGACAAGGTCGATGTCGAGCTCCGGCCCGGCGAGATCGTCGGCCTGCTCGGCCGCTCCGGCTCGGGCAAGTCGACGCTGCTGCGGGCGATCGCCGGGCTGATCCAGCCGAGCGGCGGCACCGTCACCTTCGAGGGGCGGACGGTGACCGGGCCGAACTCGGGCGTCGCCGTGGTGTTCCAGAGCTTTGCGCTGTTCCCCTGGCTGAGCGTGCTGGAGAATGTCGAGCTCGGGCTGGAGGCGCAGGGCGTCGCGCCGGCCGAGCGGCGCAAGCGCGCGCTCGCCGCAATCGACCTGATCGGCCTCGACGGCTTCGAGAGTGCCTATCCGAAGGAGCTTTCCGGCGGCATGCGCCAGCGCGTCGGGCTGGCGCGTGCACTCGTGGTGCATCCCAAGGTCCTGCTGATGGACGAGCCGTTCTCGGCGCTCGACGTGCTCACCGCCGAGACGCTACGCACCGACCTGCTCGACCTCTGGTGCGAGGGCAGGATGCCGATCGAGGCGATCCTGATGGTGACGCACAATATCGAGGAAGCGGTGTTGATGTGCGACCGCATCCTGATCTTCGGCTCCAATCCCGGCCGGGTCATCGCCGAGCTGAAGGTCGAGCTGCCGCAGCCGCGTGGCCGCATCGATCCGGCCTTCCGTACCTTGGTCGAGGACATCTATGCCCGGATGACCGCGAAGGCCGGTACGCCGGCGCGCGACGGCGTCTTCCCCGGCACCGGCATCGCCATGGCGCTGCCGCGGGTTTCGACCAATCTGATGGCGGGGTTGATCGAGACGATCGCGGGCGCGCCCTATAGGGGCGAGGCCGACCTGCCGCCGCTTGCGGCCGAGCTGCATCTGGAGATCGACGATCTCTTCCCGGTGGCCGAGACGCTGCAGCTGCTGCGGCTCGCCGATCTCGAAGGCGGCGACATCAGGCTGACTGCTGCCGGACTGCGCTTCGCCGACGCCGATGTCGATGGACGCAAGCGTCTCTTCGCCCAGCAGCTCGCGACCTATGTGCCGCTTGCCGCCCATATCCGGCGCGTACTCGACGAGCGCTCCAGCCACAAGGCGCCCGCTCCGCGCTTCCGCGACGAGCTCGAGGACCACATGTCGGAGGACTATGCCGCGACGACGCTGAAGGCAGTGACGAACTGGGCCCGCTATGGCGAATACTTCGCCTATGACGAGGATGCCGACCTGTTCACGCTGGATAATCCGAGTTGACACCGGGGCTGGACAGAGCGGCCTCGGCCTGTCTTGTCTGGGCCGGCGACGGATGAGCCGGCGAAGGGCTAAGGCATGATGCGCGATCGCGAGCGTATGCGCATCGAAAGACCATGGCTCTGGCTCGGCCTGATCGTGGCGATGGCGGCGATTTTCGTAGCCGATACCTTCACCAATCTGGAGATCGCGGTCGCCGTCCTCTATGTCGCGGTGATCCTGATCTCGGCCAGGTTCGATCGGCCCGCCACCGTCATCTGGTTTGGCGCGGCCAGCGCCGTCCTGACGGTGCTGAGCTATCTGCTGACGCCGCGGGGGATTCATGAGACCGGGCTGGTGAACGGAGCGCTCAGCCTGATTGCCATTGGCGCGACCACCTATCTGGCCCTGCAGATCGAGGCTGCCGAGGCGCGCGTCCGCCAGACACAGGCCGAATTGGCGCATATGGCACGCGTCACCACCATGGGCGAATTGACAGCTTCGATTGCGCATGAGGTCAGCCAGCCGCTCGCCGGGATCGTTGCCAGCGGTCATGCCGCCCTGCGCTGGCTCGCGGCGACGCCGCCGGATGCCGGTGAGGTTCGGCGAGCGTTGGAACGCGTCGTTGCCGATGCCGATCGCGCGGGTGAGGTGATCGGCCGCGTGCGCAACCTCGTGGCTAAGGCCCCGCCTTCTCGCAACAGGCTCGAACTGGGCGTGCTGATCGAGGAGGTCCTGGCCCTGACCCGCGGAGAATTGCGGAGGAGCCGCGTGGTGCTCCAGACTGACCTTGCCGATGACCTGCCGCAGCTGCTCGGCGATAAGGTCCAGCTCCAGCAGGTGGTGCTCAACCTGGTGATCAACGCAGCCGAGGCGATGGGCGGGCTGGAGACAGGGCCGCGTGATCTGCTGGTCGGCGCCGCCAGCGATGGCCGCACGATCACGGTAAGCGTGCGCGACACCGGTGTCAGCCTGCCGCCGGCTGCGATCGAGCAGGTGTTCGAGGCCTTCCACTCGACCAAGCCGGGCGGGATGGGCATGGGCCTGGCGATCAGCCGCTCGATCGTCGAGGCGCATGGCGGGACGATCTATGCCGCCGCCAATCATCCGCGTGGCATGGTCTTCGGCTTCACCTTGCCGGTTGCCGGCGCCTCAGTGGAACGGCAGCATGGATAGGCAGGCAGCGACCGTCTTCGTCGTCGATGATGATGTCTCCGTGCGCGAGGGGCTCGACAGCCTGCTCCGCTCGGTCGGCTATGCTGTGACCTGTTTCGCGTCGGTGCGGGAGTTCGCGCTGGCCCGGCGGCCTGGCACCCCGTCCTGCCTCGTCCTCGATGTCAGGATGCCCGGCCCGAGCGGCATGGATTTCCAGGCCGAGCTCGCCGCGCTGAACGATCCGATCCCGATCGTCTTCCTCACCGGCCATGGCGACGTGCCGATGGCGGTGCGGGCGATCAAGGCTGGCGCGGTCGAGTTCCTGCTGAAACCGTTCCGCGAGCAGGACCTGCTCGACGCCGTGCGCGTGGCGATCGAGAAGGACGAGGCGAGGCGCCGGGACGAGGCGGCACTCGCCGAACTGAAAGAGCGCTTTGCGACGCTGACGGTCCGGGAGAAGGAGGTGCTCGCCTTCGTCGCGCAAGGGCGGCTCAACAAGCAGATCGCGGCCGATCTCGGCCTGAGCGAGGTGACGATCAAGGTTCATCGCGGCCAGGTGATGCGCAAGCTGGGGGCCGCGACGCTGGCCGAGCTGGTCCGGCTCGCCGACCTCATCTCCGGAACTGGGAGGGCGGCCCGATGAGGGTTGACGTCCTTGGACTGCAGGCCTTTGTCAGCATCGCCGAGCGCGGCAGCTTCCGCGCGGCGGCCTCGCATCTCAACTTGTCGCAGACGGCGCTCAGCCACCGTATCCGCAAGCTCGAGGAGTCGCTGGGCACGCCGCTCTTTCTGCGCACCACCCGGCAGGTCTCTCTGACCGCAGCCGGCACCACGTTGCTGCCGCGGGCGCGGCGCATCTTCGAGGACCTCGGCTTCGCCATCAACGAGGTCAGGGTCGATCTGCGCGAAGGTGACGAACAGGTCTCGCTCGGCTGCCTGCCGACGGTGGCGGCCCATTGCATGCCGGGCGTGATCGCCGCCTTCGCTGCGCGCCATCCCGGCGTCGGCGTCAGGATCCACGACAATTCGGCCTCCGAGATCGCCGACAAGGTCCAGTCGGGCGAGGCCGAGTTCGGCGTCACCATCGTCGCCGCCAATCGCTG
Source organism: Allobosea sp. CRIB-10 (assembly GCF_900112185.1). Taxonomy (GTDB): domain Bacteria; phylum Pseudomonadota; class Alphaproteobacteria; order Rhizobiales; family Beijerinckiaceae; genus Allobosea. The sequence goes on along the minus strand of NZ_FOKP01000007.1, from coordinate 33,013 downwards.
GGACCTCGAGCTGAAGCCGGTGGTCAAGGAGCCCTTCGTGCTGGTCAGCCACCGCGCGATGCCGCTGGCGCAGGCGGCTTCGCTGACCTGGGCGCAATTGCAGGACGAACCGCTGGTCAGGATTAGCGCCGAGACCGGCAACCGCATCCTGATCGACGATGTGCTCGGCGCAAGGCGCGAGAGCCTGACCTGGCGCTACGAGGTCCAGCGCGTCGTCACCGCGGTCAGCCTGGTGCGCTCGCGCATCGGTTATGCCGTGGTGCCGCAGCTTTCGCTCGATGTCGTCGACGCCGGTGAGCTCGTCGCCATTCCCTTGCGTTCGCCGGCGGTGTCTCGCACGCTCGGCATCATCACCCGCAAGTCGGTGCCGGTGCGCCCGGTGACGCGCGACCTGATCGCGCTGCTGAGCCAGGCGCTGAAGCGCAGCATCGTGCCGCGGCGAGATGAAGAAAAGTAATCAATCGCTGCATTCTTATCATTTGATGGCAGAATGGCTTTGGCCGAACCTCGCGGCGGGACGAAACGCGCGAGGAGAAGCCAGCGATGGCAGGCGCCAACACGACAGCGATCGCCTTCATCGGCTTCGGCGAGGTCGGCCAGACCTTTTCGCGCGGCCTGCTCGCCAATGAAGGCGTCGCCATTCGTGCCTATGATCTCCTGTTCGGCAGCGAGGCCGGCAGCCGTTTGGAGACGGCAGCGCAAGAACTCGGCGTCACCCGCGCTTCCTCGGCGCAGGACGCCTGCGCGGGTGCGGCCTTCGTTTTCTCGGCCGTCACTGCCGATCGCGCCGAGGCGGTGGCGAACGAGGCCTCCGCTTGGCTGAAGCCGGGCCAGGTCTTCGTCGACGTCAACTCGGCCGCCCCCTCGACCAAGCAGCGGGCGGCCGAAGCTGTCATTGCAAGCGGAGCCGACTATCTCGAAGCCGCGGTGATGGCGCCGGTGCTGAAGCCCGGCCTCAAGGTCGCGATCCTCTCCGGAGGGCCAAAGGCGCAGGCCGCGTCCGAGGCGCTCAACGGACTCGGCATGAACCTGACGCCGGTCTCCGAGGTCTATGGCCGGGCCTCGGCGATGAAGCTCTGCCGCTCGATCGTGATCAAGGGGCTGGAGGTGCTGATGGTCGATTGCGCCGCCGCCTGCGAGGCCTGGGACGTGAAGGACCCGGTCTTCGCCAGCCTCAATGCGACTTTCCCCTCCATCGATTTCCACGCGCTCGCCGCCGACATGCGCGAGCGCGTCGCGACCCATGGCGTGCGCCGCTCGGCCGAGATGCGCGAGGCGGCCGAGATGCTGGCGGCGGCCGGTTTCCATCCCGGGCTCGCCGGCGCGATCGCCGATGCCCAGCAGCGCGGCGCGCGGCGCAAGGGAAACGCATGATGATGCTCGATCGTCGCCTCGTGCTGCAGGGTCTCGGACTGGCGGGCTTCACCGCAGCGGCGCCTGCTCTGGCCCAGCAGGGCTGGCCGAGCCAATTGATCCGGATCGTCGTGCCGTTCACGCCCGGCGGCAGCACCGACGTGCTGGCGCGGGTGATCGCCGCCAAGCTCGAGCAGATCATCCCGAGCAAGGGTTTCGTGATCGAGAACCGGCCGGGCGCCGGCGGCATGACGGCCTCGCGCCAGGTCGCCAGGTCCGAGCCCGACGGCCATACGCTGATGATGGGGCATATCGGCACGCTGGCCTTCGCGCCCTCGCTCTACGCCTATGTGCCCTACGACCCGGTCAAGGATTTCCAGCCGGTCGCGCTCGTCGCCATGCTGCCGAACATCCTGGCGATCAATCCGAAGCTGCCGGCCAAGACGCTGGCGGAGTTCATCGCCTATGCCAAGGCGAACCCTGGCAAGCTGAACTACTCATCCGGCGGACAGGGCAGCGCCGCCCATATCGCCACCGCCTATTTCTGCCATCGCGCCGGCATCGAGGCGACGCATGTGCCCTATCGCGGCACCGCGCCCTCGGTGAACGATCTCGTCGCCGGCAATATCCAGTTCACACTGACCGGCGGGCCGGCTGTGCTGCCTTTGGCCGAAGGTGGCCAGCTCCGGGTGCTCGGCGTCGCCGCGCGCGAGCGCGTCGGCTTCGCGCCCGATCTGCCGACGCTGTCCGAGAGCGGCCTGCCGGATTTCGAGGCGGTGCAATGGTACGGGATCGTCGCGCCGGCGCGCACGCCGCGCCCGATCGTCGAGCGGCTCAACCGCGAGATCAATGCGCTGCTCGGTCAGCCCGACTTCGCTGCGGCCCTGGCCAAGGACGGCGCCATCGCCCGGCCGGAGACGCCGGAAGGGTTCGGCAAGCTGATCGCCTCGGAGCTCGCGCTCTGGCGCGATGTCATCACCCGTGCCGGTATCAAGGCGGCGGAATAGCGCGATGGGCCAGCTCGCCATCCCCTGCATGCTGATCCGCGGCGGCACCTCCAAAGGCGCCTATTTCCTGCGTGACGATCTGCCGTCGGATGTCGCGGCGCGCGACGCTGTCCTGCTCGCGGTGATGGGCTCGCCCGACAAGCGCCAGGTCGATGGGCTCGGAGGCGCTCATCCCCTGACCAGCAAGGTCGCGATCGTCTCGGCCTCGGACGAGCCCGGCTGCGATATCGACTTCCTGTTCGCGCAGGTCGGCGTCGAAACGGCTTCGGTCGACACGACGCCGAACTGCGGCAACATCCTCGCGGGGATCGGGCCGTTCGCGCTGGCCCGCGGCCTGGTGAAGGCAAGCGGCGCGCGCACGACAGTGCGAGTCCGGACGATCAACACCGGCACGATCGCTGATCTCACCATGGATACGCCGGACGGGCAGGCGAGCGCGGACGGAACTGCGCGCATCGACGGCGTGCCGGGCACCTCGGCGCCGATCGATATCGGCTTCCTCGATGCCGAGGGCTCGGTCTGCGGCGCGCTATTGCCGACCGGCAATGTCGTCGACGTGATCGAGGGCGTGCCCTGCACGCTGATCGACAACGGCATGCCGGTGATCGTCATGCGCGCCGCCGATGTCGGGCGCACCGGCTATGAGCCGCGCGACCAGCTCAACGAGGATACCGAGCTCAAGGCCCGGATCGAGGCCATCCGGATTGCCGCTGGACCGCTGATGAATCTCGGCGACGTCGCCAGGAAGGTCGTGCCGAAGATCGCGCTGGTCGCGCCGCCGCAGGCCGGCGGGGCGATCTCGACCCGCAGTTTCATCCCGCATGAATGCCATGCCTCGATCGGCGTCTTCGCAGCCGTGACGGTCGCCACCGCCGCCGTCTTGCCGGGCTCGCCTGCGGCTTCGGTCGTCGTGATGCCCGAAGCACGCGAGCGGACGCTTTCCGTCGAGCATCCCACCGGCGAGTTCACGGTGACGCTGACGGTCGGTGGAACCGCAGAACAGCCGGTCGTCAAGCGGGCCGGGCTGCTGCGCACCGCCCGCATCCTGATGGCAGGGCAGGCCTTCGTGCCGGCCGATAGAGTGCAAGAGGAGCGCATGCCATGAGCGCCCAGAAGACAGGCCTGGTGATCACCGCCCATCCCGGCGATTTCGTCTGGCGCGCCGGCGGCGCGATCGCGCTGCATGCCAAACGCGGCATGCGCGTCAAGATCCTCTGTCTGTCCTATGGCGAGCGCGGCGAGAGCCAGTTCGCCTGGAAGAAGGCGGGCGTGCAGATGGCGGAGGTCAAGGCGCAGCGCCGCGAGGAAGCGGAAGCTGCTGCAGCGGCGCTCGGCGCCGAGATCGAGTTCATGGATGCCGGCGACTATCCGCTGCGCACCACCGAGCCGATGCTGGAGCGAGCCATCGACATCTTCCACGAGATGAACCCGAGCTTCGTGCTGACCCACGCGCTCGAAGACCCCTACAATGTCGACCATCCGGAGGCGACGCGCTTCGCCCAGGAGGCCCGCATCATCGCGCAGGCGGCCGGCCACAAGCCCGATCCCAGCCGCGCCTATGCCGCCCCGCCGGTCTTCCTGTTCGAGCCGCACCAGCCCGAGCAGTGCAATTTCAAGCCGAACGTCATCCTCAACATCGACGAGGTCTGGGAGCAGAAGCGCCGGGCGTTCGAGATCCTCGCGGCGCAGAAGCACCTCTGGGAGTATTACACCCGCGTCGCGCTGAACCGCGGCATGCAGGGCGGCCGCAACTCCGGCAAGCCGATGACCTATGGCGAGGCCTATCAGCGCCTCTTCCCGGAAGCGCTGGAGACGCTGGCATGAACCCCGTCGTCGTCCGTACGAAGAAGCGGGCTTCCGCCGCCGCGATGGCCGACCTCGCCGCGCTCGGAGTCTCCACCACCCATGAGGCGATGGGCCGGAGCGGCCTGCTGAAGCCCTATATGCGGCCGATCTATGCCGGTGCGCAGATCGCCGGCGGGGCGGTGACGGTGCTGGCCCAGCCCGGCGACAACTGGATGATCCATGTCGCGATCGAGCAGGTGCAGCCGGGCGACGTGCTCGTCGTCGCCTGCACGACCGACAATACCGACGGCATGTTCGGCGACCTGCTGGCGACCTCGCTGAAGGCGCGCGGCGGCATCGGCCTCGTCATCGATGCCGGCGTCCGCGATGTGCGCACGCTGACCGAGATGGGCTTCCCGGTCTGGTCGCGGGCGATCTCGGCCAAAGGCACGGTCAAGGCGACGCTAGGCTCGGTCAATGTGCCGGTGGTCTGCGCAGGGGCGCTGATCCATCCCGGCGACGTGATCGTCGCCGACGATGACGGGGTGGTGGCGGTGCCGCGGCGCGATGCCGATGCGGTCGCAGCCGCCGGCCGCAAGCGCGAGGCAAATGAAGACGAAAAGCGTAGACGACTGGCTGCTGGTGAACTCGGGCTGGACATGTACGCTATGCGCGACGGCCTCGCCAAAGCTGGCCTTACCTATCGCGACGACGACAGCGAATAATCCAACGAAAGCCCCGGCAAGGGGATCGGCACAACTCTCGGGAGGAACGACATGACCATTCGCAGGACGGTTCTCAAAGGAATGCTCGGCCTTGCTCTGGCCGCCTCGGTCAGCGGCGCGGCTCTGGCGCAGGACGCGGTCAAGATCGGCCTGACCCTGCCGATGACTGGCCCCTTCGCCTCGACCGGCCGGCAGATCGCCGCGGCGGCCAATCTCTACATCCAGGAGAAGGGCGCGACCGTTGCCGGCAAGAAGGTCGAGCTCATCGTCAAGGACGACACCGGCACGGCCGACGTCACCCGCCGCATCGCGCAGGAGCTGATCGTCAACGACAAGGTCACCGCGATCGCCGGCTTCGGCCTGACGCCGCTGGCGCTCGCGACCGCGCCGCTGGCGACGCAGGCGAAGACGCCGATGGTGGTGATGGCGGCGGCGACCGGGATCATCACCGAGCGCTCGCCCTTCATCGTGCGCACCAGCCAGGTCGTGCCGCAGATCGGCTCGCCGTTCGGCACCTGGATCGCCAAGCAGGGCACCAAGCGCGTCATCACCATCGTTTCTGATTACGGCCCGGGCCATGATGTCGAGAGCTCGTTCTCCGAGGCGTTCAAGGCCGGTGGCGGCCAGGTCGAGAACATCCGCGTGCCCCTGCAGAACCCGGACTTCTCGCCCTTCCTGCAGCGCGTCGCCGACGCCAAGCCGGAGGCGCTGCTGGTCTTCGTGCCGTCCGGCGTCGGCGCCCAGTTCATGAAGCAGTTCGTCGAGCGCGGCCTCGACAAGAGCGGCATCAAGCTGATCGGCACCGGCGACCTCACCGATGATGACATCCTCAACGGCATGGGTGACATCGCGCTCGGCGTCATCACCGCCCAGCACTATTCTGCCTCGCATGACAGCCCGGAGAACAAGGCCTTCGTCGAGGGTTTCAAGAAGGCCAATCCCGGCATGCGCCCGAACTTCATGGCGGTCGGCGGCTATGACGGCATGCATGCGCTCTACGAGGGCCTGAAGAAGACCAAGGGCGAGGGCGGGCAGGCGCTGGTCGACGCGATGAAGGGGATGAGCTGGACGAGCCCGCGCGGGCCGATCTCGATCGATCCCGAGACGCGCGACATCATCCAGAACGTCTATATCCGCAAGGTCGAACGCGTGAACGGCGAGCTCTGGAATCAGGAGTTCGAGACGATTCCCAACGTCAAGGATCCGACCAAGGCGAAGAAGTAAGTCGGCCAGGGCGGACCCGACGTGCTCACCATCCTGTTCGACGGTGTCGCCTACGGCATGATCCTGTTCGTGCTGGCCTGTGGGTTGTCCGTGACCATGGGGTTGATGAACTTCGTCAACCTCGCCCATGGCGCCTTCGCCATGTTCGGCGGCTATGTCACCGTGCTGGCGATGCAGCGGCTCGGCCTGCCGTTCCTGTGGGCGCTGCCGGCCGCCTTCCTCGCCGCCGCGCTCGCGGGCTTGGTGCTGGAGCGGCTGGTCTACCGGCCGATGTACGCCAAGAGCCATCTCGACCAGGTGATGTTCTCGATCGGGCTGGTGTTCATGGCCGTCGCCGGTGCCGATTACCTGATGGGCTCGAGCCAGCAATTCGTGCAGCTGCCGGCCTGGCTGAGCGGGCGCTTCGACGTCGTCGGGATCGGCATCGGCCGCTACCGGCTCTTCATCATCGTGCTCTGCGGCGTGTTGGCCTTTGCGATGCAATGGGCCTTCACCCGCACCCGCTTCGGCAGCCGGCTGCGCGCCGCGGTCGACGATACCAGGGTGGCACGCGGGCTTGGCATCCCGGTCAACCGCCTGTTCGCGCTGACCTTTGCGTTTGGTTCCGGCCTTGCCGGCCTCGGCGGCGCGCTCGGCATTGAATTGATGGGGCTCGACCCGACCTTCCCGCTGAAGTTCATGATCTACTTCCTGATCGTCGTGACCGTCGGCGGCACCTCGACCATCTCGGGCCCGTTCTTCGCGGCGATGCTGCTCGGGGTCGCCGATGTCGGCGGCAAGTACCTGGTGCCGCAGCTCGGCGCCTTCATCATCTACGCGCTGATGGTCGTCCTGCTGATCACAAGGCCGCACGGGCTCTTCGCGAGGAGCCGGGCATGAAGGCCGACAGCATCGAGGCGCGCGTCCGGCGCTCGCTTTATGGCGCACGGCGCTGGCATCCGGCCGAGATCGTGTTCTGGATCCTGGCACTGGCGGCCTTCTTCCTGCTGCCGCGCCAGCTGCTGATCCTCAACGAGATCGCGATCCTCGGGCTGTTCGCGCTCTCGCTCGACCTGATCCTCGGCTATGCCGGCATCGTCTCGTTGGGGCATGCCGCCTTCTTCGGCTTCGGCGCCTATGCCGCCGGGCTCTTCGCCAAGCATGCCAGCGCCGATCCGCTGGCGGGTCTCGCCGTCGGGATGGGCGCCGCTGGCCTGCTCGGTCTGCTCACCAGCCCGCTGATCCTGCGCGGCAGCGACCTGACGCGCCTGATGGTGACGCTCGGTGTCGCGCTGATCCTGGGGGAGCTGGCGAACTCACTGGGGTGGCTCACTGGTGGCGCCGACGGCCTGCAGGGCATCATGATGGGGCCGGTGCTCGGCCTGTTCGAGTTCGATATCTTCGGCAGCGTCGCCTATCTCTATTCGCTCGCCGTGCTGTTCGTGCTGTTCGTGCTGGCGCGGCGCATCGTCGGCTCACCGTTCGGCCTGTCTTTGCGAGCGATCCGCGACAACCCGCTGCGCGCTTCCGCGTCCGGCGTGCCGCTGCACTGGCGGCTGGTCGCGGTCTATACGCTGGCGGCGGCCTATGCCGGCGCGGCCGGGGCGCTGCTCGCCCAGACCACGCAATTCGTCTCGCTCGACGTGCTCGCCTTCCATCGCTCGGCCGATCTGATGCTGGTGCTGATCATCGGCGGCGCCGGCTATCTCTATGGCGGCCTGATCGGCGCGGTTGCCTTCAAATTACTGCAGGACGTGATCGCCAGCTTCACGCCGCAATACTGGATGTTCTGGATCGGGCTGTTCCTTGTCCTGTTCGTCCTCGGCGGCCGCGAGCTGATCCACGGCGGCATCAAGGCAGTGGTGAGCCGGATCACGCGCTTCGGCCGGAGGTCGCCGACATGAGCGTCGCGCTCCAGACCTTCGACCTGTGCAAGAGCTTCGGCGGCATCACCGCGACCGACCATGTCGACTTCACACTGGCGAAGGGCGCGCGCCATGCGCTGATCGGCCCGAATGGCGCCGGCAAGACCACCTTTGTCAACCAACTCACCGGGGTGCTGCGGCCGAGCTCCGGCCGGGTCGAATTGATGGGCGAGGACATCACCGCTCTGCCGCGCGAGACCCGGGTCGGGCGCGGGCTGGCGCGGACCTTCCAGATCAACCAGCTCTTTGCGACGATGACGCCGGTCGAGATGATCGCGCTCGTCACCTCGGAGCGGCTCGGCCGCGGCCGGCGGCCCTTGCGCGCGCTCGACCGTGACGCCGAGCTCGTCGCCGAGACGGCCGAGATCCTCGCGCGCTTCAGGCTCGACGACATCATGGACGAGCGCATCGCGACCTTGCCCTATGGCAAGCAGCGCCAGATCGAGATCGCCGCCGCCTTCGCCGCGAGGCCGAGCGTGCTCCTGCTCGACGAGCCGGCGGCGGGCGTGCCCGAGGCCGAGCGGCGCGAACTGATGGCGACGGTCGCCGGGCTGCCGGAGGATGTCTCGGTCCTGCTGATCGAGCACGACATGGACCTCGTCTTCCGCTTCGCGACCCGGATCACCGTGCTGGTCAATGGCCGCCTGCTCGCCGACGGTACGCCGAGCGAGATCGCCAATGATCCAGCCGTTCGCGCCGCCTATCTCGGGGAGCATGGCGATGGCTGAGCTCCTCAAGGTCGAACGCCTCAGCGCCGGCTATGGCGAGGCCCAGGTGTTGTTCGACATCGATCTTTCGCTCGCCGAGGGGCGCTCGCTGGCGCTGCTCGGCCGCAACGGCGTCGGTAAGACGACGCTGGTCAACAGCATTATCGGCGTCACCCGTCGCCGCGGCGGCCGGATCGTGCTCGCCGGGCGCGACCTCACCACAGCCTCGCCCGAGCAGCGCGCCCATGCCGGCATCGGCTGGGTGCCGCAGGAGCGCAACATCTTCAAATCGCTGACCGTGCTGGAGAACCTCACCGCCGTCGCGACGCCGGGCGCCTGGACGACCGAGCGCGTCTTTTCGATGTTCCCGCGCCTCGCCGAGCGCAAGGCCAATCTCGGCAACCAGCTCTCCGGCGGCGAGCAGCAGATGCTGGCGATCGGCCGGGCGCTGATGCTCAATCCCAAGCTGCTGCTGCTCGACGAGCCGACAGAGGGGCTCGCTCCGATCATCGTCGAGGAATTGCTGCGCGCCCTGAAGCGCCTCGTCCGCGAGGAGGGGCTGTCGGCAATCGTGATCGAGCAGCACGCCCGCAAGATCCTGGAGCTCACCGACGAGGCGATCGTGCTCGAGCGCGGCCGCGTCGTCCTTACCGCGGGGAGTGCCGAGCTCCTCGCCGACCCTACACGGCTGGAGCGCCATCTCGGCCTCGCCGCCGCCTGAACCAACGACAGAACCTAAGGAAAGGAAACGCCATGAGCCAGAGACAGAAGCCGCCGTTTCGGGGCGACATGGTCGGCAGCCTGCTGCGCAGTGCGCCGGTCAAGGACGCCCGCGCCAAGCACGCAGCCGGTGAGATCGGTCAGGCCGAGCTGACTTCGATCGAGGACGAGGAGATCAGGAAGCTCGTGCGCAAGCAGGAGGAGGTCGGTCTGCAGGCGGTGACCGATGGCGAGTTCCGCCGTGCCTTCTGGCATTTCGACTTCCTCGACGGCCTCTCCGGCGTCACCAGCTTCGAGACCGATTCAGGCATCCAGTTCAAGGGAGTCACCACCAAGGGCCATGCGGTCCGCGTCACCGGCAAGCTCGACTTCCCGGACGATCACCCGCATCTCGCCCATTTCAAGTTCCTGGCCTCGGTCACCAGCCGGGTGCCGAAGATGACGATTCCGAGCCCGTCCATGCTGCACTATCGCGGCGGCCGGAAAGCGATCGATTCCAGCGCCTATCTGCGGATCGAGGATTACTATGACGATCTCGGCAAAGCCTACGCCAAGGCGATCAAAGCCTTCTACGATGCCGGCTGCCGCTATCTCCAGCTCGACGACACCAGCCTGTCCTATTTCTGCGATCCCGAACAGCGCAAGATGCTGGCCGAGCGCGGGGACGATCCCGAGCAACTGGTCTTCATCTATCGCGACGTGCTCAACGCGGCACTGAAGGCCAAACCCGTCGACATGCAGATCACCACCCACACCTGCCGCGGCAACTTCAAGTCGACCTTCATCGCCTCGGGCGGTTACGAGCCGGTCGCCGAGATGGTCTTCAACGAGATCGATGTCGACGGCTATTTCATGGAGTGGGACGACGATCGCTCCGGCGGCTTCGAGCCGCTGCGCTTCCTGCCCAAGGGCGACAAGCAGGTCGTGCTCGGGCTGGTGACCTCGAAATTCGGCGAGATCGAGAGCAAGGACAACCTCAAGCGCCGGATCGAGGAAGCGTCCAAATACGCCCCGCTTGAGCAGCTCTGCCTGTCGCCGCAATGCGGCTTCGCCTCGACCGAGGAAGGCAATGTGCTGGCCGAGGACGAACAATGGGCAAAGCTCTCGCGCATCCTCGAAGTCGCCAGGGAAGTCTGGGGATGAGCAGCGAGCCCTGCTTCGATATCGCCCATCTCGGCCATGTCGAGCTCTTCACCGACAAGCCGCAGGAAAGCCTCGACTTCTTCGTCGAGATCTTCGGATTGACGGAGAGCGGGCGTGAGGGCGACAGCGTCTATCTGCGCGCCTGGGACGACTATGAGTTCCACACGCTGAAGCTCACCGCGGCAAAGACGACGGGCGTCGGCCATATCGGCTACCGCGCCAGCAGCGAGACGGCGCTCCTGCGCCGCGTCGCGGCGATCGAGGCGATGGGCTGCGGCATCGGCTGGAGCGACGGCGACCTCGGCCATGGCCGGGCCTATCGCTTCCGCGATCCGGACGAGCATGTCTTCGAGATCTATTTCGAGACCAACAAATACGTTGCTCCCGAGAAGGAGCGGCCGGCGCTGAAGAACCAGGCGCAGCGCAATCATGGCCGCGGCTGCGCCGTGCGCCGGCTCGACCATCTCAATCTCCTGGCGCAGGACGTCGCGGCGATCCGCGACTTCATGCCGAAGGCGCTGGGCAGCCGCGTCACCGAGCAGATCGTGCTCGATTCCGGCGATGTCGGCGGCTGCTGGTTCACCGTCAACAACAAGAGCTACGACATCGCCTATACCCGCGACCACACGCCGACCCGCGGGCGCTTCCACCACGTCACCTATGCCGTCGACCAGCGTGAGCACATATTGGAGGCGGCCGATCTCTTCCTGGAGAACGGCGTCTTCATCGAGACAGGGCCGCACAAGCACGCGGTGCAGCAGACCTTCTTCCTCTATGTCTACGAGCCCGCCGGAAACCGCGTCGAGATCGCCAATGCCGGCGCGCGCCTGATCCTCGATCCGGACTGGCAGACGGTGACCTGGACGGAAGAGGAGCGGAAGAAGGGCCAGGCCTGGGGGCTGAAGACGATCGAGAGCTTCCACACCCACGGCACGCCGCCGGCGAAGGGTTAGGGCGCTCCTCGATCAGGCGGGCGGTCGGTGCGGGCGGGCACCGGAGGCGGATGGCTGGCCTCAACCGAACGGGGCGAGATCACTCTCGATCCCGCCTTTGTGGCGCAGCCGCCGGATCGCGCCGACCAACTCGCGGATCATCGGCATGTCCCGGTATTGCCGCGCATAGAACAGCCCGAAGCTCGGGCACCAATAGCCGGTGTCGAGGGGGACGCGCACCATCGTCTCCGCCGCCCGCATCCGCCGCGAAGGCGGCATGTTGAACAGCGAGTAGCCCAGGCCTTCCGCAACGAGCTCGCTCGCCAGCTCGCGCGAGTTCACGACATAGCGCAGCGCCGGCCTGAAGCCGGATTGCTCGAACAGGCCGGCGTAATAGGCGCGCGCGCCAGCAAAATCGAGCAGGATATAGGGCTCGTCCCGAAGCTGCGCGAGCCTGATCGAGGCGGCTTCCGCGAACGGATGGTCGCGATGCAGGCCGACATGGATCGGCGCCCTTACGATCTCGACGAAGGCGAGGTCCTGCGTCATCGCGTCGTTGAAGGCGAGGCCGGCGAGAAGCTCGCCCGATTTCACCCGCGCGGCGACCTCCTCGGAACTCATCTCGTCCACTCGGAACCGCGCCTGCGGCGCCCGGGCCGCGATGTCGACGAGCAGAGCCGGGATGACCATCGCGGCGGCTGTGGCGACGACGCCGATCCGCATCTCCGTTTGCCATTCGTGCGGAATACGCAAGGCGGCGTGCTCGAAGGCGTCATGCGTCGCCAGGAACTGCTCCGCCAGAGCGACGAAATGCCGGCCCTCCGCCGTCAGTTCCACCCCGCGCGACGGCGTCCGGCGAAACAGCGGCGCTGCGAGCTTGGCCTCGGCGAAGGCGATCGCCTCGCGGATCGAGGAGGCGGAGATCGCCTGCGCCTCCGCAGCATCCGCGATCGAACGGTTGATGGCCGTCGTGACGATGTAGCGAAGCTGCTTCAGCGTGAAATCCTGCATCGCTGAAACATACATTTAATACATTAAGTTGAAAACAAAATGTATTTTATGTCCGACGACGGCGATGGGAGCTTGCCTCCCAGGAGGCCGACCGCGATGACCACACCGCTTCTCGACGCCCTGCGCGCGCAGGAGGCTGAGATCATGGCGATCAGACATGATCTGCATCGCCATCCAGAGCTCGCCTTCAAGGAGTTCCGCACCGCCGCGATCGTAGCCGAGCAGTTGCGCGGCTGGGGCATCGAGGTCAGCGAAGGCCTTGCCGGGACCGGCGTGGTCGGCACCTTGCGCGGTCGCGATCCCGGCGCCGGCACGATCGGCCTGCGTGCCGACATGGATGCCCTGCCGATCCACGAGGCGACCGGCCTGCCTTACGCCTCGGTCCATGACGGCGTGATGCACGCCTGCGGTCATGACGGCCATACGGCAATGCTGCTCGGCGCGGCCCGCCATCTCGCTTCGGACCCCGATTTCGCTGGCACCGTGCACTTCATCTTCCAGCCGGCCGAGGAAGGCGCCGGCGGCGGCAGGCTGATGGTCGAGCAGGGACTGTTCGACCGCTTTCCCTGCCGGGCCGTCTATGGCCTGCACAACGAGCCGGGGCTCGAACTCGGGCGTTTCGGCATCCGCGTCGGCCCGATGCTGGCGGCGATGGACGATTGGCGCGTGCTGTTCTGTGGCACCGGCGGCCATGGCGGGCGCCCGCACCGCGCCACCGATCCCACGATGGCGCAGGCCCAGTTCGTGCTCACCCTCCAGAGCGTGATCGGCCGCAACATCCCCGGCCACGAGACGGCGGTGATCAGCGTCGGGCATATCGGCGGCGGCGCGCCGGATGCGCCGAACAACATTCCGGCCGAGGTTCGTCTTGCGGGCACGATGCGGACGTACCGTCCCGAGATCCGCGACATCGCGATCCGCCGTCTCCACGAGCTCGCCGAAGCCGCCGCCAGCGCCCATAACTGCCAGGTCGAGGTGACGATCGCCTCGCACTATCCGCCCCTCGTCAACAGCCGCGACGAGACCATCCGGGCCGCCGATGCCGTCGCGACCGTGTTCGGCGAGGGCGCGGTCGAGCGCGAGTTTCCCCAGATCACGGCGGCCGAGGACTTCGCCTTCATGCTGCGCGAGACGCCGGGCGCCTTCATGCTGATCGGCAACGGTTTCGCGCCGGACGGCGCCCTGCATCACGTCCACACCCCGCATTACGATTTCAACGACGCGCTTCTGACGCTCGGCTCGGCCTATTGGGTCACGCTGGTCCGGCGCGAACTGCAGCTCGCAGCCTAGGGGAATGGTCCGATGCAACGCAGAAGCTTCCTCACCGGCCTTGCCGGGCTCGGCCTCATCGGCCCGGCCGCAGCGCAGGGCGAGACCTGGCCGACACGCCCGATCCGCCTCGTCGTCGGCTTTGCGGCCGGCGGCGCGACCGACATCGTCGGCCGCCTGATCGCGCCAGGCCTCGGCGAGCGTCTCGGACAGACGATCTATGTCGAGAACCGCGCGGGAGCCGGCGGCAACCTCGCCGCCGCCAGCGTCGCCCAGGCCGACCCGGACGGCTATACCTTGATGCTGGCGACACCGGGCCCCGAGACGATCAACCCGACGATCTATGACCGGCTGCCCTTCGACCCCCAGAAGGATTTCGCGCCGATCGCCCTGCTCTGCTCGATCCTCGACGTACTCGCCGTGCCGGTCGACCGGCCCTGGAAGAGCGTCGAGGACCTGATCGACGATGCCCGCGCCCGGCCGGGCGCGATCACCTTCTCCTCATCGGGCATCGGCTCGCCGAGCCATGTCGCGCTTCTCCTGTTGCAGGCGCTGACTGGGATCAACGTCGTCCATGTGCCCTATCGCGGCGGCGGGCCGATGATGGGGGATTTCCTCGCCGGCCGGATCGATGCAACGATCGGCACCGGCCCCGTGCTCCTGCCGCTCGGCGAGAGCGGCCGGATCCGCATCCTCGGCGTCGCCACCGCCAAACGCTCGCCGCTCGCACCGACCATCCCGGCGATCTCCGAAGCCGTGCCAGGCTACGAGATGGTCAACTGGATCGGCCTCTCCGCCCCGGCCAGGACGCCGCCCGCCCTGATCGCGCGGATCCACCAGGCCGCCGTCGCGACCCTCGCCGATCCGGAGCTGCGGTCCAAGCTGACGCAGCAGGCCGCCGTTCCGACCCCGCTCGGGCCGGAGGAGTACAAGGCGCACATCAAGGCGGAACATGCCCGCTGGACGCCGTTGCTGAAGGCGGCGAAGGCCAAGGCGGAATGAGCTCCCGCTCTGGTCTTCGCCTAGTCATGAACCAACCATGCTACTCGCCGGGGCGCGGCCTGCCCTGACGCCCCGTGACAGCGACTGCCTCTGCCATGTCGCGGACGGCCTGTCCGACGCCCAGATCGCCGACAGGCTCGGCATCTCCGTGCCCCCCCACGCCCACGTCGAAAACGCCTCGGCGCCAGGACGCGCGCGCAAGCGGTGGCGCGCCTCTGCTCCATGCCGGTGATGTGATATTGTCGGGGATGAAGGCTCGGCCTTCGCCTGCGGCGTGAACGGTCGTCCATAATCGGGCTCCCTTACGCTTGCGGTGCGGTGCGTCCTGTTGAATCGTCCGCGCGGCCAGCCATAGCGGACCGAACCGGCTGGCGAGGGAATTCAGAGCTGATGGATGCAACCTCCCAGGAACGGCTCGTCATCGTGGAGGACGATCCCGTCACCCGCACGGTCATCGCGGGCTACTTCACCGACCAGGGCTTCCAGGTCGAGGAAACCGAGACCGTCGTGCAGGCGCGGCAAGCGGTCCGGCGCGTCCGGCCGGACCTGATCTTCATCGATGTCGTCCTGCCCGACGGCGATGGCTTCGAGCTCGCCCGCGAGCTCCAGTCGGTCTCCGATGCCGGCATCATCTTCGTGACGCAGCGCGACGCCGACGTCGACCGCATCGTCGGCCTCGAGCTCGCCGGCGATCACTATGTCAGCAAGCCCGTCGATCTGCGCGACCTGCTGGCCCGAGCCCGCTCGCTGCTGCGCCGGCGCCGGATCGAGCGCGACATGGCGCGCCGCAACACTGTCGCCACCTTCGGCCCGTTCACCGTCGATCTGCTGCGCCGCGAGCTCGCGACGATCAATGGCGATCCCATCCGCCTGACGCGGGGCGAGTTCGACCTGCTCGCCGCCCTCGTCGAGAGTGCCGGCCATCCGCTCAGCCGCGACTACCTGATCGAGGTCATCAGCAACCGCTTCACCGATGTCGACGCGCGCAGCGTCGATGCGTTGGTCGCGCGTCTGCGCAGGAAGCTCGGGGACACCGGCAAATCGGGCGTCATCGCGACCGTCAGCGGCATGGGCTACAAGATCGGCGTGCCTGTGGAACGCGACGTCTGAGAACTTGGTGCCGTGGCAGGCGCTTCGCCTGCCAGCTCGGTCAAGGCTTCCAGCGCCTCGTCTCTCGCCTGTCCGAGCATCTCGACCGCGGCAGCGAGCGCTTCGGGACCGGTATCCCGCGCATCGCGCTCCAGCGCGTTGGCGATGGCAAAGAGCCGGCCGAGGCCGACCGCCCCGGCAGAGCTCGCCAGCTGGTGCGCCAGCCGTCTCAGCTCGGCGCGGTCGGCGGCCCGCGAAGCAGCTCGCATCCCCGTCAGGATCGTCTCCGACACGCTCGCGAACAGTGTCACGAGCTGGCGCGTGCGCGCCTCCCCGATCAGGCTGCGCTGGGCCCGGAAGAAACCCGCATCGACCGGCCCGTCGCCGGAGAGGGCGACGTTCGGACTCCGGCCGCCATGGCGCTCGCCATGTCCGACCACCTGCAGCAGGGCCACGGAGGTGATCGGCTTCGACAGGATCGTGGTCAGCCCCACCGCCCGCATGCGCCGCATCGTCTGCGGGGAAACGTCCGCCGTGAGGGCAACGATCCGGGGCTGAGCGATACCCGGCAGCCCGCGGATCGCCCGCGCGGTCTCGACTCCGTCGATTCCGCCCATATGCATGTCGAGCAGCACGAGATCGAAGCTGCGCTTGCCGAGCGTCTTCAAAGCCGCTTCGCCAGAAGCCGCGGCCTGCACCTTGTGGCCGGCCTTGCCGACCATCAAACGCGCGACCTCGCGCGTCACCGGATCGTCGTCGACCACGAGGACACGCTGCAGCTGTCCGGCCGTGACTTCGCCCGGCCGGGCCGCGGATCTGGCCACCGCCATCGGCAGCTTGACCAGGAAGGTGCTGCCCTCCCCTTTCTGGCTGATCACGGAGATGGAACCGCCCATCAACTCCGCCAGCTTGGCGCAGATCGCCAGGCCAAGGCCGACGCCGCCGTTGCGCCGCCCCGTCGCCGGATCGACCTGCACGAAATCCTGGAATATCCGCGGCTGCATCGCCGGATCGATGCCGATGCCGGTATCGCGCACCTCCAATGTCAGCTCGAACCCCTCGGGTGAGAAGACGCGCTGCAAGTCAGACCCGAGCACGATCTCGCCCTGTTCGGTGAAGCTGATCGCATTGCGCAGCAGGTTGATCAGGATCCTGTGGATCTTGCCAGCATCGCCGTGGAGGCGCAGCACGGCCGGTGGCGGACGGAGCGTCAGGGCGAGCCCCTTCTGCTCCGCCTGCGGCCGCATCAGCGCCACCGCCGCGTTCAGGAGAGCGCCGAGATCGAAGTCGCGCCGGTCGATACCCTCGGTTCCGGCCTCGAGGCGCGACAGGTCAAGTGTCGCATTGGCGAGATCGACCAGGGCTTCCCCGGAAGTCGCAGCCATGGTGATCAGGCGGCGGTCGCGCTGGCTCAAGCGCCGGCGGTCGATCAGTTCGAGGACGCCGAGCACGCCGGACAGCGGCGTGCGGATGTCGTGTCCGACCACAGCCAGAAACCGGGATTTCGCCCGCGTCGCCTCTTCCGCCTTTTTTTGCCCGGCGGAGGCCAGCTGCAAGGCCTTCGCCAAAGCCGCGGTCCGCTCGACAACCTTGTCTTCCAGGACGGCACGGCTTTCTGCCAAGCGCTCGGCCATCACGTTGAACTGCTCGCCCAGCTGCTGCAGCTCGTCGCCCGTGCGGATGTCGATCCGCGCATCCAGCTCGCCCCGGCCGATCCGTGCGGCACCTTCGCCGAGAGTCTTGATCGGTGCGACGAGCTTCCGGCTCAGGGCAATGCCGGCCAGCACCGCGACGAGCAGAGCCAGCGCCAGCAGCACGAGCGAGCGCAGGATCGACGCATGGATCGGCGCGAACGCCTCGCTCTCCGGCAGGTCGATCACCACGTTCCAGTCGAGGTCGGGCACCGCGGCCATGACGGACAGGACCCGCCGCCCCTCGATATCGACCACCGACAGCCCCGCTCCGGGCGCGCCGGCGGCCTCATGCGCGCCGACGAGGCCGGCAAGATTGGTGTTCCGGAGCACGAAGCGCAGATCGGGATGGGCAATCAACCGTCCCGAGCGCGTCACGATATAGGCGCGCCCCGCCTCACCCACCTTGAGCCGCGAGACCAGTTCCCGGATGAAGACGAGATTGACGGTCGCACGCGCGACCCACTGCGGCGGCGACGCAGCTCGCCGCAGCAGCACCATATGCGGTTCCGAGCCGCGCCGGAACTCGACCTCACCGTAATGACTGCCCCGGGCAAGTGCGGCCTGGAAGCCCGGGTCGGTCGACCAATCGGTGCCGCTGCCGACGCGATCCCGCGCCGAGCGCGAGAGCGAGAGCTGCTCGCGCCCGGCCTGATCGATCTGGCGCAGTTCCAGGACGGCCGGCGCTTGCCGCATCAGCCGCAGGCCGTCGAGCCGGCGCTCCTCGGAAGAGTTCGCGCTGGCGCCGCTTTGCGAGGACCAGTCGAGATGGTCCATGATGCCGGCGACGAAAGTCCCGATCCTCTGGGCGGCCGCTCGCGCCTGCTCCTGCTGCACCCGGACCAGCAGCGCTCGCTGATCAGAGAACGCGAAGAATGTCGCGATCGCGGTGCTGAGGCCGAGCGCGAGGCAGATCGCCACCCCCACGAAGATCGCGTATTTGCGGGCGAGCTCGCTGCGCTGGCGGGGCGGGCCGCCCTGCTCTGCCGCATCCGGCGCCGTCACGACAGGATCCGTTGCGCGCGGATCCGCAGCGATGCCGGCAGGATCAAGCCCAGGGCAACAGCGGCCTTCTCGTTGATGACCAGCTCGAAGCTGCGCGAGAACTGCACCGGCAACTCGGCGACATTGGCGCCGCGCAGGATGAGATCGATATAGGAGGCGATCAACTCGCCCGTCTCCTCCCGCGCGCCGGCATAGGACATCAGCCCGCCCTGCAGAGTGAAGGTGTCGAAAGGATAGACGGCGGGTAGAGCCACCCGCGCTGCGGCAGCGGTGCAGAGTGCCGCGTTGCGGAAGGTGAAGCTGTCGGGGAGAAAGATCAGGCCCCCGCCGGCTCCCTTGGCGGCGAACCCCGTGATGACGCCGTCTATGGTGGAAGGCTCGGTAACGTGGAGAACCTCGAAGGACGCCGCACCCGCGGGTATGGCCGCCTGCAGGAGCGCCAGATAGGTCGCGCCGGCCGCCGGTGTCGTGCGTGGGTTGAAGACCACGCCGATGCGCTGTGTCCCCGGGGCGATCTCGCTCAGCAGCTCGACCCATTTCTCCGACATCACGGGATCGTTGTTGCTGAAGCCCGTCGCATTCCCGTCGGGACGTTCGAGCGAGCGCACGAAGCCACTTCCGACCGGATCGGATGCCGTCCCGAACAGGACAGGAATCTGGCGGGTTTCGGCCAGCACGGCCGCCGTCTCGGTGCTGGAGCCGACGACGATGATGTCGGGCCTGTCGCGGACGATCTCGGCCGCGGCGCGAGCCAGATCAGCTGCGCTTGTCCCCCAGAATCGCGCGCTCACACGCAGGTTCCGGCCATCGAGCCAGCCCCGCTCGCCCAGCAACTGATGCAGTTCGGCCAGCCGCGTGCGCGCGATGGGATGGTCAAGCGGCAGCCCGACCATGATCGAAACCCGCTTCGCAGGCTCAGCCGATCCGGCCGTGCGCATCGTTGTCGCAAAACCGCATGTTGCCAGGGCAGCCAGAAGGGAGCGGCGATGCATGTCGCGAACCGAATGAAGGCGGGAGGCCGGCCGCCCCTGGCAGACAACTTGACATGCCCCCCCCCGGGGCGCGTCGAGGGGCGGCGATGTGCGGTAGGTCGGCCGTGCCTCCGCGCCTTCTTCAGAATCTGAGTTCGACTTTTCCTTTGAGGGCGTGGTCTCTTGCGCGTTCGGCGATTGCTGCAGAGTAGATGCCGTAGACCTCCCCGCTGCGGCGCAGGATGGCCTCGCCAGCATAGCGCTTCTCGGCCGTGATCCGGCCTTCGACGCGATATCGCCCTTCGATCGCCATGGCCGGCGCCGCTGTCGACAGACAGCCCAGCGCGGTGGCCGTGACGAAAATCTTGATGTTGGCACGCGTCACCCTCATCAGCCCTCCAACGCACCCGTAGGGTTCGGGCTCGCGTGACGCCTGTCAAGCGCCGCTGCCGGCGCCTTCAAGGGCGAGCCGAAGCCCGCCGATCGGCTCTTGGCCGCCCTCATTGCTGCGTGGCGGCCGGTTTTTTTGCACTGCGCCTCGCCGATGCACGCAAGGGCTGAGGCCGGCGCTTCACCTGCCGGCGCGGCAAATTTCGCCGGTTTCGCGAGCGCGCTCATCGACGGCTGCGAATTGTGGTGCGAGATCGTGGCCTTGAGGCAGATTGGGGGCATTCCTTTATGACACCCCGCATGACGGTTCTCGACGATTGCGCGTCTTGGCCCGAGGCGCGATTCCGATCCGTCACTTGGGCAGCCGCGGTTCCTTTCCAGGCTCGCTCTTCAGCTTGGCTCCAGCCAGCGCGTATCGAAAATCGTCGCATACTGAAGTCGGCTCGGCTCGTCGGCTCGAGCGTCGACGCCGCCAGAGCCCGGAACAGACACACTACTATAAGTGCAATAGCGTTTCACGGACCTTGCAAGACAAAGTCCAACACATCCCCCAATGCCCAGTCGACACTGGAGGAATTCGCCTGTGCAGCCCTCCGGCGGATTGCCTACCCTGTCTCGATGAACAGCAATTTGTGTACCTCGGACTGGGCCCCGCCGGTCCCGGATTGCGATCTCAACCTTGTGACGAGTCTGCTTTTCTGCCGAGACGTTTCGCCAACTCCGACATCGAGAGAAGAGCGATCGAGAGCAGCACCAGCACGCTGGATACCGCAGCCAGCGTTGGATCGAGTTCCAGCCGGACGCTCTCCCACATCTTCACCGGCAGCGTCACCGCCGAAGTGCCGCTGATGAAGAGGGCCACGGTGACATCGTCGAACGATGCGAGGAAGGCAAAGAGTCCGGCAGCGATGATGCTGGGCCTGATCATGACGAACGTCGTCTTCATGAAGGCGCGAGTTGGCGACGCACCCAGGCTGCGTGCCGCCATTTCCGGGCGCTGATCAGCGTTTCTCAGACCACCAATCAGGATCAGCACGACGATTGGAAGGCCGATGACGAGATGAGCGATGACCAAGCCGGCCTTGCTGCCGGCGAGCCCTATCGCGGACATCTGGAAATAAAGTGCGACCGCGATAATCAGCGTCGGGATCATCGCTGGTGACAGCATGAGCGCGAGCGCGAATTGGGCCAGACGCGAAGGCGAGCGTGTGACGCCCACTGCGGCGGCAAGCCCCAATGTCGTTACGAGAAGCGCGCTGACACACGCAACCTGCAAGCTCGTGAACGTCGGCCCGGTCCAATCCGGACGCGACAGATACGTCTCGTACCAACGCAATGACCAGTCAGACGGGGGAAACCGCAAGAACGGGGATGCGCTGAAGCTCAGCGGCAGCAGGATGAAGATCGGCGTCAGCAGGAAAAGTAGAGTTAGAACGGCAAAGGTCTTTCCCATCAGATCGGAGGCAACGCCGGTGAAATGCATGACCGAGTGTTTTCCCATCCTGCTCGGCCGTGCACCTAGCCGCGCCTGGACTATGCCGACAGCACGCAGGAGGAGCACGAAGGCACGGGCCGGCTTCGGCGAACTATTCTTGCCGCCTTCGATCAGTCCGAGCGAGCGGGCACAGACGAGCACGATGATCAGGGTCGCGACGAGGAGGATGACCGCCATGACGGCTGCATGCTCCCAATTGAACAGGTTGTTTACCTGCTCTTCGATCAGCATGACATAGGTCACTTCCTTCAACCCGCCGAGAATGGCGGGAGTCACGAAGTAGCCGATACCGTGAAGGAAGACGATCAGGCTGCCGGAGAACAGGCCGGGCAGTGTGAGCGGCAGAAAAACAAGCAAGAAGGCGACGACAGGATTGGCCCCAAGGCTACCCGCCGCCGCCAGGAGCCTGCCGTCGAAGCGACGCATGACGGCGAAGAGGGGAAAGAATACGAATGGGATGAGAAGATGCACGAGGCCGAGCGCAACAGCGAAGCGGCCATAGAGAATCTGTAGCGGCTCCGGCACGATGCCGATTCCGAGCAGCGCATTATTGACGATGCCCTGCCTGCCGAGCAGGACGATCCATGAATAGGCGCGCACGAGAACGCTGGTCCAAAGCGGCATGAGCATCAGAAGCAGGACCAGCTTCTGTGTCCGCGCAGACATGCGCAGTACCGCATATGCGAGTGGGTAGGCGATCACGGCACAGATGATCGTCACCTCCAGCGCCAGAACGAAAGTACTGACGAATACGCCCCACAACAGCGTATCCGACATGACGTCCGCATAGTGCTGCAGGGTCCAACCTTCATTTCCGAAGCTCTTCATCAGAAGGCCGAGGATTGGAAGGACGTAAGTGACGAGAAGAAAAGCCAGCGCAGGCAGGAACAGCAGTCCGGGTCCCGATGACAGGAAGCGAAATCGGCGAGATTTAGGGGTGCTCATGATCAGTTTCGCATCCCGGTTGCGATCCGTGTCCCTCCGCCGGCGGGTCTCGGCCGCCGGCGGAGGGAGTGGCGTTTACGTGCGGATCCAGCGGTTCCACATCTCGATATTGCGCTCCAGAACGGATTTTCCGCCGGTCTTCAGCGCCCAGGAGTGCGCATCCATGAAGATCACCTTCGAGCGGTTTTCCGCCGCGACAGGATTGTCCCTGACAAGCTTCGCCGGCAACGCTTCCGAAGCCTTCATGTTGGACGGGCCGTAGGGCATGCGGGTGGCGAAATCGACCTGACGATCGGCTCGCGAAGCGAACTCGATGAACTTGAGTGAGTTCTTGTAGTTCTTGGCGCCCTTCGGAATGGCCCAGAAGGAGCCGGTCACGACCGCGCCATCCCAGACATAGTCGACGGGCGCGCCCTCGTCCCGCAATTGCGCGATCCGGCCGTGATTGGCGATGGCGATATCTGCCTCGCCGTCGACCAGCGCCTGCGGTGCGGCATTGCCGGAGCTGACCCATTTGATGACATTTGGTCGGATCTTGCTCAGGCTTGCATAGGCTCTTTCGAGGTCGAGCGGGTACAGCTTCTCAGCCGGCACGCCATCGGCCAGCAGTGCAGGTTCGATGGGGCGAAGCTGGTAGCTTCCCGCCGGAAGAATACGCGGCCCCGGAAATTTGGTGGCGTTCCATACATCCGACCAGCTCTTCGGATGATTGTCCTTACTATACTTTCGCGTGTTATAGGCGATGACCGAGGCATAATACTGCGACCCGACGCCATATTCGTGGACGAGACGTGGGTCTATCTCTCCCATCGTCGCCTTGCTCAGCTGGCCGTAGTCGATCTTCTCGAGAAGCCCCGCTTCGGCGAGCGACACCAATTCCTCATGCGTAGCGAGGAAGACGTCCCATTCGACGTTTTTGCTGGCGACCATCGCTCTGATCTTGGCGAGCGTGATCCCCGTCGCGTCGGTGACTGCGATGCCGGTTTCCTTTGCAAACGGCTCAAAATAGGCCGCGCGCTGGCTGTCCTGCATCCGTCCGCCATAGGAGGCAACGACGATGCGCTCATTCGATTGAGCCGAGACCGATGAAGGTTGTGCCAGCGCCATCGCGCCGAACGCGCCGATGACCCCGCGCCTCGTCAAGCTGCGGTCGCTCATGAGTGTCCCCTCCCATGTTTGTTTTGATCGCCTAAGGCTATGCCGTGACACAATCTATTGCAATAAGTGTGATCGTATCGAAATGCGATACACTCTAGATCAGTTCGGAGGCAGAACCAACGCATCGGCCGCGGCCCAGCCGACCCGAACGCGCTCGCCTGAGCCGCGAGACGTGCCGCGATTGTCGACCACGGCTGAAATGGTATCGGCGCTGGAGACTGCGACCCGCACCCTGCTGTGATCGCCGAGAAAGATGCTGTCGATGACCGTTCCCTCGATCGCGTTTTCCATGCCCCTTTGCTCGTCGAGACGGACATGCTCGGGGCGGAGCATGATCTCGACAGTCTCGCCCGGCCTGGGGCCGTGGAGGTGACGGGCTTGAAAGCGTTGCCCGCCCAAAGCCTCGACGCCGCAACGGTCACCATCGACGGTGCGGACAGTGGCCGGAAAGCAGACGGACTCTCCCACGAAATCGGCGACGAACCGATTGACGGGCGAGAAATAGAGATCGGTTGGGGTCGCGATCTGCGCGATCCGCCCATCGTTCATTACGGCGACCCGATCCGACAACAAGATCGCCTCGACCTGATCATGCGTAACCAGAACGATCGTTATGCCGAGCTTACGGTGAAGCTCCTTCAACTCGAGCTGGAGCGTATCGCGCAGCTTGCGGTCGAGCGCGCCAAGCGGTTCGTCCAGAAGCAATAGCGGCGGCGAGAACACGAGCGCACGGGCGATCGCCACGCGCTGCTGCTGGCCCCCGCTCAGCTGCGCAGGAAGCCGGTCTCCAAGCTGCTTGAGCTGCACAAGGTCGAGAGCCTGCCGGACGCGTCCCGCGATCTCTCCCTTCGAAACCCCACGCATGACCAGGGGAAAGGCGATGTTGTCGGCGACGGTCATGTGCGGGAACAGCGCCAAATGCTGAAAGACCACGCCGATATTGCGTCGGTGCGGCGGCAACTCATCGACCCGGCGGCCACCAATCGCGATCGAACCCGAATAGCCCTGCGCGAACCCGGCTATTGCCATCATTGTCGTTGTCTTGCCCGAGCCGCTCGGACCGAGCATCGTGAGGAACTCGCCGGGCGCGATGTCGAGGGAGACATCGTCGACAGCCGTGAAGTCTCCGTAGATCAGTTTGAGGTTTCGAATTTGGACGCTGGCGCCGAGCGTCGCTTCGACTTTTTCGCGCGTCATCCGTGGACCTTCCTGAGGAGAACGGGAACGGAGCGCTCCATCAACCTGCCGGCCTTCTCGACGATTTCACCGAGATCGACGTCGCTCGCTGGGACGACGCCTGCTTCGCCGGCCTCGCTTGAAGCCGCCCTTTTCCGGGCGCGCAGGGCGGCTGTCGCGTCCGCGTCGATCGCTCCCGACGGCGAGGTGAGGACGACGCCGTAGATTTCCCTGGCGGCCTCGATTCCGACCAGCTCGTCGCGCACATCGCGCCCCACAGATTCGGGCGCTCTGTCGAGCGGCGAGCCGTAGCCGCCGCCACCGGATTGGCAAACCCGGATCACCATGCCCTTGCGCAGGCTGATCTCACCCTTTCCCGGCAGGATCTGAGGCTCGCCATAGGGGTCGAGCAAGACGAAGGAGGGCGTGCCCTGTCCGCCGCCAGCGACACCATAGGGCAGGAATTTTCGGCGTTCGGAGCGATATTGCAGCTTTCCCGCATCGGCGAGGAAGCGATACTCGCGCATCACGGCCATCCCCCCGCGGAACCGCCCGGCGCCACAAGAGTCCGGGACGTAGCTCCAGTGCTCGAGCCGGACGATCCCTTCAAGATCGACCACTTCGGCGGGGACCGCCGAGGCGTTGGCGAGAGCGAGGGACGTGCCGTCGAGCCCGTCGGCAGAGGGCCGGGCTCCCCACGACCCCCGCAGCATGTCGACGAAGATGAATGGCTTACCGGTCGAAGTATGACCGGAGAAGGTATGAAGGAGCGAACCGCCATCGCCCGCCGCCATGATGCGGCCGGGCAGCGCCTTGCCCAGTGCACCGAACAACGCGTCCATCAGCCGGTAGGTGGTGATGGCGCGGGCCGCGCCGGCCGCCGGGCTGCGGCCATTGAGCACGGTGCCTTCCGGCGCGATGACGGTGATGGGCCGCATATAGCCCGAGTTCGTCGCCGCATGGGGCGGCATCAGGCAGCGGAAGGCCAGATAGGCCGTGCTCTTCGTGGCTGAAAGCGTGGCATTGAGCGCGCCAGCCACTTGCGGTGCGCTACCCGTGCAGTCCACGAGGGCTTCGTCGTCCTTGATTGTGATCTTCACCGCTATGCGGATCGGATCATCTGTTATTCCGTCGTCGTCCAGGAAGTCCTCGAACGCGTAGCTTCCATCCGGGATCGCACGGATCGTGTCTCGTGCGATCGCCTCGGAAGCGCTGAGAAGCTGGTTCTCGTAGCGTTTGAGGTTGGCGACGCCGTAGCGGGCGGCCAAGGCGGCATAGTCCCGGGCGCCGCGCTCGCAGGCGGAGAGCTGGGCATCGATATCACCGCGCACCTTGTCGGGGACGCGAACATTCGCGAGCAGGATGGGCAGGATCGAGGGATCGGCCTGCCCTTTCCGGTACAGTTTGAGGACAGGGATGCGCAGCCCTTCTGCAAATGTCTCGGTGTTCAGCGGGGAATTTCCGCCTGCCGTGTTGCCGCCGATATCGAGGTGATGGACGATAGCGGCCGTGAAGGCGACATGCTGCCCCTCGGCGAATACCGGCTTCACCAGAAAGATGTCCGGCAGGTGCATGCCTCCGCCGAACGGATCGTTCATGACGAAGACGTCGCCCTCGTGGATATCGCCGTCATAGCGGGCGATCACCGCCTCGATCACATCGGGCATCGCTCCCAGATGGAGCGGGATCGTCATCCCCTGTGCGAGCAGCCGCCCCTCGGCGTCGGCGAGTGCCGTCGAGAAATCTCCGGTATGCTTGACGTGATGCGAACGGCAGGTGCGGATCAGCGTCAGAGCCATTTCGTCGGCGAGAGTTTCGAGGCCGTGACGCACCAGCTCACGCGTAACGCCGTCAAAGCGCTCATCCCCGAAGGATCCGTCCGCTTGCGTGGAAATGTCGATGGTCAGCGTGTTGTCGTCACCGCGCGAGATCGACGAGCCCGGAGGCACGACGATCGTGGTGTCGTATTGCTCCACGATCACCGGCCCCTGCAGCGGCGTATTGCCGACGCCTTCGCGCGTCGTCACGTCCGCGTCGAGATGGCCGATATGGGGACCGCAATAGATGCGACGCCGCTCGCCTTCGGAAACCCGGTGAGGGCGATCGAGCCGATAGCCGCCGGGCACGGCATCCTTGTCCTGCAGGATGCGTGCGGAAAGGCGCAGCGTCACGAGCTCGACCGTCTCTGAACGCATGCAGTATCCGAACATGCGCTGATGCTCATCATGAAAGCGCGCAAGCGCCGCATCGAGCCCGTCCAGCGTCGCGGCACCTTCAGCGATGCGCGTGCCGATCGTCGAGCCCTGACCGCGATATTGCAGGTCGCCTTCGACACGGTAGGCGACGTCGACGCTGCCGTAGCCCGCCTCTTGCATGTCGCGGCCGGCCATGGCGACGAGTTCGGCCAACGCTGCTTCGATGCCAGGCCGGTTGGCGTCGTCGAGCGCGCAGTAGGTCGACCTCGAATAGCTGTGCTCGATCGGCGTGTGCAGCAAGCCATAGGCGCTGAACACGCCTGGAGTCAGAGCCACCACGACTTT
Source organism: Allobosea sp. CRIB-10 (assembly GCF_900112185.1). Taxonomy (GTDB): domain Bacteria; phylum Pseudomonadota; class Alphaproteobacteria; order Rhizobiales; family Beijerinckiaceae; genus Allobosea. The sequence continues at coordinate 5,771 of NZ_FOKP01000007.1, read as the reverse complement.
GCGCATGCCGAGTTGACGTCCGAGCTCGACGGCATGGACGGGGCCGTTGCCGCCGAAGCAGATCAAGGCTGCATCGCGCGGATCCTGGCCGCGTTCCGAGGAGATCGCGCGGATGACCCTGATCATCCCCGCATTTGCAACCGCAATGATGCCATAGGCGGCATCCTCGACGCTGATACCGAGTGGCTCGGCGATCACCCGAGCGATCGCCCGCCGTGCGGCTGCGACATCCACCGGAAGGGTCCCGCCGACGAGATGCGTCTGGTTGAGATGGCCGAGCACGAGATTGGCATCGGTGACCGTGGGCTCGGTCCCGCCTTGCCCGTAACAGACCGGGCCGGGGGTGGAGCCGGCGCTGCGTGGTCCAACCCGGATCGAACGACCCTCGTCGAGCCAAGCGATACTGCCGCCGCCCACGCCGACCTCCGCAACGTCGATCGACGGGGTGCCGATCGTATAGCCGCCACCGGTGGTCAAGCGGCTGAAGCTTGAGATGCCGGCGCCGACTTCGAGGCTCCCAATCCGTGTCGCTTCGCCGCCTTCGATCAATGCGGCCTTGGCGGTGGTCCCACCCATGTCGAAGGTGATGGCCTTGAACTCGCCGGCTTGCGCTGCCGTCGCGACGCCGCCGATCACTCCGGCTGCCGGACCGGATTCGATGATGTTGACCGGGCGTTCCGAGGCGATCCCGGCACTGATGATGCCGCCATTCGACTGCATCGTCAGCAGCGGTGCCGAGATCCCCATCTCAGCCAGGCGTCCTTGGAGGCTGGTCAAGTAGAGCTGCATCACCGGCCGGACATAGGCGTTGACGCAGGTCGTGCTCGTGCGCTCGTACTCCTTCACCTCCGGCAGGACGTCCGAGGACAGAGAGATCGAGGCGCCGGGCAGGCGTTCGCGCAGGATCCGGCCGATATGCTGCTCGTGCACGGGATTGGCGAATGCGTTGATCAGGCAGACAGCGAAGGACTCGACCTGCTCTGCAAGAAGCCGGTCGATGGCCACGTGAACCGAACTCTCATCAAGAGGCCGGATGATGTCGCCATGCGCGTCGATGCGCTCGCCCACCTCGCGACGCAGATGGCGTTCGACGAGGATGGGTGGCTTGACCCAATCCAGGTTATACATGTCAGGCCGTCGATGTCGGCGCATGTCCAGGACGTCGCGGAAGCCAGCCGTGGTGATGAGGCCGGTCTTGGCGCCGCGAGCCTCGAGGATCGCGTTGGTAGCCACGGTTGTTGCGTGGACGATCTCCGTCACCGCGCCGGCCTCCAGCTTGGCGCGGCGCAGAATGATCTCGATGCCCTTCGCTATCGAGCGGCTGTAATCGTCGACTGAGGACAACACCTTTTCGACGTAAAGCCTGCCGTCCGAGCGAACGCCGACGAGATCGGTGAAAGTGCCGCCGATGTCGACGCCGATGCGGATGGTGAGAGTAGAAGGCTGCACCATCACCGTGACTCCGCCGTGGCCGCGGCGGGGTGGCGCTCCTGCGAGCGCGTGTCGCGCTTCCAGCAATCCGTGGTGGCCTTCGACAATTTGTGCTTCATGATGCGCTCGCTCGGGGTACGCTCGAAGTCGTCGACCTGCGCGATGAAACGCGGGATCTGGTAGGGCGCGAGGCGCTCTTCGAGCCAATCGGAAAGGGCGGCGGGATCGACCACGCAGCCCGGTTTGGGTTTGACGAAGAGTTTGACGTCCTGTTCGCCAAGCTCGCTCGGCACGCCGATCATCGCGCAATCCTCGATAGCCGGATGACGTGCGACGACGCGCTCCACCTCCCAAGCAGAGATGTTCTCGCCACGGGAACGGACACTGTCGCTGCTGCGTCCGAGGAAATGCAGATTTCCGGCCTCATCCCAGCGGCCGATATCGCCGGTATGGAAAAGGCCATCTCGGAACGCTACCGCAGTGGCCTCCTCATTTCCGAGATAGCCGGCGAAGAGCGCCCCGGGACGCTTGGAACGCACGGCGATGGTGCCGCGCTGCCCCTGCTCCACCGGACGGCCGCCCTCATCGAGCAGAACGACATCGAACCATGGCAGCGGCCTACCGACGGAGCCGACCGGCCCGTCGAGATTGCAGGTCGTGATGCTCGACGTCTCCGTCATGCCGTAGCATTCGTGGATCTCGACGCCGAAGCGTTGGCTGAAACTGGTCCAGGTGTCGGGTGGGCAGCCGCCGCCCCAGGCGATGCGGACCCCATGCGAGCGGTCGTCCGCCCGCGCGGGCTGCTTGAGCAGCATCTGCAGAATGCCGCCCAGATAGTGGATGTGCGTCGCCTCCTCGCTGTGCACATCGTCCCAAAAGCGGGACGCGCTGAACCTCGCCACCATGGCGAGCCTGACGTCGTGCATCAGCGGCAGCACCAGAAGCTGGGTGCCGCCGATATGGAACAGGGGCTCCCAAACGAACAGGACGTCGCCGGCGCGGATCGCCGAGACGATTGCCGCAGCCTCGCCCGCAATCCGCAGCATGGAATGCGAAACCGGCACGCCCTTTGGCCGACCAGTGGTCCCGGAGGTATACATCAGCGCGAAAGGCGAAAGCGGATCGGGCGCCGCCTCTGTGAAGCCCTCCTCGCCGCAGAGCATCTCAGCGAGCAGAGCGACGCCTTCGACCGGCGTGCTCGACACGACGGCAGCCCGGCCAGGTGCAAACCGGCTCGCGGCCAGCGCCGGGAGTAGATCGGCATCGGCAAAGACGAGACGAGGCTCGCTGTTCTCCAGGAGATCGTCGAGACCCTCACCGCGTTGGCGAGGGTTCAGCGGAACCCAGACCGCACCGGCCTTCGCCAAGCCGAACAACAAGGGCAGCACGGCGAGCGAGTTGCGCATCATAACGGCGACGCGGTCCCCCGGCCCGATGCCGCGCCGCCGCAAACTCGCGGCACAGGCATCCGACTGGCGATCGAGCTCACGAAAAGTCAGGGACTTGCCATCGAAACGGGCAAAGACGCGCTCCGGCGTCGCTGCCGCACACAAGCGCAGAAGGTCGACAAAGCCCTCCGGAGCGCGCCCCATCGGAGTGTCCTGACAGGCAGGAGGCGCTGGAGGCAACGGCGCGGTCACTGCCGCGCCTCGCGGTTCAGGAAGCTGTCGATCTTCCGCGCTGGTTCGCCCGAGGCATAGGATTCGCGGTGGGCACGAATGGCGGCCGCTATGCAGGTGCGAAAGCCTGGCTCCGTCATCTCCCGCAGCCACTGCTTGTCGAGCCTCATGGCGAGCGGCGCCTTCGCGCCCAGCTCGTGTGCCAGCGCCAGCGCCTCGCCCAGCACCTGCTCGCGCGGGACCAATCGATTGATGATGCCGATACGGAAGCACTCCTCCGCATCCATCATGCGACCGGACAGCGTGAGATCGACGGTGCGCGCGACGCCGAGGATTTCGCGCATGATCCAGGGGCCTGTGATGCTCGCGATGCCGGAGTTGATCTCGGGCTGCCCCATGCGGACGCCGGCATGACCGATTCTGAAATCTGCCAGCAGAGCCACCTGGAAGGCCGAGCCGGCCGCCAGCCCGTTGAGCGCAACCACCAGCGGCTTTGTGAGCGAACGGATGGCGTCATAGAGCGCCTCCCATTCCCGGATCCAGCTTTCGGCTAGTTCGGCATCGAAGCCTTTGGCCTCGCGCAAGTCCTGGCCAGCGCAGAACGCACGCTCCCCCGTACCTGTCAGGACTATGGCGCGAACCAGCGGGTCGGCGTCCGCACTACGCAACGCATTGAGGAGGCGCGATCGCATCGGCCGGTCCCAGGCATTGAGCACCTCGGGCTTGTCGAGTCGGATCAACGCGACCCCATTCCGCAGCTCTTCAACAACTCCCACAGCCACAGGCGCTTCCATTTTCGTATTGCATTATAATATGACACAGTGTATTGTAATTTTTCTGATAGTGTCAACCAGAGGCAAGCTGGGGGGAATGCTTCATGGCGGAGCAATCGAGACGCGGACGGGGCGCGACAGGCAGCGCCGACCGCACGGACTCCCTGATGGTGCGTTCCGTCGACAAGGCCTTCAGGGTCCTGGAGGCATTCAACCCCGCACGGCCAAGCCTGAGTCTGGCGGAGATTGCGGATGTGACGGAACTCGACAAAAGCGCAGCACAACGCTTTGCGCACACGCTCACAAAGTTGGGCTATCTAAAGAAAAATCCGAAAACAAAGCACCTTGAGCTGACATCAAAAACATTGAATGTCGGGTATAATTACATTCGGTCGAGCTCTTTGATCGAAGGATCAAGGCCATATTTGCTTCACCTAAGCCGCGAGACCGAAGAGACCGTCAATCTAACCGTTCTAGACAGAACGGAAATCACCTTTGTTTCACGATTCCTGAGCCGACATGTGCTTGCCAGCGATCTCGTCGTCGGCGCCAAGATGCCCGCATTCTGCACCGCTCCGGGAATTGCGATGCTCTCCCGCCTTCCCTCGGACGAAGCCCGGGCGATCCTGGAGCTGAGCGAGCTCAAGCCGTACACGGCGTCGACGACGTGCACGATGGACGCGCTGCTGCGGAAGCTGGAGGTTTCGGCAGCGCAGGGTTATGCAACCGCGTTCGGAGAGTTTTATCAGGGCGACCTGTCGATCGCAGCTGCGGTTCTCGACGCCAAGGCACAACCCGTCTGCGCTTTCAATATCAGCGTGTCGAGCGCCCGCTACTCGCCGGCAGAGGCAACGGAACGCTTTGCGCCCCTTGTGGTGGCCGCTGCAACCTCCGTCTCGCAGAGTGTCGCGAGCCTGATATGATCAGCAGGTCCGCGAGGCCGAGCCGGTCTGCCTCACGGCGCCAGGCGGCATGCCTGCGGTCAGCTCCGCTGTATCCATTGTAGGGCACCAAGAGCGATTGCGGGCTCGCTCCTGAGGATAGCCGCAGGTGGGCCTTTCGACCGCGGAATGCATGACACCGAATTTGGGCGCCCTTCAGCTGGTCCACGCGGCCGATCGGGGGGCACATCCGGCAGCAGAAGACCGGCGCAGAACCTGGCATTCCCCTGCATCTGAGATTGCGGTCGGTGCTCGGCCAGACGCTGAGGGAGAACATGACCCTTCTCGTCACGGAGTACGGACGGCCATTCACGAACAAGGGTTCCGGCAACTGGATGCGGGATCCTTGCGATGGCCGGCCGCCCGATTGCTCACCGCACGGCCTGCGTAAGGGGCCTCCCGAAGGCTGGCGGAAGCCGGTTGCACGAACCAGCAGATCAAGGCGATCAGTAACCACGAAAGCGAGAAGGAAATCGCGCCCCACACAAGGGCAGCGGAGCAAAAGCGCATGGCTGACGCCGCCATGGAGGCCCTTCATCGCGCCCGCCATGACATGAAAAGTAGCGCGATCGATTTCAGGAAAATTCGGCAATTGAATCAGGTATTTGTCAGCAAAATTAACTAGTTAGAGCGGAAAAAGTGGCAGACAGGGAGTCCGCGTAATTGAACTGCCAGGGCGTGCCATGCCGTGAACGCGGTGGGTACACTGCGTGAACAAAAGTGGAAAGTATTGCTTCGTCGTGCCGTGCCATGAAATGACAGCCCCGAGGTGGGGTGACGGTGGGACGCGAGGTCAACAGGCTCTCGGCGAGAGGGGTGGCGACCTTGACTACGCCGGGGCGTCATAGCGATGGCAGCGGCCTCTATCTGTGGATTGACGCAAGCGGCGCAAAACGCTGGCTGTTCATGTTTCGCTATGGTCGAGACTCAACGCAGCCAGTAGGCGACGAGAGCGGCGAGGCAGAGCGAGGCCAGATAGTTCCTGGCGAGCTTGTCGTAGCGGGTCG
>NZ_FOKP01000053.1 GCF_900112185.1 Allobosea sp. CRIB-10 | reverse complement strand
GGTCGCGCATATCCAGGGAGGCGCGGCGTGAACCGCAACGAATTCGGCCCGGTCAAGAATTTCACCGCCGCCGGCGCGATCAAGCCCCGCCGCGTTGTCGCCTTCGCCGCGACCGAGGGGCAGGTCGAGACCGCTGCCTCGGCGACCGCCAAGACGCTGATCGGCGTCACCGGCGTCATCGGCGCCGTCGCCGCCGGCGAGCGTGTCGACGTCTATTTCGGTGACGTCCAGACCGTCGAGGCCGGCGCGCCCTTCGCTCAGGGCGTCAGGCTCACCGTCGACGCCGAGGGCCGCGTCATCGCCGCCGCTCCGGCCGCGACCGTCACCCAGCAGATCATCGGGACCGCCTTCGGCGTGTCCACGGCGCTGGGCGAGCTCGTGCCGGTCCATATCCAGCCCGGCGCGCTCTCCAACGCCGCCAACTCCTGATCCGCCGATCGCGGCGCACTGACCAGAGGCCCCCATGGCGAAGCTCGACAACCAGCAATTCCAGACCGACGCGTCGCTGACCGCGATCGCGATCGCCTATCGCAATCCCGACGTCGTCATGATCGCCGACGAGGTTCTGCCGCGCGTGCCGGTCGGCGGGCGCAGCTTCAAATGGACCGAATATCCCGAGAGCGAGATGTTCTCGGTGCCGGATACCCGGGTCGGCAATCGCTCGGCGCCCAATCAGGTCGAGCTTCAGGGCGAGCAGAAGGATTCCGGCGTCGTCGACTTCGGCATCGACATCCCGCTCGACAACCCCACGATCGCCGAGGCCGAGCGTGCCGGCTACAACCCGCGCAACCGCGCGACCGAGCTCGCCACCAATATCGTGCTGCTCGATCGCGAGATCCGCGTCGCCGCCACCGTGACCGACGCGTCGGCCTATCACGCCGACCAGAAGCTCGCCGCGACCGCAGCCGCTTTCTTCGATGCCGCGGCCGACCCGTTCGAGAGCATCGACGCGATGCTCGACGCCTGCTGGATGAAGCCGAACCAGCTCACCTTCGGCCATGCCGCCTGGCGCGCCTTCCGCAAGCACCCGAAGGCGGTCCAGGCGGTCAAGGGCACCACCACGGCGAGCGGGCGGCTCACCCGGCAGGAGGTCGCCGAGGCCTTCGAGGTCGGCCGCATCCTGGTCGGGTCCGGCCGCGTCAACGTCGCCCGTCCCGGGCTCGCTCCGACGATGCAGCGGACATGGGGCAACACCATCAGCGGTCAGTTCATTGACCGGAGCGCCACGACCGAGACCGGCGGCCTGACCTTCGGCTTGACCGCGGTTCACGGCACCCGCGTCGCCGGCACCAAGACGGTCGATATGGGCCTGCATGGCGGCCAGATCGTCCGCTCCGGCGAGAGCGTGCGCGAGCTGATCGTCGCCCGCCGGGCCGGCTTCCTGATCAGCCTGAGCTGATCGCTTTCCGGGTTGCCGGCTGTCTTGACGTTCTGCCCCGTCCACCTCCGGCCGGGGCAGCGGTGAGGACAGGAGATCGCCATGAAGCTCTACCGCGCGAAATGGAACGTGCTGGACGACACCGGAAAGACGGTCGCGCCCGGCGGCGAGGCCAAGCTCGACGCGTCCGCCCTCGCGTTGATCGCGGCCGGCGCGATCGAGCCCGACCCGATCGGCGACGTTCCGCCGCCCTCCGAGGACGAGCGCCTCGCGGCGGTTCTGGCGATCGTGCCGGGTCTGGCCGTGGGCGATTTCACCAATGGCGGCCAGCTGCGCGCGGAGGCCCGGCGCCGCATCGCCGCCGAGCTCGGTTTCGAGCCGAGCGACGACGAGATTCGTGCCGCGGCCGATGCCTACGCAAAGGCCGGCTCCAGGGCCTGACGAGATACCCCGAGGGGCGGTCCGGTACGGCTCGCGAGGCCCCCGGCACCCGGTGGGAGCCCGATCGCCGGATCGGTGCAGGGGTTCAGCCCGCCGCCCGCACACCATCGAACGTCCCGGCGGATCCGGGTGGAGGCCGCCAGCTCGGTCCGCCGGGTGAAACGCCCGGCTCCTTGCTCGTTTGGAGAGGCCAATGACCACGACAGTTATCGTCAAGGCGAACCACGGCTGGCCTGTCACGGTCATGCAGGTCGACCCGGCCTCGTGCAGGACCATCGGTGAGCCCGTCACCGTCGAGCCCAGCACCGAGCGGACCTTCTATGTCCATAGCGGCGCGGACCTGCATGTCCATGAGGTGCAGCCGGCGACTGAGGTCGCCGCGGATCCGGTAGCGTCCCATCGGGGACTGCCTGTCGCCGGATACCGCCCGCAGACGGAAGGCGCCGTCGCGACGGTGAACGCGAACAAGCGCATGGAGGAGCTCCTGCTGCGCATGCTCGATGCTCTGCAGGGAGACTTGACCGTCGATCAGCGCTGGCTGGCGATCGGCCGCTCGCAGATCGAGCAGGGGTTCATGGCGGTGAACCGCGCCGTGTTTCGGCCTGAGCGGCTGAAGGGCGACATCGACACGCTGGGCGACGCGAGCACGCTGTGACCTACGCGACGCGCGCAGACATCGAGGCGATCTACGGGGCGTCCCATCTCGCCACGCTGGTCGCCCATGACGTCGATCTCGACGTCGCGGTCGGCCGCGCCCTCGACGCGGCGGCGCGCCAGATGGAGCCCTATCTGCGCAAGCGCTATCGCCTGCCGCTGCCGGCCGGCGCCTCACAGATGCTGATGCAGTGCGCGATCGACATCGCCTGCTGGCAGCTCGCGCCCGCCGGCGACCGGATCAGCGAGCAGATCGAGAAGCGGGCGAAGCTGCGCCTGGAGTTCCTGCGCGAGCTCGCGGCCGGCAAGGTCGACCTCGTCGAGCTCGACACCTATCTGCTGCAGCCGGCGGCCGAGGGCACGGTCTCGGAGGGCTCGACCTCCGGCGCCTCCTTCTCGGCCGACCAGCGCCGCTGGCCCGCCGGCGGAGACATGCTGTGAGCACGCTGCAGGTCTCCATCGATGTCTCCGGGCTCGGCTCGATCGAGACCCTGCTCGGCCGGCTCAACCCGTTTCAGGGCGAGCAGCTCCTCGAAGCGCTCGCCCGCCTCATCCGGGAATCGGTGCGCGAACGCCTCATCGCCGGCGGCCCGTCTCCGGACGGGGCGGCCTGGGCGCCGAACAGCGAAGGCCGCACGCCGATCCTGCATCGCAGCGGAGCGCTCGCCCGTTCGATCGACTATGCGGTATCGGGCATGCAGGCCGTCATCGGCTCCGGCCTCATCTATGCCGCGATCCATCAGTTCGGCGGCACGATCGTGCCGAAATCGGCATCGCGGCTCGCCTTCAGCATCGGCAACCGCCTGGTCTTCGCCAAGAAGGTGACGATGCCGGCGCGGCCCTATATCGGCCTCTCCGCCGACGACAGGGCCGAGCTCGTCCAGGCCGCCGTGCTCTATCTGCGGAGGCTGTTCGGATGAGCCGCACAGCCGCACTCCTCAGCGCCGTCGCCGCCGTGCTCTCGGCCGCCAGGCGCGAGAACGATGCCCGCCTCTTCACGGATGCTCGCGCCGAGCTCGATCGCTACGACTTCGCCGATCTCCTCAAGGATTCGCAGCGGGCGCCCTATGCTCGCGTCTGCCTGCTGCGCGCCAAGCCGGTGCTGCTCGCGGACGGCGGCAGCGACCTCGATCTGTCGGTCGCGATCGTCGTCGTCGCCGGCCGCGAGGGCCGCAGCAACCCGGCCGTCGCCTCGGCCGACATCGCCGCCCTCGGCCTGCTCGACGGCGCCACGGCGGCGCTGATGGCCGATCCCTATGTCGGGCTCACCAAGCTCTCCGCCGCGGCCTTCGGCGACCAGCTCGTCGTCGCCAGCGAGCAGACCACGAAACAGGGCCTGTGCATCGCCCTGATGGAGGTCAGCTGGACCCTGCGCCAGTACCAGGTGCCGCGGCCTCTGGTGCGGCGCGTGCTGGACGATCAATGGGCTCTGCAGGCCGTCGCGCTGGGCGATGGCCCGGCCGAGCCGCCGCCGATCGGCTGGACGCCGCCGGAAGGGAGCGAGCCATGAGCGGCGAGCGCGATCTGCGTAAACGGCTGGCGGCGCTGGAGCGGCGCCTTTCGATGATGATCATGGTCGGGACCGCCGACACCAATCAAGGCGCCAAGACCAAGGTTCGCTTCGACGATGCGGGCGTCGACGGCGGCAAGCCCTTTTCCTCGCCGTTCCTCAACCAGGCATCGCACTCCGGCAAGGGCGGCGCCGGCGTCTCGGATTTCACCAAGATCGGCAAGGGCCAGCCGGTCCTGGTCTTCTCGCCTGGCGGCGAGCTCGGCAAGCACTCGCGGATCCTGCCGGGCGGCCCGGTCGACGATCACCCGTCGCCCGGCGCCGCCGAAAGCGACGGCAAGGTCATCGCCATCGGCGACGCCACGGTCGCCATCAAGGACGGCGAAATCAAGCTCTCGGTCGGCGGCGTCTCGATCACCCTCGGCGGCGGCAAGATCACGCTCAAGGCCGGCGCGATCGCCATGGAGCAGGGCTGATGGGCGGCATCACCGTAGAGGTCGAGGACTCGGCCGGCGGCACGCAGCTCGCCGGCGGCCAGGGCTTCGTGCGCGTCGACGGCAAGCTCGTCGTGGTTCTCGGCGATCCGGTCGAGCCTCATCCGCTGGGCCCGCCGCACGATACTGCGCCGGTCATGGCCGAGGGCTGCGACTGGCTCACCATCAACGGAATTCCGGTGTGCCGCGAAGGGCACGCCGCGAACTGCGGCCATCCGACGACCGGCCGCGCCTGGGTTCAAGTGACGTGATGAAGGACGATCCGATGACCGAGAAGAAGGCCTACCGCACCACCGAGCTCGCCGGCTATTTCGTCGCCGGCCAGCGTGTCCCGTCCGTCCAGGACGGCGACGGCAATCGCGCGCCGAAGGTCGGCCATGTGCTCTACCTGACCGAGGAAGAGGCGAAATACGAGGAGCTGCAGGGCGCGATCGAGAAGGCCGACAGGCCGGTCGTCGCCGCACCGCTCTCGCCCGGCAAGGGCGCTTCAAAGCCGGTTGAAGCCTGATGCGCCACGGCTTCGACGCGACGACGGGGAAACCGTTGAGCGGCTGGGCGCATTGCGTCCAGTCGATCGCGGTCATTCTGACGACCCGGATCGGGTCGCGCGTCATGCGTCGGGCCTTCGGCTCGCTCGTGCCGGAGCTGCAGGACCGCAACGCGACGCCGCTCCTGATCATGCAGGTCTATGCCGCCGTCGCCGCGGCGCTTCGCGCCTATGAGCCCGGCTTTCGGCTGCGCACGATCCAGCTGTCGCGGTCCGGGGCGGACGGCATCTTCGCCTTCCAGATCAGCGGCATCTTCTACCCGCGTGGTCATCTCGGCGACTATTCGATCAGCGAGACGCGCAGCGCCGTCCTGGCCGCCAACGACAACGGCTTCCGCATGGCGGAGGTCGCATGAGCAGGATCGCCGAAGCCCTCGACCCGACCCGGCTGCCCGCGTTCCGGCTGGTCGAGATCGATTATGAGGCCGAGCAGATCGCGCTCCTCGCCGGCGTCAAGGCACGCTTCGAAGCCAATGGCGTGCCCTTCGATGTCGAGACGCTGGAAACCGACCCGGTGATCTCGCTGACCCAGGAGTTCAGCTTCCGCAAGATGCTGACGCTCCAGCAGATCGAGGACGCCGGCAAGCGCCTGATCATCGTGACGTCGCATGGCGCTGCGCTCGACCATCTCGCCGCCACTCATTACGCCGATCTCGGTTTGGCCCGCCTGGCCCTGGTCGAGGATCCGCGCCCGTTCGCCAGCCATCCCGAGGATTGGGAGGCCGACGACCGGTTCAAGCGGCGCATCCTGCTCGCGCCGGACGCTCGCACACCGGGCACCCTCGGCGGCTACGAATTCTGGGCTCTGACAGCCGCTCCTCACCTCGTCGATGCGCGCGCCCTGAACCACGCCTCCGGCCTGGTCGGCCCGGGCCAGATCCTGGTGGTGCTGCTCGGCGGCGAGAACGAGGCCGAGCAGGTCGACCTCGCTCGCAAGTTCTTGCTGCGCCGCGATGTCAAACTCGGGACCGACACTGTCAGCGTCCGCGCGGCGACGCGGATCACGACGCGTGTCGTCGCCGATCTTTCAATACCTGCGGGGCCATCGCCGGATCTGGTGAAGGCCGAGGTGATCAGGCGTCACGATGCCTATGCCGCCGATCGGCGGCGGATCGGCAGGACGGTGCTGCTCTCGAAACTCAACGCGGTGCTGGTGACCGACAGCGTTGCGGCGGTGACGCTCTCCTCGCCTTCGGCCGCGATCGACCCGGGGCCTGACGGCGTCGTCGAGTTCGAAACGCCGATCCTCACAGTCACGGTGCCCGGCCATGGCTGAATCGTCGCAGCTTCCGGACAATGCCCGGCGCTTTTGGCGCTCGCTCAGCGAAGCCGTTGCCGAGTGGTGGGATCCGCCGGTCGCGCTGCTCGACACGCTCGACGACGCCTGGCGCATCCCGGCCCGGCTCCTGCCGTATCTGGCCGCCGGCCGGTCCGTCGATCTCTGGAAGGACGGCTGGACCGAGAGCAAGAAGCGCTCGGTCACCGATCGCTGGATCGCCCTGTCGCGCCGGCGCGGCGTCGAGACGACCTTCGCCGCGATGCTGGAGATCATGGACGCGCGCCTGGTCGAGTTCCTGGCGCCGCCGCAAGGCCTGTTCCCGCGCCAACCCTGGACCGAGGCCGAGCGCCGGGCCTGGCGCGAGCAATTCCCGGAGCTGCGGGTCTATCCGCGCCGCAACCGTCATACGCCACCGCGCGGCCTGCTCGTCGTCGGCCAGCCCTGGCTCGGAAGCCGCACGATCCTCCGCAGGAGCATCGCCTCAGCCTATGGCGGCCAGCGCGCCACCATCGTCGCCGATGGCGTCGAGCGGCCGGTGCCGATCCGGGTCGATGTCGGCGCCGGCGAATTCGCGCGCGGCCTGTTCCGGGTGATGCTGCCGACGACGGCGCGGCGGCTTACGCTGCCCGCGATCCTCGGCAAAGCCTTCGTCCCGCGCGCTTCGACCGCCGAGAGCCGCAGCTATCGCTATGGGGACGCTGCGTCGCGCGCCGACCTGCTGCTGCCCGGCCAGCCGATCTCGATCGAGCCCGAGCGCATCGCCGCGGCTCACACACTGCCCGGCGGCTTCGCGCCGGGCGGCACGCTGCCGATGATCCTGCGGGCCTCGCGGGCGGCCGACCACGTCTACTCCAGCATCAGGATCTACGATCCGGCCAAGGGCGCGGTTTCAAGGCCGTCGAAGCCGGGCGGCTGGATCCTCGGCCGCAGCAAGTTGCGCCAGGCCGCTTTCACGTTGCGGCTCACGGTCGATGCCAGCCGCAAGCATCATGGCGGCTTCGTCGTCGGGCGCTCACTGCCGATGGCTGCCCGCGGCTTCGACGACAGCAAGCTTCAGGACGTCTTCGCCGCGGCCCGCGCCGCCAAGCTCGGCCGCGATCGCGTTCTGATCCGCACCTCTCTGCACCGCCCCGTCACCGCCGGCGACGGTATCCCGCTCGACGGCAGCCACCGCCTCGGCGACCTCATCACCGACCTCTAGGAGCGTCACGTGAAACTCAGCCCCATCTTCCGCGATTCCTATGAGGTCACCGACGACGACCTCGACGGCATGGTCGTCAACATCAAGAAGTCCGACGACGATATCGCCTATGACGCCATCCAGAGAGGCCGCCGCTTCACCGGCTTTCCGGTGACGGCGAGCTCGGCGACGCAGGTCAACGTCGGCGCCGGCCGGCTCTGGTTCGACGGCAAGCGCTACTATTCCGACGATCCTGGCGGCGTGACGCTCGACCTCAACAGCCTCAAGCCCGGCCTGCAGAAGCGCATCGTCGCGATCGTCGCCTGGCCGGAAGAGATCGAGACCAATCTGGAGACGCGCGACTACGAGATCGACGCCGAGACCGGCGTCAAAGAGCCGCGCCAGGTCAATACCGAGACGTTCCGGCATGCGCGGCTGGAGGCCGTCGCCGGCATCGAGGCCGTCTCGCCCGTCAATCCGGTGATCGAGAGCACGGCCGTCATCCTCGCCTATGTGCGCATGGCGGCTTCGGGCATTGAGGCGATCACGCGCAACGACGCAGCGCTGCTCGACAATCTCGGCGACGTCGCCGTCCGAGTTTCATCGCTCGAGGACTGGCGCGAGGAGGTCTCGCCGAAGATCGACACGCTCGGCACCGAGCTCGCCCGCATCCAGTCGCAGCTCGGCAGCCTCTCGAACCAGGGCCTGGTCTATGCGCTCGCCCAGGATGTCGCCGAGTTGAAGGAGAAGAACGATCTTCCTTCGGCCTTCGTCGCCTATCGCAGCGACTCGTTCTTGGACGCCTCGCGCTCGGACACGACGGTTCCGGGCTATGCGGCCAAGACCGAGGAGGGGCTGCGCTTCCCGACGGCCGCGGTCGATGAGCACCAGCTCGCGCTGTTCAACCCCTACAATCCGGATGTGAAGGTCTCCGGCACCGGGATCTTGCTGCCGGCCTATGACGAGATCGGCTCGCGCATCGTGAAGGGCGGCGTCGGCGAGATGAGCCTGGCGCAGTATGCCTACGA
>NZ_FOKP01000021.1 GCF_900112185.1 Allobosea sp. CRIB-10 | reverse complement strand
GTCGCGGTCGTGCTGCGCGACAAGAAGGCCTCGACTTCTTATATCCAGCGCCGCCTGCAGATCGGCTACAACCGCGCCGCCTCGATCATGGAGCGGATGGAGAACGAGGGCATCGTCGGACCGGCCAACCACGCAGGAAAACGCGAAATCCTCGTCGAGACAGGGCGCGCAAGGGAAGACGAGGAGTAATTCACCTCTCGATCAAATTCACCGTCATTCCGGACAAGCCGCGCAGCGGCGTAGCTCTGGAATCCATCGTAGAGCGCAGTTCCCTACGATGGATTCCGGCGTTCCGCTTCGCTTCAGCCGGAATGACGGAGCATGTGGGGCCACGCTCCAGCTTGAGACGACAGCTCAGTCCGGCCAGGACAGCAGAATCTCGTAGGCCGTCGGCTTGACGAGGCGCATGTCCGGATCGGCCGACGAGAATTCCTTGTCGCCGGAGAGCCGGTCGAGCGCCTTGGCGTCGGCGGCCTCAGGGTAGCCGAAGCGGATCGTCAGCCTGCAGCCGCCGAAAGCTTTTTCGAGCTTGCCACCCTGCCAGTCGGCGGCGGTGCCGGAATAGTCCCAGTTGAAGCCGAGGATGCTGAATGGCTTGCCGTTGGCGGCTTCGACCGCGGTGAGTGCGCTGCCGATGGCGAGGCGCTCGCCCGCCGGCCCGGCCACGGCCCAGGCCGAACCTTCGCGGACATAGATGGTGCCTGGCCCGCGGCGCTTCTTGCCGTCGCGCCAGCTCAGTTCGAGCCGGCGCTTCCTGTCCTTGGGAAAGAGAATGGCGCCGGCGGCCTTCTCGCCTTCGCCGATCTCGATGCGGGCGCGCTGGACGTTTCCGGCACCGAACGCCTTGATCAGGGAGGCTTCGTCGGCCTCGCGGGCGAAGGGGCCGCTGCAAGCGAGGAGGTCGGGGGTCTGCGCCCAAGCCGGCCCGACGAAGGCGACGAGCGTGATCGTCGCCAGTCGCCATAGCAGAGACAATCTCTTCATGCGGCTCCCCCTGCCGACGATGGCGCGCGACCGATCACGCCGCCCGCGTCAGACCTTGGGCGGCTTTGAACCCCGATCGAAGACGGGTGTCGCCTCGGTCCTGCCGGCCGGGTCTTGGCCGGTCGGGATGTCCTCGGCCGCCTGGCGGACGGCCTCTTCCTGCTCGGTCAGACCGTCCAGGGTGTCATTGGCGTCGCTGCCAGCGTCGTGGACATTGCTCTGGTCGCTGGCGCGGCGACGATCGCTGATCGGCGCATCTTGGTCGGGCCGAACCGAAGCATCCTCGGGCCGGACCGGATCGTTCTCGATGCGCTCGTCGAGCAGGGCGGGATTCTCGCGTGGCTTTCCATCCTGCGGCATGGCTTCGCTCCGTTGCCTGGGGCCTGCCGAACCAAGCTGCGAGCCGCGGCATTGTTCCGCGAACCTTCGCGAGGCGCGAGCGTTTAAAGACCAATGCTCAGGAGTGCTTCATGACCATGACCCGTAATGCCGGCGGCGCCCCGACCAGCCCGACGCCGCCCCCGGAACTGCCACCGATGAACCCGGGCGAGGTCTCGCCGGCGCCGCCGATCGAGAACCCGCCCGACAACGAGCCGAACGGCATCCCGAACGACCCGCCGCCGGAGTTGCCGCCGAACGCGCCGCCCGAGGGGCCGCCGGCGTCGCCGATCGATCTGCCGCCGGCCCGCGATCCGCGCGAGCCGCAGGAGCCCGCGCGCTGAACCCTGCTCAGAGCGCCGGGCGGTCGCTCTCGCCGAGGTCCCAGTAGAGCCCGGCCATCAGGCCGAGCGCCTCGCGCGGGATCGCGACCGGGACGTGCTCGTTCGGGGCGTGCTGCGAGCAGCCGGGATAGGAGTGCGGCACCCAGATCGTGCGCATGCCGACGATATCCGCGAAGATGTCGTTGGGCAGGCCGCCGCCGAGATTGGGCAGCAAAGCCGGCTTCTTGTTGGTGCTCTTCTGCAGCGAGGCCAGAGCCCATTCCACCCACGGATCATCGGGATCGAGCCGCGTCGCGTTGAAGACCGCATCGCGCGCCTTGGTGACCTCGACCATGCCGAAGCCATGGCGATCGAAATGGCGGCGCAGGGCCGGCATGACGTCGTCCGGATCGATACCGACAACGAAGCGCAGTGCGCAGCGGGCCCAGGCGCTCGGCGGCACGGCGTTGACCGGGGTCTCCGGGACGCCCGACTTCATCGCCAGCACGTCGAAGGAGCACCAGCCGAAGACCTGCTCGGCCGGCGACAGGCCGGGCTCGCCCCATTCGGGATCGATGGTCGGGCCATCGGGGCCGCCGTCGATCTCGCAATCGGCCAGCGCCTTGCGCACGGCTGCCGGCAATTCCTTCGGCACCCATTCATGGATGCGGATCTGCCCCGTGGGCGAGGTGATCGAGGCGATGGCATGGGCGAGCTGGATCGCCGGGTCGGAGAGGATGCCGCCCCAGTTGCCGGAGTGGTGGCCGCCCTCGCGGGCGTTGATGGTGAGGTCGAAGGTGACGCCGCCGCGAGCGCCCAGGAAGATGGTCGGGCGCTCGGCATTGAGGCGCGGCCCGTCGGAAGCGATCAGCACGTCCGACTTGAACAGCTCCTTCTGCTCTGTGCAGAGCTCGCGCAGGCCGGGCGAGCCGCATTCCTCGCCCATCTCGATCAGGTACTTCACGTTAAAGCCGAGCGTGCCGCCGCGCGTCTCGAGCACGGATTTCAGCGCGCTGATGTTGATCAGGTGCTGGCCCTTGTTGTCGACGACGCCGCGGCCATACCAGCGGTCGCCGCGCTCGGTCAGGGTCCAGGGCGAGAGGCCTTCGGCCCATTGCGCGTCGAGGCCGCGGATGACGTCGCCATGGCCGTAGCCGAAGATGGTCGGCAGGCCTTCGGCCTCGATGCGCTGCGCGAAGAGGAAGGGACCCTTGGCCTTGGGATGGTTGAGGATCGTGCAGGTGAAGCCGAGGCTCTCCAGCAGCGGCTGCATCTCCTTGTCGAGGTACTCGGCAAGGACCGGCGCCCGATCCGGATTCTGGCTCTCGGTCGGCATGGCGATCAGGCGCGACAGGTCGCTCTTGAAGCTGCCGGAGTCGAAATAGTCGAGCGCATGGGCGATCGCCTTGGCGCGGGTCATAATGGTCACTCCGTCAGATATCAGTTGCGCTTGTCGGGCGAGATCACGTCGCGCAGGCCGTCGCCGGCGAGGTTGATCGCGAAGATCAGCAGGGCGAGCGCCGTGCCGGGCAGGGCGATCAGCCAGAACGAGAAGAACATGTAGGCCTTGGCCTCGGAGACCATCAGGCCCCAGGACGGCAGCGGCGGCTGCACGCCGAGGCCGAGGAAGGAGAGCGCGGCTTCGAGCAGGATGGCGCTCGCCGCTTCCAGCGTAGCGACCACGATCAGGTGCGGGGCGATGTTGGGCAGGACCTCGCGCAGGATGATGCGGGTCGTGCTGGCGCCGGAGGCCTGCGCCGCCGTGATGTAGTCGAGCGAGCGGACCTGCTGGGTCGCGCTGCGCATCACCACGGCGAAGCGGTCCCATTTCAGCAGGCCGAGCACCAGGATGACGATCCAGAGCGAGGAGCCGATGATGGCGACGACGGCGAGCGCCACCAGGATCACCGGCATGGCGAGGCGAGTGGTGACCATGAAGGTCACGGCCATGTCGATGCGGCCGCCGAAATAGCCGGCGAGCAGGCCCATCGTCGTGCCGATCAAGCCGGCTATGGCGACGACGCTGACGCCGATGATCAGCGAGATGCGGGCGCCGTAGAGCAGGCGCGAGAGATAGTCGCGCCCGAGCGGGTCGGTTCCCAGAGGATGAATCCAGTTACCCTTCTCGTACCAGAACGGCGGGACGTTCCGGGCCGTCAGGTTCTGCAGATAGGGATCGTGCGGCGCCAGCACGGGGGCGAGCAGCGCCAGCACGATGAACACCACCAGCAGGCCGAAGCCGAACAGGAAGGATTTCTGGGCCAGCGCCCGGCGCAGCAGGCGGCGCCCGCCGGTGACGTCGCTGGCCGCGAGGGGGAGGGAGGTCGCGTCGCTCATCTCAGGACACCCGGATGCGCGGATCGAGCCAGGCATTGGCGATGTCGGCCAGCAGCGTCAGCAGGACGTAGACGACCGAGAGCAGCAGGACGATGACCTGCATGACCGGGAAATCCTTGTAGGTGATGCTCTGATAGGCGAGGTAGCCGAGGCCATCGAGCGCGAAGATCGTTTCGATCACCACCGAGCCGCCGAGCAGGAAGCCGAGCTGCACCGCCGTCAGCGCCACGACCGGCACCGCGGCGTTGCGCAGCGCGTGGGTGATGACGACGGAATAGGGCGAGAGCCCCTTGGCGCGGGCGGTGCGGATGTAATCAGCCGAAAGCACCTCGATCATGCCGGCGCGGATCAGGCGCATGAAGGCCGGCGCGGTGTAGTAGCCGAGCGCGATCGTCGGCATGACATAATGCAGCCAGGTTCCCGAGCCGGAGACCGGCAGCCAGCGCAGCGTGATCGAGAACAGCATGACCAGGATCAGCGCGAAGAAGAAGTTCGGCATCGCCTGGCCGAAGACGGCGATGGCGAGCGCCAGCCGGTCGATCCAGCTATTGGCGTAGATCGCCGCGAGCACGCCGAGCGGGATCGAGATCGCCAAGGCGAAGGCGAGCGAGGAGAGGCCGAGGATCAGCGTCACCGGCAATTTGGCGAAGACCAGCGTGGCGACGTCGGTCTTGAAATAGATAGAGGTGCCGAAATCGCCGGAGAGCGTCTTGAGCAGCCAGTCGAGATACTGGACGAGCAGCGGCCGATCGAGCCCGTAGGTCTTGCGGATGACGTCCAGATCGGCCTGCTGCGCGCCCTCGCCGGCGATCGCGACCGCGATGTCGCCGGACAGGCGCAGCAGGAAGAAGGCGATGGCCGAGACCGCGAGCGCGACGAGCAGCGCCAGGCCGAGCCGTTTGACGATGAAGCCTAGCATGGGGTGCGTCCGGGGCTGATCATGATGCGGAGCTTCCAGCGGTCCGTTCGTCGAGTGTGGAACTGCGACGCGAACCCCTCCCCCTTGCGGGGAGGGGCAGGGGTGGGGGGCGAGTGATTGGAAGTTCGGGTGGCTGGCATCGGCTTCGGTACGACGTGCGTATGTCGCGCTCCGGCTTGCCGCCCCCCACCCCTAGCCCCTCCCCGCAAGGGGGAGGGGAACGCGCCTGCGCGTCACTTCCAGCCCATCTCCCAGAAGCGGACGAGCTCGTCCGGATAGGCCTTGAAGTTCAGGTCCTTGTTGGCGACGTAGTAGACCGGCAGCGAATAGAGCGGCACGGCATAGGCCTTGTCAGCGATGATCTTCAGGCCGGCCTTGTAGGCCTCCTTGCGCACCGCCGGATCGACCGAGTTGTTACCCTTCTCCAGCAGGTCACGCACGGCCGCGTCGCGGGTGATGTCCTCGCTGCGGAAGGCGAAGTAGTTCGGCGTCGCGGCCGAGACGTCGTTTACCGAGAACGAGCCCCAGGTCTGGTGCGTCAGCATCGCCTTGTTGGTGGCGATCTGCTCGCGCATCGCGGCGTATTGCAGGAAGCGCAGATTGGTCTTGATGCCGACGGCCTGGAGATAGCCGATCAGCGCCTCGGTCTGGTTGCGCTCGCGATAGGCGACGATGTCCATGGTCAGGCTGGGATGGCCGGCTTCCGCCAGCAGCGCCTTGGCCTTGGCCGGATCATAGGGGTAGCGCGCCGCGCCCTCGTCGGTGCAGCCGAACTGCGAGGGGAAGCAGATCGTATTGATCACCCGCGAGCCGGTGCCGACGATGTTCTTGACCATCGCCTCGCGGTCGATGGCGTGGATGATCGCCTTGCGCACGCGCTCGTCCTTGAGGGCGGGGGCCGGCGTGCCGTCGAGGATGTTCATCTGCATGAAGACGATGCGCATCGTCTCGCCGGAGACGACCTGCAGCGTCGGGACCGTCTGGAGCTGGTCTGCCTGATCCTTCGGCACGTGCATGATCAGGTCGGCGCCGCCCGAGAGGATCTCGGCCATCTGGGTCTGGCGATCCGGGATGAAACGAATGTCGATCTTGCCGACCTTGGGCTGCGGCTTCGGCGAATCCTTGAAGTAGTCCTTGTTGAGCTCGAGCGTGATCGACTTGCCCGGCACATAGTTCGAGACCTTGTAGGGGCCCGAGCCGACCGGCTTCTCGTTCTGGCCCTTGGGGCCGACCTTCTCGTAATACTCGTTCGGATGGATCACGACCGGGCCGGCGAGATACTCGATCGCGGCCGGGAAGATCTCCTTGGTGGTCAGCCGGACCTTGTACTTGTCGAGCTTCTCAGCCTTGGCGATCCA
Organism: Allobosea sp. CRIB-10; assembly: GCF_900112185.1. GTDB lineage: Bacteria > Pseudomonadota > Alphaproteobacteria > Rhizobiales > Beijerinckiaceae > Allobosea. The sequence continues at coordinate 105,058 of NZ_FOKP01000021.1, read as the reverse complement.
GTTGACATTGCCCTGGGTGACGACCTTGTTCTCGGGCTTGGAGATGAAGTTCAGCGTGTAGACGACGTCGTCGGCGTCGAACTCCTCGCCATTGTGGAACTTCACGCCCTCGCGCAGCTCGAACTCGATGGTCTTGTCATCGACCTGCTTCCAGCTCTTGGCGAGCTGGCCCTTGTACTCGTTGGTGGCGGGGTCGCGGTAGATCAGCGTGTCCCAGACATTGGCGCCGATGATCACGCCGATGCGGACATTGTTGAAGAACGGATCGACGCTTTCCGGCGCCTGATCATAGGCGAAGCGGACGGTGTTGGCGGCCTTCTGGGCCAAGGCGGGCGTCGTAAAGGCGGTCGCAGCCAGAATGGTTGCGGCCAGGGCCGTTGAGGCCTTGTCGAAGAAGCGCATGTTGTCCCCTCGCAGCGTTGTCGCTTGTCTCGGTCGGCGGGCAGCCATGGGCCACCGTCACGCCGGCGACACAAACTCTGCACAGCTTCGTGCTTGCCGCCATAAGAATGAATCGAACGGATCGTTGCCGAGACGGCAAGGGGCCGCTACTGCACGCGCATGCAGACTCCGGCCTTGCGGTATTTCCTGGCGGTGGTGCGGACCGGCTCGATCAGCGCCGCGGCGCAGCGCCTGCGCGTTGCCGGCTCAGCCGTCAGCCGCCAGATCGCCAATCTCGAAAAGGAACTGGATGCCGCGCTGTTCGAGCGGCGGTCGCACGGCATGATCTTGACCCAGGCCGGCCAGACGCTCGCGGCCTATGCCCAGCGGCTCGAGCTGGAGAGCGAGCAGGTCGTCAGCGAGATCCGGGAGTTGCGCGGCGCCAGCAAGGGCCTGATCAGGCTCGGCGTCACCGAGGGCTTCGCCGTCAGCTTCATCCCCGAGGTGATTTTCGCCTTCCGCCAGCAGCACCCGGACGTCGCCTTCGACGTCAAGGTGATGTCGCCGCAGGTCGTCACCGAGCATGTCCGCACCGGCACGATCGATCTCGGGCTGACCTTCGTGCTGCAGCAGGAGCGCGGCGTCACCATCAACTGGCAATGCGCGGCGCGGACCTATGCCTTCGTCGCGCCGCATCATCCGCTCGCGGGCAAGGAGGCGGTCAGGATCGAGGACATCTTCGTCCACCCGGTTGCGGTGCTCGACAGCGAGGCGACGGTGCGCAAGATCGTCGACATCTACTTTTCCGCCCGCGGGCTGACCGTCGATGCGGTGCTGACCTCGACCAATGTCGCGAGCCTGCGCCATTTCTGCAAACTCGGCGGGGCCGTGATGTTCGCCAGCTCGATATCCTTCGGCGCCTCGATCCGTGACGGGTCGGTGGTCGCCCTGCCGCTGAGGGATGGCGACCTGCCGCCGCGCAGCCTGCAGATCCAGAGCATGTCGGGCCGGGCGCTGCCCAAGGTGGTGACCAATTTCATGGGGGCGCTGATCGAGGAACTGCAGCAGGCCGATGTGCTCGCGACCATGGCGACCGAGCGGGCTGTGGTTCCGGAGGCCCGGCAGGCATGAGTGCAGCGGCGAAGGGCGATGCGCCCGAGATCATGGTGCCGCATCCGCACCAGCTCGTGGCACGTGACGCGATCCTGGCAGCGCGTGCTGCCGGTAAGCCCGGCTTCCTTCTCGGCGACCTCACCGGGCTCGGCAAGACGCTCTCGGCCTGGCTCGCCATCTCGGCGATGCCGGAGCAGGAGGTGCTGGTGATCTGCCCGAAGGGCGCGATCCCGCAATGGCGGCGCACCATCGCCCATGCCGGATTGCCGGCGAAGAAGCTCACCCTGATGAATTTTGAGCGGACCAAGTCGCTGCTCGCGCCACCGCCGGCCTCGAACAAGCGTTCGACCCGGGCGAAGAACAATGAGCTCGCCAAGCATGGCACGCCGAAGCGGGTTTGGCCGCTGGTGGTGATCGACGAGGCCCATCGCATCCGCAATCCGAACTCGCAGCAGGGGCTGGTCTGCCGGCAGATGGCGGCCGCTGCGCAGTTCACGATCTATATGAGCGCGACGGCCGGGCAGGCGCCGCACGAACTCTCATATCTGGCGAGATTGCTCAGCGAGGCGACGGGCACACCCGGCGGCGACCTCGACGGCTTCCGGGCGCTGATGAAGCGCTTGAAGATGGGTAGGGCCAAGGGACGCTGGAAGAACTGGAGCTGGGAGCCGAACGAGAGCGACCGCAAGGTGATGGCGGACCTGCTCTATCGCGGCGCCAACGCCATCGGCCTGCGCCGCCGGCCGGAGGAAATCGCCGGCTGGCCCGAGGTGCAGCGCGAGCTCGCTCCGGTCGCGCTCGATGCAAGCGAACGCAAGCTGTACGACGCGACCTGGCGCGAATTCCGGCGTGAGCTCGGTCTCGCCGGCGGTTCGACCCGCAAGCCGGCCGGCTGGGCCGCCGATCTGCGCTTTCGCCAGAAGGCAAGTCTCCTGCGCACCGCCGGTACGGCCGAGTTCTGCCAGGACCTGCTGGAGAATGACGAGCAGGTCGCGATCTCCGTCGCCTTCCTCGAAACCGCGGCGATGCTGGCCGAGAAGCTGTCGGGCAAGGGCTGGCGCGTCGGCTCGATCACCGGCGAGCATTCGGGCGAAGCCAACGAGGCGACGCGGATCGCCTTCCAGACCGGCCACCTCGACGCCGTAGTCTTCACCGTGACCGAGTCGATCTCGCTGCACCGGGCCGAGATGCCAGGCGGCGAACGCGAGCGGGCGCTGGTCGTCCATGACCTCCGCCACAGCGCGATCCAGTTGCAGCAGATCGAGGGCCGTTGCCATCGCGACGGCCAGCACGCGACGATCTTCTACGCCTATGCCGAGGATACGGTGGAAGAGAAGGTCGCCGCGACCGTGCTCGCCCGCATGGCGGCGATGGAGGGCCTGGCCGGCGACGAGACGGCGCTGCTCGACGCCATTGCCGGGGAGGTCGAGCGGGCGGCGCTAGCGAGGGAGGCGGCTTAAACACTGCCCTTTTTCGTCATGGTCGGGCTCGTCCCGACCATCTACGTCTTTGCTCCCCTGATCACATGCGGTGTTCAAGACGTGGATGCTCGCCACAAGGGCGAGCATGACGGTCTCACTCAATTCATCTGCGATCGCGGCGGCTCGTCCGGCGCACGCTGGCCGACGCGTTTGGCCTCGTCGACGACGCGCTCGCTCGCGCCGACCGCCTTGTACCAGAGGTCGCGCGAATAGGCGCCCTGATGGACGATGGCGTCGTAGCCGATCGCGATGACCGCGATCACCAAGAGAATGCGAAACATGGGAAATCCCCCGTCAGATTGGTTCTGGGGCAGAGAACGCGGCGGCGGGAGGCAGGTTCCGATCCGTCGCGCTGCGTGGGGTGCGACGATCATGCAACCTGGAACCTCTGGCGGCCTAGAGGCGTTTGGTCCAGTATAGAACATATCATGAACAAGGAGGCGAGCTTGGCACAGCTCACCACGCTTCAGAAGCTGGAGATCCTCAGCGACGCTGCGAAGTATGATGCCTCCTGCGCATCGTCAGGCACGGCCGGGCGCAATTCGGTCGGCGGCAAGGGCGTCGGCTCGACCACGGGCTCGGGCATCTGCCATTCCTATGCGCCGGACGGGCGCTGCATCTCGCTGCTGAAGATACTGCTGACCAATTTCTGCTCCTACGACTGCGTCTTCTGCATCAACCGCAGTTCGAGCAATGTGCGGCGCGCGCGCTTCTCGGTCGAGGAGGTCGTGGCACTGACGCTCAACTTCTACAAGCGCAACTATATCGAGGGGCTGTTCCTCTCCTCCGGCATCATCCGCTCGCCCGACTACACCATGGGCGAGCTGGTGCGAGTCGCCGAGAGCCTGCGGCTTGAGCATGATTTCCGCGGCTATATCCATCTCAAGCTGATCCCGAGCGCGAGCCAGGATCTGATCGACCGCGCCGCGCTCTTCGCCGACCGGGTCTCGATCAATGTCGAACTGCCGAGCGAGACTTCGCTCAAGCGCTTCGCGCCGGAGAAGCAACCGCTCGACATCCGCAGCGCAATGGGGGGCCTCAAGCTCAGGATCGACGAGGCCGCCGCCGAGCGCGAACGCTCGAAGCGGGCGCCGGCCTTCTCGCCGGCCGGGCAGAGCACGCAGATGATCGTCGGCGCCGACGATGCCAGCGACGCCACCATCCTCCAGCGCAGCGCCCAGCTCTACGGCGCCTATGGCCTGCGCCGGGTCTACTATTCCGCCTTCAGCCCGATTCCGGACTCGTCGAAGCAGTTGCCGCTGTCGGAGCCGCCGCTGATGCGCGAGCACCGGCTCTACCAGGCCGACTGGCTGACGCGCTTTTACGGCTTCGAGGTCGACGAGATCATGGCTGCGGCGCCGGGGGGCATGCTCGACCTTGCCGTCGATCCCAAGCTCGCCTGGGCCCTGCGCCATCGCGGCCGCTTTCCGGTCGACGTCAACCGAGCCGATCGCGAACTGCTGCTGCGCATTCCCGGGCTCGGCACGCGCAGCGTCGACCGTATCCTCGCCATGCGCCGCTTCCGGCGCCTGCGGCTGGAGGATGTCGGGCGACTAGTGCGCTCGCTGCGCGTGCTCCGGCAGTTTATCGTCACCAGCGACTGGCGGCCGGGCGCGGCGCTCGACGGCGAGCGGCTGAAAGCGCAATTGGCGCCGAAGCCGCAGCAACTGGCGCTGCTCTGATGTTCGTCGCGCGTCTGTCCCATCCTGCCGATTTCGAAGGCTGGCGAGGCTTCGCCCGGCGCTTCGCGCAAGCGCTGGTGGCGCCCTCGGCGATCGACTGGCGCGTCGGCGATCATGATACCGGCCTGTTCGGCGAGGACGTGGTCGAGGGCGGCGAGGACAGGGCGCTGAGCGTGCCGCGCGCCTTCGTCGGGCTGGCGCAGGAGGTGATCTGCCACAGCGATCCCGCGCGCTTCGACCTGCTCTATCGCCTGCTCTGGCGCCTGCAGGAGGAGCGTGAGCTGCTCCAGATCGCCTCCGACCATGATGTCCACCGCGCCGAGGCTCTGGCGCGCTCGGTCCGGCGCGACATGCACAAGATGACCGCCTTCGTGCGCTTCCGCGAGGTCGATGACGGGGAGGGTGGCGAGGCTTTCGTCGCCTGGTTCGAGCCCGAGCACCACATCCTGGAGAAAGTCGCGCCCTTCTTCGTCGAGCGGTTCACCACCATGCGCTGGACGATCCTGACGCCGCGCGGGACGCTGCTCTGGGACGGGCGCGAACTCAAGCTCGGCGAGGCGGCGACGCGGGCACAGGCGCCAACCAGCGACGCGATGGAGGAATGGTGGCGGACCTATTACGCCAGCATCTTCAACCCGGCCCGCTTGAAACCGAAGGCGATGAAGGCGGAGATGCCGGTGAAATACTGGCGGAACCTGCCGGAGGCCGAACTGATTTCTCCCCTGATCGCCGATGCCACCAGGCGAACGCAGGAGATGATCATGAGCGCTCCGACCTCACCGCAGAAGCGCAGGGCTACGGCGACTTCCGAACCGGCCACCTCCGATTTTTCCGCGATCGAGAGTTGGGAGGACGCCGCCGTGGCTGCGCGCTCCTGCCGGCGCTGCGATCTCTGGTGCGACGCGACGCAGACGGTCTTCGGCGAAGGCCCGCGCAATGCGCCGGTGATTTTCGTCGGCGAGCAGCCGGGCGATCACGAGGATCTCGCCGGCAAGCCCTTTATCGGCCCGGCCGGCAAGGTCTTCGACCGCGCCATGGCCGATGCCGGGCTCGACCGCGCCCAAGCCTATGTCACCAATGCGGTGAAGCACTTCAAATTCCAGCTTCGCGGCAAGCGGCGCATCCACGAGAAACCGAATGCCGGCGAGGTCAAGGCCTGCCGCTTCTGGCTCGATATCGAGCTCGGCTTCGTCAAGCCGCAACTGGTGGTGGCGCTGGGCGCGACTGCGCTCAAGGCACTGACCGGCCATGCCGGCCCGCTGGCGGCGGCGCGGGGGCGCGAGCTTGTCCTGCCGGACGGGACGCCGCTGCTGGCTACCGTCCATCCGTCCTATCTGCTGCGGCTGCCGGACGAGGAGGCGAAGGAGAGCGAGACGAGGCGCTTCATCGCCGATCTCAAGCATGTCGGCAGCCTCGCGCCAGGCTTGCGCCTGCCGAGAGCGGCTTGACCGGGGCTGGCGCGCAGTGTCCGCTGCCGCCGCGTTTGGAAGAGGCGGGCCGATGTTCGAGGATCTCAAGGGCAAGGGGGTGTTGGTGACAGGTGCGTCCTCGGGACTCGGCGCGCATTTCGCCCGACTGTTGGCAGGAAAGGGCGCGCTGGTCGCCGCCGCGGCACGGCGAACCGAGCGGCTGCAGGACCTGGCGCGTGAGTGCGAGGGTTTGCCGGGCAAGGTCTTGCCGCTTGCGCTCGATGTCAGCTCGGTCGCGGCGATCGAGGCAGGCGTCTCCGAGGCCGCCAGCCTGCTCGGCGGGCTCGACGTGCTCGTCAACAATGCCGGCGTCGGCGAGACGGAAGCTGCGCTTTCGGTCAGCGAGGCGCAATGGGATGCGCAGCTCGACGTCAACCTGAAGGGCTGCTTCTTCGCGGCGCAGGCGGCGGCTAAGGTCATGGCCGGGCAGGGTGGCGGCGGTGCGGTCGTCAACATCGCCTCGATCCTCGGCGAGCGCGTCGCCGGCCGGGTCGCGCCCTATGCGATCTCCAAGGCGGGGCTGATCCAGATGACGAAGGCGCTGGCGCTGGAATGGGCGCGGCACGCCATCAGGGTCAATGCGCTGGCGCCGGGCTACATCGTCACCGACATCAACCGCGAATTCTTCGCCGGCGACGCCGGCGAGGCGCTGAAGAAGCGCATCCCGATGCGCCGGGCCGGGGAGCTCGACGATCTCGACGGGCCGCTGCTGCTGCTCTGCTCGGATGCCGGGCGCTACATGACCGGCGCGGTGGTCGCGGTCGATGGCGGGCATTTGGTCAGCGGGCTCTAGCCGGCCGGAACAGCCGACGCTTCGCCAAGTTGCCTTCACGGAAACAGGAGGACGCCATGCACAAGCCCGAAGGGCACAACGCCGTCTCGCCCTATCTCATGGTCGCCGATGCCGAGAAGGCGCTCGCCTTCGCCAAGGCGGTGTTCGGGGCCGATCCCAGCTTCATCGCAAGGCGCGAGGATGGCGGGATCATGCATGCCGAGCTCAGGATCGACGATTCGATCGTGATGCTGGGCGAAGCTCCGGGAGGGCCGGAATCCCATGTTCATGTCTATGTCGAAGATCCCGACGCCCTGATCGCGAAGGCGGTGGCGGCCGGCGGCACGCTGATCCAGGCGCCGGAGGAGAAGGGCGACGGCGATCGCCGCGGCGGGGTCAAGGACCCCGCCGGGACGACGTGGTGGCTGGCGCGGATGGTCGATCCGGCGGGGCGAAAGAAGACGAACGCGCTCTAGGCTGCGGGCAGCAGTTCTTTCAGCCTGATGAGCGCGATCTTCTCGACTTGCGCGAGCGCCGTCGCGAATTCCTGCTCCGGTGTGCTGGTCAGTCGCTGCTCGAAGGAGGCGAGGATGTCTGCCTTGCTCAGCCCCTTGACCGCCAGGATGAAGGGGATGCCGAAGCGGGCTTTGTAGGCCTCGTTCAGCGCGGTGAAGCGGGCGCGCTCGTCCGAGGTCAGCCGGTCGAGCCCGGCCGAGCCCTGCTCGCTCGCCGATTCCGGCGTCAGCTCGCCGGCTGCGGCGATCTTGCCGGCGAGGTCGGGATGGGCGTCGAGCAGCGTCTTCTGGCGTTCGCGCGGCGCCTTGCGCATCACCGCGACCATCGCGGCGTGCAGGCCTTCAGCGTTGTCCTGCGCCGGCGAGAGCCCGGCGGCATGGGTCTGCTCGGCGATCCAGGGCGAATGCTCCCATACGCGGCCATAGATCTCGGTGAACAAGGCCCGCGGCAGCCGCGAGGGCTGGTAGCCGCCTTCCGGCGGATGCGTCCTGACCCAATGGCGGGCGATGTCGAGCCGCGTCGCGACCCAGACCCGGTCATGGCTCTGGACATAGTCGAGGAAGCGGGCGAGCGCCGCGGCGCGGCCGGGCCGGCCGACGAGGCGGCAATGCAGGCCGACCGACATCATCTTCGGGGCGGTCTCGCCCTCGGCATAGAGCGTGTCGAACGAGTCCTTGAGATAGGCGAAGAACTGATCGCCGCTGTTGAAGCCCTGCGGCGTGGCGAAGCGCATGTCGTTGGTGTCGAGCGTATAGGGCACGGCGAGCTGCGGGCCGTGCGGCCCCTTCAGCCAGTAGGGCAGTTCGTCGGCATAGACGTCGGCGGTGTAGAGGAAGCCGCCTTCCGCCATGGTCAGCGGGATGGTGTTGACCGAGCTGCGCCCCTGATAGCAGCCGAGCGGGCGCTCCCCGGCGAGCTCGGTCTGGATCCGGATCGCCTCGAGGATATGGGCGCGCTCGATCTCGACGGGGGCGTCGCGGTAGTCGATCCATTTCAGGCCGTGGGTCGCGATCTCCCAGCCGGCCTCCTGCATCGACGAGACGATCTGCGGATAGCGCTGCAGGGCCGAGGCGACGGCAAAGACCGTGACCGGCATGTTGCGCTGCGTGAACATCCGCCACAGCCGCCAATAGCCGGCGCGCGAGCCGTATTCGTAGATCGACTCCATGTTCATATGGCGCTGGCCGGGCCAGGGCGCGGCGCCGACGATCTCGGAGAGGAAGGCCTCCGAGGCGGCGTCGCCATGCAGGATGTTGTTCTCGCCGCCCTCCTCGTAGTTGACCACGAACTGCACGGCGATCCGCGCTTCGCCCGGCCAATGCGGATGCGGCGGGGTGCGACCATAGCCGACGAGGTCGCGGGGATAGGGGGAGGCGCTCATAGGCAAATCGAAGTCCATGTCACGGTGATTCAAGTGCGGCTTGCAAGCCGTTGGCGACAGATTCGTTTTTTAGCTGCCGCGATAGGTGGAATAGCTCCAGGGCGAGGCGAGCAGGGGCACGTGGTAGTGCCCCTCCGGCTCGGCGATGGCGAAGCGGATCGGCACCAGGTCGAGGAAGGCGGGCTCGGGCAGTGTCGTGCCGAGATGGCGGAAATAGTCGCCGATGGCGAAGGTCAGCTCATAGCTGCCGACCAGCAGCGTGCCGCTGAGCAGGGGATGGTCGGTGCGGCCATCGGCATTGGTCACCACGTCGACGATGCGGCTGCGGCTGCCGTCCGGCAGCAGCGCGTCGAGCGCGATCGCGACACCCGCGGCCGGCTTGCCATTGACCGTGTCGAGCACATGCGTCGACAGACGCCCCATGCCTGATCCTTTCCCCGTTTGCTGTGTTCGCCCGGCGCAATGCCGCTTGCCTTCCAAGGCTGCGAACCTAGTCTGGAATCCGATGCAAGTTCCCTCCCGGATTCCGCCCTGTCAATTCGCGCGCACGCGGCCCCGATCGGAGTCCGTCCGTGCTTGAGGCCTATTTGATGGAGTGGGGCAGTCAGCTCCTGCGCTGGCTGCATGTGATCGCGGCGATCGCCTGGATCGGCTCGTCCTTCTTCTTCATCCATCTCGACGCGTCGCTCAGGGCCGCGCCCGATGCGCCTAAGACCGAAGCCGGCCAGCCGACGCAGTTCCTCGCCTGGCAGGTCCATGGCGGCGGCTTCTATGCGATGCGCAAATATCTGGTCGCGCCGGAGGTGCTGCCGAAGGAGCTGACCTGGCACAAATGGCAGGCCTACTGGACCTGGATCTCCGGCTTCTTCCTCTTGGTCTGGGTCTATTACGCCCAGTCGGAACTCTATCTGATCGACCCGGCGGTGATGGCGCTGTCGCCCTTCGCGGCCGGCGCGATCGGGATCGCGGCATTGGCCGGCGGCTGGCTGTTCTACGACCTGCTCTGCAAGTCGCCGCTGGGGAAGAACGACGTCGTGCTCGGCCTGCTCGGCTTCGGCTATGTGGTTACCGCCAGCTGGGCCTTCGCCTCGGTCTTCTCCGGGCGCGGCGCGCTGATCCATACCGGCGCGCTGATGGCGACGATCATGTCGGCCAACGTCTTCTTCGTGATCATGCCGGGCCAGCGCAAGACCATCGCCGCGATGGTCGCCGGCGAGGTGCCCGATCCGAAATACGGCAAGCAGGCCAAGCAGCGCTCGCTGCACAACAACTACATCACCTTGCCGGTGCTGTTCCTGATGCTGGCGAACCACTACCCGGTGACCTACGCCAATTCGGCGGTGATTCCGGTCCTGGTCGCGCTGATCATCGTCGCCGGCGCGCTGATCCGCCACTTCTACAATGTCCGCCATGCCGACCATGCCAAATCCCCCTGGTGGACCTGGGCGGTGGCGGCGCTGGCGCTGTGGCTCGCCTTCTGGGTGGCGATGGCGTCCTCGCCCGGCGGGCGCGAGCGTCTCGGCCTGAAGCCGCTCGATTCGGTGAAGCCGGTGATGCTCGCCGGCCTCGTCGCGCCGTCGCCGGAGGTCGCCAACATCGTCACCGGGCGCTGCGCCATGTGCCATGCGCCCGAGCCGTCCTGGCCCGGCATCGGCATCGCGCCCAAGGGCGTCTTCCTGCACGAGCCAGAATTGATCGCCCGCCAGCGCCGCGCCATCGGCGTACAGGCGGTGCTGACCCACGCCATGCCGCCGAACAACCTCTCGGGCATGACCGCGGATGAGCGGCGCGTCCTCGCGGCCTGGGTGGCGCAGAAGCGCTGAGACGGCGTGCCGGCAGCAGCGGCATGGTGACGCTGTCGCGCCACAGCCGCGCGCCCGATCGACAGCGTTCAGTTTCATTCAGTTTCGGTTCATCGCGGAACCTTCATCGTCGATCCTGATCACATCGGCGTGATCGGCGCGTGATCATGCGCGCCGGGCGCGCCGGGGGCCTTGGGGGTCCAGTTGAAAGCCGTGTGGAGATCGGGCTCCAGCTATTGGCTGGCGGCCGTGCTGTTCTGTTGCGCCTGGGTGGCGCTGTGCTGGCCCTGGCTTTCGGGGGCTGTGACGATTCCGTTCGACGCCAAGGCGCATTTCCAGGCGCAAATCCAGTTCCTGGCGCAGGCGCTGCACTCGGGCCAGTCGCCGTTCTGGACGCACAACGTCTTCGCCGGCTCGCCGCAGGTCGCCGATCCGCAATCGCTGATCTTCTCGCCGGCCATCCTGCTGGCGCTTTTCAATCCCTCGCCGAGCTTCCGTGCGGTCGATGCCTATGTGCTGGCGCATCTGCTGGTCGGCGGGCTCGCCATGCTGATGTTCTTCCGCGACCGCAACTGGCATCCGGCCGGCGCGCTGCTCGCGGCGCTGGTCTTCGCCTTCGGCGCCTCCGCCGCCTGGCGCGTCCAGCATGTCGGGCAGATCGCCAGCTTCGCCTTCTTCGGGCTGTCGTTCTGGCTGACGGCGCGGATGCTGCAGCGCGCCTCGCTGCGCTATGGGCTGCTTGCCGGCTTTTCCGCCGGCATGATGGTGCTTGAGCCCGACCAGGTCGCGCTGCTCGGCGCCTATATCCTGATCGGCATGGTCGTCGCCCATTGGCTCTCGGAGGGCTGGGCGGGCGTCCGCGAGAGCATGGCGCCGATCGCGGCCGCGTGCTTTGCCGGCCTCGTCACCATCGCCGTGCCGCTGCTCTGGACCTGGCTCTTCGCCGAGGCGACGACGCGGCCGGCCATCGATCTCGTCGAGGCGGGCAGGGGCTCGCTGCACCCGGCCTCCCTGCTGACCGCCTTCGTCGGCGACCTGTTCGGCGCGCGCGATCCGGCCATCGACTTCTGGGGTCCGTACAGTCCGCAATGGAATGCCAAGGAGCTCTTCCTGTCGCAGAACATGGGGCAGGTCTATGTCGGCGCGCTGCCTTTCCTGCTGTTGATCGTGCCGGGTCTGACGCGAGGCTGGCTCTGGGACAAGGCGATCCGGCCCTACACCATCCTGTTCGTGCTGATGGTGCTGTTCGCGCTCGGGCGCTACACGCCGTTCTTCCACCTGGCCTATGACTACCTGCCGGGCGTGAAGGCGTTCCGCCGCCCGGCCGACGCGACCTTCCTGATCGGCGGGCTCGCCGCCGTTCTGTCGGGCTATCTGCTGCACCGCATCCTGCGCGAGGAGCAGCGCCGGCTGCTCTGGCGCGAACTTGGGATCGGCGCGGCGGCGCTGGCAGGTCTTCTCGTCGTGGCGCTGCTGGTGTCGCGGCAGGAGGGGCATCTCGGCGACGCCGTCCTGCCGGGCGCCAGCGCGCTGGCCTGGTTTGTCACGGCGATGGCGCTCCTCGTGGCATTGACGCGCTGGCGCGGCGTTGCGGCGCCGCTGGCGGCGAGCCTGATCGTCACGGGCGTCGTCGCCGCCGATCTCGCCGCGAACAACGGCCCGAACGAATCGACGGCGCTGGCGCCGGAGCTCTATGATGTGCTGCGGCCGGAGACCAAGAACGAGACCGTCGCGGTGCTGAAGAAGCTCACGGCGCAGCCGCCGGATTCGGCCCGGCGCGACCGGGTCGAACTCCTCGGCATGGGCTTCGAATGGCCGAATGCCGGCATGATCCACGGCTTCGACCATACGCTCGGCTACAACCCGCTGCGGCTGGCGGATTTCTCGGACGCCGTGGGCACGCGCGACACGATCGCAGGCCCCGACCAGCGCGTGTTCACGCCGCTGTTCCCATCCTATCGCTGTCGCCTCGCCGATTTTCTCGGCCTGCGTTACATCGCGACGCGGGTGCCGATCGGCCAGGTCGATCGCTCCCTGCGCGCCGGCGACCTCAAGCTCGTCGCCTACACCAAGGACGGCTACATCTACGAAAACCCGCGGGCGCTGCCGCGCGTGATGTTCGTCGGCGGCTGGCAGCTCGCAGATTTCGAGGGGATGAAGTCTGCCGGCAAGTGGCCGGAGGCCGATCCGCAGCGCGTCGTCCTGCTCGACCAGGAGCCGGAGCCCGGCGTGCCCGAGGGACCGGTCGCGAGCAATGCCGAGGTCAAGCTGAAGCGCTACCGCAACACGGTGGTCGAGATCGAAGTCACGACCGCCCAGCCTGGCTTCGTCGTGCTCAACGACATCTGGCACCCCTGGTGGAAGGCCGAGCTCGACGGGCAGGAGGTCGATATCCTCAGGGCGAATGTCCTGTTCCGCGCCGTGCAGGTCCCGGCCGGTACACACAAGATCCGCTTCAGCTTCCACCCGCTCGACGGCGCGATCGCCGAATTGCGCGACCGCGTGACGCCGCCGGAGGAGGAGGGCGTGGTCGCGGAGGCGCCGGCCCATAGCGGTCCGTCGGGCTCGCCGGCGACGCGGATCCAGCCGGTGCCGGCCGAGCCGGTCGCGCGCCCGGCGCACGACATGGCTGCGCATGACATGCTGCCGCCGTCGTCAGCGATGTCGGCTGTGCGGTAGGCCCCGCGCTCTGTCGTTCCGGTGGCAGGCCGTAGGCCTAAGCCCGGAATTCATGAACACTGGCTTTTCGTCATGGTCGGGCTTGTCCCGACCATCCCCGTCTTCGTTGGTCGAGGGGCGTGTTCAAGACGTGGATGCTCGCCACAAGGGCGAGCATGACGAACTGGAACAATGTCATGTTCATGGGTTCCGGGCTTGCCGCTTCGCGGCTTGTCCGGGATGACAGCGTTGAGACGCTAAGCCTCAGGCCACGCCGAGCTTCTTCTGCAGGGCGCTCGACGAGGTCGTGTACTGGAAGGTCAGCCGCTTCTCCGGATAGACGTAGCGGTGGACCTTCTGGGCGGCGAGTGCCGCCTCGTGGAAGCCCGACAGGATCAGCTTGAGCTTGCCCGGATAGGTGTTGATGTCGCCGACGGCGAAGATGCCGGGCACGTTGGTCTCGAACTTCTCGGTGTCGACCGGGATCAGGTTCTCGTGGAGGTTCAGGCCCCAGTCGGCGATCGGGCCGAGCTTCATCGTCAGCCCGAAGAAGGGCAGCATGGTCCCGCAGGCGATCTCGAACTCGGCGCCGGCATTGTCGCGGCAGATCGCGCCGTGCAGCTCGTTGCCCTCGCCCTTGAGACCCATCACCTGGCCGAGCTTAAGGTCCATCGCGCCGGAGGCGACCAGGGCGCGCATCTGCTCGACCGAATGGGGGGCGGCGCGGAAATCGTCGCGGCGGTGCATCAGTGTCACGCGCTTGGCGATCGGCTGCAGGTTCAGCGTCCAGTCGAGCGCCGAATCGCCGCCGCCGACGATCAGGATCTCGCGGTCGCGGAAGGCCTCCATCTTGCGCACCGCATAGTGCACGCCGCCGCCGTCGGCGCGGCCCTCATAGGCCTCGATGCTTGGGATCGGCGGCTTCTTCGGCAGGAACGAGCCGCCGCCGGCGGCGATCAGCACCGACTTGGCCTCGAACACTGTGCCGGCATCGGTCCGCAGGCGAAAGCGCGGCGCCTCGGCGGTGCCGAGCACCTCGACCTTCTCGATCATCTGGTTGAGATGGAAGGTCGCGCCGAAGGGCTTGATCTGCTCCATCAGATTGTCGACCAGCCCCTGGCCGGTGACGAGCGGGAAGCCGGGAATGTCGTAGATCGGCTTTTCCGGATAGAGCTCGGCGCATTGGCCGCCGACCTTGGGCAGGATGTCGACGAGATGGGCCTTGATGTCGAGCAGGCCGAGCTCGAACACGGCGAACAGGCCGCACGGGCCGGCGCCGATGATCAGCGCGTCGGTCTGGACGGTCTCGCCCTCGATGGCGGCGGCGATATTCATCGTTGTGGTTCCTGAAGACGGCTTCAAGGGCCGCCGGTGACCTCCCGATGCCGGAAATCCGCCGGCCTTGCAATGCGACATGGCGCAAGGCCGGGCGGGCCGGGCCGCATGCGAGGATACCAGAATTCAGCCGCCGGTTTCGGCGGTGAGTCCGGCTGCCGCGATGCCGGCGACCGCAGCTGCCTCGTCATTGTCCGAGGTATCGCCGGAGATGCCGACGACGCCGATCAGGTGGCCATCGGCATCGCGAACGAGCGCACCACCGGGGACCGGCACGACCGGCCCACCGACCGAGGCGGCGACGCCGTTGATGAAGTGCGGGCGCTCCAGCGCCATCTTGTTGAGCGTGCGCGGGCCGACACCGAGCGCGATCGCACCATTGGCCTTGCCGAGCGCGATCTCGCCGCGCTTCAGGCTGGTGCCGTCCTGGGCGAGGAAGAACTTCTGCGCGCCGCGCGCGTCGAGCACGGCGATGGCGAGCGGCTTCAGGCCGTTCTCATGCGCATATTTCAGCGCGCCGTCGACGATCAGGCTGGCCTGGGCGAGGGTGAGAGCGATCATCGGGGGCCTTTCGCAAGTGTCGGCATCGTTCTACCCCGTTCTGCCAGTGCCGGCGACGCGAGGGAAGGGCAGAGCTCACCTTTCGTCTTGCAGTTGTCGTTCCGAGCAGGCTTCATGGCTGGCCTGCCTAGGAGTGTGTTCCGCAAGGTGATCGCCACTTTTGCGACCAGAACATGCGCCAAGGCTGTCGAGTTGCGCGGGGCCCGATCGTCCGGCCAATCCTGGCGGGGCGGCCAGCGCATGAGGAGAACACGCTATGGGTCTGTTCAGTTTCATCAAGGATGCCGGCGCCAAGATCTTCGGGTCGAGCTCGGCCAATGCGGCAACGGCTGACGAGTTGCAGAAGGAACTGGCGGGCCATGGCCTGCCCTCGGACGTCAAGATCGACGTGTCCGGCGACAAGGTGAAGGTCTCCGGCAAGGCGATGACCACCGAGGAGGCCGAGAAGATCATCCTGGCGATCGGCAACACCGCCGGCGTGGGTTCGGTCGAATCGGAGCTGATCGTCAACAAGGAGGCCGCCGCCGCCGTGTTCTATACGGTGAAGAAGGGTGACACCCTCTGGAAGATCGCCGAGGAGCATTACGGCAAGGGCAAGGGCGCCAAATACACCGAGATCGTCAAGGCCAACACGCCGCCGGTGAAGGACCCCGACCTGATCCAGCCGGGCTGGGTGCTGCGCATCCCGCCGCTGGCCTGACATGGCATCGCCCTGGCGGTGGGGCAAACAGTCCTGCCGCCGGCACTTGCCAATTGGTTGCGAATGAAACTATTGTGACCTGGGCGCCATCCTCCGTGGCGCCCGAGTTGTATTACGGCTGGCTTCATTCTCGATCTTGCACCGTTGCGATGAGCCAAATCACGATGTGTCGGCTGAAATGCGAGATCGGGGGCTCGTTTTTTTGTCCAAGCATCGAACCGAAAAGTGAGTTCCACTTTTTGGTGCGATGCACTAGGCGATCTTAGCCGCGCAAAAAAATGCGGCAGGGGTGAACGAAACAATCCAGAATTCCCGGGAGGGGACCTCATGACTTTCGATCGTCGCAGATTCCTGACGCTCGCCGGCTCGGCCGTAGCTGCGCCGGCCGTGCTGCGCGCCACGCGTGCCAATGCCCAGGAAGTGACGCTGCGCATGCACCACT
The DNA here is from genome assembly GCF_900112185.1 of Allobosea sp. CRIB-10. Classification (GTDB taxonomy): domain Bacteria; phylum Pseudomonadota; class Alphaproteobacteria; order Rhizobiales; family Beijerinckiaceae; genus Allobosea. The sequence goes on along the minus strand of NZ_FOKP01000021.1, from coordinate 88,765 downwards.
TCCTGCCGCCGGTGGCGAACGGGCATTCCAAGTTCCTGAAGCCCTGGGCCGACAAGGTCGGCGCTGAATCGAACGGCCGGATCAAGATCGACATCTTTCCGTCGATGCAGCTCGGCGGCACCCCGCCGCAGCTCTTCGACCAGGCCCGCGACGGCGTGGTCGACATCGTCTGGACGCTGCCCGGCAACACGCCCGGCCGCTTCACCGGCATCGAGGCGTTCGAGCTGCCTTTCGTCGCCAACAAGCGCGCGCTGGTGAACTCGCTGGCGCTGACCGACTATGCCAAGGAGCACCTCAAGGACGAATTCAAGGACATCCATCCGATCTGCTTCTGGGCGCATGATCACGGACTGATCCACGCCAACAAGCCGGTCAAGACGATGGAGGACCTGAAGGGCCTCAAGCTGCGCTTCCCGACCCGGCTCGCGGGCGAGGCGCTGCGCGCGCTCGGCGCCAACGCCATCGGCATGCCGATCCCGCAGGTGCCGGAATCGCTGGCGCAGCGGGTGATCGACGGCTGCGTCGTGCCCTGGGAGGTCGTGCCCTCGATCAAGGTGCAGGAACTGGTCAAGAACCACACCGAGATCCCGGGCTCGCCGACCTTCTATGTCGCGACCTTCGTGCTCGCCATGAACAAGGCGAAATACGAGGGCCTCGCACCCGATCTCAAGGCGATCATCGACAAGAACTCCGGCGCCGCCGCCTCGGCGATGGCCGGCAAGGTCTGGGATGAGCAGGCCGTCGTCGTCTCCGAGATGGTGAAGAAGCGCGGCAACAGCATCGTCACCATCGAGCAGGCCGAGGCCGAGCGGTGGCAGAAGACGACCGCGCCGGTGATCGAGGGCTGGCTCAAGACCGCCAAGGACAAGGGGCTCGACGGCGACAAGCTGCTTGCGGCTGCCCGGGCTGCGCTGACCAAGCATCAGAACGCCGCCTGAGCGCGCAATGACAGACAGGGTGGTGGAAAGGCCGCCATCGCGCATCGACGCGGTGGCGGAGGCGGTCGCGCTCATCGGCGGCGTGCTACTGATCGCGCTCGCGACCATGGTCGTGGTCAGCGTGACCTTGCGCAGCGATCTCGTCGGCGCGGCCGGCGTGCCCGGCGACTTCGAGCTGGTGCAGATGGCGACGGCGGTCGCAGCCTTCTGTTTCCTGCCGTTCTGCCAGCTCCGGCGCGGCAACATCTTCGTCGACACCTTCACTCTCAAGCTGCCGCAGCGCTGGCGCGACGGCATCGATGCGCTCTGGGACATGGTCTACGGCCTCGCCATGGCGCTGATCGCCTGGCGGCTCGGCGTCGGTGCGCGCTCGGCGCTCGCCAGCGGCGAGAACACCATGGTGCTGCAGCTGCCGAGCTATCTGCCGATCGCGCTCTGCGCGGTGCTCGCCGGCTTCGTTTCGCTCGCCGCCTTCGTCAGCGCCAGCCGCCTCATGAGGCAGCCCCGATGAGCGGCGCGTCCCTGGCCGTGACCGGCTTTGCCGTCATGCTGGCGCTGATGGCGCTGCGCCTGCCGATCGGCCTCGCCATGCTGGTCGTCGGCAGCGCCGGCTATATCCAGCTCAACGGGCTCGAGCCCTTCCTCAACTATATCCGCACCACGCCCTACCAGATCTTCGCCAATTATACGCTGTCGGTGATCCCGCTCTTCGTGCTGATGGGCGCCTTCGCCGAGCGTTCAGGACTGGCGGGCGACCTGTTCAAGGCGGCCTCGGCCTTCATCGGCCATCGCCGCGGCGGGCTCGGCATGGCGATGATCGGCGCCTGCACCGGCTTCGGCGCGATCTGCGGCTCCTCGGTCGCGACCACCGCGACCTTCGCCCGGGCCGCGCTGCCGCAATTGCGCAGCTATCGCTACGATCCCGGCTTTGCCTGCGGCGTCACCGCGGTCGGCGGCACGCTCGGCATCCTGATCCCGCCCTCGGTGATCCTGGTCGTCTATGCGATCTCGACCGAGCAGAACATCGCCAAGCTGTTCCAGGCGGCGCTGATCCCCGGGCTGATGGCGGCGACGTTCTACTGCATCACCATCTGGATCATGTCGCGCATCGACGGCACGCTCGCGCCGGCCCATGAGCGCACGCCCTGGCGCGAGCGCTGGCCGCTGCTGATCGGCGTCATCCCGGCGTTGACGGTTGCCGTCATCGTTGTCGGCGGCATCTATGGCGGCGTCTTCACGCCGACCGAAGGCGCTTCGGTCGGCGCCTTCATCATGCTCCTGATCGGGCTGTTCCGGCGCACGCTCGGCCCCGGCGAGATCAAGCAGGCGATCCTGCAGACGGCCGAGACCTCGGCGATGATCTTCGCCATCCTGCTCGGCGCGGAGGTGTTCAACGCCTTCCTGGCGCTGACGCAGGTGCCGACCGCGGCGGCGGAGATGATCGCGGCCTCCGGCTGGGCGCCCTATACGGTGCTGGTCGGTCTGCTCTTGTTCTACATCGTGCTCGGCGGCGTGATGGACGAGCTCGCCATGATCCTGCTGACGCTGCCGGTGTTCTTCCCGATCGTGACCGCGCTCGATTTCGGCATGCCGACCGACGACATCGCGATCTGGTTCGGCATCCTCGTGCTGATCGTGGTCGGCATCGGCATGACCTGCCCGCCGATCGGGCTCAACGTCTTCGTCGTCGCCTCGCTGGCGCGCGACGTGCCGGTGACGCGCATCTATCGCGGCGTGCTGCCCTTCGTCGGCGCCGACGTGATCAGGCTCGGCATCTGCGTGGCATTTCCGGCGCTCACACTCTATCTGGTGAAGCTCCTGAATTGAGCGCCACGAGAGCTGCAGCATGATCGTACACGACCTCGACATCGACGCCATCAAGGCGGGCCTCGCCGACGGCTCGATCCTCATCGTCGATGTGCGCGAGCCGCATGAATTCGCTGCCGGGCGCATTCCTGGCGCGGTGTCGCGGCCACTCTCGCAGTTCGATCCGGCCGACCTGCCGAACGAGCCGGGCAAGCGCATCGTGCTCTCCTGCGCTGCCGGGGTGCGCTCGCTGCGGGCGCTCGAATTCGCGCAGGCTGCGGGGCTCGACATCGACAGCCACTATCTCGGCGGCTTCAAGGATTGGGCAATGCGGGGGGAGCCTGTCGAGCGCTGAGGCGCTCCCTCAGGTCGCCTTTTGGTTGCGGTCAGCTGCGCCAGCGTCGATAACGTGGCGCGGCCTCAAGCCCGGCCGTGGTCGACCAAAGGTGCCCTATGAAGGCCTCCCGCCTGCTGAGCCTCTCCCTCGCAGCCCTGCTTTGCTCCGTGTCCGCGACGCCGCCCGCCTTTGCGCAGGCCGCCCCGCAGACCGCAGCGAAAAAGCCGGCGCAGGATCCCGAGCTGCAGGCGGCGATCGCCAAGTCGAATGCCTATACCTCGCTCTCCAACCGGACGATCCGGGCGATCGAATCCTGGGATCGCTACAAGAGCTGGGTCGACATGAAGAAGGGCCCGACCGGCAAGGAGCGCTACATCTCCTACGGGCTCTACAGCCTCTATGACGTCAAGGACGAGATCGCCAAGGCCGAAGCCGCCGCCGGCCAGCCGCCGGCGCAGCCCGAGCTCGACGCCGCCGTGAAGCGCTACATCGCCGCCTACCAGGAGCTGGCGCCGCTGATCACCCGGGCCGAGCGCTATTACGAGCGCAAGGACTATCGCGACGACAACGCCGCCGAGGGCCGCGAGCTGCACGCCAAGATGGTGCCGGCGGCGGAGGCCTTCCTGCGCGAGCGCAACGCCTTCAGCGCCCAGCTCAACGGCTACAAGAAGGGCATCGATGCGCGCGAGCTGGCGGCGATCGAGGCGAGCGAGGGCCGCCAGGCCCGCTGGCAGCTGCGCAACATCATGATCAATGCGCGCGCGGTGATGGACGTGATGCCGAGCAACGAGAAGCCGATTGTCGATCTTGCCGCCTTCGACACGGCGCTCGCCGGTTATTCCGGTGCGATCAAGGAGATGGACCGCTTCAAGGACAGCAACCCGTCCGGCGTGCCGATGATCGATTCCTCCGCCAGTTCCTGGCTCGGCAATCTGCGCGATTTCCGCGAGAAGCTCGGCAAGTCGAAGGGGGATGTCCGCAAGGGTGCAGCCAACGATGCCAACCGCATCGTCTCCAGCTACAATATGATGGTGAGCATGGCCGACAGCGCCGCGCGCATGATCCGCTGAAAGTTGGTGCGCGGCCGAGTGGCTCCGTCATTCCGGCGCCCCGCTTCGCTGCGGCCGGAATGACGGGGGAGGATGATGGAAAGCCGGCGCGGGTGTCCTGCGCCGCTATTGCCCCTGGAAGCGCGGCTTGGCCGCCTGGGCCCTGACCTCGACCAGGAGGCTCTCGCCCTGGCCGCCGGTGCGGGCGCCGCGGACCGGGGCTGCGTCGGCGAAGTCGAGCCCGGCGGCGACGCGCACATGGGTGTCGATCGGGCAGAGCCCGTTGGCGGCATCGAAACCGATCCAGCCATACTCCGGCAGATAGGCCTCGGCCCAGGCATGGGCGCCGTCGGCATGGGGCAGGGTCTCCGAGGCCGCGACATAGCCGGAGACATAGCGTGCCGGGGCGCCGAGCAGGCGTGCGCAGGCCACGAAGACATGGGCGACATCCTGCGGGATGCCTTCGCCGGCCTCGGCGCAGGCGGCCGCCCCGATGCCGAGATGATCGGCCGTCGGCACGCAGCGGAGCTCGGCTTTGATCGTCTCCATCAGCGTATGCAGCCTGGAGAGGTCGCTGCCGCCGCGGCTGGCCGCCTTGTCGGCGAGCGCCCGCAAGGCTTCGTTGCCCTGCGTCAGGCGGGTGTCGCGCATGAACACGTCCGGCGGCACCTTTTCGGTCACCCCACGGACCGCGCCGGCAAGGTCGATTGTCTCGACCAGGCCGTTGATCTCGATCGTGTAGCCCTCGATCGCCCCTTCGGCCGAGAAGTCGTGGGTGATGTTGCCGAACGGGTCCTGACCGGCGTGCAGGCGCCCGTCGATATCGGGCGCGATCCGCCATGACATGACATGCTGGCCGTCATGGTCGCGCGGCGTCAGCCGCAGGACCTGCCTGAGCTGGCGCGCCGGCTCGGCATAGGAATAGGCGATGCTGTGGGAGATCCGGATCCGCATGCGGTGAGGAATCCAAATTCGAGCGCGGAAGGGAAGCTCTTATTGCAGGTATTGTTCGACGATGACGTTCCCGAGGCGGTTGTTCTCGGTGATGAAGTCCTCGATGAACTCGTGCAGCCCGCGCTGGAGCACCGCCTCGATCGGCGTATTGGCAAGGCCGGTCAGGGTCTTGCGGGCCTGGCGCTGGGCCGGCCCATGCCGGTTGTAGGCGTCGCCGATCTGGTCGAGGAAGCGCGAGATGTTCTCATAGCAGCTCGCCAGCGAGCGCGGCATGCGCCGGTTGAGGATCAGCAGGTCGGCGATCAGCACCGGCTTCACCGCCTGGCGATAGACCCAGTGATAGGCGGTCAGCGCCGAGACCTCGCGCAGCATCGTGGTCCACTGGAAATAGTCGAGCGAGCCGCCGACCTGCTCGGTCTCGGGCAGAAGGACATGATACTTCACGTCGAGGATGCGGGCGGTGTTGTCGGCCCGCTCGACATTGACGCCGAGGCGCGAGAACCAGTAGCCATCATCGCGCAGCATGGTCCGGTAGGCCGAGCCGTCGAAGGCGAGCGAGACGTTCTTCACCCAGTCGAGGAAGCGGGCGAACTCCTCGCGGTCCATGCGCTGGCGCTCGAAGCGCTGCAGTTCGAGCCAGGCGCCGTTGAGCGCGTCCCACATCTCCGAGGTCAATGCGGTGCGCACGGCGCGGGCGTTCGAGCGGGCGAGGGCGAAGCAGTTGCGGATCGAGGAGGGATTGTCCGGATTGAAGCTGAGGAAGTCGCAGACATTGCGCTCGTTCGCCTCGCCATAGGCCTTGGCGAAGGTCTCCTCGCAGCCGGCGGTGGCGACGGCGCTCTGCCATTCGGTGCCGGCGCCGCCGTAGGCGGAGGGCAGGTTGGTCAGGCGGGTGGTGGCGTCGAGGATGCGGGCGAGATACTCGGCCCGCTCAACATAGCGCGAGACCCAGTAGAGGCTGTCGGCGGTACGGGAAAGCATGCTCAGATCCGGGATTCCGGGGTGAAGCTATCGAAGGCGGGAACGGGCTTCGTCATGCGTCGAGCACCCAGGTGTCCTTGGTGCCGCCGCCCTGGCTCGAATTGACCACGAGCGAGCCTTCCTTGAGCGCGACGCGGGTCAGCCCGCCCGGCACGCAGGAGATGCCGTTGGCGCCTGAAAGCACATAGGGCCTGAGGTCGACATGGCGCGGCGCCACGCCCGAGGCGACGAAGGTCGGGCAGGTCGAGAGCGCCAGCGTCGGCTGGGCGATGAAGCCCTCGGGCTGGTTCTTCAGCTTCTTGCGGAAGGTCTCGATCTGCTGCTTGCTGGCATGCGGGCCGACCAGCATGCCGTAGCCGCCGGAGCCGTTGACCTCCTTGACGACGAGCTTTTCGAGATTGTCGAGCACATAGGCGTTGGCCTCGGGCTCGCGGCAGCGATAGGTCGGCACGTTCTTCAGGATCGGCTCCTCGCCGGTGAAGAACTTCACGATCTCCGGCATGTAGCTGTAGACCGCCTTGTCGTCGGCGACGCCGGTGCCGACCGCATTGGCGAGGGTGACGTTGCCGGCCTTGTAGGCGCCGATGATGCCGGGCACCCCCAGCACCGAGTCACTGCGGAACACCAGCGGGTCGATGAAGTCGTCGTCGATGCGGCGGTAGATCACGTCGACGCGTTTGGGCCCTTGCGTCGTGCGCATGTAGACGACGTCGTCCTTGACCAGCAGGTCCGAGCCCTCAACTAGCTCGACGCCGAGCTTGTCGGCCAGGAAAGAGTGCTCGTAGAAGGCCGAATTGTACTGGCCGGGCGTCAGCAGGCAGATCGTCGGGTCGGAGGAGGCCGTGCGCGGCGCGACCGAGCGCAAGGTCGCCAGCAGCTGGTCGGGATAGTTGTCGACCGGCGCGACGCGATGCGTGGCGAAGAGCTCAGGGAAGAGCCGCAGCATCACCTCGCGGTTCTCCATCATGTAGGAGACGCCGGAGGGCGTGCGGGCATTGTCTTCGAGCACATAGAAGGTGTCGGCGTCGACGCGGACGATGTCGATGCCGGCGATATGGCAGTAGATGCCGTGCGGCACCTGGAAATCGACCATCTCGAGCTGGTAGCAGGCGTTGCGATAGACCAGCTCGGGCGGGATGATCCCGGCCTTCAGGCACTCCTTCTTGCCGTAGACGTCGGCCAGGAACATGTTGAGCGCGGTGACGCGCTGGCGCAGGCCCTTCTCCAGCTTGGTCCATTCCGGCTTGGTCAGGACGCGTGGAATGATGTCGAAGGGGATCAGGCGCTCGGTCGATTCCTCGTCGCCATAGACGGCAAAGGTGATGCCGATCCGGCGAAAGAACAGCTCGGCCTGCGACCGGCGCAGCGCCAGCATCTCGGGCGGCGCCTCCTTCAGCCAGCGATCCAGTTCGCCATAGGCCGCCCGCAGGCCACCTTCTCCCCCTGTCATCTCGTCGAATGCGACCATGCAGCCGTCTTCCCCTGTTTCGGGTAGCCTATGCGCATTCGCTCCAGTTGGGGAAGGGGTTCTTTGCCAAGCACTTTGGCTAGGCTTGCCCACTTCTTGAGCAGAGGTTAGCTCGCCGCAGCCGGTGCGCCGATCGTCGCCGTGACCAGGGTTGCCAGCGTTGTCGCAGCCAGCCCCTCGTCGACATGGCCGCGCAGCAATTCGAGCGAGATCGCCTCGCCTGCGCCGAGGATGCCGATGCAGCGCAGGTTCAACTCCTCGGCTGTCAGATGGCTCGCATGCGGCGCGAAGGCATCCTGCCAGATGCCGACATAGCGGGCGACGAGCTCGCGCTGCACCGCCTCCATCGCCTCGCTGCCCTTCAGCGCGGCCGAGAGCGCGTACCATTCGGTGCCGACCTCGCGGGCGCAGCTCATATAGGCCGCCGCGATCGTCGCGGCGATGGCGTCGATCCGGCCCGCCGTGGTCTTCAATGTGTCGACGAGCAAAGCCGTCTGCCGGTCGTCGATGCGCCGGAAAAGCTCGACCATCAGCGTCTCGCGGGTGCCGAAATGATCGTAGGCCACCGGCTTGGTGACGCCGGCGCGTTCGGCGACGCGCGCCAGGGTCAGCGCTTCCGTGCCCTCTTCGCGGACCATCTCCTGCGCGCAGGCGAGCAACTGCTCACGGCGTTCCTGCTTCGGCAGCTTGCGGCTTGAGGCGACGGCGAAGGTCTGTGGCATGGCGATTCAAGAATCCCGGCGAAGGCCCGCTTGACAAGAGGGAAATCACATTCCTACTTATAGTAAGTTACCTTTAGTAGTAATGCCAAGCCTCTCGCGGCTGGCTCCGTCATGGAGACCATCAGATGTCCAGCATACAGCACCCCGTCCTCGTCATCGGCGGCTCCGGCGTCGTCGGCGCGCAGGCTGCCGCAGCGATCCGGCGCCTGCATCCGAACCTGCCTGTGACGATCGCCGGTCGCGACCTCGCCAAGGCACAGGCCGTCGCGGGCAAGCTCGGTGTCGAGGCGCTCGCCGCCGACCTGTCGAAGCCCGATCTCGGCTTGCCCGAGACCGCGCGCTTCAGCGCCGTGATCGTCTTCGTCAAGGATGACTGGAGCACAGCGCTGCGCTTCGCCCAGCGCCATGGCATCCCCCATCTCAGCGTCTCCAGCGGCGCCTTCGAGATCGGCATCGAGGCCGCGCGCTTCATCCATGCGCCACAGGCCGCGCCGGTCGTGCTCGCCAGCCAGTGGCTCGCGGGCGCGACCCTGTTTCCGACGCTGGAGTATGCCAAGGCCTTCCGCTCGATCGACCGGATCCATGTCGGCGTGTTGCTCGACGAGCAGGACATGGGCGGGAAAGCCGCTTCGGCCGACTATGAGCGCATCACGCAGTCGGGCTCGGCGGCATTGGCGGTGAAGGATGGTCGCTTCGCCTGGATTTCGGGGGAGGAGGCGAAGGCGCATTATCGCAGCGTCGATGGTACCGCGTTGCCCGCTGCCGCCTACGGCCCCCTCGACATCCTCAGCCTCGCCACCGCGACCGATGCCAGGAACATCCGCTTCGATCTCGCCTTCGACGTCTCGGCCAGCCGTAGGCGCGGCGAGCCGTTCTCGACCGAGGGCGTGATCACGATCGAGGGCATGCTGCATTCGGGCGAGCCCGTCACGCGGACGTATGAGGTTGTGCACCCGCGGGGGCAGGCGCCGCTGACCGCGCTCGGCGTCGCGCTGGCGACCGAGCGGGCCCTTGGGCTTGCCGGCGGCGAGGCGTTGAAGCCCGGCCTCTACTTCCCCGACAGCGTCATCGACCCGGCCTACTATGTCGCCCGGATGAGGGAGTTCGGCACGGTCTTCACGGAGGCCAACGCCAATGGCTGATCCTGTTTTCGGTCCTGTCCTGATTCTGGGCGGCTATGGCAGCGTCGGCTCGCGCACGGCCCGCGCCCTGCGCCAGCTTCATCCCGACCTGCCGCTGGTGATTGCCGGACGCGATACTGCGAAGGCCAAGGCGCTGGCGGCGGAACTCGGGCACGCAACCAGCGCCCCGCTCGATCTCGAACACGACGATCTCGGCCTTCCGGCCGATCTCAAGCCGGCGGTGGTGCTGATGGCGGTACGTGATCTCTCGCTGCGCACGCAGCGCTGGGCGGCAGCCCAAGGCGCGGCCTATGTCGCGCTGTCGGATGGCGTCTTCGAGGTTGGCCCCGCCATCGCCGGTTTCATCCGCCAGCCGCATGCTGCGCCGGTCGTCCTCCTCGGCCACAGCATGGGCGCGGTGCCGGCGCTCGCGGCGCTGCACGCCGCCTCCGATTTCGAGCGCGTCGATGCGATCGAGGTCGGTCTCGTCTTCGATCCGGCCGACCCGCTCGGGCTCGCCTCGCAGAAGGACATGGATCGCATCGGCGCGATCGGCCCAGCGCCGCTGGTCAGGTCGGAGGGGCTTTGGCGCTGGATCGGCGCGCCGCAGACGCAACGCAGCTTTACCGGCGTCGACGGACGCGTGCATGACGGCGCGACCGTCGGCTTGGTCGACGTCTTCAGCCTGTCGGCGAGCGAGGCCAGGAGCGTGCGCGTCGATTTCGCCGAGGGGCGGACGGCGAGCACCCTGCGCGGCGAGGGACCTTCGCATGAGGTGATCATCGAGATCACAGGATTGCGCAAGGACGGCCGGGAAGGGCGCTTCCGCTGGGAGCTGGTCGATCCGGACGGTTACGCCGCTCTGAGCGCCAAGGGCATAGCGGTCGTGATCGAGGGCCTGTTCGGACTTGCGGGCAAGGGCCGGCCGACGAGCGGATTGCATCTGCCAGAGACGCTGGTCGAGACGAGGCATCTGGTCCGGCGGCTGGCCGAATTCGGCATCGCGCTGCGCGAGGTGTGAGTGTCTCTCGTCATGGTCGGGCTCGTCCCGACCATCCACGTCTTCTTTTGACGAGGGCCGTGTGCAAGATGCGGATGCTCGCAGAAGAGCGAGCATGACGGGGCCTGTCACTCAGGCTGCTCTCAGATCAGCCCCAGGCCCTTGAAGCTGGCATGGCCGTCACGGCCGACGATGATGTGGTCGTGGATGGCGATGCCGAGCGGCTTGGCGATGTCTACGAGCTCGCGGGTCATGCGCATGTCGGCGCCGGACGGGGTCGGGTCGCCGGAGGGGTGATTATGCACCACGCCAACGAGATTTCCAACCTGCTGATTTTGCAGTATTATTCTGGAAGTTTGGAGATGATGGTGCCGCGCATTGGGATCGGTTGTTCGTGCCCGACCGTGATAATCACGCCTGATCACCCGTGTGTTCGACAAGTCGTTTGGATGCACGGCACTGCACTTTATTCTTTTCGTCCCACTCATCAAGCTCGTCAACTGGATAGAGCACCGCCTTGCCAACTTTGACGAACGAAGGACCATGACGCATGGCGCGCCAATTTCGGAGGGTCCCAACGGAGATGCCACCGCGGTAGCGCTCCGCCACCTCTTCCGGAGTAAGGAATTTGCTTTCTGCCATTTCTGCCTCCGTCCGCCGCAACGACTGAGGTCGTGTCGCCGATTCTAGGTTGACGATCGCGTGTAGGCGATGAGGCCGAAGGCCGTCCCTCCGGATCACCACTTTCATCACCCAGGCCCGGGCGCTCACGCTTCTGCACCGACATCAATGCTGTGCAATTTTCTTCCGCAAAAGCGCTTTCAGGTGAGTGTCGGGAAAATGGATACAGGCGACGCCACATCGGCGGGGTTGCGCTCTCTGCCAGGTGACCGCGGCAGCGGTCAGGTGCGGCATAGGTGTCGCTACGTCGACGAATGAGGCGTTTTTCGAGGTCACTGCGGGGCGGTTGCAGGCGGGGGGGGGGAAGACGCGACTCCCTTCAAAATCCGGTTCCGAGAGGAGTGTCGGTTCGATTCCGACCACCCGCACCACCTTTAATCTCAAGGTAAACCGACGGCCAAAAAGTTCGAATCTCACCCGGCTCGCCGGAGTCGGTGAAAATGCGAACTTCGATCTGCCGATTCCCCTCAATCATATCCAAAGGCCCGCCGTCAAGATGCGCAAGCGTGATCGACTGAGAGCAGAAAGGATTGTCGCCGCCGGCGGGCCGATGCCGAATCTCCGAGAGCGCGCAGTGATGTTGGCGGAGAAGCTAGGCGAAGTCCGCACCCGTGATTTGACGGAGGTCGGCATTCCTCGGTGCTACTTAACAAGGATGTGCGAGGAAGGACTGTTGATCAAGGTTGGCTACGGGCGTTACCGCGCTGTTCCACGGCGAGCCGCTTAACCGGAACGCTGCCGGCCGTCAGTCCGAAGATGGGCCGAATAGGCGCACCGCGCTGTCGATGATCAGTTGGGGTCGCGGTTGGTGTAGTTGAGAGCAACCCATGCGTATCCGACAGGGTTGCGGCGGACATGGCCGATTCCGGGGAACGCCGTATGGGGCATGGCAATCAAGGTCTCATTACGCGCGAACTCGTCGAATGCTTCAGCACGGAGCCGCATTAGAACCACGAGCCATCACCGCTATCGATGACTTGCCGGACAGTCGGGTTCGCTTCAGGGAGCGCCAGTTCCGAAAAGTGCCGTCGGATATGATCCAGCTTGGGATCGATGTAGCGGCGGCAGAAGGGCCTGCTCGGGTCGGTTCGATAGTAGTTTTGGTAACGCTCGTCCGACGCTCTGAAACCTTTAAACGGGAGGACCAGGGTGTGCACCGCCTTGGCAGACGCGCCGGCGAAGCGGACGATCGCCTGTTCGGCCTCAGGCCGCTGGCTCTCTTCAAAGATGTAGATCGCGCTACGGTATTTGCTGCGAGGTGAACGGGCCCTGGCAGCGGAATGCGTTCTGAGATGGACCTCGGAAAGCGTCGCCAACGGAATAACCGATGGATCGAAGGTAACGATCACGCCTTCTGACCAGGTATCCGCCGGCGCGTCCGACTGAACAAAGCCCTGGTCGACCTGGGCGACGCCGCGCAACGCCTGGAACACTCCTTCTGTGCACCAATGGCACCCCCCTCCAAAGCCGGCCTTCGCCATCATCACCTCCACGCCCAGGCGTCATTCCTGACGTAGGTTTGCCCGGCGAAGCGCTAGCGGCTGATTTCGAAGAGGAACCACGCACGGCGCTCAGCCTCGTCCGTCCAGGCATCGATCAGGCCGGACGTCGCATTATCCTTCGCCTTGTCCGCGACGTCCTTTGCGCGGCGAAACGACTCGACCATGTGGAGATTGTCGGCGCGGAGCTCGCCCAGCATGTCCTGCGGCGTCACGAACTCAGCATCATTGTCCTTGATGGTCTGGTGGCGCGCGATATCGCCGATCGATCGTATGGTGGTGTTGCCAGTCTTTCGGGCGCGCTCGGCGATCGCATCGGCGGCGGCGAGGATCTGTGCGGCCTGCTCATCAAGAAGCAGGTGATAGTCCCTGAAGTAGGGTCCGGAGACGTGCCAGTGGAAATTTTTTGTCTTCAGGTAGATCGCGTAGCTGTTCGCCAGAATAATCTTCAGAGCTTCGGCGACGGTCATCGCCGCGCATTCGTCAAGATCAGAAGGCGTCGGAAGGGTGGCGGCATTGTTGTTCGTCATCGCTTGGACTTTCTCAATCTGGCTTACACGGGAGCCAGCACCGATTCCCCCACGGATGGTGATGTATAGAAGATGAATTCATCGCCAGACGAAGTCCAATGATCAGCGGCTATAGTTTCGATACCTTTGAGCGACATGCGCAATCGTAGGGGGCGGGCGTCGCAGGCGGACCGGTCGGCCGGGACCTCCACCTGCCCGTCAGGGGTCCGGTCGGAAATCCAGCACGAACGCCACGACCTTTTCGGCGGACATCTCGCACGGCTTCAGCAAGGTTTTGTCTGACGCAACGCGGTAGAGGTTGAAGCTGACAATGTCGGTCCCGGCCAACTCCCTGGCGAACAGGCTGTTGCGGCGCCCATCCGCGGATCGCCGGACAGTCAGGCCGAAACGCCGGCCTTCGTAGGCGCCTTCGCTGTATCCCTCCGCAAGCTTGGCGAAAGCGGCATCGAACCCGGCATGCTCCATCTCAATCCACCCGTCTTGATCCGGCAGAGCCGCAAGGATTCGACGCTGTTGGCGCCGAACGGCCCGGGGCAGTATCCTTCAGCCGAGCCGCTTCGGGATGGGCGGACGATCTGAGATGCCGGCGCTTGCACAGGGCCATCAGCGAAGCCGCCGCCTGACCGGTCTGCTATGCAACGTCCACGCCCTTCCAGAAAGCGACGTGATCCCGAATGCCCTCGGCTTCCGGCGTCGGATCGGGATAGGTCCAGGCCGCGTTCGCGTTGAGCGCATCGCCCACACGAACATGGAAGTAGCGCGCGGTGCCCTTGATCGGACAGACGGACGTGTGCGGGCTCATCTCAAGCAGGCCAAAATCGACCGCCGACGGTGGGAAGTAGTGGTTTCCCTCGACGACGACCGTCTCGTTGCTTGTGGCGATGGTGGCGTCATTCCAGATAGCTGAGACCAACGGACTCTCCTTTCCCGTTCAAAAACCGGCACGGGGTCACGGGGTGTCTGCCCGGGCCGCATCCCCTCAGTTGGCGCGCGGCGTGCGCCCGAGGAGTTTGTCGAGTTCGCCTCTGACATCGAGCTCGAAAAGCTCGTCGGAGCCACCGACATGCGTGCCGTTGATGAAGATCTGCGGCACAGTGTTTCGACCCGACGCCTCCGTCATGGCCTGCCGGTGAACCGGATCCGCCTCGATATCGAGTTCCTTCCATTGCACGCCCTTCTCCTTGAGGAGCGTCTTCGCCCGGCGGCAGAACGGGCACCAGTTCGTGGTGTACAGCAGCACATCAGTTGTCATATCGCGTCTCCGACAGTTGGAAGCGGATCGCTGTCATGGCGTTGATCTACGGTCAGCCGCGTTCGAGGAGGGCGACTGTGCCTTGACCGCCGTCGGCGCAGATGCTGACGATTGCGCGCGATCCGGGCGGCATGGCCCAAAGTTCCTTCACCGCCTGGCTGAGGTCGCGCGCGCCTGTAGCGCCGAACGGATGACCCAGGGCGACCGAGCCTCCATTGGGATTGACGCGGTCCCAGTCGAAATCGCCCATAGCCGCCTGGACACCGGCTGTCGCGCGCACCCACTCCCGATCGGTGATGGCCGCGACGTTCGCCAGGACCTGGGCTGCGAAGGCTTCGTGGATTTCCCAGAGCGCGATGTCGGAGAAGCTGAGTTTATGCCGCGCGAGCAGGCGCGGAATGCCATAGGAGGGCGCCATCAGCAGACCCTCGATGTGGAAATCGACGGCAGAGATCTCGTAGTCGACGAGCCGCGCGTAGGGGGTGCCCGCCGGGAGTCTCGCCACACCGGCTTCGGTAGCGACCCAACACCCGGCGGCTCCATCCGTAATCGGTGAGCTGTTACCGGCGGTCAGGGTTCCCCTCCCGCTGTCGCGATCGAAGGCGGGCTTGAGTGCGGCCAGCCGTTCGGGCGACGTATCGGCGCGCGGGTTCGCATCGCGCGCCAGCTCAGGCAGCGAAATCACGAGATCGTCGAAGAAGCCACGTTCCCAACCAGCGACTGCCCGCTGGTGGCTCTTGAGCGCCCAATCATCCTGCGCGACGCGCGAGACCCGCCAAGCCTGGGCGGTCTCCTCCATATGATCACCCATCGTCCTTCCGGTGATCCGGTTGGCCCAGCCCTTTGTGGGGAGCACGTAGTCTCGTGGAGTCAGAGACTGGAGGGCGGCAAGCGCGGCGGTCGCATCCTGCGCAAAGAGGTCGGTGAGCCGCTTCGATGCATCGGCCGTCAGGGCGATTGACGGCCGGCTCATGACTTCGGACCCGCCGACCATGGTGAGGTCGGTTCCTCCGCCCAGCATCCCTGCCGCAGCGAAGGTCGCCGTCATGCTGGTCGAGCATGCCAGGACGACGGAGAACGCCGGAACAGTCGGATTGAGCTTGGCATCAAGCCAGGTTTCGCGAGCAATATTGCTCCAGCCCAAATTCGGGATCACGGTTCCCCAGACAAGGAGATCGGGCTCCGCCTGCGTCGCCATCGCCTGTACGACAGGCACGGACAGAGAGATGGCGTCGTAAGCCGCCAACGCGCCTCCACCGCGGCCGAAAGGGGTCCGAAGGCCGGCTGCAACGAAGACGGGTTCGGCAAAGCGGCTCATTATGATCTCCAAACTATTTCTGGGCTGCACTTCCGCGACGGCGGAACGCGCAGTCGCTTGGGCCGCTAACCACCGTAGCGCTCGGTTTTGATAATGGTGGGGTCCAGGCCGGCCAGCAGCGCGCCCTCGGTCGCGATGTTGACGAAACCGTTGGACCCGCAAACGAATACTTGTGTCGGCTTTCCGTGAAGCCGAGCCAGAATTTCCTGGACCATCAAGCTGTCGATTCGTCGCGCAAAGTCCGATGCGCGGATCGGTCTCTCGCGCGTGATCGCCAGCGCCAAGACGAACGCCGGATCGGCGATTTCGATGGAATGAAGCTCTTCTGAAAAGAGAACGTCCTCAGCGGTTCGTGCGGACAGGAGCAGCGCTGTCGGAACGGTCTGGGCCAGTGCGCGGCGCTGCCGGATCATTGCCATCAACGGCACGAGGCCGGAGCCTGCCCCGATCAACAGAACCGGGTCTATGGCAGGTTCAGGCCATAGGAAATGGCCACCGAGCGGACCACGAAGCTCGATTTCGTCGCCGATCGCTGCGACATCGTGAAAGAACGGCGAAACTTCGCCATCCGGCAGGCGCTCGATAGCGAGCTCGACGGTCGGGGACGAGACTGCCGACGACGCGATCGAGTAGCTACGCATCGCACTGTAGCCGTCAGGCGCGGTCAGCCGGACATCGACGTGCTGACCTGCGATGTGCGCGAACGGTTTGCTCAACCGAAGGATGAAGCTTTTGATACTCGGGGTTTGTTGGACGATTTCGTCGATTACGCATGGCTGCCACGCGATTTGCGCGCCGTTCTCAGTCATTGGTGTAGCGTTGCTCGCGCCACGGATCGCCGTAGATGTGATAGCCGCGCAGCTCCCAGAAGCCCGCCTCGTCACGCGTTGTGAATTGCAGCGCGTTCACCCATTTGGCGGACTTCCAGAAGTAAAGGTGCGGAACCAGAAGACGCGCCGGCCCTCCATGATCGCGGGGAAGCGGCTTGCCCGCATAGTTGAGGGCGACCATCGCTTTCCCGGAGAGCAGATCCGCCAGCGGGACGTTTGTCGAGTAATTATCGTAGCAGTGCGCCAAGACGAAATCGGTGGGCCGATCGAGCCCTGCATCTGCAAGGATGTCTTCGATGAGTACGCCCTCCCACGCGGTATCCAGCTTGGACCAGGACGTGACGCAGTGAATGTCTCGGGTGATCTTGGTCTTCGGTAGGGCGTTGAACTCGCTCCAGTTCCACACTTTGACGGGCTTCGGACCGATCTTGACGGTGAATTTCCAATCGGAGGGCTCCACGCTCGGCGTTGGCCCGGCCGTCAGAACAGGGAAATTCTCCACGAGATGCTGACCTGGCGGAATCCGATCGGACTGGTCGCCGCCTGAACCGCGGCCGGTGAAACCTCTAGTGACCATAGCGAAACCCCCTTGCTTGTCACGACAGACCTGAACCGGCATCAATTCAGAATTCTGTACAAGACCTTTGCACGCACATCCGTCGAACGGGCCAATTGACTGAAAATCAGAATACCGGATGTTATATCAGTATAGAAATGCGTTGTACTCGCGTTGAGTCGTGATTATTTTATGTACACTATAGCGTCAGTTCAGTATGATTTCCAAATACCCTGTCGCTATAGTTTTGATAGCCTTCACAGTGGCATTACAGGCGTATCCCCGTTGGCGGATTTCGACCGGACCCCGTTGATTGCCAGTGGTGGTGTAGATGGGGGGCGAGATCGCCGTTGCTAACGCTACCGCTGAGAGGTCGACATGAGGGCAAGCCCATGCATTCGGCAGCAGCTACGATCGTCCGCGCTTATCAAAGGATAGCATATAAGCGTGGGCTGCCCGTCACTGCCATTCTCGAGCTGCTATGCCTCCGAGCTATGTAGGCGCGGCCCCCGTGGCTGGACAGATGTAAGGTATAAAAACTATGTCGCGCCGCTATTGGAAAATCTCAGCGGATACCTTCATAGTCTGACGCGCGACACCTTTAATGGCCAAGTATAGTCCGAAATAAACGTCGATATGATCGATCAAGACTTCAGGATGCAGGGTGCAATCAAGGTCAGAAGTTCGCATACCGTCGCGACGCTCGACCATCCGGCGGGCTTCTGCATCGGGGTTGGAGGATCAGATGAGCGTGGACGAACGACAAGCGCCTGAGTTGCGGGTGCAAAAATGGATTGGCGAGGATGGAAGAAGCGTGGTCGCGCCGCTCAAACTGGCGGATTTCGGCACCGGCCCAAAGATCTTGTTCGCATTTCAGCACTGGTGCCGTGGCTGCCATCTGCATGGGTTTCCGACGCTACGAGTGTTGCATGGTGCATTGAGCTACAAGGGCGTGGGGTTCGCAGTGATCCAGACCGTTTTCGAAGGAGCGCATGAGAACACCTTCGAGAAGCTGCGCGTGAACCAGCTCAAGTATGAGCTTCCTGTCGCTTTCGGTCATGACGAGCCACCAGTCGGCGCGACGCTTCCCACGTTCATGGAGGACTACCGCACACGGGGAACGCCCTGGTTCACGGTTATTGACGCTGGCGGCCGCATCGCTTTCTCGGACTTCCATCTCGACGCGGACCAACTCGTGAAGGAACTGGAGCTCGCGTAACCAATGCGGCGTTGGCTCATCCTGATTGCCAGCCATCTCGTCGTGCTCGCAATGGGCTTTGCTGGCGGCATCTATACGCTGCCGATCCTCACAGCGCCCCGCGCGCCGGACACGGCAGCCTTTCAGATGATCGCGACTGAAACGCTTTACGCAGGGCGCCTGGCTCGCGATCTCAAAGGCAGCGACCTGCTTCATTGGGGGGAAGGCGAAATCCGGGTCTCGCGCAATCGGATCGCACACATTGGGCGGCTCGCCCCTGGTCCCGACTACAAGCTCTACCTTGCCCCACGTTTCGTCGACACCAAGGAAGCCTTTCTCCAGATCAAGGGCGAATCGCTCCGCGTGGGCGACGTGAAGACGTTCAACGGCTTCATCGTCGAGGTGCCTGTCGGCGTCGATGTTCGCGACTACAGCGCGGTCGTCGTCTGGTGCGAAGCATTCGACCAGTTCATCAGTGCGGCAGAGTATCAACCCTCAAGTCAGGCTCGAAAATGAGCCCGGCGATGGATACCATGAGGTCTGCAGGTAAGCGCGGCCTAGTTCTCGCGCCAGTGGCGGCGCTGCTGCTGAGCGTCGCCGCTTTGCTGCTGGGCAACGGCCTGCTAGGCACGCTCCTGATCGTGAGAGCCGGCCAGGAGGGGTTCTCGACCGGCGCGATCAGCGCGATGATGTCCTTCTACTTCGCGGGTTTCACGATCGGTGCGCTCGTGTTGCCGCGGATCATCGTCTCCGTAGGGCATGTTAGAACCTTCGCCGGCTTTGCGGCCATCGCTTCGATGACCGCACTTTTCCATGTGGCGTTCGTGGAGCCGATCGCCTGGATGCCGCTTCGCCTGATTACCGGCTTCGCCTATGCAGGCATGATCCTCGCAACGGAGAGCTGGCTCAACGCGCACGCAGTGCAATCCACGCGCGGGCAACTCCTGTCGATATTCGGAGTCGTCTCGATGGGCTCATGGGCAATCGGGCAGGCGCTACTCAACATCGCACCGCCCGCCGACGTGACACTGTTCCTCATCGTGTCGCTCTTGATATCGGCGGCTGTGGTTCCGATCACCTTGCTGCCCAGTCATCCGCCGGCCCAGGTCGAACAGGAGCGGGTCGTATTCAGGGACCTCGTCCTCGCATCGCCCCTCGCTGCTGCTGGCGCGTTCCTGGCCGGCCTGGCTATCGGCGGTTTCTGGGGCATGGGCCCAAACTTTGGCCAGAGGATCGGACTCGATGTGGGCGGCATATCCGCCTTCATGGCTGCGGTTCTTGGTGGAACGCTGGCGTTGCAGTGGCCACTCGGCTGGCTTTCGGATCGAGTGTCCCGAAATCTTGTCATCGCCGGTGCGGCACTGGCGTCCGCGGCGGCTGCCGTCGGCGTAGCGATGGCCGCGGAAGCACCTCTGCCCCTGCTCCTCGCGGCGGGTGCTCTTTTTGGTGGCTTTGGCATACCGATCTATTCGTTGTGCCTCGCGGTCGCGAACGACGATCTTCCGGCCAGTCGGCTACTGGGCACCGCGCGCGGGCTTCTGCTACTCAACGGGATCGGGACAGCCGCGGGCCCCCTCATCGGGGGAGCGGCGATGGCTATCGTAGGTCCAGGCGGCTTGTTCCTTTATGCGGCGGCGTTGCTCATCATCCTGGCGGTGCTGGCCGTCACACGCAGGCAGCCGAGTCCCCCAAACCAGGCCAAGGCCGGCGCCCGTTGTCCGAGCACGCCGATGATCACGGGATCTCTCGATACGATGATATGCATGCAAGGAAAGACCCAGGACGTTCGGCATTAGTGTGGGCGGCGGTGGGGTGCCTTATTCTACGTCTTCTACTGTGAGATCCCGTCCGTTGAACTGCACGGTCTCCCCGGCTCGGGCACCCTCGATTGCTTCGAAGATCGGCGCCATCGTGGAAATGCCCATGAGCTCACGCCCCTGACAGGTGAACTTGCTCGTTGACACCGCGATCACAAAGTGGCGGCCAGACAGCTTGACGACTGCGCCTTCGTTGACGGCCAACTTGGGACCGAAATCGATCGTCCTGAGTTTTTCGAGTTTATCAGCATAGTCATGGAGCGTGTCATCGAGCGCTTCGGCGAAGTCGCTTGCGACCTCGGCCTGAGCTAGTTCGTCGTTTTCGATCGGTTCGCTCCGATCGAGCCGAGCGGTGGAGACATAATCCAGATAATTGTCGCGAGCGCTATGCAAGGCTGCAGTTTCCATCGAAAGCATAGTTTCCCGAATATGGTCTTTATTCCAATCCATAAATCACCTCGTTATGTTTCGATAATACAAATATCCGGTAGACTGGTCCGCGACCTCTTCGGGAGGGGACCACAGGGGCTCGCTGATCCTGCTATTCATCGCTGATGACGTCCTCTCCCTGATAAGGAATTCTAATCAGCCGTGAATCTCGGATGATGCTTGTGACGAGCCAGACATATGACCGCTCGGCGGTATCGAAGCCGAGAATGCTGAAGGCTCCGCCGAAGGGGCATGCTGGGAAGTCTGGAAAGCCCTGCCGCACAACGTAACGCTCGGGATCGCGGTCAAACTCGCTCTTGTAGACTTTGCGCAGTCCGTGCTTGCTCGGCACATCCTGGTCACCTGCCGGGACTGTTTCCCGATGCGCTACGAGGCGCTCAGAGAGGTCGCGGTGACACATTTCGTCGAATACGTCGAACGCGTCGATCAACAGGCCCTTGTGCCCTGTCGCTGGATCGGTGATCGCGTAGATGTTGGAGGCGTCTTCTGCGTCACTCCCGCTTTCGAGACGTAACGCCGCGTCGATGCGAAGGGCGCAAGGGTCCAGTGTTGATCCGAGATCGAGATCGACGAGATTGCCGTCTTTGACGCGGTACTCGCGGTTGTAGCCCTTGGCGACGAAGGACTGCACTGTTTCTAGAACGTCGGTCACTTGGGATGTCACGGCTGCACCTATGCTTGGTGTCGTATTGAGCCCGCCCCGGCGTCGGGCGCGCTGTGACCGGTCGGATGACGGCGAGTTTTGCGAGACGCGGTATTCACAGCCACTTGGCCATCTTGAAGCGCACAAACAGGAAAAGGCAGGATATCGCCATCACCCCGAGTACGACGAAGTATCCGTAGGCCGTGTCCAGTTCCGGCATATGCTTGAAGTTCATGCCGTATATTCCAGCGATCGCCGTCGGGACTGCGAGTATTGCCGCCCAAGCGGCAAGCTGACGGGTGATCACCCCGATCCTTTGTGCTTCCAAAAGGCTGCTGGCCTCAAAGACTGTAGACAGGACCTGAAGGAGGCCGTCGACCATTGACTGCACCCGATCGACGTGATCCGCGACATCGTTAAAGTACGGCCTCACTTCGGCGCTGATGCAGGGGAAATGCCCGCGGACGAGTTTTCTGACCAGTTCGGCCATAGCGCCGAGCGTGCGTTGGAAGCGCGTGAGTTCGGCCCTCAGCCCGAAGATGCGGGCGACTTCTGCCCGTCCGAGAAAATCGTCTAACGACCGTTTCTCCATCGCGAGGACGTCATCCTCGATCATTTCGAAGATGGGCAGATACTGGTCGACGATACGGTGCAAGATCGCGTGCAGCACGTAGTCGACACCCTTTCCGAAGAGCGCCGGCGAAGCCTCGAGTTGCTCCCGAAGTTTGCCTAGCGCTCCGGCGTTGCCGTGCCGCACGCTGATGAGATGATTGTGACCGGTGAAGATCGCCATCTTGCCGTAGCTGATCCGGTCGCCGACCAGTTCGGCAGTCTGCGCGACGATGTATAGCTCGCCGTTGTAGACGTCGAGCCTGGGCGGGCACAGCGGGTGCATCGCGTTATCGATTGCCAACGGATGGAGGTGATACGTCGCCTGAAGCGCGTGAAGTTCGTCGGCGGTGGGATCCAGAAGAGCGATCCAGCAGAAACCCGAGCGACCCTTGTCGAGTTGGACGCGCTCGTCGATCGCGATTTCCCGGATTCGCTTGCCTTCGTTGTAATAGTAGGCGGCGATGACGCTCATGCCGACCTCGCAGGGATTTGCAGGCCACGCTGCACTGCCGGTCGAGCCAAGCCACGGCCGAGCCATTTCTGGATGTTCGAATAGTCGCTGAGGCTAAGGATGTCGCCAGCAGCGTAGAGTTCAACCAGCGCATTCACCCAGCCGAGCGTCGCGATGTCCGCAATCGAATAGTCGTCGACGAGCCAATCACGGCCTTCCAGTTGGCGATCCAGGATCCCGAGGAGACGCTTGGATTCATCGACAAAGCGCTGCCGAGGCCGTTTGTCCTCATAGTCCTTACCGCCCCACCGCAGGAAAAAGCCAAGCTGACCGAAGATCGGCCCGATGGCCGACACCTGGAAGAATACCCAGGCCAAGGTTTCGTAACGTTGGGCGGGTGAACTCGGAATGAACTGGCCCGTCTTGTCGGCCAGGTAGATAAGGATCGCACCGGATTCCCAAACGGCAATGGGGTTGCCGTCCGGGCCCGCCGGATCGATGATCGCCGGTATGCGGCCGTTCGGGTTTAACGAGACGAACGCTGGGTCCTTCGACTCGTTGTTCGAGATGTCGATCAGGTGGGGCTCGTACGCTAGGCCAGTCTCCTCCAGCATGATCGAGGCTTTGACGCCATTGGGCGTTGGCGCGGCGTACAGTTGCAGGCGGTCGGTATGAGAGGCCGGCCAGCGCTGCGTGACCGGAAATGATGAGAGGTCTGGCATAATTCTGCGATCCTGTTGCTACGACGGCGGCTGACTCAAATGACCACCTCATCAATGCGGGGTCCGATGACCGCGTCGTTTGACGACACGGTCAAGAAGAGTGCGAACCCGAGCGGCGCAGCGGCAACGTCAGTGAAGACTATTCCGCTGCGGTGTCGGCCGCAGGCTGCACATCGCCAGCCTTTTGGCGCTGTGGAAGCACCCAGCCGGGACGGGGGAAGTGACAGGTATAGCCGCCGGGCCGCTTCTCCAGATAGTCTTGATGTTCCGGTTCGGCCTCCCAGAAATCGCCGACCGGCTCGACCTCGGTGACGACCTTGCCATCCCACAGCCCGGAGGCATCCACGTCGGCGATCGTGTCCTCTGCGACGCGCTTCTGCTCCTCGTCGACGTAATAGATACCCGACCGGTAGGAGAGCCCACGATCATTGCCCTGGCGGTCCTTCGTCGTAGGATCGTGGATCTGGAAAAAATACTCCAGGATGTTCCGGTAGCTCGTCACTGCCGGGTCGAAGACGATCTCAATCCCCTCGGCATGCGTGCCGTGATTGCGATAAGTGGCGTCCGGAACATCCCCGCCGGTGTAGCCGACACGGGTCGAGACGATGCCGGGTCGCTTGCGGATCAGATCCTGCATGCCCCAGAAACATCCGCCTGCGAGAATTGCGCGCTGGTGCATGTTAGGCCTCCTCTACCTGGTTGAGATATTCGCCGTATCCCTCGGCCTCCATCTCATCGCGAGGAATGAAGCGAAGGGACGCTGAGTTGATGCAGTAGCGCAGACCGCCGCGGTCGGGAGGACCGTCGGGAAACACGTGGCCGAGATGGCTGTCGGCGTGCACCGACCTGACCTCCGTCCGGACCATGCCGTGCGCGCTGTCCCTAACCTCGTTCACGTTTGCTAGCACGATCGGTTTGGTGAAGCTCGGCCAGCCAGAACCCGAATCGAATTTGTCCGTCGAAGCGAACAGCGGCTCTCCCGACACAATGTCGACGTAGATGCCCGGCTCCTTGTTGTCGTTATACTTGCCCGTGAAGGGCCTTTCGGTGCCCGACTCCTGGGTAATCCGGCGTTGTTCGGGGGTCAGGCGGTCGACTGCTGTCTGTGATTTTTCAAACTTCATGATAGTCTCCAATAATTATATAGAGGGCCATGCAAACTACCGGTTAATTTGTCGGTCATTGCTTCAACTATCGCAGTGCGGCTTAGATTTATCCAATACACTGTGCGTATAGTTTCCATAGCGCCGAAGCTCCTCACGTTGTAATTCAGTCCCACTCGTACCGGGCTGCCAGCTGCGCGATCTTCCGTATCTCGACCGGTGCCGTGGAGCCGGATACCGTCGCGATCACGACTTCGCGCTCCAAGACGAATCCGTCGATCGGTCGAGTGACGAGGCCGTGCGCCGTGGTCGATCGCTCCGGAAGAATGCATATGGCGTGGCCGTCAGCGACGACCCGTTGCACCCAGTCCTCGCGATCTGATCGAAAGCGGGGTTGCATGAGCAAGTCTCGTCGCGCGAAGTGATCGAGGATCCGATCGCGAAACTCGCATTGCAGGCGATCGACGAAGGGAAATTCGAGCAAGTCTTCGCCGCGCACGATCTCACTGGCAGCCAAGGGATGGCTTGCAGAACAGCCGAGCACGAAGCGCTCCCAAAATAGAGGACGCACATCCAGCTTGCGTTCCGTTCTTGTTTCTCGCGGCAGGATGCACGCGTGGTATTTTCCTGAAAGGACCTCCGATGTGTCCTCGTTCGACTGGAGCGAGTGCAGCTTGATTTCGATAGATGGCATCTCCGCCAATGCGCTCTCGAAAAAGGCCGTAAATTGCTTCGGTCCGACGGTTAGCGCGACGGCGACATCCAGCACGCGGTGCCCCCCCATCGCCCAGTTCTCGGAGTGATTGCGGACGCTCTTAATCGCGACCACCATGCGCCGGAATTCTGCCTCGACGTCTTGGCCAAGGCCAGTCAGGCGGCTGTTCTTCCCGTCGCGATAGATCAGTGGCCCACCAAGCTCATCCTCCAAGCGGCGGATCGCGCGGGTCAGACTTGGCTGTGACACACCGCTCAAGCGAGCAGCTGCTGTGAAATTCAGCGTCTCGGCCAAGTTGATGAAATAGCTGACTTGATTGAGTTCCATAGTCCTTTGGCCCGTACGCCTGACAGATGCCCCTTCCGTAGGACCGCCTTAGGGAAGCAGGCCGCAGAAGTATGCTTGGCGCATATAATCATGGACTAGGGGCTTGTCTATATGCGCCAAGCATATAAATGATACCCTGAGATGACGACTACTGGTGGGCGGCGCGCTCCGCCCAGCTCCGTCGAAAGTGCTGAGAGCGTAATCGCCAAGCCGGCGTGCTGGAGGTTTGATAGACATGGCAGAAAAGACATTCGCGTTTGCTAGTGGGGCTGGCTCTCAGCTTTCCGGGCACCTCGAACGACCAGAGGGGACACCGCGGGGCTGGGCGATCTTCGCCCACTGCTTCACCTGCGGGAAAGACAGTCGCGCCGCCGTTTACATCTCGCGTGCGCTCTCGCGTGCGGGCATCGGGGTCTTGAGGTTCGATTTCGCCGGAACCGGGATCGGGGGTGGGATGGGGGAGGCTGTAAGCTTCGCGTCAGACGTCGAGGACCTCCGTGCTGCCGCCAAGGCGATGGCGGCGGCGGGTATGTCACCCTCCCTCGTCGTCGGGCACAGCCTGGGTGGCACCGCTGCGATCGTAGCCGCCGCCGACTTGCCTGACGTTGCGGCGGTCGTGACGATTGGTGCGCCGGCCGACCTTCAGCATATTTTACGCCTCTTCGGACCGAATGATTTGGACACCATCGCAAGCGCCGGTGAGGCGTCGGTAGAGATCGCCGGCAGACCCTTCCTCATTCGCCGTAGCTTCCTTGAGGCGGTCGAGGGGATCGACGTCGAGAAGTCCATTGCCTCTATGCGACGTCCGGTGCTGGTCATGCACTCTCCTCTGGATCAAGTGGTCGGCATCGACCACGCGTCGCGCATCTTCGTCGCGTCCAGGCATCCTAAAAGCTTCATCTCGCTCGACACGGCGGATCACCTCCTCACCGACGTTGCAGACGCGAACTACGCCTCGGCTATGGTAGCTGCGTGGGCGAGCCGCTTTCTCCCACCGCTCACGACGGATCTTCCGCAGGTCGAGGTTGCCAAGGGCGTCGTCGCCACCGAAACTCTTGCGGGGAAGTTCCAACTCAAGGTCCGCAGCGGCGAGCACGCTCTGTTCGCCGATGAGCCAGCATCGGTCGGTGGTCTCGGAACCGGACTATCTCCTTACGAACTGGTATCCGCCGGCCTGGCAGCCTGCACGGTGATGACGATGCGTCTCTATGCAAACCGGAAGGGCTTTCCGCTGGAACGGGCGAGCACGACCGTGCAGCACGAGAAGGTGCCAGACATGACGCCGCCCGACCGATTCACCCGCACCATCGTCCTCGATGGCCCGCTGAGTGATGAGCAGCACGCTCGGATCCTCGAGATCGCCGATCGGTGTCCGGTTGATTTAACTCTTGTCCGGGGTTCGGACGTTCAGACCGAGCTCTCATGCACCAGTCAGGCTACGAATCCCACGAGGCTCGCTTGACCTTGGCGCATAAAGAGAAAGGCGAACGGACTGTGAGCCGATCAGCTAGCTGTCACTTCGCGCGCCCGACCTGGCGCTTGGACAGATCACGTCAATGAGCAAGTCGGCGATGCTGTCTTAATACCTGACGGATGGAGTCGAAAGCGCGACACGTCGCTACAGGCGGCGACTGCGAGGCTCCTACGCGTACTCGCTCTTCTAGCGGTCTAAACCTCGTTCATGCAATTCGTCTTCGATGGGGCAGTTCGTGCAACCCTCGTAGCAGCACAGGCGGCAGATGCGGTATGACTGCTCGAGGTTTTCCAAGCGATTTCGGAGAACGCGTTCAGCGATGTCCGATAAGATTTTCAGTTCGTCAGGATTGAGGATCGATAGCCCCTCTGAAATGACCTGATCGCGCGAGGCCAGGACCTCGTCGCTCGCGACCTTCCCGGCTGGAGTAAGATACAGGGAACGAGTGCGCCCGTCTGTCGAATGTTCCCTACGCTCGATCAATCCCTCGGTAACCAGTCGATCCACCAGGCGAACGGTCCCTGCATGTGAAAGGCTCACCCCGACAGCAAGCATACGGATTGAGAGCCCGGGCTCGTGCGCGAGCAACGCTAGCGCTGATGCGGCGGGTCCAGCTTCCGGCGCCCGCGATGAACTAGCGCGAACGATGTCGTCGCTGATCATAAGTGCGAACGCCCCAAAAATGTTTCTATCTCGAGGTTCATCCATTGACACATCTATATGTGCGCGGAGCATAGACAGCAAGTCATACCGTGGTCCTCTTCACCCTCGCTACTCAGGAGAAAAGTAAGCGTCGCCCCGACCCCACCTTCTCCTTAGCCAGGCTGGCGGTGATGGTGGCGATCCCTCTGGGCGGATCGTTTCATGTCTAGTTTTGACCCTACGCTTGACCCTAAGCCGGTTGTGGTTCGCCGGCTGGAGGTGCTGACCGGCGTGGGTGGGCGTCGGCGATGGTCGGCGGACGACAAGGCGCGGATCGTCGAGGAGACCTTGGCGCCGGGCGCGACGGTGTCGGAGGTGGCGCGGCGACACGATATCCGCCCGCAGCAACTGTTCGGCTGGCGCCGCGAGATGCGGATCGTGGATCCCGGACCTGCGGTGAGCTTCGTGCCGGCGCTGGTCGAGGCGGTTAATTCTGAGAAGGTCGAGCGGTCACGGCCGAGGTCGGCCCGAACGGGCCGCGGCGATATCGAACTGGAGTTTCAGGGCGTGGTGGTGCGCGTGCGCCGCGGCGCGGAGGCCAAGACCGTGGCGGCGGTGATCAAGGCGTTGAAGGCCACCCGGTGATCGGGCCGACGGGCGCGGTCCGGGTGATGGTTGCGACCCGGCCGGTGGACTTCCGCAAGGGCGCCGAGGGCCTGGCGGCCCTGGTCAGGGAGCAGATGCACACCGATCCGTTTTCAGGGGTGGTCTATGTGTTCCGGGCCAAGCGGGCCGATC
Organism: Allobosea sp. CRIB-10; assembly: GCF_900112185.1. Lineage (GTDB taxonomy): Bacteria > Pseudomonadota > Alphaproteobacteria > Rhizobiales > Beijerinckiaceae > Allobosea. The sequence continues at coordinate 60,771 of NZ_FOKP01000021.1, read as the reverse complement.
GGATCAAGCTGATCTTCTGGGACGGCACGGGGCTGGTCCTCTACGCCAAGCGGCTGGAGGACGGTGAGTTCCGCTGGCCGAAGGTCCAGGACGGGGTGATGCGGCTGACCGCGGCCCAGCTCGGAGCCCTGCTGGAAGGTCTCGACTGGCGGCGCGTCCACGAGGTCCGGCGGACCCGGACGCCGGTGGCGATCGCCTGATCGGAACCCCTGCGACGAGGTGACTCAGGGGCCACGCGGAGGCGCCTCAAGCGGCGTTCGATGTGCTGTAATCCTGGCCATGACGTCGCTCGCCGACACCCTCCCGGACGACCTGGCCACGCTGAAGGCGATGGTCCTGGCCGAGCGGGCGCGGGCCGATCGGCTGGCCCAGATCCTCAAGGAGATGCAGCGCCATCGGTTCGGCCGCCGGGCGGAGACTCTGCCGCAGGACCAGCTGGAGTTGGGGCTGGAAGACGTCCAGCAGGTTGAGGCGGACGAAGCCGCCAAGGTCGAGAAGGGCGATCCCGAACGTCTCGCCGCCACGACAACCCGGCGTCGGGCGAACCGCGGTTCGCTGCCGGATCACCTGCCCAGGATTGAGACGCTGGTCGATATTGAGGACAAGACCTGCCCCTGCTGCTCGGGCGCTCTGCACCTGATCGGCGAGGACCGCGCCGAGCGGCTGGACATCGTGCCGGCCCAGCTTCGGGTTCTGGTGGTGCGCCGGCCGAAGTACGCCTGCCGAGCCTGCGAGGACGTGGTGGTCCAGGCCCCGGCGCCAGCCCGGCTGATCGAGGGCGGCATCCCCACCGAGGCCACCGTCGCCCATGTGGTGGTGGGCAAGTATGCCGATCACCTGCCGCTCTACCGCCAGGCCCAGATCTACGCCCGCCAGGGGATCAGGCTCGATCGCTCGACCTTGGCCGACTGGGTGGGCCGCGCGGCCTTTCTGCTCCGACCGGTCCACGAGCGGTTGCTGGAGACGTTGAAGCGATCGGGGAAGCTGTTCGCCGACGAGACGACGGCGCCGGTGCTCGATCCCGGACGTGGCCGCACCAAGACCGGCCAGCTCTGGGCCTATGCTCGGGACGACCGACCCTGTGGCGGATTGGACCCACCGGGCGTGGCCTATGTCTATGCCCCCGACCGCAAGGCTGAGCGGCCGATGGCCCACCTGCAAGGCTTCGCCGGCGTGCTGCAGGTCGATGGCTATGGCGGCTACCGGGTGCTGGCCGACAAGACCGGCGTACGTCTGGCCTTCTGCTGGGCCCATGTGCGCCGTCGCTTCTATGAACTTGCCGCGGTCGGCCCCGCTCCGATCGCCAACGAAGCCCTGGACCGGATCAAGGCACTCTACGCCATCGAGGCCGAGATCCGCGGGCAGGATCCCGAGGCCCGCCTTGCGGCCCGCCAGGAGCGAAGCAGTCCGGTCGTCGAGGACCTTGAACCCTGGCTCCGCGCCAAGCTCGAGATCATAAGCCAGAAGACCAAGCTAGCCGAAGCCATCCGCTACGCGCTCTCGCGCTGGCAAGGCTTGACCCTCTTCCTCGACGACGGCCGCGTCGAGATCGACAACAACACCGTCGAGCGCTCCATCCGGCCCCTGGCGCTCACCCGCAAGAACGCCCTGTTCGCCGGTTCCGACGGCGGCGCCGAGCACTGGGCCACCCTCGCCTCGCTCATCGAGACTGCCAAGCTCAACGACGTCGATCCCCAGGCCTACATCAACGACGTCATGACCCGCATCGTCGGCGGCCACCCGCAGAGCCGGATTGATGAGCTCATGCCCTGGAACTGCGCCAAAGCGGTCTGCGTCGTTTGAGGACCCAGCTGGCCAGGGGTCGGCAAGACGTCAAATTCAGTTCGTCGTCTCAAAATAGCGTCACATCGGCTGCCGTGGGCTGTTCGGCTTGGATTTGACCACTACGATCAAGCACCTTCGCACTGCGTCGTTTCCCCCGTTAGGCGTAGGTTTGATGCTATGTGGCGCCGCCGTCAGAGCTTTAGGGTGCGCCGATCTCGGAGCCCGGAATCAAGTTGTACCATAGGTTGCGCGGAGCTGGCGCTCGCCGATTAGGGCGTGTCGCTGGCGTCTATGATGCAGTGAACTGAAGGCGTGAGATGACTATTCCTAGTTGCAAGTCTAGCACTCTGAGGTGTCCGGCGAGTGCATACTTGGTTAACACCTTCCATATATTATAGCTTTGCCCGAGTGTTCTGTGTTCGTGGCTTAGGGTTCGCGAACAGCTCAAATTGGGTAGATTGATTACGCAACCTCAGGAGCGTGCGATGTTCGGCATCCAACTTAACTCGGGATCGGAGGCGTCATGCACGCTCGCCGCGATTGGCCAGGCCCTGGCGATCATCGAGTTCGATAAGAGCGGCAAGATCCTGGGGGCGAATGAGAACTTCTGCGCCGCCATCGGCTACAGCCTGGCTGAGATCAAAGGCCAGCATCACAGCATGTTCGTGGAGCCGGCCTATGCCCGCAGTCCCGAATACGCCGCCTTTTGGGCCAAGCTTGGACGCGGCGAGTTCGACACCCAGGAATATCTGCGGATCGGCAAGGGCGGCGTCGAGGTCTGGATCCAGGCCTCCTATAACCCGGTGCGAAACGCCAAGGGCGTGGTGACCCGCGTGGTGAAGGTCGCCACGGTGACCACCGCCGATAAGCTCCGTAATGCCGACTCCACAGGCAAACTGGACGCCATCTCGCGGTCCCAGGCGGTGATCGAGTTCACGCCCGATGGCGAGATCCTGACCGCCAACGAGAATTTCCTGAAAACCCTGGGCTACAGCCTCGCCGAGGTGAAGGGCCAGCACCACCGCATGTTCGTGGAGCCCACCTACGCCCGCTCCGGGGAGTACCAGGACTTCTGGCGCAAGTTGAATGGCGGCGAGTTCGCGGCTGCGGAGTTCAAACGCCTCGGCAAAGGGGGCCGCGAGGTCTGGATCCAGGCCTCCTACAATCCGATTTTCGACGACAAGAAGCGCGTCATCAAGGTGGTGAAGTTCGCCACCGACGTCACCGGCCGCGTCAATGCGGTGGAGCAGGTCGCGGGTGGCCTGGAGCAACTGGCGAAGAACAATCTGACCTATCGGCTCGAGGGGCCGATCGACGCGACCTTTGAGAAGGTTCGCAACGACTTCAACGCCGCCATGAGCATGATGGACGAAACCATCTCGGCGGTCTCCAACTCGACCAACAGCGTCGGCGGCGGGGCCGAGGAGATCGCCACGGCGTCCGACGACCTGTCACGACGCACAGAACAACAGGCCGCGAGTCTGGAGGAGACCGCCGCGGCGCTGGACGAGATCACCGCCACGGTGAAGCGTAGCGCCGAGGGGGCCAAGCAGGCCTCCGGCGCGGCTTCGACCGCCCGGACGGACGCCCAGAAATCTGGCGAGGTGGTCCGCGAGGCGGTCTCCGCCATGGGTGAGATCGAGAGCTCATCGAAGCAGATCACCCAGATCATCGGGGTGATCGACGAGATCGCCTTCCAGACCAATCTGCTGGCCCTGAACGCCGGCGTGGAGGCCGCGCGGGCCGGCGACGCCGGCAGGGGCTTCGCCGTCGTGGCCTCGGAAGTCCGGGCCCTGGCCCAGCGCTCGGCGGAAGCGGCCAAGGAGATCAAGACCCTGATCGCAACCTCCAGCGCCCAGGTCGAACGCGGGGTGAAGCTGGTCGGCGAGACCGGTGAGGCGCTCGTGGGCATCGTCAGCAAGGTCGCCGAGATCGACGGGCTGATCTCTGAAATCGCCCTGTCTTCGCAGGAACAAGCCACCGGCCTTGCCCAAGTGAACACCGCCGTCAACCAGATGGACCAGGTGACCCAGCAGAACGCGGCCATGGTGGAACAAGCCACGGCGGCGGCGAGCAATCTGAAAGCCGAGTCGCAGGAGCTCGCGCAACTGGTGGCTCAGTTCCAGACGGGCAGCAGCGGCGCGCGTGCCGCACGCCCGGAACTGGCGCAGCCGGGGCGGCATGCCCCCGCACGCAATCCTGTCGCGAAGCAGCGGGCCAAGGTCGCCGCCGCCATGGGCGGTGGTCGCGCGGCGGCGGCCTCCTCCGACGGCGGTTGGGAGGAGTTCTGAGCATGACTGAGCTTGACGCGCCATCTGACGGGCTGATCGAGCTGATCTCCTTCGAGATCGCCGACCAGGAATTCTGCATCGACATCCGCTCCGTCCGCGAGATTCGCGGATGGACCCAGACCACGCGGATGCCGCACACCCCGCCCTATGTGCTGGGCGTGATCAATCTGCGCGGCCTGGTGATGCCCGTGCTCGACCTGCGTTCGCGGCTGGGTCTCGGCGAGACCAAGACCTCCTCGCGCCACGTGTTTGTCGTGGTGCAGAACGGCGATCGTGTGATCGGCTTGATGGTCGATGCGGTGCAGGAGACCTTCGTGGTGGAGGCCAGTCTGTTGCAGGAGGCGCCGGCCATGGACTGCGACATCAGCGAACGCTTGGTGGACGCGATCATTCCGTTGGAGGGCCGGATGCTGTCGCGCCTTGTGGTCGGTGCGCTGTTGCCCGGTGAACCGCGGCTCGCGGCCTGACGCCCATGGCGGTAATTCCGTTCCCGATCCGTGTCAGGTCTGTGCCGAGCGACGAGCTAGGCCAGCAGTCTCTGCTGCGGGTCATCGCAGCCATCCAGTCGCTTGGAGAGCCCGCCACGCTTGCTGAGATCGGAAATTTGCTTCTGGCGAGTAGGGCGGTCCAGACTCAATACGAGATCGACGCGCTCTCTTCGATTCTTGCGCTGTACAGTCGGCCTGATGGAACTGAAACCTACCCGTTCCCGCTCTTTCGACTGGTTCAAATCGGTGGCCTGCCCGCTTGGGCGTTTACGAGCTTGCTTCGGCGGGAGTTGCGGGCCCGTGGTGTTGAACCGAAATTGAGAGCCGACGCGTAGCCCGGGGCACCTAAACTCGGCCGGGTGGCCCCGCGACAGCGCTTACGGAGAAAAGCGCGGTTCTAAAAGGGTTTCGGTGGATCTCGACTGATCGAGCGCGCCGAAAAAAAACGGGGCCCGCTCGTCAAGACCGCAGAACAGTTGATACCTGGCGGCTATAGGCTTGCGGTCCCCAACCCGACAGGCATGCCATCGCAAACTTCTTCAACAGCCCTATCGCAGCGATCGCTTTTTCAGCGTCGAGGTTGGACATCGAGCGAGATCTTTCGATTGGTCGAGCTACTAGACTCAATCACCAGTCGAATGCAGCCGCGCAGATCAATGAGCTACCCGCGAGATCAACCGTATGGAAGGCGAAGGTGGCCCAGTTGGCACCGACGATGTCTGACTCGGAGGCAAACTAGCATCCGTACAGACAGACGTTTGCCCACGAGCCGTAGGTCCACCCGGAGCGCGAGCCCCATCGGGCCGGCCGCCTTTGAAGTGGTCAGAATGGTCCAAGGGCCTGCAAGGCTTACGAGCTAGTCAGCCGATATTCCCGGTCAGGATATATGCTCATGTCGGCAGGGCAACTCCTTTGTTGCCCTTATCATGGTCTTGAAAGGCGGGGTCTTACCAACTTACCACGCGCTGCAAATCCGAAGACGATTGTTATCGTCATCAGAAGGTAGGCGACTATCCCGCCAGGTGAAAGAGTCGGAACCGCCGCGAGGATCAACCCATCATTCCCGCCGGGTATGAGCGCGATGCCGATACCCATCAATGTGCCGCCGACGAAAGATTGCAGAATGCCATTGGCTGTTGGCAATTGGAGACGCAGATTTCCCTGGCGAAAAGATGCGGTAAGGGCGCCTGCGATCGAAGAGATCACCGCAGTGAGCGCGACCTCGCCGGCCGGCGTCATTCTGAGAGGAAGGCCGCGTTGAATCAGGTCTACGAAGGTCCAGGCTGGCGAGAGCGCATATAGAAGTCCACCAGTGATACCGAGTCCAATCATCGAAGCGCCGAACGACCAACCCTGCCTTGTTCGCAGAACGCTCTTCATGGAAACGAAAACGAGTGCAAGCACGAGCACAGCAAGGAGGGCTAGGAGAGTAACAAGGCCTGTTACGCTTGGTCTTGAGATCAAGCTTGGCCATGTTGCATCGTAGCCGAACCTGCCATGGTCGGCAGCCAGGATACCAATCGCCAATCCCAATGGTAAAGCTAGAAGTCGTATCTCCCCATTCCCAAGCCGCGCCAGCGATCCGAGCAGGCATGTCCCATTAATGAGTGCGCCGAAGCCGAAGGTGATAGCGCCGATCAGCAGGAGGAAATTGATGCTGGTCGAGGGTACGAGTATTGCGTCCAGTATTCCCGTCCAGACTATTGGGACCGCAACCAGGCCTGCCGCTGCCGACGCTGCGAGAAATCCGACGAACATTCTCGGCGGCTGTCGCTTATGTAACTCATGGGCGGCCACCACTAAACAGGCTCCACCTTGGTTCACGGCATATCCGAACCCGAAGGCAAGTACGCATAGAAGAAGTTCGAGTGCAAACGATCCCATTATAACAAGCCTGCCTAATCATATCGTCAGCCGTTTGGTGCGACGTTCCGGCGTCGTGAGCGCCCCGGCTTCGCTTTACTACAAGGCGCGATCCTGCTGTAGCCACACAGATGGCAAAGACTGATCGAGCCATTCTTGTCGAAGCCGTTTGCCACAAGCAGCCGTTCCGACAGCACGCCTAGAATGTCGAGGTCATTGGGTGACAGGGGCGAAACACATTCGGAGATCACCTTCTCCCGTGCCTTAAGCAGGGCTCCCGTTATCTTCTTCCCCGAATTGGTAAGGTGAATGAATCGCGCCCGCCTGTCGGCGATATGTCTTCGTCGTTCCACCAACTGTTCGTGCTCGAGCCTATCGATTACTCGCACCGTTCCGGCGTGAGAAAGCCTGATCCGGCTTGCCAAAACGCTGATCGGCAGTCCGGGCTCCAAGCTCAGAAACACCATCACAGCGGTCGCCGGACCGCTTGGTGAAAACGAGGCTGAGACGCTGGCGACGCAGTCAGCCACCGCCAACGCGAATGCACCTAAATGGTACTTGGCGACTTCTGGCTCCATAGCGCAATAATATATGCTTCGCGCATAGACTTCAAGTGTGTGAAAATGTATGACTGCCGCATGCATATATGGCAGATTAGGACATTGTCGTGCTCATTGAGGGGCTCAGCTCGGATTCCACATCTGAGATCTACGGACGTGCTCTTTGCCCAGGCGCTAGCGGGGGTGGGCTCGATGAAAGTGCACGTGCATGGGTGGCCTCGCACCGAGGGCAGGCGGTTCACCAATGAGATCGCCATCATGATCGGACAGGTCTCATGCCCGATCTGACTCTTGATCTCCGATACCTGAAATACGCCGTTCAGGTCGCCGAGGCTGGCAGCTTCCGCCGAGCGGCGGAACGCCTATCGATATCGCAATCCACCGTCAGCCGACGTGTACAGCTGTTTGAACGCCAGCTTGGTTTTTCTCTCTTCGAGCGTACTCGATCTGGGGCAGGGCTGACTCCAGAAGGTGAACGCTTCCTTCAACAAGCGGTGGTGGGAGCGCGCTACCTTCGTAACGCCGCAACGGAGATCCGCTCCGCGCGAAAACTCAAAACCGGGCTTGTGAGGTTTGGGATGCTCGAAGCGTTTCCGGGATGCCCGATCGTCGACATTCTCGCGGCATTCAGAAATCGACATCCGACGATCGAGGTAAAGCTTGAGGAAGGCACTTCAGAAGAAAACTCTTTGGGGGTCAAGTGCGGGTTACTGGACGCAGCAATCAGCCTGAGTACGAGCAGAAGCCCTCTGTTCCAAGTTCGACGTCTCTGCGAACCAGATCTGTTCGTGGCATTGTCCCCGCTTCACGAGTTGGCAGCACGACCACACCTTTCGTGGGAGGACATTTGTGACGAAGTCTTCCTCGTTCGCTCGGATGGCGCTGGGCGTGAGCTCGCTGGCATACTCCGGCGCATGGTGGGCGCCGGAGACGGAGCGGTTCAACTCTCGATCCAACAAGTCAGCCGAGAAACCCTGCTGACGATGGTGGAACAGGGCTTCGGCTTGACCATAACCGGCGAGATCTACCGGCCGGATATCGCGTTGATTCCGCTCCCGTCGGCGCGGGCGCCGACGGCGGCTATAATTTCTTCCAGAGACAACGACAATCCGAGTCTGCCGCTGCTGCTGAAGTGTTTCAGCGGGGACCACGGACTAATCGGTGCTCCCCGGCGTCAACGCTCGCCTAGCTTTGGCGAACCCACGGTCTGTCGCGATGAACCGCTGTAACATCGGGACAATTAACCGAGCTGGGTCAACAGCGGACTGACCTTGCTCTCGGCCCAATAGGTGGGCGTAGTCAACAAGATCCTGGTGGACAGCTGCGGGTAGCTCGACCTGTATCTTAACCGGCTTTTCGTCCGCGATGGGGCCTAGCTTAAGCTTCGACATCATCACCCTCCATATGGCTCCAGCACCAGATCTCGCGCCACGATAACGCGCACGGGAAATCCGGGCCGAATAGTGATCGTGGGCGCGACGTTGAGCTGGCGCCTCACAATCTCCTGCCCCGCGTCATTGATGGTGTCCTGCCCACCGTTCCGGATCGCCTGAACGAGCCGATCGTCGTTGTCGACCGCGAGTTCGGCGCCGACGCTCAGCAGCGTCGACAATCCTGCAGCCTTGGCCAGATCCCACCAATGATAATCGACGCCATCCTGAAGCCCGGCGAACCCTTCAGCGTCAGCACCAGGCTGGCGCTCGAGCACGATCGAGCGGCCGCTCGGAAAGATCAGCCGGTTCCAGACGAGCAACACCCGGCTTTGCCCGAACTGCACGTTGTTGTCATATTGACCGATGACGCGGGTGCCCTGAGGCACGAGCAAAATACGGCCGGTTGGGCTGTCGTAGATGTTTTCGGTGACCTGCGCGGTGATCTGGCCCGGCAGGTCGGACCTGATGCCGGTGATCAGCGCCGCGGATATCACTGCTCCCGCCTGAAGGACGTTCGGCGATACTGGCGCAGCGACGCGATCGGGCGCAACCGTCCTGCGATCGGCCGCTGCGTTCAGAAACGCGTTCTGCCGGTCCTGCGCCGAGGGCGTGGCGGGCGGCGGAGCGAGGCCAATGCTCGCCAAATCTGGCGCCGGCGAGGGTGCTGGGGCAGTTCCCGCAGCAGCGGGCGCGCCCCGGCTTTCCGATCCGGAGAAGAGACGGCTGGTGCGCGCGGTCTCGATTTCCTGAAGGCGACGCTGCTCTTCCGGGCTGATGCCGGGATTGGGGGTGGCCGTCCCGGGTGTGGGCACCGGCTGTCCGCGATCCTGGGTACTGAGGATCGGCCGGCCGAGGTCACCGGGAAGAGGTGGACCGAGCTGCGGCACGCCACTGTAATCTCGCGGCAGGCCGGCCAGTCCGTCAGCGGTCGAGCGGTTCTCGGTCGAATAGAGTTCGTCGTTCGGCCGACCGGCGTCACGGGTCTGAAGCGCGTAGATCAGCGCACCTCCGAGCCCGACGCTGGCGACAAGACCGAGGCCGGCGAGAACCTTCCGCGATAACCGGGTGACGCGGGGCGGTTCGGCCCGCAACCGCATCGGCGCAGGCCCGACCGGCTCGCCGGTCAGGGGCTGCGCATCGTCGTCCGGCACTTCCTCATTCCGGGGCAGGTTCTCTCTCACGAGGTCGGCCTCCCGTCTGTGCGGACGATCCTGACGCGCTTCTGCTCGCGGCCGGAGCCGAAGCGAAGTTCGGCAGCCGCGAACAGACGATCAACGATCATGTGGTGGCCGCGAACGCGATAGTTCACTAGCTCGGAGGTGTTGCCCTCGGGGCCGACGACGAAGAGTGGCGGCATCTCGCCCTGTCCGATGCCGCGCGGAAACTCGATAAAGACCTGGCGTCCGTCGTCGAAGGCGCGCAGTGGCCGCCACGGCGCACGGTCGCCCTCGATCGCATAGCGGAAGTTGACGTTCGCGAGATCGACGCCGCTCGCCACCGGCTGGGCCGCTTGCGCCTCGGCGTTCTGACGGCGCAGCGCAATGAGCTGGTCTTGCGGATACTGCCATGAGACCGACGCCATATAGGTGCGCTCTGTCGAGCGCAGTTCCATGTGATAGGTGCGCATGTTGGTGTTGATGACGAGGTTGGTCATCAGGTCGGCGCGGGTGGGCTTTACTAGGATGTGGATCTGGCGCGTTGCCCCCGATCCGCTCTCGGTGTCGCCGATGATCCAGCGCACTGTGTCGCCGGCGGCCACCGGGCCTGCGCCGACAAGCTGCTCCCCGGGTTGGAGCGCTATGTCGGTGATCTGCCCGACGGCGGTATAAACTTGATAAAGCGCCCCTTGGGTCCAAGGGTAGACCTGCATCGAGTTAATGAAGCCGTCGCGCACCGGCTGGACTCGTGCCGCCTCGTTTGCCTGGTTGACGCGAGCGGTCGGATTAGAAGGCTCCGGGGCACGCCGCGTCTCCTCCACACGCTGCAATTGGCCAGGCAGCGGCAGCGGCCGGGGCAGCTCGACCACGGTGACCGGCGCGGGTGGATCGACGGTCTGCACCGCCGGAGCCGCATTGTCGTAGGAAATCTCCGGCGGGGGATTGGTGGTCGCGCAGCCCGCGAGCGCGGTCGCCGCTAGCAGAACGACCGGGAATGCGGCTCTACGGAGAGCCGGGAATACAAGTGTGTGTGAAGCCGGATTTCCAGCTTTACGGAAAGACGGCTTCATTGCCCAAGCTCCCGTGACCAGTTGATGGCGTTGACGTAGATGCCGAGCGGGTTGGCCCTGAGCCGGTCGGCATTGCGGGGGATCTGCACGACGATCGTCAGGATTGCTGTCCAGCGCGTGGTCTCGGCGAGTTGGCCGTTCTCGTAGCGGCGCTCGACCCAGGCGACGCGGAAGCTGTCGGGCGAAGCACGGATCACGCTGGAGACGTCAACGGCGACCTGCTGGCGACCAACGCGCGTGAACGGGTCGTTCGAGCGCGCATAGTCGTTCAGCGCCATGGCGCCGCGATCGGTCGTGAAGTCGTAGGCGCGCAGCCAGTTCTGTCGCACGATGATCGCGTCGGCAGGAATCGAGCGGACCTGCTCGATGAAGCGCGCCAGGTGGAAGGCGATCTGCGGATCGGTGGGACGATAGTCGGCCTCGGCCGGTGCAACCGCCTGGGCCTGTCCGATACTATCGACTTGCACCACCCACGGCACGATCGTTCCGCGTGCCGATTGCCAGACGAGAGCGCCGGCAAAGCCGGCCGACAGGATCAGCGAGCCAAAGGCCATGGTCCGCCAGTTGCGAGCCTGTATGCGCGAAGCGCCGATGCGCTCGTCCCATGCCTGACCGGCTCGCTGGTAGGGCGTTTCTGGTTCGGGGGCCTTGCCGTAGTGGGTGGAGGGTCGTTTGAACATCAGCGATCGCCTTCGGAAAGATTGACGGAGGAGCCACCGCCATGGGCGTCGCCGGATCGAACGGCGTGCGCGGTGGCCTGTGCGGCATGGGTCATGGTCTGTGAGCGGCGCATCCGCTGCGCCCAGGCGGGCGGACCGCCTCCGGGCGATGAACCGGCACCGTCACCGAGGGTATCGTTGCTGGTCGAACCGCTGGAACCGCCAGCAGCTTCCGATACGGCGCGACTGCCAGCGTTGAAACTCGACTTCATGCTCTCGGCGGCGCGTGATGCGGCGCGCCGTAGCGGTGAGACCGCGGCGCTGCCACCAGCGCTGGCGACGCCCCCGAGGCCCGACGCGACTCCGGCCATGCCGGACTGACCGGCCGCGCCGATGCTGTAGGCAGTGGATGCCCCACCTGCGACGGCCGCGCCTCCGCGTGCAGCGGCCGCTGCGCCCCCGGCAAGTGAAGCACCGCCGGACGCGGCGGCTCCGACCGCGCCAGCACCCAGCGCGACCATTCCGCCGGCGGCAAGGCCGGTCCCGACTGCGGCGCCGGCGCTGAGCTGCGGACCGCCCGAGACGATGCCGCTGGCGATCCCAGGGCCGAAGATGCCGAGGCCGAGCAGCGACAGCGCGGCGAGCACGATCGCCATCGCCTCGTCGATTGTCGGATTCTGGCCGCCGAAACCGGATGTGAATTCTGAGAAGAGCGTCGAGCCGATGCCGATGATGACGGCCAGCACCAGCACCTTGATGCCGGAGGAGATGACGTTGCCAAGCACGCGTTCGGCCATGAAGGCCGACTTGCCGAACAGGCCGAACGGGATCAGCACGAAGCCGGCGAGCGTTGTCAGCTTGAACTCGATGAGCGTGACGAAGAGCTGGATGGCGAGGATGAAAAAGGCGAGCAGCACCAGCGCCCAGGCCAGGAACATGCAAGCGATCTGGATGAAGTTCTCGAAGAACGACCAGTAGCCCATCAGGCTCGAAATCGAGTCGAGCAACGGGCGGCCGGCGTCGAGGCCTGTCTGCGCGACCTTGCCGGGGCGCAAGAGGTCAGCCGTGGTGAACCCGGTGCCGCTGGCCTTGAGGCCAAGGCCGGCGAAGCTCTCGAAAATGATCCGGGCGAGGTTGTTCCAGTTGCCGATGATGTAGGCGAACACGCCGACGAACAGCGTCTTCTTCACCAGGCGGGCCATGATGTCGTCGTCGGCGCCCCAGCTCCAGAACAGCGCCGCCAGCGTCACGTCGATGACGATCAGGGTGGTGGCGATGAAGGCGACTTCGCCGCTGAGTAGCCCGAATCCGCTATCGATGTAGCGGGTGAAGACCTCAAGAAAATGGTCAATGACGCCGGTACCGCCCATGATCTTATCTCGCCTCGTCGAGCTGCGGCGGCGCGATCGGTGCGGCGGGCTCGAAGCTCGGCTGATCGGTGTGGCCCGATTGGGGTGTGAGAGTGTTTCGCGGCGCTGGCGGGATGTCCGGCAAGCGCTCGGCAGGTCGCGCGCCGGGCGCGAGGAAGCGTTTGCGGTTTTCGGCCCAGGCCCGCAGGCACGCCGGATCGCGCGGCCCCGCTTCGCCGAGCACCTGGCAGCGGATCAGTTCGTCGCGCAACGGATCGCCCTGCGCTTGGGTGGTCCGGCCGGACGGCCACGCCTCCCGCACTTCCTCTTTCCGGTTCATCTCGATCGCGGTCGCGGTGATCGCGACGGCCACGAACACGACAGCGCCAAGCCGGGCGAGCATCTTGCCGTCCATGGCCGCGCCCTCAGTTGCCGTTCGGGAACATGCGGGCGTTGCCGGGCTGATAGCCGGTGCCCGGCGTCAGGAACCGTCGGCGCTGCTCGCGACCCTGTTCGGCCGCGGCAGATCGCTCGGCCTCGGATAGGCTTTGCGCCCGACCATTGGCGGCAACGACGGCGGTGAGATCGGCAAGCTGCTGCGCTTGCAGGGCGAGAAGCTGGTTGCCGGCCTGCGTCGCCTGCAGCGCTCCCGTCGCGCCCTGGCTCTGGCCGACCAGTGACGACATCTCGGCGCGGTTGGTGTCGATGTTGCCGACCACGCCGGCCTGGACGCGCATGGCGTCCTGCAGGCCGCCGACCGTGTTTTGCCAACGCTCGCGCGCGCCCGCCACAAGCGCCTGGTCGGAGGCGGACATCGACGCGTTGCCGTAGGTAGACGTAAAAGCCTGGTCGATGCGCTGGACGTCGTAGGCAATGCCCTGCGCCTGTTGCAGAAGCTGCTGGGTGCGCTGAACCGACTGCTGAAGCTGCTGGAGAGAAGAGTATGGCAGGCTCGCCAGATTGCGGGCCTGGTTGATCAGCATCGTCGCTTCGTTCTGAAGCTGGGTGATCTGCTGATTAACCTGCTGCAGGGTGCGCGCCGCTGTCAGGACATTTTTCGCATAATTGGTCGGATCGTAGACGATCCATTGCGCGGCGGCGGGTGTGCTGAGGATTGGCGAGAGCGCGATCGGCGCGGCCAGCAGCGCGGCGGTCAGACGCAGCGCGCGCGAGCGGAATTGAACGGAACGGGTCATGGGCGTGCCTCCGGATCGGTTTGGGGGGTGACGTTGGTGAGGTCGGCGATCAGGTCGGCCGCCCAGCCAAGCCGGTTCTCGGCAAGCCACTCGGCGAGGAACGCGTCGGTGCCGCTGCGGGCGTGAACCTCGGCGATCAGCGCCTGGTGCTGCTTCGACGAGGCGGCGCAAAGCGCCAACGCGACGTCCGACAGACCCAGTTCGAACAGCCGGTTGCCGCGCCGGGACTGGCAGTAATAGTCGCGCTTGGGCATGGCGCGGGCCATAATCTCGATCTGGCGATCGTTGAGGCCGAAGCGCCGATAGATGGCGGTGATCTGCGGCTCGATGGCGCGCTCGTTCGGGAGCAGGATGCGGGTCTGGCAACTTTCGATGATGGCCGGCGCGATCGCCGACCCGTCGATGTCCGACAGCGACTGCGTGGCGAAGATGACGCTGGCGTTCTTCTTGCGGAGCGTCTTCAGCCATTCGCGGAGCTGCCCCGCGAAACCCTCGTCATCCAGGGCCAGCCAGCCTTCATCGACGATCAGCAGCGTCGGGCGACCGTCGAGGCGGTCCTCGATGCGGTGGAAGAGGTAGGCGAGCACAGCGGCAGCCGCGCCGGTGCCGATCAGCCCTTCGGTCTCGAAAACCTGGACATTGGCCTCGCCCAGATGCTCGGCCTCGGCGTCGAGCAGACGGCCATAGGGACCGCCGACGCAATATGGTCGGAGCGCCTGTTTCAGGTCGTTCGACTGAAGCAGGACGGATAGACCCGTCAACGTCCGCTCGGCGATTGGTGCGGAGGCCAGCGAGGACAGGGCCGACCAGAGGTGCTCCTTCACCTCGGGGGTGACCGGCACGCTCTCGCGCGCCAGGATCGCGACCAACCAGTCGGAGGCCCAGGCGCGCTCGGCGACGTCGTCGATCCGTGCGAGCGGCTGAAGCGACACGCTGTCGTCTGAGCCTTCGGTGAGGCCACCGCCAAGATCGTGCCAGTCTCCGCGCATGGCGAGCGCGGCGGCGCGGATCGATCCGCCAAAGTCGAAGGCGAAAACCTGCGACTGCCGATAGCGCCGGAACTGCAACGCCATCAACGCCAGCAGCACCGACTTGCCGGCGCCGGTCGGGCCGACGATCAGCGTATGGCCGACGTCGCCGACATGGATGGAAAGCCGGAACGGGGTTGAGCCTTCGGTCTTGCCGAACAGCAGTGGGGGCGCTGCAAAATGCTCGTCCCGTTCCGGTCCCGCCCACACTGCCGACAGCGGGATCATGTGGGCGAGATTCAATGTGTTGATCGGGGGCTGGCGGACATTGGCGTAGACATGGCCGGGCAGTGAGCCGAGCCAGGCGTCCACGGCGTTGATGGTCTCGGGCATCGCCGTGAAGTCGCGGCCCTGGATGACCTTCTCGACCATCCGCAGCTTCTCGGCGGCGATGCGCGGATCATCGTCCCAGACGGTGATCGTCGCGGTCACGTAAGCCTGGCCGGCATAGTCCGCGCCCAGCTCCTGCAACGCCATGTCGGCATCGGCCGCCTTGTTGGACGCATCGGTGTCCACGAGGGCGGAGGCCTCGTTGGTCATCACCTCCTTCAAGATGGCGGCGATCGATTTGCGCTTGGCGAACCATTGCCGCCGGATCTTGGTCAGCAGCTTGGTCGCATCAGTCTTGTCGAGCAGAACGGCGCGCGTCGACCAGCGATAGGGGAAGGCCAGCCGATTCAGCTCGTCGAGAATGCCGGGTGTGGTCGCGGTCGGGAAGCCGACAATGGTGAGGATGCGGACATGGGCATCGCCCAAGCGCGGCTCCAGCCCGCCGATCAGCGGCTGATCAGCGAGCAGTGCGTCGAGATACATCGGCGTCTCGGGGACGCGCACGCGATGCCGCTTCGTCGATACGGTCGAATGCAAATAGGTCAGCGTCTCGCCGTCATCGAGCCAGGCGCATTCCGGCATGAAGGCGTCGATGAGCTGGAGGATGCGATCAGTGCGGTCGGCGAAGCCGCGCAGGATCTCATGCGCATCGACGCCGGCGTGGTCGCGACCCTCGTAGAGCCAGGTCTCGGCACGCGCCGCGTCCTCAGCTGGCGGTAGATATAGGAACGTCAGAAAGTAGCTGGACTCGAAATGCGCCCCGGCCTCCTCGAAATCGGCCTTGCGTTCGGCGTCAACGAGCGCGGATGCGCTATCGGCGAACATGCTTGCCGGGTAGGTCGCGGCGCCATGGCGCTGCGCTTCGACGAAGATCGCCCAGCCGGAGCCGAGGCGACGAAAGGCGTTGTTGAGTCGGCCGGCGACGGCGACCAGCTCGGCCGGCACGGCGCTGTCGAGGTCGGGGCCGCGGAAGCGCGCGGTGCGCTGCAGGCTGCCATCCTTGTTGAGCACGATCCCTTCGCCGACCAGAGCGACCCAGGGCAGGAAGTCGGCGAGCCGGGTGTTGCGATTGCGATATTCGGCGAGGTTCATCATCGGCGTCGCTCTTCAAACCGACAGGTGGCCGGGGATGCGCAGATGCTTGCGCACGACGTCGACGAACTGCGGATCGCGCTTGGCAGCCCAGACGGCTGCGAAGTGGCCGATCGCCCAGAGGCCAAGCCCGACCAGCCAGAGGCGAAGGCCGAGACCCAGCGCTGCGGCCAGCGTGCCGTTGAGAATGGCGAGTGAGCGCGGAGCACCGCCGAGCAGGATCTGCTCGGTTAGCGCCCGATGAACCGGAACCGAGAAACCCGGCAGCTCGCCGCCATGGTCGACGCCGTCCGCCATCAGACGAGCGCCCCGCCGCCGAACGAGAAGAAGGACAGGAAGAAGCTGGACGCGGCGAAGGCGATCGACAGGCCGAAGACGATCTGGATGAGCTTACGCGCGCCGCCCGACGTGTCGCCGAAGGCCAGCGTCAGGCCGGTGATGATGATGATCATCACCGCGATGATCTTGGCGACCGGCCCCTCGATCGATTCGAGGATGGATTGCAGCGGCGCTTCCCACGGCATCGAGGAGCCGGAGGCGTGGGCGGCCGGCGCGAGCGCCAGCGAGACGAAGGTGACGGATACCGCCGTCGCGATATGGCGGCGGACACGCAGGGCATGTTGGATCATGACGGATCTCCTGTGAGGGGTTGTCTTGCGGGGGTGACGCGGTAGTCGCCGTCGGGGCCAAGGCCCTCGATGCGGGCGAGTTCGGCGAGGCGGCGCGATGCGCCGCGTCCAGTGAGCACGGCGACGAGGTCGATCGTCTCGGCGATGAGCGCGCGCGGGACGGTGACGACGGCTTCCTGAATGAGCTGCTCCATGCGACGCAGCGCGCCGATGGCGGTGCCGGCGTGGATCGTTCCGACCCCGCCGGGGTGGCCGGTGCCCCAGGCCTTGAGCAGGTCGAGGGCCTCGGCCCCGCGCACCTCGCCGATCGGGATGCGGTCGGGGCGCAGGCGGAGCGACGAGCGCACGAGATCGGATAGCGAGGCGACGCCGTCTTTGGTCCGCATCGCGACCAGATTGGGCGCGGCGCATTGCAGTTCGCGCGTGTCCTCGATCAGGACGACGCGGTCCGAGGTCTTCGAGACCTCGGCGAGCAGCGCATTGGTGAGTGTGGTCTTCCCGGTGGATGTGCCGCCGGCGACGAGGATGTTGCGACGGTCGGCGACGGCCTGACGCAGCGTCTCGGCCTGATCCGCCGCCATGATCCCCGCGGCGACATAATCGTTGAGTGTGAACACGGCCACGGCTGGCTTGCGGATCGCGAAGGCCGGCGCGGACACGACCGGCGGCAACAGTCCTTCGAACCGCTCCCCCGTCTCGGGCAGCTCGGCCGAGACACGCGGGGCGCCGGGATGAACCTCGGCGCCGACATGGTGGGCGACCAGACGGATGATCCGCTCGCCGTCCGAGGGTGACAGCAGCTCACCCGTATCGGAAAGTCCTTCGGAAAGCCGGTCGACCCAGAGCCGCCCATCGGGGTTGAGCATCACCTCGACGATCGCGGGGTCTTCCAGAAACTGGGCGATCGCCGGCCCAAGGGCCGTGCGCAGCATGCGAGCGCCGCGAAGGATCGCCTCCGATTTCTGGTGAGTTGCCGCCACGTCGTCCCCGTTCTCTTGCGGGTCCGCGAAGTGCGGCCCTGGATCGGGGATGAGTAGAGGAGGCAGAAATCATGGCCTGACAACAACCATCATGTGGGCGTCGTACTGTGGCGTACAAAGACAGGAGAACGGCGGAACGCCAAAATACTTGCAGTGTACGAGGTCGTGATTATTCCGCGTCGTGCGCGGGCGCGATGTCCTCTGAAATCTCTTGCCGAAGCTTCGGCCCGTGAGCGAGTCGCCGGCCGAGCGCGGTGACGAACGCCTCGTAGCGCTCGCCGGCCTTGGCCCGCGCCGCTGCCTGGGCTGGCTCCGGTAGCGGTGGGTTCGTTGTCAGCCAGAAGCGGATGAACACCGCCAGAGTTTCGACGGCGATGCCGAGGTCGCGCTCCATACGCGCCATTCGCCGGTCGAGCTGATCGAGCCGCTTGGTCGTCGCCGCCTCCTGCCGTTCGGCAGCGTCAGGCGAGAGGAAAGAGGCGATGCCCGCTTCAGCGATCAACGAGAGGGATTGATCGCGCCGGGCGGCATGCGCGGCGAGTGCCTTCATGACGTCCGGTTCGAGGTACACGGATAGCCGCTGCTTTTTGGGAGGCTTTGCCATGATGCCTCCTAAAGCTCGATGCCGTCGCCGGGATCGAGCGACGCCTGGCGTGCCACCTGGCGCATCGTCTGGTTCATGCGCGAGAGACGTGCGGCGTCCTCATCGGCGTTGTCGCGAGGATCGATCTCGAACTCGTTTTCGATGGGTTGCTTAGGCTCGACGGGTTTTGAGCGGCTCAGTTCAGGCTGGTGCCGACGCTCGGAGTCGGTCGTGTCCTCATCTTCCGATCCGCCGCCGCCGGTAGCCGTGGCCACCGTCACCGCCGGCGTCACCGGAAGGGGCATCGTGCTCCAGTCGTCCGGCCGAGCCGTGGTCGACTTAGCGAGGTTCGGCGGCGGCAAGATGCGCTCCTGAAACCGGCGATCCTCATAATATCGCGCCTTCTTCGCGCGGATCGGCGGAGTGCCGGCGACCATGACGATTTCGTCGGATGGCGGAAGCTGCATGATTTCGCCGGGCGTCATCAGTTGCCGGGCTGTTTCCGAGCGCGAGACCATCATGTGGCCGAGCCAGGGCGACAAGCGATGACCTGCATAGTTCTTCATGGCGCGCATCTCGGTCGCGGTGCCGAGCGCGTCCGACACGCGTTTGGCGGTCCGTTCGTCATTAGTCGCGAAGCTGACGCGGACATGGCAGTTATCGAGGATCGAGTTGTTGGGCCCATAGGCCTTTTCGATCTGGTTCAGCGACTGGGCGATGAGGAAGGCTTTGAGGCCGTAACCCGCCATGAAGGCGAGCGCGCTCTCGAAGAAGTCGAGACGGCCGAGGGCCGGAAACTCGTCGAGCATGAGCAGCAGCCGGTGACGGTTGCCCTTTGCCTTCAGATCCTCCGTGAGCCGCCGGCCGATCTGATTGAGGATCAGACGGATCAGCGGCTTGGTCCGGTTGATGTCCGACGGTGGCACCACGAGGTAGAGCGTGGTCGGATGCTTGCCGCCTACGATATCGACGATCCGCCAGTCGCAGCGGCGCGTGACCTCGGCGACAACAGGATCGCGATAGAGGCCGAGGAACGACATGGCCGTCGACAGCACGCCCGACCGCTCATTGTCGGATTTGTTCAGCAGCTCGCGCGCGGCGGACGCGATGACGGGATGTGGCCCGGCCTCGCCGAGATGCGCCGTCTTCATCATGGCGGCGAGCGTCGACTCGATCGGCCGCTTCGGGTCGGAGAGGAAGCCGGCGACGCCGGCAAGCGTCTTGTCGGCCTCGGCGTAGAGGACGTGAAGGATGGCGCCGACCAGAAGCGCGTGGCTGGTCTTCTCCCAGTGATTGCGCTTTTCCAGCGAACCTTCGGGATCGACCAGAATGTCGGCGATGTTCTGGACGTCGCGGACCTCCCACTCGCCCCGGCGCACCTCGAGCAGCGGGTTGTAGGCCGCCGACTTCGTATTGGTCGGATCGAACAGCAGCACGCGGCCATGGCGGGCGCGATAGCCGGCGGTGAGCGTCCAGTTCTCCCCCTTGATGTCATGGACGATGGCGGAGCCCGGCCAGGTCAGCAGTGACGGCACGACCAGGCCGACGCCCTTGCCGGACCGTGTGGGTGCAAAGCATAGCACATGCTCGGGACCGTCATGGCGGAGATAGTCGCGATCGAACTTCCCCAGGACGACGCCGTCCACGCCCAGCAGGCCGGCGGCGCTCACTTCGGGGGCGACCGCCCATCGGGCGGAACCGAATGTCTCGGCGTTCTTGGCCTCCCGCGCCCGCCAGACGGACATGCCGATCGCGACGGCGATGGAGATGAAGCCGCCTGACGCGGCGATATAAGCGCCCTCGATGAAGATAGGCGGGGCATAGGCATCGTAGAAGTACCACCACCAGAAGAAGGCTGGCGGATAGTAGATCGGCCAACCGGCCAGTTCGAACCACGGAAGTCCAAGCTGTGGCTGGAAGCCGAGCCGATAGGCCGTCCATTGCGTCGCCGCCCAGGTTGTCATCAGCACGATCAGGACGACGGTGAGGATCTGGCCCCAGAGGATTTTGGTCGCCGACATGGCGGGCACTCCTTTCTTGATTGGGCTACATGCCGAGGCCGCGGTTGCGGCCGAAGCTCCAGTCGACGCCAGCGGCGCCGTGCGACACGCCGGAGACGTGCTGACCGACCTGGCGTTCGAGGGACGGCGACCAGGGCACGAGCTGGAATCCGAGGCCGTCATCGATCATGGCGAAGCGGCCAGACGCGAGCGCGAAGCGCTGCCGGTAGGTGCCCGCCACATACTCGCCCGTTGCGGCCTTCGAGAATTGTCGGCCGGTCTCGGCCGCGAGCTTCTCGCCAAGGGCGTCGACCTCGCGCTGCCGCAGCATCTCGATCAGCCCGGGTGAGAAGCTGACGCCCCGTGTTTGTCGCTCGGCGAGACCTTGACCAACGAGATGGTCGGCACGGCGGTCCATAGCCTGGCGCACCTCGGCGCCGAAGCCGCCGCCGCCGAGCGGAACGGGCTCACGGGCGATCGCCTGCCGGTCGAGCCAGGTCGCGCCGGTTGCATGGACTTGCCTCTCGATGTCGAGATCGGAGCGGATGGCGAGCGCGACCCGTCTGCGTCCCTGCGCGTCGTCGAATTTGCGCAGCTCGACGATCGAGCCCGGCGCGCTATCGCCGGCCGCGTCGAGGTCGGGCAGCTTGATATGATGGGTCCGTCCGTCCGTGCCATCGACCACGGCGTAGGCGGTGCCCTTCAGCTCATCGTCGAGACCACGATCGACCAGCCGGCCAACGACAGGATCGTTGAGGCTCTCGCCTGCGAGCACATAGCTGGCGGCGCCGCGCTCGATACCGCGTTCCGTCAGGCCGCGATGAATGCGTTTGATGATGTCGCCGCGCTCGCCCAGTTCGCGCAGCGTCGCCTCGGCATTCTCCGATACGACCCATTGGCCGGGGCCGACCTGATCCGCAAGGCCGAGCGTCTCCAGCTTCCGCAGCCGGCCGACCTTCATCGCGTGGAACTCGTCGGGCTGGCGATCGGGATGCGGGGCGAGATCGACGACGCCGGTGCGATAGGCGTCGCGCGAAAGCTGGCGGTCGAGATTGGTCCAGCGTTCCGACTCGATCTGGCGTTCGAGATTGCGGCGTATCTCGTGATCGGTGCGCGGCCCCAACTCTTGGGTGGCGAGATCCTGCGCGCGGGCGCGCATGCCTTCCTTGATGTAGTCGCGCGAGATGACGAGGTCCTGGCCGTCATCGGTGCGCCCGCGCAGGATGATGTGGACGTGCGGATTATCCGTGTTCCAGTGATCGACACCGACCCAGTCGAGCTTGGTGCCGAGATCCTTTTCCATCTGCCCCATCAGGTCGCGGGCATAGGTCTTGAGGTCGGACATCTCCGTCGCGTCCTCGGGCGAGACGATGAACCGGAAATGATGCCGATCATCCTGGGTCCGCTCGGCGAAGGCCTTGGGATCGGCGTCCTCGGTCTCGGGACCGAACAGCCGCGCCTTCTCCCCATCCCGGGTGACACCCTCGCGCCGCAGGTAGCTAAGGTGGGCGGAAAGCGGCGTGGCCCGCGCGCTATGACGGACGACGCGCGTCTTGATTACGGTGTTGCGCGATCGGCTGGTGAGCAGCCGGTTGGCCTGCACCGTCGCGCGCTGGCCGCGCCCGAAACGCGAGCGGTTGCCCGAACTGATCGTGCCGGACCGCGAGACGCTGCCGCCGGCGCGCTGCGCGGCCGCCAGCGCTTGGGCGATGAAGGGTCGCGCCTGCTGCGCGCGGGTCGAGCGGATGCGGCCTGGCCGGATGCGGAAATCGTCCTCGCTGCTCATGGCCGAGGCCCCGCACCTCGCGCAATCGCGCGGTAATCCTTGGCGAAATGGCGGATGCGCAGGCTGCGCCGATCAGGCGCACCTCGCGCCAATGCGCCATAAGTCCCTGAAAACACGCGACCGCACCAAGCCGCACCTCGCGCGCTTTTATCTCGCCATCGTGCGGTTGTGTTGCCTGCTCTCCCTCCTCGGACCGCCATCCTTCCGCCAGAGCACGCTATTCCACGAAATACTGCGAGCACCGTCATCGCGGCCCCCCATCGCCGTTTCGGGCGACAAACAGGCCTGCGGATTGCGGAGCGATGGCTGTGGCATCGCGCACCGGAGTTGCAGCCGGGGTCTCATTCGACGCGCTATCGCCGGTCGTCGAAACAGCGGTGGCGGCGCGCTCGGATTGCACGATGAACAGCGGCGAGCGCGTCCAGGCGTTGGGATCGGCGGCCGCGACCGTGACGGGAGCAAGCGCGTCTGCGCCGCCGATAATGGGCGCGAGCGCGGCGACATAGGCGCGGGTTTCAGCGGGCAACGGACGGCCAGCAAGATACTCTTCATAGCGGCCGGGACCAGCATTATAGGCCGCGAGAAAGCCCGGCGAACCGTAGCGGTCGTGCATCTCGCGCAGGTAGGCGGCGCCTGCCAGAATGTTGTCGCGTGGATCGTAAGGATTCGCGCCGAGCCGGTGACGGGCGCGAAGATCAGCCCATGTGGCGGGCATGACCTGCATCAGTCCCATCGCGCCGGCCGACGAGATCGCCCGCACGTCCCCAGCGCTTTCGACGCGCATGACGGCGCGTATCCAGTGCTCGGGAATGCCGAAGCGTTGCGCGGCCTCGGTGATGAATGTGGCGTAGGGAGCGACGCGAGAGGGGCGCTCGGCGGACACCGTCTGCGCATTCGCATTGGCGCAAAGCGGTGCGGAAAGCAGAAGGCCGGAAAGGAGAAGGAGGACTGTGCGCCGGGCGGTGTTTGACCGCCCGGCGACAGCTTTGGGGAGCGGGACCGACATCGTTCAGTCCCGCTCTGCGCGCTTGGGCGGACGATTCCAGTGCAAGCCCCAGGCGGACTTGTCGTCGGCGGACTGGAAGAGGTTAGCGCGGATCGGATGACCGAAGGTCGGATCGTCGATCTGCAGCGAGACGTAGTCGCCGGCCTTCTCGCCAGTGCGCTTCCAGCCCGCACCGATCTCCGCGCCGGTTTCGTTGTTCATGCTGTCGAGAACATGGACGCGGAAGTCTGGCGCGTTCTCGGCATCGGACGGTTCGGCCGGAACGATGATGATGTCCTGGTGCAATGTCAGCGTCATTAGGTGGCCGATGAAGCCGTCATTTTCGCTCGTGAATTGACCGATGAGGGACATGGGTTTCTCCTTGGCTGTGCGGTGGACGGGGACATGGGCGTGCCGTCACCGCGTCGGCGCGCGCCAGACGAAGCGGTCATCGCCGTCCTCGTCGGTGTAGAGGGGGGTGGCCCGGCCGATGACCGAGCTGGCGGGGAGCGTGCCGAAGTAACGGCCGTCGAGGCTGTCGCGGACCTGCCAGTTCATCAGGAACAGCTCGTCGTCGGCGATGACGCGACACCCCTGCCAGATCGGCAGTTCGCGGCCCCGACGATCACGGTCGAGCGCGTCGCCGATGGCGTGGCCGTCGACGGTGATCGTGCGGCCGGATCGGCACACACGTTGACCGGGAAGGCCTGCCACCCGCTTCAGCAGCGGCACGCCGCGTGGCAGATATCCGCCATCGGCAAGGAACGTGGCGATCGGCTCCGGCGCCGCTACGGCGACGAGGTCGGTCGCTTCCAATCCGTCGCTGGCGCTGATCGCATAGAGGCCGATCGGCGTGCTCGCGGAGGCATTCCAGATCAGCTTTGGCGCGAAGGAGACGATCGACAGGACGCCCATCAGCATCACCGCGAAGTACGTCGTCATGACGTATCCAAAGCGGCTCATGGCATGATCCTCCGGCGCAAGAGGAAGGCGCGATGCTGCTGCGCGTCGTAGGCGCGCGGTGTTTCACCGGCCGTCAGACGGTTGTGAACGTGTCGCCAGTGATCGGGCGAAACGTCGATCGCTTCGATGCCCCGCGCCTCGATCGCATCGATGAGCTGGAGCACGCGCTCGACCTTCGGCCAGCCATCGGCGCGCAACAGGATGTCGCCGCCGGGGCGCACGGATGGCAGAGTCTGGCAGCGCTCGCCCGCACCGACGGCGCGCACGATGTCGAGCCGAGAAAGTGCGGTGCCGTAGTCGTTGGAGGTCCAGCGAACGAAGGCGAAAACACTGTCCGGTGCGAACGACACGACGCGTCGGCGGCGGTCGAGGATCTGTTCGGCGATCTCGCGGCCGAACCTGATCCAGAATTCGATCTTCTTCTCGACCCACGTCAACTCGACATGGGTCAGTGCATCGGCCGCTGGCGCTGGCGGCAAGCCGCTGCGCAGCGACGGGTCGGCGACACCGATCATCGCGGCTCTCCTTCGCTGGTGGGGAACTCGCGCTCGAACAGCGCGCGCAGCATCTCGGCGACCGTCTGTCCGCGCTGGAAGGCGGCAATCTTGATCCGGCCGCGCATGTCGGCGGTGACGTCGATCGTCAGCCTGGCGGTAAATTCGGCGGCGGGGTCCGCGCGCGGCGATGGACGGTCTGGCGCCTTGATCCAGCTTTCCGGATCGGCCGGCCGGGACGCGAAACTGCGTTTCGAGGACCGCTCGCTCATGCCCCGATCCTCGTGACTTCGGCGGCGAGCGCGGCAATCTCCCGCGCGGCGGGCGATGTATCGTCCTGCTCGGCCGCGAGCCGTCCCGTCTGCACGACATCGGCGAAGGCGATGCGCTGACCGATGGTAGTGAGGAGCGGCGGGGGATCGTGTTCCGCGAGCGTCTCAGCGGTTTCGCGGGCGAGGATCGTGCGGGCTGCACAGCGGTTGAGTACGAACCGCGCCTTGAGGTCCGGTCGATAGATCCGCGCTTCGCTGAGCAGCGTCAGCATCTCGGCCGACGCCCAGCCGTCGAGCGGTGACGGCTGCACCGGGATCAGTACAAGATCGGCAGCCAGCAGCGCCGAACGCATAAGACCGGCAACACGCGGCGGTCCGTCGATGACGACATGATCGACGTCGCGCGCCAGCTCCGGCGCTTCGCGGTGGAGCGTGTCGCGAGCCAGGCCGACAACACCGAACAGCCGCTCCAATCCCTCCCGGCCGCGCTGCTGTGACCAGTCGAGCGCCGATCCCTGTGGGTCGGCGTCGATCAGCGTGACGCGCTGCCCATGCCGAGCCCATTCACCGGCGAGATGGAGGGCGAGCGTCGTCTTTCCGACGCCGCCCTTCTGGTTGAGGAACGCGACGATCATGACGGTCTCCCGGCGATCGGGGACTCGTCCACAGCGGTCGAAAAAGCGGGGTCCGTTAGAAAGATTCCGTAGGAATCTAGGTTAGATAAGTTACGGGGCTCGCAAGCTGCTGATTCAGCGCGATGAATCGACGATTCTGGTCCCCGATAGCACGAGAGTCCGGTCCCCGATGGCACGATAGCGCCGGTCCCTGATAGCACGAGATGATTCACAGCTTATCCCCAGGTCGAGTTGTCGAGCGGCGACGGCGGCGCGGGATGCCGAGCGCGTCGGGATTGGTGGGTACGAAGGACAGGATTTCGGGGCCGCCGAGGCACTGCTCGATGGTCAGGCGATAGCCCGGCAGCGGCTGGCGGCGCACGATGTCGCGCAGGTCGTAGGCGAAATGCTTGAGCGGCGAGAGACTGCCGGACTTCGCGTGGAGATGCGGGAAGTCGAAGCTCCAGCCGTGTTCCTGCTTGCCGCCGTGCTTGCGCACGAGGCGGTAGAGCCAGCGCTCCAGACCGCCGGTCAGCCTGAAATAGTTGCGGTCGATCGTCAGGACTAGCGCGTCATCGAGGACAGCGGCGTAGAACCAGTCCGGCACGATCAGTTCGAGCCCGAGCGGGCGGCCGCGGTGATCGGCTCGCTCCTTCCATTCGTTGATCCAGGAGAAGCGGTGCATCCGCCGCTCGGTCGGCTGGCGGATTGAGGTCGCTATGGTGGTGGACTGGAGGCGGTCGAGCGCGGCCTTAAGCCGGTCGTAATCGCGCAGCGAGACACCGCGTCCAATGAAGTTCAGAATCTCGTAAGGCGTGGTCGCCATCAGGCGTGACGGGCGCAGGCCGACGTCACGGGCCTCGACGATTTGCGAGGCCGCCCAGATCAGAACGTCCGCGTCCCAGATCGTCGCCATGCCGTGCTCGGGCACGGCTTCGACACGGATTTTCACCGAACCCGCCTTGAAGTCGATCGGCGTCAGGCGCTTCGACTTGGCAAGCGAGAAGAACGGATAGGCCATGAGGTCCTGCGCGTCGCGCGGCGCGAGATCGCCGGGCAGCGCCCGGAACAGATCGAGCTGCGCACGCTCGTCGTGCTGTGTGTGACGGGACGACATGGCGTGTCGTCTCAGCGCGGCTGGCGGCCGGCGAAGCGGCGATCCGACGGCTCCTGCCGCTTGGCGGGGAGCACCGTGCCGCGCGGATCAGAGGTCGAACTGACGAGGCCGCGATCGGCCCACGTCTGGAGATCCTCTATGGCGTAGACGACTCGGCCGCCGAGCTTCCTGTAAGACGGGCCGGTGCCGTAGGTGCGGTGCTTCTCCAGTGTGCGCTCGGACAGTCCGAGGAAGCGAGCGGCCTCCTGCGTGCGCAGGTAGCGTGGCGGGATGCCGGCGGTCGTATCGGCCATTGTCGAGCCTCCGTGGTCTCATCGGGGGCCGCTGCCGTCAGGCGGCGGTTCGAGAGCACGGTGGCGTGAAGGCGGTGGGTCGGACGATGTCGGAGATAGGAATCTAGTTTCGACACGCCGCAGGCGGTCGATGGCGGGCTATGATCGGCGGGGTCGGTGCAGGAGGGAGCGGTAGCCGCCTTCAACGAGTTTCACGCCGTCGCGCGCCAGCCGGATCGTGATTTCGCGCAGCGCGTCCCCGGCCCAGGAGGCGGCGTCGATTCTATGACCAGGGAACAGAACCTCCCCGATCGATCGATATGTCGCGCCGGCACGACGTCCATCGACCGCACGCAGCATTTGGCGCGCGCGCTCGCGGCGCTGCGGCGTCATTCGAGGGTCGTTCGGGACGCGCTTGCCTTTGATCGCGCTCCAGAACCGGGTAAGCGCGGTCTGTCGATCCGGTGTGAGGGCATCGAACATGACCATCGCCGCGAGCGGGTTCTCGTCCTGCGGGTCTGCGAGCGTGACGTCATACTGCTCGCCGCGGATATCGAGCCTGAGATGAGCAGGGTCGTGCTGGAATATGGTACGGAGGCGTAACTCGTCGGCAGTGATGGAAAACCCTTCAGGGCGCGGACCTGCGGCGAACATTATTGCCGACGGATCGACTT
This sequence comes from Allobosea sp. CRIB-10, assembly GCF_900112185.1. Lineage (GTDB taxonomy): Bacteria > Pseudomonadota > Alphaproteobacteria > Rhizobiales > Beijerinckiaceae > Allobosea. The sequence continues at coordinate 33,101 of NZ_FOKP01000021.1, read as the reverse complement.
GAGGGGTCCAAAAAATCTGCTGGGCATGAGCCGCGATGAGAGGGTCGGCGCCGAAATCGCAACCCCCATAGGTTCGCAAATTCTTCGGCCGTTTCGAGTGAGAGTCGGCCGCTGGACACAAGCTCTTGATAGGCTTTCCGGTAGTCGGGGTTTCGGCGCAGGAATTCCCAGGCAAGGTCACCCGGAGTTAGATTGTCGATATAGTCATAGGCGGTCTCAGACCGCCAACTTTCATCTTCGGACATCCTCCACCGCCTCCGCGAAATTATGACGCAACGCGAGTCAAGCAGCGGTCACGATCCCAAGTTGAGCGTGGCGTGGGAAGAACGAAGTCGGATCAACGTGATGCAGGTTCTGCATCACCTCAATGGAGGCGGGGGCCGAGAAGCTCGCAAAAGCCGTTTTCGGTCATCCATTTCGCGCGAGCGAGGTGAGCGGCATGAATTTTCGCTGCGCGGTTGGGGTCCGCTGCGGGATCGAGGCCGAAGAGAAGCTCCACGACTTCCTCCCAGGTCGCGCCGTCCACCTCGGCGTCGAGCAGCCTCAGGTACAGCTTCAGATGCGCCTGGTCATAGGCGGTGAGCGCCGCGCCGAGCGGCGGTTCGTCCAGATATTCTGCGTTGGTCACGATGAGCCCCACGAGTCATTCGTATCCAATTTGGAGCGGTTTGTTAACCGTAATGATATCCCGCGCCACACCGCCGCGGTTTGACGCAAAATCAGGATGGTCGGGCGGGTTCGCCCGAAAAAGTCGTCAAGGGTTGTCCTTGTCACCAACCAGCATCACTCCCACGCTTTGGCCGGAGTTGAGCAGGACGATGCCACCACCTTCAAAGGCTCGACGGACCTGATCGCGTGTTGATTCATACACCTCGAGCCCGCTGTCGGATTCAAGGCGCTTCAACGCGGTCAGTGATACCCGGGCCTTGTCAGCGAGCGTCTCCTGTGTCCAGCCGAGCAACGCGCGTGCGGCCCGTGATTGTCGGGCGGTGATCATGCATGATCACCTCCCACTCGGACCTACGCGTACGCCAGAACTACGGCTATAATAGTCGTTCTTGCTGGAAAAGACCAGCGGTTCTGGCTTTAGCGGGCGCGATTCCGGTGTCCAGAACCAGAGGTGATTCGCTCCACCGTCAGGCGTTTGGCCCCGCCCGGATTGTCCGGGCGGGGCGTCGCGCTGGCCTTACTCGCCGTTGCGGCGGCCGCTAGGGCGGGACCAGATGAGGCTGAAGCCTTCGCCTTCCTCGTCGTCGAAGAGGTTGGCGTAGATCGGGGCATTGAAGCTGGGATCGTCGAGCTTCAGGCCCAGATAGGCGCGCCCCTCGTTGGAGGTCTTGGACCAGGCGGCGCCGATCTCGGCGCGGCCGACGAAGACGCGGTGGCTGGGGGCGTTCTCTCCGGTAGCGCGGGCCTCGGAGACGATGCGGACGTTCTTGGTCTGCAGGCTGAGGGTGACGATTTCGCCGGTGTACTCGTTGTTGCCGGTCTTCTTGAAGGTGCCGATGGTCGCCATGGTAGTTCTCCTTGAACTCTGTTCCGAGCCCGCACCATTGCGGCCTCGATGGCGATCGACAGGCCGGAGGCGATTGACGGCGCACCCCGCAGGGGCCTGACAGCAAAGGAGGGGATTTCTTGGCTCGCGAGGAATGACGGCGCAGCCGGCAGGGGAAGAAAGTTTCGACGCCGCTGTTGCGGCATAGGCGATCGAGGCGCAGCCGACCTTCGGCCAGATCAGCCCATTGAAGAGGCCGTTTTGGAGCGGTCGACCTGACAGAGACGCATCACAGGAGAACGTGGCGACCATCCCGAACCGATGGACCGTGACGATGCCTGACACCGCGGTTCAAATCAGCTCTGCCAGACCCTACGTTCCGCCTAGTCCTGCCCGTCGCCCACGAGATCGCCCCTCTCGGCACTCGCACCGTCGGGCGCGCTGTCACGGCATTGCACCCAAGCACTATCAACGAGGGCATGGCGCGTCAGTTGGGTTCGCCGTCGATCCGATCAACGCGATTGCAAACGGCCCCGTCGACGAGGAGGGCGACACGTAAGACATCAACCCACCGTCCTGGCGACGCCGGCAACGATGTCAGGCGCGCGCGACGTTCTGGACGGTTGGCCCGGGCGCGGCCATTGCTGTCACCCGGATCAGCGCCGTGACGCCAACGGCGATTGCCCCGATGACGGAGAAGATGATCTGCCAGGTGTCGGAGGGCATGGTGTGCTTCACGATGCCATGGCTCGCGTGGTACCCGGCGAGCGCCGCAGGCGCGACGAAAGCGAATGCGATCGCGAGCCGTATCCAGAGCGGACGGATGAAGGCGAGCAGGAACTGCCCGACGCCGAGCGTCAGGGCGGCGGTGGAGAGGCCGACGAGGATAGCCCCGAGCCAACCGGCGCCGGTCTGAAAGGCCCAAGTCCCGGCGCTGACGCCCGTGAAGAATGGCAGCGCGAAGACAGCCAGCGTGAACAATAGCCAGCAGAGGGCGCCGATCGCGGCGATGCTGGAGAGGATGCCGATGAAGATCATGGTGGTGTCCTCCGTGAGATAAAGGTCTGACGGTCGCGCCTCCACCACCACCACAGCGCGTTGCCAGTATAGCCGAAGAGAAGGCGGAACGGGAGCGGAAATCCCATGGGACTTCCGCTTGCGGCCGCGACGCCTTGCCCGCTATTACGGGGCGAAGGGATCGACCTCGTGAACGATGGCGGCGAGTTCGCCATCATATTCGGCTGCGGGCATGACGCCCATGGTGCCGTCGCCGGCCTGGAAGATGACGATCGAGACCATGAGGGTGGTGGCGAGGCTGAAGGCGAAGGCGTGAGCTTGATTGAGGGACATGTGACCGGCTCCTGTCTTGGAGGCGGGAGGCCATCTCCCGCGCGACAGGCGCCCGATGTGTCCGGCCGATGGCCGCAATCACCGCGCAGGCGAAGCCGGAGCGGCGGCACGCTTTGCGTAGTCCGACCCTTTATGGGTTGATGGCGTCAGGCCAGCGGCTGGACCAAGGATCAGCGCAATGGAAGCGGGAGATGGTTTCCGCCATGACGGGGCCACGATGGGATCGCCCGTTCAATGCTTCGCGCCAAAGCATCGTCGCCGTGCTGCCGATCGTGATGCTGCCGACATGGTCGGGTATGGTCATGCTAAGCGCAACAGCCGAAGAGGACGCCCGTGACGAAGTTTCCCGAGAAGAGCGATTTCCCGGTGAGCCAGGTGCGGCGCTATCTGGAGCCCGGTCCGATCGTGCTGGTGTCATCAAAGTGGCAGGGCGCGACCAACATTATGACGCTCGGCTGGCACACCATCCTGGAGTTTTCGCCGTCACTCGTCGGCCTCATGATTTCCGGCGGCAATCACAGCCACCGCATGATCCGCGAAAGCCGGGAATGCGTGGTCAACCTGCCGACGACGGCGCTGACCGATACCGTGGTGGGGATCGGCAACACGTCGGGGGCCGAGATCGACAAGTTCGCCAAGTTCAATCTCACGCAGCAAGAGGCGAGCAAGGTCGAAGCGCCGTTGATCGGCGAATGCCATGCCAGCTTCGAATGCCGCCTTCACGACGACGCGCTGGTCGACAAGTACAATTTCTTCATCTTCGAGGTGGTGAAGGCGCATGTCGCCACGTCGCCAAAGCATCCCGAGACGCTGCATTACACCGGCGATGGCGTGTTTGTGGTGTCCGGCAAGGTCATCAGCCGCAGATCGCTGTTTCGACCCGAGATGCTGTGAGAGGCGGCGCTTACGCGCCACCTCCCTTCGGGCGGAAGTCGAACAGCGGGATGCCGAGCTTCCTCGCCTTGTCGGCGAGATTGTCCTGAATGCCGGTGCCGGGGAAGACGATGACCCCGATCGGCAGGACGTCCAGCATCTGATCGTTGCGCTTGAACGGTGCGGCCTTGGCATGTTTCGTCCAGTCGGGGGCGAAGCCGACCTGCGGCACCTTGCGAGCGTCGGCCCATTTGGCCGCGATCTTCTCGGCGCCCTTCGGCGACTTGCCATGCAGCAGCACCATGTCGGGGTGCTTGGCGTGGACCTGATCGAGCTTGGCCCAGATCAGGCGATGATCGTTGAAGTCGAGCCCGCCGGTGAAGCCGATCTTCGGACCGGCGGGCAGCAGCACCTGATTGTCGGCCCGCTTCTTGGCGGCGAGGAAGTCCCGGCTATCGATCATCGCCGAGGTCAGGTTGCGGTGGTTGACCATCGATCCGCTGCGCGGTCGCCAGTTCGATCCGGTGTGGCGCTCGTAGTGTTCTGCGGCCTGGTCGCGCATCAGCTCGAAGGCGTTGCGGCGTTCGATCATGGTCTGGCCCTCGGCCGTCAGGCGTTCCAGCTCGACAGCCTTCACTTCGCTGCCGTCCTGTTCCCGCTGACCGCGGCGCTGCGCCTGCTCGTTGCCGTCCAGCTCGCGCTCGATCCGGTCGGTGGCCCGGTGGAAGACGTTGACGGTCGACCAGAGGAGATCGTCGAGGTCGGGCTCGAGGCGGGTGTCCTCCAGGGTGACGATCAGGGCGTCGAAGATATCGGCGATGGCGCCGGCGACATGGTCGCCCTCCGGAAGTGGTCGGGGATCGGGTTCATCCGTGAAGGGACGGTAGCCGTAGAGCTGGAGTTCGCTGAGGACATGGTCGGTGGGGGAAGAGGCGTGATGCGGTTCGTAGTCGTCGTGCTCGCTCATCGGGATGCTCCGTCGGTTCGACCGCGACCCTCGCGGCCTTCATGGCGACGAAAGCCGGCGGGCGGGCCGGACCTGCACCCGCAGCGAAGCGGAGGGCCGGAGCATAGCGGAGGATGACGAAGGCGGGCTATTTTGCCTCGCGATGGAAAGCGGCCTCTGGCCGCGCCGGAAAATAGTCCGCCGCAGGCATTGCGGGTCCGGGCCGTTTGCTGGCCGATCGCCCTCTCGAAGGCCGGGGCGCGGTTCTCTCCGATCTGGGGAGCATCCGAGCGATGCCGACGACGGCGCTCCCGCCGTCTGCATTCTCCTTGCGGCTTATGCCGCCAGCGCCATGAAGCGTGCGACGTCCTGGGGCGCGATCTGCACCCGTGCCGCTGCCCGGAGGCTGTCCAGACCAGCGAGACGGAGATCCTCGTTGAAGTCGCCCAGGCTCGGAGACACCACGACCGCCTCGATCCCGGCCGCGTTCGCCCGTTCGATCAACGTCGTCATCGCACTGTCGCCGGCCGGATCATTGTCGCGGGCGATGTAGAGCCGTCGCAGCGCGTCGGGGAACAGGATGGCCGAGAGATGTGCCGCCGAGAGCGCCGCCGCCATCGGCATGGTGGGCAGCGCCATCCTGAGCGACAGCATCGTCTCGATGCCTTCGCCCGCCGCCATCACGTCGCCCGCCACACCGAAGCGAACGGCGTGCCCGATGAGGTCGCCCATCGCCCGTCTCGGCGTGTCGATCGGGGCTTTGCCCGAGCCGTTCGGTGCGAGCCAGGTGCGATGCGCGCCGGTCTGATGCCCGGCGAGATCGGTGACCGATGCGACCATCGCCGGCCAGGTCTCGGTCGGGGAATGCTCGTCAGGCCGGTAGTAGCAGCGAGGATGGAAGCGTAGGCTTCCGGTTCCGTGCAAATCCGTAATGCCGCGTGTGCGGAGATACGTCTTTACGAGCGTGCCTGAGATCGGCTGCGCCATGGCAAAGAGCCGCCGTGCCGCTTCCGGTGATCCGGATGGTGCCGGTGTCTTGCGCTCGCCGTCATGCGGACGATCCGGTTCGGGACATGGCATCGACAGAAAGGCGCGCGCCTCATCGGCAACGTCCTTGAAGTCCACCAGGCCGCAGCTCTCGCGGATGACGTCGAGGAGATCGCCATGCTCGCCGGTGGCGGCGTCGGTCCATTTGCCGGCGGCGCCCTTGCCGGTTTCGCCACCCTTCAGTCGCACGAACATCGAGCGGCCGGGCGTGTTGCGGACATCGCCGACCAGCCAGTAGCGGCCCTCGCGATGACCGGCGGAGAGATAATGACGGCACACCGCCTCTGCCTGCCGACCGAGACGGATTGCCAGTTCGGAGGCGTCCTGCCGAGCCATCACGCCGCCTCCCGCTCGCCGATGCGCTCGATCGGGTAGCGCTCCAGCACCTTGGTCAGGATCGCGGCGCCGGTCGTGTCGGCCGGCACGAACATCCGCAGCTTCCACGAGATGATCTCATGGAACAGGCCATAGGCCCGCAGGCGATCGCGCATGGCGTCGGTGAAGCCCGACAGCTCGATGCGGTTGGCGCCCATGACCCGGACGCGGCGAAGCTGAAGACCCTCGGTCAGGTCGAGGATGGTCTTGCCGTCCATCAGCGCCATGAAGGCGTCGTCCGGCGTCAGGGTCGACGTTCCGGTGGCGAGTGCGCTGGCGACCCATGCGGGGGAAACGCGGCGGCCGACGATGCGCTCGCCGTCGTCGGTCTGGAGTCGATAGACCCGCGTCGACTCGTTCGGCAGCCGCTTCCAGATTGGCAGCAACAGCCCGCTGACGACATGGATGGTGCTATCGGCATATTCCGGCACCTCGGCGGCCTCGGCATCCCATGCCGCAGTGAAGGCGATCTGCTCCGCCTGCACCCAATGGGTCTCGTCCATCATCCTGATGGGGACGTTGTGCGCCTCCATCGGCCGGATCAGCCGGACCCGCCGTTCGATCTCGCCATCGTCCAGCATGATGCTGGTGGTCGGTATCTGCACGGCGGCGCGGCCCGAGCGCTCGTTGATCAGCAGCCTCGCGCCCGGGTCATCGAGATGGTCGAGCGCCTCGGCTAGCGTCACGGGACGGTTGCGCTGGCGCTGGGTGATGGTCAGCAGTCGGGCCTCGGCCCCGGTGCCGGGATGAACGTGGATCGTCCGGCGATCGGTGACGATGAAGCTCTCGGCCTGGAGCGTCTCCAGCCCGACGTCGTAGCTGCCGGAAGCGATGGCGCCTTCGATCTTGGCGTTCAGCAGCCGCTCGAACGCGGTGAACAGGATGCCCTGAAGTTCGATGGTCAGCGCCAGCAGGCGGTTGAGGAAGGTTGTGATCGGCGGCAACTCATCCTTGAAGCCGGTGGAATCCATCAGCGACAGGCCGGTGGCATCCTCGAACATCTGGAGCGAGCACCCCTCGACCTTGCCGCGCACCAGCAGCAGGTAGAGCTGCCGCAGCGCGTCGCGGGCGTAGTGGCTTTCCAGATTGTCCTCGGGCCGGAACAGGCCTTGGCCGCCGGTCTGGCGCTGGCCGCGCGTGATGGCGCCCAAGGTGTCGAGGCGGCGGGCGATGGTCGACAGGAACCGCTTTTCCGCCTTCACGTCCGTCGAAATCGGCCGGAACAGCGGTGGTTGCGCCTGGTTGGTCCGGTTGGTGCGGCCCAGGCCCTGAATGGCGGCGTCGGCCTTCCAGCCCGGCTCCAGCAGATAGTGGACGCGCAGTCGCTGGTTCCGCGCCGACAGATCGGCGTGGTAGCTGCGCCCGGTGCCGCCGGCGTCGGAGAAGATCAGAATGCGTTTCTGATCATCCATGAACGCCTGCGTCTCGGCCAGATTGGCCGAGGCGGCGCGGTTCTCCACCGCGAGGCGGTCGATGCTGCCGGGGCTGGTCATGGAGTCGGCACCCGACTTGCGGACGATGCGGCGCGAACGTCCCGTCACCTCTGCTACGACATCGGTGCCGAAGCGCTGGACGATCTGGTCGAGCGCGCCGGGGACCGGCGGCAGCGAAGCGAGCCTCTCGATCAAACGGTCTCGACGGGCAACGGCGTCGCGGCTCTCGACCGGCTGGCCGTCGCGAAACACCGGTCGCGACGACAGGTTGCCCTCGCTGTCGGTGAACGGCTCGTAGAGATGCACCGGGAAGGAATGGGCGAGATAATCCAGAACGTATTCGCGCGGGGTGATGTCCACCCGGACGTCGTTCCATTCCTCGGTGGGAATCTCCGCCAGGCGGCGCTCCATCAGGGCTTCGCCGGTCGACACGATCTGGATTACGGCCGCATGGCCGTCGACCAGGTCCTGCTCGATCGAGCGGATCAGGGTCGGCGTCTTCATCGAGGTCAGCAGATGGCCGAAGAAGCGCTGCTTGGCGGATTCGAAGGCCGAGCGGGCCGCGGACTTGGCCTGGCGGTTCAACGTACCGCCGTCGCCGGTGATGTTGGCGGCCTGCATCGCCGCGTCGAGATTGTTATGGATGACAGCGAAGGCCCCGGCATAGGCGTCGTAGATGCCGGTCTGCTCGGCAGTGAGCTGGTGCTCGACCAGCTCGTATTCGACGCCGTCATAGGAGAGCGACCGTGCGGTGTAGAGACCGAGCGAGCGCAGGTCGCGGGCCAGCACCTCCATCGCCGCGACGCCGCCATCCTCGATCGCCTCGACGAATTCGGCGCGGGTCGAGAACGGGAAGTCCTCGCCGCCCCAGAGACCGAGGCGCTGAGCGTAGGCGAGATTGTGGACGGTGGTCGCGCCGGTCGCCGAGACATAGACGACGCGCGCATTCGGCAGGGCGTGCTGGAGCCGTAGGCCCGCGCGGCCCTGCTGCGAGGCGGCGATGTCGCCGCGTTCTCCCTTGCCGCCAGCGGCGTTCTGCATGGCATGGCTCTCGTCGAAAATGATCACTCCGTCGAAGTCGGAGCCCAACCATTCGACGATCTGCTTGACGCGGGAAAGCTTCTCGCCGCGGTCGTCGGACCGTAGCGTGGCATAGGTGGTGAATAGGACGGCTTCGGAGAGGGTAATGTCCTTCCCCTGCGGGAAGCGCGACAGCGGCGTGACCAGCAGGCGCTCCATGCCGAGGGCCGACCAGTCGCGCTGGGCGTCCTCCAGCAGCTTGTCGGATTTCGAGATCCACACCGCCTTGCGACGGCCCTGCATCCAGTTGTCGAGGATGATGCCGGCCGATTGGCGACCTTTGCCGGCGCCGGTGCCGTCGCCGAGCATGAAGCCGCGGCGGAAGCGCACGGCGTTCGGCGCATCGTCGGGCGCGGCCGAGACGACGTCGAAGGTTTCGTCGAGCGTCCACGAACCGGCGAGGAAGTCGGCATGTGCCTCGCCGGCGTAGATGACGGTTTCGAGCTGGGCGTCGGAGAGAAGGCCATCCGAGACGATGTTGGCGGGCAGCCGGGGCCGGTAGCTCGGCTTGGGCGGCGCGACCGACGCCATCGCCACGGATTGCACAAGCTTGGTCGGATGGGCCTGCGCGCCGGGAATGCGGATCGCCTGCAATCCGTATTCTTCATAGATCGCGTCGGTGATCCGGCCGTCTTCGGCGGGCGTCCAGTCCACGGTCTCATAGGCGAGTTGGACGCCTTCGGGCTCGATGGACGCCGGCGTGGCGGGACGTGCAGCGGTGGTGCGGGCGAGGTATCCGCGAACAGTCCGGGGCGTCGCGGCGAATGCCGAGGTTGCAACCGGCGGGAGGGCCGCGGTCAGGCGCTGCGGAACCTGCGTCTCGATCCAGCCGAGCAGCGTGGCGATGTCGGCCGAGATACCAGGCGAAGAGGGAAACGCCTCGCGATCGTCGGCCGGAAGCTTGTCGATAACCGTCAGCCGGGTGTCGATGGTCGTGCCATGCTTGGCATAGACCGAGCCGTCCACGGCCGCAGTGAAGACGACGCGGCCACGCTCCTGGAGCCGGACGAAGGCCGCTGCCCAAGCCGGATGGTCGGGGCTGAAGTTGGCGCCGGTGATCGCCACCAGCCGCCCGCCATCGGCGAGCCGGGCCAGTGCCGAAGCGACATGGCGATAAGCGGCGTCGGCCACGCGGCCGGAGACGTTTGCCATGACGGAGAATGGCGGGTTCATAAGCACGACGGAGGGGGTGGCGCCCGGCGCGAGATGATCGTTGATCTGGGCGGCGTCGAAGCGCGTGACGGCAACGGCCGGAAACAGCGCAGCGAGCAGATCGGCGCGGGTTTCGGCCAGCTCGTTGAGGAGGAGCGTTCCGCCTGATATCTCGGCCAGGATGGCGAGCAGGCCGGTGCCAGCCGACGGCTCCAGCACGATGTCGCCAGCAGCAATGGAGGCGGCCGCCACGGCGGCGAGACCGAGCGGCGCCGGCGTCGAGAACTGCTGGAGCGCCTGCGATTCTTCCGAGCGCCGCGTATGTGTCGGCAGGAGCCCGGCGATCTTCGTGACCGCGGAAAGTCGTGCAGCCGGAGATGCGGCTTTGCGGAAAAGCGCCTTTCCGTATTTGCGCAGGAAGAGAACTGTCGCGACTTCGCATGCCTCATAGGCCGCCTTCCAGTCCCAGACGCCGCTGGTGTCGGATGCGCCGAAGGCTGCTTCCATCGCAGCACGGAGGATCGCGGCGTCGACGCGCTGGCCGCGTTCGAGATGATCGAGAAGCTGGTGCGCCACGGCGAGGATCGGGGACGCACGGGGGACGGGTGCGGCCGGGAGGGCCACGGGAGACAGAATGTTCATGGGAAGAACCTCGGGACAGTGGAAGGGACAAGCCCGGACGGCGCTCTCTCTCAACCGCCGGGACTCGACCCGTCGCGGCCGTCCTCTTCCTCTCGTCCGCCGACATAAAAAAACGCCCGACCTTGAGGCCGGGCGCTGAGGGGAAGACGAGCCCAATTCAGTCGATCGCCTGGAAGATTTCGGCGGATTCCGGATGGTCAGCGGCGTAGTCGTAGAGGCGGCCATATCCTTCCGACATCGCGTCGACCGGATACTTGAAGGAGAGATGGGAGAAGGCGAAAAGCGTCGCGATGATGCCGGCGGCGTCGGCCGATACCTCGCCCTCATAGCCATTGGTGTCGCAGACGATCTGAAAGCGGGGCTTCGAGGTTGGCGCGAGGTATAACGGCCTCCCGTCGCGCTCATAGAAGTCCCAGAGACCGCCACGATAATCGAGCGGGCTCAGGCGCTCCATCAGATGATAGACGGTCATCTCTGCCACAAGGACATGCTGGCGGCCGAAGAGCAGCGGCAGAAAGTCCATCCGGCGAGCCTCCGGTACGAGGGCCACGGCGCGCGCTGGGGAATCGTCGGTGGTGTTTATAATGTCGGGCATGGGCCGGCGGCGCTCTCTCTCGACCGGACCGGCTCGAACCCGTCCCGGCCGTCCTCTCACTCTGGCGCGCGGCATGACCGCCTGATCGCGCGGACTTCCGAGGTGGGATGCGCGGCGCTACACTCCTTCATCCAGCACATGGCGAAGCGCGGCCTCGGCGATCGGAGACGCATGTCCGCCCGACCTAGCGAGGCGCCGGAGGGAGAAGGTGATGAAGGGAAGTGTGATCGGCATGGTGGCCGCAGGATGCCTCGTGGTGGGCTTTGGGGCGGGATTCGCGCTCCGCCCGGTGATCGCGCCCGGCGGCGCATCAGCCGCCGCGGTCGCGGGCGTGGCGCAGCCGACAGAAGAAGAGGCCATCGCAGCCGTCCGCCGGCATCGCCTCTTCACGGGGACGTCGCTGGCCAATGCGACGCTCAAGCTCGGTGATTGTTCGCCGGGTGGTGTCGGGCCTGGCGTGACGTGCATGACGCAGCTCACGATGGACACGACCAGGGCGAACGCCACGCCCCAGAACCGGCCGGTCGGCTTTGCTCGCGTCAACGGTCAGTGGGAAGTGGCCGTCTGGTAGGATCAGGCGGCCATTTCGCCGCCAGTATTGGGCGGAAGGTAAGCGTCATAGGGATTACCGTCTGCCAGGTGGCCAAACGGCGTGAACATATAGTCGCCACCGTCACGGCCGACCGCACAGATGACATAACGCGGCTCGCCGGTTGCGGCGTCGGTGCATTCCATCAGCGCCAGGTCGCCGCTTTCCGCGGCGCGCAGCAGGGTCTGGAAGTTGGCGCGCGTGTGATCGGGAATCATCGCGCACCTCCCTCAGCGAGCCAGCGGCGGGTGCTCATCCATTCGATCGTGCGGCCTGTGCCGAGATCGAGCAGATGGGCGCCGCCGGAGAAGCCGTCGACGACAGGGTCCGAGGCAATGCCGGCCCACTGAAACCCCCAGGTGCCGGTGAGCGCGAAGGTTTCGGCGCAGCGCATGACGAAGGTGATCAGCAACTGCGGATCGGCGGTGCCGGGGTCACGAAGCCAAAGTCGCGTCGCGCCGTGCTCGGGCGTCAGCGAGAGCAGGAACGGCTCGGTGGGCGGCTCCTCGCGACCGTTCTCGGCCATCAGCGCGGTGTAGATGTCGAAAGCCCGCGCGACATTGGCGACCGAGCCGACGTCGAGCAGGCAGGAGAAACGGGTGAGATAATCGGGCATGTCGGGCTCCTGAAACGAAAAGAGCCCGGCGCTGGGCCGGGCTCGGGGCAATCGGGTCGTGGCTGGGAGGGGGGGGCTAGTAGCCGAACTGCCAGGACGGCCAGATTGGCCGTCGTCAGCGGCCGCCACGGCCTGGGTGAGGTATTCGGGATCGCCCTCGACCACGATAGGGTCGCGGACGGGCGTCTCATCGATGACGGTCACTCGCGAAACGAGGCCATCTTCGACCTCGACGTGGACCGGCACGAAATACTGGAAGACGACGCGCCGGATCGGCGCGGGGCTGGATTGCACCATGTGAACGCTCCTTCGATTTGGGGGAGAGGTGCGGAGCGGCCGAAGCCGCCCCGCGAGCCGCTTATTCGGCGGCGACGAGGCGACGTTCGTCGTCCTCGCCATCGGCAGGCGTTTCCGACTCGTCGTCGGCGCTGAGGAAGTCAGGCAGCTCGGCCCCCTCGGTTTCGCCGCCACCGTCCGCGTCCGATGCGGGATCGCCGTCAATGCCGGCAAGCCGAAGCGGCTCGGGCAGCCAACTGCTATCGGCCAGGAGACGCTCGGCCTCCTTTGCCATGTCGCCCTTTTTCAGATGACCGATCAGCTCGGCGGCTCGCTCGCCGGCGCCTTCGCGGACGGCTTCGAGGATGCGCGGCTTGGTGACACGGTTGAGGTAGTTGCCGAAGGTCGGGCGCCAGCCGGCTTCGACGATGTCGAGCCCGGTCGCCCGCGTCAGCCGGTCGGCCTGCGCAAGCCTCATGTCGAGCGTGTGCTGCGACACGCCGCCCGCGCTGTGCGGGTTCGGCCGCTCGTAGAGCGCGTTCACGCCATAGCTGACGCAATGCGCTACCAGAGCCATGCGGCTGGCATCGTCAAGCGCGGCGAGCCAGTTCCAGAGGGCGTCATCGTCCTTCGGGATGTCGGCGGCCCAGGCTTCGTGACGCTCCTGCACGGCCCGCGCGGAGGGGCTGTCCTTCAGCGTCTCGTCCTGAACCGGGAAGAAGACGTGCTTCACCCCGGCTTCCATGGCGCCCGTATACATGCGGGTCATGAAGTTGTCCGAGATCAGCTTGTGAAGAAGCGCCGTCATGGCGATGTGAGGGTTTTCCGCCACGGCGTTGCGCAGCGCGAGGGTTCGGTAGGCGGTCAGTTCGATCACGAGGCGTTCGGGCAGCGGCTTGATCCCGTCGTCCTCATCGTCGTCATCGGACTCGGCAGGTTGGCCGCCGATGGTGATGACGGCGCGTTGCACTGATGGGCGATCGGCGTCGACGGATTCGGTGTCCGTCTCCGATCCCTCCTCGCCATCGGTCCGGACCTGAGGGACATCCTCGGGCCGGACGAAGCCGCGATCGACCGAAAGCGATCCGTTGGCGTCGATGCTGACGAAGACGCCAGCGATGGCGATGTCTGCCGGCTCGAAGTGCTCGGGGCGATCGTCGAAGGCGGCCAGAGCCGTCTCGATCTCGCCCATACGCTCGTCGACCTGGTCGGGCAGTTCGTCGGCGTCTTGATATTCCGCTTCGAGCCTGGCCTGCTCGGCGGTGAGCGCGTCGATGGTCGCCTGTTCCTCGGCCGTCAGATCGATTGGCGTGCCGGGGATTTCCCGCAGACCGCGCACGGCGTCGTAGGGGAAACTGACCGCGACCTCGATCCACTTCCAGCCCTCGGCGGCGATCGCCTCGGCCTCGGCCTTCAGCTTCTCGGCGACGAGTCGATCGAGAAGCCCGACGTCCTGCAGCCAGCCGCCATCGTCGGCCTGGAACAGATCGCGCATGACGATCCCTCCGGCCGCCTCATAGGCTTCGGTGCCAAGGAAGACGGCGCGCTTGTCTGAGGCGCGCACCGTGGTTTCGGTCAGCATGCGCCGGATCTGATAGGGCTCCTTCGACCAGGCGTCCTTGATCGCGTCCCAGACCTGGGTCTGACGCTCGTGGTCGTCGGAGACGGTGAAAGCCATGAGCTGCTCCAGCGTCATGCCGTCGTCGGCATAGACGTCGTGCAGGGTGGGCGACACGGTTGCGAGGCGCAGCCGCTGCTTGACCACGTTGACGGGCACGAAGAATGCCGCGGCGATCTCCTCCTCGGTCATGCCCTTGGTCAGCATGTCGTGGAAGGCGCGAAACTGATCGAGCGGATGGAGCGCAGCGCGCTCGATGTTCTCGGCGAGCGACACCTCCTCGGGGAGGATGGCGCCGTCGCGATCGCGGACCACGCAGGGGACGGGCGCGACCTTGGCGAGACGCTTCTGCTTCACCAGCAGTTCGAGCGCGCGGAAGCGGCGGCCGCCGGCGGGCACCTCGAACATGCCGGTCTCGTTGCCTTCGGCGTCAACGACGGGGAAGACGCTGAGGCTCTGGATCAGGCCGCGACGAGCGATCGAGGCCGCGAGGTCCTCGATCGAGACACCGGCCTTCACGCGCCGGACGTTGGACTGGCTGAGCACCAGCTTGTTGAAGGGGATGTCGCGCGAGGACGACAGGATGATCTTCTGAACGGCAGTAGCCATCGGGATTTACTCCGCGACGGGCGGCCGAGAGACTCTCTCTCAACCTCCAACCCGTCACTGAGCGAAGCGCCGCCCTCTTCCTCTAAAGGGGGCAGCGCCACGGACCGGCGAACCAGAAAGGCACGGAAGCGCAAAGCCGGAGACATGGGAAACCGCATCCCCGGCTTCGCGGAAATCAGGCAGCTCGATCGAGCAGCTTCTTGGCCTTGCCCTCCATGTCGAGGCGGGCGTCCTGATGGGGCTTGTCGCGCGCGACGGCGGTGATGCCCTGCACGAAGTCGAAGACGGACTCAGGCGGACGGCCTTCCTCGGCCAGCACCCTGTCGATGATCTTGCCGGTCTCGGCCTTGGAGAAGCCGCGCCGACGCAGGAAGTCGGTGCGGTCCTCGTCCGTTCTGGCGACGATCCGTTCGCGGGCGGCCTTGATGCCGTTGACGAACGGCAGAGGCGAGGAGTTCGCGAAGTTCAGCAGCGCCGGGGCCGCCTCGTGCGCGAAGCGATTGGCTGCATATTTGGAGTGGCGGATGGTGATTTCCTCGAAATCTTCCACGCCCCACAAATTGCGATTCTGGCAAACCGCGCGGAGATAGAAGCTCGCCATGCCGAGCGTCTTGGCACCGACCTCGGAATTCCAGCAGTAGAAGCCGCGGAAATATAAGTCGGGCGAGCCGTCAGGCAGGCGGCCAGCTTCGATCGGATTCAGATCGTCGACCAGGAACAGGAAAACGTCACGGTCGGAGGCATAGAGCGTGGTCGTATCCTTGGTGATGTCGACGCGCGGATTGTAGATGCCGGTCGACCAGTCGAGCACGCCCGGGACCTTCCAGCGTGTGTCGCCTGTGCCGTTGCCGGCGATGCGCTGCACGGCCTCGACCAGTTCGTGGTCGAAGATCCGGCCATAATCCGGGCCGGTGACGGCGCGCAGTTCGACGCGGCCGTTGTCGGTTTCGAACGTCTTGATCTGCTCGGCCCGATTGGAGGTCAGGCCGTACTGCAGGTTGATGGCGGCAAGCGCGGCTGGGAGCTGCCGAAGATAGGCGGCGGGGGCGCCGACCAGGCTGGCGAGCTGACCGAAGGACCAGTGTGTTGGCGCGATTGCCGCATCCGTGCCCGGCAGGATCAGGGCCAGCCGCTCTGAATCGTTGCGGTTCGCCTCGACATGGATGAGCGCGCTCTCCACCACCCGCGTCCGGCTACGTTCGGTGCGGTCACGGACCGTGTGGGCCAACTCCGACAAGGAGAGGTAGCGCTCGTCGGCCGGACGCGAGAACCACTCCGACGAGACACGGCCGATCCGCTCGCCACGACCGACATCGACCTTGTAACCGCCGCTGGTGTCACGGCGTGCATCGAGGACCTGCATATTCATGGAACCAATCTCCATGACGGGCGTCGGAGACCTCTTCTCCAACCTTCAACCCGTCACAGAAAACCGATCCACGCTCTCACTCTCAGCAGGGCGTTGCGGGGCAGCCGCCCCGCAGAAGGGGTCGGCCGAGACGGCGGGCTCGGACGTAGGGGAAGGCTTTCCCCTCAAGGGACGGGTAGGCCCCGGCGTTGCCTCAAAAATAAGCCTATAATGCTCAAGGAGTGGTTCTGCGGCCGGGCGACTGGGCGCACTGGGTCTATCTGACGAAGCCTGAGAGCGAGTTGTTGCGCCCGTGCGCGGCGAGCGCGCCTAGCGTCGAAACGGTGCCGCCCTGCAGCGACGGCTGATTACAAGATTCGTTTGCTCGGCAAGCATCGAAACCTGTTCAATCTGCGGACACTTAGGTGGTGTGGACGGATTTGACCAAGGTGAATCCTGCTGCGAGAGCGACGATGGATGCGAAGTTACGCTTCGTCTTCTCGCAGCGTAGGGCTACCCGCTTGAAGCGTTTGAGCTTGCCGACGGCCTGCTCGATACGGGCGCGGCCCTTGTAAATGGCCTTTGCAAAGAAGCCGGGCCTGTCCTTCTCGTTGGCCTTGTGCGGAATGACCGGGATGATGCCGCGTGAACGCGCCGCCTGTCGGTTGGCCTTGCTGGCGTAGCCCTTGTCAGCGACCGCCGCACGCGGATCGACATCGGGGCCGAGCGCCAGCAGGATCGGGAAGTGCGGCGCATCGCCCTTCTCCCCTCCGGTCAGGTCGAAGGCGATGGGATGGCCGTCGAAGTCCGTCTTCAGGTGGATCTTGGTTGAGAAGCCGCCGCGCGAGCGACCGAGCGCCTGACCCTTTTGCCCCCTTTGGCGCCGGCTGCCGAGACATGGGCGCGCACGATGGTGCTGTCGAACATCTGCACCAGATGCGCCGACGACGACAGCGCGGCGAGGTGATCGAAGAAGGTCTCGAACACGCCGGCCTTGCTCAGCCGGTCGAAGCGTTTCCACACGCTGTTCCACTTGCCGAACCGTTCCGGCAGCGTTCGCCAGGTGATGTTGTGAACCGTGAAATAGTGCATCGCTTCGAGAAACAGACGGTCATCCCGACCCTTGTCACCACGGCGCGGCAGCGAGGCGCGAAACACCTCCAGCGCAACCGACCAATCCGCCTCATACATCTTCGTGGACATCGCCGACCTCCAAATCAGTCGGCTCTCCATGAATCAGACAAAGCGCGTCAGAGGAACCCTATCCGATCTTCGTGCGGCAATCCGTCCACACCGCCTAGGTCGAAGAGTGCTACTACATGAGTCCAAGAAATAGATACTAAAACATAGTGGGGGGTTGGGGTGAGAATTGTCCGCGTTCACGTAGAAAATTTTCGCGGCATAAAGCTCGCTGACATATATTTCGAGGGTACAACCGTCCTCCTAGGCGACAACAACACCGGGAAGTCGACAGTATTCGAGGCGATCGAACTGGCGATCGGAGCGGATCGGCTGGCGCGAACGCAAGCCATCGACGAGCATGACTTTTATGGCGGCGATTATCGCGCCGTAGAGAACCAGCCTCCTAAGATCATCGTGGTCGAGGTGGTGATCGCGGGCCTGGACGAACAGCACTGCACGAAGTTCCGGAACAATCTCGAATTTTGGCGCACGGCCGACCGATCGCTTTTGGGCGCGGGTACGGCCGGCGGTGCGGCGCAGGCCGGCACGGAGCCGGCCGTTCGCGTGCGGTTTGAAGGCGCCTATGATTCCGAGAACGACGAGTTCACCGCGAAGACGTGGTTTGCCGTTCCACGTCAGGAGGACGGCACGCCTATCAGCGAATGTCGCTCAGGGGACAAACGGGAGTTCGGATTTCTCCATCTTCGGGCACTTCGGACTGGAAACCGGGCACTGTCGATGGAACGCGGCTCCCTCCTCGATGTGATCCTGAAGACATATGAAGTCCGAACCCGCATGTGGGAGGGATTGCTCGGTCGCCTGCGCGGTCTCGATGTGGTGGGCGAGGAAGATGCTGAGTTCGGCCGGATACTGACCGCGATACGCGACGCGATGCGGGAGATCGTTCCGGGCGAATGGGCCGACGCGCCGCACCTGCGGGTCTCAGAGCTGACACGGGAAGATTTGCGGCGCGTTCTGAAGTCATTTTTGGCGACCGGTGTGCCGGGCTATGCGGCTCCGTTTCAGCACCAGGGATCGGGAACCATCAATGCGCTCGTGCTCGCGATGCTCGGGCTGATTGCCCAGCGCCGGAATGGACGGGTCATCTTCGCCATGGAGGAGCCCGAGCTTTCTCTGCCGCCGCATGTTCAGAAGCGTGTGGTGGACAAGGTGCGCGAGCTTGCAGCCCAGGCGCTGTTTACATCGCATTCGCCCTACGTCATCGAGCAATTCACGCCCGAGCAGATGACGGTCCTGACGCGCGATAACGCCGGGCTGCTAACCGCGACGAGCGTGGTTTTGCCCGATAATCTCAAGCTCAAGATTTTCAGAGACGGCTTCCGGACTCGCTTTTGCGAGGCGTTGCTGGCGCGCCGCGTCATCGTCGTGGAGGGTAAGACGGAACTGGTCGCCTACAGTGCTGTGGCGCGTCGAGCGGCTGAACTTGCCCCGGCGCAATACAAGCGGCTCGATGCACTTGGGTGGGTGCCCTTCGACGCGGGTGGCCAAACGGCGGTGGCACCGTTTGCAACTTTCTTTCGCGGCCTCGGCAAGACGGTGGCGACGATCTTCGATCAGCAGCAGCCGGAGGCTCGCGCAGCCATCGTGGCCGCGTGCCATGCGCCTTTCGAGCAGCCCTATGCGGGTTTCGAGCATATGCTTCAGGCCGAGGTTTCGCCTGCGATGCAGGCATGGTTCGTCCAGTGGTTTGCCGGCGCCGGCGAGTGGCCGCCCGCACTTGCCCATCTCATTCCACCGAACGGGTCACCGGAGGCGGCTTATCGCGCGCCGTTCCTATCTCTGTTCACGCACAAGAAAGGCGACGACTATCTCACCGTCTTTTTCGATCTCTGCCAGGTCGGGCATTTTCCGCAGACGATGCTGGGAATTTTGACGGCGTTGAAGAACATGGTCGTGCCGCCAATGCCACCAGTTCCGCAGCCGCCGGCGCCACAGCCGCCCGGCGTTTTCGGATAGCCGCGATGGTGTTGATGCTTTGCGATCAGCGGCGAAGGCTATTGGAAACTGAGGGCAGCATTCTCGTTCGCGGGGGTGCTGGATCGGGCAAGACGACGATTGCTCTCGCGAAGGCGTGCGCGGATTTGGCAGCGGGCCGGCTCGGCAACACCGGGAAAGCTTTGTTCCTGAGCTTTGCTCGCGCCACCGTCGCCCGGGTCGCGGAACAAGCGACCGCGACCATCCCGCGCGAACAGTTGGCCCGCATCGAGATCAACACCTATCACGGCTTTGCGTGGACGATCCTCAAGAGCCACGCCTACCTTCTCTGCGCGCGGCCCGGCGTCTCGCTCCTTCTTCCGGCTCAAGCGCGAGGGCGTCTCGCGGGTCTGGACGGGGCAGCTCGCTTGGCAAGGCAACGAGAGCTGTTCGATCAGGAGGGGTTGATCGCCTTCGATCTATTCCCCACGCTTTTGACCGAGTTGTTCGCGCAGGTGCCGCTCTTGGCGCAAGCCTACGCGCGGGCGTACCCGCTGATTATCGTCGACGAATTCCAGGATACGAACGCGGCTGAGTGGCAGATGGTCGCCCAGCTCGGTCAGCACAGTCGGCTGATCGCCTTGGGCGATCCGAAACAGCGCATCTATGATTTTAAGGGTGCCGATCCTCGGCGCTTCGATGAATTTATCGAAGCCTTCAGGCCAACGCAGTTCGATTTTTTGGGCGAAAATCGTCGCAGTCCTGGCACGCAAATCACGGACTTCGCTGACGACATGATCGACGGCGTCTTCAACGCGGTCGCCTACACGGGTGTTTCAATCTCCCGCTACGGTGGGCAAAGCCTCAGACCGTTGAAACAGGAAATTCTTCGTGCCGTCGGCCGGCTGCGTCGCGCAAACGAATGGTCTCTTGCGGTGCTCGTTCCGGCAAATGCACTGGCCGTTGGCGTCTTCGACTATATGGCTCGGGCCGATCATGGATTGCCGCGTTACCCCGTGGAGATCCTGGTCTCAGCGGAAGGCCCGATGCTCGCCGCCGCGATGATCGCGCTGCTGCTCGAACCGCGAGATCATCCCGACCACCTCGGTGCGCTGGTGCTTGATAGCCTCGCGGCCTTTGAGTTGGGACGCAACGAAACTGCGTCGGCCGGAGGGATTACCAAGGCCGCGCGCCTGCGGACGATTGCCCGGTCTTTGCGAGCGCAAGGTGATGCCGGGTTTGGCGCTCGCGGCATAGGGCCGGACGTGCGGGCACTGCTGGAGAGCGTCGCCGCGTATCCTCTCAGTGGAGATCCGATGACGGATTGGCGTTCGATACGCGCGATATTTGAGGCGAGCCCTCGCGCTGAGCTGCAGGCGGTCGCCAAAGAAGCTCGACACATGCGGCTGCTGCGCCGCGGAGCGCAGATCGAGAGCCGGTTCGCCGAGGCGTGGCGTGGTCACGGCGCTTATCGGGACGCGCGCGGCCTGTTGAGCGCAGCGGTGGTCGAGGATCAGTTCGCGGCGACGACGCGGCCCCATCACGGAGTGACCGTGATGACGATTCATAAGGCGAAGGGAAAAGAGTTCGACGAGGTGATCGTGTTTGAGGGAGCCTATCAACGCTATTTGCAACCGCGAGGGGCGGATGCAGAGCGATCAGCACGGTTCAACCTCCATGTGGCTGTTACGCGAGCGCGACGTGCGGTGACCATCATGACGCCGCAAGCGAACCCGTGCCCGCTTCTCCCATAGAATAGGATGTCAGGTGCTTAGTCAGGATGAAGTTGAAGAGCTGACGGCAAAGAAGCTGTGTTACCGATGCGTCGGAGAAGACTATCTCAGCGCGGAAATTCGGCGTGATGGTAAGCGTCGCAAGTGCTCGTACTGCGACAGGACGGCTAAGTCATACTTGATTGGGGAGATGGCGGAGCGCGTCGAAGCCGCGTTCGATCAGCATTACGCTCGAACATCCGATCAGCCGACGTCGTGGCAGCAAACAATGCTCAGCGACAGGGAGTCCGAGTACGAGTGGGATCGCGACGGTGAGCAGACCGTCGATGCGGTCATGAACTCGGCCGACATGCCCGAAGCGGCTGCGGAGGACATCCAGCAGATCCTCGAGGACAAGTTCGATGATTTCGACTCTGCCGCCCTGGGTGAGGAAACCGAATTTTCCAGCGATGCATATTACGAGCAGAAGGGAACGAGCGACCAAGCCTGGCAGGAGGAATGGCGCTCGTTCGAGAAGTCGCTGAAAACAGAAGCACGCTTCTTCAGCAGAGCCGCGGCATCCCACTTGGCGGCGATCTTCAACGGAATAGACGTCTTGCGCAGCCGCGATGGTCGCCCGCTTGTCGTCGATGCTGGCCCGGGCACGAGCTTCAGCTCGGTCTATCGCGCCAGGGTCTTCCAGTCCGATGATAAGCTGGAGGCCGCGCTTTGCCGGCCGGATCAGCAGCTCGGGTCTCCTCCGGCGTTCTTGGCTAGCGCGGGGCGCATGAACGCCCGCGGCATATCGGTTTTCTACGGTGCCAATGATCCAACGGCGGCGATTGCTGAAGTCCGCCCGCCGGTTGGAAGCCAGGTGGCCGTGGCGCAGTTCGAGATCATCCGGCCGCTGAAGCTGCTCGACCTGACCGCCCTGAGCGCGGTCAGCGACGGCGGCAGCGTGTTCGATCCCGAGCTTGCCGGACGATTGGAGCGCGCAATGTTTCTGCGCTCTCTCAGCCAGCGGATTACGCGACCAGTCATGCCCGACGACGAACATTTCGAATATCTGGCAACGCAGGCGGTCGCTGATTTTCTAGCAACCGAGGGGGCCATCTCTCTGGACGGGATCATATTTCCTTCGGTCCAGGCGGCCGGCGCAGTTCTCAACGTGGTGTTTTTCCACAAGGCGGCGCGGGTCGAGAAGTTGGCCGTGCCCGTCGGGGCGGAGATCTCGGCGCGCAGCGGGCATATGGAAGAAGATGGCTGGGAGACCGAGTACGAGGTGATCGAAGAGGTGCCGGCGGCGCCGGACGAACCGCCCCCAGTGAAGGAGGAGGCGGCCGGATGGCCGGATTTTGCTTCGTTGGCAGCGATGCAGTGGGGGCCGCCTGATCCCGATTGGCGCGACCCGAGCTTACGGGTCGTTCTCGATAGCGTCGTCGTGCATCGTGTGAGACGCGTCGAGTTCGAAACCGATGAGTTTTCGGTGGCGCGCCGGCGCTGGCAAAAGAGAAAGCCCGACTTCTAGTCAGGCAGCCGCTTTGGGAATGAGCAAAAGCTCTAAAGCCGCGAGGATCGAGACGTCGAGTTGATAGTCGAAACCCGCTTGGGCGGCTGCCGCGTCCCGCAGAGGCCACCCGGTCCCTAGAGCATATTCTTTACCGCCGAGTCGGGCGCATCACGACGCGACCCACCTATGTCTCCGGGATCATTTGTCGACATCGTCGAACACCGAGCGCTTCTTCGTAGTGACGGCGGAAGAAGGTGGCGTCTCCTCCTTCTTCTGCGTCACGATATGAGTCCAGTCGGTCTCATCTTTAGATTCTTCGTCACGTTCCCGCTTACGTTCTTCGAGCGCCTCAACCGAACGCTTCACGTGGTCGCGCGCATCGTCGATGAAGGCCGTGGCGTCGGCGTCGACACCGATCGCCTCAACGTGGTCAAGCACACCGAGAAGCTTCTTGAAATGACTGTCAGGCTCTTCGTCCAGATCAGCGTCTGCGGCGATCTCGTCGATGCGATCTTCTAGCGACGGCAAAATCGTTGCCCGCAGCGCCAGCCCGAGGCCGACGAGGCGCAGCGGCGGGATGAGCGCGAGCATTTCTTCTTCGTCGAAGAAGGAGACGTCGAGGTCTGTGAGCGCAGCAGATTCAAGCTTTTCGGCCGCTTCCGAACGCAGATCATCGGGTAACACACCGAGATGATGGGCTCGGGCGCGAGCGGCAAGTCGGGGGTCGTTGCCGGCCACGTCGGTTTGCCAGCAGGACCGCCGAAGCAGACCGGGAGACTGCTGAATCGCCTTTCCAAACACGGCCTCGCTGGCACGGTAGGACAGAAAGTGGAACAGCATCCAGTTGCGATGCAATTCATCGGGGGTGCGGCCGAGCCTTGCGACCAAGGCGTCGTCGAGAGTGGTCGGGATGATGAGCGCGTCTCGAATAAGGGGCGAGCCCTCGCAGGTGAAGCTGCTGAGGATGGTGTCGATTGTCGCGCCTCGTATGAGCGCCGCCATCATGTGTGGCTTCTGCCGCAGAATCTCGGTCAGGGCGTCGGAAATCGTGGGATGTGCAAAGGTCCAATTCGCGCCGGAGAGTTTCAGGAAAGAGCCTTTTAGCTCAGTGAAACAATCCTGGATCTTGGTGAGAGTGTAGCCAGTCAGCTCAGCGACCGCTTGGGCGGCCGAAGCATCATGGTCGCTGGGATCGAACCCGGTCTGGTGAACATAAACGAGTATGAGCGCGGCTTGCAGCTGATCGTCCAGGGCGTTGACGGTATCGATCAGATGCTCTGTCGGCTCCTCCATAAAGCGAACGAGCGAACTCTCGCGCGGCGCCAGGCCCTTGGTAAAGTTCGGGTCGCCAAGACGCTCGGCTATGCCGGGGAGGAAGTCGCGAACGGCAGCGACCGCGGCGAGGTGGGGCTTGACGCTCGAACGCCAGCTTTGGCTCTGCTCGCCGAAATTCAAATGATTGTAGAGGATCTGCGCCTTCTCCTCAAAGGTCAGTTCGCCGACATCGACCACGGCGCTGCCATCAGCGAACTGGGCAAGGTTGCGCTGCCCGAGCCGCCGTCGCGCCGCCTCGTAGATGTGCTTGCGGGAGGTCAGGAGAAAACGGTTACCGTGCTTGATCGCCGCCCTCAGCTTCGAGAAGGCCGAAGTCCAGTCCTGCACGTAATCGTCGCGCAGCACATTCGAGCCAAAGGCGTCGTCGATCCAGAAGAAGCGGCCCGGGTCGTTTGGATTCCAGCCGGCCTCGAAATCGCGAGGACTGGTCAAAGCGAGGACTGTGTTGTCGGGATTTTCCGAAGCGATTGTCGAGATGATGGCACCAATCGCCGATTTACCGCTGGACGGGTTACCGAGCAGCAGCACCACGCCATGGTTGGAAATCGCGTTGATCGCGTCGCGATGGGCCTGCGTCGGAACATAGGTACGAAGCTTCGGAATCCAGCTGTCGAGCAGCGCACGACTCTGTTCGCTAAGCCTTTCGTCGACGATCGATGTTAGATCCCCTAGGCCGTAGACCTGCGGGACGAGCGCGCGCAGGCGCGCGCTGCTTCTGATGACCCGAACGATATACTGGCGGCCGAGAATGTGCGGCTTGCGTACACCGAGCGCGCGAAGCCTGGCGCGCATGGCGGCCGCGACGGGTGCGTCCACGCTCATATTGGTCATGAAGGCATAGGTGTCGGCCTGGCCGGCCTTGACCAATTCCTCGACGTTACCGATCTCGGTGGAGAGGTCGCTGGCCTTCAGGGCCTTTGCGGCCTCCGATGTATGCTTGCACTGCACCGTGCCGATCGGCGGGGCGTCGCTTCCCGAGGAGATGAGGAAGACCGCGTCCTGGCCACCGTCCTGGGCTTCGCGGAAGATTTCCACGGGCCGGCCCAGCACGACTTCGCATACCTGCGAGCAAAGATCCTGAAACGCGCGCCAGCCGATGGTATGAAGCGCCAGGTCGCTCCAAGGGCCGTGCGCTTGACGCTCGCGCGATGCCGGAGGTTCGATTTGCGCGCTCTCGGCCTTCATGCAGTGACAACACCACGTAGAACACCGACCGGCATTGGATGGATTTCTTGGTCAATGACAACGCTTGTGGCGCCGAGCGGACCAAGGTCGATATCGAAACGCCGGCCTCCCTCCGTCGCGGTGCTAACCAAGCGCCGGCACAGCAGATCGGCCAGCGCAGGGTCCTCGACGGCGCAGATGATCTGGCGCCCATCCAAGCGGAGAGCGGCGAGCACTTCGACCAAGTGAAGCGCCCGGAAATCATCGATATGTTGAACGGGATCGTCGAGGAGGAGAGACCTGAGTGGCGTCCAAGCGCGCGCAAGATGGACTGAGAGAAGGAAGGCCAAACCTGCTGCGCGGCGCTGGCCGCTGCTGAAGACAAATTGCGGGTTCAGGCCGTCTCCGACCTTGAGGCTGAGAAATCGACGGACGTCGCCGCGGATGCTGTAATCGATCGTCCGCCAGTCGGCATGCGGTCGCAGGCGCTGATAAAGTTCGTTGAGTAGCGGACTGATCTGAGCGAGCCGTTCATCAATGATTTCCGCGCTCACGCGCCTAACCGAGCGTTCGATCTCACGAGCTGCTGTGACGGCGTTCTGCGACTGGCTTACCGCTCCGGCCAGTTTCTCTATTTCAGCTCGCAGAGCCGAGATGTTGCTTTCGATCGACGACATCCGCGAGACCGCTTGAGACGCTTCCAGGACCAGAAGCGCGCGCTCAAGATCAATGAAACGGTCGCGTTCGACAGAGATGGCCTGCTCCAGCCCGTCAGGATCTTGGATGAAGCGGTGATCGAGCCCCCACTGCGTGTAGAAACCGACATGCGCGGCTTCCTGGTCGCGCAACTGGCGCAACTCGTCTGCATGACCTTCGACTACAGCGGCCGCTGCCTTGAAGGCCAAGCTGGGTTGCTGTGCGTTCTCCTTCGCGGCCGCGAGAGCATCGCGGGCTCCCTGAACGCCCGACGCCAGCGAAATAATGCGGGACCGGGCTGCGGCTAGACCTGCTGCGAACTCATCCAACGTCCGGTGGGCCGCACAAAGTGGGCAATGATCGTCGTGCAATCCGAGGCGCTCACCGTGCTCTACGAGAATGCTCAGAGAGGCCGCGATCGCGTCAACCTCTTCCTCACGGCCGAGGCGCTGTTCGGCATCCGAAACGGTGTTCTGGGCGGACTCGTGGTCGCGCTGGGCAGTCTCATGCGCAACCGATGCGGCCTCGCGTTCGGCAAGCGCCTCCGGTGCGTTAAAGGCGGCCTGTGTCGCTGCGACTTCACGACCGAGTTGAAGCGCTTCCCCCATCCGGGCCAACCGGGCGCGTGCGTTCGCCAACGCATTTCGACCTGCGATCAGGCGAGCACTCAGCTCGGGGGGCGCATCTGGGGCCGCTGTGGCGATCACCTGAATTGCGGCGGAGACATCACCTGACCGGCTCAGTGCGGCTTGCGTCTCCGACTGCTGCGTAAGCCTGTCGGCCAGCCGCGTGCGAGCATTGTCATAGGCGGCTTCATCCTTGGCGTGGGCAGCTTCGGCGGCCGCCACGACTTCCTTTGCTCTGCTGCCCGCTTCGGAGCCTTCCACTGCGCCGAGTGCCGATCGGACGAGATCGAACCTCTCCGTTTCGGTAAGGTCCAGGCTGAGCGCCGCGATCCATTCGTCGCGGATGATCGACGTCCGGGTGAGCTGACGAAGCGCGTCGTCCGGCGCAGGACCGCGGCAAAGCGCAGCTTTGATCTCCTCTGGCGAACGATCGGAGCCGGACTCCCGAGTCCGCTTGATAGTGAATGGTTTCCCGTCATCGTCGATAAACGAAGCCGTAACATAATGGGCTTTGGGCACACCTTCGCCACGCCACCAGAGATAATCGCTGAGGCTCTCTTTCGCGGCTTTCTCGACGGCGTATTTGTCGATGGAGCCGGTGATCGCAAATTCGACTGCATCGCATAGCGTGCTCTTGCCCACGCCGTTGCGGCCGGTGATGACGGTGAAGCCACGACCGAAGTTGATTCGGACGAGATCCCTAAATCCGCGAAAACCGCATATTTCGATGAAATCGAGCCTCACGAAGTCGCTCCCAATATGCGAGCGACCTCTGCGGACGACGTGTCATTGAGGAACGCCGTGACGGCGTCCGCCGGAATATCTTTGAGCCGGGTGCGAAGTCTCGTCTCGAAGTTAGACGCGCCGAGCAGTGGCTTCGAGCGGATCGAGAGCAACGGCAGCAGCGCCTTTTCGACGTCTTCCGTTGTCGTGATCGAGGCTCTAGCGATCTTTCGCGTGAGAGAAAAATCCTCTTCGATTCGCTCGATCTCTCGTCCGCGGCGCGGATCCTGATCGGGGGTCAGCAAGACCGAATAGACGTTCCAGGCCTTTGCTCCGGCGCCGCGCAACGAAGCGGCATGGCGTGCAAGAGCAACCTGTTGATTTGCTTTCCAGCCACCGAGGAGCGCGTCCGCGGTGTCGAAGACATGGACAAATCCCATCAGCGCCGCGTTCTCGAAGCAGGTTACGGGACCTGCGGAGCCGGCCCATGTCCATGTCTCGTACTGGGCGTCGCGTAGGACGATTTCGGCTTGTATAAAGATGTCCATTAGATGCCCAGCGCGCCTCTTGCCCCTTGGAGGTCGAACCATTCGCCCGCCGCGTCAGGGCGAATGACGTCGCCTGCGCGCCCGCTGCGAACCACGTTGTCCGGGACGCCCAAGTCGGTCGCACCGACCGCAACAACAATGTCCGACTGCATCGCAGCGGGCGGTTCAACAAACTTTCCCCGCAGCGTCCCGAGGATGGACTGCGTCCCGTTGATGACGCGAATGCTTCGACCGTTTAGCTCATAGCCATCGGCGCGTTGTACGGCTCCAGCCTGGCGCAGCAGCAGATGAAAAAAGCCCAGCGCCTCGGGACTGCCGGGGCGCAGCAGCTTCGCCGGCTCCGCCGCCGGAACGCCTTCCGCATCTCGCCTGAGGCCATACAGCGCCTCGCTGTCGAAATCCCCGATTTCAAGCCATGCCGGATCGCAATCGACGCCGGTCGCTTGCTCGAAAGCCGCCCGTCCAGCGTCGAGGACTTGGCGCAGATAGTTTGATGAGAACGCGCGGCGAAGCTCGTCCAAGGCCACGGCTCCCGACTCCTGGACATGCTCAAAGGTCACGTTTTGCGCGTGCGCTATCTGCCAAAGCTGCGGCGCCTTCTGCTCGAGCGCGTTTGTCGCCGAGAGATCGATGACCGTTACAGACAGAGGCTGCACGTCTATCAGGGCTTCGCCGATTACGGCGTTAAGATATTCCCAATCCGACCAGAACCCGACGACGAGAAGATCCTTATGCCGAAGGTTCGCTGCCATCCACACCTTGCTTCGGGCAATGCGGGCGGAAATCGTCGGATCGTCGAGCTGCGACGTCGCCCAGACGGTGGATGGCCTGTCGCGGTGGGAGCAACCATGGAATTTCAGCAAGGGTGCCTGACGAATGGCGTCGCCAATGGCCTCGTCGCCGTCGAGCGAGCCGCGAAAGTCAGCGCCATAGTCCCATGCGCGACGTTCGATCAAAGTGTCGTAATTGCTCGATATGCCGGCGACGGCGGCGCGGGTGATAAGGAAGTCCGCTATCGCGGCGTGCCCTGTGTTGGAAGGGCGCACGAAAGCAGGCCAAGGCACCAGATGTTCGATGAAGACCGACTGCAGGGTGCTCAGGCCGGCAAAGTGCTCAGCGAGAGCCTCAAGATTATCCCGAAGAACAAGGTCGCAGGTCGGGTCCGATTCAAGACGGTATTTGTCGAAACAGCGCTCGGCGACCGCGCGCGCTGACGGCAGGCTGCTCGGTGGCGCCATTGACAGCCCAGCACCGCAGACAACCAGCAGGCGGCCCGCATTCATGGAAGCTAGAAGCCGAGCGATCGTCTGAGGAGTCAAGCAATCCTCCGTCGAGGCCCAGCCCTGCGACCAGACGCTTTCGTGGTCGGCTGAGCGAGATCGCCTAAATGTTCGATCCGCACCGGAGGCCGGGCCGGTAGCTTCACCGTTAGTTCGAGCTTCCCGCCAATCGCCTCGACGTAGCTACGCAGCGTCGAGAGATACATATCCGCCTGGTTCTCGATCTTGGAAACGGAAGGTTGTTTGATGTTGAGGGCCGTTGCGACATCTTCCTGGGCCTTGCCGGCGATCTGCCGCAATTCGCGGAGTCCTTCGACCTCCTGCCGAAGCTCGTCATAGCGCGCTTCAATCTGCTCCTGCTGGTCGCGGGGCAGGGAAGCAATGACCTCATCGAGGCTCCGTCCCATAGGATCATCCTTTCTTCGCAGATTTCAGGTTTCCCAAATGATCGGAAAACCGGCTGTCCGCCTTTGCGATAAGCTGCTTGTAGAAGCGCTTCTGGCTGCCGCCCGATTTGTCTCCCGCGACGAGAAGAATAGCCTTCCGTTCGGGATCGAAGGCGAAGGCAGCACGCCATTCGCCATCGGCAGCCGAGAAACGCATCTCCTTCATGTTAGCGTGTTTCGAGCCTTTGAGCGTGTCGGCATAGGGCCGACCGAGCTGCGGGCCGTATTCGCCCAGCAGCTTCGCGACCGCCAGCAATTCGGTCTGGACCTCGCGCTCGAAAGCCAGAAACTCCGCCTCGAAGGCATTATGGAGTCTGACGTTCCAAGTCATATAGCCTCCAAGCTATATCGAGTCAATGGTGAGATGGATCGCATCAGTTGCCGCCCTCGGCTACGCCGGCCTGACGCAGCAGGTCGCCAAGACTGGCTCCGCTGATCCGGCAGCGCGCGATAACGCGGTCAAAGGACCGGACACGGCCGCCGTGCCCGTGCTCGGATGCGCATATGACTTCGCGCTGTAGGGCCAGGCGTTCGAGCGCCGCCTTGGCCGCAGGACCGCCGGGAGTGTGTAGTTCCGGGGCATTGAAATCGGCGAGGCGGACTTCAATCCACTCATTGGGGTCCGCCGTTCGCCCGACACAGAGGCCGTCGCCATCTCCCACATATCGGACGATGCCGGAGAACTGGACGCCTGCCCGCGTGGGGAGAGTGCCTTCGCACGGATCTGCGTGGGCCGGGGCGGCGTAGCCGAGCGTGGCGGCGGCGGCCAGCACGAGAAGCCGACCGCTCACGCTGCCTTCTTCAAGGCGCCGTCGCCTTTCTTCTTTGCCAGCATCGCGCGGACGAATTTGTCCCACTTCGCCATGCCGGCCCGCTTCTCGGGCATGTAGTTCCAGCGGTCGTAGTTCTTGGAGCTGACGTCCTGAAGCGCGTGGTTCTGGAGACGGTCGCGGATTTCCTTCGAGACGCCCGCCTTGCCCGCCAAGGTCTTGAAGGTGCGGCGGAGATCGCGGTTCGTCACATAGGGGATGACGCCGCGATCGCGCTGGCGCCACATGAACGAGTAAAGCGTGCCATGGCTGACCGGCTTCGACGGATCCGTCGCGGATGGGAAGAACCAGCCATATTCGTTCACGTTGATGGCTTCGAGCAACTCGGCGGCGAGCGACGGCACTGGGACGGCATGCGGCTGAAGGTTCTTGGTCTTTGACCAGTCGATGATCCGCTCCTTGGCATCCCATTGGTCGATGTGGAGGCGAGCGATTTCCTGGACCCGCTGGCCGGTCAGCATGAGAATGCGAACGGCGCGGGTGTAGGGCGGGTGGATGGGCGTGTCGGGGCTTTCCAGCCAGCGATAGAGACGGACGAACTCGTCCTCGTCGAGCCAGCGCGTGCCCTGGACCTTGGGTTCGGTCGGAATGCCTGTGGCCGGATTGAAGGGAATTCGGAAACGGCGTGGCGAAGTGTTCCGATAGTCGTTGTCGGACTTCATGCCCCAGCCAAAGGCTGCGTGAATATAGCCGCGGACGTGGTCGGCCATCGCCCGTGCCCCACGGTCGTAGATTGGTCGGATCACCTCGACGATCTCATCGGGCTCGATCTCGCGAGCGAGACGGTTGCGGCCAAGCGTGTCGGCGATCTTGTTCAGGCCTTTTTCCGTTTCCTTCCACGACGGCTTGCCTGCGCTCTTGAGCGAGGCGACATAGCCCTCGAACAGGTCGGCGACAGTTCCGGGCCGCGTATCGGTCGCGATCCTGATGCTCCGGCCCTTCTGGATGACGTCGGCATAGTCGCGCTTGAAGATCGCGCGCGCTTCGACGAGGGGCATGGATGGATAGGCGCCGATCTTCTTTTTGGCGCGCTTGCCGTCGCGCCATTGCTGCGCCATCCAGTCGGCGGTCACGCGCTTGGGCATGGGCTTCAGGACGAGGACGAGCCGTCCGGTCCCGCGCCCTTCGCCGTCGGCGAGGTTTTCTTGCTTCTGGCTCGCTTCGACCCGCTTCAACGCATGTCGGATCGCGGTATCGGTCAGGCTTGGCATCACGTTTCTCCTGTCCCGCAACTGGGATCGGTCAAGGAGAAACGGGGATCGTTTGCTGGGGGCGGAATGCCGTTTCTTACCCCTTAAACCGCCCCCAATTTGCCAAAACCGCCCCCACTACGCAAGACCAAAAATACGCGAATTTCCTAGTGATTCAGCGTGCTTGTGCGTGATCCAACGTGATCGATTTGAGCGAGTGGGATGGTTATGCACTAGAATCAAGGCGGTAGCCGAAAGCTCCAGCGCCCGGCGCATCACCTCGCGCGGATAGACCGGAGTGTGGTCGACCGTGCCGGTCTGCTGCACCTCGTCGGCGATCAGCGCGTTCTTCTTGTCGAGGAACAGGATGCGGAACTGTTCGCGCTCGGCGAAGGCCATGGCGAGGCGGCAATAGTCGATCACTGCCGACCAGGAGGAGAGCACCGGCTTCTTGGCGACCTGGCCCTTCATCGCCCGTTTCAGCGCCGCCTCGACGATCTTGAGGTCGAGGGCGGCGCTCTCGCCGACGCCGTCGACCTCCTGCAGTCGCGAGAGCGGCGCCCCGATCACCTCGGCGAAGGAGCCGAAATGCTGGATCAGCTGCTTGGCGAGGGGCTTGACGTCGCGCCGCGGGATCGAGCGGAAGAGCAGCAGCTCGAGCAGCTCGTAATCGGGCAAAGCGGCGTCGCCGGCATCGAGGAAGCGCTGGCGCAGGCGGTCGCGATGGCCGAGATGATGCGGCGGAGCCTCGTCCGGGACGGCGGCAAGCGGGGCTGAGATGCCGTTGCCGCTGGTCTTCATGGGCGCGGCGCGAGCGGGTTGTCGAGGCCGGCAGGCGAGAGCGTGAAGATCTCGCAGCCCGTCTCCGTCACGCCGACCGTATGCTCGAACTGGGCCGAGAGCGAGCGATCGCGCGTTACGGCTGTCCAGCCGTCGGAGAGCACCTTCACGCTCGCCTTGCCGAGATTGATCATCGGCTCAATGGTGAAGAGCATGCCGGGCTTGAGCTCGACGCCCTCGCCGAGGCTGCCATAGTGCAGGATGTTCGGCGCGTCGTGGAAGACCTGGCCGAGGCCGTGGCCGCAGAAATCGCGCACCACCGAGCAACGCTCGCCCTCGGCATAGCGCTGGATGGCGAAGCCGATATCGCCCGTGGTGGCGCCGGGGCGCACGACGCGGATGCCGCGCAGCAGGCTTTCATAGGTGATCTCGACCAGCCGCTCGGCCTTGCGCGGGATGTCGCCGACCGCGAACATCCGGCTGGAGTCGCCATGCCAGCCATCGACGATCAGGGTGTAGTCGATGTTGACGATGTCGCCCTCGCGCAGCGGCTTGTCGTCGGGGATGCCGTGACAGACGACATGGTTGATCGAGGTGCAGATCGACTTGGTGTAGCCGCGGTAGAACAGGGTCGCCGGATAGGCTGAATTGTCCATGGCGAACTGGAAGGCGAGATCGTCGAGGCGCTGCGTGGTCACGCCGGGCCTGACCTCGCCGGCGAGCATGTCGAGGCCGCGCGCGGTGAGCTGCCCGGCCTTGCGCATGGCCGCGAAGGCCTCGGGGCCATGCAGCTTGATGGCGGGGTCGCGCCGCGCGCGTGAGATCGATTCGTTCAGGGTCATTCCGCAGGGCCGCTCCTAGATCTCCTTATCTATTGGGTTTGGCGGGTGGCGCAAGGCGGACGCGCTGAACGGCGCAACTCGCGCTTGGCCGCACGGGGCCCCGTGGGCTGCAGGGCAGTCGTCGCGAGACAGCTGTCGTGATTATCGGACGGATAGAGTAACGCTAGGGTCTAAACTCAACGGCCAGTTTGTGATTCAAGCAGGTCATGGGAGAGGTAAGTTCCATGAGCCGCTTGTTTTGGTTGAATGACGAGCAAT
>NZ_FOKP01000003.1 GCF_900112185.1 Allobosea sp. CRIB-10 | reverse complement strand
CGCTATATTCGTGATCCCGTGAACGGTGTCGGGGCGGTGATCGTCTACCATTCTTCGCGCCTGTTCCGGAATGCCCAGCTGCTGCTCAAATACCATTCCGAACTTGAAAGCCGAGGCATCCGCCTGATCTCGGCGACCCAGGCGCTACCTGACGGGCATAACGGCAAGCTGCTTCTGACGATGCTCGCGGCCTTCGACGCCCACGCTTCGGACCAGAATGCCGAGCAGGTGCGAACTGTGATGACGGCCAATGCCGAGGCTGGCTACTGGAACGGCGCCAAGCCTCCTTTTGGTTACAAGACGGCTGTCGCTCTCGTCTTGCGTAGCAAAGAGAAAAAGGTCCTCGCCGAGAGCGAGGATGAAGCCGCGGTAGTTCGCTTGATCTTCAGGCTCTATCGCGAAGGCGACGGCTCGGGGCCGATGGGGATCAAGAAGATCGTCGCCTATCTGAACGGCCACGGCTACAGCTATCGCGGCAAGCCGTTTTATACGAGCGCGGTCGAGAAGATCCTGAAGGGCGAGGTCTATACCGGTACCTTCCGCTACAACTACATCGATAGCCGCACCCGCAAGCCGCGGCCAGAAAGCGAGCACATCAAGGTCAAGGTTCCCGTCATCATCCCGAAGGAGACTTGGCTCGCGACCCAGCGGGCGTTGCGCGACAATCGGCCGAACGTGCGGGCACCACGCCTGACCACCGGCCCCACACTGCTCTCCGGAATTGCTGTCTGCGAGCATTGCAGGGGCGGAATGCAGCTCAGGACGGGCAAAAGTGGCAACTACCGCTACCTGACCTGCGCCAACAAGGCGAACAAGGGAGGGCTATCTTGCCAGGGCCAGTCCGTGCGCATGGACGCCATCGACGAGGCCGTTCTCTCTGCGATGGAAAAGGAGGTGCTCGCACCGCCGCGGCTGAAGCTGCTGATGAGCCAGGTGATCGACGCTTCCAATGCCGGCCTCGAAGATCTGGAGAAGGACATCGCGCGGCTGCAGGCCTCGCTCAACAACGACAAGGCCGGGCTCGAACGCCTTTACCTCGCGATCGAGAAGGGAATCGTCGACATTCTGGACAAGGCTTTCGCGCAACGGATCGCGGATGTGAAGTTGCGCATCGGCGAGAGCGATGAGCGGATCCGCGAATTGAAGAATCGCCGCGTGCTGCACAGTGCACGCATTTCGGACGAGCGGGTCATCGCGTTCTCGCAGCAGGTGCGCGAAAGATTGCGCACCGGGGACCCGGCGTTCCGCCGTGCCTGGCTGCATCTCT
The DNA here is from genome assembly GCF_900112185.1 of Allobosea sp. CRIB-10. Classification (GTDB taxonomy): domain Bacteria; phylum Pseudomonadota; class Alphaproteobacteria; order Rhizobiales; family Beijerinckiaceae; genus Allobosea. The sequence continues at coordinate 403,738 of NZ_FOKP01000003.1, read as the reverse complement.
TCGTCGATCGCGTGGTGATCGGCCCGAACGAAATCCGAATTCTCGGCCCGAAAAAGGCTCTTGCGGAAGGACTCGTTCAGGGAAACATCAAAGCCGGCGCCATGGTGCCCAGCTTTGACCGTGAATGGCGCGCCCGACACGATTCGAACGTGTGACCTTTGCCTTCGGAGGGCAACGCTCTATCCAGCTGAGCTACGGGCGCTAACCGTGGAGGCTGGATAGCTGATTGCCGCCCGCTCGGCAATGCGGGATTTGCTTGTCCGGGCCTTTCATCCGCGAACGCGGCGAGATCGTGGTCGAACAAACCGAACTGACGCCAGTGAATGATCCAGTCAGCAGCGCAGGACGATCTTGGCGGCCGCCGTTCTGCCGCCGTCGATGTCCGCAAAGGCCGAGGCGCCCTCTGCGAGCGGGCGCTCCTCGAACCAGCCGAGCGAGCCGAGCCTTTGCGAACACAGCGCCTCGACCGTGGCTGTGAAATCCTGGGGCGTGTAGCAATAGACGCCGGCGAGCGTGATCTCCTGCAGCGTGATCTTGCGGATGTCGAGGCCATCCTGCCCAGGCAGGAGGCCGACATGGACGATGACCCCGCCCGGACGCACCATGCGGCAGGCCGCGGCCCGCGTCGCACCGGCCCCGACGGCATCGATCACCAGATCGATGCTGCTGTCGTAAGGCGCGGTCTCCCCCGGGTCATAGGCGACGAGATCTTCTGTTAGTTTCAGGGTCTTGCGCCGCAGCGGGTTGGTCTCTCCCACCACGAGGTTCCTCGCGCCAAAGAGCCGGGCGACGAGCGCCGCGGCGAGGCCGATCGCGCCGCCGCCGAGGACGGCTACCTTGCAGGCGGCGAGCGGCTGGTGCAGCCGCTCCATCCCGATCCGTACCGCGTGCCAGGAGACGGCAATGGGCTCGGCGAGCGCCGCATGTGCGATCGGCATCGTCTTGGGGATCGGCAAAAGGTTGCGCACGGGGATACGGACGAGCTCGGCGAAGGCGCCAGGGCGCGGCGGCATCGAGATGATCTGCCGCGTCGGCGACAGATGCCAGCGTCCCTCGATCGCATAGGGGCAGGCGGGGTCGACGACGAGCGGATTGATCGTCACCGGCTCGCCTGTCCGGGGACCGCTGGCGATATGCCCCGCCGCCTCGTGGCCGAGGATCAGCGGCGGCGGGCGGCGGGAATCGAAGCCGTGATAGGCGTGCATGTCCGAGCCGCAGATCCCGACCGCCTCGACCCGGATCAGGACCTCGTCGGCCTGCGGGACCGGGTCAGGCTCCTCCCGGAAGACGAGGCTGTTGGCGCCGGTATAGACGAGAGCCTTCATCAGGCCGCCCTCCTTATTTCGCGGTGAAGCCGCCGTCAACGGCGAGCGTCTGGCCGGTGACGTAGGCCGAGGCCGGCGCGGCGAGGAAGACCGTCGCGCCTGCGAGGTCGTCGAGTTCGCCATTGCGGCCGATCGCCGTCTGCGCCGCGTTGCGGGCTGAGCGTTTGGCGTCAGCGAAGACCGCCTGCGTCAGCGGTGTCGGGAAGAATCCCGGCGCGATCGCGTTGCAGGTCACGCCATGCTTCGACCATTCCTGCGCGATCGCCCGCGTCAACTGCACGACGCCTCCCTTGGCGGCGCCATAGGGCGCGCTGTCGGGAAAGGCCCGCCAGCTCTGCAGCGAGGCGATGTTGATGATCCGGCCATGGCCGCGTCGCGCCATCGCCGGGGCAAAGGCCTGCGTCAGCAGGAAGGGCGCGCGCAGATGCAGTGCCATGTGCAGGTCGAAGGCCGCGGCCGTCACCTCGGCGAAGGGCTGGCGCAGATTGAGTCCGGCGCCGTTGACGAGGATGTCGATCTCCTGGCCGAGACTGGTGCAGGCCGCCGCGAGTGTCGCACCCGCATCCGGTGCGGCGAGGTCGGCCGGGATGGTCTCGGCGGCGATCCCGTCCGCGACGAGCCCTCCCGCCGCCTTGCGCAATTCCTCCTCGCGGCGCGCGACCAGGACGAGCCGCGCGCCGGCGAGGCCGAGCGCGCGAGCCATGGCGAGCCCGATGCCGCTATTGCCGCCGGTGACCAGGGCGGTGCGCCCGCTCAGGTCGAACAGCGCCGAGAGGCGGAACATGCTCAGGCCTCCACCGGCTGGCCGAGATCGAGATTGGAGCCCGGCGCGTATTTCGCCATACGTGCATCGCTGGTGCGGGCATGGGCTTCCATGCCTTCCAGCCGCGAGATCCGGGCCGAGACCGGGGCGATGCGCGTGCAGGCTTCGCGGTCCATGCGCTGCCAGGTCAATGGCTTCAGGAATTTATGCACCGAGAGCCCGGCCGAGTAGCGTGCTGCGAACTTGGTCGGGAGGATGTGGTTGGGGCCGGAGACCTTGTCGCCGAAGGCGACATTGGTCTCTTCGCCGAGGAAGAGCGAGCCGTAATTGCTGAGGTGCTGATGCCACCAGTCGAGATCGGCGCAATGCACTTCGAGATGCTCGCTGGCATAGCGGTCGGAGACCTCGACCATCTCTTCGCGGCTGTCGCAGAGCACGATCTCGCCATAGTCGCGCCAGGCGGCGCCGGCCGCGTCGCGGGCGGTCGGCGGCAGCGCCGCGATCAGCTCCGGCACCAGCCGCGACACCTCATCCGCGATCCTCCGCGAGCTGGTGATCAGCCAGGCCGGACTCTCATGGCCGTGCTCGGCCTGCCCGACGAGATCGGTCGCGACGAGCAGCGGATCGGCGTTGTCATCGGCGAGGACGGCGACCTCGGAAGGGCCGGCGAAGACGTCGATGCCGACCTTGCCGAACAGCATGCGCTTGGCCTCGGCGACGAACTTGTTGCCGGGGCCGACGATGATGTCGGCCGGCCGGCCGGTAAACAGGCCGAAGGTCATGGCGGCGATCGCCTGCACGCCGCCCAGGCACATGATGATGTCGGCGCCGGCCACCGTCATCGCATAGAGGACATGGGGGTGGATGCCCTGGCCGCGATAGGGCGCCGAGCAGGCGACGACGGTCTTGACGCCGGCCGCCTTGGCGGTCGCGATCGACATATAGGCCGAGGCGATATGGGCATAGCGCCCGGCCGGGACATAGCAGCCGGCGGTGTTCACCGGGACGAGCTTCTGCCCGAGATGCAGGCCGGGCGACATCTCCAGCGAGAAATCCTGGCAGGAGGCGCGCTGCGCGTCGGCGAAGCGCCTGACCTGGCCGGCGGCGAAGGCGATGTCGTCCTTCACGCCCTGCGGAACGTCCTGGATGCGCTCGGCGATCGCGGCTTTGTCGAGCACGATCGGCCCATCCCATTTGTCGAGCCTCGACGCATAGTCGCGCACGGCCTCTTCGCCGCCGGTCTCGATCGCAGCCAGCATCTCGGTGACGACCGCGCGGGCGGCGTCGGTCTCGGTTTCGGGCGTCTTGGTGGCGGTCTTCAAATGCGTGATGGCCATGGCGCTGTCCGCTTCGGTCAAAAGGGGGGAGGCGATGGCGGCCCGGAGGAGGCCGCCATCGTCATGTCTGGCCTGATCTCAGGTCACTTCTTGTCGAACTCGGTGGCGAAGGCCCGCAGCTTCGGGTCCGCCGCGACGCGCTTCAGGAAGTCGTCGGTGAGATAGTTCTTGGGGTCCGGATTCGCCGGGATGGTGCCGACCTCGGTGATGAACTTGCCGATCTCGCCGAACCAGCCATCGACGGTCGAGCCGGCGCTGCCGCGCGCCATCAGCTTCAGCTGCTCGTCGAGCCCGAAGGTCGGGCGCAGCGCGAATTCCTGGTCCATGGCGCGGGCGGTGACCTCGAGGCCGCCCTGCTTGTAGAAGTCCAGCGCGAGCGTGCGCGCCTCGGCCGGGTTGGCCTTGGCCCAGGACCAGCCGCGCAGGAACACGGCGAGGAACTTCGTGACATCGTCCGGCCGCTCCTTGGCGAACTCGGCGCGCACGATCAGCGCGCCGGGCACGATCGCGTCGGCATCGGCGCCGGAGCAGAGATACTTCGCGTTTGCGCGGTCTTCCAGCGTGTAGGTGTTGGGCGCCCAGACGCCGGCGACGTCCCCATTATTGGAGGTGAGCGCCGTGATGATCTGGGCCTGGCCGAGATTGACGAACTGCATGTCGTTCGGTGCCAGGCCGAATTTGGTCAGGCATTTGCGGGCGGAATAATCGACCGTCGAGTTCGTCGTCAGCAGCAGCTTCTGCCCCTTCAACGACTTCGGGTTGGCCTTGATCGCGTCGAACTTGTCGCCGCGCACCATCATGGCGTTGGTCTTCGACTCGTCGTTGGTGAGGCCGATCGTCAGGATGTTGAAGCGCACCGCGCCGAGCACGGCCGGCACCGAGCCGGTGCCGCCGACATCCCAGGACTTGGCCGCAGCGGCGGCGATCTGCGGCGCCCCGGCCGGGAAGGTCGAGAAGTTCGGGGCGAGGCCGACCTCCTTCCACCAGCCCTTCACCGTGGCGTAGTGGAAGGGCAGGGCCCAATAGAGCGAGGGCTGGTAGCTGACGCCGATCGCCGTCTGGGCCTGTGCCGTGCCCGGCATGGCGCAGGCAAGCGCTGCGGCGATACCCAATCCTGCAATGATCCGTCTCATATCGTCCTCCCTGTTGTCGTTAGCCCGGTCTCAGCCTGTCGCGGCTCTCCCGGTTTCCCCTGCCACCGCGCATGCGCAGGCGACGGTCTCGGTTGCCTCGCAGACGATGTCGGCCACGAGGTCGCAGTCCTCGTCGGTCAGCGACAGGGGCGTGCGGATGTCGCAGAGTCCGGCGAGAATGGCGTGGGTCCGTGCGAGCGCGCCCTGGTCGCCGGCATAGCGCCAGTTGCGCGGCGCGCTGGTGAAGCCCTGCTGGCGCCCGGCCCCGAACCATTTGATCGGCAGGCCGCGGCCGGCGCAGCGGTCGAGAACGGCGAGGATGTCGAGCTCGCCGAGGCCGACCAGCGAGAACTGCACGGAGGTGGCCGAATATTGCTGTCTGGTCGGACGCATCGGCAGCCGGACATGCTGCGAGCGAGCGAGCCCATGGCTCAGCCGGTCGTGAATGGCGTTCCAGCGCGCGGCGCGGCGCGGCAGATCGTCGAGCTGCGGTCGCAGCAGCGCGGCGGCGAGCGCCGTCATGCGCATGCTGAAATTGGGCGTCAGTTCCTCCCAGGCGGTGATGATTTCGGCCGGGGGGGCGCTGCGATGCTGGGCGTGCAGCATATAGCTGCCAGAATGCAGGATGGCCCGGGCGGTACGGTCGTCATCGTCCAGCACCAGGAAGCCGCCTTCGCCGGCATTGAGATGCTTGTAGGTCTGGGCGCTGAAGGCCGCGGCCGCGCCGAAGGTGCCGATCGCGCGGCCGCCCCAGGCCGCGCAGAGCGCATGGGCGCAGTCCTCGACCAGGAGCAGGTCGAGCTCGTCACAGGCCGCCGTGACCGCATCCATGTCGGCGATGTGCCCGCGCATATGCGACAGCAGCAGGATGCGGGCGCCGGATGCGCGGGTCTTGGCCCGCAGATCCTCGCAATCGATGACATAGTCGGGACCGATCTCGACCAGGACGGGCCGGGCGCCGGCATGCAGGATGGCGCCGGGGACGGGCGCCAGCGTGAAGCCGTTGACCAGGACCGGCTCGCCGGGCTGCACGTCCAGCACCTTCAGCGCGAGGCACAGCGCAGCTCCGCCGGAATTGACCGCCACGCAGTAGCGCCGGCCGACAAAGGCGGCGAACTCCTGCTCCAGCAGGGCGACGTCGTTCTGGTCGGCGCCCATCTCGCCATAGCGGAACAACCGGCCCGAGCGCATCAGTTCGCAGGCGCGCGCGATGCCCGCCGGCGGAATCGGCTCCGGCTCGGTCAGGTCGCGCTGCAGGCGCGGCAGGGCGGCGAGGTCAGACCCCATGAGCGCCCTTCTCCTCGCGCAGCGATTTCCAGATCTGCGTGCGCAGGTGGACGAAGGATTCGAGATCCATGACGTCCTCGATCTTCTGCAGCCGGTCCCAGTTCTCGGCCTCGCGGACCGAGCGGATGTCGAGCACCTCCTTGATGCGGCCCGGGCGCCGCGTCATGATCGCGACGCGGTCGGCGAGATAGACCGCTTCCTCGACCGCATGGGTGATGAACAGCACGGTGCGCGGATTGACCCGCGCCAGCCGCACCAGTTCTTCCTGCATGACGACGCGGGTCTGGGCGTCGAGCGCGCCGAACGGCTCGTCCATCAGCAGCACTTCGGGGTCGAGCACATAGGCGCGGGCGATGGCGACGCGCTGCTGCATGCCGCCGGAGAGCTGATGCGGGAAGGCACCGGCATGGCTCTCCAGGTTCATCAGCTTGAGCGCGCCGGCGACGAGCCCGTCGCGCTCCGATTTCGGCAGGTTCTTGTTGCGCAGGCCGAGCTCGATGTTCTCGCGCACCGTCTTCCAGGGGAAGAGCGCGAACTGTTGGAACACCACCGCACGGTCCGGCCCGGGCCTGGTCACGGCCTTGCCGTTGACGCTGACCGTCCCGGCGCTCGGTGGCTCGAAGCCGGCGACCATGCGCAGGCAGGTCGTCTTGCCGCAGCCCGACGGGCCGACGATCGCCACGAACTCTTTCTCGCCGATCTCGAGATTGATGTCGTCGAGCGCTTTCACGCCGGAGCCGCGCGGCCCGAACACCTTGTCGACCTTGTCGAAACGGATCGATCCCATCGTTAGCCCTTCAAGCTTCGAGGCCGCGGCGGCGGCGCATCCACGCCTCGCCCTGCCGCAGCAGGATGTCGATCAACATGCCGACGATGCCGATCGCGGCCATGCCTGCCATCACGGTGGGCGTCGCGACATTGGCCTGCGCCTGCACCATCATGAAGCCGACCCCGGCCGCCGCGACGATCAGCTCGGCGCCGACCAATGACTGCCAGCCGAGGCCGGCGGCGACGCGCAGGCCCGCCACGATCGAGGGCGTGGCCGCCGGCAGCAGGATCTCCAGGATCATCCGCAGATCGCCGGTGCCGAGCATGCTCGCTGCCTCGATCAATCGCGGCTCGACGAAGCGTGCGCCGCGATAGGCGTTGATCAGGCAGGGCGGGAAGGCGCCGGCGAAGATGATCAGGACCGGGCCGCCGATGCCGGTGCCGAACCAGAGCGCGGCGAAGGGCACCCAGGCGATCGGGGCGATGAAGCGCAAGCCGTCGAAGAGCGGGGTGACGATGTCGTCGAGCAGGCGGAACCAGCCCATCAGCAGCCCGAGCGGCACGCCGATACCGGCAGCCAGCAGCACGCCATAGGCATAGCGTTGCAGGCTGGAGGCGAGGTGCTGCGGCAGGGTCGCGCCCGCGAAGGGCGAGGTCGTCAGCTGAACGATGCGTGAGAGCACGTCGAGCGGCGAGGGCAGGAACTGGCGCGGCACGATCCCGCAGGCCGACAGTACGGTCCACAGGCCGATGAAGCCGGCCAGGCCCAGCATGCCCCAGATCAGCTTCTCGCCTATTCGCAGCGGGGGGCTGTTCATGGCGTCAGTCTCTCCCCGCCACGTTCCAGGCGAGCGCGCGGCGCTCGACGCGGCCCAGAAGCATGGTCGTCGCCCAGCCGAGAACTCCGACAGTGACCATTCCGACGAGGATCATGCCGGGATAGATGTCCTGCTGGGCCATGTTCAGGACGAAGCCGATGCCGACGAGCGCTCCGACCAGTTCGGCGGCGACCAGCGTCGTCCAGGCCGCCTGCAGCGAGAGGCGCAGGCCGGTGAAGATCATCGGCGACGCCGCCGGGGCTATGACCTCGCTGATGAGCCGCCAGCGCGGCGTGCCGAGCATGCGCGCCGCTTCGATGATCGGCCGATCGATGCTACGCACCCCGGCGAAGGAATTGATGACCGACGGCACGAAGGCGGCGAACCAGATCACCATGATCTTGGCGGCGTCGCCCAGGCCGAGCCAGAGGATCGCCAGCGGGATCCAGGCCAGCGGCGGGATCGGGCGGATGATCAGGAAGATCGGGTTGATCGCCGCTTCGGCCCGGCGGCTCCAGCCCATCCACAATCCGAGCGGCACGCCGGTCGCGATCGCGACGAGGAAGCCCAGCACCACCAGTCTGAGGCTATGGAAGGCGTGGTTCGCGAGCGCGCCGCCGGCATAGCCGCGCGTAGCGATCTGACTCAGCGACTGCCAGAAATCGGCCGGCGAGGGAAAGCGGCCGGGCGAGACCAGGCCCGTCGCCGTCGTCACGACGAACCACAGCAGCAGCATTGCTGCCACCGAAGCCAGGCTGACCCATCCACGCCGTCCGATCATCGCGTTCCTCGTGCGCCTTTTTATGAAAGCGCTTTCAATTAAGCTTTCAGATGGGATGGCCGATGTCAACACGTGAAGTGATTGGTTTTGGCGACTGAAACGCTTGTTATTGCTTTGGCTCAAGCGTAGGGCTTATGAAAATCCTTTCATGAGGGAGAGTTGATGGAGGGGCGCCGCATCAAGCTGAGCGACGTGGCGCGGGATGCCGGCGTGTCGCCTGCGACCGTGTCGCGTGCGATCGCCCAGCCGGAGCTGCTGTCGGCCGAGACACTGGCGAAGGTCCGGGACAGCGCCCAGCGCCTCGGCTATCTGCCCGACGGCGCTGCCCGCGCGCTCGCCTCGGGCCGCTCGATGACGATCGGCGCGATCGTGCCCACGCTCGACAGCGCGATCTTCGCGCGGGCGCTGCAGTCGATGCAGGCGACGCTGGCTCAGGCCGGCTATCTCCTGCTCGTCGCCTCGCATGAATCGATCGCAGCGGCGGAGACCCAAGCCGTCAGGGCGCTTCTCGCGCGCGGCGTCGACGGGCTGATGCTGGTCGGGGCCGAGCGTGCGCCGGAAACGACGGCGCTGCTCAGGTCATCCGGCGTTCCCGTCGTCCTGACCTGGTGTGACGACGGCTACTTCGCCTCGGTCGCGATCGACAACACGCTGGCCGGGCGGCTCGCCGCCGAACACCTGATCGGCCTCGGGCACCGGCGCATCGGCATGATCACCGGCCCGCTCCAGTTCAACGACCGGCAGACGGCGCGGCTCGTCGGGGCGAGGGCGGCTTTGGCCGAGGCGGGGCTCTCCTTGCCGGACCAGCTGGTCACGGAGCAGGCCCTGACGCTCGCCGGCGGCCGGGCCGGCTGCGCCACCCTGCTGGAGCTGGAGGACAGGCCGACCGCGCTGATCGGCGGCGTCGACCTCATGGCGATCGGCTGCATCGAGGAGGCCCATGCGCGCGGCATGACCGTGCCGGCCGACCTTTCGGTCGTCGGCATCGACGGGCTCGACATGTCGGCGCATATCTCGCCGTCGCTGACGACGGTGCATGTGCCGACCAGCCGGATCGGCCAGTTCGCGGCGACCAAGCTGATGGCGCTGGTCCGCCGCGAGCCGATCGACCGGGACACCGTCCTGCCGGTCGAGCTGATCGTCAGGCGCTCGGCAGGGCGCCCTCGCTGATCGCCCGCGGAGCGCGCGCTAGGCCTGCTCCGCTTTCGGCCGCGTCGAGGGCCGCAGCCGCTCGCGCAGGCCCTGGAAGACGACATAGAGCGCCGGGATCACGAAGATGCCGAGGAGGGACGCGAACAGCATGCCGCCGAAGACCGGCGTGCCGACGTCGCGCCTGGCGAGCTTCGAGGGACCTTCCGCGATCACCAGCGGCAGCAGGCCGAGGATGAAGGCGAAGGACGTCATCATCACCGGACGGAAGCGCAAACGGGCGCCCTCGGTCGCGGCATGGAGCAGCGGATGGCCCTTCTCGCGCAGCTCCTTGGCGAACTCGACGATCAGGATGCCGTTCTTGGCGGCAAGGCCGATCAGCACGACGATGCCGATCTGGGCGTAGAGATCGAGCGTCAGCTTGGCGATGACGATCGCGACGAAGGCGCCGAGCACGCCGACCGCCACCGAGAGCAGCACCGGCACAGGGATGGTCCAGCTCTCATAGAGCGCGACCAGGAAGAGATAGGCGAAGAGCAGCGCGAAGGCGAGGATGATCGCCGTCTGCCCCTCGGCCCGCTTCTCCTGGAAGGAGACGTCGGTCCATTCGCCGCGATACCCCATCGACAGCGTCTTGGCCGCCACCGCTTCCATCGCCTTCAGCGCCTGGCCCGAGGAGACGCCCGGGGCGGGCGAGCCCTGGAGCGTCACCGCCAGACGATTGTTGTAGCGGATGAGCGCCTGTGGGCCGACCTCGACCCGCGCTTCCACGAATGAGCGCAGCGGCACCATCTCGCCGGACTTGTTGCGGACGTTGATGCGATAGATGTCGTTGACCGAGGCGCGATCAGTGCCTTCGGCCTGGACCTGGACCTGCCAGGTGCGGCCGAACAGGTTCATGTCGTTGACGTAGTAGCCGCCGAGCGAGGCCTGCAGGGCCTGGAACACGTCGCTCAGCGCGACACCGAGGATCTGGACCTTGTCGCGGTCGATGTCGAGATAGATCGACGGTGCCGAATCCGAGAAGGTCGAGAACACCCGCCGTAGTTGCGGGTCCTGGTTGGCGGCGACGGTGAGCCCGCGCAGGGCTCGGCCCAGCGCCTTGGGATCCGAGGAGCCCATGTCCATCAGCACATAGCTGAAGCCGCCGCCGGTACCGAGGCCGATGATCGGCGGGGGCGCGACCGGGACGACATTGCCGTCGCGCACGCTGCGGAATTTCTGGGCGAGGCGGGCGATGACCGCCGGGGCCGTGTCCTCCGGGCTGGTGCGCTGGTCGAACGGCTTCAGCGTCACCACGAAGAAGCCGGCATTGGGCTGGGAATAATTGTCGATGAAGTTGAGGCCGATGACCGTGGAATAGTCCGCGATCGCCTTTTCCGTCTTGAGGATGCCCTCGACCTCGGCGGCGAGCGTCGATGTGCGCCCGATCGAGGCGCCGTCGGGCAATTGCGCGACGACGAAGAAGGCGCCCTGATCGTCCTCGGGCAGGAAGCCGGTCGGCGTGATCCGCCCCATGGCGTAGATGCCGGCGCCGAACGCCGCGGTCAGGGCAAGGCTGATGGCCGAGATGCGCACAAGGCGCGCCACGCCGTCGCCATAGCGGTCGCGCGTCCAGTCGATGCCGCGCATGATGTGGCCGATCGGCCCGCGCCGCGGTCCGTGATGCGGCCTCAGGAGGATGGCGCAGAGCGCCGGCGACAGCGTCAGGGCGTTGATCGCCGAGAGCACCATCGCGACCGCGACGGTGACGGCGAACTGCCGGAAGAGCTCGCCGGAAATCCCGGGGATGAAGGCGACCGGCACGAAGACCGAGAGCAGCACCAGCGTGATCGCGATGATCGGAGCGACGATCTCGCCCATCGCCCGCTTGGTCGCCTCCGCTGGAGAGAGTTCGGGATGCTCCTCCATCACGCGCTCGACATTCTCGATCACGACGATCGCGTCGTCGACGACGATGCCGATGGCGAGGACGACCGCGAGCAGCGAGACGGTGTTGGCGGAATAGCCGATGGCGTTGAGGACGATGAAGGCGCCGACCAGGCTCACCGGCACGGCGATGGTCGGGATCAGCGTCGCCCTGAGATTGCCGAGGAAGATGTAGACGACGAGGACGACGAGGACGAAGGCCTCGATCAGCGTCTTCTGCACCTCGTGGATCGTCGCCGTGACGAAGGCGGTCGGGTCATAGGTGACCTTCCAGGCCAGGCCGTCGGGGAAGGATTTTTCGAGGTCGCCGATGGTCTTCTTGACCGAATCGAGGGCGGTGAGAGCGTTGGCGCCCGGCGCCTGGTAGACGCCGATCAGCACGGCCGGGCCGCCGTTGAGGCGGGTGTCGCGGTCGAGATTGGCGGCGCCGAGCTCGAGGCGAGCCACGTCCGAGAGCCGCAGCACGGAGCCGTCGGCATTGGTGCGCAGCACGATCTTGCCGAACTCCTCCGGCGAGGTCAGGCGGCCCTTGGTCTGGATGTTGAGCTGGAGCTGCTGGTCGTCGGAGATCGGCCGCGCGCCGATGCGCCCGACCGCCGCCTGCGCATTCTGGCCCTGGATCGCGGCGATGATGTCGCCGGTTGTCAGGTTGAGGCCGGTCAGGCTGTCGGTGCGGACCCAGGCGCGGATCGCGTAGTCCTGCGCGCCGAACAGCATGGCATCGCCGACGCCGGCCGTCGACTTGATCGCGTCGAGCAGGTTGATGGTGACGTAGTTCGAGACGAACAGCGTGTCGTAATTGCCCTTCGGCGCATAGACGGCGATGACGCCGAGCAGCGCCGAGGACTGCTTCTTGACCGTGACGCCGCTGCGCTGGACCTCCTGCGGCAGCTTCGACAAAGCGAGCTGCACGCGGTTGTTGACGTTGACGTTGTTGATGTCGGCATTGGTGCCGAGTTCGAACGAGACCTGCAGCGAATAGCTGCCGTCATTGCCGCTGACGCTCTTCATGTAGAGCATCTTGTCGGTGCCGACGATCTGCGCCTCGATCGGCTGGGCCACGGTCTGCTCGACCACGGCGGCCGAGGCGCCGGGATAGACGGCCCTAACCGAGATCTGCGGCGGCACGATGTCGGGATATTGCGCGACGGGAATCGCGAACAGCGAGATCAGACCCGCGATCGTGGTGACGAGCGCGATGACGATCGCCAGCCGGGGCCGGTCGACGAAGACGGAGCTCAGCATCGGTTCAGCTCCGGCCGACCGGCGGGGTCACGGGCGAAGCCAGCACCGGCACGCCGGGCCGGAGGTTCTGCAGACCCTGGATGACGATCTGCTCGTTGCCGGAAAGGCCCTGGTCGATGGCGACATAGGCACCGGCCTCGGCGCCGACCTTGACGCGTTTGGCGACGGCTTTGCCGTCCTCGACGGCGAAGACATAGGAGCCCTGCTGGTCGGCGATCAGCGCCGATTGCGGCACCAGCACCTTCTCTTCGCTCTGAGGCGCCTGGACGCCGACACGCACAAGCGTGCCATCGAGGAGCTTGCCGTCCGGATTTGGCAGGGTGGCGCGGACCAGCACGGTGTCGGTGCCGCGCTCGACCGAGACATCGATGAAGTCGACTCGTCCCTTCTGATCGTAAGCTGAGCCGTCCGAGAATTTCAGGCTGACGAGCGGAGCTTGGCCGTCGGCCGGGAGCCGGTTCGTCTTCAGGGCCAGGAACTCGCGCTGGCTGACCGGGAAGGTGACATACATCGGATTGTCGCTGACGATCTGCGCCAGCACGCCGCTGTCGGGCCCGACGACATTGCCCTTTGTCACCTTGGTGCGGCCGATCCGGCCGGCGATCGGCGCCTTGATCTCGGTGTAGCCGAGATTGATTTGGGCTGTCTTCAGATTGGCCTCGGCGGTGGTCTGGTCGCCCTGGGCGCCCTTTTCTTCGGCGACGCGCTGGTCGCGGATGGCGACCGAGCCGGCATTGGTGCGCAGGAGATCCTCGGCGCGCTGGCGCTGCACAACGGCGTTCTGGAGGGTGCCCTGGGCCCGCTCCAGCGAGCCCTGCGCCTGCTCGACCGCCGCTTCGAACGGCGCGCGCTCGATGCGGAAGAGCGGCGCGCCCTCGGCGACGGTCGAGCCGTCCTTGAACAGCACGTCGTCGAGAAAGCCGGTGACGCGGGCGCGGATGTCGACGCGATTGACCGCCTCGATGCGCCCGACGAAGTCGGCGGTCTGCGTGATCGCACGCTTCTCGGCCATGACGGTGCCGACCGGGACGGCGGCGGGCGCCGGCTGCTGGGCGAGGGCGCCGGTTCCCGGTCCGAAGGCGAAAGCGGCTGCAAGCGCCATGACGGAGAGAGGCAAGGTCGAAGATATCCGCTTCGCGCGTGCCATCCGTGAACGCTCAGACATCACATATTCCTTCGCCGTTTCGCCCCGCCAATCGACAGGCACGGAGCGTGTATCCTATCCCGAGTCGATACTGAGCATTTTCTGTCGGGAAGGCTACGGTCTTGTTACGCGCCCGCCTTGTGCGTCAGATGTTTCTCCTCGTCGCTGTTGAATGCCTCACGACACTCTGTCGAAGCTGTCGGTGCGGGCGAGGTCCCAGTTGCGGCGATAGAACGCATGCTCGCAGAGTCCGGTCAGCAGTTCGCCTTGCTGCAGGAAGACGTGCAGGTCGGAGAACAGCCGGATCTCGGTGGCGCTGACGCGGCGCACGAGATGGTGCGGGCCGAGCTGCTCGGGATGGGTCAGGCCGGCGGCCGCCAGCATGTCGGCGAGCGCGTGCAGGGTGTTGGCGTGGAAGCGGTGCACGCGCTGCGCCTTGTCCGGCACCACGAGCGCCCGCTGGCGCACGGCGTCCTGCGTGGCGACGCCGGTCGGGCAGCGATTGGTGTTGCAGGACAGCGACTGGACGCAGCCGAGCGCGAACATGAAGCCACGCGCCGCATTGGCCCAGTCGGCGCCGATGGCGAGGACGCTGGCGATATCGAAGGCGCTGACGATGCGCCCGGCGGCGCCGATCTTGACCTTGTCGCGCAGGCCGGCGCCGACCAGCACGTTGTGGACGAAGAGCAGGCCCTCGCGCATCGGCAGGCCGATATGGTCGCTGAACTCCACCGGGGCGGCGCCGGTGCCGCCCTCGGCGCCGTCGACGACGATGAAATCGGGCACGACGCCGCTCTCCAGCATCGCCTTGACCATGCCCATGAACTCCCAGGGATGGCCGAGGCAGAGCTTGAAGCCGACCGGCTTGCCGCCGGAAAGCTCGCGCAACTGGGCGATGAAGGCCATCATCTCAAGCGGCGTCGAGAAGGCGCTGTGGCTCGGCGGCGAGATGCAGTCCTGCCCGACCGGCACGCCGCGCGTCGCGGCGATCTCGGGCGTCACCTTCGGCGCCGGCAGGATGCCGCCATGGCCGGGCTTGGCGCCCTGGCTCAGCTTGATCTCGATCATCTTGACCTGGGGATCGACCGCCTGCCTGGCGAAGCGCTCGGGGTCGAAGCGGCCGTGCTCGTCGCGGCAGCCGAAATAGCCGCTGGCGACCTCCCAGACGATGTCGCCGCCGCCCTCGCGATGATAGGGGCTGATGCTGCCCTCGCCGGTGTCGTGGCTGAAGCGGCCGAGGCGCGCGCCGGTGTTGAGCGCCCGGATCGCATTGGCCGAGAGCGAGCCGAAGCTCATCGCCGAGATGTTGAAGACGGAAGCCGAATAGGGCTGCCGGCACTGGCCGTTGCCGATGGTGATGCGGAAGCTCTCGGGATCCGAGACCGGCGCCGGCCGCGTCGAGTGGCCGATGAACTCGTAGCCGTCGCGATAGACGTCGAGCAGCGTGCCGAAGGGATGGTCGCCGGCGAGGTTCTTGGCGCGGCGATAGACCAGCGAGCGCTGCGAGCGCGAGAATGGCGCGGCTTCCTCGTCGGCCTCGAACAGGTATTGCCGCAATTCGGGGCGGACCAGCTCGGCGAACCAGCGGATATGGCCTATCACCGGATAGTTGCGCCGGATCGCGTGCTCGGTCTGGGAGAGGTCCCAGAAGCCGATCAGCGCCAGCGCCGCGGCGAGCAGGCCGGGCAGCCAGAGCCAGGGATGGCTGAAAGCGAGCGGGACTGCGACGAGCGCAACCAGAATGCAGAAGACGAGGGTGGTGAAGCGGCTCAGTCGCACTGTCATATCCAAGGCCTGTCCTGACGGGGAAGCCATCCTCCCTGTAGCTTTGAACCAGTGTAAAGACGCCTGCGACGGCGGCTACCTCTCTTGGGGTCTAGTCGAGTCGGCGCCGGCGCTGCCACTCTCGGCGCTGACGCCGGCGGCGATGCCCAGCAGGGCAACCTCATCGAGCCTGATCCGATCTGGCGGGCGACGCGCCGCGGCTGCCGGCCGGAACTCCGCGTCGAGGCGAACCGGGGGCCGGCGCTCTACTAGCCGTGGCCGTAGGCGTCGGCATCCTCGCTCGCCTGCTCCTGCTTGTCGAAGGCCTCCAGCCAGCGCGACAGGCCCGGCGGTTTCGGGCCGGCCCGCAATTGCCGGAGCGTGACCCGCAGGGTGTGGCGAGCAAACTTGTTCGCCGGCTCACGGAAGCCGGCGGGGTCCAAGCCGCTGTGGATCGCCTCCAGAAGTCGCTGCTTCAGCACCGTGAGTTCCGGGTCGCCAGTGGCGGCGAGCAGCGCTTGGAAGCGCTCATGGGCCGCGCCGTCCCATGGCCGCGGCCGGGCCATCGCGTCCTTGAGCGGATGGGCCGGGACGAGATGGGCAAAGGGGACCAAGCCCTCCGGCACCGGCTCGGTCGCCGCATGGGTGCGGCCGCTGCGCAGCAATTGCGGCAGGACATGGGTGTGCGGCCCTTCCGGGCTCTTGCCGTCGGCCGGCGGGATCGGCTGATAGACCTCGCAGCGGCCGGCGCGGCTAACGAAGACGCGATGCGGGCCCTTCGCGACGATCGCCCCCATCGCCGGATTGCCCGGCTCGAACAGGCTCCTGCCGGCGGCGGAGCGCAAGGTCGCGATCAATTGCGGATCGCCGGTGCGGATGCAAATGTCGACCTGCAGCGTGCCGAGGCCCATGTCGAAGAGGATGCCGGCGCGGTCTTGTAACCGCAGCGCCGCCTCGTCCGGGCCGAGTTCGGTCAGGACGCTGCGCCTGTTCATCGCGCAGGCCGTTTCCGGCAGGCAGAGCGCGATGCGATGGCTCCAGCCCGAGCCGACAGCGGTTTCAGAGGCGAAGAGCCTGACCTCGGAGAGATCGTCGAAGCCGATGCCGCCGCGATCGGTGACGGCGAAGAGCCGGCCCGGTCGATCACCGAGTTCGACCGGCTCGCCGGGATCGCGCAGGAATTCGGCGATGGCGCCGAAGGTGCCGAGATTCCATTGCGTCGTCACCGAGGCCAGCTCATCGCGGATCAGTCTGGTCACGTCGTCTGCCGTCATCGGCTGGCTTCCTCGTTGGTCAGGGCCTGCCAGGGCAGGACGAATTGCTCACCGTTGCGATCCCCGCGCGCGACCGCGATGCCGAAGGCGCGGGCGAGGTTGCCGTCGTCGAGCACGGCGGCGGGCGGCCCGTCGGCGAGGATGCGGCCATCGTCCAGTAAGACGAGCCGGTCGCAGAAGCGCCCGGCGAGCGAGAGATCGTGCAGCACGACGACGCCGCCTGTGCCGTTGGCGGCGATCCGCTTGAACAGCGCCATCGCCTCGAGCTGATGGCGCGGATCGAGCCCGACCAGCGGCTCGTCGGCCAACAGCATCTCCGCTTCGACCGCCAGCGCGCGCGCCAGCAGCACGCGCATGCGTTCGCCGCCGGAGAGGGTGTCTAGGCTGCGCTCGCGAAAGGCGCTGGCGTCGGCAGCGGCAAAAGCGTCGCTGATCGCGGTGCGGTCGGCCTCGGTCAGATCGGCGAAAGGGCGCCGATGCGGCAGGCGCCCGAGCGCGACGACAGCCTCGGCCCGCATCTGCCATTGCACGCTGCCGCCCTGGGCAAGGAAGGCGAGCCGCCGAGCGAGCGTGCGGCGCCCCAGCGTCCTTGCCGGCTTGCCGTCATAGAGGACCGTGCCTGCCGCGGGCGGCAGCAGGTCGGCAAGGATGCGCAGCAGAGTGGTCTTGCCGGCCCCGTTGGCGCCAATCAGGCCGACGAGCTCGCCGGGGCGCAGGGCAAGATCGATCCCGGCGAGGATCGGCTTGCCGTCGAAGGCGATCGCGATGCCTTTGGCTTCGATGCGCATCACGTCTCCCGCCGCAGGCGCTGGATCAGGCTGAACAGGAAGGGCGCGCCGATCAGGGCGGTGACGACGCCGAGCTTGAGCTCGGGCCGGATCGGCATCAGCCGCAGCATCGTGTCGGCGGCGAGCAACAGGATCGCCCCGCCGAAGCCGCTGACCAGCAACAGCCGGCCAGGCCTGTGGCCGACCAGCGGGCGCAGGAGATGTGGCACGACGAGGCCGACGAAGCCGATCGCGCCGGTGACGGCGACGGCGCTGCCGACGGCGAGCGCCGCGCCGCCGATCAACCGCACCCGCAGCCAGGTCAGATCGAAGCCGAGGCTGCGCGCCGTGTCCTCGCCGAGGGTGAGGCCGTCGAGCGCCGGCGTGCAGGAGAGCAGCAGGGCCCAGCCGACGAGCATCAGTGGCAGCACCAGCCAGACATGGATCAGGCTGCGGTCGGCCAGCGAGCCCATCAGCCAGAACACGATCTCCAGCGCGGCATAGGGGTTGGGCGCGAGGTTGAGGGCGAGCGAGGTCATTGCCCCGGCGAAGCTGTTGATCGCGACGCCGGCGAGGATCAGCGTCATCGTGCCGGCGCCGCGGCCATTGAGGGCAAAGAGCAGCAGCACGGCCAGCAGAGCCCCGGCGATGCCGCCGAGCGGCAAAGCGAGCGCGAAGGCGCCGGCGAAGCCCGAATAGAACACGGTGACCGCCCCGAAGGCGGCGGCGCTGGAGATGCCGACGATGCCGGGCTCGGCCAGCGGATTGCGCAAGAGGCCCTGCATCGCCGCGCCGGCGAGGCCGAGGCTGAAGCCGACGAGCGCGCCGAGGATGGCGCGCGGCAGGCGCAATTCGACCAGGACCAGCGCCGGCAGGCTCCGCCGGCCGGCAAGCCAGTCGCCGAGCGCGGCGAAGAGGTCGAGCCGGGCATAGCCGACGGCGAGCGAGAGCGCCGCCATGACGAGCGTCGCCGCAGCCAGAAGGACGACGAGCCGCCAATAGGACATTCGCTCGGAGGCGGAAGTGGGCACGGCCACGGCGCTCATGGCGTCTTTCCGGCAGGGGGCGGCGCGGCGGCGTCGAGCAGCAATTCGATCGCGTCGATCACCGCGGGACCGGCGCAGGTCCAAAGCTTCGCGGGCAGGGCGACGAGCTTCAGCCGGTCGCCGAGCCGGGCGAGGACCGGGTGATGCAGGATCTCATGCGCCAAAGAGGGCGGGCCGTCCGGCGTGGTGTTGAGGATCAGGATGTCGGCCTGTCCGAGCGCGACGGTCTCGAGCGCGATCTGGCCATAATTGTCGATGCCGAGCTCGGCGGCGAGGTTGGTCAGCCCCGCGGCCGTCAGGATCTCGTCGACGAGCGAGCCGCGCCCGGTGGTGAAGCCGTTCGGGCGCAGCACGATCGCGCGCGGATGCGCCGGGCGCGGGCGGCCGGCCAGCGCGGCGAGGCGGGCCTCGATCTCGGCGATCAGGGCTTCGCCGTTCTGCGGCTCGCCGAGGAGGTTCGCCATGTCGTGGATCTGCCGGCGCATCTCGGCGAGATTGCTCGGCACGCCGAACTCGCGGACGGTCATGCCGACACGCTTCAGCAGCGCAACGGTCGAGCGCGTCGTATAGGCGCCGGCGATGACGAGATCGGGCTTCAGCGCCAGCACCTGCTCGACCAGGCCGTGATTGGCCGGAATGCTGCGGGCGAGCCCGGCCATGTTGGCGTTGCGCGGATCCTGCGACAGCCAGGTCACCGAGGCGATGTGCTTCGGCGATGCCAGCCGCAGCACCAGCTCGTCGGTGCACATGTTGAGCGAGACGATGCGCTGCGGCTTGGCCGGCGCCTCGTCGGCGCGGGCAAGGCCGCCCGATGTCGCCAGCCAGAGGCCGAGTGCAAGTGCGAAGCCCATCCTTATCGTCATGGTCGGGCTTGTCCCGACCATCCATGTCTTCCTCCACCACACGCGGTGTTCAAGACGTGGATGCTCGCCACAAGGGCGAGCATGACGGAGGAGGCTCGCAGCCCTTTCACAGGCTCACCCTGATCCCGCCGAAGGCGCTGAGGCCCGGCACCAGGAAGCCGACCGGGTTCTCGTAGCGCTTGTCGAACAGGTTATCGACGCGGCCGAACACGGTGAACCTCTCGTCGACCTTGTAGTCGGCGGCGATATTGACGATGGCGGCGCCGGGCGCGCGCATCCGCGAGATCGAGAAATCGCGGTTCCCGTCCACGCGCTCGCCGACATAGATCAGCGTGGCCGACAGCGTCAGCTTGTCGATCGGGTTCCAGCTCGCGGTGATGCTGGCCTTGTGGCGCGGCCGGCGCAGCAGCTCCTGGTGCGCGATCTCGTCCTTGGCGAGGGTGAAGGTGTAGTCGGCGCGGACCTTGAACTGCGGCGTCAGCTCCAGCGCCGCGAAGGCCTCGACGCCCTTGGTCGTGGCCCGGCCGATATTGGCGTAGGAGGTGCGCGCCGTGTTGGTGACGATCAGGTTGTCGATGTCGTTATGGAAATACGTCGCGCCGACATTGACCTGCCCGTTCAGCAGCGGCTGCTCGAAGCCGACATCCCAGCCGCGGCTTTCCTCCGGCTTGAGGTTGGGATTGCCGTAGAAATTGAAGGCCGGGCGGGAATCGCTGAAGCGCTCGCTCAGCGTCGGCGCCTTGAAGCCGGTGCCGTAGCTCGCCTTCAGCTTGGTGTCGGTGCCTGGCACGATGAAGACCGGTGCGATGCGATAGGTGGTGTGGCCGCCGAACTTGTCGTCGTCATCGTAGCGGATATTGGCGGTGGTGAAGAAGTGGTCGGTCCAGTTCGACTGCAATTCGACGAAGGCGCCCCGGTTGCCGTTCGAGACGGTCTTGTTGGGCGTGTCGAAGCGCTCGTTCTCGTATTGCAGCCCCATCACCAGCGTCTGGCTCCGGGTGAGCTTCAGGTCGCCACGCCAGTCGTATTTGATGCGCTCGCCGAGGTTCTCGGTCGGCACGTCGAGGATGCCGAAGGCGTTAGGCCGGCGATTGGAGCGATCCTGGTTGCTGTAGGAGACGCCGAAGCGGTTGACGAACTGCCCGCCCAGCGGGTCCCAGACGACCTCGCCGCGGGTGAAGGCCTGGCGATAGTTCTGGCCGGAGCGGAAGCCGTTGGGCAGGCTCGGGAAGCCGGAATCGCCGGTGAATAGCAATTGCCCGTCGATATAGCGGCCGACCCAGTTGACGCTCAGCGTGTCGGTCAGGCGTGCGCCGAGGCGAGCGGAATAGCTCCAGTTGTCATAGGAGTTGGGATTGCGCCGCCGGCCGGCGGGAACCAGGTCCGGTGGTGTCACCGGTGTCGAATCCGCCCGGAAATGGCTGATGCCGAAGGCATAGTCGAAGCGGTCATTGCCGCCACTAACCCCGAGGCTCTGGTTGAAGGTGCCATAGGAGCCGGCTTCGACCGAAGCCGTTACCTTGGGCGGCCCCTCGCCGCGCTTGCTGGTGATCGAGATCACGCCGCCTAGCGCATTGGCGCCATAGAGACCGCTCTGCGGGCCGCGCAGCACCTCGATCCGCTCGATGTCGGTGGTCAGCATCTGGCCGAAGTCGAAGGAGCGGTTCGGGGTCGAGGGATCGTTCACCTCAATGCCGTCGATCAGCACCTTGACGTGGTTGGAGTTGGTGCCGCGCATGAAGACCGAGGTCAGGCCGCCCGGACCACCGGTCTGGACGATATTGAGGCCGGGGACGGCGGCGAGCGCCTGCGGCAAGGTGCGGCGCTGCTCGCGCTCGATCTCCTTCGCGGTGACGACGGTGACGGCGTTCGCGATCTCCCTTGCCGGGGTCGGAACGCCGGTCGGGCTGACGACTAGCTCGTCGAGCGCGATCGGCTTCTCGCCCGACTGCGCCAGCGCAGAGGGTGATATCAGCATGGTCGAAGCGGCGAGCAGGGGGAAGGCAAGTGAGAAACGCCCGCTCCTGGCGGGCTTTGGCAAACGGAACACGGGAAACCTCGGCGGTAACGTCAGTGGCACGTCACCGCGAACGAGATCTCCCCACCCGCGCCCGAAACCGGGCGCGCGCAGTTCTACCACCCATCAGCGCACCCCGGCCGATGTGTTCGCGTGTGACCACGGCTGACGGCAGGTCTCCTGGCTCGCGGGTCGCTGCCCTTCGCCGCCTTCCCAGGGCCGAGGTCCCAGTGGCGTATGGCGAAAGGCTCGCCGCTTACAGTTGCGGGGGCAGCCGCAGCATGAGGTGGACGGACCACCCGCACTGCGTTCCCTTTTGATCCCGTGAGGGAACCGTCGCGTTCACGAGTAGGGCGGACGAGCCGCAACGTCAATTCGCTTGCCGCCTTCGCGACGAGGTCGGTTATTCGGCCGCCTTGAGCGGGCGCTTCCGCGCAGCCTTCGCAGTCGGCGGCGGCGCTTCCGCATAGGGTGCCAGGATCGCCATGATGTCCCGGCCGCGTGGCTTGGCCTCCGCGACCAGTGCCCGTTCCGCCACCGAATCGAGATGGTGGTGCATCAGGCTCATGCCCTTGTCGGCATCGCCGCTTTCGAGCGCCTCGATCAGCAGGCGATGCTCGTTGACGCCGCATTCCGAGGAATGCGGCCGGCTGTAGAGCGACAGGATCAGGCAGCAGCGATAGGAAAGCTCGCTGACATAGCGGATGAGGATCGGGCTCTCCGTCATCTGCGCGAGCAGGATGTGGAACTCGGTGGCGAGCCGGATCGAGACCGCATCGGTGCCGCCACGTGCCGCATCCTCGGCGTCGACATGGGCGCGCAGGGTCGCAAGCTGCGCCTTGCTCAGCCGGCCGGCGAGCTGGCGCACCACGAGGCGCTCGAGCTCGATGCGGATGTCGAAGGTGTCGCGCGCCTCCTGCCAGCTCGGCGTCGCCACCACGGCGGTGCGGTTGCGGCGCAGTTCGACCAGCCCTTCGGCCGCGAGCTGGCCGAGCGCATGGCGCGCGAGCGTGCGGCTGACGCCGAAGCGCTCGCCGAGCGCGTCTTCCGGCAAGGTCGCGCCGGGTTCGAGCGCGCGCTCGATGATCGCGCGGCGCAGCGCCCGGCTGATCGTCCCGGCCTTGTCCGATGCGCCGTTCCCGGCCTCTTCGCGCGTCATCGCCGACACCATTGGTTGAAGATCGTCTCGTCTTAACGCCTGCGGCTTGCAGTTCGCAATGCGGCGCGGGCCCAGGCGGAACCGGGTGGTCCGTCCCACGTTCTCAAGACCAGCCATAGCAGGCCGGGGGCTTCGATCATGACGACGGCACCGCCGGACCGACAAAAGATGATTCCGCGAGAGACGGGCGGCATCGACGCGGGCGATCCAGGCGGCAGCGACATTGTCACCGTAGCGGCGACGCTCGTTTCTGCTGCCGTGATCATCGCGGCGCTCTATTACGGTCAGGACATCCTGATCCCGCTCGCCTTCGCCTTCCTGATCGGCTTTGCGCTCAACCCGCCAGTCATGTGGCTGCGCCGGCGCGGCCTTCCCAAGGTCATCGCCATCGCGGTGGTGATGAGCGTCGTGCTGGTGCTGCTGGCCGGGCTCTTCCTGGTGCTGGGCACACAATTGCGCTCGCTCGGTGAGCAGTTGCCGACCTATCAGTCGACCATCCACGGCAAGTTCAACGACCTCAAGGCGCAGTTCAAGGCGCCCGGCATCCTCGACGGCGCGCTGAATGCGATCGCCTCGCTCCAGAAGGAGGTGGAGGCGGCCCAGGGCGCGGCGGCGCAGCGCGTCGAGATCGTGCCGGCGCCCGGCACCCAGCTGCAGGTCGCGCTGGGCTGGCTGGGGGCTGCGCTGGAGCCGCTGGCGACGGCCGGCATCGTCCTCGTCTTCGTTGTTCTGGCCCTGCTCGATCGTGCCGATCTGCGCGACCGACTACTGCGCATCCTCGGCGGCAATCTGCACCGCTCGACCGATGCGATCGAGGATGCCGGCCGGCGGATCAGCCGATACCTCTTGATGCAGCTCGTGGTGAACGTCTCCTTTGCCATACCACTGACGCTGGGACTCTGGCTGATCGGCGTGCCCGGCGCACCGCTCTGGGGCGTCGTCGCGGCAGTGCTGCGCTTCGTGCCGTACGTCGGCGCGCTCATCTCCGCCATCTTCCCCCTGGTGCTCGCCTTCGCGGTCGATCCCGGTTGGGACATGCTGCTGTGGACGCTCGCCCTGATCGCGGGGCTCGAAATCGTCAGCAACAACATCGTCGAGCCGATGCTCTACGGTACCAGCACCGGCCTCTCGGCGATCTCGCTGATCGCCGCCGCGACGTTCTGGACCGCGCTCTGGGGCCCTGTCGGCCTGATCCTGTCGACGCCGCTGACGGTCTGCCTGCTGGTTCTCGGCAAGACCCTGCCTCAACTGCAGTTCCTCGACACCCTGCTCGGCTCGGTGCCGGTGCTCAGTTCGGCGGAGCGTATCTATCAGCGTCTCCTCGCCGGAGACGTCGACGAGGCGACCGAGATCGCCGAAGGCGAGATCGAGGCGCTTGGTGTGGTTCCCTTCTACGACTCGGTTGGGATCGCGGTGCTGCGCCTTGCCCGTGACGACTACGGGCGCCAGGCGACTGCGGCGCATCGGCTGCGCATCGCCGAGGGAATGGAGGCATTGCTGGAGGAGCTACGCGAGGAGCACGCTCCCGAGGCGGCGGCGTCCGCCCCGACAGTGGTCTGCATCGGCGGCAAATGGGAGATCGATGCGATCGCAGCCGGAATGCTCGCCCATGCCTTCGGCCTCGAAGGCATTCCGGCGCAGGCGCGCAGGGTCGCCCATGTCACGACGAGCGCGGTCGCCAGGCTCGATCTTGATGGCGTGCCGATCGTTTGCATCAATTATTTCAGCGGCGAGCCGGACAGCGCCGCCCGGCAGTTCTGCCGGCGCTTGCGGCAGCGCTGGCCGGAGCTGAAGATCGTCGTCGTCCTCTGGACGGTTTCACCCGAGAGGCTCGCGAACGAGGCGGGCAAGGGCATCGGCGCCGACGAGATCGCGACCTCGATCGCGGAAACCATCGGCCGGGTCCGCCGGATGCTGCCCGAGGCTCGCGGCGAGTCGATCAAGGCAGAGGCGCCGGCCAATGACGATGAGCGCGTGGCGGCACTGCGAGGCACGGACTTCCTGAACGAGGCGTTGCGCGACGATCTCGACGCGATCGCCAAGCGTGCGGCCGATGCCTTCGACGTCGACGTTGCGATGATCTCGGCGATCGACTCCGACAGGGAGATCGTCATCGGCCGCAGCAAGGAGCTGTCCGGCTTCGGCCGGGACGAGGCCGGCCGGCCGATCCTGCCGCGCCGGGCCGCGATCTGCGATTATGTCGTATCCGGCGGCGAGACACTGGTCGTCGCCGACACCGAGCGCGATGCGCGCTTCACCGACAACCCCGTCGCCAAGACCTGGGGCTTGCGCTTCTATGCCGGTGCGCCGTTGCGCTCGTCCGACGGCTTCGTGCTGGGTGCGCTCTGCATCCTCGATGCGGAGGCGCGCAGCCTCGACCAGCGCGAACGTGAACTGCTGGAGAAGCTCGCGGCCGACGTCGTCGGGACGCTCAGCCGGGCCGGCGCCGACAGCGCGCAACCGCGGCCGGCCGAGGCGGAATCCGAAGCGAGCGCCACTGTCGGCCAGCCGGTTCCGGAGTAGCGCGTGACGACTCGTCCAGCGCGAGGGTCAAGCCGACGCTGGCCCCGGAAGCCGGCCTGCGCGTAAATGGCGCATCCGCCCTCGTGCACAGGCCTTTCCGATGGATGTCGAGCTTTCCCCGTCAGCCCGGAAATCCGGCTCCCGTGACTGGACCGACCGAGCCATCGCCGCGCTCGAAGCCGACCAGCACCGCTCGGCCGACACCCACCTCTTCAAGCTCGGCTGCCCGGCGCTCGCCGGCATCGACATCTATCTCAAGGATGAGTCGACCCACCCGACCGGGAGCCTGAAGCACCGGCTGGCGCGCTCGCTCTTCCTGTATGCGCTGTGCAACGGCCATATCCGGCAGGACACGCCGGTGGTCGAGGCGTCCTCCGGCTCGACGGCGGTGTCGGAGGCCTATTTCGCCCGCATGGTCGGCGTGCCGTTCTATGCGGTGATGCCGCGTTCGACCTCGGCCGAGAAGGTCGCCGCCATCGAGCATCATGGCGGCACCTGTCATTTCATCGACGATGGCCGCACGCTCTATGCGCAGGCCGAGGCGCTCGCCCGTAAAGTCGGCGGCCACTACATGGACCAGTTCACCTTCGCCGAGCGGGCGACGGACTGGCGCGGCAACAACAACATCGCCGAATCGATCTTCCAGCAGATGGGCAAGGAGCCGCATCCGGTGCCGGCCTGGATGGTGATGAGCGCCGGCACCGGCGGCACCTCGGCGACGCTCGGACGCTATCTGCGCTACAAGCGCCATGCCACCCGGCTCTGCGTCGCCGATGTCGAGCACTCCGCTTTCTTCGACGGCTACCGCACCGCCGATGCCGATTGTCGCTGCGAGCGGCCCTCGCTGATCGAGGGCATCGGGCGGCCGCGGGTCGAGCCCTCCTTCGTCCGCGGCGTGATCGACGGCATGGTGCGGGTGCCGGACGCCGCCTCGATCGCGGCGATGAACGTGCTCTCGCGCCGGCTCGGGCGCCGCGTCGGCGGCTCGACCGGGACCAATTTCTTCGCCTTGTGCTGGCTCGCCGACGCGATGCGGGCGAAGGGCGAGGGCGGCTCGCTGGTCACGCTGATCTGCGATTCCGGCGAGCGCTATCTCAAGACCTATTACGATGCCGGCTGGTTGGCCGAGCGCGGGCTCGACCCAGCCCCCTATGAGCGCCGGATCGAGGCCGTCCTGGCTGGCGAGCGGCTGGAGTGCCCGCTCGAAGAGGCCTGACTTCGCTCAGAAGCTGTAGGCCGCCTTCACTTTTACCAGGTGCTGGCTGAAATTGGTGACGTCGAGATCGCCCGGCTGGCCCTTGGCCTTGCCGGCGATCTGGACGTTGTAGGCCGCCGAGATCGCGAACTGCTTGGTCGCCTGCCAGAAGACGCCGGGGCCGGCGAAGGTGGCGTAGCCCGCTTGCTTGCCGAAACCGAGTTCGTTGTGGCGGCGCAGATGGCGGACCTCGCCGCTGAGATAGAGCCCGTCGAGCACCTGCCAGGCGAGCGAGCCGCCGATCGTGAAGGTCGAGGAGCGCATATAGGAGCTAGGCCCCGTCCAGGTCAGGTCATGCGAGAGGTTGAGCGCGGCGTAGAGCTTGCCGGGGACGAGCGTCTTGTCGGCGAAGATGCGTAGGCCGGTGTTGTAGGTGGTGAAGTTGCCGGCGCCGGTCGGGTCGGTGCGGTTGAAGCTGGGATCGACGATGACGGTGAGGCCGATGCCGTGCAGGTCGCGGCCGAGCAGGCGGTACTTCATCTCGACGCCGGCACCGGCGCTGCGGCTGTCGGCCTTGGCGCCGGCGATGGTGGCGTCGGTGTAGCCGCCGAGGAGATAGGGGCCGATCTCGAAGCAGGGGAAGAGCCCGTAGGAGCCCTGGAGCTGCAGGCCATGCGCCGCCTGGCGGCCGTCGCGAACGCCGAAGCCGCCATTATAGGTCAGGCTGGCACCGAAGGAGCCGACCTCGGCGACGTCTGAGCCGGTGGTGAAGCCGAAGGCGTCGGTCGGAATGCCCTCGCTTTCGGTGCAGGCCGAGAGCACCGGCGGCGCGGCCGGGGCGCCCTTGCGCGAGGGCAGGTCGGCCGCGAAGGCGGGCGAGAGCAGGCTCGCGGCGGCGAGAGCGAAGGCGGCGGGCTTGAGCATGGCTGGCGATCCTGTTGACGGACCCAGCTTACGCAAATGCAAATCAGTCGCAATATGTACCGGGCGACAATGATGTTGTACCTGCGTATTGTTGCGGGCGGGCAACAGGCGCCGCACCTGGCTCAGCCGGTGGCGTGCAACCCGCGCAAGCGTGCGAATGCGACGGGCGCGATCTCCGCCAGCGCCGCGATAGGCTTCCAGGCGGCGGCATGGACCTCCTCTTCCTGGGCGATCAATGGCAGGGCCGGATCGGCGATGAAGAGATATTGCAGATCGTGATGGATATGCGGCGGCTCGTTCCGGCGCGGATTGCCGGGCACCTCGTGGCTGTCGATCGCGAAGGACAGGTCGCCGCCGCGATGCCAGGGGTGCAGCACGGGGCTGGCGACGCCGGTCTCCTCCACGGCCTCGCGCAGCGCCGATTGCCAGAAGCTCGCGGCCGGCTCGTAATGGCCGCCGGGCTGGAGCCAGCGGCCGATCACGACATGGTCGATCAGCAGGATCTGCGCATGGTCGGGCGAGAGCACGAAGGCGCTGGTGGTTGCGTGGCCAGGCATGGTCTCGCGCCGGTCCAGCGCATGGCGCTCGCCGATCTGCCAGCGCAGCAATGCGAGGTGCTCGCGCGGCCCGGCGACCTCGGCGAGATAGCGGGAGACGGTCGAATCGAGGTGCGTCAGGAAGCTCATGACCCGGCGCATCGCACGCCCGATGGCGGCTGGAAAGCGCGTCGCCGCGCCCATCAGGGCAGCTTCAGCCGGTATTCCTCGAAGCCGCCATTCTTCACGCTGTCATAACCGACGAGGACGCGCAGCTCGCCGCGCTCCTGCGCCAGCACGGTGAGCGCCTCCGCCTTGGCGTCCTTGCGCGGGCGCAGCTCGCCGAGCTCGCGGGCAGCCGTGGGATCGGCCGGGTCTAGCAGCAGCATCGCATAGGGAACCTCCTGCTCCTGCGCCGGGCCGACGAGGACGAGCAGGCGGCCATCGGCGAGCGGGGCGAGATCGCGCACGCCGCGCTGCGCTCCGGCCTGGAAGGAGAGGAGCTGCGGCTTTCCCGTCGCCGGCTCGCTCCCCGGCTTGAACAATTCGGCGACGCTGCCGCCGACGAGGAAGGCGCGGCCGCCGAGCGATGGCGCGCGCAGGCCGAGCCAGAGCTTGTCGCCGACCACGGCGAGGCCTTCGATGTTGAGCCCGTTGGCTTTCTCGTCGAGCGCCTTGCCGACGAACGGGGCGACCTCATCGGCGGCGGCGAGCAGATCGGCGACGCGCCAGCTCAGTTCGGGGGCGCCGGCCTCGCCATTGCCGGCGGCGATCCGGGCCAGCAGGAAGGAGGAGGGGCGGTATTCGCCGCTGCGCCGCGAGCAGCCATGCGAGCCGACGACGTAGAAATGGCGATCGGCAAAGGCGACGCCCTCGCCGTCGAAATCCTCGAAGCCGCCCTTTTGCGGGCAGCCGACCACCGGCTGGCGCCCGCTGGCGCCTGCGGGGGCGCTGTCCTTGACCAGCGGCAGGCTGGGGCCGGGTATGATCGTCCCCTGCTTCAGCGTCGCGAACTGGGCGGCCTTGTTCTCGTCATTGATCAGGAGGCAGCGATAGTCGCCGCCAGCTGGCGGGCGGCAGGCGATGCCGCTGATGTCCTTGGCGGCCTTGCGCGGCTTCTTGCCGGCGAAGTCGGAGGTGGCTTCGATCTTGCGGTCCGGCTTCAGCGGCTCGGCGCGGGCGGCATGGGTTGCAAGGAGGGCGAGCGCGAGGGCGGAGAGGATCGCGAGCCGCATGGTCTTGCTCCGATGGAAAGCAGCGAGATAGGCGTCGCAATGGCGGTTGCAAAGATCGGGGCGCGGATTCTTGCGCCGGGCAAGGACGTATCGTTGCAGGAGTAGCTCAGCCCATTCGGGGTGAACGCGAGAGAACCTCGACCAGGAACGTCGCACATCCCTTCGCGCAGCTTGGCAGGCGCAGACGTTGGCCGTTACCTGAAGACGGACCGTACGGAAGCGGTCAGGCGAAGGCACGCCAGCCGCGCGCTTGCGGAGGTGCCGCGCGCTTGAGACCGAGCGAGGCAGCGATGGCGAACGTCGAATCCGGCGGCAGCTCGTTCTTCGGCAAGGCGGCTCGGCCGCTTCTCATCCTGTCGGCCGTGCTTGCCGCCTATTTCGGTCTGTCTTCGCTGCTGCTGCCGTTCTTCGGGGCACCGAACCTCTATCCCGGGATCGAGCGCTGGATCGTTGCTGCGTCGGGCGCGTTCCAGCTCATTGCCGCCGCGGTGGCCCTCGTACTTGCCGCCCGGCGCGACCTGCGCGGCGCGACGCTCGCCGTGGCCGCGTGCTGGATGCTGGGATGGCTCGAGACGCTGCCATCCGTCGTTCGCAGCGGGCTCGACCTCAACGCCGAAGCGCGGCTCACATCGGCCTCTTTCGTCGCATTGCCCGTTATCGCACTCTCGGCCGCGGTGCTGGCGTGGCGGAACCGTCATCCGGCCCTCGCCGCCCTCATCGTGACGGCGCCGACCACGGCCGGCGTCCTGTTCGCCCTCGCCTTCGGGATCATGATCGCGATGTACGGCTTTTGAGCCGCGACACCGGCGCCGCTTGCGCGCATGAGCGGACCTCCGAAGCAGATTGATGAGCTGCCGGGAGGTCCGCCTTGATCACGGCCAGACAGGTGCGCCGTCCAATCCCGCGGTTTCCGGCAGGCCGCAGATCAGGTTCGCGTTCTGCATCGCCTGGCCCGCCGCTCCCTTGCCGAGATTGTCGACGACGCCCAGCGCGATCACCAGATTGCGCTCCGGATCGGCCGCATAGCTGACGAAGGCGAGGTTCGAGCCAGTCGCCCATTTGGTCTGCGGCGGCTTGTCGGTCACGCGCACGAAGGAGCGCCCGGCATAGAAGCGCCGCGCTGCGTCCAGGCATTGGTCCGTGGTGGCGTGGCCGCGGCAGTAGATCGTGGCGAGGATGCCGCGGGTCATCGGTACCAGATGCGGCGTGAACACCAGCCCGGCCGCACTGCCGCCGCTCAGCCGCTCGATCGTGCTGGCGATCTCGGGCATGTGGGTGTGCCTGAGCAGGCCGTAGGGCACCAGGTTCTCATTGCTCTCGGCGTAGCCGAACTTGCTGTCGCCGCCCCGGCCGGCGCCGGAGATGCCGGTCTTGACGTCGATGACGATATTCCCGGGCTCAATCAGCTTGTCCGCCAGCAGCGGCGCCAGCGCGGTCAGTGTCGCAGCGGGAAAGCAGCCGGGGTTGGCGACGCGGGTCTGCCCTTCGATCTCGGCAGGCCAGATATCGGCTAGGCCATAGGCCCAGCCGTCGACATAGCGGTGGTCGCCGCCGATATCGACGATCTTCACGTCTTTGGGGACGCGCGCCAGCGCCTCGGCCGAGGCGCCCGTGGGCAGCGAGGCGAACAGCAGGTCGAGCTTCGGCAGGGTTGCCGGGTCCCATTTCTCGATCACCAGCCCGGCCAGCCTGGCCGGCACACCGGGGAAACGGTCGACCAGGCGGCCGCCGGCGCTGCTCTCGCCGGCGGCGTAGACCAGCTCGAATGACGGGTGGCTCGCAATCAGGCGCAGCGCCTCGCCGCCGCCAAAACCGCTGATGCCGACAATGCCGACGCGAATGCTCATGGTGGTGTCCTCTTGGGGTTCGGGCAAAGAAAAACCCCCGGAGCCGAGGGCTGCGGAGGTTCAGGAATGCGGGCCGGGGTCGCTCCGGCGGGTGGGGCCTATGGTGAGGCCTTCACACGGAAGGACGGTGATCGACGCGCAGCCAAGAAGCCGCCGCTCGGGTGAAGCGGCGTCGGCGTCGGTCGCAAAGGGTCGGGTTCCTGAGCATGCCCCGGGACACTGTCGGCGCCGGCATTCATCGTCAAGCGGAATGTCACGCCAAACGACATGCCTCCGGTCGGCCGCCCCTTGGGGATGGGATGCGCGGCATCATACGGGAGGTCGGGAGGGCGGGATCACTTTTACATCAGGATATTTGCTTTCAGATTTAGCGGCCTTGTCCTTTCGTCGGCCTCGATATTAATTATTCTGCAAATGCAGTGTTGTTCGGTTTCAGTGGGATACAACTTGCCAGATTATGATTTCCATACATTGTCGCCTGCCGATTTCGAGGACCTCACCAGAGACGTCCTTCAAGCCCGCGATGGCGTCGATTTTGAGAGTTTCAAAACCGGGCGAGATGGCGGTGTCGATTTCCGGCGCGCGCATGGTCGCGACCAAAGTGTGGTGCAGTGCAAGCACTATGCGCGATCCGGGTATGATGCGCTCTTCCGTGACCTGAAAGAGGAGGCGCTTAAGCTTCCGAACCTAACCCTTCCAGTTAGTCGCTATATACTCTCAACCTCGGTCGATCTCTCGCTCACGCAGAAGGAGAAGATCGTCAACTTATTCGGGCCGATTTTGACAACTGCCAACCTGCTTGGGCGTGATGATTTAAATAATCTTTTAGGTCAATACCCCAAGGTAGAACGGCAGCATTTTAAGTTATGGCTTTCCAGTGTTGCTGTTCTACAAAAAGTACTTTACAATGCAGAAGTGACGCAGAGTGAATTAGAAGTAAATCGTATCCGAAGAAAAATACAGCGTTTTGTTCGTAGCAATGTATATCCTATAGCTCATCAAAATCTTGCTTCCGAGCGAATTGTAATTATCTCCGGTCCGCCCGGTGTAGGTAAGAGTACTTTGGCAGATATCTTACTCTTTGAACATTTACGCCACGATTATAAAGCAATAATTGCTCGTAATGGCTTTGATGAGGCACGTAAGTTATATTTCGGAGATGAGAAGGCGATTTTCTACTATGATGATTTCCTTGGAGCAACTTTTTTAAGGGAAGGTGGGATGCCGCTGGCGCGCAATGAGGATCGCGCTATTGTCGATTTCATAGAGTTTGTACGCGGCAATCCTCAGACTAGATTGGTTCTCACCACGCGCGAGCATCTATTTGCGCAAGCGCTGTCTGGCTCGGAGCGGCTGCGGCACGCCATGGTCGATAGCCACAAGTTGACTATTTCGTTAACGGCTCTCGACGAGCGCAAACGGGCCCGAATTCTCTACAACCACTTATTCTTTGGTGATTTACCTAAGCCATATCAAAAGGAGCTGTTGCGAGAGGAGTTTTATCTTGAGATCGTCAGGCATCAGAAATTTTCACCTAGGCTGGTAGAGTGGCTTTCTGATTTCAAGCGAATCAAACGAGTGAGCGTGCAGGATTTCCGATCTTTTGTTCGGAGTTTGCTTTCTGACCCTTCTGATATCTGGCGCCATGCCTATGATAGGCAGATCGGGGATAGCGAGCGGAGCTTGCTGCTTTCCCTTCATTCGTTAAGCGGGCAAGCTACTCTTTCCCGCTTGCATGAAGCTTTCAAGAAGCTGCACTCTGCCAGAGGCGAAACCTATCGCTTTCCCCTCGCTCCTGGCGATTTTGAGGCAGGACTCCGTAGCCTCACTGGCACTTTTATCAATCTGCGTCGTGATGTGGTGGAGTTTTTGGACCCGTCAGTCATTGACTTGATGAACGCAGTGCTTCGCTCTGAGCCCGAAAACGGGGTTGACGTTATCCGAGGCGCAGTGAGTGTCGCGCAGATTGAGCACTGCTGGGCTTTGGCCACGGCTGCCGACGGGACTAAACTGCGTGCGGCCATTGCAGCGGCGCCCGCTGTGCTGCGGGATAGCTTTCAGCGGCTAATGGCTACACCTCGCCGTCTTGTGGTTAAGGGCGCTGTTGTCCATCTCGCGCCAAGCCTTGAGCGGCGCGTCCTCTTTCTCATTCAGATCGCACAAAGCGTTCAAGCTGAGGAGATTTTTGCTATCGTGGGATCTGCGCTGGAGGCGTTGCTTGACGAATGGCGAGCTTTTGACGAGGCCGAGTTCGAGGATGGCGTGCGCGTTATCGAAGCAGTCCGTGACATGCCTTGGCCCGTCTATATCGGAATCGACCAATTCACGGAGCCGTTGCGGATTGAACTACTGAGAATCGCGCGAACCCGCATTGCGCCCGAAGAAGCACTGGCCATGCTGACGCTATTTGAGAACGGTACGCAAAATGAGAAGGCAGCGATTTGCGAGGGTCTAGAATATTGGTTGACATTCGGCTTTTCGGATCGCCTAGGCGAGCTTCGCTCGTCATCTGAATATCACCAATTCAAGGACCAACTGGAGCAGCTACAACAGGCTCTGCCGGTCAATCTCGAAGGTCGCCTCGATGCCATCCAAACGGAGTGGGACGAGTTCGAAGAGCATGAGGAGGCGCGTGCTGATGAGCAAATGGATTACTATAGAGAGCAGAGATACGAACAGCGCGTTGAAGAGACCGATGTACGCGACCTTTTCGACAGTCTACCTCGCGGCAATGATTAACTTCGCCTGAGTTCTGTTCTGGGCTGGATCAAGCGAACTTAAACCCAGCGGTCGTATTAGAATGAGCAGGCGCGGCTTGAGCCGCGCCTGCTCGCGCCTCTCAGCCCAGCTTCCCGTAAGCCGGCACGGTCAGGAACTCCTCGAACTCCGGCGCGAGCGAGAGCTTCGAGAACAGGTCGATCGCCTCGGGGAAGCGGCCCTTGTCATAGGCTTCGGCGCCGAGCTCGCCCTTCACGACGAGCATCTCTTCGGCGAGGCAGCGCTTGAAGAGGTCGGCATCGACCTTGGTGCCGCCATCGACCTCGACGCCGTATTGCACGAACTGCCAGATCTGGGCGCGGCTGATCTCGGCGGTCGCGGCATCCTCCATCATGTTGTAGATCGGCACCGCGCCGCGGCCGCGCAGCCAGGCTTCGAGATACTGCACGCCGACGCGGATGTTCTCGCGGAAGCCGGCTTCCGAGCGGGTGCCTTCGTGCACTTCGAGCAGGTTCTCGCGGCTCACCGAGACGTCCTCGCGCGCCTTGTCGAGCTGGTTCGCCTGCGGCATCAGCCGGTCGAACACCTCCATCGCGACAGGAACGAGGTCGGGATGGGCGACCCAGGTGCCGTCATGGCCGTCGCCGGCCTCGCGCTCCTTGTCGGCCTTGACCTTGGCGAAGGCGGCGGCATTGGCCTCGGGATTGTTCTTGACCGGGATCTGCGCCGCCATGCCGCCCATGGCGAAGGCGCCGCGGCGATGGCAGGTCTTGATCAACAGCAGCGAATAGGCGCGCAGGAAAGCCTTGGTCATCACCACCTGCGAGCGGTCGGGCAGGACGAAGGCCTTGTTGCGGGCGAGCTTCTTGATGAAGGAGAAGATGTAGTCCCAGCGGCCGCAATTGAGGCCGGCCATGTGGTCGCGCAATTCGTAGAGGATTTCGTCCATCTCGAAGGCGGCCGGCAGGGTCTCGATCAGCACGGTCGCCTTGATCGTGCCGGTCTTGAGGCCGAGCGCGTTCTGGGCGGCGACGAAGACGTCGTTCCAGAGGCGCGCTTCCAGGTGGCTCTCGAGCTTGGGCAAATAGAAATACGGGCCCGAACCCTGCGCCAGCGCCGCCTTGGCGTTGTGGAAGAGATAGAGGCCGAAATCGACCAGCGAGCCCGAGGCGACCTCGCCGTCGATCTCGATATGCCGCTCCGGCAGGTGCCAGCCGCGCGGGCGGATGATCAGCACCGCCGGCTTGTCCTTGAGCGCGTACGCCTTGCCCGAGGTCGCATCGGTGAAGTCGATCTTGCCGGCCCAGCGGTCTTTCAGATTGATCTGGCCTTCGACCATATTGGCCCAGACCGGCGAGGAGGCGTCCTCGAAGTCGGCCATGAAGACCTTGGCGCCGGAGTTCAGCGCGTTGACGATCATCTTGCGGTCGACCGGGCCGGTGATCTCGACGCGGCGGTCGAGCAGGTCGGCCGGGATCGGCGCCACCTTCCAGTCGCCTTCGCGGATATGCTTGGTTTCAGCGAGGAAATCCGGGGTCTCGCCGGCGTCGAAGCGCTTTTGACGCTCCTTGCGGACGGCGAGCAGGCGCTTGCGGGTCTCGTTGAAGCGGCGCTGCAGTCCTGCGACGAAGGCGAGCGCGTCATGGCTCAGGATCTCGTCATAGCGCTCGGCGAGCGCGCCCTTGACGACGACGCCGGCAGGAAGGTTCAGGCTGGTCGGAACGGTCATGGTTCTTGTCTCTCACCTACATCAGGTGAACGCAGTATGCAGGGATCTGATTATGTCGTGAATGGCAGAGAATGTCAGATGATCTGATCCAAAATAGAAATAATCTGATCTCGTCGGCGAAAGCGGTCCTGAGCGCGCCATTGCAGTGCGTGTCACGGCGCGGGGCGTGCCGGTTGACGATCAGGGGACCAGTTCATGACCGCCATCCGCCTCGGCTTGCTCACCGCCGCGCTCGCCAGCGGCTTCATGGCCGCGCCGGCCTTCGCCCAGAACCGCTGCGCCGTCACCGATCCCACGGGCACGCCGCTCAACATCCGCGAGACGCCGAACGGCGAGATCATCGGCCGCGTCAGCAACGGCGCCGGCATCCGCGTGATCAACACCTCGTCCGACGAGCGCGGCCGGGCCTGGGCGCTGATCAGCCCGCGCGGGCGCAACCATGTGGTGGGCTGGGTCTATCGGGAATTTGTTTCTTGTTATTGAGGCCTAGCGTACCGGCCGACGATGCAAGCGCGGGGAACCCTCTCCTGGAAGGAGAGGGCAGGGTGAGGTGTACGCCCTGTGACCAGTTCCGCGGGGCCTGACCGCGCGGTCGGGTTCAGGCTAACGTTTCCGCTCCGAACACCTCACCCCTACCCCTCTCCTTCCAGGAGAGGGGATCCCGCGCCTATCCTGCTAACTCCGTAAACCGCTTCAGGAACGCGCCCTGCGCCTCCTCCGTCGCCTGCGGCTCGATCAGCGCCAGCACCTCGCGCGGCAAGGCCTGCGGGCGGCCGAAGAAGCGCAGGGCTTCCTCGCGCTCGAAGCCGGCGAGCTCGGTCGCTTCGAGGAAGGCCGAGATCTTGTCGGCGTCCTTGGTCTTGCGCTTGACGATGGCCGGGGTCGTCGCCGGCAGAGAAAAGCGCAGATGGATCGCCGCCAGCAGGCGCAGCTCGACGCCCTTATAGGCATCGCCCATCACCGCCTTGAACGGCGAGATCATGTCGCCGATGACGTATTCCGGTGCATCGTGCAGGAGCGCCATCAGCCGCCAGTCGCGCGGCCACTCCGGGTTGAGATGCCCGGCGATCGCCTCGACCAGGAGGCTGTGCTGCGCGACCGAGAAGGAATGCGCGCCGCGGGTCTGGCCGTTCCAGCGGGCGACGCGGGCGAGGCCATGGGCGATGTCCTCGATCTCGACATCGAGCGGCGAGGGATCGAGCAGGTCGAGCCGCCGGCCCGACAGCATGCGCTGCCAGGCGCGCGGCGGGACAGGCGGCTTCACCATCAGGCGGCGGGGCGCGTGTCGCGGGCGAGCGCCGCGCATTCCTGCCAGCGGAAGCAGCCGGTGAGGTGGTCGTTGACCATGCCGCAAGCCTGCATCACCGCGTAGACGATGGTCGGGCCGCAGAAGGTGAAGCCGGCGGCCTTGAGTTCCTTGGAAATCGCCTTGGAGACGGCGGTCTCGGCCGGAACCTGCTCATGGGTGCGGAAGGCGTTCTGGATTACGCGTCCGTCGAGATGCTTCCAGAGGAAGTCGGCGAAGGGGCCCTTTTCGCTCAGCCTGAGATAGGCCTGCGCATTGCGGATTGTGCCCTCGATCTTGCCGCGGTGGCGCACGATCCCGGCATCGGCCAGCAGGCGCTGGACATCGGCTTCGCTAAAACGGGCGACGACTTCAGGCTCGAAGCCGGCAAAGCCGGCGCGGAAGGCGTCGCGCTTGCGCAGGATGGTGATCCAGGACAGGCCGGCCTGGAAGCCGTCGAGCATCAGCTTTTCCCAAAGCGCGCGGGAATCATATTCCGGCACGCCCCACTCGGTGTCGTGATAGGCCAGATAGAGCGGGTCGCTCCCCGGCCAGATGCAGCGATATCTGCCGTCGGGTCCCTCGACCGCCGCCCGCCCGCCGGTGACGTCGGTCATGCCGCAGCTCCGAATTCAGGCTCACCCGGATAAGGGAAGCGGATGAAGGATGGTTTTTGGCCAAGCGTGAAGGCAAGGCCGCCTGCGTCGAGCTTGTGGCCGGCGGCGAGCGCATCCGCCACCCGGTCGAGCCTGAGCAGCGCAAGCCCGCGCCCATTGGCACAGGAGCCGACCCGGCCGAGCGTCTTGCCGCCGGCGCTGGCCTCGACGCCATGCTCCGGGATGACGCCTTCGTCGAAGACGATCGGCGCGATGCGCGAGCGCGCGGTGCCGCGGTGCTGCATGCGCGAGACGACCTCCTGGCCGATATAGCAGCCCTTCCTGAAGGAGACCCCGCCGAGCTGATCGAACAGCGCCTCGTGCGGGAAGGCGTCGCCATAGAGGAAGTCACGCCCGCCATCGGGAATGCCGAGGCCGATGCGGCGAGCGTGGTAGTCGTCCATCGACGCATCGACGAGCTCGTCGGCGCCCTCGCGGTCGACGATGGCGCGCTCGCCGAGCTCGGGGAGGCGCGGATCGGCATGGACCAGCCCGGCATCGGCCGGCAGCCTGCCGCCATCGGTCGCGGCGATCACCGCGGCGCTCTCGCTGAGATCGTCGAGCGTGACCTTGGCGCGCAGCTTGTAGAGCTTCAGCTTCTTCATCAGGTCGGGGATCTGGAGCAGGGGCGTGTCGAGCAGGAAGCCGCCGCCTTCCGCGTCCGGGACCGCGACGATGAGAAAATCGCCGATGATCTTGCCTTGCGGTGTCAGCAGCCCGCCGTATCCGGCGCGTTCGGCCGTGACGGCATCCATCGCGTTGGTGACGATGTTCTCGAGGAAATCGCGGGCGTCGTCGCCGCTGACGCGGATGACGCCGCGGTCGACCAGTCTGGTTGCCGGCATGGCTGGGGCTCTCTGAGCGATCGCTGTTTCGGCATGGGGCGCCGTTCGTCCCGATAGTTAGGGTGCTTCGGCCAAAGGCTCAACCGATGCGACCCGGGAGACAGGAAACGGGTGCCGTACGCCGCGCGGCCGTCCCGCTGAAGATTTTTTCAGAGAGCTGTCGATCCGGCGATTTGCCGTTCGACGTGTCAGCAAGAAGCAGCGGAGGCGGCAGGTAATTGCCAGCTCCGCCCGAGCTTCGGAGAAGCAAGGCGGGACGAGCTCCCGCGAGTTCGGGAGACTGATCATGAGACAAGTCGTTGCTGCCACCTTCGTGTCCCTCGATGGCGTCATGCAGGCGCCGGGCGGTCCGGAGGAGGATCCGCAGGGCGGCTTCAGCCATGGCGGCTGGACCTTCCACTACTGGGACGAGGCGATGGGCAGGGTGATGGACAAGGCCTTCACCGAGGAGTTCGACCTGCTGCTCGGCCGCCGGACCTACGACATCTTCGCGGCGCACTGGCCCTATGCCGGCGACGATCCGATCGCGGTCAAGTTCAACGCCATCACCAAATATGTCGCGACCTCCGAGCCGCAGACCCTGACCTGGCAGAACAGCGTCGCGCTGCGCGGCGATCCCGCTGCCGAAGTCGCGGCGCTGAAGCGTCAGGATGGCCCCAAGCTTCTGCTACAGGGTTCGAGCGAGCTGATCCAGGCCCTGCTGGCCAAGGACCTGATCGACGAGATCACGCTGCTGACCTTCCCGGTCGTGCTCGGCAAGGGCAAGCGGCTGTTCGGTGGCGGCGCCATGCCGGCCGCGTTCAAGCTGGTCGAGACCAGCGCCTCCAGCACCGGCGTGCTCATGGCGACCTATCGCCGCGAGGGTGAGGTCACCACTGGCTCGTTCGCATTCGAGCAGCCGAGCCCCGCCGAAATCGCCCGCCGCGAAAAATATTCGATCAAGGGCTGATTTTTTGGGAAGCCTGTCGATCGGGGCGCGCCTCGTTCGACGTGGCAACAGAGGGCGGGAATTCTCCCGCCCCATACCGAAGCGAAACCAACTCGAAGAGACAGGAGAAGACCGATGCGCGTGATGGTTCTGGTCAAGGCCGACAAGGACAGCGAAGCCGGCGTGATGCCGAGCGGGGACATCCTCACCAGGATGGGTGCCTATAACGAAGAGCTGGTGAAGGCCGGCGTGATGCTGGCGGGCGATGGGCTCCATCCGAGCTCGAAGGGCTTGCGTATGCGTTTTTCGGGCTCGCAGCGGACGATCATCGACGGCCCCTTCGCCGAGACCAAGGAGCTGCTGGCCGGCTTCTGGATCTGGCAGGTGCGCTCCTTCGACGAGGCGGTCGAGTGGCTGAAGCGCGCGCCCTTCGACGGCGGCACCGAGATCGAGCTGCGCCCGATCTTCGAGATGGAGGATTTCGGCGAGGCGATGACGCCCGAACTGCGCGAGCAGGAGGAGCGCCTGCGCGCCGAGACGGCCAAGCTCGGCGGCTGACATTGTCGGAGCGTCATTCAACCCGGAGGGTGCGAGGCGAGGCCTGCACCGTTCCAGCAAAAATGGAGAAGACCGATGCGTTTCATGGTGCTGGTCAAGGCGACCAAGGACAGCGAAGCCGGCGCCCCGCCGACCCGCGAACTGGTCGATGCGATGATGGCCTATAACGAGGAGCTTGTGAAAGCCGGGATCATGAAGGGCGGCGACGGCCTGCAGCCGAGCGCGAAGGGCGCACGCGTCCAGTTCGATGGCGAGAAGCGCGCTGTGGTCGACGGGCCCTTTGCCGAGACCAAGGAACTCGTCGCCGGCTACTGGATCTGGGAGTGCAAATCGCTCGACGAGGCGATCGAATGGGTCAAGCGCTGCCCCAACCCGATGCCGGGCCCGTCCGAGATCGAGATCCGCCCGGTCGTCGACCTCGCCGATTTCGGCGACGCCGTCTCACCGGAAGCCGATGCGGCCTGGAAGCGCCTCAAGAGCGAAGTCGGCGACAACGGCTGAGCCGCTTGCCAGCCCAGCTGCTGATGGTGTGTATCGCAGGCCATGACGGTAAGCGATGCACACCGCGCCATCGAGGTGGTCTTCCGGATCGAGGCTCCCAGGCTGATCGCGGGCCTCGCCCGCGTCACCCGCGATGTCGGCCGGGCCGAGGAGCTGGCGCAGGACGCACTCGTCGCCGCGCTCCAGCAATGGCCGGGCGAGGGCGTGCCGCGCAATCCCGGCGCCTGGCTGATGCAGGCCGCCAAGCATCGCGCTCTCGAC
This sequence comes from Allobosea sp. CRIB-10, assembly GCF_900112185.1. GTDB lineage: Bacteria > Pseudomonadota > Alphaproteobacteria > Rhizobiales > Beijerinckiaceae > Allobosea. The sequence goes on along the minus strand of NZ_FOKP01000003.1, from coordinate 363,428 downwards.
GGCCTCCGCCGCGCCAAGATGCTGAAGCGCAAGCACGAGGAAATCGGCCGCGACGTCGACGAGGAGACCGATCCGATCGCCGAGATCGAGGAGGCGCTCGACGACGAACTCGGCGACGACCTGCTGCGCCTGATCTTCACCGCCTGCCATCCGGTGCTCGCGGTCGAGGCGCGCCTGGCGCTGACGCTGCGCCTGATCGGCGGCCTCACCACCGAGGAGATCGCCCGCGCCTTCCTGGTGCCGGAGCCGACCATGGCGCAGCGCCTGGTCCGGGCGAAGAAGGCGCTGGCCGAGGCGAAGGTGCCTTACGACGTGCCGCATGGCCCCGAGCTGGCTAACCGCCTCGCCTCGGTGCTGGAGGTGGTCTACCTGATCTTCAACGAAGGTTATGCCGCGACTGCCGGCGAGGACTGGGTGCGTCCCGCCCTGTGCCAGGAGGCGATGCGGCTCGGGCGCATCCTCGCCGGGCTCGCGCCGCAGGAGCCGGAAGTGCACGGCCTCGTCGCGCTGATGGAGTTGCAGGCCTCGCGCCTGCGCGCCCGGATCGGCCCTGATGGCGAGCCGGTGCTGCTGCTCGACCAGAACCGGGCGCGCTGGGACCGGCTGCTGATCAATCACGGCCTCAAGGCGCTGGAGAGGGCGCGTCGGCTTGCCACCGCGCCCAGCCCTTATGTCCTGCAGGCCGAGCTCGCCGCCTGCCATGCCCGCGCCAATACCGCCGAGGAGACGGACTGGCGCAGGATCGCTGCGCTCTATGGCGCGCTCGGCGCATTGACGCCGTCACCCGTGATTGAGCTCAACCGCGCCGTCGCGGTCTCGATGGCGGAGGGGCCGGCGGCAGGGCTGGTGCTGGTCGACGCGCTCGCCTCGGCGCCGGCGCTGAAGAACTACCATCTCCTGCCGAGCGTGCGCGCCGATTTCCTGGTCAAGCTCGGCCGGCATAGCGAGGCGGAGATCGAGTTCACCCGTGCCGCCGGCATGACCCGGAACCGGCGCGAGCGCGATCTCTTGCTCGGCCGGGCGGAGACGGCCCGCAAGGCGGCCGGCTGAAACCGAGCGCAGCCGCCGAGCAGGCTGTTCGTCAGCGCATGAATTGCGCGATGGCGGCGAAATCGTCCTGGCGGTGGCCGGCCTCGATCGCCTTGCGGAACAGGCTGTCCTGCGCTTTGGGGACGAGATCGTGCAGGCCACGCTCGCTGCAGAGCTGCAGGAGCAGGCCGAAGGCGCCGTAGTGGACGTCGAGCGAGGCCAGGGTCTCCGCGTCGGCGGCAAAGCGGCGGTCACGGATGCGGGTGACCAGGTCGACCACTGCACCCTCGACGACGGGGTGGAAGGCCTGCCGGTGTTCCTCGAACAGGTCGAGCGCGATGCCCTCGGCCTGACAGATCGCGGCTGCCTGGAACTGGCCGAAGAGCGCACCCCACATCTGCCCGAGCAGGGAAAGGTCGAGCGCCGAGGCGTGGCCGACATCCTCGCCGACGAATTGCGGATTGCCGCCGAGCGCGGCAAAGACTTCCCGGTTCGCCTCGAACAGGGCCCGCGGCCCGGAATAGAGGACGGTGCCGCCCGGCTCGCCGATGAAGTCCGGCGTCGCCATGATCGCCCCGTCGAGATAGGCGGTGCCGTTGCCGGCCGCCCACCGGGCCTGTTCGCGCGCCTGGTTCGGCGAGCCGGACGAGACCTGGACGATCAACTTGCCGCGCAGGGTGGCCGCAGCTTCGGGAGAGCGAAGCAGCCTGTCCGAATCGGCATAGGTGCTGACGCAGACGACGATGATGTCGGCTGCAGCGGCGGCGACGGAGACCGACGGCGCGATGCTCGCGCCCTGGTCAGCGAACGCGGTCGCCTTGTCGGGCGAGCGGTTCCAGACATGGGTGGTGTAGCCGGCGGCGAGGAAGGCCCGGGCGAGGGCCGAGCCCATGCGGCCGAGGCCAATGACAGCGATCGTGGGTTTCACAGTTCATTCTCCTGACAGGGCGGGAGCACGGCTGCGATAGAAGGCAGGCCTTCGATCGCGCGGCGTCGCGCAGGTTTCTGTGTCGGCCGATCCCGGCTCATGCCGGCGGCTTCCGCAGGAGAATTTGTGATTTAGTTTTTTATTTCAATTACTTACATGAATGTAAGTGGTCGATTGGAGAAGGCCATGCCAATCAGGGTCAATCTGCCGGACGAATGTGGTCTCGGCCAGGCACTGTCGGTGATCGGCGGGCGCTGGAAGTCGGCGATCCTGTGGGAACTGCATGAGCGGGCGCTGCGCTTCGGCGAATTGCGCCGGCGTCTGCCGGGCATCAGCGAGAAGGTGCTCTTTGAGCAATTGCGCGAGATGGAACGCGACGGCGTCGTCAGGCGCGAGGCCTTCGACGAGGCGGTGCTGCGGGTCGAGTATTCGCTGACGCCGGCCGGGACCGCGCTCAACGACGCCGCGCATACTCTGGCGCTATGGGGGCTCGCCCATTCCGGGCGCAGCGGACTCCCCGTTGCGGCCGAATGATCAGTGCCGGGTGCCGGTGGTGAAGCTGCCGCAACGGATCTTCTCGGGCAGGGCCTCGGCGAAGACGGCCGTCGCCTCCTCGCCATAGGTCTCGACCAGCGTGCGCATCGCCGCGAACAGGGCGGCGTGGGCGAGCGCGTCGGAATCGAGTCCGTCCTGGCGCGCCTCGGCGAAGGCGTCCTCGACATAGCTGTAGGCGACGTGCCGGGCGTCTTTGACGTCCTCGGCGAGGGTCGGGTCGAGCGGCAGGTCGTCGGAGAGAGCGGACATGAAGGCAGCGGTATCCGGCGTGGAAAGGAACCTGTCGGAAGGAACGGGGCGGGCGAGAACCCGCGACCATTCCAGTGATTTGCCCGCCAAGGATACGGCCCGCAGCCGGCGGGCGCCATCATGGTCTTTAAGAAAGGTTAATTCGTAGGGGACAATTCTGCCTAAGGATGGCGCAGGTCCGTGCCGAAATCGGAGCGCGGCACCCGCCATTCCGCGCAGAACGGCGGTGCTTCCCGCCGCTCATGCATCGGATTGTCCCGAAAACTGACATCGCCTTGCGCTGCGATCTCCTAGCCGCCGAAGCGACTTGCGAGCGCCTTCGCCAGCTTCTCGCCCTCCTGGGCCAGCCGGGCCGAAGCCTCCTGCGTACCGTCGCTGCAGGTGCGGTGCGTCGCCGAATAGGCGCGGAAGCCACGATTATAGGCGCTCGCCAGTCGCTCGCGTCGCTGCGGCGAGCGGCCCTCCGAGTCGAGCAGCGCCGCCATGCGCTCGCGCCAGTCCTGGGCTTCGCGAGTCTCGCAGAGCGTGCGCAGATAGGCGAGCGAGCCGATGATCTCGGCGAGCTGCAGCAATTGCGGCTCGTAGGGCGGGGCGGATGATTCGGGTTCCGGCGGCGCGGGTTCCGCCGGACGTTGCTGCTGTTGTTGCGGCTGGGCCGGTCGTCGCGTCTGCGCTTGTAGCGCCTCGGGGCTCGCAATCAGTGCCGCGAGGATGAGGGCTGCGAGCGCGTGTCCCCTCATCAGCGAGCATCACCCGCGAAGATGGTCGCGGCGCGACGCAGCACGTCGCCGAGTTCGCGCGTCGTCGGCAGGCCACCAAGCTTGAGCGGATCGGCCCACATCACCGCGCCGGCCTCGGGGCCGGGCTGCGGCTCGCCGGACAGCCACTCCCCGACGAAGGAGGCGATGACGAAATGATGGGTCACCGCCCCCTTGGGATCGCGGCCGACGATCTCGACATGGCGATTGAAGCCGATGATCCGGGCGCTGACGCCGACCTCTTCCTGGAGTTCGCGCAGCGCCGCTTCCTCCAGGCTCTCTCCGGCCTCGACCTTGCCACCGGGCAGCGACCAGAGTTGGTCGGCCGGCGGCTTCGTCCGCGTCGCCAAGAGCACCTCGCCGTCACGGAAGACGGCGACCGAGGCGGCCAGCACCGGGCGCGCCAGGGCGCGGGCGGGGTTCGGGAAACGGATGATCTGGCCGTTGTCCTGTTCGCTCACACGTGCTGCCCGCCATTGATGTGGAGCTCGGCGCCGGTGACGTAGCTCGAGGCGTCGGTGCAGAGGAAATAGATCGCTTTGGCGACCTCCTCGGTCTTGCCCAGGCGCTGCATCGGCAGCTTCTCGACGATCTTCTCGGTGCCGGGGGAGAGGATGGCGGTGTCGATCTCGCCCGGCGAGATCGCATTGACGCGGATGCCGAGCGGCCCGAAATCGGCGGCCATCTCGCGGGTCAGGCTGGCGAGCGCCGCCTTCGAGGTCGCATAGGCGGCGCCTGCGAAGGGGTGGACGCGCGAGCCGGCGATCGAGGTGACGTTGACGATCGCACCCTGCGCTGCGGTCAACTCGTCCAGCAGGCCGCGCGCCAGCATGATCGGCGCGAAGAAATTGACTTGGAAGACTTGGTGCCAGTCGTTGAAGGAGGTCGTCGCGGCGCCGAGGCGTCCGCCTTTCGGCCCTTTCGGCGAGATGCCGGCATTGTTGACCAGCGCGTTGAGCTTGCCGCCCTCCGCGGCGAGGCGCTTCTTGATCTCGGCGATGCCGCGCATCGTGTCCTCGGGGTCGCCGAGATCGATCTGGACATGGTCGTCGGCGCCCGACGGCCAGGGGCATTTTTCGGAGAAGGCCTGGCGCGAGCAGGAGAGGATACGCCAGCCGGCCATGGCGAACTGCATCACCGTGGCGTGGCCGATGCCGCGGCTGGCGCCGGTGAGCAGCATGACCGGGCGCTTGCCCGGCTCGGTCTTCGGAAAGTCGAATTTGGGCATGGCCATTTGGGCAATCTGCTCCGATTCACCGGGTCTGCGTTGGCTGCTATAGGAATTTTTACTTGACTTTTTATGCTCAATTCACTAGCTATCATACAAATGGAACGGGAATGCTCGTTCGGCGCTGGGCCTCGGGGAACTCCTCGGGGCCCTTCGCTTTCAAGGGAATATTTTGAGACCATAGCCGGGTACGCGACCATTTGGGCCACGACGTAGCTTGGGTTCGATCAGCTCGAAAGCACGGTTCGCCTGGGCTGGATCAATGACGTGCCGACCTATCGGGTGCGCGACGAGATCGGCGAGTTGCAAGCCGGTTGAATTGTTGCGCTTGTCCATGAATCGAATGGCGAGATTATCGATTTGACCTAAGGCATTCTGGCCGTCGGCGATCCTTCTAAACTCTAATTCGAGCTTAGCATCCTCAGCAGCTCCGCGCCGCTCTACCACGACATAGGTCAACGGTTCGGATTGATTGCGTTCGCGTAGCCAATGTTGAAGGCGCTCGACACAAAAGGCTAGAGCGATCTCATAGGGATTTCTGGGGTTCGCATAGCGTGCTCGGTGCCGCGGCTTATCGATAACTGCTGCAATCACCGTGAACGGCAAATCCTCCATCGTTGCGTTCATCCGCTCGACGAATTCTGCGCGCGTCTGCGCATTCAACAAGATCTTGAAATCACCCTTCGCTTTGCGGATGTCATGGCTGTGCATGATGACGCAATCGTGGCCCCAGAAGTCAAATTTCAGCTTCTGCATGCGCGGGACGATAGTCTCGTAGTAGGCCGCCTTTTCAACGATACAGAACGCCAGCACGAAGACAGGATTCTGCGGGTTGATCGCAGTCAGGCTGTGATCGCCGCTCTCGTCGACATAGACGATGTAATCACTGAAATCCTTGTCGGGCATCAGGGGTAGAGCCGGGTCTTGGTCCAGGCGTCGCCGGGGTTGCCCCGGCGGAAGACGATGCGGTCATGCAGGCGGAAGGCGCCGTCGCGCCAGAATTCCATATAGACCGGGGCGATGCGGAAGCCGGTCCAGTGCGGCGGGCGCGGCACCTCGCCGACGCCGAATTTCAGCGCATAGCTCGCTACCGCCTTCTCAAGGGCGAACCGGCTCTCGAGCGGCCGCGACTGCTGGGAGGCCCAGGCGCCGATGCGGCTGTCGCGCGGGCGCGACTGGAAATAGGCGTCGGCCTCGGCGTCGCTGACGCGGCTGACCGGGCCGCGGATGCGGACCTGGCGGCGCAGGCTCTTCCAGTGGAACAGCGCCGCCGCCTTGGGCTGGCCGGCGAGTTCCTCGCCCTTCTGGCTCTGGGTATTGGTGTAGAAGACGAAGCCTTCGGGGCTGCGGCCGTTGAGCAGGACCATGCGCGAATTGGGCATGCCGTCGGCGTCGACCGTCGAGAGCGCCATGCCGTTGGGGTCGTTGGGCTCGGAGGCCTTGGCCTCATCCAGCCAGCTTTCGAACAGGGCGAAAGGCTCGCTCGCTTCGGTGAAGTCACCGCTCATTAACGCATTCACGTGCTTAATCCTCGAAGGTTTTTGGGAAGCGTTGGGCGAGCGCGATCCGTAATGCGGTTTGATTTGGCAGACATATATAAGCCCCGCGCGCAGCGGAGCCAGAGGCCGCGTGAGCGCAGTCCCCTTGCATGCGGGGCATCGCTCGCCGGCGCGGTCCTGCTTGCGCTGGTTTCAGCCGGCTGCTCGATCTCCTTCCCGATCATGGGCCTGTCGAGCAAGGCCGAGGACGAGGTCGCGATGACCACCGCCTCGGTGCTGCCGGCGCGGGCCGTGGAGGGCAGGAGCCCGCTCACCACGCTCGCGCCCGATCTCGGCCCCGAGGACTGGCGCCGGGCGGAAGGTGCGATGGCGCTGGCGCTCGACCCGCAGGGCAACGGTGCGCCGGTTTCCTGGGACAATGCCCAGAGCGGCATGAAGGGCGTCTTCACCCCGGTCGGCGGGCCGTTCCTGAAATCGGACGAGATCTGCCGGGCGTTCCTGGCCTCGATGATCTTGCAGACCGGCCCGGTAAAGCTGCAGGGCACGGCCTGTCGTCCGTCCGGCGGCGAATGGGCTGTAAAAGATGCCAAGCCGTGGAAAGGCGCGGCCTAGGCCTGTTGCAACTACGCCACAGTCTTCCCATCTAGGGGGCGGTTCCGGTACGCCGGAATACGAAGCCTCCGGGGGTGTGTTTGAATGCGTGATCCGTATCAGGTTCTGGGCGTGGCGAAATCGGCTGATGAGGCCGAGATCAAGAAGGCTTATCGCCGCCGCGCCAAGGACCTGCACCCCGACCGCAACCAGGGCGACCCGAAGGCGCAGGAAAAATTCTCCGAGCTCAACACCGCCTATGAGGTCCTCGGCGACGCCGACAAGCGCAAGCAATTCGACCGCGGCGAGATCGATGCCGAGGGCAAGCCGCGCTTCTCCGGTTTCGAGGGCATGGGCGCGGGACGCCGCGGGGCGCAGCATGGCGGCTTCGAGTTCAATTTCGACGGCGGCGGCGCGCCTTTCGGCCGTGGCGGCGATCCCGGCTTCGACCCCGCCGACATCTTCGGCTCGCTCTTCGGCGAGGCCGCCAGGCGCGGCGGTGCCCGGGGCCGGCAGAGCGCGCCGCAGAAGCCGCCGGAGCAGAGCTTCACGCTGGAAGTCGGCCTGGCCGAAGCGGTCAATGGCGGCACGCGCCGGGTGAAGCTGCCCGGCGGGCGCGAGGTCGAGGTGACGATCCCCGAGGGTGTCGCCGACGGCAAGGTCATGCGCCTGCGCGGCCTCGGCCAGACTCATCCGCTCACCGGCGAGGCCGGCGACGTGCTGATGACGATCAAGGTGAGGCCCGATTCCCGCTTCACGATAGACGGCATCAACCTGCGCGCGCGCGTCGCGGTGCCGCTCGCGACCGCCGTGCTGGGCGGGCCGATTCATGTGCCGACGCTGTCAGGCGCCGTCGAGATGAAGGTACCGCCGCTGACCGGCACGACGCGCCAGTTCCGCCTGCGTGGCAAGGGGCTGCCGGGCGCGAAGAAGGGCGAGCATGGCGACCTCTTCGTCTCGATCGACATCGAGATGCCGGCTGAGGATGCCGAGCTGACCGCGCTGATGAAGGCGCGCGCGGGCTGAACAGGATTTCGGCACAGGGCGCTTCCACCCTTCGACCGCCTCGGTTAAGAGACCGTCCGGTTCTCTTTTGCCGGTTCGTCCAGTTCGAAGGTCTCAGATGCCTGAATCCAGCAGCGCCGCCCCGACCGCCAACCTCCTGCGGGGCAAGCGCGGTCTCGTCATGGGCGTCGCCAACAACCGCTCGATCGCCTGGGGCATCGCCAAGGCGGCCGCGGATGCCGGCGCCGAGCTCGCCTTCACCTATCAGGGCGACGCCTTGAAGAAGCGGGTCGAGCCGCTGGCGCAGCAGCTTGGCGGCCATGTCGTCGGCCATTGCGACGTCACCGACGGGGCATCGATCGATGCGGTCTTCGCTGAGATCGAGAAGCTCTGGGGCAAGCTCGACTTCGTCGTCCACTGCATCGCCTTCTCCGACAAGGACGAGCTCACCGGCCGCTATGTCGACACGACCGAGGCCAATTTCTCGAAGTCGCTGCTGATCTCCTGCTATTCCTTCACGGCGATCACTCAGCGCGCCGAGAAGCTGATGCCGGATGGCGGCTCGCTGCTGACGCTGACCTATTACGGCGCCGAAAAGTGGATGCCGCACTACAACGTCATGGGCGTGGCCAAGGCTGCGCTGGAATCGAGCGTGCAGTATCTCGCCGCCGATCTCGGCCCGCAGAAAATCCGCGTCAACGCCATCTCGGCCGGGCCGATCAAGACGCTGGCGGCCTCCGGCATCGGTGATTTTCGCTACATCCTGAAGTGGAACGAGTACAACTCGCCGCTGCGCCGCACAGTCACCATCGAGGAGGTCGGCGAGACCGCGGTGTTCCTGGTCTCCGACATGTCGCGCGGCATCACCGGCGAGATCATGCATGTCGACGCCGGCTACCATGTCGTCGGCATGAAGGTGCCGACCGCGCCGGACATCTCGCTCGACAAGGGCGAGTGAGCGTTCAGCCCGGCTGAGATGTCAGCATCGCTTTCAGCCGCGTCATGCCCTCGGCATCGCGGCTGACATCATCGCTGGCGATCGCCGCGAAGAGTTCAGCGACGCTGCGTTCCCCTATCACGATCCCCGGCGCGATCTCCGCCAGCGGCGCCAGCACGAAGGCGCGCTCGGCGATGCGCGGATGCGGGATCTGCAGGCCGGGCCGGTCGATGACCACGTTGCCATAGGTCAGAATGTCGATGTCGAGCGTGCGCGGCCCCCAGCGCTCGCGCCGCTCGCGGCCGCTCTGACGCTCGATGTCGAGGCAGAGCGATAGCAGGTCCTCGGCCGAGAGGGACGTCTCGATCAGCACCGCCATGTTGCGGAATTCCGGCTGGTCGAGCTTGCCCCAGGGCGCGGTGCGCCAGACTGAAGAAGCGGCCTTCAGCTCGACGGCGGCATGGGCGCGCAGCCGTGCCAGCGCCGCGGCGAAGGCCGCCACGGGATCGCCGAGATTGCCGCCCAGCCCGAGCGTCGCTTCAACCGTCACGCGTGAAATCCAGCTTGATGCCGACCGATTCCATCCGGCCCGGAATCGGCGGGGCCGGCTTGCGCAAGGTGACGGCGACACGGGTCACCGTCGGGTATTCCGCCAGGATCGCGGTTGCCAGCGCCCGCGCCGCCGCCTCAAGCAGCTTGAAGCGCTTGGCCGAGAAGGTGCGCGTCACCAGGCCGACGACCTCGCCATAGTCGACGGTGTCGGCGATGTCGTCGCTGAGCGAGGAGGCCCGCAGGTCGCAGTCGAGCACCAGGTCCATCGAGAAGCGCTGGCCGAGCCGGCCCTCCTCGGCGAAATGGCCATGATAGGCGTAGAGGTCGAGCGCCTCGATGAAGATCTGTCCGGTCGCGCTCATTGTGCTGCTCCGATCGCCGCCCAGATTTTCAGGGCGTCGACATGCTCGTCGACGTCATGGGCGCGGATAATGGCGGCGCCTTGGGTGACGCCGTAGAGATGCGCGGCGATGCTGGCGGCGACGCGCTGAGCCGGGACCGTCTTGCCGATGACGTGGCCGAGCACCGATTTGCGCGAGGCGCCGAGTAGGACCGGGCAGCCGAGCTCACTGATGCGGCGAAGCTGCTTCATCAGCAGTAGCGACTGCTCGGCGGTCTTGCCGAAGCGGCCGATGCCGGGATCGACGACGATCTGGCTGCGCGGCACGCCAGCTTCGATGGCGATCGCGATCGAGCGCTCGAGGAAGCGCAGGACCTCGTTGAGGATGTCGATCTCGGGATCGACCTCCTCGCGGTTGTGCATAAGGACGATGGGAGCGCCATGGCGCGCCGCGACGCCGGCGATCGCGGGCTCGCGCTGCGCGCCCCAGACATCGTTGACGATCGAGGCGCCGGCCTTGAGCGCGGCCTCGGCGACCTCGGCCTTGTAGGTGTCGATCGAGATCGGGATGTCGCTCTGCGCGGCGATGCCGGTGATGACCGGCATGACCCGGGCGAGCTCGCTTGCCGCATCGAGGCGGGTATGGTCCGGCCGTGTCGATTCGCCGCCGACATCGACGATATCGGCGCCCTGCCGCGCCAGCCTCAGCCCATGCGCCACGGCGACCGCGGGGTCGGCGAAGAGGCCGCCATCGGAAAAGGAATCCGGGGTGACGTTGACCACGCCCATCAGCAGGGGCCTTCCGCCGAGGTCGAGCCTGCGGCCATCCGGCAATGTCAGCGTGGCGGTCATGCGGCGATCATGTCGGTGCGATTGCCTGCCTCTTACACAGGCCTTCGGGACGCGGCCACCACAAAGCTCACGAGACGGTGAGGATGGGACCTGCGGCGCTTTCGCCGCTTTGACCTTGCTGTCGGCAGCGTGCATGAGGCGAAGCATGATTCCGCTGACGATTCCCGGTCGCCTCTTCCTTGTCCGCCACGGCGAAACCGACTGGAATCGGGAGGGGCGGCTGCAGGGCGGCAAGGACATTCCGCTCAACGCCCTCGGCCGCATGCAGGCGGAGGAGGCGGCGCGCCGGCTCAAGGCGCTGACGCCCGATTACGCCAGCGTCGACTATATCTGCTCGCCGATGGAGCGGGCGCGGGAGACTATGACGATCCTGCGCCGCGAGCTCGACCTGCCGCCCGAAGCGTTCCGTATCGACGAGCGCCTGCGCGAACTGACCTTCGGCGACTGGGAAGGCTTCACCTGGCGCGAAATCCGCAAGAGTGCGAATGCGAGCGAGCGTGAGCGCGCCCAAGCCCGCGAGCGCGACAAATGGGGCTTCGTGCCCCCCGGCGGCGAGAGCTACCGCATGCTGGCCGAGCGCATCCGGCCGGTGCTGGAAGGGCTGGCGCCGGACACGGTGATGGTCAGCCATGGCGGCGTGGCGCGGGCGGTGCTGGCGTTGATCGGTGCGGTCGGCACGGCCGATGCGGCGCGCGTCGAGATCTGGCAGGGCAAGATCCTGGTGGTCGAGGGCGGCAAGGCGACTTGGATGTAAGGGGCCTGGATGTGACAGTCGGGCGCAAATGCGCGCCACTGCTTAACCGCGTCCCGTCTTCCCGCTTGCCGTTCAGCCTCGGTTCAGCCACACCTTCGCAGGTATGATCGGCTGGTGAGGACCCGCGCGGCTGCGGGGCCGGCCGGGGGACTGGCGGACGCGTCGTCACGGGGAGACGGCCGGCGTGAGAGTGGTCCGGGCGCCGGTCCGGATCTCGACGGGGCAAGATGAACGACATCACCACAGTTTCGGCCGGCATCGCCGATTCGAGCGCGACCGCGCTCGCCATGCTGGCGGGCGAAAAGCGGCCAGAGCTGCTGCGCGACGAGGTGCTCGCCGAGATCTTTGCAGCGAGTGTGTCCGCGCGCCCAGACCACCCGGCGCTGATCTGCGGCGAGCGGCGGCTGAGCTATGCGCAGGTCTGGGCGGAGGCGCAGGCGCAGGCGCGCGGGCTCGCGCTGTCCGGCGTCGGGCCGGGCGACATGGTCGGCCTTTGGATGCCGCGCGGCATCGAGCTCTTGGTGGCGCAGATCGCGATCACGCTGTCGGGCGCCGCCTGGCTGCCCTTCGACGCCGAGGCGCCGGTCGAGCGCATCGCCATCTGCCTCAACGATGCCAGCGCCAAGGGGCTGGTGACGCAGACCGACTGGAAAGCGCGTGCTGCAGCCACCGAACGCAAGGTCTGGTGCCCGCAGCAACTCGCACAGGCCAGCGACGGTCAGGCGATGCCAGCGCGGGCAGTGGGGCTGACCCCCGACCATCCCGCCTATCTGATCTACACCTCGGGCTCGACCGGTACGCCCAAGGCGATCGTCATCAGCCAGCGCAACATCTGCCATTTCTTGCGCTCGGGGAACGCGCTCTACGGCATGGGGCCGGACGATGTCGTCTTCCAGGGCGCCTCCGTTGCCTTCGATCTGTCGATGGAGGAAATCTGGACGCCTTATCTCGTCGGCGCGACCCTGTTCGTCGCGACGCCGCAGATGATGGGCGACGCCGAGAAGCTGCCGGCGATCCTGACCGAGGCCGGCGTCACCGTGATCGACACGGTGCCGACTTTGCTCGGCATCCTGCCGGCCGACGTGCCATCGCTGAAACTGATCCTGCTCGGCGGCGAGGCGTTGCCGCCCTCGATCGTGCAGAAATGGTCGAAACCCGACCGGCGCATCTTCAACACCTACGGGCCGACGGAGGCGACGGTGGTGGCGACGGCCGCCCCGGTCGAGCCGGGCGAGACCGTCACCATCGGCAAGCCGATCCCGAACTACACCGCCTATATCGTCGACGAGGAGATGAAGCTGACCGGCGTCGGCCAGCAGGGCGAGCTGCTGATCGGCGGGCCGGGCGTCGCCAAGGGCTATCATCTGCGGCCCGAGCTCACGGCCGAGAAGTTCATCGCCAACCCGTTCGGCGGCAGCGGCGGCGATCCGATCCTCTACCGCTCCGGCGATGCCGTCAGCCTCGACGAGAACGGCAACATCGTCTTCCACGGCCGAATCGACGACCAGGTCAAGATCCGCGGCTTCCGCGTCGAGCTCGGCGAGATCGAGACGGCCTTGTCCGACGAGGCCGGCATCAGCCAGGCCGCCGTGGTGCTGCGCAGTGATGACGGCATCGAGCGGCTCGTCGCCTTCCTGGTCGGCGAGCCCGGCGTACAGATCGAGGGCTCGGTGCTGCGGGCATCGCTGCGCGAGAAGCTGCCGCCCTACATGATCCCGGCGCATTTCGAGCCGGTTGGCTCGCTGCCGCGCATGGTCTCGGGCAAGGTCGACCGCAAGATGCTGAAGGCTGCGCCGTTGACGGCGCCGGCCGCGAGCGGCGAGCAGGAGCCGCCGCGCAACGAGACCGAGGCTGCGCTGCTCGACGCGGCCAAGCGCGTGCTCGGCGCGCAGGCGCTGCCGCTCGAGGCCGACTTCTTCGTCGATCTGGGCGGCCATTCGCTGCTGGCGGCGCGCTTCATCTCGATCGTGCGCGAGACGCCGGCCTATGCCGGCATCACCCTGCAGGACGTCTATGGCGCGCGCACCTTGCGGGCGATGGCGGAACTGCTCGATGCGCGTGGCGTGCGGGCCGAGGAGGACCTCTCCTTCACGCCGCCGCCGCTGCGCCGCCGCTTCCTCTGCGGGTTGGCCCAGGCAATCGCGCTGCCGATCATCATCAGCCTGTCGACGGCGCAATGGCTCGGCATCTTCGTCAGCTACATGCTACTCTCGGGCGAAGAGCTGTCGGCGATGGCGCAGGTCTTTGCGTTGCTCGGCATCTATGTCGCGATCACCATCGTCACCGGTTTCATCGCGATCGGCCTGAAATGGCTGGTGCTCGGCCGGACCAAGCCTGGGACCTATCCGCTCTGGGGCGTCTATTACTTCCGCTGGTGGTTCGCCTCGCGCGTCGCCGGGTTGGTGCACATCAAATGGCTGCAGGGCACGCCGGTGATGCGCTTCTACTGGCGCCTGCTCGGCGCCAAGGTCGGGCGCGACGTCATCATCTCCGATTACGAGGCCGGCGCGGTCGACCTGGTCGAGCTGGGCGACGGCACGACGCTGGGATCGAAGACCACCTTCGCCAATGCCGAGGCGATCGGCGCCGATTTCATCATCGGCAGGATCACGATCGGCAAGGACGTCTATGCCGGCTCCTCGGTTGTGTTCGGCCATGGCTGCACCATCGGTGACCATGCCGAAATCGGGGACCTCACCGCGATCGCGCCCGGCGCGACCGTCGGCACGGCCGAGATCTGGGACGGTTCACCCGCCCGCAAGACCGGCACGGTCGATCTCGAGTCCCTGCCGCCTCAGGCCGAAGCGAGCGCTGGGCGCCGGGCGGCGATGACGCTGTTCTACGTGGTCATGCTGATCGTGCTGCCGCCGATCAGCCTGCTGCCGATCTTCCCGGCCTTCTGGCTGTTCGACAAGATCGACAACTGGGTCGCGACCTGGTCCGACGTCAGCTATCTCTGGTATCTGCCGATCCTGACCTGGCCGACGGCGATCGGGCTCATCACCGTCACGGTCTTCCTGATTTGCGCGCTGCGCTGGGCGATCCTGCCGCGCGTCTCCTCCGGCACCTATTCGATCCATTCGGGCTTCTACGCCCGCAAATGGACGGTGGCGCTGGCGACCGAGGTGACGCTGGAGACGCTGTCCTCGCTGTTCGCGACGATCTATATGCGCTTCTGGTACCGGATGATGGGCGCACGGATCGGGCAGGGCGCCGAGATCTCGACCAATCTCTCGGGGCGCTACGACATCACCGGGATCGGCGCCGGCAACTTCATCGCCGACGAGGTGATCTTCGGCGACGAGGACATGCGGCGCGGCTATATGCGCCTCGACATGACCCGCACCGGCGAGCAGGTCTTCGTCGGCAACGATGCGGTCGTGCCGCCGGGTGCGGTGATTCCCGACAAGGTGCTGATCGGCATCAAGTCGAAGCCGCCGGCGAACGAGCTGATGAGCGCCGGCGACACCTGGTTCGGCTCGCCGCCGATCAAGCTGCCGACGCGGCAGAAGGTCGATCTCGGAGCCGACTGGACCTACAAGCCCTCGCTCGGCAAGAAGCTGGCGCGCGCCGGCTTCGAGGCGCTGCACACCTCCTTCCCGGCGATGCTGTTCATCACCTTCGGCACCATCGCGGTCGACCTCGTGCTGCAGCAGAAGATATTCGATCGCGACTGGGCCGGCCTCGTTCTCGCCTTCATGGGCTGTGCCGTGGTCATCGCTATCACCCAGGCGCTGATCTGCGCGCTGATGAAATGGCTGCTGATGGGCGTCTACAAGCCGGTGATGAAGCCGATGTGGTCGTTCTGGGCGATGCGCACCGAGGCGATCGCCGTGCTCTATTGGGGCCTGGGCGGCAAGGTGCTGTTCGACTATCTGCGCGGCACGCCGTTCCTGCCCTGGTTCCTGCGCCTGTTCGGCGCGCAATACGGCCAGGGCGTCTGGCTGGACTCGACTGACATCACCGAGTTCGACTGCATCAAGGTCGGCGACTTCTGCACCGTCAACGCCCATTCCGCGCTGCAGACCCATCTCTACGAGGACCGGGTGATGAAGGTCGGCAAGGTCACGCTCGGCAAAGGCGTCTGCGTCGGCGCCGGCGCGACCGTGCTCTACGACACCCATGTCGGCGACTACGCCCAGATCGGCCTGCTCACCGTGATCATGAAGGGCGAGAACCTGCCGGCGAACACCCGCTGGGAAGGCGCGCCGGCCGTGCCGGCGAGCGGGGTACTAGGCGAGCGGCCTGCCGCTCATCGCTCGACCTAGCTGATAGTCTTGCCCGCAGCCATTTCGACAATATATGACTACAGTGGTCATATCGGAGGTCGCGATGCGGGAAATCCAGCTCAAGGATGCGAAGGCGACGCTGTCGGCGGTGGTCGATCAGGCGGTCCGGGGAACCCCGTCGATCATTACGCGCCATGGCCGCAAGGATGCGGTCATCCTGTCGTTCGAGGACTATGAGCGGCTCGCACGCGCACCGAGCTTCGGGCGCCTGCTCGCGGCCTTTCCGGGCGATGCGGAGGACATTCCCGCTCGAAGCGGAGAGCTGCGCTCGCCCGTCGATCTCTGATGTTCCTGGTCGACACCAATGTGATCTCGGCGCTCGCCCCCTCGAAGCGAGCGGACGCGAAAGACCTGGCCATCTGGCTCGATCAGGCGAGCCCACATCTCTTTCTGTCGGTCATCACCGCCGCCGAGGTGGCGGCGGGTGTCGCAAAAGCCGAGCGGGAAGGCGCCAGCGCCAAGGCACGTTCGCTCCGCGAATGGTGGCAGGCGGTCGAACACTTCTATGGGGAGAAAGTCCTGCCGTTCGATCTGCGCTGCGCGCATCTCGCTGGAGACTTGCTGGATCGGGCGCGGGCGCATCGTCCTGGTTTCGAGGACATCGCCATCGCCGCGACGGCGCAGGCGCACGGCCTGACCGTGCTGACCCGAAACCTCCGGCATTTCGCGCCCTTGGGCGTTTCCGTGCTCGACCCGTTTCAGGGGCTGCCGCCGCTGCCGGAAACGAGATAAGAAGCCAGCGCTTCAGTTCGTCGGGTCCTCATGTCGCACAACACTTTCGGCCATCTCTTCCGCGTCACCACCTTCGGCGAGAGCCATGGGCCTGCGATCGGCTGCGTCGTCGATGGCTGCCCGCCGCTGATCCCGTTGAGCGAGGCCGAGATCCAGCGCGACCTCGACAAGCGCCGGCCCGGCCAGTCGCGCTATACGACGCAGCGTCAGGAGCCGGACCAGGTCCGTATCGTCTCCGGCGTCTTCGCGCGCGAGAGCGATGGCGAGCAGGTCACGACGGGAACCTCGATCGGGCTGATGATCGACAATGTCGACCAGCGCTCGAAGGACTATTCCGAGATCAAGGACAAGTACCGGCCCGGCCATGCCGATTTCACCTATGACGTGAAATACGGCATCCGCGACTATCGCGGCGGCGGCCGCTCCTCGGCGCGCGAGACGGCGATGCGGGTCGCGGCCGGGGCGATCGCCCGCAAGGTCGTGCCGGGCATGGTGGTGCGCGGCGCGCTCGTGCAGATGGGCCCGCACAAGATCGACCGCGGCAACTGGGACTGGGACGAGGTCGGCAACAACCCGTTCTTCTGCCCGGACGCCAAGGCGGCCGAGCGCTTCGCCGACTATCTCGACGGCATCCGCAAGTCCGGCTCCTCGATCGGGGCGGTGCTCGAGGTCGTCGCCGAGGGCGTGCCGGCGGGGCTGGGCGCGCCGATCTACGGCAAGCTCGACGCCGAGATCGCCGCGGCGCTGATGAGCATCAACGCGGTCAAGGGTGTCGAGATCGGCGACGGTTTCGGCGCGGCCGAGCTCTCCGGCGAGGAGAATGCCGACGAGATGCGCGCCGGCAATGACGGCAAGCCGCTGTTCCTGTCGAACCATGCCGGCGGCATCCTGGGCGGCATCTCGACCGGCCAGCCGATCGTGGCGCGCTTCGCGGTCAAGCCGACCTCGTCGATCCTCTCGCCCCGCGCCACGGTGAACCGCACCGGCGGCGAGACCGAGATGTTCACCAAGGGCCGGCACGACCCCTGCGTCGGCATCCGCGCCGTGCCGGTCGGCGAGGCGATGGTCGCTTGCGTTCTTGCCGACCAGTTCTTGCGCCATCGCGCGCAGGTCGGCGTGATCGAGCCGCGCTGGCCGTTCGAGGGGTGACCACAGGCGTCATTCTCGGGCTTGCCCCGCGGCTGTCCGGCTCAACCCGACTGTGTGCCGGAAAACTCAAGGGATCTCGACTCTTTCAGTCAGCGACACCGGACGGACATGCGCGGAAGCCCTCTCCCGGAACGGGGGAGGGTTTGGGAGGGAGCAGAGCCGGACTGGCCGGATGTTGCGCCGGCCCCCTCTCCATCTCTCCCCCGTTCCGGGAGAGAGAGCCTGTCGCGGCTCTCCAACCCTCCAAGGATAGAGGCTCCAACGCCTGCGTTCAGTGAACCGGACAGCCATGGGCTTGACCCGAGAATCTCGTGACGAGATGCCTCTGGTTTCCGAGATGGTCGGATCAAGCCTGACCATGACGGCTTGGAATAGTCATTTCAGTATCACTAAAAAATCTTACGCTCTTCATTGCGAATGAAGTGGAGCCGTACTAACTTGGCGTCATGAAGCTCGACGTCTGGCTCCAGCAAACCAAGACCGCCCGCAGCGCCTTCGCGCGGCAGGTCGGCCTGTCGCCTGCCAGCGTCACGGCGCTCTGCAACGATCCCACTGCCTGGATTTCGCGCGAGAGTGCCGAGCGCATCACCGCCGCGACCGGCGGCGCCGTCACCCCCAACGACTTCCTGGGCCTGCAGGGCCCGCGCGAGGCTGCCATGACCGCAAGCAATGTCGCCGAGACCGTCGAAGCCTTCGCGCGCGGCGAGATCGTCATCGTTACCGATGACGACGACCGCGAGAACGAGGGCGATCTGATCGTCGCCGCCTCGCTCTGCACGCCGGAGAAGATGGCCTTCATCATCCGCAACACCTGCGGCATCGTCTGCGCGCCGCTGACGGCGGGCGAGGCGCGCCGTTTGCGGCTCGACCCGATGGTCTCCTCCAATGATGCTCCGCTCGGCACCGCCTTCACCATCACCGTCGACGTCAAGCATGGGCTGACCACCGGCATCTCGGCCGAGCAGCGCACCAATACGGTGCGTGCGCTCGCCAATGGCAATATGGGCGCCGCCGATTTCGTCCGGCCCGGCCATGTCTTTCCGCTGATCGCCAAGGATGGCGGCGTGCTGATGCGCTCGGGCCATACCGAGGCCGCCGTCGATCTCTGCAAGCTCGCCGAGCTGCCGCCTGTCGGCGTGATCTGCGAGCTTGCCAATGATGACGGCACGGTGATGAAGGGCCCGCAGATCACCGCCTTCGCCCAGAAGCACAATCTCAAGCAGATCACCGTCGCCGACCTCATCGCCTATCGCCAGGCGCGCGAGAAGCTGGTCGAGCGGGTGCACTCCTTCCCGGTCAAGACCGAGTTCGGCGAGATGACCGGCCATGTCTATGTGACGCCGTTCGACGACACCCAGCATTTCGCCTTCGTCATGGGCAAGCTCGGCGACGGCGAGAAGGTCCCGGCTCGGCTGCACCGCGCCAGTGTCGTCGCCGACGTGCTCGGCGGGGCGTCCTCGATCCAGTGCGTGCTGCGCCGCTTCCAGCAGGAGGGCAAGGGCGTGCTGGTCTATCTGCGCGACGGCTCGGCCGGCGTGCCGATCAAGAGCGTCGAGGGCGAGGAAGGCTCGGATGCGCTGCGCTCGCAGCAATGGCGCGAGGTCGGCCTCGGCGCCCAGATCCTGCGCGATCTCGGCGTCGCCTCGATCGTCAACCTGGCCTCCTCGACTCGCGCCTTCGTCGGTCTCTCCGGCTTCGGCATCGAGATCGCCGAGACCGCGCCGTTGGAGTGAGCGGCCATAACTCAGCCCTCATCCTGAGGAGCGCCGCAGGCACGCCTCGAAGGATGATCCAGAGGGCGCCATCTTCGCGAGCTGGAGCATCCTTCGAGACGCAGGCTCCCGCCTGCTCCTCAGGATGAGGGCTGCGGGATTCACCCCCGCATCAGCGCCATGACATGGGCGGCGGTCGATTTCGACAGGCCTTCGAGGTCGTAGCCGCCTTCCAGGATCGAGACGATGCGACCGGCGGCATGGCGGTCGGCGATCTCCATCAATTTCTGTGTCGCCCAGGCGAAATCAGGCTCCTTCAGGTTGATGTTGGCGAGCGGGTCGCGCCAATGCGCGTCGAAGCCGGCCGAGATGATCACGAGATCGGGCCGGAAATCCGCGAGCCGGGGCAGGATCGCGCTCTCGAAAGCGTCGCGGAAAGCGTCGCTGCCGTCGCCGGCCCTGAGTGCCGCGTTGACGATGGTGCCATGCTCGCCGCGCTCGGACGGGGCGCCGGTGCCCGGATAGAGCGGCATCTCATGGGTCGAGGCATAGAGCACGCTGGCATCGCCCCAGAAGATCTCCTGTGTGCCGTTGCCGTGATGGACGTCCCAGTCGACGATGGCGACGCGCTCGGCGCCATGAACCCGCTGCGCATGGCGGGCGGCGATGGCGGCGTTGTTGAAGAAACAGAAGCCCATTGCCTTTTCGCTCTCGGCATGGTGGCCGGGAGGGCGCATGGCGCTGAAGGCGTTGTCGACGCGCCCGGACATCACCTCGTCGACGGCATGGACGGCGCCGCCGACGCCGTGCAGCACCGCGGAGAGCGTGCCTGGCGACATGATGGTGTCTGCGTCGATCTGGACGAGGCCTTGCTGCGGCGCCGCTTCGGAAATCGCCTGCGCATAGGCGGCCGGGTGGCAGAGCTCGACCTGGGCAAGCGTGCCTTCCGGAGCCTCGACGCGCTGCAGGAGCGCGAAACGCTCGTCTTCCAGGGCCTGCTCGACAGCTCGAATCCGGTCGGCGCGCTCGGGATGACCCTGCGGCGTGGCATGGCGCAGGCTGGACGGGTGGCTGATCAGGAGCGTCGTCACAGGAAGGTCTCCGAAGTCAAGGAACAGGCCGAACCGGGTAGGCCGCAAGCGTGACCATATTGTCACTGCACCGCAGCAAGACGCCAGAGCAGCGCTGGAACTTCATTGCCTGAAATACGTTTGCGCCGTAAGACCGGGTCGTGTTCGACCCGGGCCGTGCCTTGTCGGGTCACCGTTTTTTAACGAAGCATTCATCATAACGAGCATCGTCTCGATGCCGGCGGTGGAACCCATGAAGCAGACTTTCGTTGTGGTGCTCGGCTTGTCGGTGCTTCTTGGCGCCTGCCAGTACAAGACGGTTCATGCCCCATCGCTCTCGGCACGCGATGCCGAATACATGGCGCTCGTCCCGAATTTCGAGACGCAGATCACGCATCTGCCTTACGAGATCAACGATCCGACCGGCGAAGAGCCCGGCACGATCGTGGTCGATACGACCGAGAAGTACCTTTACTTCGTGCTGCCGAACAAGAAGGCGATCCGCTACGGCGTCGCCACCGGCGACGAGGCCTTCGGCTGGACCGGCACCGCGGTGATGCAGCGCAAGGCCGAGTGGCCGCGCTGGACGCCGCCGGCCGAGATGATCGCGCGCTGGCCGCATCTGGCGCCGCGCGCCGGCGGCATGGAGGGCGGGCCGGAGAACCCGCTCGGCGCCCGCGCGCTCTATCTCTACCAGAACGGCAAGGACACGCTTTATCGCATCCACGGCACCAATGAGCCGGAGACGATTGGCCGCTCGGCCTCGTCCGGCTGCATCCGGATGCGCAATATCGATGCGATCGACCTCTACAACCGCGCCCA
Organism: Allobosea sp. CRIB-10; assembly: GCF_900112185.1. Lineage (GTDB taxonomy): Bacteria > Pseudomonadota > Alphaproteobacteria > Rhizobiales > Beijerinckiaceae > Allobosea. The sequence continues at coordinate 342,377 of NZ_FOKP01000003.1, read as the reverse complement.
GGTCGGCGGGAAGGTCATCGTTCGCTAAGGGCGTCGTCGCTTCACCGTCATTGCGAGCCCCCGGGTCCTGCCTTCGGCAGGTCCGAGGACAGGCTCCGCGAAGCAATCCAGTGCGGCAGAGCGAGCCCTTCTGGATTGCTTCGTCGCTTTGCTCCTCGCAATGACGGGGGCGTTCACCCCAATTCGATCAGCACGATCTCCGGCGGCGCGCCCAGCCGGATCGGCAGCTTGCTGGTGCCGAGCCCGGCCGAGACGACGAGGTCGCGGCCGTTCTCCTGGACATGGCCATAGGCATAGCGGTTGCCGTAGTGCGACGGCACGATCGGCGACCAGCCGAACAGCCTGACCTGCCCGCCATGGGTGTGGCCTGACAGGGTGAGGTCGACCCTGTCAGGGACTTCGGCGAAGATGTCGGGCTCGTGCGCCATCAGAATCAGCGGCGCGTCGTCCTCGACCATGGCGAGCGTGGTGGGGAGGTCATCGACGCCATAGCGGAACCCGCGTGGGCGGCGGCGCAGCACGAATGCTTCCTGATCCCCCAGCCCGGCGATCCAGAGCGGTCCGGCTCTGGTCTCGAGCCTGACCGCCCGGTTCTCCAGCACGGGAATACCGACGGCCTCGAGCGCAATGGTGGACTGGGTCGGCCCCTTGAGCTCCCGCTGCGCGCGCTCGTCCTGCCACCAGTCATGATTGCCGAGGACGGCGAAGCGCCCGGCCGGTGCCCGCAGCCGGGCGAGCTCGGCCGCCCATTCCGCTGGTGCCGGGTCACCGGAACGGCGAGTGCGGCTGGCGACGAAATCGCCGACCAGCAGGGTAAGGTCCGGTTGCAGCGCGTTGGTCTGGTCGACGATCTCGCGGACGCGCGCGACCGGCATATGCGGGCCGCCGACATGCAGGTCCGTGAGCACGGCGAGGCGCAGCTTCCGCCCCTCCGGCCAGCGGGTGGGCTTCAGCCTGTAGCGGGTCACGCCCTGATGGGTCGGCTCCCAAGCATAGGCATAACCGCCGAGCCCGACGCTGGACAGAAAAAGACCGGCGAGAGTCTGCAGGACTCTGCGCCGGTCAAGCATTTTGGGTCTCAGTCGGAGGTCGTCGTATCAATCTTCGAAACCGTTGCGCAGGAGCGCCGGAACGTCCCTGTGCTGCGAGGTCAACGCGGCCGGGGTCCAGCGGGTTCCCGCGACAATGGCAGGAATCGCGATCGGACGGAAGCGCGATGCATAGGCCTCCCGGGCGCTGGCATCATGGAAGCTGGCGGAACGGTGCGCGGGGTGGCGCGGCTTATGCGTAGACATGATCCTCGGTTTCCGGTTGTGGGCGCCGACGGTTCCTGGGCCGTCAGCACCATCAATGTCGCTGCCGATCGGGTCGGGCCGGCGGCGGCATTTTGAATTTGTTGTGACGTTTTCATCGTCACACCGAGGCCTTGGTCAGCTTTGGCACAGTTTCGCAGGGGTGGCTGAAATCAGCGTTGGCCACTTTCTTCCGTCATGGTCGGGCTTGTCCCGACCATCCACGTCTTCCTTAATTGCATGCGGTGCCCAAGACGTGGATGCTCGCCACAAGGGCGAGCATGACGTCGTGGTTCCAGAGTGCGCCTTCAGCCCGCGAGCAGGCCTTCGGCCTTGACCCAGTCTAGCGTCTTGGCGAGTGCCCGCTCGTAGCGGTCGAACATCTCGCCGATCTCGGCCTCGGTGATCACCAGCGGCGGGCAGAAGGCGACGCGGTCGCCGCCCATGGCGCGCAGGATCACGCCTTCATCCTGGGCGAAGGAGACCGACTTGGCGGCGACGGCCTTCTTGGCCTCGAACTGCGCCTTGCTCGCCTTGTCCTTGACGAGCTCTACGCCGCCGATCAGGCCGACGCCACGGGCTTCGCCGACGAGCGGGTGCTCGGCGAGCTTGCCGAGACGCTGCAGGAAGGTCGGCGCGACCTTGCGGACATGCTCGATGATCTTGTCGCGCTGGTAGATTTCCAGCGTCTTGACCGCGACCGCGCAGCCGACCGGGTGGCCGGCATAGGTGTTGCCGTGGCCGAAGGTGCCGATCTTCCGGCTCTGGTCGACGAGCACCTCATAGACCGGCTCGTTGATCAGCACGGCGCTGAGCGGGAAATAGGCCGAGGTCAGCGCCTTGGCGCAGGACAGCGTGTCGGCCTTCATCTTGTAGGTGGTCGTGCCGAACATCTCGCCGGTGCGGCCGAAGCCGGTGATGACCTCGTCGGCGATGAACAGGATGTCGTATTTCGCTAGAACGGCGTTGATCGCCTCGAAATAGCCCTCCGGCGGCGTGACCGCACCGCCGGCGCCCATCACGGGCTCGGCGATGAAGGCGGCGACCGTGTCCGGCCCCTCGCGCTGGATCATCTCGTCGAGCTCGGCGGCTAGGCGCGCCGAGAAATCGAGCTCGCTCTCGCCGGGCTGCGCGAAGCGATAATGGTGCGGGCTGGAGGTGTGCAGGATTCCGGGGAGCGGCAGGTCGAAATCGGTGTGGTTGGCCGGCAGGCCGGTCAGCGAGGCCGAGGCGACGGTGACGCCGTGATAGCCCTTCAGCCGTGAGATGATCTTCTTCTTCTTCGGGCGGCCGAGCGCATTGTTCATGTACCAGACCAGCTTGACCTGGGTGTCGTTCGCATCCGAGCCGGAGGCGCCATAAAACACTTTTGAGATCGGCACCGGCGCGATCTCCTTCAGCTTCTCGGCCAGCTCGATCGCCGGGTCGTGGCTGCGGCCGGAGAAGATGTGGGTGAAGGGCAGCTTCTTCAGCTGCTCATAGGCGACGTCGCAGAGCTCCTCGTTGGAATAGCCGAGCGAGGTGCACCAGAGCCCGGCCATGCCCTCGATATAGTCCTTGCCGGAGACGTCGTAGACATAGACGCCCTTGCCGCGCTCCAGCACCAGCGGGCCGACCTCGCGATGCACCGCCAGATTGGTATAGGGGTGGACGAGGGTCTCGATGTCGCGGACGGCGAGGTTGGTCAGCATTTCCGGCTCCCGATGCTTATGCGTCGTTTATGCGAGCATAGACCGCGCCCTGCGCAAGCGCTGAGCGATTTTCCTGCAGGACGGGGCAGAGTCTGGCGCGGGGCGGGGCTTGTGCGTCGGAATCTTGAGACGACCTCCAACCCGCAGCCCTCATCCTGAGGGACGATCGCAGATCGCGTCTCGAAGGATGCTCAAGATGGTCCCGGAGCCCCATGGAGCATCCTTCGCGACGCAACCTGAAGGCTGCCCTCGGGATGAGGGCTGAAAAAGGCAACATCGCACCTGGAACGATTCCAATCATGGCTTGCCAGCTACAACGGCGATGCGCATGGTGCCGCGCGTTTTTGAAGAGGCCTTCATGATCGATCCCGCCCGCATGGTGAACCAGCCGGCGCCCGGCCGCGACTGCGGCAGCTGTACGCTGTGCTGCAAGGTCTACGACGTGCCGGCGGTGGAGAGCGTCGCCGGCAGCTGGTGCAAGCACTGCCTGCCGGGGCGGGGCTGCGGCATCCACGCGACCCGACCGGACCATTGCCGCGCCTTCTTCTGCCTGTGGATGACGCAGGGCTTCCTCGGCCCGGAATGGAAGCCGGACAAGGCGCGCTTCGTTCTGACCATGGATCCGGCGACCAACTGGCTCTTCGTCCAGCTCGACCCCGGCGTGCCGCAGGCCTGGCGCAAGGAACCCTATCTCACCCAGCTGCGCCGCTGGGCCGCCGCCGGCAGCCGCCCGGTCATCGTCTTCCTCAACAAGTCAGCGACGGCGGTCATGCCCGATCACGACGTGCCGCTCGGCTTGATCGCCGCCGACGAGCGGCTGGTGCTGCGCGAGGAACTGGCCGGTGGCCGGCCGCGGGTGACCGTGGCGAAGGTCAAGGCCGCGGCGTGAGCGCGCCGGACCGGCCGATGCTGCATCACCTGTCGCTGGGGGTGGCCGATATCGAGCGCGCGATCGCATTCTACGATGCGGTGCTGGCGCCGCTCGGCTATGTCCGGGTCTGGAGCGACCTTCGGCCCGGCGAGAGCAATCAGGCGGTCGGCTACGGCGTTGCGGGTGGCGGTGACGCGCTGGCTCTGAAGCATCGCCCGGACGGGCAGCGGCCGCCGGGGCCGGGCTTCCATGTGGCTTTCGCCGCGCCCGATCGGCAGGCCGTCGACGCATTCCATCGCGCCGCGCTCCGGCAGGGCGGCCGCGACAATGGCGCTCCGGGCGTGCGGGCGCACTATGGCCCGCATTACTATGCCGCCTTCGTCATCGATCCCGACGGTCACAATATCGAGGCCGTGTTCAACGCGGCGACATGATCAGCCCTGAGCAGGAGCTTCCCTTGAGCAAGCGGGCGCGCGATTACGGCCTGGTCTGCGGCACGCTGCCGGCGGGGCCGCTCAATGCGATCACCGACGTATCGGGCGTCGCCGTCGGCCACCGCACGATCCGCGAGGGCGATATCCGCACCGGCTTCACCGCGGTGCTGCCCCATGGCGGCGATCTCTTCCGCGAGAAGGTCAGGGCCGGCGTCGATGTCATCAACGGCTTTGGCAAGAGCGCCGGGCTGATGCAGCTCGCCGAACTCGGCCAGATCGAGACGCCGCTCCTGCTCGGCAACACCTTCTCGGTCGCGACGGGGGTCGAGGCCTTGGTCGGCCGGGCGCTCGCCGGCAATCCGGAGATCGGCCGCAGCACCGGGACCGTTAATTCGCTCGTGCTCGAATGCAATGACGGCTTCCTCTCCGATATCAGGGCGCGCCGCCTGACCGTTTCCGATGCGGAAGCGGCGCTCGATGCTGCCAGCGGCGGGCCGGTCGAGGAGGGTGCGGTCGGCGCCGGCACCGGCATGAGCGCCTTCGGCTTCAAGGGCGGCATCGGCACGGCCTCACGCCTGATCGAGCTCGATGGCCGCAGCTTCACTGTCGGCGTGCTGGTGCAGGCGAATTTCGGCAATGCCGGCGATCTCGTCCTGCCAGACGGGCGCCGTCCGCTGCCGCCGGCTGCGAACCCGGTCCAGCCGCCGGAGCGCGGCTCGGTGATCATCATCCTGGCGACCGACCTGCCATTGGAGAGCCGGCAGCTTACCCGCATAGCCCGGCGCTGCGGCGCCGGTCTGGCGCGGCTCGGCGCCTTCTGGGGCAATGGCAGCGGCGACATCGCCATCGCGTTCTCGACCGCGGGCCGGATCGCGCATCACGAGCAGGCCGATCTCGTCCCGCTCGCCGTGCTCAACGAGAACCGGATCGATCTGCCCTTCCGTGCCGCCGCCGAAGCGACGCAGGAGGCGGTGCTGAACGCGATGCTGGCCGCGCCGGAGATGATCGGGCGCGACGGCAACCGCCGGCCGTCGCTGGCAGACTGGCTGAACGGCTAGGACGCAGCGACCGGTGGCACGCGATAGCCGCCGCCCAATCTCTCCAGCATCGCCCCGACCGCGATCGCCGTCCGGTCCTCGCCGAGGGGGGCGATGATCTGGACGCCGGTCGGCAGTCCGGCCCGCGACAGCCCGACCGGCGCGCTCAGCGAAGGCAGGTCGGAGCCGGTGGCAAGGCTCGCCCAGCACAGGAAGTCGAGATAGGGTCGCTCGACGCCGTCGATGTCGAGCCGGCGGGCGTGGAAATCGGGCAGATGGTCGTGCTTCTGCGCCGCAACCGGGGCGGGCGGGCAGAGCAGCACGTCCCAGTTCTGGAAGAAGCGAGCCCATTGTCGCTTCAGGGCGAGGCGGCGCTGATGGAGCTGCTGATAGAGGCCGGGCGTCATCCTCGCGCCGCGGGCCTGCAGCGCCTGATGCGAGAGGTCGCCGGGCGCGAATTTCGCCGCCTGCGCCTGGATGCGGGCGCGCACTTTCGGCGGCAAGCCATAGGCGACGACGGCGTGGTTCAAGAGCGCATAGACCTCATAGGCTTCGCTGAAGCGGAAGCCGGGGCGCGCCGTCTCGTCGACGATCGCGCCGGCTTCGGCGAGACGCCGGCCGGCTTCGCGTACGGTATCCGAGACCTCCTTCGTCACCAGTGCGAACGGCTCCTGCGCCCAGATCGCGACGCGCAGGCCCTTCGCCTCGGTCTTGCGCGGAGCGGGCAGGGCGGCGCCCACGACATTCGGATCGCGCGGGCCCATGAGCACCGGCAGGATCAGGTCGAGGTCCTCGGTCGCACGCGTTATCGGGCCGGCGACGACGAGGTCGGCATTGCGCAAGGTGCGCCGCTCCGGCGGCGGCGGGATCAGGCCCCAGGTCGAGACCAGGCCCCAGCTGGTCTTGAGGCCGAAGACGCCGCAGGCCTGCGCCGGCCAGCGGATCGAGGAGCCGAGATCGGAGCCGAGTTCGAAGGCGCTCATGCCGGTGGCGACGGCGACCGCCGCCCCGCCCGAGGAGCCGCCGGGCGAGTAGTCGGGATTCCACGGGTTGTTGGTCACGCCATGCGCCGGGTTGTAGCTCTGGAAATCGCCGGAGAAGACCGGAACCATGGTCTTGCCGAGGATGACCGCGCCGGCGGCGCGCAGGCGGGCGACGGCGGCGGCGTCCTCCTGCGGGATGCGTTCCTTATAGGCCGGCAGGCCGCCGGAGGAGGGCAGGCCGGCGACGTCGAAGGCGTCCTTGATCGTGATCGGCAGGCCTTCGAGCGGGCGGGCTTGCCCAGTGGCGATGTGCCGATCCGACTCAGCTGCCATCGCCCGCGCGGCCTCGCGATCCTGCGCGACGATGGCGTTGAGCGACGGATTCAGCGCGTCGATGCGGGCGAAGGTCGCTTCGAGCAGTTCCGTGGCGCTGAAGCGTCTGGCGAGCAGATCGGAGCGCAGGCTGATGGCGGAGGCGGTGAGGTCGATCGAGCCCATCGGGAGGTCCGGCGGAGGGGACTCAAGTCGTAGAGCATTGCGGCAGGCGGCGGAACCGCACCCGTCATGGTCGGGCTTGTCCCGACTATCCACGTCTTTCCGGACGCAATGCGGTGTTCAAGACGTGGATGCTCGCCACAAGGGCGAGCATGACGGTGTGGATGATATCGCCTTAGCTGCGCTACCCCGCCTTCCGCCGTTCCACTGTCCGCAGGAACGCCTCGCCGTCCTTCACCCCAAGCTCATAGGCGAAGCGGATGCCCTCCCAGTTGCGGATGGTGAACTGGCTGACCGGGATCACCTGCGAGGGGCGGACATAGGTGCGGTTCTGAACCTGCGGCACCTCGGCGAAGGGGCGGGTCAGCAGCACCAGCGTCTGCTCGCCGGCCGCCTCCATCTCGGCGAGCGCCCAGGCCGGGGCGCTGTCGACCAGGCCACCATCGAGCGCGGCACGGGCGCCGATATTCCCCGCCGGCATGAAGGGCGGCACGGCGGCGCTCGCCATCAGCGCGTCGACCAATTGCTCGGGATCGGCGCAGTCGGCGATGCGGATGAGATCGGGCCGGAAGCCGAGTTTCCGGCCGACGGTCGGATGCACCGGTCGGCGGAAGCGCTTCTCCAACTGGTAGGCGCCGATGCCGATCGTGGTGATGACGGGCAGCGGCCAGAAGCGCGGCGGCCGCGAGATCGCGATCAGGAAATCGGCCTGGGCTTTCAGCGCCGCCAGCCGCTCCGGCGTGAACAGGGTCGCGAGCATGCCGCGATACATCTCTGCCACCGGAAAGAGCCGGCCGCCGCGGCGAAAGGCGGCCCAGTCGACCTCGGACGTCCTGCCGGTGCAGGCTTCGCGCAGCATTTCGCGCACGGCTGGGCCGAGCCCAAGCGCATTGTAGAGCATCGCCCCGGCCCCAGCGCTGGCGCCGACGATGCGGCGTGGCTTCAGGCCGATCTCAGGCGCGACGGTCTCGTAGAAGCCGCCTTGCCAGTAGCAGCGATTGCCGCCGCCGGCATAAGCCAGACCGGCGAACATCAGGGCGTGTCGAGAGCGCGGGCGCGCTCGCGCCAGGCCAGGACCAGCCGGTCGAGCTCGGCGAGGTCCTCCGTCGGCAGCTTGCCGAGCGTCTGGGCGACATAGTCGCGCTGCGTCGCCATGCCGGCCTCGGCGAGTCGGCGGCCCTCCGGTGTCAGGTGCATGGCATAAGAGCGTCGGTCGCCGACGATGGCGCGGCGCTCGACCAGGCCCGCCTGGACCAGCCGGTCGACCAGGCCGGAGACATTGCCCTTGGTGACATAGAGTCGTTCGGCGAGCTCGCTCTGGCTGATGCCCTCGCGCTCGGTCAGGGTCGACAGCAGGTCGAATTGCGGGATGGAAAGGCCGAGCTCGCGGATACGCGCGGTCATCTGGCCGAGCATGCGCTGGTGCAGGCGCATGAAGCGGAACCAGACGCGGTCGGGCTCGACGGGTTCCGGGGCGGGGATTGGGCGCGGCACTGACAAGGCGTTCATCCCTAGATCGTTTACTTGTAAACTAACTCATCTCCAAGTCGGAGGCGAGGGCTTTCGCCACGAGCCGTCCGCTGGCTATGCTGCCAAAAAGCGAGGCAGGACGACAGGGAGAAACGCATGCTCGGGCTGATGCAGAATTGGCCGCTGCTGATCCACCGGATCATTGACCACGCGGCGATCCAGCATGGCACGCGTGAGGTCGTCTCCCGCAGTGTCGAAGGGCCGTTCCGCCGCACGACCTATGCCGAGATCCGCCAGAGCGCCCTCAGGATCGGCAAGCGCCTGACGCGCGAGGGCATCCGTCTCGGCGACCGGGTCGCGACGCTGGCCTGGAACACCGACAGGCATCTTGCGCTCTGGTACGGCATCAGCGGCATCGGCGCGATCACCCACACCGTCAATCCGCGGCTCTTTCCCGAGCAGATCGCCCAGCTGATCAACCATGCCGAGGATCGTCTGCTCTTCCTCGACCTGACCTTCGTTGGGCTGGTCGAGGGCCTGCAGGACAAGTTGCCATCGGTCGAGCGCTACATCGTCCTGACCGACGCCGCGCATATGCCTGAGACCTCGCTCCGGAACGCCGTCGCTTACGAGGACTGGCTCGCGCAGGCCGATGCCGATTTCGCCTGGGGAGAGTTCGACGAGAACACCGCCGCGGGACTCTGCTACACCTCCGGCACGACTGGCGGGCCCAAGGGCGTGCTCTATTCGCACCGCTCCAATGTGCTGCACGCCATGGCCTGCGCCCAGCCGGACTATATGGGCCTGTCGGCGCGGACCGTGGTGATGCCGGTGGTGCCGCTCTTCCACGCCAATAGCTGGTCGCTCGCCTTCTCGGCGCCGATGACCGGGGCCAAGCTGGTCATGCCCGGCATGAAGCTCGACGGCGCCTCGCTGCTCGACTTGCTCAACGGCGAGGGCGTGACGCTGACCGCGGCGGTGCCCACCGTCTGGCTCGGCCTGCTGCAGCATCTGGAGGCGACCGGCGGCAGGCTCGCTACGCTGAAGCGGGTGGTGATCGGCGGCTCGGCCTGCCCGCGGACGATGACCGAGGCCTTTGAAAAGAAATACGGCGTCACCGTCGACCATGCCTGGGGCATGACCGAGATGAGCCCGATCGGCTCGTTCTGCTCGATCAAGCCTGTCTATGACGGGCTCGAAGGCGATGCGCTCTACGACCTCAAGGTCAAGCAGGGCCATCCGCAGTTCGGCGTCGAGTTCCGCCTGACCGACGATGACGGCACGGACCTGCCCTGGGACGGCAAGACCTTCGGGCGCCTGAAGGTGCGCGGGCCGGCGGTCGCCGGCGCCTACTACAAGCACGATCAGCCGATCCTCGACGAGCACGGCTTCTTCGACACCGGCGACGTCGCGACCATCGATCCGCATGGCTACATGCAGGTCACCGATCGCTCCAAGGACGTGATCAAGTCGGGCGGCGAATGGATCTCATCGATCGAGCTCGAAAACCTCGCCATCGGCCATCCCGATGTGGCGGAGGCGGCAGTGATCGGCGTCGCCCATCCGAAATGGGACGAGCGGCCGCTTTTGGTGATCGTGCCCAAGCCCGGCAGGACGCCCGGCCGCGAGGAGATGCTCGCCTTCATGACCGGCAAGGTCGCGAAATGGTGGCTGCCCGATGATGTCGTGCTGGTCGAGGCGATCCCGCACACCGCGACGGGGAAAATCCAGAAGACGGCGCTGCGGGAGATGTTCAAGGAGTATCGGCTGCCGGGGTGAGGGGAAGAGCGGGGGCGGCCGCTCACTCCATGTTCCACCGACGCTTTCCGTTCTCTTTCTCATCCCGCCGGGCGTTTCTCTCTGCGTCTACGGCGCAGACCCGGTTTGGCGATGCGCTCGAAATATCAGCCCATTCCGCTTCAAGCCGGGCAAATCGTTCGTCGGCGAGCGGCGGCGGCGTTATTCCGATACGACGCAATGCAACGAACATCGGTCCGTGCAAATCTCGATCATATCGAGAGTGCGACGTCCATAAAGCTAGCAGGATCGGCTCGGCATTCTCTCGCCCAGCGCTTCCGACACGGCAAAGACCTTCTACTCCGGCTCTGTTGATGGCTGGGCGCAGGGCGGATGGATTGATCAAGTAGGGCAGTGCGTCGGTGCCGAGGTCGCCCAACCGGCGCAAAAGCGGCTCGGCATCCCAAAGCCAGTGCTCGCGGTCGGCCTTCGCGTATATGGCAAGTATTCGGGAGCCAAAGCCGACAAACCGGTCGTGAGGCAGGGTGGCCAGCAATCTCGCCAAGATGCGGCCGCTCTCTCTTGCCCTGTACCGGTCGTTACCGGTGAACGTTGCGGCATGCTCGATGCCCGCCATGATCGCGTCTGCGCGCGATTCCAGCGCGTCCGGGCGGCGCAGAACGAGCTCGATCTGCCAGTCGGAGACCCCGGCGGCAGGATTACGTATCATCGAGTCGATATTGGCGAGTTGGCGACTCAACGTGGCTTCCTCGACCGCCCTGATCTTCGCCAGAACCGGCTCCGGATCGGCGCTGCGTCGCTCCGGAATGGCGACGGGCTTCAAGCCAAGCGCCCTTGCCAGTGTTTCAGTGTCGTGACGATGTCGGGAGCTGCCCGAGATGATCGGCGTGAACCTGTTGCGCGAGAAGCTTGCAGAGCAGCTCCAGCTCGGGGCACTCGAAATGAGCGCGCATCCGATCACGGGCATCGGAAACCAGTTCAATGGAGCCGCGTGGCCGGTCAAAATCTGGAAGTTGCGTCCGTCCGGAGTGGCGATGTTCGCCGTGACGCGCGTGACGGGAAGGCTGCCATCCTGCAGTGTTTCCTGCCGGCGCGAGACGCGGATCTGAGGAAGGGTCGGTCTCTCAGGCATCGACAACGTGCAGAAGCGCGCTTCCGACTTCGGATAGCCGTTTGGGCGTTCGTCGGAGAAGCCGAAGCAGAATACAGAGGCGGCCATCGTGGCCGGCCCCAACTTCGCGCGGACTGCCTGATCCAGCATTCGGTTGGATAAATAGCCTTCAGGCACATTGGCGTTCACCGAATAGACGATCGGCAGCGCGTAGTTCTGCGTCAGCCAAGGCCCATCTCCCGATCCATCGTTGCCTTCAAGAACGAGAGCCTGGCGCTCTGAATCGAAGTCCACGGCCACCTGTGCATTGGCGGAAACGTACGAGGCCGAAAGCTTGCGAAGCATGAGGTGTTCTTGAGCCGCGACGATCCAATAGCCGCCGTAGAACAAGGCGGGGACGATGAGCCACCAGCGGGAAACTCGCCCAGTTGCGGCTTCGGCTGCGATGCCTATCGATCCAGCGTTCACCAAGAACACCGACCAGAACGGCGCCATAAAAACCATCAGATAGATGCCGGGGATCGGCATCGCCTGGAGGGCAAAGGCGATTCCGGTCGCCACAAAGAAGACCAGCGAGAATGGAAATACGCGACGCATCATTCGACGTTACAGGCGTTGCCTAAAGAAAGCGTCGCAGTTGTTCCTGGATTCGAGGGCTATTGCCGGCGCCGGTGATCGCCGGTCCCCAAATGTCCGTAGCGACTCGAAAGGCACCCATGCGTGGGCCGCGGGCGATGGGTATTGAAGCCAAGCCGTCCGCCGCGGTTATCTAGGTTCCGGCAAATCAGCAAGGAGCCCACATGGCCAAGGACTTCGCCGGCAAACGCGTGATCGTGATGGGGGGCAGCCGCGGCATCGGGCGCTCGATTGCGCTGGGCTTCTCAGCGCAAGGGGCGTCGGTTTCGATCTGTGCACGGGGGCCAGGGCCGCTCGATGCGACGCGGCAGGAGATCGAGGCTCTCGGCGTAACCGCTCACGCAGCCAGCGTCGACCTCGCCGATGCCAAGGCGATCGAGGCCTATGTGCCCGAGGCGGTCAAGGCGCTTGGAGGCCTGGATATCCTCGTCAACAACGCTTCCGGCTTCGGCCATTCGGATGACGAGGAAGGCTGGGCCGCCTCGCTCAATGTCGACATGATGGCGATCGTCCGCGGCAGCCATGCGGCGATCCCGCATCTGAAGCCGGGCTCGTCGATCGTGAACATCTCCTCGATCTCAGCCTTGCGAGCGTCATCGCGTTCGGCGCCCTACGGCGCCATCAAGGCGGCCGTGATGCACTACACCGCCAGCCAGGCGAAGATGCTGGCGAAGCAGGGCATAAGGGTGAACGGTGTCGCCCCCGGTTCGATCGAGTTCCCCGGCGGGACATGGGAGGATCGGAAGACCTCGAATCCCGAACTCTATCGCTCGACCCTGGCCAGCATTGCCTTCGGCCGGATGGGCAAGCCGGAGGAGGTTGCGCAGGTCGTGCTCTTCCTTGCGTCCGACAAGGCGAGCTGGGTCACCGCCCAGACCATCGTGGTCGATGGTGGGCAGTTGGTAGGACCCTGATTCCGGTTCATCAAAGCGCCCACAGCGATTGACGATGCGAAAGCCGAGGCCCACACCGACCGAGCGTCCCCAATAGGCCGAGCCGAGGAGCGCGCATGGAATTCCTCCTGGTCCTGGCGTTCCTCGCTCTGTTCAGCCTGAGCGCGCTGGCGGGGCTGGCGCTGCGCAAGCGCCTGCACGAGCGCCATCTGACCAGCGAGAACATGGAGTCGATCAGGCTGGTGACCGGGCTGATGGTCACCTTCGCCGCGCTGATCCTCAGCTTGCAATTGTCGACGGCGCGGACGCACTACGACCTCACCAGCGCCCATCGCTCGGCCTATGCCGCGCGCCTCGCCAATCTCGACCAATGCCTGCGCGTGTTCAGGGCGGCGGCCGAGCCGACCCGGCTGAAGCTTCGGCAGTACACCGCCGCGGTGATCGCGAGCACCTGGCCGCGCGAGACAGCGCCCGAGGTCGCGGGCATGCCCGATCCGCGCGGCATGGCGGTGCGCGGCGAGGACAGCGGCCTCACCCGCTTGATGAACGCGATCGGCGCCGAGGTCGACGGGCTCGAGACCGCCGGGCTCGAACATTCGGCGGCCCGTTGCCGCGCCGCCTATGCGGCCGTCTCGGCAGCGAGATGGAACGTCATCGAGGATGCGAACACGGCCTCGGGCGGATTCTTCGTCGGCATCGTCAGCTTCTGGCTCAGCCTGGTGTTCCTGAGCTTCGGCCTGCAGATCCCGCGCCGCGCGCTCAGCGCCGCCGTACTGGCGATCGGGGTGCTCTCGGTCTCCAGCATCATGTTCGTGATCGTCGATCTCAGCCTGCCCTATGAGGGCGTGTTTCACGTCTCCAGCGCGGCGATGCGCGATGCGCTCGCCGACATGGTGCGGTAGGGCGCAAGGCCGGTACTTCGCGCGCGACTGCAACCTCGCCGGCTTGCGCCGTGAGGCTCTGAAAGGCGAGCGCGATCCCAAAGGGGTGCGCGGGGTCCAGTCGCGGCGGCCTTCCGCCGCCATGTCGAATGTCGATGTCGAGATGTCGAAGCGGCCGATGCTTGCCGCTGCCGAACCCCGCGCGCGGTTCTCTTCCGGTGCCTCGTCGTGCCATCGGGTCGGGCAGACCCGGCTTCGCCCGGCGAGGCCCCTCCGCCATTCCAGCCCGCGACGGCTGTTCAAGGCGGACACCGCTCTCCCGCCCGGCCGCACGATGCCTCGCGACAGCCCCTTGGTCGGACGGGACGGGGGGAGAATACGACAGGTTTCGAAGGCGGGGATTGATTGGGGAATTATCCCCGCGGAGGCGGGTCGCTTCAACCGTCATCCTCGCCCTTGTGGCGAGCTGAACACCGCATCTGGTGAAGGAAGACGTGGATGGTCGGGACAAGCCCGACCATGACGGAATGGCGGGTGGAATCGCCTTCGGGTTTCAGATCGCCGCCAGAAAACCCGCGATCGCCTTAACCAGCGCGCTTTCCGCCTCGCGATGCGGGACATGGCCGACCCCAGGAAGGATCAGCGCCTCGCCTCGCCCTTCGGCGATGCGCCGGGGGTGGCGGGTCGAGCCGTATTCGTCGTCCTCGCCGTGGACGGCGAGGACGGGGCAGCGCATGCCGGCCAGGGGGCGATCCAGCGCCCAGTCGGCGAAGGCGGGCGAGAGCCAGGTCCCGATCCAGGCGTCGAGCACCCAGGGCGTCTTGTCGCCGTGATAGCGCGCCAGCCGGGCGAGGTTGTCCGGATCCTGGAAATCGCGCTCGGCCACCCTGATTCCGGCGAGGGTCATCTCCTCGATGAAGGTCTGGGCGGCGATGGTGACGAGCGCCCGGCAGCGCTGCGGCCAGCGCGCCGCCGTCTCGATCGCCATGCCGCCGCCGACGCTGTGGCCGCAGGCGACGAAATCGCCGATGCCGAGCCGATCGCAAAGCTGCGGGATGACGCTGTGACCTTCGTCCGCGACGAAATCGAGGCCTAGCTTGCCCGGATGCGGGTCGGAGCGGCCGAAGCCGAGGCGGTCATAGGCGACGACGCGCCGGCCGGTCGCCGCGGCGAGCTTCTGGGGGAAGCTGCGCCAAAGTTCGACGCAGCCGAGCGAGTCGTGAAGGAGCAGGACCGGCGCGCGCCGATCATGCTCAGGATCCGAGGGCGTCCAGCTGCGCGTGAAGAGCTCGTGCTCGCCGAGCCGAAGCAGGGCATCCCGTTGGTCGATCGTCGTCACGCGGGCACGCTTTGCCGGCAAGTGTCAGGGACGGCCATTCTGCCTGTGGCGGCCCCTTTCGCAAGGATGCCGGCCGCCTCCGAAAGGCGACCGGCTATGTGCTCAGAACTCGGCCCAACCGCTGTCGCCGTGCTTGCCGGCATTGGCGACCTTGCGCGGCGCCGGGCTGAAGGCGGTGGCGGCGAGCTGCTGCAGGCGCTGCGGCTCGGCCGCCGCGGGCTTGCGTGCGGCAGCAGGCCTGACCGCCGAGCGGGCCGGGGCGGCATGAGGCGTGGCCGCGCGGGTGGCGACGGCGTCGCCACCCGTCTTGAACGCGGCGACGAGGTCGTTGAGCTGCGTGATGCGCTGGTTGAGCGCATTGGCGCTGGCGGCGCTCTGTTCGGAGAGGGCAGCGTTCTGCTGGGTCATCTCGTCCATATGGGCGACGGTCTGGCTCATCTCCTCGATGCCGTTGGCCTGCTCGGCCGCGGCCGAGGAGATGTCGGCGATGGTCGCGGCGACCTTCTGCGAGGCCGCGAGGATCTGGGTCAGCGCATCGCCGGCCTGCCGGACCAGCTTGACGCCCTCGCCGACCTCGGCGTTCGAGGAGGAGATCAGCGTCGAGATGTCCTTGGCCGCCTCGCCCGAGCGCTGCGCCAGGGTGCGCACCTCCGAGGCGACCACAGCGAAGCCCTTGCCGGCATCGCCGGCGCGGGCCGCTTCCACCGCTGCGTTCAGGGCGAGGAGATTGGTCTGGAAGGCGATATCGTCGATCACGCGGGTGATGTCGGAGATCTTCTTTGAGGCGTCCTCGATCCGGGCCATGGCGCTGACTGCCTTGCCGGCGATCTCGCCGCCGCCCTCGGCCGCGCGCATCGCTTCCTCGGCGGTCGTCGCCGCCTGGCGCGAGGCCTGGGCCGAGGCCTTGACCGAGGCGGCCAGCTCCTCGGTGGTCGCGGCGCTCTCCTCCAGCGAAGAAGCCTGCTCCTCGGTGCGCTTCGACAGATCGTCCGCGCCGGTCGCGATCTCGCGGGCCGAGAGCCCGACATCGGCGGAGGTGAGCTGGATCGTCTTCACCGTCGAGGACAGGCGCTCGACGGTCTCGTTCACCGCCGCCTTCAGCTCGCCGAAGCGGCCGCGATATTGGGTGGCGATGTCCTGGGTCAGGTCGCCCTCGGCGACGCGCTGCAGCACGGCGACGAACTCGGTCGTGGCGCTGTCGACGACGGCGTTGATCTCGTTGATGCCGGCGACCAGCTTCTGCATCTGCTCGTCGGCATCGTCGATCTGCAGCCGGGCCGAGAAGTCGCCATCGGCGGCGGCGGCGACGACCTCGCCGACATCGGAGACGACGCGCGACATCGCATCGGCTCGGGCCGCGCGGGCTGCGGCCTCGGCCCGCTCCTGCGCCTCCAGCGCGCGGATCTGCACCAGCTTGTCGCGGAAGAGCAGCAGCGCGCCGGCGACGGCGCCGACTTCGTCATTGCGCCCAGTCTGCGGGATCGGCGTTTCGAGCTCGCCATTGGAGAGGCCGTCGATGCTGGTCTTGATCGCGGCGAGCGGCCTGATGACGCGCGAGACGATCAGGGCGCCGGTTGCGAGCATCAGCGCGACCAGCGTGCCGAGCAGCAGGTTGAACACCCACTGGATCTGGTTGACCGTGGCCCCGGTCGCGGCGAGGAGGGCATTGGTGCGCGCCTGGACCAGCCCGAAGAACTCGTCGACCGGCTTCATGATCTCGGCCTTCATGCGGTCGTAATCGGCCGAGAACAGCAGCTCGCGGGCGAGGTTGAGGTCGCGCTCTTTCTTGACGGTGTATTTGCCGCCGCCATCCTCGAACAGGCCCTTGGCGGCGTTCATGGCGCGGGTTTCGAGAGCGACGAGACCGTCCGACTTGGCGGCGGCCTGGCCGAGCTTTGCGAACTCGGCGTCCGTGAAGCCCGCCTCCTTCATCGCGGTCAGCAGGGCCTTGGTCTCGCCGGGGCCGCGCGGGCGCACGGCATTGTCGAGGACGAGGTCCCAGTAGATTCGGTGCGGCTCGACCGGGCGCGGCTTCTCGCCGCTGCGCATGGCGATGACTTCGAGATATTGCTGCTCGTAGCGCGCGTTGCCGGTCACCGCGAAGGTCCGTGCCAGGCGCGTCAGATCATCCGAGCTCTGCCGGAATTCGTCGGCGAGCAGATAGGACGCATGCGCCTGGCGATAAGCGCCGGCCCGGGCATCGACCGCCCGCTGCTGAAAATACCACGCGCCGATGATGGCTGCGATCAGGGCGGTGAAGAGCCCGGCAATGCATAGGAATGTCTGCTTGATCGTGAGATTGGCTGCCAAACGCATAGCGTGGTCCTAAATGACATGATGTGGGCAGGAACTCGCATGAGCGAAGGCGAGGGCGAAATCGGCCTGATCGGCGCGATCAACTGACCGGAGATCTGAGCGCTGGACATTCGTCCGGCTGGTGTATTGGTCAATACGAAAGGGTGCGCGGCCAGGGGCGCACGCTGTACTATCTGCGATAGACACAGGAGAAATCCGGGTGCTCTTTTTCTAAGCAGACGGTGCGTCGTGATAGTAAATTTTGACTAAATAAGCCGGTGGAGTGGTTGCAATTTGCTCCAGATCAGCGACGTTTGTTGCCAAGCTGTCGCATTGAAGCAGCTTGAGAGCGTTTTAGAAGGGTGTTTTTGCAGCTTCCGCGGGTTTCTAGTAGTTTTTGCAACCTTCTTTATACTCTCGGTCTTGCGACCATTTCCTCATCGAAAGATTCCAGCCAGCGCAATGGAGCCTTTCAGTCAGTCGTCATCTTCAACGTATCCGTGAGGAAGCCGGCAAGTGCCCGTACTGCTGGCGTCGGCCGGCCCGGCGCCAGGTGCAGCGCGATCTCGGAGGCCGGCAGCTGGGGCAGCCCCTCCGCCTCGCCGAGCAGACGCAGGCCTTCGTGCGCCGTGCCGGCCTTGACCACTGTCAGCGCACCCCCCGCTGCCGCCACGGCCTCGACCGCACCGATGCTGGAGGAGGAGAACAGGATGCGCCAGGGTCTTCCGGCCTCGTTCAGCGCGGCGAGGGCCCACTCGCGATACATGTTCGGCGCCTTGAGTAGCGCGAGCGGCAAGGGGCCGGCGGGTGGAAAATCGTGCCGATCCGACCAGGCCCAGGCGGTGCGCTCGGCCCGCAGCACCTCGCCGCCGCCGTCGCCGGCCTTCTGCGTCGCCAATACGAGGTCGAAGGCCTCTCCGAGGCTGCCGATCAGGTCGCGGGTGAAGCCGGTGGTGACCTCGAGCTCGACCTCCGGATGCGAGCGGGCGAAGCGCGCCAGCGTCTCGGGCAGAACGATGGTGGCGTAGTCGTCCATCACCGCGAGCCGGACCCGGCCGGACACGCTTTGCGCCCGGACGACGTCTAGGGCCTCGTCATGCAGCGCGACGATCCGGCGGGCGTAACCGAGAAAATCCTCGCCGGCGCGGGTCAGCAGCACCTCCTGCGGCGAGCGCTGCAGCAGGGTCTGGCCGGCGATCTCCTCGAGCTTTCGCACCTGCGTCGAGATCGTCGACTGCGTGCGTGCGAGCGCTGTGGCGGCGCGCGTGAAGGAGCGTAGCTCCGCGATGGTGACGAAGGAACGCAGCAGGTCGATGTCGATATTGCGCAGCATCGCAAGGCCTTTCGCGCCCGCAGCATGGACGGCGCCGATGATCAAAATCGAATAATTCAATTTTGGCTGGCCGGGCGCCGCCGCTAGCTATAGGGCGAGCCCTTCTGTTCGGATGTAGCGTCAACGAGGTCAAGCATGCCGAGGCTGAGATCCGCCACCACCACCCATGGCCGCAACATGGCCGGCGCCCGCGGCCTCTGGCGCGCCACCGGCATGAAGGACAGCGATTTCGGCAAGCCGATCATCGCGGTGGTGAACTCCTTCACCCAGTTCGTGCCGGGCCATGTCCACCTCAAGGACCTCGGCCAGCTGGTCGCGCGCGAGATCGAGAAGGCCGGCGGCGTCGCCAAGGAATTCAACACCATCGCGGTCGATGACGGCATCGCCATGGGCCATGACGGCATGCTCTATTCGCTGCCCTCGCGCGAACTGATCGCCGATAGCGTCGAATACATGGTCAACGCCCATTGCGCCGACGCGATGGTCTGCATCTCCAATTGCGACAAGATCACGCCCGGCATGCTGATGGCGTCGATGCGCCTCAACATCCCCACCGTGTTCGTCTCGGGCGGGCCGATGGAGGCCGGCAAATACATCGCCGAGGGCGTCTTGAAGAAGGTCGACCTGGTCGATGCCATGGTCGCCGCCGCCGACAGCAAGTACAGCGATAGCGAAGTCGAGGTGATCGAGCGCTCGGCCTGCCCGACCTGCGGCTCCTGCTCGGGCATGTTCACCGCCAATTCGATGAACTGCCTGACCGAGGCGCTCGGCCTCGCGCTGCCCGGCAACGGCTCGACGCTGGCGACCCATGCCGACCGCAAGCGCCTCTTCGTCGAGGCCGGCCATCTCATCGTCGACATCGCCAAGCGCTGGTATGAACAAGAAGATCAAAGCGTGCTGCCGCGCAATGTCGCGAGCTTCAAGGCGTTCGAGAACGCGATGACGCTCGACATCTCGATGGGCGGCTCGACCAATACGGTGCTGCATCTGCTCGCCGCGGCGCACGAAGCCGAGATCGACTTCACCATGGCCGATATCGACCGGCTGTCGCGCAATGTGCCGGTGCTGTGCAAGGTCGCGCCGGCCGTGGCCAACGTCCACATGGAGGACGTCCACCGCGCCGGCGGCATCATGGCGATCCTCGGCGAGCTCGACCGGGCCGGGCTGCTCGACACCTCGCTGCCGACCGTCCACAGCGCGACGCTGGGCGAGGCGCTGGAGCGCTGGGACATCAGGCAGACCACGAGCGAGGCGGTGCGGAGCTTCTACAGCGCCGCGCCCGGCGGCGTGCCGACGCAGACCGCCTTCAGCCAGGACCGGCGCTATGAGGAGCTCGACCTCGACCGCGAAAAGGGCGTCATCCGCGAGAAGGCGCATGCGCATTCGCAGGATGGCGGCCTCGCCGTGCTCTACGGCAATATCGCGCTCGACGGCTGCATCGTGAAGACGGCCGGCGTCGACGCCTCGATCCTGACCTTCTCCGGCACGGCGGTGATCTTCGAGAGCCAGGACGCGGCGGTCGAGGGCATCCTGAACCGCAAGGTCAAGGAAGGCGACATCGTCCTCATCCGCTATGAGGGGCCGCGCGGCGGACCGGGCATGCAGGAAATGCTCTATCCGACGAGCTATCTGAAGTCGAAAGGGCTCGGAAAGGCCTGCGCCCTGGTCACCGACGGGCGCTTCTCCGGCGGTTCGTCCGGTCTCTCGATCGGCCATGTCTCGCCGGAAGCGGCCGAGGGCGGCGCGATCGGCCTGGTCGAGAACGGCGACGTGATCGAGATCGACATCCCCAGGCGCAGCATCGTCCTCAAGGTCTCCGACGAGGAGCTGGCGCGCCGGCGCGCGGCGATGGAGGCCAGGGGCAAGGAGGCCTGGAAGCCGGCGGCGCCGCGCAAGCGCAAGGTCTCGACCGCGCTGAAAGCCTATGCGGCGCTGGCGACCAGCGCGGCCAAGGGGGCGGTGCGGGCGATCGATTGAGCGCACGTAGCGTCACATCTTCGCCACGGATCGTCCGGACAAAAGCCGCATCGACAAATCGACGCGCCAGCGCGGCACTGCGCTGGCGCGCGGATTCTGGAGGTGGCCTTGCCGGCGTTCCTGATCGCAGCCCTGCTCTGGCTCGGGCTCCTCTCGCCTTCGATCGCGCAGGCGCCGCCGGCCACCCTCTCCGACAATGCCGAGTCGATCGCGGTGGTGATCGGCAACAGGGCCTACAAGCAGACCAGCACCGTCGACTTCGCCCATAACGATGCCGAGGCGATCAAGGCCTATCTCACCGGAACGCTTGGTTTCCGCGAGCAGAACGTCTTCCTGCTGAAGGATGCGACGCTCGGCGAACTCACCCAGATGTTCGGCAGCGAGGCCAATCCGCAGGGCGGCAAGCTCTGGCGCAGCGCGGTCGAGGGCCGCTCCAACGTCTTCGTCTATTATTCCGGCCATGGCGTGCCCGACCTTGCGACGCGCCAGCCTTTCCTCTTGCCGCAGGACGGCAATCCCAATGCCGCCGAGAGCGGCTATGCGCTGCAGACGCTCTACCGGAACCTCGAACTGGTCCGGCAGAAGATCGGAGCGCAGCGCCAATTGATCGTGATGATCGATGCCTGCTTCACCGGCGAGACCGGCCGCAAGGGCGAGAGCCTGCTCGCCGTCTCGGCGCCGGGCTTCACCCCAGCCAAGCCGCGCACGGGCGGTGGCATCGTCAAGCTGGTCGCGACCTCCGGCACGACGCCGGCCAACTGGGACGAGAGCCAGAAGCTCGGCCTGTTCACCAGCCGCTTCCTGATGGGCGCCGCCGGATTGGCGCGGCCGGCCGGCGCGCCCGAGAGCGGGCCGCTCGCCTGGTCCGACCTGCAGCGCTATCTCAAGGACAGCGTCGAAGCCGCGGCACGGCGAGACAGCGGCCGCGAGCAGGCACCGGAGATCGACCTTGCCTCGATCGCCCTGCCGGTGGCGCAGCCGGTGCCAGCGGTGGCGCGGGCGGTCGCATCGGCGCGGGACGAGGCCAATTGGCAGCGGGCCAAGGCGGCAGGCGAGCGCAGCGCGCTCGAGGGGTATGTCGCACGCTGCGGTGAGACCTGCGGCTATCGCGAGGCGGCGATGGCGCTGCTGCTTGACAAGCGCCGCAGCGGCGAGGCCGCCACCGACGAGCAGAACTGGATCAGGCTCGGCGGCTCTGGGCGCTATGAGGACTATCTCAAGGGCTGCGGCACGGTCTGCGCCTATCGCTCGCTGGCCGAGGGCTATCTCGGCCGCACCGACGCCTCGCGCGATCCGCGTGTGCAGGACTGCGACGAACTCGCCGGCGATCCTGCCGATCCCGACCGGCGCGAGGGCATCAAGGGCGTGAAGTTCGCGCGGATCGATGCGCGCGCCGCGATCGTGG
This sequence comes from Allobosea sp. CRIB-10, assembly GCF_900112185.1. Lineage (GTDB taxonomy): Bacteria > Pseudomonadota > Alphaproteobacteria > Rhizobiales > Beijerinckiaceae > Allobosea. The sequence continues at coordinate 320,476 of NZ_FOKP01000003.1, read as the reverse complement.
CCTGCAAGCAGGCGGTGGAGTCGCAGCCGCAGATCAGGCGGCTCTCCTACCAGCTTGGCCGCGCCCATGACAAAGCCGAGCGCTACAAGGATGCGCTCGCGGCCTATGACAAGGCGGCCGATGCCGGCAGCGCCGCGGCTATGAACAATCTCGGCGCGCTCTACGAGAACGGCCAGGGCAGCAGGGTCGACCTGCAGAAGGCTTTTTCGCTCTACGAGCAGGCCGCCGGTACCGGTAACGCCATCGCGATGAGCAATGTCGGGCGGATGCTGCAATATGGCCGCGGCCGGCCGCGCGACGAGGCGGCGTCGCTGCGCTGGTACCAGAAGGCGGCGGAGGCGGGCGACGCCTTCTCGATCGCCAAGCTGGTGCCGGCCTATCTCGAAGGGCGGCCGGGCTTCCCGAAGAACCCGCAGAAGGGCTTTGACCTGTTCCGGCAGGCCGCCGACAAGGGCGATCCGATCGCCATGGTTTCGATGGCGACGCTGATCGACAACGGCTTCGGCTCCTTCTTTCCCGGCACGAATTCGCTGCAGATGCTGATGAAGGCGCTGGCGAAGGGCGAAGCGGGCGCCGCGGCGATCTCCGCCAGCGACGTTTCCGAGCAGAAGCTGAAGCCGGACACGGTGCGGGCCTTGCAACGGGCAGCGCAGAAGGCCGATCATTACAGCGGCGCGATCGATGGCCGCTTCAACCCGGTGTTCGTCCGGGCGCTGGATGGCTATGCGCGTTCGCTGGAGCAGGAGCATTAGAAGCCGGCCGTGAGCGGTTTGCTGCGAAGTCTTCTCGTCGCCGGACTGTTCGTCGCCGGGGGCTGCGCCGCGCGCGCCGATGCGCTGTCGGCCTGGCTCGACAATGTCGCCGCCTGCGCCGGCAAGCGCGACCTCTCGCTTGCCGTGGTTGGCTTCGATGCCGGCCAGCAGATCTTGTCGGGCAAGCAGGCCGACGAGGTCAGGCTGGCGATCGAGAGCCGTTTGCAGAGCGAGGGGCGGGTCAGGCTGGCAGCGAGCGCCGATGTCGTCCGCATCAAGACGCTGCGCGACAGCCTCAATTTGCACAAGCCGGGCGAGGCCGAGGCGCAGATCCGCAAAGCCTTCGACGGCGATGCCAGCGTCTTCTTCACCGAGCCGGCGCGGCAGGAGGACAAGGCAAGCTTCCGCCTGCAGGCGATCGCCAGGACGGGCGACTGCAAGGCGACGAGCGAGCCGGTCGAGATCGCGATCCGGACCAAGCCGGGCGTGGTCGATGTCGATCAGGTGATGAGTAAGGCGGTCGAGAACCTCGTGCGGGCCGCGCCTGATCTGAAACGGGTCGACATCTGTCCGTTCTCGGCGGCGAGCGGCTACAGCGCCTGCAGCGCCGCGCTCGGCGAGCGACTGCTGCTGGCGCTCGACGCCGAGTCACGCTCGGACGATCGCATCCTGCGCGCCCGGCCATTGGACCTCCGCAAGGCCACGCCCGGGCAATGTGCGGCGTCCAGCGACGCCGTCACGACGCGCGGCCGCTTTGAGCAGGACCGCAACGGCCAAAGCTGGATGGAGCTCGAATTCCGCCGCGGCGATGCCGTGCTGGCCCCGACCGGGCGCAATCGCATTCCGGTCGAGGGACTAGGCTGCGACCCGGCGGTCAGGCCTTTCCTCGAGCATGTCGCCGCTACAGCCGGCTCGGACCGGGCGCGGCTCGCGCTGCTGCCGGCGGCTTCGCCCTTCGCGAAAGGGCGGCGGCTCGATGTGCGCATCGAGGGCAAGGCGGGGATGAGGCTCTATTGCTGGGTGTTGGATTCGGATGGCACCGCCTCGGTCGTGCTGCCGGTGCGTGGCGAAGAGGGCAAGAGCGTGCTGCGCGCCGGCAGCCAGTCCTACCCTTATGATTTCGGATTGACCGACATCGTGCTCGACGCGGCCTTCGAGAACCTGTTCGCCTGCTTCGGCACGGAGGCGGACTTGCCGGCGGCGCTGCGCCAGCGCTGGCTGAAGGCAGCGCCGAGCGCGAACGACGATGCGGCGATCTTGCAACCGGACGAGGTGCTCGACCTGATCGAGAGGCTGCGCGCCGTGCCGGGCATGGTCGAGGCGACGGCGCCGATCATCGTGCGTTGAGATTGTGGGCCTGTATCCGTCATTCCGGAGCTGCGCGGCTTCGCCGCTTGTCCGGAATGACGGCGGTTTACTTGGCCGCGACAAGCTCGGATTTCCGACCTCCCTTGTTTTCCCTCGAAGCCTCCTGCACCTAAGAGAGATGCATCGTCGTCTCGTCTTCGAGGAGCCGATTTCGCGCGCGGCGATCTGGAGCCGGCGGCTGGCCCTGTTCGGGTTGACGGTCGTCGTCCTCGCCGTGCTGATCTTCCGCTTCGGCCTGCCCTCGGTCGAGCGGCTGGCGCCAATCGCCGGCGCCTATGTCTTCGTGCTGCTGGCCTTCCTGCTGGCGCTCGCCGCCTTCGTCCGGATCTGGCAGGAGGGGCATCGCGGCGTCGCCATCGCCGTGCAGGCCTTCCTGCTTTGCCTGCTGCTGCTGGCTCCGGTCGCCTATGGCGGTTTCCAGCTCGCGACCCTGCCGCTCATTGCCGATGTCTCGACCGATATCGACGAGCCGCCGGCCTTCAGCCGCTCGCGCGTGGCGCTTGGCGCCAGAGACGGGATCGTGCCGCCCGATGTTCCGGCCGAGCGGCGCAAGGCGCAGCGCCAGGGCTATCCTAAGGCCGTGCCGATCGTGCTCGAACTGCCGGCCGAGATCGCCTACGACATCGCCCGCAAGGCCTGCGTCAACCTCGGCTGGCAGGTGCTGGAGGGCGCGGCGCCGGGCGGGCGCAGCGGGGCAGGGCGGCTCGACGCCGTGGCGCGCTCGCGCGTGCTGCGCCTCGTCGACGACATCACCATCCGCATCCGGCCGCGCGCCGACGGCAGCCGCATCGACATCCGCTCGGCCTCGCGGCTGGGTGGCTTCGATTTCGGTGCCAACGCCAAGCGCATTGCGGCGTTCGAGGAAGAGGTGAAGCTGCTGGTGGAATTGCGCTGAGCGGCATCGCCGTCATTGCGAGCACAGCGAAGCAATCCATGAGACGTAGAGCACTGCCACCTCTGGATTGCTTCGTCGCTATTCTCCTCGCAATGACCGTTGAGCCTCAGGCCAGCCGGTAGCGGCTCGCCAGCAACGGCGATGCATCGTTACAGAGCACCACGCCGCGCTCGACCAGATCCTCAAGCTGCGCCAGCACCGAGAGCGAGGCGGCGCCTAAGAGGCGAGGCGGCAGTTCCTGATAGATCGGCGGCACCATCTCGGCGATCGTTTCGTCGCCGGCCTGCAGACGACTGAGGATCGCGGCCTCGCGCAGGCGCCGGTGCTGAACCAGCCCGCGCAGGAAGCGCTGAGGCTCGCGCACCGGGCCGCCGTGGCCTGGCCAGTAGAGCCGGTCCTCGCGGCCGCGCAGCTTCTCGATCGAGGCCATGTAGGCGACCATCGAGCCGTCGGGCGGGGCGACGATCGTGGTCGACCAGGCCATGACATGGTCGCCCGAGAACAGCGTGCTCTCCTCCGGCAGGGCGAAGGCGAGGTGGTTGGCGGTGTGGCCGGGCGTTGCCAGTGCCTCAAGCGTCCAGCCCGGGCCGGAAACGGCGTCGCCCTCGGCCATGATCAGATCGGGCGCATAGTCCCGGTCGGCTGAGGCGTCGAGCGGGTTGATCTCGCCCAGCACCAGTTCGCGCGCCGGCCGATGCAGGCCGCAGCCGACGATGCGCGCCCCGGTCGCCGCCTTCAGCTCCCGCGCTGCCGGGGAATGGTCGCGGTGGGTGTGGGTGATGACGATGTCGGTGACGGTCTCGCCGGCGATCGCCGCCAGCAGACGCTCGACATGTCTGGGATCGTCCGGGCCGGGATCGATGATCGCGATCCTGCCGCGGCCGACGATATAGCTGCAGGTGCCGGTGAAGGTCATCGGCCCGCCATTGCCGGCGATCAGGCGACGCACCAGCGGCGAGAGCTGCACCAGCTCGCCGGAGGCCGCGCCGGGGTCGCGGTCGAAATCGAGCGGCTCGTCGGTGGTGTCCTTGTCGGCGCTGGTCATCTGCACATCCGGAAGCAGGCATGATCGCCGGCTTGTCGGCCGGCGGGCCATTTCCTATAGACGAACGAGCCGGGCGTCGACGGCCCGAAGAAGAAGGACGAGATCCGATGGCCGAGACGCTGCCACTGCCCGCTACCTCCATGGTCAACGCGGCCCTGCCGGCCCCGCGCAGCCAGGTCCTGCGCAATGTCGCGCTCGCCGTCGTCGGCAGCCTGCTGATCATCGCCGCCGCCAAGGTCAAGGTGCCGTTCTGGCCGGTGCCGATGACGCTGCAGACGCTGGCCGTGCTCGGCCTCGGCGCGGCCTATGGCGCGCGCCTCGGCGCTGCGACCGTCGCGCTCTACATCGCCTATGGCCTGTTCGGCCTGCCGGTCTTCACCAACACGCCGCCGGTCGCCGCTGGCCCGCTCTATCTGCTCGGCCCGACGGGCGGCTTCCTGATCGGCTTCGTCGCCGCGGCGGCGATCGCCGGCTGGGCCGGCTCGCGCGGCGCCTCGCTCCTGCGTCTCGCCGGCGGCGTCGTGCTGGCCGAGATCGTGCTGATGGCGCTCGGCTTCGCCTGGCTGGCGCTCGGCGCGCAGATGGCGAGCGGGGCGACCGGCATCGGCTTCGCCAAGGCCTGGGCCGCCGGCGTGCAGCCCTTCCTGCTCGGCGACCTGATCAAGGCCGCGCTGGCTGCGAGCCTGGTCGGCGCCGGCTGGTCGGTACTGAAGCGTCGCGGCTGAGCCGACCGACCTCCATGGAATCAGAAAGCCGGGGCTCGCCCCGGCTTTTTTTGTTGCGTGCGAATGCGGTGGAGCGTCAGCCCGCCGGCTTCTGGCCGGTACAGACCTTCTTCACCGGCTGCAGGAACATGTCGAGCTCCATCATGTTGCCGCAGCGGTCGCAGCCGGCGAGCAGCATGGTGATGCCGAAGACGGCGATGAGGCGGAAGGCGGATGTCATGCGAGCGCGGCTCCAGATTGCGGCGCGAGCATAGCGAAGCGGCCCGCAGCGCGCCACTGCGCGGCTCCGGATCCTGGATTGGGGCCGGGTGTCCTGTGCGGGCGACAAGGTGGTCGCGCGGAGATCTCTCGGATTCTACCGTGGCTTGCGGGCGAGACGCTGCGATCAATGCAATTGTTCGTACACACTCAGATCTGGTGAGAAAGTGAACGCTGGTTCACAGTAATTGCGGCCGTTTACCGGTTGTAAAGCTCAGCAGTTGCACTCTTTTGGACAGTTTCTCGACTGCGGATCGAATGCCGGGGGGCACGCGATGCGTGAAATCGGCTTTGGCCTGATGTTCAGCCTGGCCATGGCTTTGGCCGCCTTTTTCGTCGCCGCCTGGCCGGTGCCTGGGCAGCCGATCGCGGCTTTCTTTCCATCGGGTATGTCCCAGCCGGAGATGGCGCGCGCTGTCGCCGGGGCCGGGGGCAGCATTCTCCAGCTGGACGCTGACGCAGCGGTCGCGATCAGCGTCGGCGACGGCCGCGATTACGCGACATCTCTCTATCGGGCGGGCGCCTGGCTCGTCATCGATGGTTCATTGGCTCAATCATGCATCCGTCAGGCGAGGAACCTTACAAATGGGTGAGGTCGAGCGGCTCCGGACGCGCTTTGCGAGGCTGCTGGTCGGGATCCTGTGGACGAATGCCGGGCTGCTGCTGGTCGGAACGCCGGCCAGCGGGCCGGCCCAGCCGAACCTCACTGCGGCGGGCGTCGCGCTGGCGATCCTGGGCACCCTGGCCTGGCGAATCGACCGGATCGGTTGGGTCACGCGTCAGGTTTCCAGCGTCGCGCTGGTCGGCCAGGTCATGTTGCTGGTCTATGCCTTCGCCGGTCACGCTTATCAGGCTGACCTGCACATGTATTTCTTCGCCATGCTGGCGGTGCTGGCCGGCTGGCTCGACTGGCGCATCTTCCTGCCGGCGACGCTGGCGATCACCGTTCACCATCTCGCTCTCAGCTTCGTCTATTCCGCGGGGGTCTTCCCCGGTGGCGGTGATTTGCGACGGGCGTTTTTGCATGGCGCCATCGTCGCCGTGCAGGCGGCGGCTCTGAGCTGGATCGTCTGGTCGCTGCGGCAGGCGGTGGAGACGTCCGAACGCGAGCGCAGCGAGGCCCAGACGGCCCGGGCGGTCGCCGACGAGGCGCGCCGGGATGTCGCTGAAACGACGGCGCATGCGGCACATGAGCGGCGCCGGATCCTGCACGACCTTGCCAGCGAGTTCGAGCGCAAGATCGCCGTGATCGCGCGGGCGGTGATCGCCTCGATCTCCTCGCTGCGCGCCGCCTCGCAGCAGATGCGTGATGGCGCCGCGGAAGTGTCGGAGCGCTCGACGGCCGCATCGGAAGCGTCGCGGCAATCGTCCTCGAACGTGATTGCCATCACCGCGGCGACGTCGGAGCTGGCCGATTCCTTCACCGAGGTCGACCGGCAGGTGAACGAGGCCTCCCGCCTCGTCGGCGACACCACGAAGCAGGCGCTCACCGTGCTCGACCGCGTCGGCGACCTTTCGCGCAAGGTGCAGGAGATCGGCAACGTCACCCATCTGATCTCCACGATTGCCCGACATACTAACTTGCTGGCGCTGAACGCCTCGATCGAGGCTGCCCGGATCGGCAGCATGGGCGGAGGCTTCGCCGTGGTCGCGCACGAGATCAAGGGGCTCGCCGACGAGACCTGGCGTGCGACCGAGCAGATCCAGAGTCAGATCGACGCGATCGGCGTGTCGGGTGCCGATGCGGTCCAGGCGATCGATGCGATGACGGCGACGATCGAGACGCTCAACCAGATTTCGCGGGCGGTCGCGACAGTGGTGGAAAAGCAGAACATCGCGACGGTCGAGATCGCCGAGCATGTCCGCTGTGCCGCGAGCGAAACGGTGAAGGCCGGCGGGCATATCGACATCGTCAATCGCGTCGCCGGAGAAACCGGCGAAGCGGCGCACCATGTCGCCGATTCCGCCGATGTGCTGTCGCGCCAGTCGGCCGATCTCGATACCGAAGTGGCGCAGTTCCTGGGACGGATTCGCGCGGCCTGAGACGGGTTGCGCGCTGTATCGGCGCTTTTCCGCCGCCATGATGGTCTGTTCGGCAGCGCCTACTGCGCCTCCAGCACCAGCTCCAGCGTCATCAGCACCGGATTGTCGCCGCGCGCGAGCGCGCCTTGCGCCATGCCGCCGGTATAGTCGACCAGCGCGATGGCGAGCGCAGCTTCCGGAGCGCCATCGGCGCCGGGCGCGACATGGCCGGCTGTGATCGCGATCTCGGTGGCGAAGGGTTCGATCGAGCGGCCATCGGCGAAGCGCGCCCCGATGGTCGAGCCGACGCCGCCATGGATGACCGCGTGAGCGATATCCCGCTCGGCGCAGAAGTCTTCCAGTGCGGTGAAGACGTCGCGGTTCGGCCGTAGCCGCAGCACGAAGAACCGGCCGGCGGCTTCTGCGCCAGTGCTTAGCCGCTCCGCCGGCATGAACAGCTTGAAATTGGTCTCCGGATCATGGCCGGCGACGAAGCCGGCGCCATCCAGCCCGACTGCATCGACGCTGATAGGTTCGGCCAGGAAGCTCTGGTCCGGCAGGATATGGCCGCCATTGTGCCGGCCGTCAGCCTCTCGCCAAAGCGCGTGTCCGTGGAAGAACGGCGCGCCGTCGCGCTCGCCGAAGGTCAGCGCTCCCGTCTCGATCCGGGTCACGCCATCCGGCCGGAAGGTCTCGCTGTAGAAGGCGGCATGCTCCGGCGTGGCCGACAGCGCCGGCATGACATAGGCGAAGGGCGCCAGCGGCAGTGCCGCCGGCAGGCGCAACACACCGCTGGAAAAGCCCTGCGCCGCGAAGGCCTCTGCGATCGCGTCGAGCAGCAGACCGGGCCTCAAGTCCAGCGTGAGCTTGCGGCCTCGCGCCTCCAGCCATTGGATGCGCTCGGGCTCGGCCGGCCCCGGCTGCTGGATCGTCCTCACGCGGAAGCTCCCGGCACGCGCACGAAGTCGAGCAGGCCGCGCTTCTCCAACTCGTCGCGCACCAGCCGCTTGGGCACCTTGCCATAGCCGGATTTCGGCAGCTCTTCGAAGAAGAAGAAGCGCTTCGGCATCTTGTAGCGCGGGATCTTCTCGGCGAGGTAGCTCGCCAGCTCGTTCTCGTCGACAGGGCCGCGCGCGACGCAGACGGCGACGCCGATCTCGCCCCAGACCGCATCTGGCACGCCGAGCACGGCGGCCTCGGCGATCGCCGGATGGGTCAGGAGCTTCTCCTCGATCTCGCGCGGATAGATGTTCGAGCCGCCGGAGATGTACATGTCGGAGGCGCGGCCGGTGATGTAGACGAAGCCCTCCTCGTCCATATGGCCGAGGTCGCCGGTGCGGAACCAGCCATTGCGGAAGGACTTCGCATTGGCTTCCGGGTTCTCGTAATAGCCGGCGAAGACGGCCGGGCCGATCACGCAGATCTCGCCGGTCTCGAAGGGCTTGAGCTCTTCGCCCTCGTCGTTCTGGATCGAGACCTGGATGCCGGTGCGCTCGACGCCGCAGCTGCCGATGCGCGCCGCCGGCCCGTCCTCTTCCTCGTGCAGATGGGTCGGCAGCACCGTGATGTTGCCGGTGACCTCGCCGAGGCCGAAATACTGCACCAGCACCTTGCCGAGCTTCTTCAGCGCGGTCTTCTGGTCCTCGCGATACATCGGCGCGCCGGCATAGATGACATGGCGCAGGCTGGAATGATCGTGCTGGTCGACGGCCGGATGCTCGACCAGCATCTTCAGGATCGTCGGCACCGTGAAGATATTGGTGACCCGGTGCTTTTCGATCAGCCGGAAGGCTTCGTCGATGTCGAAGCGCTCGGTCGGCAGCAGGATCGAGGGCGCGCCACGGGCCGAGAGCACGAGCTGGTGCACGCCGGCGCCATGCGAGAGCGGCGCGACCACGAGCGATGCGTCGGCTTCCGTCGAGCCCGGCACGAGGTCGGCGAGATGGTTGGTGATGACGAAGCCCATCTGGCCATGGGTGAGCACCGCCGCCTTGGAGCGTCCGGTGGTCCCCGAGGTAAAGAAGAACCAGCAGGGATCGTCGCGGTCGACGACGGCGTCCGGCACGCGGCTGCCCTGATGCGCGGCGATCGCCTCCGTCAGCGTCGTCTCGCCGAAGGCGCCCGCACCGATCCGCCAGGTGAACTGCAGCGCCTTGCTCTCCCTGGCGACCGCCGCGGCATGATCGGGGAAATCGCCATGGCAGAGGAAGCCCCTGGCGCCCGAGGAGGTCGCGAGCCAGGCGACCTCGTCCGGCATCAGCCGGAAATTGGTCGGCACCCAGACGGCGCCCAACCGGAAGGCGGCGAACATCGAGACGAACATCTCGTCGCAATTCTTCGAGTGGACTAGGATGCGGTCGCCCTTGCCGATGCCGCGCGCCGCCAGCGCCGCGCAGAGCGCGTGTGCCGCCGCGTCGAGCTCGGCCCAGCTCCATTGCCGCTCTCCCCAGATCAGCCCGGGGCGATCTGCGAAGCAGCGGGCATTGCGCGTCAGGACATGCGCGAGGTTCATCACCCGCGTCGTCACGGGCTTCAGTCCGCCGGCCGGGCCGGTATTCGCAGCGCTCGTCATGGCGTCGTCTCCGCTGTCCTGATCTCGTCTTGCGCCGGCCTCGCTTGCCGCCGGTCGAGCATGGCGGCGATCCTCGCCTCGACCTGCCGCGCCTCGTGACGCAGCAGGGCGGCGAGCTCTTCCTGGCGCTGCTTCTGCATGCGCGACTCGATCGCGGCGATGCTGAGTGCCCCGGCGATGCGCCCGTCGGGATAGCGCACGCCGACGCCGATGCCCCAGGAATTGGTGACGATCCGGCCGGGATTGAGGGCATAGCCTTGCGCCCGAGCCAGTGCGATGTCGGCGATGAGCTGCGCCGGCGAATAGGCCGGATAGCGGGCGGCGAGGATGGCACCATTGGCCTCGATCATCGCCGTGGCTTCGGCATCTGGCATCAGCGCCAGCATGGCGAGCGAGCCGGCGCCGACCCCGAGCGGGTGCTGGTCGCCGGCCTGGAGGGCGTGGGTGCGCACCGGCCAGGTGCCTTCCTCGCGATGCAGGCAGATGACGAAGCGGTCGCGCCGGATCGAGAAGAAGCTGGTGTCCTGCGTCGTGTCCGAGAGCGCCCGCAGGCTGGGCATGGCGAGGTCGAGCAGGCCGTGGCGCTGGCCGCAGAGCAGGCCGAGCACGAAGGCCTCCTCGCCGAGATGGTAGCGCCGCGTGCGCGCCTCCTGCTCGACGAGGCCCGCCCGCATCAGCGCCAGCAGCAGGCGCCGGACGGTCGGCTTGTTCAGGCCGCTCTCCTCGACGATCTCGCTGAGCGGCAGGCCCGATGCGCTCTCGCGGCCGACGAGCGCCAGCAATCGCAAAGCGCGGTCGACACTCTGCGAGCCTGACAGATCGGGCGTCGATAGGGCCTCGGGCTGCATTTCCTCGATCGCATTTGGGTCCATGATGCGGACCTCTCATCTGCATTAAAGGTGTAGATGGCAGCGTCTGCGATTGCAACAGCGGTCGATCCGTGTATGTTCCAGCCGGAACGAGCGAGGCAATTCGCCATAATATGGACCCGTCAGGCTGGCGGGCGGATGGGAGGAGCGGCCCTTATGGCCGAGACAAGCACGGGCGCGGCCGCTGGCGCGCATGCCAGCGCAAACTCTAGCGACGGCGTCGCCGCGGTCCTGGAGAGTCTCGACCATACCCCGAAGCGCGTCGGCTCGGCGCTGGTGCGTCCGCTCGAAATCATCGCCGCGTGCCTGCTCGTCGCCATCGTCACGCTTCTGCTGGCCGGCGTGACCTCGCGCTATGTCCTGTCGATCCCGGTGGTTTGGATCGACGAGGCCGCCTCGATCTGCTTCCTCTGGCTCGCCATGCTCGGCGCCGCCATCGCGATCGACCGCAATGAGCATCTGCGCCTGACGCTGTTCGTCGGCATGCTGCCCGAGCGCCTGCGCGGTCTCGCCCACGCTTTCGGTCTGCTCGCGGTCGCGACCTTCCTCGCGGTGATGACCTGGCCGGCGATCGACTATGTCATCGAGGAATCCTACGTCACCTCGGCGGCGCTCAACATTCCCTCGAGCTATCGCGTCTCGGCCATCGCCTTCGGCATCATCGCCATGCTGGCGCTGGTGCTGACCTATGCCGTCCGAACCTGCACGCTGCGCGATCTCCTGATCTCGGCTGCGGTGATCGGTCTCGTCGCAGCCGCCTTCTATCTGCTGACGCCGGTGTTCAAGACGCTGGGCTACGTCAATATCGCCATCTTCCTGCTCGGCGTCGTCGGCCTCTGCCTCGTCGCCGGCGTGCCGATCGCCTTCTGCTTCGGGCTGGGCGCGCTCTGCTTCCTGTCGTTCAGCACCAGCGTGCCGATCTTCGTGATGATCGGGCGCATGGACGAGGGCATGTCGAGCCTGATCCTGCTTTCGGTGCCGATCTTCGTGCTGCTCGGCTGCGTGCTCGACTCGACCGGCATGGGCAAGGCGATCGTCGACTTCCTGGCTTCGCTGCTCGGCCATGTCCGCGCCGGCATGTCCTATGTGCTGCTCGGCTCGCTCTTCCTGGTCTCCGGCATTTCCGGCTCCAAGGTCTCCGACATGGCGACGGTGGCGCCGGCGCTGTTCCCGGAGATGAAGCGCCGCGGCTATCAGCCCAAGGAACTGATCGCGCTGCTCTCGACTGGCGCCGCCATGGCCGAGACCGTGCCGCCCTCGATCGTGCTGATCGTGCTCGGCTCGGTTGCCGGCGTCTCGATCGCCGGGCTCTTCACCAACGGCCTCGTCGTCGCCACCGTGCTGCTGCTCGTGCTCGCCATCCTGGCGCGCTGGAAGGCGCGGGGCGAGATGCTGAAGGGCGTGCGCCGCGCGCCGTTCACCGTGATCTGGAAGACGGCGCTGGTCGCGGCGCCCGCCCTCGTCCTGCCCTTCCTGATCCGCAGCGCCGTCGGCGGCGGCGTCGCCACCGCGACCGAGGTCTCGACGATCGCCGTGCTCTACGCGCTGATCGTCGGCATCGTCCTCTATGGCGGCATCAGCTGGCGCACCTTCTACGGCATGCTGGTCGAGACCGCGGCGCTCTCGGGCGCGATCCTGATGATTTTGGGCACCGCCTCGGCGATGGCCTGGGCCCTGACACAGACCGGCTTCGCCCGAGATCTTGCGACCGCAATGTCGCATCTGCCCGGCGGCTGGATCAGCTTCATGGCGGTGACGGTCGTCGTCTTCATGATCCTCGGCTGCGTGCTCGAGGGCCTGCCGGCGATCGTGCTGATGGCGCCCTTGATGTTCCCGATCGCCAAGAGCCTCGGCATCAACGACGTCCATTATTCGATGGTGGTGGTCACCGCGATGAACATCGGCCTGATGACCCCGCCGATCGGCATCGGCTTCTACATCGCCTGCAAGATCGGCAACGTCGAACCGGACGAGGCGATGGGCGCGATCTGGCCCTATCTGCTGGCGCTGCTCGCCGGCCTCGCCATCATCGCCTATGTCCCGTCCTTCTCGACGATGTTCCTGTGATGGGTTGGGTCAGTTTGCTAGCCTCTCTCGCGAGCCCTCATCCTGAGGAGCGATCGCAAGATCGCGTCTCGAAGGATGCTCCAGGAGGCTCCGGAACTATCTGGAACATCCTTCGAGACGCCGCTGCGCGGCTCCTCAGGATGAGGGCTGGGATGGGACATGCCGTTTTGGCATGGCGACCCACCATTGCGATCGATTGCCCGCCCGGCATATCCCGCGCCAGCATGAGTAAAACGCCTTCACGCGCCCAGCTTAGGACGCGCTGACCAATGAAGAACCTTCAGGGAGGAAACACCATGTCGATCTCACGCCGCACGATCCTGCAGGGCGCCACCGCCGCCGCCACGGTCGGTACCTTCTCGATCGCCCGCGCCCAAACGCCGGAATTCACCTACAAATACGCCAACAACCTGCCGGTCTCGCACCCGATGAACCTGCGCGCCACCGAGGCGATGGAGAAGATCAAGTCCGAGACCAACGGCAAGGTCGTCATCCAGATCTTCCCGAACAACCAGCTCGGCTCCGACACCGACATGCTGAACCAGGTCCGCTCGGGCGGCGTCGAGTTCTTCACGCTGTCGCCACTGATCCTGTCGACGCTGGTGCCGAACGCCTCGGTCAGCGGCATCGGCTTCGCCTTCCCGGACTATGACTCCGTCTGGAAGGCGATGGATGGCGAGCTCGGCGCTTACGTCCGTGGCCAGATCGCCAAGGCGAACCTGCACGTCATGGACAAGATCTGGGACAACGGTTTCCGCCAGATGACCTCGTCCAAGGGGCCGATCAATTCCCCGGCCGACCTCAAGGGCTTCAAGATCCGCGTGCCGGTCTCGCCGCTCTGGACCTCGATGTTCAAGGCCTTCGACTCGGCCCCGGCCAGCATCAACTTCGCCGAGGTCTACACCGCCCTGCAGACCAAGATCGTCGACGGCCAGGAGAACCCGCTCGCGATCATCGCCACCGCCAAGCTGTTCGAGGTGCAGAAGTATCTCTCGCTGACCAACCATATGTGGGACGGCTTCTGGTTCCTCGCCAATCGCCGCGCCTGGGAGCGGCTGCCGCAGGATCTACGGACCATCGTCGCCAAGAACATCGACGCCGCCGCTCTGCTGGAGCGCGCCGACGTCGCCAAGCTCAATGCCGGCCTGCAGGCCGAACTGACCTCGAAGGGCATGGTCATCAACCAGACCAAGGCCGACGAATTCCGGGCCACGCTGCAGAAGGCCGGCTTCTACGGCGAGTGGAAGGGCAAATACGGCGACGAGGCCTGGGCGATCCTGGAAAAGGCGGTCGGCGGCAAGCTGGCCTGAGGTCTTCGGACGACCGAACCACTGCCGTCATGGTCGGGCTTGTCCCGACCATCCACGTCTTGATCGAGGGCGGTGGTAAAGACGTGGATGCTCGGCACAAGGCCGAGCATGACGGAGCGCGGTCCTCGCCTTCGCGTCATTGCGAGCGAAGCGAAGCAATCCAGGATGGCTTGCGCTGTCCTTTCTGGATTGCTTCGTCGCTTTCGCTCCTCGCAATGACGACTGGGCCTCACCCGCCCTTCTTCGCACCCTTGCCCGGCTCGCTGAAGTCGAGCTGCTTCTGCAGGCCGAGCTGGACCATGAAGGCCGGCACCGCCTCCAGCCCGGTATCCTTGGTCCTGCGCCAGGCGGCCGAGGCGGTCGCGGTCATGCCGCCGCCGAGCCCGCGGGCATAGTCGAGGCCGATGCTGGAGGTCCGCGTCGTCGCGTCGAGGCCGAGATAATCCTCGAGCTTCTGCCGGACGCTGAGCGAGAGCGCATTCGTCTCGTTGAAGCGGGCGGTGAGCTTGCCCTCGTGCTGCGTCACCAGGTTGATCACCGCGAAGGGCAGGGTGGTGTCCTCGACCGTGCGGCCCGAAGACAGATCGAGCGTCAGCCATTCATAGGGAACGCGGATCTTGGCCGTGTAGAGCAGCGTCTTCTCGTTCTCGAATTCCTTGTCGGGGAAGATGATCTGCAACGGCGAGAGCGAGGCCTCGAAGGTCGCTCCCTTCAGCGCGGTCGAGACGAACAGGTTCGGCTGCAGCCGGTAATTGTCGCGACGCAGGCCGAGATAGTCGGTGCCGTTGGTGAAACGCGTGCGCGACGCCATGAAGGAGACGCCGATCTCGGTGTCGCCCTGGCGCCAGGCGATGCCGGGCGTGATGCCGAGCGTCGCGAGGTTCTCGTCCTGCGGCAGGAAATCGCCATAGGCGAAGACGTTGCGCTCGTTCAGCGCGGAAAGCCGCGCCTCGGCATTGGCGAAGAGCCTGAAGGCACCGAGGCTGAGATTGAGCCGTTCGCGCCAGGCCAGGCTGCGGCGGCGGCGCGACCAGGTCTGCTCGTTCTCGGCCGCGAGCGAGGATTGCAGGGTCAGCTTATCGCCTATCCCCATCGCGTGCTTCAGCGTCAGCATGTTCTGGCGGCTGGCCGCAAGCTGGCGTGGATCATATTGGGTGTCGACCAGCAGGAGGTCGAGCCCGTAGCCATCCTGCACCGTGCCGCGCAGATAGTTCCAGCTCACGAAGCCGGTCAGCGTCGGGCTGCCTTTCTCGCCCTTGCTGTTGGTTGGGCTGGAATCGAAGCCGCCGCGCAATCCCACCACCGCCGTCGAGACCAGGGTCTCGGCCGCATCCTCGCCGGCGGCAACTGGCAAGGCACCGAACATCACGCAAAGCAGCGCAAAGACTGACCGGTATCGACGCATGGACATCACCCCTCTCAGTCGAGAATAGATGATCATGCCTAATGCGCCGTTAATACAGCCAAGAATTCATCTGTGGCTTAAAGTATAGATTTCAGTGAATAGATTTTTACCTGTATGAATTGGCTGATTGTATTCGGTCTGCCTGCGGTTAAGGCTAGCAAGTATGGTTAACAAGGTGTATAGGTTGCGTCAAAAATAAAATACAACCAAAACGTGTGTATCGCTTCGATCCCCGGAGCGGAAGCAGGGAGAGAAAGATGAAATACGCGTTTGTTCTTGCCACCGTCGCCGCCTTTGCCGTCACCCCCGCCTTCGCCGGCGGCAAGGGCGGCCGCGGCGGTGGTCTTCTCGGCGGCGGTCTCATCGGCGGTGTCGTAACGTCGGTGGCCTCGGTCACGGCTGCGGTCTCGAACGTCAAGGTGCTCAACAACGTCGCAGTGCTGAGCGGCAACGGCATCCTCAACGGCAACAAGGTCAGCGTCGGCCGCGGCGGTATCGGCATCGGCAATGGCGGGCATGGCTGCGGTTGCAACTGACCCGTGACGAGAGCCGGCGAACCATGCGGCGCAGATGGAGGTGAGAGGAGGGGCGCTGGTCGCCCCTCTTCTCATGGACGAAGTTCAGATGTTGCCTACCTGCCGATCGGTAGGCTAGCTTCATGCGGAGACAGCGGAGCATGATGGCGGCGATGGACAGTTTCGATGCGGTCGGCGGCGGGACGTTGCGCTCGCCCTATTTCGGCGAGGAGCACGAGGCGCTCCGCGACCAGCTGCGCCGTTTCGTCGCGAACGAAGTCAAGCCGCACGGTCTCGCCTGGGAAGAGGCGGGCATGGTGCCTCGCCAGGTGCTGGCCCGCATGGGCGAGCTCGGCTTCCTCGGCATCCGCTACCCCGCCGAGTATGGCGGCTCGGAGCTCGACACGCTCGCGACGGTGGTGCTGGCCGAGGAGCTCGGCCGCTCGACCTTCTCGGGTTTCGCCATCACGGCCTTGGTCCACACCGACATGGCCTCGGTCCATGTCTTCAATGCCGGCAGCAAGGCGCAGCGCGACCGCTGGATGCCCGATATCGTCGCCGGCAAGGTGATCTGCGCCATCGCCGTCACCGAGCCCGACGCCGGCTCCGACGTGAAAGGCATCCGTACCACCGCCCGGCGCGAGGGCGACAGCTACGTGCTGAACGGCGCCAAGATGTTCATCACCAATGGCGTCCATGCCGATCTCTACTGTGTCGCCGCCAAGACCGATCCGTCCGGCAAGCCCTCGCAATCGGTCTCGATGTTCCTGGTCGAGAGAGGCACGCCGGGCTTCCGTGTCAGCCGCGCCCTCGACAAGCATGGCTGGCGCTCCTCCGACACGGCCGAGCTGGTCTTCGAGGACTGCCGGATCCCGGCCGAGAACCTGCTCGGCGGCGAGGGCCGCGGCTTCTACGCGATCATGAGCAACTTCCAGAACGAGCGCACCGTGATCGGCGCCATGGCGATGGGCGAGGCGCAGGCAGCGATCGAGTTGACGGTCGACTATGTCCGCACCCGCACCGCCTTCGGCGCCCCGCTCTGGGACAAGCAGGCGATCCGCCAGAAGCTCGCCATGCTCGCGGGCAAGGTCGAGGCCGGGCGCCAGCTCGTCCACCATGCCGCCTGGCTCGATACCAGGGGTTTCGATGCGACGCGCGAGGTCTCGATGGTCAAGGCCTATTGCGGCGAGCTGGTCAACGAAGTCATGTACGCCTGCGTCCAGTTCCATGGCGGCATGGGCTTCATGCGCGAGAGCGCGATCGAGCGCATGGCGCGTGACGCCCGCGTCCAGGCGATCGGCGGCGGCGCGACCGAGGTCATGCTCGAAGAGGTGGCGAAGCGGCTGTGACGGTCGTGACCGGACGCGCCGAGCGGGCGGAGCTCGAAGGCGGCGCCCGCCGCCTGATCCTCGACCATGCAGCGCGCCTGTTGCGCAGCAACGGCTATCATCAGACCAGCCTGCGCGAGATCGCCGAGGCGGTCGGCATCCGCAAGGCCAGCCTCTATTATCACTTCCGCTCGAAGGAGGAGATCGTCGAGGCGGTCGTCAATGACGGCGTCCGTCTCGTGCATGACGCTGTCCTGGCCGCGCTGGGCGCCGCGGGCAAGGCGACGGCGCGCGAGCGGCTCAAGGCGGCGATCGCGGCGCACCTCGCCGCCCTGCACGGCCATTCCGACTACACCTGCGCCAGCATCAAGGTCTTCAGTTTCGGCGAGAACCCGACGCCGGAGAGCGTGCGCAGTATCCGCCGCGCCTATGACGATCTCTGGCGGGCGCTGATCGACGAGCTTGCCAGCGCGGGCGTGCTCACCCCCGGCATCGCGCCCGAGCATCTGCGGCTCTTCCTGCTCGGCGCCATGAACGGCTCGGTCGACTGGTACCGCGAGGGGCGCTTCGACATCGCGCAACTTGCCGGCGAACTCGCGACCCTGGTCGCGACGAAGGACATGATCCGGACCAGCTGACCGCTGTGCCTTAACCTGCCCTTGACCGCTGCCGGACGAAGTTGCGGCATGACGCGCAATGGCCTGTTTCGATTTGGTGGGGAATTCCGGGATTTCGCCCGTGAGAGCGCGTTCCGCGATGCGCGCTTTGGCGAGACACTGCGTCAGTGCCGGTTGATCTTCCTGATCTCGGCGGTTCTCAACACGCTCTTCCTCGCCAGCGACTGGCGTTTCCACGGCACCCCGCATTTCTTCGTCGCCGTCCCGGCGCGGCTGATGGTCGTCTTCGTCTCGCTCCTTTGCTTTGCATTGGTGCGCAAGGCGACGCGGTTCTCGCAGGCGCAGGCCGTGCTGATCCTCTGGGAGGTCTCGACCGGCCTGATGGTCGCGCTGCTGGTCTCGTCGCGCAGCGATCTAGCCCTCTTCGTCGTGCTGATGTTGCCTTCGATCTTCTATCTGGTGGCGCCGACCGCTTTCCGCTGGACGCTTGTCTTGGGACTGGGCTGCAGCGCATTGATGCTCGCCGGCTATCTCGGCAACGGGCCGATGCCGTCGACCCTGCCCGGCCTGATCCTCGTCCTCGTCATGCTCAACTTCGCGCTCGGGCTGGTCGTCGTCCACGGCAACCGCCTGCGCCGGCTCGAATGGGCGGCGACCCAGGCCGAGCGCCAGGCCAAGAACGAGCTCGGCGCCAGCCAGGCGATGATCGAGCGCATCTTCATGGCGGTGCCGATCCCGCTCGTCGTGACCTCGCGCGGCGACGGCCGTTTTCTGCGCGGCAACGACGCGGCCAAGCGCTATTTCGGCGACGAGGTCACGCAGGCGCAGGTCCAGGACATCCTGCTCGATGGCGGCAATCGCCGCGTCATCGCTCGCTTGCTCAACGCTCATGACCAGATCGAGGGCCATGAGGCCCAGGTCCGCGACGGCAGCGGCGCCGTCCGCGACGTGCTGATCACCGCGACCACGCTGCCGGACGGCGAAATGCCGGCGGTCGTCGCCGGCATCGTCGACATCACCGACCGCAAGGCGGCCGAGGCCCGCACCCGCCGCCAGGCGACGCATGACGCGCTGACCGGCCTGCCCAATCGTCTGCTGTTCGGCGAACGGATGCAGCAGGCGCTGGCGAAAATGGCAAGCAAGGGTGGGGCGGTCTGCCTCTTCCTGATCGATCTCGACGACTTCAAGTCGATCAACGACACGCTCGGCCATGACGCTGGAGACGCATTGCTGATCGAGGCGGCGAGGCGGCTCGCCGCCGCGATCGGCCCTGACGAGCTGGTCGCTCGGCTCGGCGGCGACGAATTCGTCGTGCTCTCGACGCAGCGGTTGACGGGGTTCGAGGCGCTAGTGAAAGGCGAGGCCCTGATCGAGGTGCTGCGCCGGCCCTGCGAGCATGCCGGGCAGATGATCGCGACGCGGGCGAGCCTCGGCATCGCGCTGGCGCCCGAGCATGATCGCGACGGCGTCGAACTGATGAAGGACGCCGATCTCGCGCTCTACCGGGCCAAGGCGAACGGCCGCAACATGGCGATCGTCTACGAGCCGGCGATGCGCGCCGCGATGGCGCGCCGCGTCGCGGTGTGTCAAGGGCTCGCCGGTGCGCTGAAGCAGGAACGCATCCTCCCCTATTATCAACCGCAGGTCGCGGTCGACACCGGCCGGATCGTCGGCTTCGAGGCGCTGGCGCGCTGGCGCCATTCCGAGCGCGGCATCATTCCGGCCGCCGCCTTCCAGGAAGGTTTCCAGGACGCCGAGATCGCCAACGGGATCAGCGACGCGATCATCGCGGCCGCCATCGGCGACCTGCGCAGCTGGCTCGATGCCGGGCTCGATGTCGGCCATGTCTGCGTCAACCTCGCTGCCAGCGTCTTCCGTGATCCGGCGTTGCCGGAGCGTCTGCTCGGTCAGCTCGCGGCTGCCGGCGTGCCGGCCAGTCATTTCGGTGTCGAGGTCACCGAGACGGTACTGCTGACCCGCAATGCCGACGAGGCCGAGCGAACGCTGAAGACGCTGCGTGGTGCGGGTCTGCGCGTCGCGCTCGATGATTTCGGCACCGGCTACGCCTCGCTCACCCATCTCAAGCGCTTTCCGGTCGACGCGCTCAAGATCGACCGTGGCTTCGTCAGCCATGTCACCGAGAATGGCGGCGATGCGGCGATCGTGCGGGCGCTGATCCGGCTCGCGGCCGATCTGCGGCTCGACGTCATCGCCGAGGGCGTGGAGACCGCCGAGCAGGAAGCTTTCCTGAAGGAGCAGGGCTGCCGCTTCGCCCAGGGCTATCGCTACGCCAAGCCTGCCCCGGCCGGCCGCGTGCCCTGGCTGCTGCAGCTGCCCAACCTGCTGCCCAAGGGCGACGCCATGCACGGAGATAGTGCCGCCGCCTGATCAGGCGCACTGGTCGCGGTGTGGTTTTCGTGGCGCTATGCTGCTCTCTGTTTTGATGTCGAGAGCCTCGCATGCGCGCCTTCTATCACCCCGACCAGTCCAAGCACGATCCGCAGCAATATATGCGCTTCGGCCAGATCGTCGCGCCGAAGGACCTGCCGGAACGGACGGAGAGGTTGCTCGGCGCGCTGGCCAAGCACGGCATCGCGCCGGAGCGCCCGGCCGAGCATGGCACCGGCCCGATCCTCGCCGTCCACGATGAAGGCTTCGTCCGCTTCCTCGAAGGGTTGTGGCAGCGCTGGCTCGCTCTGCCCGAGCGCGGACCCGAGGCCTGGCCCAACACCTTCCCCTATTGGAGCGGCCGCACCGACGAAGATGTCCGTCCGCCCTGCCGCCCGACCGGCATTGTCGGCCAGATGGGCTGGTATCTCGGCGACATGTCGGTGCCGGTCGGCGAGCATTGCTGGCTCTCCACCCTGCGTTCGGCCGAGACGGCGGTCTCCGGCGCCGAGGCGATCCTTGCCGGCGAGCGCGCAGTCTATTCGCTCTGCCGACCCTCGGGCCACCATGCCCGCGCCGACCGCGCTTCCGGCTTCTGCTATCTCAACAACACTGCGATCGCGGCCCAGCGACTGCGCAGCAAATTCGGCAAGGTCGCGATCCTCGACGTCGATGCCCATCACGGCGACGGCACCCAGCAGATCTTCTATCGCCGGAACGACGTGCTCACCATCTCGGTCCATGCCGATCCGGTGAACTACTACCCCTTCTTCACCGGTTATGAGGATGAGCGCGGCTACGGGCCAGGGGAAGGTCTCAACTTCAATTTGCCGCTCGCCCCTGGCGCCGGCGGCGCCGAGATGGAAGCGGCGGTCGACCGCGCCGGCCGCGCCATCCGCGAGTTCGGCGCCGAGGCGCTGGTGATCGCGCTCGGCTACGACGCCCATAAGGACGATCCGATCGGCGTGCTCAAGCTGGAGGCCGCCGATTTCGGCACGATCGGCGAGCGGGTGAGGGCGCTCGGCCTGCCGACACTGGTGGTGCAGGAAGGTGGCTACGCGATCGAGGCGATCGGCGATTGCCTCGACGCGTTCCTGGGCGGGTTCAAGTAGGCCTTCCTTCTCCCCTCGGGGGAGAAGGTCCCGGCAGGGGGATGCGGGCGCTTTGACCGGGTGAGACGAAAAAAGGGCCGCTTGCGCGACCCTTCCATCATGCGTCAGCGCTTCGCGCTGCCACCTTCGCCCCCGAGGGGAGAAGGCTCCGCTACTCCGCCGCCTCGCGACGCGGCAGCACCCAGTCCGGGCGGACCCAGTGGCAGGTGTAGCCGGCCGGGTAGCGCTCGAGATAATCCTGGTGCTCCGGCTCGGCCTCCCAGAAATCGCCCGCGGGCTTCACCTCGGTGACCACCTTGCCCGGCCAGCGGCCCGAGGCGTTCACCTCGGCGATCACCTCATCGGCAATCTTCTTCTGGGTGTCGTCGACATAGTAGATGCCGGAGCGGTAGCTGGTGCCGAGATCGTTGCCCTGGCGGTTCAGCGTGGTCGGGTCGTGGATCTGGAAGAAGAATTCCACCAGCTGCCGGTAGCCGATCCTGGCGGGGTCGAAGATGATCTCGATGCCCTCGGCATGGGTCCCGTGATTGCGATAGGTCGCGTTTTTCACGTCGCCGCCGGTGTAGCCGACCCGGGTCGTCTCGACGCCGGGGAGCTTGCGGATCAGGTCCTGCATGCCCCAGAAGCAACCGCCTGCGAGTACAGCACGTTCCGTCATGTCAAACCTCCTTGCTGCTGCCCACATAAGCATCGGCAGCTGAATTCGCCATGTCGGGGCATCCGGTTACAGATCCTCAGATCACCGCCTCGATCAGGAACGGCCCCTTGCGGCCGAGCGCCCCCCGGAACAGCCTGGTGAATTCCTCGGCCGTCGTGGCGCGCGCGGCCTCGACGCCCATGCCGTTCGCCATCGACACCCAGTCCAGCGCCGGCTCGTCGAGGTTGAGCATCAGCTTGGCGTTGCGGCCGAAATCATTGACGCCGACATTGCGCATCTCGCCGTGCAGGATCGCATAGGTCCGGTTGGCGAAGACCACGGTCACAACGTCGAGATTCTCGCGCGCCTGCGTCCACAGCCCCTGGACCGTGTACATGCCGGAGCCGTCGGCCTGCATGCCGATGACCTTGCGGTCGGGGCAGGCGACCGCCGCGCCGACGCAGAGCGGAATGCCTTCGCCGATCGCGCCGCCGGTGAGCTGGATGTAGTCGTGCTGCGGCGCGCCATGGCAGTCGAAATAGAAGCTGCGGCCCGACGAGACCGACTCGTCGCAGATGATCGCGTTCTCCGGCAGCAGCCGCGCGACGATGGTGCAGACCTTGTCGGCGTCGAGAGCGCCTGTCGGCAGCGCGTTGTCCGCCTTCTGCGGCGCGGCGATGAAGGCGGGCGGCGTCGCCCGGGCCGAGAGCTCGTCGGCCAGCGCCTCGATCGCGCCGGGCAGGTCGTCGCCTTGCACGGCGAGCTGCTCGACCTGGCAGGTCTCGTGGACCAGCCGGCCGGGCTTGCCCGGATAGGCGAAGAAGCCGACCGGCACCTGGGCTCCGATCAGCACGAGCAGGTCGATGTCCTTGAGCTGCTGCAGCGCCATGTCGATCGGATAGAACACCTTCGGGATGGCGACGCGGCCGGCGCCGCGCTCGATCCTCCCGTTCGACATCTGCGCGAAGATCTGCGCACCGGTCGCAGCGCAGACCCGCGCGGCCATCGCCATCGGACCCTCGCGCAGCGCCGAGCCGGTCAGCATGATCGCGGCGCGCGAACCGTGCTTGCGCAGTAAATTGGCGACCTCGCGGATTGGTGCCCCATCGACCTGCTTCGGCGCCGGCACCGCCGTGCGCTTAAGTTCCGCCGGCTCGACGCTGCCCCAGGCGCAATCGGCCGGCAGGATCACGGTGGTGACGCCGGGCAGCGACAGCGATGCGGCATAGGCTTCGCCGATCGCCGGGCCGACATCTTCAGGGCTCGCGATGCGGCGGACGAATTGCGACATTGGCCAGGCCAGGCTCTCGATGTCGCTGGTCAGCGGCGCGTCGTGCTGGAGATGGTAGGTCGCGTGGTCGCCGACCACGTTGATCATCGGCGTATTGGCGCGCTTCGCATTGTGCATGTTGGCGAGTGCGTTTGCCATGCCGGGCCCGCAATGGAGCAGGGTCGCCGCCGGCTTGTCGGCCATGCGGGCATAGCCGTCGGCCGCGCCGGTGACCACGCCCTCGAACAGGCCGAGCACGCAGCGCATCTGCGGCTTGCGGTCGAGCGCCGCGACGAAATGCATTTCGGAGGTGCCGGGATTGGCGAAGCAGACATCGACATCGTTGACCAGCAGCGTGTCGCACAGGCGGTCGGCGCCATTCATCCGGAAGAACCTCTTTAATAGCCAAAGGCGCGTCGCGCCGAATGCTGCGAGGGGAAGGGATCACTACGAGAGTGTCAAACAAGAGAATGTCATTGCTTCCCCAAGTCCGGGTGATGCCGCCTTGACGGAATTGCATATGCATTTAACGTGAATTGGAACGAAGCTTGCTTTGTCGAACACGATCGGGCTGCGTTGGCCGGGGTGTCCGCAGCAAGCGGGAACAAGAGGGGAAGAGGTTCGTCATGACAGGTGTGAAGCGTATCGGGGCGCTGGCCGGGATCGGTCTTGGAGCTCTCATCGCCGCGGACGGCGCGCAGGCGCAGACCAAGGTCAACATCGGCATCTCCGGCTGGACCGGCTTCGCGCCCCTGACCCTTGCCAAGGAGGCCGGCATCTTCGCCAAGAACGGCCTCGACGTCTCGATCAAGAAGATCCCGCAGAAGGATCGCCACCTCGCCATCGCCTCGGGCGACATCCAGTGCGCCGCGACCACGGTCGAGACCTGGATCGTCTGGGACGCAGCCGGCATCAAGACCAAGCAGATCTTCCAGCTCGACAAGAGCTATGGCGCCGACGGCATGGCCGTGCGCGGCTCGACCGCCTCGATCAAGGACCTCAAGGGCAAGACGGTCGCGGCCTCCGCACCCGGCACCTCGCCCTATTTCGCCCTCGCCTGGATCCTCAAGGAGAACGGCATGTCGGTGAAGGACGTCAACGTCGTCAACATGGAGCCCGGCCCGGCCGCGCAGGCCTTCATCGCCGGCCAGAACGACGCGGCGATGACCTATGAGCCTTATCTCTCGGCCGTGCGCGAGAAGCCGGAGGCTGGCAAGATCATCGCGACCACGCTGGACTATCCGATGGTGATGGACACCTTCGGCTGCACGCCGAAATTCCTCGCCGAGAACGATGCGGCCGCCAAGGCTCTGACCAAGAGCTATTTCGACGCGCTGGCGATGATCAAGGCCGATCAGACCAAGGCCTATGGCATCATGGGCGCCGATGTGAAGCAGACCGGCGAGCAGTTCGGCAAGTCGGCCGGTTATCTGCGCTGGTCGGATGCCGAGGGGAACAAGAAGTTCTTCGAGGGCGAATGGCAGGCCTTCACCACCAAGGCGGCCGAGCTGCTGCTCGAGATCGGCCTGATCAAGGCCAAGCCGGACATCAACACGCTGGTCGACACGAAGTACGTCGCCGGCAAGTGAGCGGCGACGTCCTGCCGGACGTTCTGACCTCCGGCCTGCGTGTCGTCTTCTGCGGCACGCAGGCCGGAGCGGCCTCTGCCCGGCGGGGCGCCTATTATGCCGGCCCCGGCAACAAGTTCTGGAAGACCCTGTTCGAGACCGGGCTTATCCCTGAGCCGCTCGGCCCCTCGGATTTCCGGGAGCTGCCGCGATACGGCATCGGCTTCACCGATGTCGCCAAGGGAACCTCCGGCCCCGACACGGCGCTGATGCGGCACCATGTCGATAGCGCCGGCTTCCTGGCCAAGCTTCGTGAGCATGCTCCCGCGATCGTCGCTTTCAACGGCAAGCGTGCCGCCCAGGCGGCGCTGGGTGAGGAGAAGGGACTCAAGCTCGCCTATGGTCTCCAGCCGTCCCCGCTCGTAGGAAGCCGCGTCTTCATCCTGCCCTCCACCTCCGGGACGGCATCCGGCTACTGGTCCATCGAGCCCTGGCGTGAACTCGCCGCCCTCGTGAAGGAAACAAGTTCTAGACGATGAAACCACTTCAGCCGGTCTCCGCTGCCGCCCGTGTCGGCTACGGCATCGCCTTCTTCGCGCTCTTCGTCGTCGTCTGGTCGGTCGCGACCTT
The DNA here is from genome assembly GCF_900112185.1 of Allobosea sp. CRIB-10. GTDB lineage: Bacteria > Pseudomonadota > Alphaproteobacteria > Rhizobiales > Beijerinckiaceae > Allobosea. The sequence continues at coordinate 295,123 of NZ_FOKP01000003.1, read as the reverse complement.
CGGCGGCTATGTCCAAAAGCTGTTCCTCGCCGATCCGCTGACCATGGTCGGCGAAGGCTGGAACCTCCTCGTCAACCACGGCTTCATCGTCGATATCGGCATGACGATCTGGCGCGTCGTCGGCGGCTTCATCCTCGCCGTCGTCTTCGCGCTGCCGCTCGGCATCCTGATGGGCGCCTACAAGCCGGTCGAGGCCTTCCTCGAGCCGTTCGTCTCCTTCGCGCGCTACCTGCCGGCCTCGGCCTTCATCCCGCTCTTGATCCTCTGGGCCGGCATCGGCGAGACGCAGAAGCTGCTCGTCATCTTCATCGGCTCGTTTTTCCAGCTCGTGCTGATGATCGCGGTCGCGGTCGGCGGCATAAGGCGCGACCTGGTCGACGCCGCCTACACGCTCGGCGCCAGCGATTCCTCCGTGGTGCGCCGGGTGCTCCTGCCCAACGCCGCGCCGGAGATCGCCGAGATCTTCCGCCTCGTGCTCGGCTGGGCCTGGACCTATGTCATCGTCGCCGAGCTGATCGGATCCTCCTCCGGCATCGGCCACATGATCACCGACAGCCAAGCGCTGCTCAACACCGGGCAGATCATCTTCGGCATCATCGTCATCGGCCTGATCGGGCTGATCTCCGATTTCCTCTTCAAGGCGGTCAACCAGCGCCTGTTTCCGTGGGCGCAGGCATGAGCAAGCTTCTGATCGACCAGGTCGGCAAGGTCTTCCCGGCCCGCGGCAAGGGCCAGGCGACGCGCGCGCTGATGCCGACCTCGCTTGATGTCGCCGACAACGACTTCATCACCATCCTCGGCCCCTCCGGCTGCGGGAAGTCGACGCTGCTGCGCATCATCGGCGGGCTGGAGACCGCGAGCGAGGGCAAGATCCTGCTCGACGGCGCTCCCGTCACCGGGCCGGGCGCCGATCGCGGCTTCGTCTTCCAGAGCTACACGCTCTTCCCCTGGCTCAGCGTGGTGCAGAACATCGCCTTCGGCCTGCGCGAGAAGGGCGTGCCCGAGCGTGAGCGGCTCGATATCGCCCGCAAATGGGCCGAGCGTGTCGGGCTTTCCGGCTTCGTCGACCATTTCCCCAAGCAGCTCTCCGGCGGCATGCAGCAGCGGACCGCGATCGCCCGCGCGCTGGCCAATGATCCAAAAATCCTGTTGCTCGACGAGCCCTTCGGCGCGCTCGACAACCAGACCCGGGCGCTGATGCAGGAAATGCTGCTCGGCATCTGGGAGCGTGAGCAGAAGACCGTGCTCTTCGTCACCCACGACATCGAAGAGGCGATCTTCGTCGGCTCGCGCGTGGTGGTGATGAGCGCGCGGCCCGGCCGGATCAAGGCCGACATCCCGGTCGAGCTGCCGCATCCCAGGCCCTACACGATCAAGACCACGCCGGAGTTCGTCGCGCTGAAGGAGCGGCTGGTCGAGGAGATCCGGGTCGAGGCCGTGCTGGCGGCCGAGGGGCACTGAACCGCGAAGCTCACTGCGCTTCCGGCAAGTCGAGATGCTGCTCGACCCGGCGCAAGCGCGCTTCGAGCTCGCTGATCAGCACGCCATGGCCGATGACCGAGGTGTGGTACTCGACCACGGCGCGGCGCAGGCCGACGATCCGGTCACCCACATCCTTGCGCAGGGCCATCATGTCCGACGCGACATCGGCCCTGAGCGAGGTGAAATCGGCCTTAAGGTCGCTGAATTCGGATCGCATGGTCGCGATGTCGCCTTTCACGGCCGCGACATCGTCCTTCGTGGCCATGTCGGCGCGCATTTCGCGCAGCATCTGTAGGATCAGGCTGTCCGGTTCGATGCTCATGCGGTCCCGGTCGGTTTTCGTCGAGCCTCGGCAAAATTGTAGCTTGCGCGCATGGCGGGTGGCAATGCCGCACGCTCGCGCCACTCCTGCGCTGCGCTTCAGTTCGCTGACTCGCCTCAATGAGCATTGACACCACACCGGTATGGTGGTTCCTTCCCTGCCGAAATTGGCCTGACCACATGGCCAAATCGATGCCGCTCAGGACGGGCGGCGCAGGGAAGGGTCCGGGGAGCTGATGCCGCTCGCAGTCGTCGAGTCGCCGCGCCTGTATCGGCAGATCGCCGATCAGTTGCGCCATCTCATCGACCAGCATGAATTTCCGGTCGGCAGCCGTCTGCCGCCCGAGCGCGAGCTCGCGGAAAAGCTCGGCGTCTCCCGTCCCTCGGTGCGCGAGGCCCTGATCGCGCTCGAGGTCGAGGGACGCGTGCGCATCCGCATGGGCTCGGGCGTCTATGTCGTCGACCCGGCCCAGGCCGCCGCGCAGCTTGCCGGTACAGGCTTTCCTGTCGAGGGGCCGTTCGAGGTGCTCGCGGCGCGCCGGCTGGTCGAGGGCGCGGTCGCGGCCGATGCCGCAGGGCAGGCGACTCCGGCGCAGCTGGCCGGGCTCGCCGGCATTCTCGACCAGATGGAACAGCCCGGATTACCGGCGGAGCAATTGATCGCGCTCGACCGTGCCTTCCATGTCGAGATCGCGGCGATGCTGGGGAACACCGTGCTGGTGCGCTGCGTCGGCGAGCTCTTCGACCAGCGCATGAGTCCGTATTTCCGCCAGCTTGCGCAGTATTTCGAGAACGAGGACTCGTGGCGCTCGGCGGCGCGCGAGCATCGCGCCATTCACGCCGCACTCGCGCGCGGTGATCGCGAGGCGGCGCGTGCGGCGATGTGCGCCCATCTCCAGGCTTCGCAGGAGCGCTTTTCGCAGAGCTTCGGCGACACCGACCTCAAGCGGGCAGGCGAGCGTCAGCGCCGGCCCGGCCCGATCAAATGACGCAGGCTTCGATCGCATCCGAAAGTTCCAGGGAGGACTGACCATGAAGTTCCATTACGCCCTTGCCGCGCTCGCCGCCGGCGCCCTCTTCGCCGGCGCGCCGGCGCAGGCCCAGACCAAGCTGAAATGGGCCCATGTCTACGAGACCTCCGAGCCGTTCCACACCGAGTCGGTCTGGGCCGCCGAGGAGATCAAGAAGCGCAGCAACGGCAAATACGAGATCACGGTCTATCCGGCTTCGCAGCTCGGCAAGGAGACCGACATCAACCAGGGCCTGACGCTCGGCACGGTCGACATGATCATCTCGGGCTCGAGCTTCGCCGCCCGCGCCTATCCGCCGATCGGCGTGACCTACTACCCCTTCATCTTCCGCGGCCCGGACCATCTCCTCGCCTATGTGAAGAGCGACGTCTTCAAGGAGATGGCCAAGGGCTATGAGGAGAAGAGCGGCCACCAGATCCTGGCCGTGACCTATTACGGCACCCGCCACACCACCTCGAACAAGCCGATCAAGACCTGCGCCGACATGAAGGGCCTGAAGATCCGCGTGCCCGACGTGCCGGCCTATCTCGCCATGCCGCGCGCCTGCGGCGCCAACACCACGCCGATCGCCTTCGCCGAGGTCTATCTGGCGCTCCAGAACGGCACGGTCGAGGCGCAGGAGAACCCGCTCAACACCATCGACGCCAAGAAGTTCTACGAGGTCCAGAAGCACATCATCCTGACCGGCCACATCGTCGACCACCTCAACACCGTGGTCTCGAAGCAGCTCTGGGCCAAGCTCTCGCCCGAGGACAGGAAGATCTTCACCGACGTCGCCCAGGAGGCGGCCGAGCGCGCGACCAAGAAGATCCAGGCCGACGAAACCAAGCTGGTCCAGGTCTTCAAGGACAAGGGCCTCTCCGTCACCGAGATCGACAAGGCCGACTTCCTCGCTGCCGTGCAGAAGAACGTGACCTTCGAGCAGTACGGCTATCGCAAGGCCGACTGGGAGCGGATCCAGGCGATCAAGTGAGCTGATCCCGTCATTCTGAAACCGGCGGCAGGTCGGTTTCAGAACTGATGAACGTCGCCCTCTCCGTCATGGTCGGACTTGTCCCGACCATCCACGTCCTCGCATCGCTGATCGCATGCGGTGTTCAAGACGTGGATGCTCGCCACAAGGGCGAGCATGACGGCTGAGGACTGTCGAAGCGAAGAGTGAGCGATGACGACGACGCCGGAAATCCATACCCAAGTCACCAGCGAGGAGATCGCCCACGTCTTCGACGAGGCGCCGCCGCCGGCCGATCTCTCCGGCTATGGCCTCGAGGACTGGGTGACGCTCGCCGCCTTCTGGCTGATGGTCGCCTGCGTCGTGGCGCAGTTCTTCACCCGCTACGTCCTCAACGACAGCTTCGCCTGGACCGAGGAGATCGCGATCTACGCGCTGATCGTCGTCGTCTTCCTCGGCTCCTCGCTTTGCGTGCGCGCTTCGCGCCACATCCAGGTCGACTTCCTCTACCGCTACCTCTCGCATGGCGCCGGCCGGGCGCTCTCCACCGCCGTCGATATCATCCGCATCGGCTTCTTCGCCTATGGCACGGTGCTGACCCATCGCTATGCTCAGCTCATTCCCGACGAGATGATGACGACGATCCAGTTCCCGAAATCCCCGGTGTTCTATGCCGTCGTCGTCGCCTTCGCGCTGATGACGCTGCGCGCGATCCAGGTCGCCTGGCAGAACTGGCGCCGCGGCTACTCCGTGTTGGAGCGTCCCTCGGCCTTCGACGGCTCGGAGGCCTGATCCATGCTGATCCTGCTCGGAACCTTCCTCGGCCTGATGGTGCTCGGCGTGCCCGTCGCCATCTCGATGGCCGTCGCCTCGCTCGCCTTCATCCTCGTCTCCGGTACCGTGCCGGACGTGATCCTGGCCCAGCGCATGATCGCCGGTGTCGAGAGCTTCCCGCTGCTGGCGGTGCCCTTCTTCATCCTCGCCGGCAACCTGATGAACATCGCCGGCGTCACCGGCCGCATCTATTCCTTCGCCGTCGCCCTCGTCGGCTGGATGCGCGGCGGCCTCGCCCAGGTCAACATCATCGGCTCGGTGATCTTCTCCGGCATGTCCGGCACCGCGATCGCCGACGCCGCCGGCATCGGCACGATCGAGATCAAGGCGATGAAGGACCATGGCTATTCGACCGAGGTCGCGGTCGGCGTCACCGCCGCCTCGGCGACGCTCGGGCCGATCATCCCGCCGTCCTTGCCCTTCGTCATCTACGGCATGATGGCGAACACCTCGATCGGCGCGCTTTTCCTCGGCGGTGTCATCCCCGGGGTTATGATGACCCTGTTCATGATGGTGACGGTCGCGATCTTCGCCCGCATCTACAAATGGGGCTCGGACACGCCGTTCTCGCTGCGCCAGCTCGGCTCGGCCGGAATCGAGGTGCTGGTCGTGATGGGCTTCCCGGTGGTGGCCTATGGCCTCGTCTTCGCCGGGCTCGACCCCAACCTCGCCATCGGCATCGCGCTCGCCCTGCTGCTGGCCCTGGACTACTGCTTCAATTTCTCGGCGGTGATGGCGTTGATGACGCCGGTCATCCTGATCGGCGGCATGACCATGGGCTGGTTCACCCCGACCGAGGCGGCCGCCGCAGCCGTGATCTGGTCGCTGTTCCTTGGGCTGGTGCGCTACCGCTCGATGACCATGCGCAGCCTGACCAAGGCGACCTTCGACACGATCGAGACCACCGCCTCGGTGCTGTTCATCGTCACCGCCGCCTCGATCTTCGCCTGGCTGCTGACGGTCTCCCAGACGGCGCAACTTCTGTCCGACCTGATCCTCGGCTTCACCCAGAACAAATGGGTGTTCCTGATCCTGGTCAACCTGCTGCTGCTGTTCATCGGCTGCTTCCTCGACACCATCGCGGCGATCACCATCGTCGTGCCGATCCTTCTGCCGATCGCCCTCAAGCTCGGCGTCGACCCGATCCACTTCGGCCTGATCCTGACGCTCAACCTGATGATCGGATTGCTGCATCCGCCGCTCGGCATGGTGCTGTTCGTGCTGTCGCGCGTCGCCAAGCTCTCGGTCGAGCGCACCACCATGGCGATCCTGCCCTGGCTGGCACCGCTCTTCGCCGCGTTGCTGGCGATCACCTTCATTCCCGAGCTGACGCTCTGGCTGCCGCGCACCATGGGCATGATCCGGTAAGGGAAACGACGGTGGACTGGCGAGAACGGCCCACCGTCCCCATTTTTCTGTCAGGAGGCTGACAGCTGCATGCGGCTGATGGGGATCGGCCTTGCACCGAACCCACTGTTACGCTGCCGCGGGCGATCGCCATCTTTGATGGCGAAGGGGCACTGCCGTGAGGTGGCGCCATGCGCAGTTTGCTGATGAATATGTTGTCCCGGCTCATTTGCGAGCCGCGGGTTGATGTCGTGTTCGCCGATGGAACGCTCCATTCGGCCGGGCGAGGGTCGGCGCCCGCGATCACCTTGCGTATCGCCGACCGTGAAACCGAGTTCAGATTGGCGCTCGATCCGGAGCTCGCTCTGGGCGAGGCGGTGATGGATGGCCGCGTCATCGTCGAGCGCGGCACCATCTACCAATTGTTGGAAACCCTGGTCCGGGGCCTGTCGCGACAGCCGCCTTCGGCCTGGGCGAGTGGGCTGAGCCGGCTGCGCACCGCGATCAGGCGGCTGAAGCAGCACAACACTCCGGGCTGGGCCAAGCGCAACGTCAGTCATCACTATGACCTGAAGAGCGAGTTCTTCCGGCTCTTCCTCGATGCCGACCAGCAATATTCCTGCGCCTTCTTCGAGCATCCGGGTGCGACGCTCGAAGAAGCCCAGGCCGCTAAGAAGCGCCGCATCGCGGCGAAACTGGCGCTGAAGCCGGGCCAGCGCGTGCTCGACATCGGCTCCGGCTGGGGCGGGCTTGGTCTCTCGATCGCGAAGGAGACCGGGGCGAAGGTTACCGGCATCACCCTCTCGGAGGAGCAGCTGACGGCTTCCAGCAAGCGGGCGGAGGAATCGGGGCTGCCGGTCGAGTTCCGCCTGCAGGATTATCGCGCCGTGACCGAGCGTTTCGACCGCATCGTCTCGGTCGGCATGTTCGAGCATGTCGGCGTCGGCTACTACCGCGACTACTTCCGCAAGGTCCGCGACCTGCTCGAGGATGACGGCGTCGCGCTGATCCACACGATCGGCCGCAGCACCCCGCCGGGAGCGACCAATCCCTTCATCGCCAAATACATCTTCCCCGGCGGCTATATCCCCGCTTTGTCGGAAGTCACGGCGGCGGTGGAGAAGGAGGGGCTGATCGTCACCGATGTCGAGGTGCTGCGCCTGCATTATGCCGAGACGCTGAAGGCCTGGCGCGAGCGCTTCCTCGCCCATCGCCAGGAGGCGGTGGCGATGTATGACGAGCGCTTTGCACGGATGTGGGAGTTCTATCTCGCCGCATCCGAGGCGAGCTTCCGCCATGACGGCCTCGTCGTCTTCCAGCTCCAGCTCGCCAAGCGCCTCGGCACGCTGCCGATGACGCGCGATTATATGAGCGAGAACGGCAGGGCGGCCGAGGAGCCGGTCTCGCTGCCCATGGAGCGGCCGAAGGCAGCGCTCCTTCGCTGAGCAAAGCCGCTCAGGAGGCCCAGGGGTCGAGCAGCCTGAGCGGCAGATCGGCGAAGTCGCGGGTGTTTCGGGTCACCAATGTGAGGCCGTGAACCAGGGCCGTCGCCGCGATCAGCGCATCGGCGGTGTCGCGTGTCCGCCCGGCGGCGATCCGGCCCCAGGCGAGGGCGATTTCTGTGGTGATGGGTAGCGTGTTCGCAGCGAAGAGGTCGCGGGTCTCGCCGAGCCAGTGCTGCAGCCGAGCCGAGAAGATGTCGTCTCTCGATGCCGCCCGTCTGATGCCCTTTTCGATCTCACCCAACGAGATCACACTGATGAAAAGCTCTTCCGATGCCTGGGCTTCGAGCCACTGGCGCACCGGCGGACGCATCCGACGCAGCTCCGACACGGTGTTAGTATCGAGCAAGTACATCAAAGCTCGATGTCGCGCCCAAAGTCCTTCGGACGGTTGAGAATGTCTTCGACGAAGTCGTCAGGCCACGGTGGTTCCTCGAGCAGGTGTTCGATAAAGTTCTTCTTCGGTCGGGTCGGTTGCGCGTTCCGAAGTCGTTCGAATTCGGCCTCGGCGATCACAACGACCGACGGTTCGCCGCGCACCGTCACGCGTTGCGGCCCTTCGGTCTGCGCCCGCCTGATCACTTCGCTGAACTTCGCTTTCGCATCCTGCAGGGCCCAGGCCATGAATATCTCCTGACCAGTCTGACTAGTCAGAAAGATGGCCCTGCTCCGGTCTATCGTCAACCATCTGCCCCTTGTCCTTTTTGGACCTTGCCGATCGTCTCTAGCCCGGCGCCGGCCCAATATAGCGGGCGCGCGGGCGGATCAACCGGCCGGTCTCGTTCTGCTCCAGCGCATGGGCGAGCCAGCCGGTGCAGCGTGCCGCGGCGAAGATCTGGAACGGCGCCGTCTCCGGCAGGGAGAGCTTGGCAGCCAGCGCCGACAGGGCGAAATCGATGTTCGGCTCTTCGCCGGTCAGTGTCGCGATGGCGGTCTGCGCTTGAGCATAAGCCATCGGCGGCTCGAACGCCGCGAACAGCGCGCGCGCCCGGGGATCGCCATCGGGATAGAGCGGATGGCCAAAGCCGGGCAGCTTGGCGCCGGCCTCCAATCTCGCGGTGATCGCGGTCTCCAGCCCGTCGCGCTCGATCTCCCGCATCAGCGCCAGCACGCGCGGCGCGACACCACCATGCGAGGGGCCTGACAACGCCGCGAGCCCCGCCAGCGCGCAGGCGGCCAGCGAGGCGCCGGTCGAGGCGGTGACGCGCGCCGCGAAGGTCGAGGCGTTGAGCTCATGGTCGGCGAGCAGGACGAGCGCCCGCCGAACGGGCTCGGAGCCATCAGCCTCGCAGCCCCAGGCACGCGCCAGCCGGGCATGGATCGGCCCTTCGCCCGGCCCGCCGGCGATGGCGTCGACCAGCGTGTCGAGCACGGCGGCGGCTTCGAGATAGAGCGCCTTCTTGGTGCGCCCGACCATCGGCCGGTCGGTCGCGGTGCGGGCTGCGATCACCGCGAAGACACGCGCCAGCGGCTCGCCCGGCGGCACGATCGTTGCCAGAGGTGGGAAGCGTTGCGTGCCGCAATCCCAGAGCAGGCGCGCAATGTCCTCCAGCTTGGCGCTCTCGGCGAGGCGCGCCGCATCCTGGCCGCGATACCAGAGACCGCCGCGCTCGATCGTGGTGATGCTGGAGGAGAGCACCGGCTCGCCATAGGCGATCGCATCCTCGGCGATCGCGGCCGGGCGCCGGCCGCGCGCCTTGCGATGCTCCAGCCGGGCGACGTCCTCGGCCCGGTAGAGGCTGCGGCGCGAATCCTCGCCGTCGCCGCGCGCTTCGATCAGCCCGCGGCTGACATAGGCGTAGAGCGTCTGCGGCTTCAGGCCGAGCCGCGCCATCGCCTCCTGTGCGGTCAACCAGTCCTGCATAGCCCCTCCACCAGATATATTGATTATATTGTTCAAGATTGATTGTTGCAATGCGGAAGCCGATTTTCGAGACGAACGCTTTTGAGGAGTTCCTGACATGTCCGATGGTCTCGATGACGTCGTCGCCGCCCATACCGTGCTCTCGGAGGTCGACGGGGCTGCCGCTCGCCTGGTCATCCGCGGCCACAGCCTTGCCGAGCTTGCCGGCCGCACCAGCTTCGAGGAGATGGCGGCGCTGATGTTCGACGGCTTGCTGCCAGGCCTGCCGCGCGACAACGAGTTGCCGGCCGCGCTGGGTAAGGCCCGCGCCGATCTCTTCGGCATCGTCGAACGCACCGCGCTCTCGGCCGATCTCGGGCCGGTCGAGGCGGTTCGCGGTTGGACCGCGCAGATCGCCGATGGCGAGGGCGCCGACACCGCGTTGAAGCTGCTCGCCGCGCCGGCTGTCTTCACCGCTGCCGCGGTCCGCAAGCAGCGCGGTCTTGCCCCGATCGCTCCCGATCCCGCGCTCTCGCAGGCGGCCGACACGCTGCGCATGCTGCGTGGCGAGGTGCCGACGCCGGCGCAGGCCGCGGCGCTCGACACCTATCTCGTCACCGTCGCCGATCACGGCCTCAACGCCTCGACCTTCGCCGCGCGCGTCGTCGCCTCGACCCGGGCCGGGCTGGTCTCGGCCGTGCTCGCCGGCATCAGTGCGTTGAAGGGCCCGCTGCATGGTGGCGCGCCGGGACCGGTGATCGAGATGCTCGATGCGATCGGCGAGCCGGCCAATGCCCGCGCCTGGCTGGAAGATGCGCTCGACAGAGGCGAGCGCCTGATGGGCTTCGGCCACCGCATCTATCGCGTCCGCGATCCGCGCGCCGATGCGCTGAAGCAGGCGATCGCCAAGCTCGGCGCCGATGCGGGACGTCTGCGCCATGCCGAGGCGGTCGAGCAGGCGGCGCTCGCCATCCTGCGCGAGCGCAAGCCCGGCCGCTCACTCGAAACCAATGTCGAGTTCTACACGGCATTCCTGCTGGAGGCGCTCGGCTTCCCGCCTGAGGCCTTCACCTGCGTCTTCGCGCTCGGCCGCACCACCGGCTGGCTCGCCCATGCCCGCGAGCAGATCGAGACAGGCCGCCTGATCCGGCCGCAATCGGTCTATGTCGGCCCGCAGCCGCGGCAGGCGGCCTGAAGGACACGCGCGGGATCCCCTCTCCTGTAAGGAGAGGGGTAGGGGTGAGGTGTAGGCCCTGGGACCAGCGCCGCGAATGCTGACTGCGCGGATGGGTTGAGGCTCGCGATATCCCTTCCGAACACCTCACCCTGCCCTCTCCTTTCAGGAGAGGGTTCCCCGCGGCTCCATCGTCAGCCAAACCGCGTAGAGTTCCGCAACATCGCTGCTCACGGAAAGCTCAACGCGCCCCGGCGCATCCAGTACCGCGCTGTCGCCGGCGGTGAGCACCGCGCCGTTCACCTGCCAATCGCCCTTGCGGGCGACCAGCACCAGCAGGCCTTCGTTCGCGGTGAGCGAACCGGCGCCAGACAAGCGCTCGACCCGGTGCCGCCAGCGGCCACGCCGGCTCATCACATTGAGATCGTCGATCGGCCCATCGACCAATTGCCCATCGACCGCCCGGTCGGCGGCGAAAGGGTAGGGCGCGCTGCTACGATCGAGCCTGACCTGCTCGCCATCGCCGAAGGCCAGCGTGATGCCGGCCCCGGTAAGCACCGACAATGTCCGGTCGATCCCCGGGAAGGACGAAAACGGTCCGTCCTGCCCGACATGGGCCATGCTGATCCGCCAGTCGAAATCGTCGAGCGAGGCGCCCTCCGGCGCCACCGCGATCTCGGTGGTCGTCCCGCCGCCGTTCTTCCACGGCATGACCAGGCAGTCGGCGGCGCGGATGATGCGCATGGAACGATCCTTCGAATTCAAGCAGCCACCCTTGTCTTTCCGGGGCTCCGCGTAGCGGAGAACCCGGAACCCACGACCGGGCGAGGCCGGCCCGGTCAAGGCGTCACACCCAGTCGTGGCTTCCGGGTTCGCCCTTCGGGCGCCCCGAAATGACAATGGGGTTCCTCAGCCCAGGATGCCGGGCAGGTTCAGCCCCTTCTCCCGGGCGCAGTCGAGCGCGATGTCGTAGCCGGCATCGGCATGGCGCATCACGCCGGTGGCCGGGTCGTTCCAGAGCACGCGCGACAGGCGGGCGGCTGCGTCATCCGTGCCGTCGGCGCAGATCACCACGCCCGAATGCTGCGAGAAGCCCATGCCGACGCCGCCGCCATGATGCAGCGAGACCCAGGTCGCGCCTGACGCCGTGTTGAGCAGGGCGTTGAGCAGCGGCCAGTCGGAGACCGCGTCCGAGCCGTCCTTCATCGCTTCCGTCTCGCGGTTCGGCGAGGCGACAGAGCCGGAATCGAGATGGTCGCGGCCGATTACCACCGGCGCCTTGAGCTCGCCGGTCCGGACCATCTCGTTGAAGGCGAGGCCGAGCCGATGGCGGTCGCCGAGGCCGACCCAGCAGATGCGCGCCGGCACGCCCTGGAACGAGATGCGCTCGCGCGCCATGTCGAGCCAGTTGTGCAGGTGCTTGTTGTCGGGCAGCAGCTCCTTCACCTTGGCGTCGGTCTTGTAGATGTCTTCCGGGTCGCCGGAGAGCGCGGCCCAGCGGAACGGTCCGATGCCGCGGCAGAACAGCGGGCGGATATAGGCCGGCACGAAGCCCGGGAAGGCGAAGGCGTTCTCCAGCCCCTCGTCCTTGGCGACCTGGCGGATATTGTTGCCATAGTCGAAGGTCGGGATGCCCATGTCCTGGAAGGCGATCATTGCCTCGACATGCTCGCGCATCGAGGCGCGTGCCGCCTTCTCGACGGACTTTGGATTGCCCTCGCGCGCCTGCCGCCACTGGCCCATGGTCCAGCCCTTCGGCAGGTAGCCGTTGACCGGGTCATGCGCCGAGGTCTGGTCGGTGACCATGTCCGGCCGGATGCCGCGGCGGACCATCTCGGGCAGGATCTCGGCGCAGTTGCCGAGCAGGCCGACCGACTTCGCCTCGCCGTTCTTGGTCCAGTGCTCGATCATCGCCAGCGCCTCGTCGAGGCTCGAGGCCTTCTCGTCGAGATAGCGGGTGCGCAGGCGGAAATCGATCGAGTCGGGGTTGCACTCGACGGCAAGGCAGGAGGCGCCGGCCATCACCGCGGCGAGCGGCTGGGCGCCGCCCATGCCGCCAAGGCCGCCGGTCAGGACCCATTTGCCCTTGAGATTGCCGCCATAGTGCTGGCGCCCGGCCTCGACGAAGGTCTCGTAGGTGCCCTGCACGATGCCCTGGGTGCCGATATAGATCCAGGAGCCGGCCGTCATCTGGCCGTACATCGCGAGCCCCTTCTTATCGAGCTCGTTGAAATGGTCCCAGTTCGCCCAATGCGGCACGAGGTTCGAATTGGCGATCAGGACGCGCGGCGCATCCTTGTGCGTGCGGAACACGCCGACCGGCTTGCCGGACTGGACGAGCAAGGTCTCGTCGGCCTCGAGCTGCCGGAGCGCCGCGACGATGCGGTCGAAATCCTCCCAGGAGCGGGCGGCGCGGCCGATGCCGCCATAGACCACGAGCTCCTGCGGGTTCTCGGCGACATCAGGATGCAGGTTGTTCATCAGCATCCGCAGCGGCGCCTCGGTCAGCCAGCTCTTGGCGCTGAGCTCGGTGCCGGTGGCGGGGCGGATGACGCGGGTATTGTCCAGGCGGGTCATGGCTTCGTCCGTTCGAGCTGGGTGGCGGCCGCGAGCGCGGCCTCGATCATGGCGGAGAGGGTGGCTTGCAGGCTGGCGGCCTTGCCCGGGTCGAAGGCCCAGGGCGCGGCCTCGTCGTCGAGATAGGCGGAGAGCGCGATCTCCATCTGGAGCGCGTGCACGTGCTCGGCCGGCTGGCCGTAATGCCGGGTGATCCAGCCGCCCTTGAAGCGGCCGTTGACGACCTGGGTGAACGGGCCGCCGGCCATCGCAGCGGTGGCTGCAGCTTCGACGGCGGGCGCGGCGCTGGCGCCGGAATTCGTGCCGAGATTCAGCGTCGGCAGCGTGCCCGGAAACAGGCGCGGGATCATCGACTTGATCGAGTGGCAGTCCCAGAGCAGGCAGAAGCCGTGCTGCGCCTTGGCGTGCGCAATCTCGGCGGCGAGGGCGTCGTGATAGGGCCGGAAATAGGCCTCGCGCCGGCGGGCGATCTCGGCTTCGTCGGGCGCGGCCTGCCAGATCGGCGCGCCGTCGAAGGTCGTGGTCGGCACCAGCTCGGTCGTCGCCTGGCCGGGATACAGCGAGACGCCGGCCGGGTCGCGGTTGAGGTCGATGACGAAGCGCGAGAGCTGCGCCTCGACGATGGTCGGCTGGAAGCGCTCGGCGAAGCCATAGAGCTGGCGCATATGCCAGTCGGTGTCCTCGACCAGTTTTCCGCGCGCATTGAGCTGCGCCGCGACCTCGGCCGGCAGGCCGGTGCCCGGATGCGGCATCGACAGGACCAGCGGCGAAGAGCCGCGCGTGACGGAGACGATATCAGTCATGCCCGGCCTCCAACGTCATGCTCGGCCTTGTGCCGAGCATCCACGTCTTGATCACCACCCCCGATCGATGAAGGCGTGGATGGTCGGGACAAGCCCGACCATGACGGGAAAGGTGAGTTCCTCACGCTCCGAATTCCCCATAGCTGTCGACGCCGGCGGCCTTGCCGAGTGCGCCCGAGAGCACGAGCTCCGTCGCCGCTGCGAGGTCGGGCGCGAGATACCGGTCTTCGGTCAGCGGCGCGATTTTTTCGCGGATCAGCGCCAGTACCGGCTCCAGACGCGGCGAGGTCTTCATCGGGCGGTGGTGCTCGATCGCCTCGGCGGCGGCCATCAGTTCGACCGCGATGATGCTGGCAGCATTCTTCGCCATCTCGATCAGGCGGAAGGCACCATGCGTCGCCATCGAGACATGGTCTTCCTGATTGGCCGAGGTCGGGATGGTGTCGACCGAAGCCGGATAGGCCCGCTGCTTGTTCTCCGAGGCGAGAGCAGCCGCGGTCACCTGCGCGATCATGAAGCCGGAGTTGAGGCCGGCATCGCGGGCGAGGAAGGGCGGCAGGCCGCTCATGACGGGATCGACCAGGAGCGCGATCCGGCGCTCGGCGAGATTGCCGATCTCGCAAGTTGCCATCGCCAGCATGTCGGCAGCGAAGGCGACCGGCTCGGCGTGGAAATTGCCACCCGAGACGATCTCGCCGGGGCCGAGCACCAGCGGATTGTCGGTGACGGCATTGGCCTCGATCGCGAGTGTCGCAGCGGCATTGCCGAGGAGGTCGCGTACCGCGCCCATCACCTGCGGCTGGCAGCGCAGCGAATAGGGGTCCTGCACCTTGCTGTCGCCGAAGCGGTGGCTCTCACGGATCTCACTCTCGGCGATCAGCTCCAGCAGCAAGGCCGCGACCTTGATCTGGCCGGGCTGGCCGCGCAGCTGCTGGATGCGCGGGTCGAATGGCGTGTCGGAGCCCTTCAGTGCATCGACCGAGAGCGCGCCGGCGATCAGCGCCGCATCGAAGACGCGGGCGACGCTGGCGAGGCCGGCCAGCGCCAGCGAGGCCGAGACCTGCGTACCGTTGATCAGCGCGAGACCTTCCTTGGCGCCGAGCGCGAGCGGCGCCTGGCCGATACGCTTCAGCGCCTCGGCGGCCGGCAGGACTTCGCCCTTGAGGCGGATTTCGCCAACGCCCATCAACGCCGCGGTGAGATGGGCGAGCGGGGCGAGATCGCCGGAAGCGCCGACCGAGCCCTTGGCCGGCACCACCGGCAGGGCGCCGGCCTTGAGCGCGCCGACCAGCGCCTCGACCACGACGGGGCGGACGCCCGAGGCGCCGCGCGCCAGGCTGGCCGCCTTCATCGCGAGGATCAGCGCGACGACCTCGTCCGGCAAGGCAGGGCCGGTGCCGACCGCATGCGACAGGATGAGATTGCGCTGCAGGGTGGCGAGATCGTTGTCGGCGATGCGGACGCTGGCGAGCTTGCCGAAGCCGGTATTGACGCCATAGGTCACGGTGCCGGCGGCGACGATGTCGTCGACGATCGCCTGCGCGGCGGCGATCGCGCCGGTGTCGGAAAGAGCGACGGTGGCGCCGTCGATGACATGGCGCCAGTCGGCGAGGCGGGCCTTGCCGGGGGTGAGCGAGAGCGTGGTCATTGTCCGTTCCGGATGCGGGTGTGAAGCGGGTTGAAGCCGATGCGGTAGGCGAGCTCGGCCGGGCGCTCGATCTCCCAGATGGCAAGATCGCAGGCCTTGCCGGCTTCCAGCGTGCCGATCTGGTCCTGAAGGCCGAGGGCGAGCGCCGCATTGCGGGTCATGCCCGCCAGCGCCTCCTCAGGCGTCAGGCGGAACAGGGTGCAGCCCATGTTAATGGTCATGAGCGGCGAGGTCAGCGGCGAGGTGCCGGGATTGGCGTCGGTGGCGAGCGCGATCGGCACACCATGCTGGCGCAGCAGCTCGATCGGCGGCTTCACCGTCTCGCGCAGGAAATAGAACGCGCCGGGCAGGACGACGGCGACGGTGCCGGCCCTGGCCATGGCGATGACGCCAGCTTCGTCGAGATGTTCGAGATGGTCGGCCGAGAGCGCGCCGAAGCCGGCGGCCAGTGCCGCGCCGCCGAGATTGGAGAGCTGCTCGGCATGGATCTTGACCGGCAGCCCCTTGGCCTTGGCCGCGGTGAAGACGAGGGCCGTCTCCTCCGGCGAGAAGGCGATGCCCTCGCAGAAGACATCAACGGCGTCGGCGAGCTTCTGCTCGGCTATGGCGTCGAGCATCGGGCCGCAGACGAGATCGACATAGTCGCCCTGCCGGCCCTTGAACTCGGCCGGCACGGCATGGGCGCCGAGGAAGCTGGTCTGGACGCCGACCGGGCGCTCGCGGCCGAGCCGGCGGGCGACGGCGAGGACCTTGACCTCGCTGTCGATGTCGAGCCCGTAGCCCGACTTGATCTCGACCGTGGTGACGCCCTCGGCGATCAGCGCCGAGAGGCGCTTGTCGGCGCTGGCGAAGAGCTCGTCCTCGCTCGCCGCGCGGGTCGCCTTGACTGATGAGACGATGCCGCCACCGGCGCGCGCGATCTCCTCATAGCTCGCGCCCTTCAGACGCAATTCGAACTCGTGGGCGCGGTCGCCGCCATAGACGAGATGGGTGTGGCAGTCGATCAGGCCGGGCGTGATCCAGCGGCCTTCGCAGTCGGTCACCTCGGCGTTGCCGAAGCCGGGCGCGTTGCTGCGCGGGCCGACGAAGACGATGCAGCCTTCCTGAGCGACGACGACGCCATTCTCTATCGCGCCATAGGGCGTGCCGGTATCGGCTACCATGGTCGCGAGCCGCGCATTCGTCCACACTCGGTGGCTGGGGGAAGGGGTCGCCGCCACGTCGCCTCCTCTCGACTTCGTCTGCTTTGAGATTATGCTAGACAATTGCATATGCAAATAGCAAGCTCGATTTGCATATGCAAATAAAAAGGAAAGCCGCGTGACCGGACACACGACCCTGCACCTCGCCCAGGCGCTGCTGCCGGAGGGCTTCGCCGAGAACGTCTCGCTGACGCTCGATCAAGGAGTGATCATGTCGGTCGCGGCAGGGCAGGCGGCTCCTGCGGGCGCAACGAAGCTGTCAGGCCTGGCCTTGCCCGGCCTGCCCAATCTGCACAGTCACACCTTCCAGCGCGGCATGGCGGGCCTGGCCGAGCGCCGCGGCGCCTCAGAGGATTCGTTCTGGACCTGGCGCGAGGTGATGTACCGCTTCCTCGACCGGCTGAGCCCCGACGATGTCCAGGCGATCGCGGCGCAGGCCATGGTGGAGATGCTGGAGGGTGGCTTCACTGCGCTCGCCGAGTTCCACTACCTCCATCACGACAAGGACGGCGCCGCCTATGCCGACATCGCCACCATGGGCGGGGCGATCGCTGCGGCGGCCGAAGAAGCCGGCATCGGCCTGACCTTGCTGCCGGTGCTCTATCGCTACGGCAATTTCGGCAAGGCGCCGGCCGCGGCGGGACAGCGCCGCTTCCTCAACGACCGCGACGCCTATGCCCGGCTGATCGAGGGCAGCGAGAAGGCGGTCGCCGCTCTTCCCGATGCCCGCGTCGGCATGGCGCCGCATTCGCTGCGCGCGGTGGCGCTCGAGGACCTCAACTGGATCGCTGAGCTCCGTCAGCACGTGCCGCTGCACATCCATGTCGCCGAGCAGACCCGGGAGGTCGAGGACAGTCTCGCCATCACCGGCCGGCGGCCGGTCGAACTGCTCATGCAGAATACCGCAGTGAACGAGCGCTGGTGCCTGATCCATGCGACGCATCTCAGCGATGCCGAGCGCGACGCCATGGCCCTCTCCGGCGCGGTCGCGGGCCTATGCCCGATCACTGAGGCCAATCTCGGCGACGGCATCTTCGACGGTGTGCGCTACCGGGCGAAGGGCGGGCGCATCGGCGTCGGCAGCGATTCCAATGTCGAGATCGGCGCCGGCGGGGAATTGCGCGTGCTCGAATATTCGCAGCGCCTGCGCGACCGGCGTCGCGCGCTCTGGGCTGAAGCTGGCGTCTCGGCCGGCCTGCGGCTCTGGACGGATGCCTGCGCCGGCGGCGCCCAGGCTTGCGGGCGCAGGATCGGCGCGATCGCCGTCGGCCGTCGCGCCGATCTCGTCACCCTCGATGGCGAGCATCCCGCGATCGTCGGCAAGGCCGGCGATCTCGCGCTCGACAGCGCGATCTTCGCCGCGCCTGCCTTGCCGGTCGCGGAGGTGATCGTTGGTGGAAAGCCTGTGGTCAGCGGCGGCCGGCACATTGACCGCGCCCGCATCGCTGCCCGCTATGGCCAGGTGATCCGCAACCTCCTCGCCTGAACGACAGGGAGCCATGAGCGCACCTCAGATCGACGCCGTGACGCTGGACGGAGCCGGGCCGCTCTACGACCAGATTCGCCGCGCCATCCGCGATCTGATCCTGGCCGGCACCTGGCCGCCGGGAACAGCGGTGCCGGCCGAGCATGCGCTGATGGAGAAGCTCGGCGCCTCGCGCATGACCGTGCACCGTGCGCTGGCGCAGCTCGCTCGCGAGGGCTTGATTACCCGCCGTCGCCGCTCGGGCACGATCGTCGCGAGCCCGCCGGCGAGCCACGCCATGCTCGACATCCTCTCGATCCCGCAGGAGGTTCGCGAGCTCGGCCAAATCTATAGCTACCGAATCCTGCAGAGGAGCAACGGTAAGGCGTCGCGCGATCTCGCCACCCGCTTCGAGCTCGGGCGCTCCGCCAATGTCGCGCATCTGACCTTGCTGCATTTCGCCGGTGGCGCGCCGCATGTGCTGGAAGACCGGGTGATACATAGCGAGACCATCCCGCAGGTCACCGACGAGAGCTTCGCCGAAACTCCGCCTGGCGACTGGCTGCTGCAAAACAGCCTGTGGACGCAGGCCGAGCACGCGATCAGCGCCATCGCGGCCGACCCGCAGGAGGCGGAGCTTTTGAAGATCGATGCCGGCGAGCCTTGTCTGCTGGTCGAGCGCCGGACCTGGAACCAGGCCGAACCGATCACGGCGGTGCGACTGCTCTATCCCGGCGGCCGCCACCGCTTCGTCGGCCGCTTCGGACCTTACGGCAGCGTTTGAGGCGAGCGGCGGGGATGGCCCGCCGCTCGCGATAGTGTTGCGATCAACATTCGTAGCGGACGCGTCGGCCCCATTCGTCGCGGCCGACGCAGACACGCCTGGGCGAGGTCGCGTCGCCAATGATGGCGCCGCCGACGCCGCCGATCGCCGCACCCGCCAACGCCCCGCCGGCCCGGCCGGTCGCGGCGCCGCCGATCAGCGCGCCAGCGCCGGCGCCGATCAGGGCGCCTGTCGCGGTTCGCTCTTCGCGCGGGGTACAGGCGCCGAGCGCAGCTACCGCGGCGGTCACCAGAAGAAGTTTCCTGATCATCGCTGTTTCCTTCCCTTGAAAGCCGACGGCTTCGCTACGAGACATCAAGATCGCTGTCGTGGTGTGCCGCGGATAGATTGCTCGGCAGCGCCAGTTGGCGCTCGTTCGCCGCCTGAATCGTGCCGGCCGGCGCCGCACGCTCGATCGATCCTCCAACCGGACGAGCCGGCTTTTGTTCCACGGGCCCGCCATCGGCCCCGCTGCAAAGGCTGCCTCAACGGCGCGGGGCAGCCGCGGAAAACCCTCTCGAGACCATGCGATTTTTGTCGGTGGCGGAGGGAACCCGGTCGCGTCCGTCGGGTTGATGGGACGAGGCCGCTCGAAGGTTGGCCTCGCAGGCTATTCATGGAGGGACCGATGAGTGCTACGATGACCGCAGCCTCTCACGCCGCAAACCCGCTGATCGCTGGAGCGCGCGTCGCCGGTACCGAGGTCTACAATACCGCCGGCGAGCATCTCGGCTCGATCTATGATGTCATGCTCGACAAGGCGACGGGTAAGGTCGCCTATGCGATCATGTCCTTCGGCGGCTTCCTCGGCCTCGGCGAGAAGTATCACCCGATCCCGTGGAGCATGCTCGATTACGATGTCGAGAAGGGCGGCTATGTCGTGCCGCTGACCCGCGAGAAGCTCGAGGCAGCTCCGATGTACGGGGCCGATGGCGAGCCGGACTGGCACGACAAGGAGTACGGCAAGCGCGTGCACGATTACTACGGCACGATGCCCTACTGGATGATGTGAGAGCGCGCCTCAGGGCCGGCGTTCCACACAAAGGCGCAACTCGCGGCGGTCGCTATCCCCCCAGCCGGATCGTCGTGATTGCGTGGTGCGGGCCGAAAGGTCCGCACCTTTTTTATGCGCGCCTGCTCCCCATGGGCGGGGAACCTCGGGTGACGCCGCGCGTCATTGAGTGCCGGCCGGGGAGTTCCCCGCCGCGGCGGGGCGGCTCCCATCGCGCAGCGTCGAGGTCATCATGCACATCCGTTACGGCTATCGCATCGAGCTCGTTTGCGAGCAGCCAACCGCCTTGCTCACATTGCTCGACGTCCACCCCTCGCGCCGCCATGATCTGATCCGGCCCGACGAGATGCGTGTGACCCCGCTGCGCGGCCCGGGCCGGCCGATCGCGCTCAGCCAGCATCTCGACCCGTTCGGCAACATCTGCCGCCGCCTCGTCGCGCCGGCGGGGGGCGTGAGGATCGCCTGCGAGGGCCTCGTCCATGACCATGGTGCACCGGACAATGTCGATCTTTCAGCCAGTGAAGTCGCTCCAGCGGAGCTGCCCGACGCGGTCCTGCCCTATCTGCTCGGCAGCCGCTATTGTGAGACCGACCGGTTGGCGGATACGGCCTGGAGTCTGTTCGGCCAGGTCGAGCCGGGCTGGGCCCGCGTGCAGGCCGTGACCCAGTTCGTCCACAACCATGTCAGCTTCGGCTATGCCTTCGCGCGCAACACCCGCACCGCCGCCGAGACCTTCAACGAGCGTATCGGCGTCTGCCGGGACTTCGCCCATCTCGCGATCACCCTGTGCCGCTGCCTCAACATTCCGGCGCGGTATTGCAACGGCTATCTCGGCGATATCGGCGTGCCGCCCGACCCGGCGCCGATGGACTTCAACGCCTGGTTCGAGGTCTGGCTCGGCGGGCGCTGGCACACCTTCGACGCCCGGCACAACCGCCGCCGCATCGGCCGCATCGTCATCGC
Source organism: Allobosea sp. CRIB-10 (assembly GCF_900112185.1). Taxonomy (GTDB): domain Bacteria; phylum Pseudomonadota; class Alphaproteobacteria; order Rhizobiales; family Beijerinckiaceae; genus Allobosea. The sequence continues at coordinate 274,144 of NZ_FOKP01000003.1, read as the reverse complement.
GCGCGGCCGCGACGCCACCGACGTTCCGATGCTGACCTCGTTCGGCCCGCACTGGCTGCAGCGCTTCGAGGTTGTCACCGAAGAGGTCGAGGACGAGCCGGTGCAGGCCGTGTCGGCGATGTCCCGCCTTGTTCCCGCCAAGAGGGACGCCCATATCGCCGCCTGATGGCGAATGTATCGGACCCGTTGCCCGTGCTCGAAACGCAGGCGCAGCAGCGCTGCTTCCGTGTCATCGCCAATGCGCGCGCCGGCGCGGTGCTGGAGGCGGGCGCCGACGTCTTTGCGCAGCGCATCGCTGCGGCGTTCGAGGTCGCCGGTTGCCGGGCTGCGGTCGAAGTGGTGTCGCCACGCCAGTTGCAGGAGCGCTTGCGGGCCGCGGTCGCCGACGAAGCCGTGACCACCGTCATCGCCGGCGGCGACGGCACCATCAACGGCGCCCTGCCGGTGCTGATCGGCTGCAACAGGCCCGTTGGCGTGCTGCCGCTCGGCACGGTCAACGTGCTCGGCCGCGACCTCGGCCTCGTCGGTACGCTGGAGGAGCAGATCACCGCGGTCTGCCAGGGCGAGCCGGTCGCGATGGATCTTGGCAGTGTCAACGGCCGGCTGTTCCATTCGATTTCCGGCATGGGCTTCTTCAGCCTGATGGCGCGCCAGCGAGAATATGCCCGCCGCCGCTTCCCGTTCAGCCGCCTCGTCGCCTTCCTCTTCGCCGCGACGCGCTCGATCCTGTTCACCCATGCGATCCGGATCGAGATGGAGATCGCCGGCGAGCGCCGCCAGGTCCAGGCCGATGCGGTCCTCGTCACCGTCAACCAGTTCGACGGTGCCGAATGGCGCCGTAGCCGTCTCGATGGCGGCGAGTTCGAGGTGCACATCCTCGACACCGGGGGGCTGCTCTCGCGGGCCAAGGCGGCGTTCTCGATGCTGACCGGCAGCTGGCGAAGCTCCCACAACCTCGTCTCGCTGACCGGCACGGCGGTGACGATCATCCGCCGTGACAAGCGCCGGGGCCATGTCACCTTCGACGGCGAGGTCGAGCGCGGCGCCAGTCCGTTCGCCTATCGCCTGCTGCCGGGCGCGTTGCAGGTGATCGCCGCCCGGCCGACCGAGCCCGAGCCTCTGCCCTATCCAGCCGAGTACCAGTTCCCCTCATGAGGCCTTCGATGTTCCTCCTCCAGCCGCGCTTCCTTCTGCCCGTCGCGGCGATTTTCGGTTTCATCGGCCTGGCCTTTTATGTCGTCTCCGACGGCAGTTCCGCGCTCGACAGCGCGCTGGTGATGCTGTTCCGCGACCCGGCCAACCCCTCCATACCGATCGGCCCTGCCTGGTTCCGGGAGATGATGCGCGACCTGACCGCGCTCGGCAGCTTCATCGGGCTCGGCATCGCCACCGTGATCGCGGTCTTGACCTTGCGGCTCTGCGGTCACCGCCCACTGGCTATCGGCCTTCTGGCCAGCGTCGTGCTGGCGACGGCGGCGAGCACCGTGCTGAAGCTCGCCTTTGGGCGCGAGCGCCCTGATATCGTCGAGCATGCCGCGCTGACCTTCACCGCGAGCTTCCCGAGCGGCCATGCCTTCCTGGCGGCGGTGGTGCTGCTCAGCATCGCCGGTTTCGTCGGCATCGCCTCGCGTCGCGCCGATATCGCCCGGCTTTGCCTGTGGGTCGCCTGGACCCTGATGATCGCGATCGGCCTAAGCCGGGTCTATCTCGGCGTGCACTGGCCGAGTGACGTACTCGGCGGCTGGTGCCTGGGTGTCGCCTGGTCGAGCCTCGCCACTTACCTGATCGGCCGTGTTGCAGCCCGGACGGAGGCCAATCTCGCGCAGGCTGTCGCCGCACGGAGCGAGCCTGTTGCCTGAGGGAGCCGGAACCGGGCGCTGGCGTCGGCGTTGATGGGAGCGCCGTGCCGGCGCGCCTGCAACGGAGTTCCTGATGACGCTGTCCCGCAATACGCTTGTTCTTCTGGTCGCTCTGCTCGTTCTCGGCCTCGGGGCCGTCAGCTACGCGCTCTATCAGGAGAAGAAGCAGCCGGAGGGCGTCGAGATCTCGGTCGGCAAGAACGGCCTGTCGATCAAGGAGAAATGAGCGGGCCGGCCGGCGCCGCTCCGGAGCGGATGTTCGGTTCAGGCTGCTTGAAGGGTGTCATCGACGACGCGGTCTCGGCCGGCACGCTTGGCCCGGTAGAGCGCGTCGTCAGCCCGCTTCAGCAAATGCCGCAGGGAGCAGTCGGGGCCCGCCGATCCCCAGACCAGGCCGATGCTGACGGTTGTCCTCAGCGGCTCGCGGCCTTTGACGGGAACTCGGAGGCGGGCGCAGCCGTCGCGCAGCCGCTCGGCCAGCGCCAGTCCAGCCGCCTGCGTCAGGCCCGGGGCCATGATCGCGAACTCCTCGCCGCCGATCCGCCCGAACAGATCGTCCGGCCGCAACCGGGCCGAGATATGCTCCGCCAGACTGACCAGCACCTCGTCCCCGACCGCGTGGCCGTACTCGTCGTTGATCAGCTTGAACCGGTCGACATCCAGCATCAGCAGCGCAATGGGGCGGCGGGCCGTGAGGTTCTGTCCCAGAGCGGCTTCGCTGCGCGCCAGGAAGGCACGGCGCGACAGGGCCTTGGTGAGTGAATCTTGGTTGGCGGCCTGGTCGAGCTCGGCCAGCAGGCCGGCGCGGGCGGCGTTGATCACTGCCACCATGATCGGCCCGAGCGAGAACAGGGCGACGCCGAAGCGGTGCGAGGTCAAGGCGGCTGCATAGTCGGCAGTGCCCGGCGTGAGCTGTGCGAGCAGCACCGTGCATTGCCACAGGCCGAGCCCGAAGGTGAGCAGGGCCGTCGGGAACACGCCATAGCTCAGCGCGCACCAGAGGATCGCCGGAACCGGAATCGCGATCGCGGCCGATCCGCCGATCATGGTGCCGGCGAGAATCGAGGCCAGCAGCGCCGCGACCGGCTGGAGTCTACGGCTCCAGCCGGAGCGCAATACCGGGCTCGCCGCCAGGCGCTTGGCAATCGGCGCGAACGGTGGCGCGGTCAAGACCACGGGCAGGACGACGAGATTGCTGGCGAACTCGCTGGTTAGGACGAATTCGAAAGCCTGCAGCGGGGCATAGCCGAAATAGAGGACGAGGCTGCCGCAGCTGACGCAGGCGGCCACAACGGCCGTGGCGAAGGAGATCAGCAGCAGGAACAGCAGCGATGGCGGCTGCTCGAGCCTGCGGTCGCACTCACTGATCCGCTGGAACAGCCGATATCCGACAAAGGCATCGGTCAGGTTGCCGGCGGTCAGCCAGAGGGTGACGCCGATGCCGCCGCCCATGGCGAAATCGGCGGCGAGATAGCCCACCGTGGCGCCAATCCAGCCGAGCGGCCCGGCCCAGCCGGGATTGCGCACCATCACGCCCATCAGCAGGGCGTTGGCCGGCCAGAAGGTGGAGAGGAAGCCGAGCGGTCGGGTGAGATGGCCGAACAGCGCTGCAGTGAAGACGATGCCCGCGACCAGCGCCGCTGCACGCCAGGGCGGCATCGGCGATGAAGCCTGCTCCTGGTTGCGGTCCTGTTCGGAGAAGACGATGCGGGCAAGCTTCATTGCCGTGGAGCAAACCAGACAAAGGTGAAAGCAAGCTGAAATGGCCGGCGCAAAACTGCGCCGAACCACCTCTCCCGGGCCCGCCACCGGCTTGCTGCCGCGCGGTGTGCCTGGCCGTAGGCTGAGCGTCAGCTCTCGAAGGCGAGCGCGAGATGCTGCTCTGCCCGGGAGCTCACCGAGCAGAGCCTGGAGGTCGCGTCCGCATCGATCATCAGCGCGATCCTGTCCGGGATCTTCGCGGTGCTGATGACATGGACCACCGCCGTGTCCGCCGAGAGTTGCCGCACTGTGCATCTGACGGCTATACGGCTGTTGTTGAAGACGATACGCCCGGCCTTGAGGACGCTCCGGCCTTGGGCGAACTCCTTGGCCAATGCCGGTCGGCCGGCTTCGCCCGCTGCGGATCCTATCTTCGTGGCCAGCGACAGGCGCCTGAGTTCCAGGACCTCCATCGCCAGAGCGCCGAGATCGGCCAGGATCTCCTGGTCTCGCGGGCTGAAGCTCCGAGGCCGCGGATCGATGGCGCACAAGGTCCCGATCGCATGTCCTTCGGGGCAGCGGAGCGGGATGCCGGCGTAGAAGCGGACATGCGGCTCGCCGGTCACGAACGGGTTGTCTCGGAAGCGCTCGTCGGCGACGGCATCGGTCACGATCAGCGAGGTCGGCTGCTGGATTGCGATATTGCAGAAGGCCGGTCCCCGGTCGGTTTCGCAGGTCGCCATGCCCTGCTGTGATTTGAACCATTGGCGGTGACCGTCGATGAAGCTGATGGTCGACATCGACACGCCGAAGATCCGCCTGGCCAGCCGGGTCAGGCGGTCGAAGGTTTGCTCGGGCGGCGTGTCGAGCACGTCATAGCGTGCGAGCGCATCGAGACGCGCCTGCTCGCGAATCGTATCGAAGCCCGGAGAGCGATAAGGCGGCGGTGTCTGCACGCGGGCATCTCACACCGCAAAGCTTACAATTCGGCAAAGCGCTCGGTTCAAAACCCACTCGCCGTCCAGCGCATCGCATGCGCTCACGGCGGGGCGTTCATCGCCATTCATCGGCCAACCCGCATGGCCTTGCCGACCTAAACCGGTTAAGACCGGCTCCTCCTTCGGTTAGGCAAGTTCGGTCAAGCAAGAGGTTTTGCGATGAATGCTCCCTTCAAGAACCTGATCGCCGGCGAATGGGCCGGCTCGCAGAACGCTTCGCGCAACATCAACCCCTCCAACACCAACGACGTCGTCGGTGAGTATGCGCAGGGCTCGGTCGAGGACCTGAACAATGCCGTCGCCGCCGCCAAGGCCGCCTTCCCGGCCTGGAGCCGCACCACGCCGCAGGAGCGCTACGAGGTCCTGAAGAAGGCCTCGGACGAGATCCTCGCCCGCAAGGACGAGCTCGGCCGCCTGCTGTCGCGTGAAGAGGGCAAGACCCTGCCGGAAGGCATCGGCGAGGCCACCCGCGCCGGCCAGATCTTCGCTTTCTTCGCCGGTGAGTGCCTGCGCCTGAACGGCGAGAGCATCCCCTCCGTGCGCCCGGGCGTCGGCGTCGAGGTCACCCGCGAGCCGGTCGGCATCGTCGGCATGATCACGCCCTGGAATTTCCCGATCGCCATCCCGGCCTGGAAGATCGCCCCGGCGCTGGCCTACGGCAACTGCGTCGTGATCAAGCCTGCCGACCTCGTCCCCGGCTCGGCCTGGGCGCTGGTCGACATCATCCAGCGCGCCGGCCTGCCCAAGGGCGTGCTCAACCTGGTGATGGGCCGCGGCTCGGTGGTCGGCCAGGCGCTGCTCGAGCACAAGGACGTGCACGCGATCAGCTTCACCGGCTCGGTCTCGACCGGCCGCAAGGTCGCCGCCGCCTGCATCGCCGGCAACCCGATGAAGAAGGTCCAGCTCGAAATGGGCGGCAAGAACCCGCTCGTCGTGCTCGACGACGCCGACCTCAAGGTCGCCGTCGAATGCGCCGTCCAGGGCGCCTTCTTCTCGACCGGCCAGCGCTGCACGGCCTCCTCGCGCCTGATCGTCCAGGCCGGCATCCATGACCGCTTCGTCGAGGCGGCGATCGAGCGCCTCAAGGGCGTCACCGTCGACGACGCGCTTAAGGCCGGCACCACGATCGGCCCGGTCGTCGACCAGAGCCAGCTCGATCAGGACCTGAAATATATCCAGATCGCCCGCGACGAGGGCGGCAAGCTCGCCTGGGGCGGCGAACTGCTCAACCGCGAGACCCCCGGCTTCTACCTGCAGCCGGCGCTGTTCACCGAGACGACCAACGCCATGCGCATCTCGCGCGAGGAGGTCTTCGGCCCGGTCGCCAACGTCATCCGGGTCAAGGATTACGAGGAGGCGCTCGCGATCGCCAACGACACCGAGTTCGGCCTGTCCTCGGGTATCTGCACGACCTCGCTGAAGCATGCGACGCATTTCAAGCGCAATGCCGAGGCCGGCATGGTGATGGTCAACCTCGCCACCGCCGGCGTCGACTACCATGTGCCGTTCGGCGGCCGGAAGGGCTCAAGCTACGGCCCGCGCGAGCAGGGCGCCTATGCCCGCGAGTTCTACACCACGGTGAAGACCTCCTACACGCTCGCCTGAGCCGGGCGTCATCCAGGACTATCGGGGCCGCGCCGCAAGCGCGGCCCTTTTCGTATTGCTCTTCGGTTTGTTCTTCTCAGCCCTCATCCTGAGGAGCCGCGAAGCGGCGTCTCGAAGGATGCTCCAGGATGCTCGCGAGACCACTGGAACATCCTTCGAGACGCGAGCTGTGCTCGCTCCTCAGGATGAGGGCTGTGAGTTTCCACGAGCCTCGAACCACGCGCTCAATCGAACAGCACCTGCTCCAACCCGGCGATGCTCGGCAGCAGCAGATGGCTGAGCGGGCGTAAGATCTCGGCGCTGCCGGCTCCGGTCAGCACGGCGATGCGATAGCCTGCTCCTGCCGCAGCCGCCATGTGCATGTCATGGCTGGAATCGCCGACGACGGCGACGGCCTCCGCCGGCAGACCCGTCGCGCTGCAGAAGCCATCGACCATGCCGCGTCCGGGCTTCGCACCATGGCCGGAATCATAGCCGCATTGGAAAGCCAGATGCGGTTCGAGGCCGAAGCGCTCGGCCGTCGCCAGCACCGCCGCTTCGCTGTCGCTGGAGGCGATGCCGAGGACGAGCCCGCGGCCGGTGAGAGCCGCGAACAGGGCAGCAAGATCGCAGACGGGCACGGCGGCGACGACAGCGGACCGGAACAGCGTATCGAGCTGCTCGGTCAGATCTTCCACGCCGAACGGCGCACCCGCTTCCGCCCAGGCCTGCGCCACGTCCTCGGTATTGCCGGAGGCGAGCAGCCCGTCGGAGGTGGCGTAGCCGGTCGCGGGGTCGACGCCGGCGATCGTCAGCAGCCGCGCTGCCAATTGGGCATCGCCCTGGGCGGCGAGCCGGCCTGCGCCGAGATTGGTCGGTGCCCAGCTCGCGTGATAGTCGATCAGCGTGCCGTCCTTGTCGAACAGGATGCCGCTTATGACCGGCCTTGTCATGACGTGACCGGAATGACGTCGACCTTGACGTCGAGCTTCTGGCTGCCGGGGCCGACCAGCACGCCGTCGAGCGGCGAGACGTCGGCGTAGTCGCGTCCCGTCGCGGTGACGATGTGGTCGTCGGCGACGACGAGGTCGTTGGTCGGGTCGAGGCCGATCCAGCCGGTCTCCGGCCCGCACCAGAGCATCACCCAGGCATGGGTGGCGTCGGCCCCTTCGAGCCGCGGCTGGCCCTCCGGCGGGATGGTGCGCAGATAGCCGCTGACATAGGCGGCCGGCAGGCCGAGGCCCCTCAAGCCCGCAATCATGATGTGGGCGAAGTCCTGGCAGACACCGTGGCGGTTGGCGAAGGCCTCGCGGATCGGTGTCGAGACCTCGGTCGCCTCGGGGTCGTAGACGAACTCCTTGCGGATGCGGGCCATCAGCTCGCTCGCCGCCTCGAAGACCGGCCGCTTCGCCGCAAAGCTCCTGCGGGCGTAGCCAGTGATCGCAGACACGGTCGGTGCGAGGCGGCTGGGGTAGAGATACTGGGCCGGGGAATCCGCCGCCAGGCTCTGCGCCTGCAGCGCGAGCTCGGCGACCTCCTCCCAGTTCCGCGTCAGGGCCGGGAAGGGCGCTGCCGCCCGCGTCACCTCGACCCGCGAGGTCATCTCGATCTTGAGTTCGCGGTGCGGCTTGGCGATGGTCAGCGTCGTCGTGCGGTTGCCGAAGAAGCAGACCCCGTCTCGCCGCTCGGCGCCGCGCGGCGTCACCGCAAGCTGGCTGGTCAGCACGCGCTGGCCGACGCCGTCGCGCGGCAGCACGCGCAGGATGCAGCGGGCGAACGGGACGGGCCGGCTGTAGCTGTAAGCCGTGAGATGACGAATGTCGTAGATCACGCTGCGCCCATCACGCCAATCGCGTCATCCGCGACCGCTCCGGCCTTGAATTCTGCAGGAAATAGCGTTCGGCCACCGCGTTGGAGAGACCCATCAGCAATTGCTCGAAATAGAGGATGCCGGTGCGGTCGAGCCGGCTGGCTTCCGCGGTGCGGCATTCGGCGGCGAGCTTGAGCGCGAGCCGACGCGGCTCCTCCAGCATGCCGTCGTCGTTGAGGCTGGGCAGGGCTGCGATTTCGGCATCGAGCCGCTCGATCTGGAAAGCCACGGAGCGTGGGTTATAGGGGTCGAGCATGACGAGATCGAGAACGGGCTGCAGCGAGGCGCCGAGCATGTAGCGCGAGCGATAGGTGATCTGCGAGTCCGTCAGGTCGAGCAGCGCATCGAGGCTGTTGCCCGGCGCGTCGTTCTCGACGAAATGGCGGGCGAAGCGGCAGGTGGTGACGCCGCGCTCGATCCGCCGGCCAATGTCGAGGAAGCGCCAGCCGGCGCCACGCACCATGTTCTCCTGCGACAGGCCCGAGAAGGCGGCGAGCGATTTCAGCGCGCTGTCGGCGATCTCGAAAGCCTCGCCCTCGCTCTCCAGCTTGCCCGGTTCGGCGAGCTGGCGCTGCAGGTCGCCGAACAATCGCCAGGCGTCGACCGAAAGCCGTTCGCGGATCACGGAGGCGGTGCGCCGTGCTTCCCGGACCGAGGCGGCGGCCGAGCCATACTGGTCGAGATCGTGCAGGGCCGAGCGCGCCTGGGCCGCGACGGAGCGGATCTTGGCCGCCGTCGGCGCCGCGCCCCAGGCGACGAGCAGGTTGGCGAGCCGCTTGATCGTCTCGGCATGGCCCGGCGCCTGGTCGTCGGCATTGATCAGGCGCCCGAGCAAAGCACGCACCAGCCGCAGCGTCGCCTCGCTGCGTTCGAGATAGCGCCCGAGCCAGAACAGGTTGTCGGCAGCGCGGCTCGGCAGGATGCCGACGATGCGGCGGATCGGAATCCGGTCCGGGCTGGGCAGCAATGTCACCTGCTCGACCGGCTGATCGGACGTCACCCAGACATCGCTGGAGCGCACGCCCGAGCGCATCGTCACCGCGCGTGCATCGCACTCCTCGGAGACGCGGCAAAAGCCGCCTGGCATCACCTGCCAGCCATCGGGCGTCGCGGCGGCGAAGACGCGCAGCGTCATCGGCCGGGGTTCCAGCCGGCTGCCTTGCATCACCGGCATGGTCGAGAGGCTGACCACCTCCTGCCCGACATAGTCGAGCCCGCGCTCGGCGATCCGGGCGCGCAACGCCTCGCGCTCGCTCCTGTCGAGATCGGCGACCAGCATGGTGCCGCCGTCGAGCCCGTCGCCGGGCGCGCGGAAGGCGGGTGCGACGCTCATCTGGTCCAGCCTGTCGAGCACGATCCCGCGCTCGCGTGGCTGGCCGCACCACCAGGTCGCGATGTTCGGCAGGATCAGCTCCTCGCGCAAGACCTCCCGTGCCAGCCGGGGCATGAAGCCCATCAGCGCCCGCGCCTCGACCACGCCGGAGCCGAGCCCGTTGGCGACGACGACGTTCTCAGCCCGTACCGCCTCGACCAGCCCGGGCACGCCCAGCGCCGAGGCGGCGTTCAGCTCCAGCGGGTCGGCGAAATCGCCGTCGATGCGCCGCCAGATGATGTCCGCGCGCTTGAAGCCGGCGATGGTGCGCACATGTACCAGCCCGTCCCGCATGACGAGGTCGCCGCCTTCAACCAGCAGGAAGCCGAGATAGCGGGCGAGGTAGGCCTGCTCGAAATAGCTCTCGTGCATCTGGCCGGGCGTCAGCAGGCAGATGCGCGGCTCGACCCGCCGGGCGCGGGAGACCAGTCCGGCACGGAAGCCCTGGAAGAAGCCGGCAAGCCGCTCGACATTCATGGTCCGGAACAGGTCCGGGAAGGCACGGCCGAGGGCGAGCCGGTTCTCCAGCGCATAGCCTGCGCCTGAGGGCGCCTGGGTGCGGTCGTTCAGTACCCACCAGCGTCCGTCCGGCCCGCGGCCAAGATCGGCGGCGTAGATCTGCAGTTGTCCCGCGCCCGCCGTGCCCTGCACCGGCCTGAGATAGTCGGGGCTGCCGGTGATGGCGGCGGCCGGCAGCGCTCCCTTGGCGATCAACTGGCCGGGCCCGTAGATGTCGCCGAGCAAGGTATCGAGCAGCTGTGCGCGCTGGGCGACGCCGGCAGCGATCGTCTTCCACTCCTGCCCGGTGAGGACGAGCGGTGCGTGATTGAGCGGCCAGGAGCGCTCGCCGGCGAGCGGGTCGCTCTCGTCGAGATCGCCATGGACGCGATAGGAGACGCCGGTGTCGCGCACATGCCGGTCGGCGAGACCGAAGCGGCGCTGCAATTCATCGCTCGAAAGCGCCGACCATTCTGCCAGGAACGGCTCCCAATGCAGCCGGATCGAGCCGTCCGGTGCCATCAGCTCGTCATAGGCGCCGGGCAGCGGCCGATAGCCTGCGAGCAGGGCGTTGCGGCGCTCGTTGCGCGCCCGCGTCGAACTCGATCGGCGCTGCAGAGCCATGCTTGACCTCAAACCCCGGGGGGGCGACGCAGGTCGAGGGTCATCGGGAACTCCGGATTGCGCTCTTCCACGGGAATCGCCAGCGGCCCCGGACTATGGCCGATCGCCTCGAAGCGGGCGAGTCTCCTCGCCTCCGCTTCGTAGGAATTCACAGGCGGTGTTTCGTAATTGCGACCGCCGGGATGGGCGACATGGTAGACGCAACCGCCGAGCGAGCGCCCGGCCCATGTGTCGACGATGTCGAAGGTCAGCGGCGCATGCACCGGAATCGTCGGATGCAGGCCGGAGGCCGGCTGCCAGGCCTTGAAGCGCAGGCCCGCGACGCTGATGCCCGCCGCGATCTCGGTCAGCGGCAGCGCCCGGCCATTGCAGGTGATGACATGCCGGCCGGGCGTCAGTCCGCTCGCCTTGACCTGGAGGCGCTCGACCGAGCTATCGACATAGCGCACGGTGCCACCGATCGCGCCTTCCTCGCCCATGACGTGCCAGGGCTCGAGCGCCTGGCGCAATTCCAGCTCGACGCCGCCCTGGTTGACCTTCCCGAAGAAGGGGAAACGGAACTCATGCTGCGCCGCGAACCAAGCCGGATCGAAGTGGTAGCCGGCCCGCTCCAGATCGGCGAGAACATCGCGGAAATCCTGCCAGACGATCTCCGGCAGCATGAAACGGTCGTGCAGGCTGGTGCCCCAGCGCACGAGCTTGCCGGCCTGCGGCTCGCGCCAGAACCAGGCGATCAGCGCCCGGATCAGCAGCTGCTGCGCCAGCGACATCCGCGCATCCGGCGGCATCTCGAAGGAGCGGAACTCGATCAGCCCGAGCCGGCCGGTCGGGCCATCAGGCGAATAGAGCTTGTCGATGCAGATCTCGGTGCGGTGGGTGTTGCCGGAGACGTCGATCAGGAGGTTGCGGTAGAGCCGATCGACCAGCCAGAGCGGGATCGCCGGATCCTGTGGGCCGGGCGTCTGCGCCAGCGCGATCTCGAGCTCGTAAAGCTGGTCGTGCCGGGCCTCGTCGACGCGCGGTGCCTGGCTGGTCGGGCCGATGAACAGGCCCGAGAACAGATAGGACAGCGACGGATGGCGCTGCCAGTAGAGCACGATGCTCTTGAGCAGGTCCGGCCGGCGCAGGAACGGGCTGTCGGCCGGCGTCACGCCGCCGAGCACGACATGGTTGCCGCCACCGGTGCCGGTGTGACGGCCGTCGACCATGAATTTTTCGGCGCAGAGCCGCGACTGGCGGGCTTCCTCGTAGACGCCGCGGGTGATCGCGACGGCTTCGGCCCAGGTCTTCGCCGGATGGATGTTGACCTCGATCACGCCGGGATCGGGCGTGACCTTGATGACGTTGAGGCGCGGGTCGTGCGGCGGGGCATAGCCTTCGATATGGACCGGCTGGCCCTTCTCTTCCGCTGTCGCCTCGATGCTGGCGATCAGGTCGAGATAGTCCTCCAGCCGCTCGACGGGCGGCAGGAAGACGCAGAGCACGCCGTCGCGGACCTCGATGCTGAGCGCGGTGCGCACCGATTCGGCGCCGAGCTCCTGCTCGACGATGTCCTGGCGCGGGGTCTGCGGCTCGCTGCTGCCGGCCGGGCGCGTCGGCTGGACGGGACCCTCGAAGACGGGCGGCGGATCGGCGGCGCGCGGCGCGCCCGGCGAGCCGGCCGTGGTGGGCGGCAGCGGCCCGCGCGGCTCCAGCGGGTCCTGCGGATGGACATGCGGATAGGCCTTCGCCGGGACATGCGGCAGCGAGCCGAGCGGCAGCCGGAAACCGACGGGTGAATCGCCCGGCACCAGGAAGAGCTTGCCGCGCCGGAGCTTCCATTTCTCCGAGCGCCAGCGCCGGTCCTCCGCCGCCGCCTGCCAGCGCTGCACCGGGATGACATAGCCGCTCGGCTTGCCGAGCCCGCGCTCGAAGACGCGGACCATACGGGCACGCTCTTCCGGATCCGACAGCTTCGGATCGAGCGGGTCGACATTCTCCGGCAACTGGCCTTCCTTCACCAGCCAATGCCCGGTGTCCTCATAGGCCGGCAGCACATAGTCGGCGCCGAGGCCGAGCCGCTCGGACAGGCCGGCAGCGAGCGTCTCGACCGCGGCCGAGGTCGGCACCGCCTCATGCTCGCGGTCGCCGCCGGTCCTGGCGCCGGGCTCGCGCGCGATCAGTGCCGCATTGCGCCAGATCGGCTCGCCATCCTCGCGCCAGTAGAGCGCGAAGGCCCAGCGCGGCAGGCTCTCGCCCGGATACCATTTGCCCTGGCCGTAATGCAGCATGCCGCCCGGCGCGAAGCGCTCGCGCAGGCGCCGGATCAGGACGTCGGCGCGCTCGCGCTTGGTCGGCCCGACCGCGGCGGTGTTCCATTCCTCGCCGGTCTGGTCGTCGATCGAGACGAAGGTCGGCTCACCGCCCATGGTGAGGCGGACATCCTGCGTCTGGAGGTCCATCTCGACCTGCTCGCCGAGCGCGTCGAGCTCGGTCCAGGATGCGTCCGAGAACGGCAGGGTGATGCGCGGCACCTCATGCACGCGCGTGACGTTCATGTCGAATGCGAACTGCGTCTCTGCATAGCTCGCGACGCCGCTGACGGGGGCGGCCGAGCGGTAATGCGGCGTCGCTGCCAGCGGCAGATGGCCCTCGCCGGTGAGCAGGCCGGAGGTCGGGTCCATCCCGATCCAGCCGGCGCCGGGAAGATAGACCTCGGCCCAGGCGTGCAGGTCGGTGAAGTCCTTGTCGGTGCCGCGCGGCCCTTCCAGCGGATCGATGTCCGCCTTCATCTGGATCAGGTAGCCGGAGACGAACCGGGCGGCGAGGCCGAGATGCCTGAGGATCTGGACGAGCAGCCAGGAGGTGTCGCGGCAGGAACCGGATTTGAGCTGCAGCGTCTGCTCGGGCTCCTGCACGCCGGGCTCCATCCGGATGCCATAGGCGATCATCTGCTGGAGCCGCGCGTTGAGGTCGACGATGAAGTTGACGGTGTTCGTCTTGTCGCGCGGGATCGTCGCCAGGAATGCGGCGAGCAGCGGGCCGGCTTCCTCCTTGACCAGATAGGGCGCGAGTTCGTCGCTCAGCTCCTCCGGATAGGCGAAGGGGAACTCCTCGGCCTCGCTGGCGACGAAGAAGTCGAACGGGTTGATGATCGAAAGCTCGGTGACGAGGTCGACCTCGATGCGGAATTCGGTCACCGGCTCGGGGAAGACATAGCGCGCCAGCCAGTTGCCGTTCGGGTCCTGCTGCCAGTTCACGAAATGCTCTGCCGGCGTGACCTTGAGCGAATAGCTCTTCACCGCCGAGCGACAATGGGGCGCAGGCCTCAGGCGGATGATCTGCGGGCCGAGCGTGACCGGGCGGTCATAGCGATAATGGGTCAGATGATGCAGTGCGGCGATGATGGCCAAGAGCGGAGACCCTGCTGTGCCATGGATCGGCCGGACTGGCCGCTTGCATCACGATAGCGGCAAGGAGAAGCGGGGCAAGCCCGTTCCTGCGCAGGAATGCGCCGGCAATTCAGGCTGTTGCGCAACAAGCGTGCATGCTGGGCGCAATCCCTCGCACTCTGCTTCGCCCCGGCTGGACATCGGCCACGATCTGGCCACAGAGTGCGCGCCAACGGGCGCCCCGGAGCGCTCGCAGACAGCACAATGGGGATTTTCCATGCGTCATGTTGCGAAACTGATGGCGGCTTCCACCTTCGCCGCCCTGCTGGCGAGCGCCGCTTTGGCCCAGACGCCCAAAGACACCATCGTCATGGCCAAGCAGATCGACGACATCATCACGCTCGATCCGGCCGAGGCCTTCGAGTTCTCCGGCGTCGAGGCGGTCACCAATCTCTATGACAAGCTGATCGGCGTCGATCTCAAGAACAACAACGCTCTGGTCGGCGAGCTCGCCCAGAGCTGGACCGTCAGCCCCGATCAGCTGACCTACACCTTCAAGCTTCGCCCTGGCGTCAAGTTCCACTCCGGCAACCCGCTCACCGCCGCCGACGTGGTCTATTCCTTCCAGCGCGCGGTCACGCTGAACAAGTCGCCGGGCTTCATCCTAACCCAGTTCGGCCTGAACAAGGATACCGTGCTGGAGAAGGTCAAGGCGGCCGACGACAACACCGTGGTCATCACCGTCTCCAAGCCGTTCGCGCCAAGCTTCTTCCTGAACTGCCTGACCTCGGGCGTCGCCTCGATCGTCGACTCCAAGCTGGTCAAGGCCAATGAGAAGGATGGCGACTGGGGCAATGGCTGGCTCAAGCTCGCTTCGGCCGGCTCCGGCGCCTACAAGGTCCGCGCCTATCGCCCGAACGAGCAATATGCGCTCGACGCCAATGAGGGGTGGTACAAGGGCGCGCCGAAGACCAAGCGCATCATCGTGCGCCATGTCGCCGAGCCGGCCTCGCAGCGCCTGTTGCTGGAGAAGGGCGACATCGACATCGCCCGCAACCTCTCCAAGGACCAGCTCGCCGCGGTCAAGAGCAACGCCAATGTCGAGATCGTCCAGGGCGACAAGGGCTATATCCTCTATCTCGGCCTGAACCAGAAGAACCCGAACCTCGCCAAGCCCGAGGTCCGCGAGGCCCTGAAATGGCTGGTCGACTACGACGCGATCGAGAAGAACATCGTCGAGGGCACCTATAAGGGCCACGAGTCCTTCCTGCCCAAGGGCTTCCTCGGCGCCATCGACGACAGGCCCTACAAGCTCGACGTCGCCAAGGCCAAGGAGCTCCTCGCCAAGGCCGGCCTGCCGAACGGCTTCACCGTCACCATGGACACCCGCTCGGTCAACCCGATCACCGACATCGCCCAGGCGATCCAGTCGACCTGGGCCCAGGCTGGGATCAAGCTCGAGATCCTGCCGGGCGACGGCAAGCAGACCCTGACCAAGTACCGCGCCCGCACCCACGACATCTATATCGGCCAGTGGGGTCCGGACTATCTCGACCCGCACACCAATGCCGAGACCTTCGCCATCAACGAGGACAATGGCGAGGACGCCAAGTCGAAGACGCTGGCCTGGCGCAATGCCTGGGACATCCCGGAGATGACCAAGATCACTCAGGCCAACGTGCTGGAGAGCGACGCGAGCAAGCGCGCCGCCGTCTACGGCACCTTGCAGCGCGACCACCAGAAGGTCTCGCCCTTCGTCATCATGTTCCAGCAGATCGAAGTCTCGGCGCAGCGCAAGAACGTCGACAATTGGGTGATCGGACCGAGTTCCGACACCAATTTCTACGCTCCGATCACCAAGAACTGAGGCACCCGCCGGCCGGACCCGCCGTAGCCGCTCGCAAGGCTGCGGCGGGTTCTTGCTTTGCCGCCCCCTGCGGGCGGGCGAGGCCTCCAAGAACAAGAAAGGACGGAGCCTGCGATGGTCGCCATCAGCGCACCGACCCCTCCCGCCCCGCCGCCCGCCAAGGGCCGCGCCGCCCGCTGGGCCAAGATCCTCGGCCGCGAGCTGACCACGGTCGCGATCACTATTTTCGGCCTGCTGCTGGTCACCTTCCTGATCGCTCGGGTCATGCCGATCGACCCGGTGCTCGCCGTGGTCGGCGACCGCGCTCCGGCCGATGTCTACGACAAGGCGCGCCTCGCGCTTGGCCTCGACAAGCCGTACTGGCAGCAATTCGCCACCTATATCGGCAAGGTCTTCACCGGCGATCTCGGCACTTCCGTGCTGACCGCCCAGAAGGTCACCGACGACATCAAGACGGTCTTCCCGGCAACGCTGGAGCTGGCGACGCTCGGTACGCTGATCGGCGTGGCGCTTGGCGTCCCGCTCGGCATCCTCGCCGCCGTCAACCAGGGTCGCTGGATCGACCAGATCGCCCGCGTGATCGGCCTGATCGGCTATTCCATCCCGGTGTTCTGGCTCGGCCTGATGGGGCTCCTGCTGTTCTACGCCAAGCTCGGCTGGGTCGCAGGGCCCGGTCGCCTCTCGGTCGCCTATCAGGATTTCGTCACGCCGGTGACCGGCCTCGTCATGCTCGATGCCGCCATGCAGGGCGAATGGGAGGCGGTTGTGGATGCCTTCTCGCACCTGATCCTGCCGGCCTCCGTGCTCGGCCTGCTCTCGGTCGCCTATATCAGCCGGATGACCCGCAGCTTCATGATCACCGAGCTGCAGCAGCAATATGTCGTTGCCGCCAGGGTGAAGGGCCTCTCGGAATGGCGTGTCGTCTGCGGCCATGCGCTCGGCAACGCCTTCGTGCCCTTGGTCACCGTGATCGCGCTCTCCTACATGCATCTGCTCGAAGGCTCGGTGCTGACCGAGACGATCTTCGCCTGGCCGGGCCTCGGCCGCTACATCACCAATGCGCTGCTCAACGCCGACATGAACGCGGTGCTCGGCGGCACGCTGGTGGTCGGCGCCGTCTTCATCGCGGTCAACCTGTTCTCCGACATCCTCGGCCGGCTGGCCGACCCGCGGGCGCGCTGAGGAGGCTGGCCATGACCGATCAAACCGCCACCTCCGCCACCTGGCACGCCTGGCTGACCACGACTTCGCCGGAATCGCGCCGGCAGGCCAAGCTCGGCCAGCTCTACCGGCAATGGCTCGCCTTCAGGAAGAATCCGGCTGCCGTGGTCGGGCTCGCGATCGTCGTGTCGCTGCTGCTGATCGCGGCCTTCGCGCCGCTGATCGCGCAGCATGACCCGCTCGCGCAGGCGCTCGACCAGCGCCTTCTGGCGCCCTCGGCCAAGCACTGGTTCGGCACCGACGCGCTCGGCCGCGACATCTTCAGCCGCGTCGTCTACGGCGCCCGCGTCACGCTGGTGATCGTCATGCTCGTCGTCATCACGGTCGGGCCGGTCGGACTGCTGATCGGCTGCGCCGCCGGCTATTTCGGCGGCTGGGTCGACACCGTGCTGATGCGCATCACCGACGTCTTCCTCGCCTTCCCGCGCCTCGTGCTGGCGCTCGCCTTCGTCGCGGCGCTGGGGCCGGGCCTGGAGAACGCGGTCATCGCCATCGCCGTCACGGCCTGGCCGCCTTATGCCCGCGTCGCCCGCGCCGAGACGATGATCATCCGCAATGCCGATTACATCTCGGCGATGCGCCTGCAGGGCGCGAGCCAGATGCGGATCGTGCTGAAGCATGTCGTGCCGATGTGCATGCCCTCGCTGATCGTGCGCACCACCTTCGACATGGCCGGCATCATCATCACGGCCGCCGGCCTCGGCTTCCTTGGCCTCGGCGCCCAGCCGCCGATCCCGGAATGGGGCGCTATGATTTCGACCGGCCGCGAGCAGATCTTCGACCAGTGGTGGGTCGCGACCTTCCCAGGCATCGCCATCTGCGTCGTCGCGCTCGGCTTCAACCTGCTCGGCGACGGCTTGCGCGACGTGCTGGATGCGAGGTGAGCAGCATGTCTGATCAAGCTCTGCTGACGCTCGACGACCTGCGCGTCGACTTCCACACCCCGACCGGCATCGTCAATGCGGTGCGCGGGCTCTCCTTCACGCTTGGCCGTGAACGGCTCGGCATCGTCGGCGAATCCGGTTCCGGCAAGTCGATGACCGGTCGCGCCATCCTCGACCTGATCCCGCATCCCGGTGTAGTAACGGCCAAGCGCATGGGATTCCGTGGCCAGAACCTGACGACGATGGACAAGCGCGCCCGCCGCAAACTGCGCGGCCGCCACATCTCGATGGTGATGCAGGATCCGAAATTCTCGCTGAACCCGGTCCAGACTGTCGGCGACCAGATCGCCGAGGCCTATCGCGTCCACCACAGGGCGAGCGCCCGCGAGGCCAAGGAACGCAGCCTCTCAATGCTGGAGGCCGTGCAGATCCGCGAGCCGGCCCGTGTCTACGACCTCTACCCGCACGAGGTCTCCGGCGGTATGGGCCAGCGCGTGATGATCGCGATGATGCTGATCGCCGAGCCGGAGATCCTGATCGCCGACGAGCCGACCTCGGCGCTCGACGTCACCGTGCAATTGCAGGTGCTGAAGATCCTCGACGATCTCGTCACCAGCCGCGGCATGGGGCTGATCTTCATCAGCCACGATCTGCATCTGGTTAAGTCGTTCTGCGACCGCGTCATCGTCATGTATGGCGGCAAGGCGATGGAGACGCTGCCGGCGAGCGAGCTCGACAAAGCACAGCATCCCTACACGCGTGGCCTGCTCGGCTGCCTGCCCGATCTCGACCATCCGCGCGAGAAGCTCGCTACCCTCAACCGCGACCCGGCATGGCTGGCATGAGCACGAACTCCGCGATCAACGTCGACAAGCTCAACGTCTCCTTCGGCGACTCGCATGTCGTGAAGGACCTCTCCTTCGCGGTCGAGCCGGGCGAGAGCTATGGCGTCGTCGGCGAATCCGGCTCGGGCAAGTCGACCGTGCTGCGCGTCCTAGCAGGCCTCAATCGCGACTGGAGCGGCGAGGTCGACATTCTCGGCAAGCGTCAGCCCAAGATCCGCGACAAGGCCTTCTATCGCGCCGTCCAGATGGTCTTCCAGGACCCTTACGGCTCGCTGCACCCGAAGAAGACCGTCGACGACACCCTGGCCGAGCCGCTCGCCATCCACGGCATCCGCGATGCCGAGGCCAAGATCAGCCGCGCCATGCAGGATGTCGGCCTGCCGACCTCCTTCCGCTTCCGCTATCCGCACCAGCTTTCCGGCGGCCAGCGCCAGCGCGTCGCCATCGCTCGCGCCCTCGTGCTTGAGCCGACGATCCTCTTGCTCGACGAGCCGACCTCGGCCCTCGACGTCTCGATCCAGGCGGAGGTGCTGAACCTGCTGCAGGCGCTGCGCCATGAGCGCAAGCTCACCTATATCTTGGTCAGTCACGACCTCGCCGTGGTCGGCCACATGTGCGAGCGGCTGCTCGTCATGCAGTTCGGCCGCGGTGTCGAGGAGATGACGGCGACGACGCTCGCGGCCCGCGCCCCGCAGACGGCCTATGCCCAGCAATTGCTGACGGCGAGCGAGGGCTTCCGGCGGGCAGGGTAGGGGCGCACCGCGCGCCATCCCTGCGCCCAAACCGTTTGGCAAGCTGCCTGCTTGGTCGCATTGTCGTCGCAGGATTCGGTTCGACTGGACCGATCAGGAGTATGCCGCCATGGACGCCATCGCCGAACGCCTGCTGAAGCCGGAGGCTGCGCCGGAGCGCACGCCGGTCCCGCCTTTCGACCTGGTGATCTTCGGCGCCGGTGGCGACCTCGCCTTGCGCAAGCTCTTCCCGGCGCTGGCTCAGCGCAACGAGGAGGGCGTGCTGCCGGAGGAGAGCCGGATCATCGGCATCGTCCGCAAGCAGGAGGATGTCGAAGGCATCCCCAACCAGATCGCCGACAAGCTCGCCGCCGCCGGCCTGTCGCAGGATCGCATCGCCGCCTTCCGCCGCCGCCTGACCATGGTGCTGCTCGATGCGGTGAAGCCCGAGACCTATGGCGCGCTGAAGGAAGCGCTCGGCGATTCCCAGCGCGTGCGCTCCTTCTATCTCTCGACGCCGCCGGACCTGTTCATCCCGATCTGCGAGAACCTGGCGAGCTCCGGCATCCTGACGCCGACATCGCGCGTCATCCTCGAAAAGCCGCTCGGCCGCGATCTTGCCTCGGCCCGCGAGATCAACGACGCCGTCGCCCGCATCCTGCCGGAAAGCCGGACCTACCGGATCGACCATTATCTCGGCAAGGAGACGGTGCAGAACCTGCTCGTCCTGCGCTTCGCCAACACGCTGTTCGAGCGCTCCTGGTCGAGCCGCGACATCGACAATGTCCAGATCACCGTGGCCGAGACGGTGGGCTTGGAATCCCGCGCCGGCTATTACGACAAGGCCGGGCATCTGCGCGACATGGTGCAGAACCATGTGCTGCAATTGCTCTGCCTGTTCGCGATCGAGCCGCCGAACCAGCTCGAGGCCGATGCGGTCCGCGACGAGAAGGTCAGGGTGCTGAAGGCGCTGCGCCCGATCGTCGGGCCGGATGTGCAACGCCATACCGTGCGCGGCCAGTACGGGCCGGGCGCGATCGACGGCCAGCGGGTCAAGGGCTATGCCGAGGAGCTCGGCCATGTCAGCGGCACCGAGACCTTCGTCGCGATCCGCTGTGAGCTCGACACTTGGCGCTGGGCCGGCGTCCCGATCTATCTGCGCACCGGCAAGCGCATGGCGCAGCGCTATTCCGAGATCGCCGTCACCTTCAAGCCGGTGCCGCATTCGATCTTCGGTCGCGCGCCGGGCTGCGAGGAGCTCTACGCCAATCGCCTGATCATCCGGCTTCAGCCCAATGACGGCGTCCAGCTCCAGCTGATGATGAAGGTGCCGGGCTCCGGCAAGCTCAAGGTCGTGCCGCGCCAGCTCGATCTGCGCTACGAGACCGCCTTCGACGTACGCACGCCCGACGCCTATGAGCGCCTGCTCACCGACGTGATCCGCGGTGACCAGACCCTGTTCATGCGCCGCGATGAGGTCGAGCAGGCCTGGACCTGGATCGACCCGATCCTCGCCGGCTGGCAGGAGTACTATCCCCAGCCGCATCGCTATGCGGCCGGCTCCTGGGGGCCGTCGCAGGCGATCGGGCTGATCGAGCGCGAGGGCCGCTCCTGGGCCGATCCGGAGTTCGGCGAGTGAGCGCGGCCGGCCCGCTGATCCGCCATCGCTTCGAGACGCTGGCCGACGCCTCCGAGGCGCTGGCCGAGGCGGTCGCGATTCGGCTGCGGGCGCTCGTCGTGGCGCAGGGCAGGGCGCTGATCGCCGTGCCGGGCGGCACCACGCCGGCGCGCTTCCTCGCCGCGCTCGGCGCGCATGAGCTGCCCTGGGAGAGCATCACGCTGATGCCGACCGACGAGCGCTTCGTCGCTCCCGACGATCAGGCTTCGAACGAGCGCATGATCCGGGCCGCTTTCCCGCCGCTGCGCAATGGACGAACCCCCTTCGTCTCCTTTCACAATGCCGGCGACGATCTCGCCGCGGCCGCAGCCAGCCTTGACCGGGTGCTGAAGACCTTGCCGCCGCTCGACATCGTCGTCAGCGGCATGGGGGCGGATGGACACATCGCCTCGCTTTTTCCCGGGCAGACGGCGGCGCTCTCCGCGCCAGCCTCGGTCCATGCCGTTGCCGCCACGCCGCCCGACCTGCCGCCCCGGCTCTCGCTGTCGCCGGCCCGGCTGCAGGGCGCCGGCCATGTCGCCCTGCTGATCTCCGGACAGGAGAAGGACCGGGTGCTGGCCTCGGCGGTCGAATTGCCCGGCGCTTTCCCGGTCGGCCTACTGCTCTCGCGCCCGCAAGGGCTCGACGTCTACTGGGCCAAGGCGTAAGCGAGGCGCGAAAGGAATTCTGCCGATGTCGATCGCTCCCGAAATCGCCCGCCTCAAGGCCTGCGCGGTCGTCCCCGTCGTCGTCATCGACGAGGCCGAGATCGCCGTGCCGCTGGCGGAGGCCCTGCTCGCCGGCGGCATCGACGTGATCGAGATCACCTTGCGCCGTCCGGCCGCGATGGCGGCGCTCGAGGTCGTGGCCAAGAAGGTGCCGGGCATCCTGCCCGTCGCCGGCACGGTGGTGACGCCGGCCCAGGCCGCCGAGGTCCAGAATGCCGGTGCGCTCGCCGTGGTCAGCCCCGGCTTCACCGAGAGCGTCGATGAGGCCATGCGCAAGACCGGGCTGCCCTGGCTGCCGGGCGTCGCGACGGCGTCAGACTGCATGCGCGCCGTCTCGGCCGGCCGCCTCACCTGCAAGTTCTTCCCGGCCGAGCAGGCCGGCGGCGTCGCCGGCCTCAAGGCGCTCTCCGGCCCGTTCCCGCAGATGCAGTTCTGCCCGACCGGCGGCGTCTCGCTCGCCAATCTCGGCAATTACCTCGCGTTGCCGCAGGTGATCTGCGTCGGCGGCTCCTGGCTCGTCCCGGCCGATGCGGTGAAGAATCGCGACTGGGCACAGGTCACGAAGCTGTCGCGGGAGGCGCGCGAGAAGGTCGCCGAGCTGCGCGGCTAGTCTTCGCTCCGCACCGCGCTCCAGGCGAGCTCCTGCGCATAGGTGCGGATGTCGGCCGGCCAGCCCGCCGCCTGCCGGAAGAAGCCGATCTCGTCATTGGCGAAGAGAGCGCGCGTCGCCTCCTCGAAGCCTGGCAGATTGCCAGCGAGCGCGTTCATGAAACGGTAAGCCGCTTCGCGGGCGATGCGCCCATGCGTCTCGCCCCGATCGCCGCGCCTGGCTTCGTCGATCAGGCGACGCAGCGCCTGCGAGGCCCCGCCGGGCTGCGCCGAGAGCCATTCCCAATGCCGCGGCAGCAAGGTCACCTCGCGCGCGACCACGCCGAGCTTCGGCCGGCCGCGTCCGCGCGGCTCGTCACCTAGCCTCGCCACGATCTCGGCCGGCGTACCGCGCAGATCAAGATCGATCACCCGCCCGGTCGTATCGTCGAAAGTCAGCAGCGCCGCTTCCGGGCGCGCGTGCAGGCGTTGCTGGACGGCAAGAGCGACCTCGGCCAGGCGGCCGCGGGCCAAGATGCTATTGCCGTCGAAGGCTGTCGAAAGGCGGTCGGCGTCGGACATGATCGGTTCCTGAGTGATGCCATTAAATACCCGGATAAAAATACTTGAGTCAATATTGCCCGGGTGATATTGGCCGCGACCTCATCGAAAGGAGGGCGCGATGCGTCACGAAGACAGGAAGCTCGCCGTAGCGGCCTACAAGGAACGCAAGATCGTGGCCGGCATCTATCTGCTGCGTTGCCTTGTGAGCGGCGAGTGCTGGGTAGGGCAGGCGCCGGACCTTTCGACGATTCAGAATCGCGTCTGGTTCACGCTGCGCCATGGCGGCCACCGCGGACAGAGCTTGCAGGTCGCCTGGAACGCTCATGGCGAGGACGCCTTCGCCTTCGAGGAGGTCGAGCGGCTCGATGAGAAGGCGCTGGAGGCCGGCCGCGAGCGCGTCATGAAGGCGCGGCTGGCGCATTGGTGCGTGGAGCTGGGGGCGGAAGCGGTGTAAGCCGAACCGCACCGTCATGCTCGCCCTTGTGGCGAGCATCCACGTCTTGAACACCGGACTTGGTGAAGGAAGACGTGGATGGTCGGGACAAGCCCGACCATGACGGAAGAGGGCATCAGCCCGCCAGCCGCTCGACCACCAGATCCGCGATCGCGAGCGAGCTCGTCAACCCGGGGCTCTCGATGCCGAGCAGGTTGACCAGCCCGGGCACGCTATGGACCGCCGGACCGTCGATGCGGAAGTCCGGCATCGGCTCCGTCGGTCCGTGCAGCTTCGGCCGGATGCCGGCATAGTCGGCGACGAGCGCATTGTCCGGCAGGCCAGGCCAATAGGTCCGGATCGCCGCGTAGAACTTCTCGGCGCGGGCGGGATCGACGACGAGGTCCTGGTCGTCCTCGACCCATTCGACGTCAGGCCCGAACTTGACGCGCCCGGCCATGTCGATGGTGGCGTGGATGCCGAGGCCCGCCGCTTCCGGTACGGGATAGACGAGGTGGCTGAAGGGCTGCTTGCCGAGCAGCGAGAAGTAGTTCCCCTTGGCGAAGGATTGCTTCGGCACATGCGCGGCCGGGACGCCGTCGAGCTTGCCGAGCAGGCGTGGCGCGCCATGGCCGGCCGCGTTCACCACAGTGTTTACGGTATAGGTCGCCGGGTCCGCGCCGCCGAAATCGACGCTGAAGCCATAGGCCTCGCGCCGCCAGGCCAGGATCGGCGTGTTCAGGGCGAGCGAGCCGCCGGCCGCCTCGCATTCACCGAGCAGCGACAGCATCAGGGCATGGCTGTCGATAACGCCGGTCTCGGGCGAGAGCAGGGCGACCTCGCAGGTTACCTCCGGCTCCAGCGCCTTCGCCTGCGTGCCATCGAGCCAGCGCAGCGAGGTGACGCCGGAGGCTTCGGCGCGCGCTGCGATCGTCTCCAGCGCCGGGCGTTGGCCGGCATGAGTGCCGACGATCAGCTTGCCGCAGGCTTTGTGCGGCAGGCCGCGCTCGCTGAGATAGGCGTAGAGGAGCTTGCGCCCCTCGACGCAGACCCGCGCCTTCAGCGAGCCCGGCGGGTAGTAGATGCCGGCATGGATGACCTCGCTGTTGCGCGCCGAGGTCTGCGTGCCGATGCCGTCCGCGGCCTCGGCGATCACGACCTCGCGGCCGGCGAGCGCAAGCGCGCGCGCCGTCGCGAGGCCGACGACGCCGGCCCCGATCACCAGGCAATCGATGTCGCTCATGCCGCGCGCTGCGGCATCGCCATCTCGACGAGGCTCGCCCAGTAGGTCATGCCCACCGGAATCGCCTTGTCGTTGAACTCATAGGCCGGGTGGTGCAGCCCGGCGGACTCGCCATTGCCCATGAAGATGTAGGCGCCCGGCCGCTCCTCCAGCATGAAGGAGAAATCCTCCGAGCCCATGGTCGGCGGCACCGTGGTGTCGATCGCCTCCTTGCCGAAGGCGCTCTTCGTCGCGCTGGTGACGAAGTCGGTCTGGCCGGCATGGTTGAAGGTGACGGGATAGCCGCGCTCGTATTCGATCTCGAAGGTCAGGCCGAAGGCCTGGCAGGTGCCGGTGACGATCTCGCGGAAGCGCTTCTCGGCGAGGTCGCGCATCTCCGGCGAGAGCGAGCGGACCGTGCCCTTGATCACCGCATGCTGCGGGATGACGTTGAAGGCTTCGCCAGCCTGCAGCGCGGTGACCGAGACCACGACGGAATCGAGCGGGTCGGCATTGCGTGAGGCGATCGTCTGCAGCGAGGTGACGATCTGGCAGGCGGAAACCAGCGGGTCGATCGTCTCGTTCGGCTTGGCGGCGTGGCCGCCGCGGCCTTCCAGCTTGATCAGGAAGCGGTCGGCCGCCGCCATCATCGGGCCCTTGCGGATGGCGAACTGGCCGATCGGCAGGCCGGGCATGTTGTGCAGGCCATAGACCTCCTGCACGCCGAAGCGCTCCATCAGCCCGTCCTTGCACATCTCGCGGCCGCCACCACCGCCTTCCTCGGCCGGCTGAAAGATCACGATCGCGGTGCCGTCGAAATCGCGGGTCTGCGCCAGATACTTGGCGGCGCCCAGCAGCATGGCGGTGTGGCCGTCATGGCCGCAGGCGTGCATCTTGCCGGGCACGGTCGAGCGGTGCTCGAGATTGGTCTCCTCATGGATCGGCAGAGCGTCCATGTCGGCGCGCAGGCCGATGACCTTGCCGGACTCCTGGCCCTTGCCCTTGATCACGCCAACGACGCCGGTGCGCCCGATCCCGGTGACGATCTCGTCGACGCCCCATTCCTTCAGCTTGTCGGCGACGATGCCGGCGGTGCGCTGCACGTCGAAGAGCAGCTCGGGATGGCGATGGAAGTCGCGGCGGATCGCGCTGATCTCGGGTTCGATCGCGGCGATGAGATCGGATTTGGGCATGATGTCCTCGGCTGGTCTGCAGCTTGGCAGAAAACGGGTTGCCAGGCGCGCACGCTAGCCCGGAGCCATGCGTCCTGTCCAAGCCGATTGCGGCATGAGGGGTGGGAGACTGGCGAATGCGTGGTGCGCGCTGTCCACATCGCCACGAAACCGTTAAGAGCCACGCAGCCGGAGAGTGTCGCTCCGGGCGATCCCGAGCTCACGAGCATCCCCATGTCCGAGGCGAACACCATTCGCGATGTCACCATCCCGGAGCTGCCGAACCATTATCGCGGCAAGGTCCGCGAGAATTACGACCTGCCGGACGGGCGCCGCATCATCATCGCCACCGACCGGCTCAGCGCTTTCGATCGCGCCATCGCCTGCATCCCGTTCAAGGGGCAGGTGCTGACGCAGACCGCGCGCTTCTGGTTCGAGCAGACCGTCGATATCTGCCCCAACCACGTCCTCGACTATCCCGACCCGAACGTCGTGGTCGGCAAGAGGCTCGACATTCTCCCGGTGGAGATCGTGGTGCGCGGCTATCTCGCCGGCACCACCGGCACCTCGATCCTGACCATGTACAAGCAAGGGCAGCGCGAGATGTACGGCGCCCGCTTCCCCGACGGTCTCAGGGACAACGAGGCGCTGCCGCAGGCGATCATCACCCCGACCAGCAAGGCCTTCGATGGTGGCCATGACGAGCCGCTCTCGCCGGCGCAGATACTGGAGCAAGGGCTGCTGACCCAGGCGCAATGGGAGACGCTCTCCGACTATGCGCTGAAGCTCTTCGCCCGCGGCCAGACGCTCGCCGCCGAGCGCGGCCTCATCCTCGCCGACACCAAATACGAATTCGGCACCGACGCCGAGGGCCGGATCATCCTGGCCGATGAGATCCACACGCCTGATTCGAGCCGCTATTGGTTCGCCGGCAGCTATCCCGAGCGCTTCGCCAGAGGAGAGAAGCCCGAAAGCTTCGACAAGGATTTCGTACGCAACTGGGTGGCGGCGCGCTGCGACCCCTATAACGAGCCGATCCCCGCGATCCCGGACGAATTGATCGAGCAGACCTCGCAGGTCTATATCAAGGCCTTCGAGACGATCACCGGCAAGGCGTTCGAGCCGCCGGCACCCGATGTGCCGCCGCTGGAGCGGATCAGGCGGAATCTGGCGCGCTATGTCTGAGGCGGGTTCCGACTGCCGGAGCCGTCGCCACGGAACCGCCGCAGTGCTCGCGCGTTAATGGTAGTCGACTGCCCTTGCCGCCAACGGAGGCTGCCATGCGCCGCCTGATCGTTCTCGCCGCTTCGCTCGTTCCCATCTTCGTCTTCACCGCCCATGACGCTTCGGCGCAAGGGTGGGGTGGCAGAGGCTTCCACGGCGGGGGTATCCGCGCCGGTGGCTTCGGCGGCGGTGCGTTCGGTGGTGGACAGCGTTTCGGCCTGGCGGGACGGAACTTCGGCGGCTTTCGCGCGGGCGGCTATGGCTATCGCGGCGGCTTCTACCGCGGCGCCGGCTGGGGCTACCGGCCGGGTCGCTGGTATGGCGGTGGCGGCTATTACGGTCGCCCGGGCTATTGGCGGCGTGGCTATTACGGCGGCGGCTGGGGCTGGGGTGCTGGAGCCTTGGCGGCGGGTACCGTTCTGGGCGCCGCTGCTGCTTACCCCTATTACTATGGCGACTCCGGCTATTACGACTCGTCCTATTATTATCGCCGGCCGTACTACGCCGGACCTTACTACGCCGCTCCTGTGTCATCGGGCATCGGCAATTACTGCCAGACGCCCGTGCGGACCTGCCAGTTGATCAATCCATCCGATCTCGGGGCCGGCTGCTCCTGCCGCGTCGCCGGCGGGCGGGCTCGCGGCAGCGTCGTTCCCTAGGGACGCCAGATCGCTTGAAGGCGCGTCTGTGGCGCGCCGTCAGGCCATCTCAGACCCCGAATTCCTGGCGCCAGCGCTCGATGTCGTCGAGCGAGACGTTCGAGCCGCACAGCACCAGTGCGACCCGCTCGCCCGGCTCGAACTGGTCCTTGCGCGCCATCGCCGCGGCGACCGTGCAGGACGCTGCCGGTTCGAGCAGGACCCGGCCGTTCTGCAGCACCCAGACCAGCTCGCGCACCGCCTCGGCATCGGGCACGACGACGATCTCCTCGAGGAACTGGCGCGCCGCCGCCATCGTCCGCTCGGTCGCGAAGGGTGCGCCGAGCGTGCGCGCGATCGAGGTCGGGCGGATCGGCACCGGCTTTCCGGCTTCGAGCGCCTGGGTCATCGTGGTGGCGCCCTCGGTCTCGACGCCATGGATGCGGACGGCCGGGTCGAGCCCCTTCAGCGCCGCGCCGACGCCGGCCGAGAAGCCGCCGCCGCCGATCGAGATGAAGACATGGTCGATCCGCCCGCCGGCATCGGCCGCAAGCTCGAGGCCGACCGTGCCATGGCCGGCGATGATCGCCGGGTCGTCATAGGAGTGGACATGGGTCATGCCCTTGCCTTCATACTCCTCCGCCTTGGAGAAGGCAGCGAGCGCGTCCTCGCAGAGCTCGACTTCGCCGCCGGCCTCCTGCGTCAGGCGGATGTTGAGCGGAGCGACGTTCTTCGGCATCAGCACCAGCGCCCTGATGCCGAGCATGCTGGCGACCAGCGAGACGGCGATGGCGTGGTTGCCGCCGGAGACGGTGACGACGCCGCGCGCCCGCTCGGCCTCGGACAGGCCCAGCAGCTTGTTGTAGCAGCCGCGCACCTTGAACGAGCCGGCGAGCTGCAGGCTCTCGACCTTGACCACGGTCTCGACGCCGAGCCTTGCCGAGAGGCCGGCGCTCATGAAGGTCGGCGTGCGCCGGACCTTGCCGGCGATGCGGTTGGCGGCGGCCTGGATGTCGGCGAGGGAGACGTCGAAGGACATGGCGGACTCACGCGGTAGCTTTGCTTGGCCGGCACATCAGCGCGCCCGGCGCAGCCCGGTCAAGCGCGCAGAAGCGATTGACGACAGGCAATGCCAGCGTAGCCTGCCGGCACGGTTCCTGCCTCTAGGCCGTTTTCTGGAGATTTTCACCCGTGCGTTATTCCCCCAAGGAGATGCTGGCCAAGCTGGTGTCGTTCAACACCGAGTCCTGGCGCAGCAATCTCGATCTGATCCATTTCTGCCGCGACTATCTCGCCGCGCACGGCGTCGAGAGCACGATCGTGCCGAGCCCGGACGGGCAGAAGGCCAATCTCTATGCGACCGTCGGCCCCAAGATCGAAGGCGGCATCGTCCTCTCCGGTCATACCGACGTCGTCCCGGTCGAGGGCCAGGACTGGAGCTCCGATCCGTGGACGCTGACCGAGCGCGACGGCAAGCTCTATGGCCGCGGCTCCTGCGACATGAAGGGCTTCGACGCGATCGCGCTGGCGCTGGTACCGGAGATGCTCGAAGCGGGCTTGAAGCGGCCCTTCCACATCGCTCTCTCCTATGACGAGGAGGTCGGCTGCATCGGCGCCGCGATCATGATCGAGGCCATGGTGGAGGCGGGCCTGAAGCCCTCGGCGGTGATCGTCGGCGAGCCCTCGATGATGCAGGTCGTCACCGGCCACAAGGGCGGTACCCGCATGAAGACGACGGTGCGCGGACATGCCGTGCATTCGAGCCGCGTCGACATCGGCGTGCCCGCGGTGATGGTCGCCGGCAAGCTGATCGCCTGGCACGACGAGGTGATGGCGCAGAACAAGGCGAATGCGCAGCCTGGCATCCCGTTCGAGCCGCCCTATTCGACGCTGCATGTCGGCGTCGTCGCCGGCGGCACCGCGGTCAACATCACCGCCGAGCATGCCAGCTTCAGCCACGAGGTCCGGGTCATGCCCGGCGACGATACGGACTATGTCGCGCGCTACCGGGCGAAGATCGCCGAGCTGGAGGGGCCGATGAAGGCGATCGCGCCCGAAACCGGCATCACCATGGAGATCACCTCCCAGACCCCGCCGCTGGCGCCGGAGAAGGAAGGCGCCGCCGAGACGCTGTCGCGCCGCATCACTGGCGACAATGCCAGCCATGTCGTTGCCTACGGCACCGAGGGCGGCCTGTTCCAGGCGGCAGGCTGGTCGACCGTGGTCTGCGGCCCCGGCGACATCGCCCAGGCGCATCAGCCGGACGAGTTCCTCACCGTGGCCCAGCTCGACGCCGGCACAGCCTTCGTCCGCGCGCTGATCGCGGAGCTGGCCCGCTGAGGCGAAAGGGGCGGGGTGCTTCCTTGCGGGTGTTCACCCCGTCCTTCGCAGCTTCGTGCGTCACATTAGTTGTATTCGCAACAAAGTTCGATCTGGAACGAAGTCGATCGGCCGCACTGGACGCGGGCTTCGAACCGTCATTAATCTGCCGCCTTCGTCGGCCTGCCGCCAAAATAAGCAGGTGGCCGGCACCGCTCCTGGGGAGGAGTGGTTTCTAACCAAACGGGAGCAGTCTCACATGTCGTTCAAGACCCATTGCCTGGCAGCCGTAGCCGCCCTGGCCTTGATGTGCGGGGCTGCGCAAGCCCAGACCTTGCGATACGCCAACCAGGGCGAG
This sequence comes from Allobosea sp. CRIB-10, assembly GCF_900112185.1. Classification (GTDB taxonomy): domain Bacteria; phylum Pseudomonadota; class Alphaproteobacteria; order Rhizobiales; family Beijerinckiaceae; genus Allobosea. Next base: position 243,816 of record NZ_FOKP01000003.1, on the reverse strand, counting down.
CTCAAGTCGCTCGACCCCTATACCGTCAACGAAACCACCACCAACGCCCATCTCGGCCATCCCTATGAGGGCCTGACCGCGCGCGGCAAGGACCTCAAGATCGAGCCGGCCCTCGCCGAGAAGTGGGAGATTTCGGCGGACGGCCTGAAATGGCGCTTCTTCCTGCGCAAGGGCGTCAAGTTCCATGACGGCTCGGATTTCACCGCCGATGACGTGATCTTCTCGGCCGACCGCGTCCGCGCCCAGGGCTCGAACTTCACCACCCGCATCCCGACCAGCGCCAAGTTCGTCAAGGTCGACGACCACACGGTCGATGTGATCCTGACCGCGCCGAACCCGATCCTGAACGCGCAGTGGGACACCTGGTACATCATGTCGAAGAAGTGGGCGGAGGCGAACAACGCCGTCGCCCCGACCCCGGCGGCCGCCACCACCCCGAGCCACGCCTCGCTCAACGCCAACGGCACGGGCCCCTACAGGATCGAGAGCCACCAGCCGGGCGTGAAGACCGTCTTCAAGCTCAACGAGAACTATTGGAAGAAGATCGAAGGCAACATCAAGGAGATCATCTTCACGCCGATCTCCTCGGACGCCACGCGCGTCGCCGCGCTTCTCTCCGGCGAGGTCGACGTGATCGAGCCGGTTCCGATCCAGGACATCCAGCGCGTCAACGCTTCGGGCAACGCCCAGGTCCTGACCGGCCCCGAGCTGCGCACCATCTTCCTCGGCTTCGACCAGACCCGCGACGAGCTGCTCGAATCGAGCGTCAAGGGCAAGAACCCGTTCAAGGACCCGAAGGTCCGTCAGGCCTTCTACCAGGCGATTGACATCGAGACGATCAAGAGCCGCGTCATGCGCGGGCTCTCGACCCCGTCGCCGCTGATGATCGCGCCGGAGCTCTATCCGCATGCCGGCTTCACCCGCGCCAAGTTCGACACCGAAGCCGCCAAGAAGCTGCTCGCCGAGGCCGGCTACCCGCAGGGCTTCGAGCTCGGCATGGATTGCCCGAACGACCGCTACGTCAACGACGGCCAGATCTGCCAAGCCGTCGTCGGCATGCTCGCCCGCATCGGCATCAAGGTGAACCTCAACGCCCAGCCCAAGGCGCAGTATTTCGCCAAGGTGCTGAAGCCCGGCGGCTACAAGACCTCGTTCTACCTGCTCGGCTGGACCCCCGGCACCTTCGACAGCCACAATGTCCTCTACGACATCCTCGGCTGCCGCGATGTCGCCGGTTCCTCGCGCGGCGAGTCGAACCTCGGCAATTACTGCAACAAGAAGGTCGACGAACTGACCGACAAGATCCTGGTCGAGTCCGACACCGCCAAGCGCAACGCCATGATCGGCGAAGCCTACAAGATGACCGTCGACGAGTTCTCCTACATCCCGCTGCACCAGCAGGCCCTGGCCTGGGGTGTGTCGAAGAAGGTGAAGCTCGCCCAGCGCGCCGACAATTCGGTGCTGCTCTACTACGCCACCAAGGAGCAGTGAGGGTTTGAAGGGCGCGGAGGCGAGGAGCCGACGCGCCCTTTCTCCATCTGCAGCTTTGACGCCGTCCCGTACGGGCCGGCTTCCGATTCCTTGTAAGGGCGACCATGCTCGCATTTGTCCTGCGCCGGCTGTTCCAGTCGCTGATCGTGATGCTCGCGGTCGCGCTCATCGCCTTCGCCATGTTCCGCTTCGTCGGCGACCCCGTGAACCAGATGGTCGGCGTCGACACGCCGCAGGAGCAGGTCGCGCAATTGCGCCAGACGCTCGGTCTCGACGAGCCGGTCATCGTCCAGTTCGCGCGCTACATCTACAATGCCGCGCGGCTCGAGTTTGGCGTCTCCTACCAGTTCCGCCTGCCGGTGATCTCGCTGCTCGGCGAGCGCGCCCCGGCGACGCTGGAGCTCGCCTTCATGTCGGCGCTGTTCTCGCTTCTGGTCGGCATCCCCATGGGCGTGTACACGGCGCTGCGCCGCGACAGCTGGCTGGCGAAGATCTTCCAGACGGTCTCGCTGGTCGGCATCAGCCTGCCGACCTTCCTGATCGGCATCCTGCTGATCTACCTGTTCTCGGTCACGCTCGGCTGGCTGCCCTCCTTCGGGCGCGGCGAGGTGGTCAAGCTCGGCAACTGGTGGACGACCGGGCTTTTGACCGCCTCCGGCTGGAAGGCACTGATCCTGCCTTCGATCACGCTCGGCCTGTTCCAGATGACGCTGATCATGCGCCTCGTCCGGGCCGAGATGCTGGAGGTGCTGCGGACCGACTACATCAAGTTCGCCCGCGCCCGCGGCCTCAAGACGCGCGCCATCCATTTCGGCCATGCGCTGAAGAACACGCTGGTGCCGGTCATCACCATTGCCGGCCTGCAGCTCGGCTCGATCATCGCCTTCGCCATCATCACCGAGACTGTGTTCCAGTGGCCGGGCATGGGCCTGCTCTTCCTCAAGGCGGTGCAGCAGGTCGATATCCCGATCATGGCCGCCTATCTCATGTTGATCTCCTTCCTGTTCGTCAGCATCAACCTGATCGTCGACCTGCTCTACGCGCTGGTCGATCCGCGCCTGCGCGCGACGGTCGGGGCGCATTGAGGCCGGTCATGAGCGCGCAACCCACATCCCCTGCGAAGCATCCGCCCTCGCTCTGGTTCCGCATCCTCGACAGCGACATTCTCGCGAGCTTCCTGCGCTCCAAGGTGACGATGGTCGCCGCCGTGATCGTGCTGGTGCTGTTCGTCGGCGCCTTTTTCTCGCCCTGGATCGCGCCGACCAACCCCTTCGACCCGGCGACGGTCTTCCTCGCCGACGCCAACATCCCGCCGGCCTGGCAGGATGGCGGCGACCCGAAGTTCATCCTCGGCACGGACGACCAGGGCCGGGATCTCTATTCGGCGATCCTCTATGGCCTGCGCGTCTCGCTGATCGTCGGCCTGCTCGGCGTCGCGCTGGCGGCGACGATCGGCATCACGCTCGGCCTGCTCGCCGGCTATCTCGGCGGCCGCGTCGATTCGCTGATCATGCGCATCGCCGACGTGCAGCTGACCTTCCCGGCGATCCTGATCGCCCTGCTGATCGACGGCGTCGTGCGCGGCATCTTCAAGCACGCCAACCGCGAGGACACCGCGCTCTATGTACTGGTGATCTCGATCGGGCTCTCCTTCTGGGTGCAGTACGCCCGCACCATCCGCGGCTCGACCCTGGTCGAGCGCAACAAGGACTATGTCCAGGCGGCGCGCCTCGTCGGCCTGCCAGCGCCCCTCATCATGCTGCGCCATGTCCTGCCGAACGTGATTGGCCCGGTGCTGGTCATCCTGACCATCAATCTCGCGCTCGCCGTCATCACCGAGGCGACGCTCTCCTTCCTCGGCGTCGGCCTGCCGCCGACGCAGCCTTCGCTCGGGACGCTGATCTCGATCGGCAACCGCTATCTGTTCTCCGGCGATTGGTGGATCGTCACCTTCCCGGGCGTGACGCTGGCGATCCTCGTGCTGGCGGTGAACCTGCTCGGCGACTGGCTGCGCGACGCCCTGAACCCGCGGTTGAGGTGAGCCGATGAGCGAGACCGTCCTCTCCGTCCAGGATCTCACCGTCGAGTTCGTCACCCGCCGCGGCACGCTGCGCGCCCTCGACAAGATCTCCTTCGACATCGCCCGGGGCGAGGTGCTCGGCGTCGTCGGCGAATCCGGTGCTGGCAAATCGGTCACCGGCTCGGCCATCATCGGCCTGATCGACCCGCCCGGCCGCATCGCCGACGGCAAGGTCGTGCTCTCCGGCGAGCGCGTCGACCATCTCCCGCCCGAGCAGATGCGCCGCGTCCGCGGCAAGCGCATCGGCATGATCTTCCAGGACCCGCTGACCAGCCTGAACCCGCTCTACCGGGTCGGCGAGCAATTGATCGAAACGATCCAGACCCATACCGATCTCAACGTGGCCGATGCCCGCAAGCGCGCCATCGCTCTGCTCGACGAGGTCGGCATCCCCGCGCCGGAGCGGCGCATCGACGGCTATCCGCACGAATTCTCCGGCGGCATGCGCCAGCGCGTCGTCATCGCGCTCGCGCTCTGCGCCGAGCCGGAATTCATCATCGCCGACGAGCCGACGACGGCGCTCGACGTCTCCGTGCAGGCGCAGATCATCGCCCTGATCAAGCGGCTCTGCCAGGAACGCGGGACCTCGGTGATGCTGGTCACCCACGACATGGGCGTCATCGCAGAGACGGCCGACCGCGTCGCGGTGATGTATGCCGGCCGCGTCGCCGAGATCGGCCCGGTGCGGGAGGTGATCAAGCAGCCGCTCCACCCCTATACGCAAGGGTTGATGGGCGCGATCCCCTCGATCACTGGCGATGCCGAGCGGCTCGTGCAGATCCCGGGCTCGATGCCCAGGCTTTCCAGCATCCCCCAGGGCTGCGCCTTCAATCCGCGCTGCTCGAAAGTGTTCGATCGTTGCCGCGTCGATCGGCCGGAGCTCATCGATGTCGGCGGCCACCAGGTCGCCTGCCACCTCTACGACAAGGCCAAGGCGCCGGCCGGCAAGACGGAGATCGCCGCGTGAGCGACAAAGCCTTCGTCCAGGTCCGTGACCTCAAGCGCGTCTTCGACGTCTCCAAGCCCTGGCTCAACCGGGTTCTGGAGCGCCAGGACAAGCAGTATCTCAAGGCCGTCGACGGCGTCTCCTTCGACATCCGCAAGGGCGAGACCTTTGCGCTCGTCGGCGAGTCCGGCTCGGGCAAATCGACCGTGGCGCGCATGGTCGTCGGCCTGCTGAACCCGTCCGGCGGCACGGTCTCGATCGACGGCGTCTCGATGTTCGACGCCAAGGCGGCGCAGGAGCGTCAGCGCCTGCGCAAGCGCATGCAGATGATCTTCCAGGACCCCTACGCCTCGCTCAATCCGCGCTGGCGCGTCGGGCGGATCATCGCGGAACCGATCCATGCCTTCGGCATCATCCGGGGCGAAGCTGCGGTCACTGAGCGCGTCGGCGAACTGCTCTCGCTGGTCGGCCTGCATCCCGACGACGGCAAGAAGTTCCCGCACGAATTCTCCGGCGGCCAGCGCCAGCGCATCGCGATTGCTCGCGCGCTCGCCTCCAATGCCGAATTCATCGTCTGCGACGAGCCGACCTCGGCGCTCGACGTCTCCGTCCAGGCCCAGATCCTCAACCTGATGCGCGATCTGCAGGAGAAGTTCGGGCTGACCTATCTCTTCATCAGCCACAACCTCGCGGTCGTCCGGCATATGGCGACCCGCATCGGCGTGATGTATCTCGGCCGCCTGGTCGAGGTTTCCGACGGCAAGCAGCTCTTCGCCGCCCCGCGCCATCCCTATACGCGGATGCTGCTCGACGCGGTGCCGGACCTCGCCATGATCGGCAAGCCGCGCGAGGGCGTGAAGGGCGAGATTCCGAACCCGATCAACCCGCCCTCGGGCTGCACCTTCCATCCGCGCTGCCCGCTGGTCTTCGACCGCTGCCGGGTCGAGAACCCGCCGGCGATCGACGGTGTCGCCTGCCATGCGGTGAATGCGGGGAGAGAAGCGGCGTAGGCCTTGTTGCTCAGGCGGCGCGTCGGCCGCTCGCCCTGAGCAAGTCCCAGCCCTTGCGCGTCACCGTGACCAGCCCGCCCTGGCGCGCGAGATAGCCGTGCTCGACGGCATCCTCCCAGACCGTCAGGCGCGGGCAGGAGGTGCGCCAGCTCTCCATCAGCTCGGCATGGCTGCGCTCCTCGCGCGCGGTCCATTCGACGAGATCGAGGATGAGGGGATCGTCTGCGGCAAGCATCGTGGCCCAGCCTTCCGATCGGGACGGGACGCGATGATAGCGCTCCGCAGCCGGCGGGAAAACCGGTGTCTGATCACTCTCCTGTCGGCAAGCTCGGCGCCTTCGGCCGCCGGCCCAGCGGCGCCACCGGCCGCTCGGTGCGGTACTGCCCGCGGGCGATGGCGGTGAAGAGCAGGGCAACGGCCGTCAGTGTCATCAGCCACCAGGTCTGGAACGAGGCGAAGCCGAGCGCCGCCAGCGCGAAGGCGGTGACATAGGCTGCGACGCCCCCGGCCGCGAGGGCACCCGGCATGCGGCCGGCGGCGCTGACCGCGAAATAGAGGCAGAGCGCCGCCGTCGTCGCGCCGACCAGGCCGAGCTCGTACCATGTCTCGAACAGGATGGTGGTGGGCACCTCCAGCGGTAGCGCCCCGGTGGTGCGCCCGCGCAGCACCGTGTCGAGCCCGTGGCCGGTGACGAGTTGCAACGGGCGGATCGAGATGATGTCGGCCCAGATGTCGAGCCCGGTGCCGACCGTGCTGAACACCGCCGGCGAGAGCCGGAAGAACGGCAGCAGCAGGAAGGGCAGGAGCGGGGCCAGCAGCATCAGCCCGGCCATGATCCCGCCCATCAGCCGGGCGCCGACGATGCGGTTGGCGCTGACCGCGCCGAAGGCGATCGCGCCGCATAGCATCGCCATCGCCTCGCCGTCCTCGATGCGCGACAATGCGAGCAGGCCGACGACGAGCGCCAGCCCCAGCGCCGTCAGTCCGCGTTCGCGCGACAGGAGCCAGGCGAGCGCCGGCCATGACATGATCAGCACGACGCTGATCCCGCGCTCGACGCTGCCGGCAGCGTCGGCCGTGCGCGAGTCGACCGGGCCGAGCGCCTCGGTCAGGAGCAGGCCGAGTGCGAAGATCGCCGCGGTGCCGGCACCCAACGCGGCGAGGTTGAGGTTCGAGGCGCGCATGCGCTCCGGCAGCGCCGCCGCGCCGGCAAAGCCGAGCGCTACGGCGAGGAAGAGATTGGCCGCCTTCTCGGTGGCCGAGCCGGTATAGGGGCTCCAGATCAGCGAGAGCACGGCCCAGCCGACCAGCGCCCACAGCGTCAAGCCGGCACGGCTGAAGATTGAAGCCCGGATATTGCCGGCGAACCAGCGTGGCGCCTCGATCAGCGCAGCGATCGACAAAAGGATCACCCCGATCGGCACCAGCACGACGGCGGCGCGGCGCGAGACCAGCGAGGCCAGAGGTAAGGCGAGCGCCAGCGTCGCGAAGCCGAGGCGGCGCAGGAGCAGCGCGGCGTCGGTCGCGGGATCGAGGGGCGTCTGGGCGTTCGGGCGGATCATGGGCAAGCGGGCACTCGGCAGGCAGCGCCCGGCCGGGGTGCCGGGAACAGCCCATTTCACAGTAGCGCCGGCTGCGGCGTTCGACTGTAGGTGCGCTGCAACACTGTGCCGGCATTATCGCCTAGGCTGAACACCGAAAGTTCACTGGCTGCGCCAGGCGTTCCGTGGGATGAGGGGGACGATGACTGCTCCGCTCGCCGCGATCGTCTATTCCTCGGGCTTCCCCATCGATGCGCTGATGGCGGAGGTTGCCGACTCCCTGAAGCGTGAGGCCGTCCGGCTCGGCGGCGTCGTCCAGCACAACAGGGGCGACTGTCCGGACGGTTGCGCCAGCATGGCGCTCGAGGACCTCGCCTCCGGCCGCCTCTTCCCGATCAGCGAGGATCGTGGCGCGGGCTCGGCCGGCTGCCGGCTCGATCCGGCCGGACTTGCCGCAGCCGGCGCCGCCGTCGCACAGGCGCTGACCGGGTCCATCGATCTCGTGATCGTCAACAAGTTCGGCAAGCAGGAAGTGCTCGGCCAGGGCCTGCGCGCCGAGATCGCCGCAGGTGTCGTCGCCGGCCTGCCGCTGCTGACCGCCGTGCGCGACGACATGCTCGTCGCCTGGTCGGACTTCGCCGGCGAAGACTGGCAGCGCCTGCCACCCGAAGCCGTCGCCGTCACCGATTGGGCGATGGCGGCGTTGCGCCTGCCGGCCTGATGCTCGAGATGCCGCTCCTCGGTGGCCGGCATGCTCGCGCGCCTGCGCGGCGGTGATGCCGGCCGCGCCCGAAACCTTCGGCCTCCTGCTCGCCGGCGGGCAGGCGCGCCGCATGGGCGGCGGCGACAAGCCGCTGCGCACCATCGCCGGACGCAGCATCCTCGCCCATGTGATCGAACGGCTGGCGCCGCAATGCGACGGGCTGCTGCTCAACGCCAATGGCGATCCCTCACGCTTTGCCGGGTACGGCCTGCCGGTTGTCGCCGACAGCGTTCCGGATTTCGCCGGGCCGCTCGCCGGCATCCTCGCCGGACTCGACTGGCTCGCCGCGAACCGCCCGGGCGCGGACTGGCTGGTCAGCGTCGCGGCCGACACGCCCTTCATCCCGCGCGATCTGGTGGTCCGGCTGCATGCGGAGCGCGCGGCGGCGAATGTCGCGCTTGCCTGCGCCGCCTCGGATGGCCGGACCCATCCCGTGATCGGGCTCTGGCCGACCTCGCTGCGCGATGATCTGCGCCATGCGCTCACGGTCGAGGATGAGCGCAAGGTCGGCCGCTGGGCCGCTCGCCATGGCGTCGTCGCGGTCGAATGGCCGGCGGCGCCGGTCGATCCCTTCTTCAATGCCAACCAGCTGGGCGATCTCGCCGAGGCGGAGCGGCTCCACGCCCTGCTCGGTCCTGATGGAGGCCGGGCGGGCCGGTGATCCTGCGCCTCAAGCCTCCAGCAGGGCTTTCAGGCGGGCGAGATCGGCCGCCACCCATTCGGCATCGCGGGCGAAGTCGTCATCGCTCATCTCCGGCCGCCGGAACAGTGTGAACACCACCTCGCTACCGCTGCCATTGGGGAGGGCGCGCATCGGATTGTGCATCGGCGCGCCGCTGTCGGGGATCACGGCGTGATCGAGCACGCCGTAGCGATTGGGCTCGCTGAACAGCACCCGCATTGGCCCCATCGGCGTCCTGGCGCGATAGGTCATACCCTCGACATGGCCGAACTCGTCGCCGAGGCCCTCCGCCCATTTCGGGAAGTTCATGGGGTCGGCGAGGAAGCCGTAGACATCCTCGATCGGCCGGTCGATCGCGATGCTGATATGGCGCGTCGGCAGGACGGGCATGATCGCCTCTCCTTGATTGTGGGAACAAGAACATAACATGAACAAATTCATCTGTCATCGCGCATCGGTGATGGGCCGTGTGCGAGCTCGCCGCGGATCGATCAAGAATCCGTCGGCTTCGCCAGCCCTCTATTCCAGCGGCGACGGATCAGGAGATTTGAGATGGAGCAGAGCATCGGCCTGGGCCTGGCGATTTTCGTGCAGCAAGGGCGTGAGCAGGAGGCCGCGGATTTCTACAGCGAGGCCTTCGAGGCACGGCAGCTCAATACACATAGGATCGACGGTGAACTCGCCGGGGTCGAGATGCTCATCGGCGGAACCCGTGTTTCCGTCGCCGGTGCAAATCCGCTCCGGGAGGAAGAGCCGCCCTATGGCGGCCCGTTCTTCCCCAAGGCGGCCGGAGCGGTGAGCATGACGATCCTGCTGACAGTCCCCGATATCGAGGTCTGTTTCGCGCAGGCGATCGTGGCGGGCGCCGCGCTGCGCGACCGCGTCAAGACCGATACCGAAGGGCGGCGGGTCGCCTCGCTGTTCGATCCGTTCGGCCACATCTGGATGCTGACCGAGCGGGAGGTGGACACGGACAAAGTGCCGCCCGACCAGCTGGCTGCGCACAGGCCCAGTGCTCCGGCGCTCCGGGCCTAGCCGACTGGCCTTATTCGATCACGATCCGCGGCGCTGCGCGGGCGGGTCCGGCAAGGCCGGCCTTCACTTGCCGCGCCAGGGCAACATAGGCCTTGGCATGGGCGCTATCGGGGTCGCTCGCGACGATCGGGCGTCCGCCATCGGAGGTCTCGCGGATCGGCATGGCGAGCGGGATCTCGCCAAGGAATGGCACATGGAGACGCTCTGCCTCGTGCCTTGCGCCGCCATGGGCGAAGATGTCCGAGCGGTGACCGCATTCAGGGCAGATGAAATAGCTCATGTTCTCGACGATGCCGAGGATCGGCACCTCGACCTTCTTGAACATGGCGACGCCGCGGCGGGCATCGAGCAGAGCAAGGTCCTGTGGCGTCGAGACGATCACCGCTCCGGCGAGCGGGGTCTGCTGCGCCATGGTGAGCTGGGCGTCGCCGGTGCCGGGCGGCATGTCGACGACGAGCACGTCGAGCTCGCCCCAGGCGACCTCGCGCAGCATCTGGGTGATCGCCGAGATCACCATGGGTCCACGCCAGATCATCGGCGTCTCCTCGTCGATCAGGAAGCCGATCGACATGATCTTGAGGCCGTAGGCCTCCATCGGCGCGAGCGTCCGGCCCGAGATCAGCCGCGGTTTGCCGGTGATGCCGAAGATTTTCGGCACGGACGGGCCGTAGATGTCGGCATCGAGCACACCGACCTTGAGGCCGAGGGTGGCGAGGCCGACGGCAAGATTGGCGGTGGTGGTCGACTTGCCGACGCCGCCCTTGCCGCTCGCGACCGCGATGATCTGCTTGACACCGGGAATGCCGGCCGCCTTCGGCACCGGCCCGCCGGGGCCGGGCTGGCCATGCGCCTGCCGGCGCGCCTCGGCCGCTTGCGAGGGCGCGCGCCCGGGCGCCTTGTCGGCGGTGAGGCCGACCAGCACCTGCGTCACGCCGGGAATGCCGCTGACCGCGCTTTCCGCCGCCTTGCGCACCGGCTCCATCGCACTGGCTTCGGTCGCGTCGATGCCGATCGCGAAGATCACCTTGCCGCCGTCGATCAGGATATCGCCGATGCGGCCCGACGCCGCCAGCGATTGCCCGCTCGCCGGCAGCTTCACCAATTCAAGGGCGCGCAGGATGTCGTTTTGCGAGAGGGGCACGATCGCGGGTTCCTGTATGAGCGCGCGGCGTTAGGCCGCGGACTTGCGGATATGGAATGTCAGAAGCCGGCCCTCGGTGCCGCTGTGCTCGAGCGAAGCGCTGCTTTCCCGGACGAGATTGGGAATGTCGATGGCGGCCATCGGATCGGTGCACGCGACGACGAGGAGCGTGCCCGGCGCCGCGCCGAGCAGCGCCTTGCGCACGCGCAGGGCCGGATGCGGGCATTTGAGGCCGCGCAGGTCGAGCGGGATCGAAGTCATGTCGCGTGTCATATGATGGCATTTCGCCGCCCGGCAACAGCCCGCTCCCCCGCAGAGCGCGATCCCCGCCGCGCATGACGCGGCGTGCCCGGCCGGCTTGACCGCCCGAGCCGATTTGCAGGATGACAACCGGGCGCATGTCGCGCCCGGTTTGTCTTTCGCAGGATGTCATTGTCGATGCGCGTGATCGGACTGGCGGGCTGGAGCGGGGCCGGCAAGACGTCTCTCCTGACCAAGCTGATCCCGGAGTTCAGCCGCCGCGGTGTCAGGGTCTCGACGATCAAGCACGCCCATCACGCCTTCGATCTCGACACGCCCGGCAAGGATTCCTGGGCGCATCGGCAGGCCGGCGCCTCCGAGGTGCTGATCTCCTCCGCCCAGCGCTGGGCGCTGCTGCACGAGCTGCGCGGCGAGGCCGAGGCGACACTGCCGGAGCTGCTGGCGCGGCTGTCGCCGGTCGATCTTGTCATCGTCGAGGGTTTCAAGCGCGATCCGCATGCCAAGCTCGAGGTCTACCGCGCCGCCAACGCCAAGCCGCCGCTGCACCCGGATGACCCCAGCATCGTCGCGATCGCCAGCGACACCGCTTTCTTGCAGGCTGGCCGGCCGGTGATCGGGCTCGAGGACATCCCCACCATCGCCGATTGTCTCTTCGCCAACGCGCAGCCTCTCGATGCCGTGCTGTCGCAGGCGAAAGGGAGGCTCTGACGATGGCGCAGCTCAGCGCGGATGCCGATGGAACCGTCCTGACGATCGAGCAGGCGGCCGTGCACGCCGCGGAGCAGGTCACGGCGGTCGCCGGCACGCAGACCATCCCGCTCGCCGCCGCGGACGGGCGCGTGCTGGCGCAGGATGTCGTCGCGCCGGTCGCCCTGCCGCCTTTCGCCAACGCCGCTGTCGATGGCTATGCGGTCCGTTTCGCCGATCTGGCGGCTACCGGGCAGAGCCGGTTGCCGCTCTCGGGCCGGGTCGCGGCCGGTGCCGATGCGGCCGGCGTCGCGGCTGCGGGGAGGGCTGTGCGCGTCTTCACCGGCGCGCCGATGCCGGCCGGCGCCGACACCGTCTTCATGCAGGAGGATGTCGCGCTTCAGGGCGACGCCGTCATCCTGCCCGCCGGCTTGACGCGCGGCGCCAATGTGCGGCTGGCCGGCGAGGATCTGCCGCGCGGCGGCCTGGCGCTCACCGCCGGCCAGCGCCTGCAGCCGCAGCACCTGGCGTTGCTGGCCGCGCTCGGCCTGAGCGAGGTGACGGTGCGCCGCCGCGTCCGCGTCGCGATCTTCTCGACCGGCGATGAGCTCAACGAGCCCGGCACCGCCCTGCCGCCGGCCGGCATCTATGACGCCAATCGCAACCTGTTGCGGGCGCTGGCGAGTCGGGCGGGGGCGGAGGTCGTCGACCTCGGCATTCTCGCTGACGAGCCGGAGAGTCTGGCCACGCGGCTGCGCGAGGCGGCGGATTGCGACCTGATCCTGACCTCGGGCGGCGTCTCGGGGGGCGAGGAGGATCACGTCAAGGCGGCGGTCGAGCAGGTCGGCGAGCTCGCCTTCTGGCGCGTGGCGATCAAGCCCGGCCGCCCGGTGGCGATGGGACGCGTCGCCGGCACGCCGTTCATCGGCCTGCCCGGCAATCCCGTCGCGGTCTTCGTCACCTTCGCCTTCGTCGCCCGCACCGTGATCGCGCTGCTGTCGGGCGCCAGGCCGGCGCGGCCATACGGGCTGCCGGTCCGGCTCGGCTTTTCCTACAAGAAGCGGGCCGGGCGGCGCGAATACGTCCGTGTCTCGCTCGAGCCCGGCCCGGACGGCATCGCTACGGCGCGAAAGCACCCGCGCGAGGGCGCAGGCGCGCTGATCTCGCTGGCCGAGACCGACGGGCTGGTCGAGCTCGCCGATGAGCTGACCAGCATCGCCGAGGGCACGATCGCGCCCTTCTTCGCCTATGAGATGCTGACGGGCTGATTCTCAGTCGCGCCGGAAGATCACCGTCGCCAGCCAGCCGAACAGCAGCGCCACGGCCGCCGTCGCCAGGCCGTAGAGGAACGGCCGGTCGTGCGCGGCCGAGGCCATGCTTTGCTCGGCGCCGGTCTTGACCACCTCGAAATTGGTGGTCTGGCGCGCCAGCACCGAGCCGCCGGCATAGAGCAGCACCTCGACCTCGTATGGGCCGGTCGGGGCTATCGCCGGAATCTTGATCTGGGAGCTGAACAGGGCCGGCGACAGGAAGGTGACGCCGCGCTCGTCGAGCGTGTAGAGCTGCTTGCCTTCGAGCGTGCGGATCAGCGCATCGCGGAACCGGCCGATGTCCAGCTCGAAGTCGAAACCTGCCTGCGTACGCTGCGCATTGGCGAGGCCGATGCGGTCGCGCCGCGCCGCCTCCTCCGACAGGATTTCCTTGATCGGGCGATTGGTCGCGACCGACAGATAGATCGAGCGGTCCGGGAAGCGGCGCTGGTTGCGGTTGATCCAGAGCGGGCCGACGCGCTCCTTCTCGCGCACGATCAGCATGCGCTGCGGTCCGCGCACGGTGACGACGATGTCGTAGGGGTCGGCGCGGGCGACGGAGCGGCCGTCGCGCTCGACCAGGCCGAACACCGCGAGCTGGTCGCCAGTGAAATTGGAGGCGATCGCGATCCGATGGGTCGATAGCGCCGCGATCAGCGTCTCGGCCCTGGCCGGAACGCCGGCGAGAGCCGCCAGGCAGCCCGCAGCGAGGATGAATGCCGCGCGTCTCATCGCTGCGCTCCTTCCGGCACGACCACCGAATAGGGCTCGCTCGGCGGCAGGAAGAGCTCGACCGCGAAGCGCAGGCCGACGGAGAGGATCAGCAGCGCCAGTAGCAACCGGAACGACGAGACGTTGAGGTTGCGGGCCGCCCGCCCGCCGAATTGTGCGCCGATGACGCCGCCGACCAGCAGCAGCATGGCGAGGATGATGTCGACCGACTGGTTGGTGACGGCGTGCAGCACGGTCGCGCCGGACATGGTGACGAGGATCTGGAACAGCGAGGTGCCGACCACCACCGCCGGCGGGATCCGGAAGAAGTAGATCAGCGCCGGCACGAGCATGAAGCCGCCGCCGACGCCGAGCACGGCGCCGATGAAGCCGATGATCACGGCGAGCGTCGCGATCGGGATCACGCTGGCATAGAGCTGCGAGCGCGGGAAGCGCATGCGCAGCGGCAGGCCCATCCAGGGCGGATGCGAGCCGGCTTCGCGCAGGCGGCGAGCCGGCTTGCCCCTGCGGTCACGTAGTGCGGCCCGCACCGCGTCGAACAGCATCAATCCGCCGATGCAGGTGAAGAGCGTGACATAGGCGATGGTGATGACCAGCTCGAGCTGGCCGAGGCGGCGCATCGAGTTGAAGAACAGCACACCCAGGATGGTCCCGACGATGCCGCCGGTGACCAGGATGCCGCCGAGCTTGAAGTCGAGCGCGTTGCGTCGCCAATAGGTGAGCACGCCGGTCATCGACGAGCCGGCGACCTGCGCGGCGACAGTCGCGACCGCGACGGCGGGGGGAATGTCGAGAAAGATCAGCAACGGCGTCAGCAGGAAGCCGCCGCCGACCCCGAACAGGCCGGAGATGAAGCCGACCGCGCCGCTCAGCCCGAGCACCAGGAAAATGCTGATCGGCAGTTCCGCGATCGGGAGATAGATCTGCACGCTTCCAAAACCTCGCCGGCCGTCGATGCCTTCCCATGTCGGGCATGATCCGCCAAAGTGGATATCACTTTTGCGACGAGAACATGCCCAACCTGCTGAGCTGGCACGAATTCTCTCTGTTCCGCCGGAGCCGGCCGAACGGAAAGCGCGCCGTAGCGGAAAGGCTACAGCGGAAACCTTTTCAATTTGTGCAGCTTTGAACGGGTCTCGGGTGCAGGCTGTCGCCTGCGCCCGCGTCGGCCTCAGCCGCGGCCAGGCTTGGCCGGCTTCTTGGCGGCGACCGGCGCCTCGTCCCAACCCTTGGCCGGCGGCGTGACTTCGTTGGCGCTGGCTTCGAGGGGCTTTGGCTTCCATGTCTCGGCGGCGGCCTTGGCCGCGGCGAGATCGCTCCCCGACAGCCGGCTCGCGACCTCGTCGCGCTTGCGGCCGGCATCCTCGTCGCCCTGTGCGGCGGCGATCGCGAACCAGCGATAGGACTGGCCGAGATCGGCCGGCGCGCCGAGGCCGCGGCCGAGCAGGATGGCGAGGTTGTACTGGCTGTCGCGCACGCCGTGCTCGGCGGCGCGGCGGAACCAGTCCGTCGCGGTCGCATAGTCCGGCTTGCCGCCGGCACCTTCGGCGTAGAGCACTGCGAGATTGTGCATCGCCTTGGCGTTGCCGCGCTCGGCGGCGCGCCCGTACCAGACCTTGGCCAGCGCCGGGTCGCGATTGGTGCCGATGCCCTTCTCGAACATGTTGCCGAGCCGGAACTGCGCCGGCCCGAGACCCGCGACGGCGGCGCGCTCGAACAGGCGCAGCGCCAGCTTCGGATCGCGGTTGCCCGGTCCGTCGGCCGCCTGGGCGGCGAGCTGGTAGACAGCGCGGGCATCGCCCGCGAGCGCCGCCTTGCGCAGGCCGGCGGTGCCAACGGTGCCCGGCAGGTCGCCGATCCCGGTGACGGTCTCGGTCGCTTCGGCCGGGCTCTGCAGCGGCAGCGCTGCGACCATGGAGGGTACCGCGGCAGGCGCCGGCATCGGCTCGGCGTTCGCGGCCTGGGCCGGCGCGGGCACGGCCGCCTGCGCCGGTGTCGTGCCGAGCGGCAGCGGCTGGAGTGCCGAGCTCTGGTCCTTCGCCGGCGGCGACGCCGGCTCGGCGGGGCTGGCCTGCGGCGACGGCTTGGCTTCGGGAGCGGCCGTGGCAGCGGGATTGGCGGGCTCGGTCCGGCTGCTGCTCTCGTTCACCGCCGGCTTCTTGGCGCCCTGCTGGCCGCCGGAGAAGACCTGCGCCGCGCCGATCGCCAGCACCAGCGCCGCGAGGCCGAGCAGCAATGGCCGGCGACGCTTCTCCAGGATTTCCTTGAGGCGTCCGCCTGAGGCGGGCTTGGCGGCCTTGCCCGCTTTCGCCGCGTCCGCAGCGGCCGGATTGGCGGCGGCGGCCTCGCTGGCGGCCTTGGCCGAGCGGCGCGCCGCTGCGATCAGGCTCTGACGGACAGCCTGGGGGTCGTTGCCCTGCGGGGCTGGCGCATCGGGGCGCGGCCGGCCGGAGCCCGGCTCCAGCGGCAGGTCGAGCCCGCCGGCGCGCGGCAGGCGCTGGTCGGCGGCGAAGCGCTCGGCCATCGGGACGGCGGAAGCGCTCGCCTTGATCTCGTCGACCGGCGCGCGGACGCGTGGGGTTGGCGCATTGCTGCGCCGCTCGCCCCCGATCTCGGCTTCGAGATCGCCGAGGCGGCCGATGATGGTCTCCAGCGTCCGATGGACGGCGCCGATCGCATCCTGGGTCTCGCGCCCGGTCGAGACATGGCTCTCGCGCAGGCCGCTCATCAGGTCGCTGAGCTCGGACAGGCTCGCACCGCGCGACGCGGGCATTTCGGCCATGGCGGCGCGCGCCGCGCGTTCTGCTGCGGCGGTGGTGTCCTCGCGCATGCCCTGGAGGTGGACGACGAGATCCTCCAGCGTCCGCTCGAGGCCGTTCTCGGCCGAGCGCGTCGCCGCCTGTTGGTCGAGCCGTTGCGTCAGGCCGGCGATCTGGCGTTCGAGCGCGTCGAAGGATTCGGAGCCAGCTCCGGGCCGTCCGGCCTCGTCGATCTTGGCGGCGAGGCCGCGCAGCATGTCCTCGACCGGGCGCATGTCGACCCGGGCGAGCGGCGCTCCGCCTTCGTCGACCATCTGGGCGAGCGTGCTGGAGGCAGCGAGCTGCTCGACGCGATCGGTCAGCGCCTCGATCCGGTCTTCGAGCCGGCTCGGCGGCCGGTCGGCCAGGTGTTCGAGCTTGTTCACCAGCGCTTCGATGCGCCCGGCGAGCTCGTTGGAGGCCGGGCGGCCGCTGGCGTCGAGCTCGCCGAGGCGGGCGACCAACTGGTCGACCTGCCCGTTGATGACGGACGCATTCATCGCCGGCAGCGAGTCGATCTTGTGAGCCAGCGATTCGACCTGGCGCGACAGGGCCTGCAGTGGGCCGCTCTCGTCGTGGCGCTCGCGCGAGCGGTCGGCGAGCAGGCTCTCGCGCACGTCCTCGAGCGCCAGCGCCAGGCTGCGCAGGTCGCGCCTGTCGTCGTGCAGGCGTCCGACATCGGAGGTCAGGGCGCTGAGCTGCAGCGAGAGGTCGTCGAATCGCCGGCCGTCCGTGGCCGAGACGATCTCGCGCAGCTCGGCCAGCTCGTTCAGGATCGGGGCGATGGCCTGACGGTCGCCGCCGCGCGCGACGAGCGCATCGATCTTGGCGGCGAGATGGGCGACCTCCAGCTCGAAGCGGTTGTAGCTTTCCTGCGAGCGCGCCTCCGACAGACGGCCGATCTCGGCTTCGATCCGCGCCAGCGGCTTCAGGACGGGATCGAGCCGTTCGCGCCCGTCGAGGCGGTCGAGCCTGGCCCCGAGCTCGCCGATCGCGCGCTCGAGCGGCTTGAAGGCGGAGCGCTGCTCCTCGGCGCGCAGCGCCGGCTGGACCGGGGCGATACGGTCGCTCAGCTGACGCAGATCGTCGCGCAAGGCGGCGAGCGTCGGTGCGGCAACGGGGCGCTCGAAAGCCGGGGCGCGCGTATCGCCATCGAGGGTGCGCTGGCGCGAGCGGATGTCGGACACCGCGGCAGCAAGGCCGTCGCGGCTGAGCACGACAGGGCGCGTGGTCTGCGGCGGGGGCGGCGGCGGCGCAGCCGGCCGGCGGCTCGCTTCCTCGGAGCGGCGCTCGATGTCGCTGAGTCGCGTGCCCATCGCCTTGATCGCGTCGGCGATCACGGCGGTGGCGCGCTCCTGGCGCTCGACCGTGCTGCGCTCGCCCTGCGACAGGCGGCTCTCGGTGCGCTCCATCCATTGCGCGATCGAATCGAGCGCGCTTGCGGTCCGCGCATTGCTGTCGCGCGTTAGGCGCTCGGCCATGGCGGCCTGGGTGATGAACGCGTCCATGCGTTCGCGCGTGAGCTCGGGTTTGGCCGGCGCAGCCTGCGGCGGTGGGGAGGTCTGCATTCCGCCCTGGGACAGGCGGGCGAGGCGATCCGAGAGCGCGACGATGTCCTGCTCGGCGTCGCGCGCGACGGCTTCGGGTTCCCCAGCCTCTTCGCGAATCTTGCTGTCGAGCCATTCGCCGAGCGTCATCCCGGCGCGACGCGCGGCGGCCTTTGCCGCATCGCGCGTGCGCGGATCGACGCCCTTGACGCTCCAGGGCAGGCTGGTCGCCATGTCACGCTCGCCTCGAGGGGCAATCTCGATCAAGGAGCGCTCGCTGCCCCCTTACGCGGCGGCGCCCTTGCAATCTCGGCATTCATGAACATCGGGTTGATGCGAACGATGCCGGAGATCGCGGAACCGACTTTTCGCCGTCACGGTAAACAGAGCGTTAAGATCCTGCGGCCGGACGTTAATTTTCTGGAAACCTGAGCATCGAGGCTTGCCCGAGCCGGGTATAACGGTAACTTACCCCTGTCCGGCGCTGAATGACGTGACGTAAGGGCGACGTCGTGCGTACATTGCCGGCAACGCAGGGGCGCCTGCCGATGGATTGGCGCCCCGCTCCGCAACCGCAAGGATCAGATATGCCGCGCCAAGGCTCAGCTCTGGCGGCCACACCGAGTCACGACGGCCGCTCCGCCTCTCCGCAGACGACGAATGAAACCGAAGCCGGTGGCTTCACCATCAGCGATCTCGCCCGCGAATTCGGGGTGACCCTGCGCACGCTCCGCTTCTACGAATCGCGCGGCCTGCTCGCTCCCGCCCGCTCCGGCCTGACCCGGATCTATTCCGGCCGCGACCGCGCCCGCCTCGCTCTGATCCTCAAGGGCAAGCAGCTCGGCTTCACCCTGGTCGAGATCCGCGCCATGCTCGCCAATGAGGAAGGCAAGGAGCTCAAGGGCAAGGAGCCGTCCGCCTCGGTCGGCGGCCTGCAGCTCAGCCGCGGCCAGATCGCCGAGCAGCTCGAACTGCTGCGCAGCCAGCGCGCCGAGATCGAGGCCGCCATCGCCGAGCTCGAGGCGACCCTCGCGCGTCTCGACGCTTGACACCCGGCCGCATAGGCCGCCGCCCGATACGATCGCGATGCCCCGAGCCGGAACCGGTTCGGGGCATTTTTCGTTTGCAAGCGCAGCGCCGCTCGCGCCAATCTTGCGGAAAGTGCTGTCCGAACGAAAAAGTTGATGCGGCCCCTTGGCAAGGCGCGACTAGATAGTTTATATGTGAACTATCTCGAAGCGCCGCTGTCATATCGAGCCGGCAAGCTTCGTCATCAAGGCTGCACGAAACGCCAGGGAGGATGCGATGCCGGTCTACAAGGCGCCTGTCGAGGACACGCTGTTCCTGCTCAACGACGTCTTCCAGTTCGAGCGCTACAACAACCTCCCGGGCTTCGCCGAGGCGACGCCGGATCTGGTCGAGGCCGTGCTCGGCGAGGGCGCCAAGCTCTGCGAGGAAGTTCTCCAGCCGATCAACCATTCCGGTGACCAGGAAGGCTGCAAGCGCAATGCCGATGGCTCGGTGACGACGCCGAAGGGTTTCAAGCAGGCCTATGAGGCTTATGCCGCGGGCGGCTGGATCGGTCTCGCCATGGATCCCGAATATGGGGGCCAGGGCCTGCCCTATACGCTCGGCGCCATCATGAACGAGTTCTCCTCCTCGGCGAACATGGCCTTCTCGATGTATCCCGGCCTGACCATGGGCGCGATGGCGGCGCTCTATGTCCATGGTACGGATGAACAAAAGCGCACCTATCTGCCGAAGATGGCCGAGGGCACCTGGTCGGGCACGATGAACCTGACCGAGCCGCATTGCGGCACCGATCTCGGCCTGATCAAGACCAAGGCCGTGCCGAACGGCGACGGCTCCTACGCGATCACCGGAACCAAGATCTTCATCTCGGCCGGCGAGCAGGACATCACAGAGAACATCGTCCACCTCGTGCTCGCCCGCATCGAGGGCGCGCCGCAGGGTGTCAAGGGCATCTCGCTCTTCGTCGTGCCGCGCAACGAGGTTGGCGCTGACGGCTCGGTCGGCGCCAACAACAAGGTGTCCTGCGGCTCGATCGAGCACAAGATGGGCATCCACGGCAACTCGACCTGCGTCATGAACTATGACGGGGCGAAGGGCTGGCTGGTCGGGGCCGAGAACAAGGGCCTCAACGCCATGTTCGTGATGATGAACGAGGCCCGCCTCGGCGTCGCGATCCAGGGTCTTGCCCAGTCCGAGGTCGCCTATCAGAACGCCGTGGCATACGCCAAGGACCGCCTGCAGGGCCGGGCGCTGACCGGCGCCAAGAACCCGGACAAGGCCGCCGACCCGATCATCGTCCACCCGGACGTGCGCCGCACGCTGATGTCGATCAAGGCCTTCAACGAGGCGGCGCGCGCCTTCGTGATCTGGAACGCGATCAAGTCTGACGTTGCCCATCGCTCGGGCGATGATGCCGAGCGCCAGGCCGCCGATGACCAGCTCGGCCTGATGACGCCGGTCCTGAAGGGCGTGCTCACCGATGTCGGCTTCGACAATGCGGTGAAGGCCCAGCAGATGTATGGCGGCCATGGTTACATTGCCGAATGGGGCATGGAGCAGTTCGTCCGCGATGCCCGCATCGCCATGATCTACGAGGGCGCCAACGGCGTGCAGGCGATGGACCTTGTCGGCCGCAAGCTCGGACGCGATGGGGGCCGCGCCATCATGGCCTTCTTCAACGAGATCGGCGCCTTCGTGAAGGAGAACGAGGGCGACGAGGCGCTGAAGCCGCTCCTGGTCTCGCTCGCCGCCTCGCTCGGCCATCTCCAGCAGGCGACGATGTGGTTCATGCAGAACGCGCTCGCCAAGCCGGATAATGCCGGCGCCGGCGCGCATGACTACATGCACCTGCTCGGCTTGGTCTCGCTCGGCTATATGTGGGCGAAGATGGCCAAGGTCGCGCAGGAGAAGCTCAAGGCCGGCGCCAATGGCCAGGCCGAGCGCATGAACGCCAAGCTCGTCACCGCACGCTTCTTCATGGAGCGCTCGCTGCCCGAGACCGCTGCGCATCTGGCGCGGATCACCTCCGGCTCGGATGCCACCATGGCGCTGAGCGCCGAGCAGTTCTGAACGCGCATAGCACACACGTCATGCTCGGGCTTGACCCGAGCATCTCTTGATGAGTTCGCTGGATAACGAGATGGTCGGGTGAAGCCCGACCATGACGTCCGGCAGGAAAACGAGCCGCATTCGCGGCCAGCCCGGAGGCCTTCACCCATGGCAGACGCCTTCATCTACGATCACGTCCGGACGCCGCGCGGCAAGGGCAAGGCGGACGGTTCGCTCCACGAAGTCACCGCGATCGAACTGGGTACGCAGACCCTGCGCGCCATCAAGGAGCGGAACAATCTCGATCCCAAGCTGGTCGAGGACGTGGTCTATGGCTGCGTCGATCCGGTCGGCGAGGCCGGCGCCGACATCGCCCGCACCGTCGCTCTGAAAGCCGGCTACGGCAAGGAAGTGCCGGGCGTGCAGATCAACCGCTTCTGCGCCTCGGGCTTGGACGCGGTGAACCTCGCCGCGGCGCAGGTGATGTCCGGCCAGAAGGAGATGACGATCGGCGGCGGCGTCGAGAGCATGTCCCGCATCGGCATGGGCGCCTCGGGCTTCGGCATCGCGGTCGACCCTAGCGTCGCGATCGACACCTATTTCATGCCGCAGGGCGTCTCGGCCGACCTGATCGCGACGAAATATGGTTTCTCGCGCGATGATGTCGACGCCTATGCCGTGCGCTCGCACAAGCGCGCCGCCAAGGCCTGGGAAGAGGGCCGCTTCAAGAACTCGGTGATCCCGGTCACCGACGTCAACGGCTTGATCATCCTCGACCGCGACGAGACCATCCGCCCGGCGACCGACATGCAGGCACTGGCCGCGCTCAAGGCCTCCTTCGTCCAGATGGGGGAGATGGGCGGCTTCGATGCGGTCGCGACCGCGGCGCATCCGGATGTCGAGTTCGTCAACCACGTCCACCATGCCGGCAACTCCTCGGGCATCGTCGACGGTGCTGCCGCCGTGCTGGTCGGCTCGAAAAAGGCCGGCAAGGCGGCCGGCCTCAAGCCCCGCGCCCGCATCAAGGCTTTCGCCACGACCGGCTCCGACCTCGCCCTGATGCTGACCGGCCCGGTCGACGTCACCGAGCTCGTGCTGAAGAAGGCCGGGATGAGCGCAAAGGACATCGACCTGTTCGAGCTGAACGAGGCCTTCTCCTCGGTGGTGCTGCGCTACCAGCAGGCCTTCGACATCGACGACGCCGTGCTCAACGTCAATGGCGGCGCCATCGCCATGGGCCACCCGCTCGGCGCCACCGGCGCGATGATTTTGGGCACCGTGCTCGACGAGCTGGAGCGGACGAACAAGCAGACCGCGCTGGTCACGCTCTGCGTCGCCGTCGGCATGGGCGTCGCCACCATCATCGAACGGGTTTGAGGAGAGACACTATGAACCTCACCAATTTCCGCTTCGAGACCGACGCCGACGGCATCGCCACCCTGACCTGGGACATGCCCGAGCGCTCGATGAACGTCATCACCCCGCAGGTGATGGAAGAGCTGAACCAGGTCGTCGACAAGGTCGCGGGTGACGAAGCCATCAAGGGCTGCGTCATCGTCTCCGGCAAGGAAGCCTTCTCCGGCGGCGCCGACCTCACCATGCTGCAGGGCCTGCGCGACCTCTATGTCAAGCTCGCCAAGGAGCAGGGCGAGCAGATCGCGATGCAGCGCTTCTTCGACGAGAGCCGCAAGCTTTCGCTGCTCTATCGTAAGCTCGAGACCTGCGGGAAGCCGTTCGCGGCGGCGATCCATGGCGTCTGCCTCGGCGGCGCCTTCGAGCTCGCGCTCTCCTGCCAGCTACGCGTCGTCTCGGACGATGCCTCGACCCGCGTCGGCCTGCCCGAGATCAAGGTCGGGCTGTTCCCCGGCGCTGGCGGCACCCAGCGCGTCTCGCGCCTGATGCAGACCGGCGACGCGCTGCAGATGATGTTCAAGGGCGACCAGATCAAGGCGCTGCCGGCCCGCAATATGGGCCTCGTCCATGCGGTCCTGCCGCGCGACCAGATCGTCGCCGCGGCCAAGGAATGGCTGAAGGCCAACCCGCAGGCGAAGCAGCCCTGGGAAGACCCGAAGTTCAAGCTCCCCTCGAACAAGGTGCATTCGCCGGCCGGCATGCAGATCTGGCCGCCGGCCAACGCGATCTATCGCCGCGAGACCAACGACAATTATCCGGCCGCCCGCGCCATCCTGAGCGCGGTCTATGAAGGCCTGCAGCTGCCGATGGACCTCGCCCTCAAGGTCGAGAGCCGCTATTTCGCAAAAATCCTGCGGACGAAGGAGGCGGCCTCGATGATCCGCTCGCTCTTCGTCTCGATGCAGGAGCTGAACAAGGGCGCCCGCCGCCCGGCCGATGTCCCGGCCTCGAAGCTGAAGAAGGTCGGCGTCGTCGGCGCCGGCTTCATGGGCGCCGGCATCGCCTATGTCACCGCCAATGCGGGTATCGAGGTGGTACTAGTCGACAGGGATGTTGAGGCGGCCGAGAACGGCAAGGCCTATTCGCACAAGCTGGTCACCGACCAGATCACCAAGGGCAGAGCCAAGACCGCCGATCGTGACGCGCTGCTCGGGCGGATCAAGGCCTCGGCTGACTATGCCGACCTCAAGGGCTGCGACCTCATCGTCGAGGCGGTGTTCGAGGACCCCAAGGTCAAGGCCGAGGTCATCGCCAAGGTCGAGGCCGTGGTCGGCCCCAAGACCATCTTCGGCTCCAACACCTCGACGCTGCCGATCACCGGCCTCGCCGAGCACAGCGAGCGCCCGAAGAATTTCATCGGCATCCATTTCTTCTCGCCGGTCGAGAAGATGCTGCTGGTCGAGATCATCATGGCCAGGAAGACCGGCAAGAAGGCGCTCGCCATGGCGCTCGACTTCGTCCGCGCCATCAAGAAGACGCCGATCGTCGTCAACGACGTCAGAGGCTTCTACGCCAATCGCTGCGTCGGCAACTACATCCGCGAGGGGCACCTCATGCTGATGGAAGGCGTGCCGCCGGCGATGATCGAGGCGGCCGGCAAGCAGGCTGGCATGCCGGTCGGCCCGCTCTCGCTCAATGACGAGGTCGCGGTCGATCTCGCCTACAAGGTGCTGAAGGCGACCAAGGCCCAGCTCGGCGACGCCTCCATCGATCCGGCGCAGGAGAAGCTGCTCAACGAGATGGTCGAGAAGCATGGCCGCCTCGGCCGCAAGAACAGGAAGGGCTTCTACGACTATCCGGAAGCCGGCCCGAAGCGGCTCTGGCCCGGCCTTGCCGAGCTCACCAGGAACAAGCTCGAGCCCGAGCTGGTCGATATGGAGGAGCTGAAGCACCGCCTGCTCGTCACCCAGGCGCTTGAAGCAGCCAAGACCTATGAGGAAGGCGTCGTCACCGACCCGCGCGAGGCCGATGTCGGCTCGATCATCGGCTTCGGCTTCGCGCCTTATAGCGGGGGCACGCTGTCCTATATCGACAATATGGGCGCGGCCGCCTTCGTGAAGCTCTGCGAGAGCCTGGCCAAGAAGCATGGCGAGCGCTTCAAGCCGAACCGGCTGCTGAAGCGCATGGCCAAGACCGGTGAGAGCTTCTACGGCTCGGCCGAGAAGAAGGCCGCCGCCTGATCAGGCGAAGAGCCGCTCCTTCAGGAGCGGCTCCAGCCAGTCGGCGAAGACCTTGAGGCGGCGCGAGAGGTGCTGCCGGTGTGGATAGAGCAGGGCGACCGGCATCGGTTCCGCCCTGTGCTCCGGCATAACATCGACCAGCTCGCCTGCCTCGAGATGCGCGGCGACGTCATAGGCCGGAATCTGGATCAGCCCGAGTCCGGAAAGGCAGCAGGCGATATAGGCCTCGGCGCTGTTGACGGTGACGCGGCCGGCCATCGTCCGGCTGTGCAATCGCCCGCTGTCCAACCATTGCCAGTCCTCGACCGCGCCGGTCGAGGGCGAGGCATAGTGCACCGCTTCATGCGCCGAGAGGTCCTCCGGGTTTTCCGGCACCCCAAACCGCGCGAGATAGGCCGGGCTCGCGACATTGATCAGCCTGAGTTCGCCGAGATTGCGCGCGATCAGGCTGGAATCGCTGAGCGGACCGACGCGCAGCACGCAGTCGACGCTGTCCTCGATCAGGTTGACCGCCCGGTCGGTGACGCCGAGCGTAACCGAGATGTCGGGATAGCGCGCCAGGAAATCGGGCAGTGCCGGCGCGATGATCAGGCGGCCGATCCGGCCGGGCACGTCGATCCGGAGCTTGCCCGCCGGCCCGTCTCCGGCGCTGCGGAACAGCGTCTCGGCCTCCTCGACCTCGGCGATCAATCTGAGGCAGCGCTCATAGAAGGCGAGCCCGTCCTGCGTCGGCGCGACATGCCGGGTCGTGCGATGCAGCAGGCGCGTCCCGAGCCGATCCTCCAGCAGCCGGATCGCCGCCGAGACCGAGGAGCGCGGCTGGCCGAGCGTCGCCGCGGCGCGGGTGAAGCTGGCGCATTCGACGACGCGGGCGAAGGTGGAAAAGAGCTCGAACCGGTCCATGGCCGGCACGATGTGATTGTTCGTCGTCGCTGACAAGTCATGTCAGCTTATCCGGCTTTATCGGAACAATCGTCTGGCTACCTTGCTGACGAGGCGAGCAGGGCTCGCAGCGACAGCAGGAGACGAGGCCATGGCCGACCACAGCATCAAGGACAAGACCGTCATCATCGCCGGCGGCGCCAAGAATCTCGGCGGCTTGCTCGCCCGCGATCTCGCTGCCCACGGCGCCAAGGCAGTGGCGATCCACTACAACAGTGCCGCGGCCAAGGCGGATGCCGATGCGACCGTCGCCGTGGTGAAGGCCGCGGGTGCAGAGGCCGTTGCCTTCCGGGCCGACCTCACCACGGCCGGCGCCGTCGAGAAGCTCTTCGCCGACACCATTGTCGCGGTAGGCCGGCCGGACATCGCGATCAACACCGTCGGCAAGGTGCTGAAGAAGCCGATGGCCGAGATCAGCGAGGCCGAATACGACGAGATGGCCGCGGTGAATTCGAAATCGGCCTTCTTCTTCCTCAAGGAGGCCGGCAAGGCGCTGAACGACAACGGTAAGATCACCACGGTGGTTACCTCCCTGCTCGGCGCCTTCACGCCGTTCTATGCCGCCTATGCCGGCATGAAGGCCCCGGTGGAGCATTTCACCCGCGCCGCTTCCAAGGAATTCGGCGAGCGCGGCATCTCGGTCACCGCGATCGGGCCCGGCCCGATGGATACGCCGTTCTTCTATCCTGCCGAGGGTAGGGATGCGGTCGCCTATCACAAGACCGCGGCCGCGCTCTCGAAGTTCTCGAAGACCGGCCTCACCGATATCGAGGACGTCGTTCCCTTCATCCGCTTCCTTGTCTCGGACGGCTGGTGGATGACCGGCCAGACCATCCTGGTCAATGGCGGCTATACGACGAAGTGAATGCCAAGGCCCCGGCTATTCTGGTTGAGGGTGGCCGGCAGCTTTCCTTGCCGGGAGCTGAAGCGTTCATTCAGCTCCCGTCTATCCTGGCAAAGCTATCAAGACGGTGCGGAACGGGGTTCCGAGTGGGGGCGGCCCATGCATATGGCAATGGTGATCGGCGGCGGGATCATCCTGCTCGGCCTGTTCCTCCTCTTCGGCAAGCTCTGGGGCGGGGCCGAGCCGGCCTTCGCGACGGCGGCGAAGCTGTTCGTGCCGGCCTGGCTGGCGATCGCGCTGGTCAATATGTGGGTCGGCGTCACCAGGGCCGGTTATTCGGTGCGCGAGGAACTGCCGATCCTTGCCGTGGTCTTCCTGGTGCCGGCCGCGCTCGCGGTTCTCGTCGCCTGGCGCGTCGCGCGCTGACGGGCGGGCTCGCTTCGGCGGAATACTGAGCTGCGAGGACAAGCACGACATCATGCCCATTCGCCCGATCCTGAGCTTTCCCGACCCGCGTCTGCGTTTGCCCGCAGCGCCGGTCACACGCTTCGATGCCGATCTGCGCGCGCTCGCCGAAGACCTGCTCGACACGATGCGGGCAGCGCCCGGCATCGGCATCACCGCGCCGCATATCGGCGTGCTCTCGCGCCTCGTCGTGCTGGAGCTGACGCCCGGCGAGGTCCGCATCTATGCCAATCCGGTGCTGGATCAGGTCTCGCGCGAAACCATCAGCCACACCGAGGGCAGCGTCTCGATGCCCGGCGTCACCGACGAGTTGGAGCGCCATGCCCGCATCCGCGTGCGCTATCAGGATCTGGAGGGCAGCGAGCGGAGCGAGGATGCCGACGGCCTGCTCGCGGTCTGCCATCAGCACGAGATCGACCAGCTCGACGGCATCTTCTGGATCGACCGCCTGTCGCGGCTCAAGCGCGACAGGCTGGTGGCCCGCTACAACAAGCTGCGGCGGGGCTAGATGCCTGGCAGTGACTTTCTCAGTAGCATCAACTGGGAACATACATAGAACATTAATTGCTCGCCGTGTCGAATAGTGTCAGTCTGACAAAAATCGACCCAGCAGTGATTCGAGATTTCGATGCTTACCCGGCCCAAGACCACATTTGCCCTGTTTCGCGAGCAGTCCGGGCTCACGATCGAGGAAGCAGCCAAGGCTTTAGGCACCTCGCTAAGGCAGGTCTATCGATACGAGAACGGAGAATGCCAGCCACCTCCACCGGTCTGGCGACTGCTCGACAAGGCTGGCGATGAAGGCCTCCCACCTGCAAGACCATCATTTCGGTTTATCGATCTCTTTGCCGGGATCGGTGGGCTAAGGCTCGGATTCGAGAGCATTGGTGGTCATTGCGCCTTTACGTCGGAGTGGGACCCGTTCAGCCAGAAAACATATGCGCTGAATTTCAGGGATAACCACGAAATCGCGGGCGACATCAGGCAATATTCGGAGAATCCTGAGCTTGTGCCCGAGCACGATGTGCTGCTTGCGGGCTTTCCCTGTCAGCCGTTCTCTATCGCCGGCGTTTCCAAAAAGAACGCTTTGGGTAGACCTCATGGCTTTCTATGCGATACGCAGGGCACGCTTTTCTTTGATACCGCCCAGATCATCGCTCGTCACAGACCAGCGGCATTCCTGCTTGAGAACGTCAAGAATCTTGAAAATCACGATCAGGGTCGCACTTTTGCGACGATCCTGAATGTTCTCAGGAACGAACTTGGTTATCACGTGCAGTATCGCGTGATCAGTTCTGAGCCTTGGGTGCCGCAGAAGCGGGAACGCATTTTCATTGTCGGGTTTCGCGAGCAGACAGCATTCGACTTCGCAAGTCTGAAAGTACCAAAATCAGGCAACGGGCCCAAGCTGGGCACAATCCTCGATCCGTCTGATGAGGTCGACCCCAAGTACACGCTGACTGAGCATCTCTGGGGTTATCTGAAGGGATACAAGGAGAAGCATCAGGCAGCTGGAAACGGATTCGGCTACAGCCTGTTTGGGCCCAACGATGTCGCAAGAACCCTTTCGGCGCGCTATTACAAGGATGGCTCTGAAATTCTTATCGACCAGCCGGGCAAGCGGCCGCGTCGGTTGACGCCGAGGGAATGCGCACGGTTGATGGGATTCGAGACCAAGGATCGGAGCTTCAAAATCCCTGTTTCCGACACGCAGGCCTATCGGCAATTCGGGAACTCGGTTGTTGTGCCCGTAGTGGAGTTTGTGGCTGGCGCAATGAAGCCGTTTATTGAAGCTGCACTCGATGGCGCGAAGTATACTGCGGCTGCCAATAGTCAGGCGCATGCCTGATATTGTTGCACCCCATGTTCGTAGCCGGATGATGTCTGGCATTCGCGGCAAAAACACGAAACCAGAACTCTTATTGCGCAAAGGACTGCACGCGCGAGGATTTAGATTTCGACTGCATGATTCCGCGTTGCCTGGAAAACCTGACATTGTGTTTCCGGTTTATCGAGCCGTCATATTTGCTCACGGTTGTTTCTGGCATGGTCACGATTGTCATCTGTTCCGTTGGCCAAAATCGCGCGAAAAATTCTGGCATGACAAAATCAATCGAAACAAATTTGTAGATCGAGATACGGCCAGTGCTCTGTCGACGGCGGGATGGCGACGAGGAGTAGTTTGGGAGTGCGCATTGAAAGGAAAAACACGAATACCCCTAATTGAGGTAATTGAGTTATGTGAAAACTGGTTGCGGTCGGATGCTGCTTCCTTGGAGATAAGGGGAGGCGTGTGTGAGTAAAAAAAATTATATACCTCAAGAACCAACTATTGAGGCGGCACTTCTCGTCGAATTGCTAGCAATCTCGTCGTCTGTTTTGGTCAAAAAACTTTCTAACAATGACCGCGACTGGGCGCGATTCACAAATAAGCATCAAGCCGGGGTTTACATACCTCCGCTGCAGCGAGACGGAGGTTTTTTTCCGCCCCTGAGTGAGAAGAATCGAGGAAGCGATGGTGGCGATCCGATTCGCGAAGTTTTTTTTCAAACGAACTGGCCGGAAGTAAACGAGACACGAGCAGACACCCGTTTGGTCCATTATACCAGCAAAGGACCGGAGACACACTTGACGCGGTTGCCGAAGGCGGCCTTCGTAGATTTGTCTCCGGCCTCTTTTTTAGTGATGGGCAGAGTTCAAGACCAAAACGGATTGAGCTATCGGTGCTTAACAATCGATTCGAGCTCAGAAGATGCTCTGTATCTGACCAATTTTCTAGCAATTCAGCCGGATTTTAGGATCGAGATCTTCGATCCCGCGCTTAAGAGGCGGGAGGAGAATAGAAAAATATTAGATTTCGCAGAACAGGTTATCGCTGCATGGAAAGCTGGCCTGATTGAAAAATTTGCCAGAGATAGCGCCGCTATGCCTACAACACTCGCACTGGCTACGCTGGCTCGAAATGCATACCTGCAAAAGCAAGGTATTGCTAATCTTGACTCCCGGCTTCTGGATAATCCAGGTGATGTTCTGCGAGAAGTCAGCCGCGGTATCGAGTGGGATATGTTTCGTGAATATCAACGGCGCGAATGCGCAGTTGCTCTGGTCCGCATCGTATTGGGAGATCAGCCCTCATCAGTTTCGACTGGGCAGCTCATTCGGAGTTTGGTTGATAAACTGCCTGAAATCGACGCGCTTTTGCTATCTGCGAGCCAGCAACGTAAGTCACGCGCGGGATACTCGTTTGAGCATCACATTGAAGCGATGCTTGTTGGTGGTCAAATCCCGTTTGAAAAACAGGTAGTAATTCAATCCAAAAAACGTCCTGATTTTATACTGCCGTCTCTAAGCAGGTTGCAAAAACCTTCAACCGGGCAAGCCGCGGGCCTGATCTTGAGCGCAAAGACCACGCTCAGAGAACGGTGGAAGCAGGTAGAGAGAGAGATGCATGGTAGCGAGTTGTTCTTGGCCACGGTTGACGAAAACATTGCATCGAACGCTATCGAAGAGATGGCGGGGATGGGTATAAATCTCGTAGTTCCTGAGCTTTTAAAGAAGTCAAAAATATCTGAATATCAGCATCATACTAATGTAATAGATTTTAAAACATTTTTTGAAATTGACGTTAGAAGTAGAATGCGAATTTGGGGGCTCTAGCAGCCAATGGCGCCATGGTCGGGACAAGCCCGATCATGACGCCGGGGCAGCGGCAACGAGTCTCAGTTCGCCACCGCCCGGATCACCCGGCGCAGCTTGCCGATCAGCTCCTCGACCTGGGATTCGCTGATAATCAGCGGCGGCGAGAAGGCGATCGTGTCGGCGGCGGTGCGGACCATCAGGCCTTCATCGCGGAAGAGGCGATCCATCGCCTCGAAGGCGCGTTTGCCGACACCGTCGGCGCGGGGGGCGAGGTCGACGGCGCCGACCAGGCCCAGCGTGCGGATATCGACCACGTTCGGCTCGCCCTTCAGGCTCATCACCGCATCGGCCCAGCTCTCCTCCATCGCCCGCGCCCGCTCGAACAGGCCCTCCTCGCGATAGATGTCGAGCGCCGCCAGCGAGGCCGCCGCCGCCAGCGGGTGGCCGGAATAGGTGTAGCCGTGGAACAGCTCGATGACGTTGTCCGGGCCGTTCATGAAGGCGTCGTAGATGTGCTTGCGCACGATCACGCCGCCCATCGGCACCGTGCCTGAGGTGACGCCCTTGGCGAAGGTGATCATGTCGGGGATCACGCCGTAGCGCTCGGCGGCGAAGGCGAAGCCGAGGCGGCCGAAGCCGGTGATGACCTCGTCGAAGATCAGGAGGATGCCGTGCTTGTCGCAGAGCTCGCGCAGCCGCTTGAGATAGCCCTTCGGCGGCGGCAGCGCGCCGGTCGAGCCCGCCATCGGTTCGACGATCACGGCGGCGATGGTCGAGGCGTCGTGCAGGGCGACGACGCGCTCGAGATCATCGGCGAAATGCGCGCCATAGTCCGGCTCGCCCTTGCTGAAGGCCTGCTTCTCGCGGTCATAGGTGTGGGAGATGTGGTCGGTACCGGTCAGGAGACCGCCGAAGAACTTGCGGTTGTTGACCATGCCGCCGACGGAGATGCCGCCGAAGCCGACGCCGTGATAGCCGCGCTCGCGGCCGATCAGCCGGGTCTTCGAGCCTTTGCCCGAGACGTTCCAGTAGGCGAGGGCGATCTTCAGCGCGGAGTCGGCCGCTTCCGAGCCCGAGCCGGCGAAGAAGACGTGGTCGAGATCGCCCGGCGCCAGCGCCGCGATGCGGGCGGCCGCGGCGAAGACCTTGGGGTGGCCGTACTGGAAGGACGGGGCGTAGTCGAGCTCGCGCGCCTGCGCCTGGATCGCCTGGATGATCGGCTCGCGGGCGTGACCGGCATTGCAGCACCACAGGCCGGCGGTGCCGTCCATAACCGGCTTGCCCTCGGGGGTGTAGTAGAACATGCCCTCGGCGCGGGCGACCATGCGCGGATTCTGCTTGAACGACCGGTTCGCCGTGAACGGCATCCAGTAGGCTTCGAGGTCGTTCGGCGAGCTGATGGCGCGCGGCGCAGAGGTCATGATCCGGTCCCATTTAGTTTTTTAAAGCTTCCTCAACCTAGCAGCGCGGTCGGGGCTGTAAATCCGCATCGGCTCGGGGCATGCCTGCGTCCGGCGAACGGCGGCCGTCGCTCGGAGCAGGTGACGTAACGTCGTTTCCGGCGTAGTCTCAACAAGGGGGTAACACTGGACTACGCCCCAATGACTGAAGGCGTCGCCGGTCGGGATGGGAGCGAGTCGATCGCGCCGGAGGACATCCGCGCGCAGCTCGATCGCGTGCTCGCCTCCGACATCTTCCGCAGCGCGCCGCAATTGACCGCCTTCCTGAGCTATGTCGTCGAGCAGGCGCTGGCCGGTCGCTCCGGCGAGCTGAAGGGCTACACCATCGCGGTCGAGGCGTTCGGGCGCCCCGCCGAGTTCGACCCGCAATCGGATCCGATCGTGCGCGTCGAGGCCGGCCGCCTGCGCAAGGCTCTCAATCTTTATTTCGCGGCCGACGGCGTTCGCGATCCCGTCCGGATCACGATTCCGGTCGGCGCTTATGTGCCGAGCTTCACGCGGTCCGGCTTGCCCGAACCTGACGCGGTGTCGCCGGCTGCCGAGCCGGCGACACCGCTTCCACCGGCGGCAGGGCGCCCGCGGTTTTGGGCTTACACGGTCTTGCTGCTCGCGCTGCCTGCCTTGATCGCCCTCGCCGTCTGGCGCCTTGCCGGCCCCAGGCCGGAGCCAGGCGCAGGGATGCCGAGCGCGGAAGTACACGCGCCGCGGCCCGCCGCGACCCCCGCTGCGCCCGACCAGCTCGCTTCGGCCCAGCCCGCCGAACCGGTCACGGCGCCCGCGAGCCTGCCCGTGATCGCCGTGGTGATCGCCGGCGATATCATCGATCCCGCGGTCGAGGATGCGGCGCGGCTGTTCATGCGCCATCTCGTCGACACCATGGCCCGTTTCGACGACCTGCTCGTGGTCAAGACTCCCGGCACGGCGCTGCGGCCAGAGGAGGGGGCCGACTATGTCCTGACGCTCAACACCGCGAGGGCCGGAGACAAGGTTGAGGGCTTCGTCCGGCTCAGCACCGCCAAGGAAGGGCGCGTCGTCTGGACCACATCCGGCGAGCGGAGTCTCGCGGCCGTGAGCGACGGCATCGAGCTGCGCGAGCTGGCGCAGCGGGTCGCGATCCGGCTCGCCCAGCCCTATGGCATCCTGCACGCCGACTTCCGGCTGGCGACGCTGCCGCCCGGGATCGCCTGCATCTATCAGGCGCTCAATTTCCGTCGGCACATGAAGGAGGACGAGCATCTCGCGGCGCGCAATTGCCTCGACGCGCTGGTCGCGCGCGATCCCGAATTCCACCCGGCTTGGTCGCACCTGGCGCTGCTCACGGCGGATGAGTACGCCTCGGGCCTGAATCCGCGCCCGGGTTCGGCGCTCGACCGGGCCCTCGCCGCAGCGGTCAATGCCGTGAGGCTGGCGCCGGCGAGCGCGCGAGCACACCAGGCGCTGATGGAGGCGCAATTCCTGCGCGGCATGACGGAGGAGGCGCTCAAATCCGGCCGGGAGGCACTGACGCGCAATCCCTACGATCCCGACATCATGGCCGATCTCGGGGCGCGCTACGTCCAGCTCGGCCGGGCGTCGGAAGGGTTGCCTCTGCTTGAGCGCGCCGCTGCGCTGAGCAATGGCCGCCCGTCCTGGTACGATGTCTTTCTCTACTTTGCGGCCTATCTGAGCGGCGCGACGAAGCTTGCCGACAATCAGGCTGCCCTGCTCAAGCGGGAAGAGACGCCGCTTGCCCTCGTTGCTCGCGCGGTCGCGAGCGCCGCCGCCGGAGATCGCCTCGAGCTCGAGGAAACCCAGCGGCTGCTCGGCAAGGCCGAGCCGCTCTTTGCCCTCGATGGGCGGCTTTATCTGACCCGCAAGGGCTTCTCCCCGGTGGTCGTCGACCGCATTCTGGCCGCGATCGGCGAGGCCGGGCTGCAGCCGCGCTAGGCTGAAGCCGGTCGTCCTTCGGGACGCGTTCGCGCGCGATCGTTCGATAGCGCTCGCAGTCGCTGAATCAGGCCGCTATTCTGTGCTGATCGCAGCTGATTCGTAGCGTCGCGTTCCCTTTCAACCTCTTGCGCGATTTCAGCCCTTGGCTCGCATCCGCCTCAGCGCACTCTCTCCGGCCGCCAGCGGCGTCGCCGGCTTTTCGCTGGGCGCCGCCGCCATCCTGCTCCTGCCGGGAAACCTCGCCAATGCGCTCGGCCTGCTGAGCGCCGGGCTCGGCCTCGCCGGGGCGGCGGCTTTGGCGCGCCGGAACGGCGCGCGCGAGCGCGAGCAGCTGCTTGCCGCGATTGGCGAGGTCAAGGTCCGGCTGGCGACCAATGCCATCCGCGTCGATTCGATGGCCAAGCGCCTCGACCAAATGCCGATGGGCGAAGCCGATGCCGCCCCGGCCAAGGCGATGCTTCACGAGCTCACCGCTGAGGTTGGCCTGCTTGGCGATCTCCTGCAGCAGGTCGCAACGACCTTGGGCGAGCATGACGACCAGCTCAGCCGGATCGAGGGCCGGCTCGCCAATCCACCGCCGCAGCAGCCCGCGCGGATCGCCGCACTGGTCCCCGAACGCATCGAGCCACGTGCTCCGGAGCCTCTGATCGCGACCCGGCACGACCCGGCCGAAGCGGCTCAGCGGCGTGCCGCCGAGGAGCGCGCCGCCCTGATCAGCGAAGCTTTGGCGAAGGGCCAGGTCGAGGTCCATCTTCAGCCGATCGTCAGCCTGCCGCAGCGCCGCACGCGCGGCTATGAAGCGCTCGTCAGGCTGAGGCTCGACGAGAAGACGCTGCTGCTGCCCTCCGAATTCCTGACCACGGTCGAGGAGCGTGGCTTCGGCCCGACACTCGATGCGCTCGTGCTCACACGTGCGCTCGCCATCGCCCGCCATCTCGGCAGCAAGCCGGGCGAACTCTTCGTCTCCTGCAATTTCAGCGCGGCGACCTGGGGCTCGTCGCGCGCACTGGCGGCGCTGTCGCGCATCCTGGAAAAATACCACGACCACATCGGCAATCTCGTCATCGAGGTGCCGCAGCGCGTCTTCCGGGCGCTGGAGCCGTCGAGCCTCGGCCTGCTCGGCGCCATGTCGGCCAATGGCGTGCGCTTCGCGCTCGACCATGTCGCCGACCTGCGCTTCGATCCGGTGTCGCTGCATGACCGCGGCGTGCGCTTCGTCAAGGTCTCGGCGGCGCTGCTGCTCGCCGAGGCGCGTGGCGGCAAGCTCGCCGACATCGCGGCGGGCGACATCGCCGTCCAGCTCGCCCGTGGCTCGATCCAGCTCGTCGCCGAGGAGGTCGAGGACGATCCGATGGTCGCCGACATGCTCGATCTCGGCATCGCGTTCGGCCAGGGCGTCGTCTTCTCGCCGCCGCGACCTGTGCGGCCCGAGGTCTTCGCCGAGCCGGAGGCCGCTCCTGCTCCGAGGCCTGCTGTCGCCATGGCGCCGCCTGTCTCCGCCGAGGTGGTCGAGCACCCCGCCATGGCGTCGCCGCCAGAGGTCAAGCGCGTTCCCTTCCGCGACATCCTGCGCCGCGCCACCGCCTGAGAGCCTGACCGAATATTCATGGGGCCCTCATCCTGAGGAACCGCGTTAGCGGCGTCTCGAAGGATGGTCCAGGAGGTCGCGGAATCGCTGGAGCAACCTTCGAGACGCAGCCTGAAGGCCGCTCCTCAGGACGAGGGCTGGAGTTCCAAACGGTCTAAGAGGAATGTCCGCGAGACCGAAGCGCTGGCCTGCGCCGGCGAAGCCGCGTAGACAGGCGGCGCTTGTCCGACAGGAGTTCGCCCGTGCCGTTCTCGACCCGCCTGCTGTCCGGCGTTTCCGCCGTCATCGACCAGTACGAGCTGTGCCTCTGCGATATCTGGGGCGTGGTCCACAACGGCGTTGCGCCCTTCGCCGCGGCCTGCGATGCCCTGGCCAAGATGCGCGCCGGCGGCGTCACCGTCGTGCTGGTCTCGAATGCGCCGCGTCCACGCTCGGAGATCGCGGTCCAGCTCGGCAAGCTAGGCGTGCCCGGCGACGCCTTCGACGCGATCGTCACCTCCGGCGACGTCGCCCGCGACCTGATCGCCCACCGAGCTGGCGAGCAGCTCTATCATCTCGGTCCCGCGCGCGACCTGCCGTTGATGGCCGGGCTCGATGCGCCGCGCGTCGACCCGGCCGAGGCCCATTACGTTCTCTGCACCGGCCTGTTCGACGACGAGACCGAGACGGCCGAGAGCTATGCCGGGCAGCTCGCCGATTTCGCCCGCCGCGGCCTGACGCTGATCTGCGCCAATCCCGATTTGGTCGTCGACCGCGGCGGGCGCATCGTGCCCTGCGCCGGCTCGCTCGCCGTCGCCTATGAGAAGCTCGGCGGACAAGCGATCTATGCCGGCAAGCCGCATGCGCCGATCTACGATCTCGCCATTCGTCTGGGGCAGGAGCTGCGCGGGGAGACCGTCGAGAAGGCGCGCATCCTGGCGATCGGCGACGCGATCCGCACCGATATCGCCGGCGCGGCGCAATATGGCCTGGCTTCGCTGATGTGCGTCGCCGGCATCCATGCCGAGGAGATGGCGGGATTATCGGACGAAGCGCTGCAGGGCTGGTTCGCCCGGCAGAGTCATCGGCCGAACTACGCCATGCCGCACCTGGCCTGGTGAGGCCCCCGGCGCGGCCGAAAGCTCACGCCGCGCAGGCCGACTCGATCTTCGATTTCAGCGTCTGCGCGGTGAACGGCTTGACGATGTAGTTGTTCACGCCGGCCTTCTTGGCGGCGATGACGTTCTCGGTCTTCGATTCCGCCGTTACCATGATGAACGGTGTCTCGGCGATGGCATCCTCGTTGCGGACCTGGCGGAGCAGTTCGTAGCCGGTCATCGGCTCCATGTTCCAGTCCGAGATCACCAGCCCGTATTTCTTGTCACGCATCTTGGCGATCGCGGCATTGCCGTCGGAGGCGTCGTCGACATTCTCGAAGCCGAGCTGCTTCAGGAGATTACGGATGATCCGGACCATCGTCTGATAGTCGTCCACCACCAGGATCGGCATTGACGGGTCGACAGCCATGACGGCGCTCCAAGCCAGTAGTCCGCGGTGCCCAGCGACACCGACGCGCGCCGCTCTCGCAGAGCAGCGACCTTGGGTCAATTGTGATAGCGGGTCGGCGTTTCAAAGCCGTTAATCCGGTTGGCGAGTGACCTAGCGGCATACGACCTTTGGGGGAGGTGCAACCAGGGCAACAGGCACCAAAGTTTAATGGTGCAACGCAGCGAACTATGGGACGCTTCCGTCTCGATTCCGAATGCGTGCGGTCCCGTGGCCGTGCTGCAATTGCGAAGAGCGACCAATGATGACCAGCACGCTCTATCATGTTCACGCTTTCGAGGATCTGGTCGTCGGCCAGTGCGAAAGCCTGATGCGCACGGTGATGGAGCGCGACATCTCGCTCTTCGCCGACCTCTCGGGCGACGCCAATCCGATCCATCTCTGCGATCGTTATGCCGCCAACACCAAGTTCGGCCAGCGCATCGCCCATGGCATGCTGACGGCGAGCCTGGTCTCGGCTCTGCTCGGCACGCGCCTGCCCGGGCCGGGCGCGGTCTATCTCTCGCAGACGCTGAACTTCCTCGCTCCGGTGAAGATCGGCGATGTCGTCACCGCCCGCGTCGAGGTGGTCGAGCTCGTGCCGGAGCGGCGCCGGGCCCGGCTGTTCTGCGAATGCCTGGTCGACGGCAAGGCGGTGCTCGAAGGCGAGGCCTGGGTCGCGCTGCCGCGCGCAGCGCAAGGCTGAACTGCCTTGACGCTCCCGGCCGCTTGGGGCCAAACACGGCGCTGGCCGGGGCTTCCCGGCGCGACCTAGCGTTCCATGACCTCATCGTCCGAGGCCGCGCGACCTGATGCGCCGCCCGCCTTCGTCCTCGAACCCAACCAGCCGGTGCCGGCCGATCTGCGCGGCCGGGTGCTGGCGCTCGGCAATTTCGACGGCGTTCATCGCGGCCATGCCGAGCTGGCGCGCGTCGCCGGCGCGATGGCGGCGGAGCGGGGGACCAGCGCCGCGGCGCTGACCTTCGAGCCGCATCCGCGGACCGTCTTCCGGCCGGAGCAGCCGGTGTTCCGGCTGACGCCGGAGCCGATCAAGGTCGCGCTGCTGGCCGAGCTGGGCCTTTCGCCCAGTTTCATCATCCCTTTCGATCGTGCGGTCGCCGGCATTCCGGCCGAGGCTTTCGTCGACGATCTGCTGCTTGGCCAGCTCGGCGCTGCCGGCCTCGTCTGCGGCTACGACTTCCATTTCGGCAAGGGCCGCACCGGTTCGCCTGAGATGCTTCAGGCCCGCGCCGGCCATGCCGGCATCCCTGTCGCCGTGGTTCCGCCCTTCACCTTCCAGGGCGAGCCGGTCTCCTCGACTTTGGTGCGCACGGCGCTCGAAGCCGGCGATGTCGGCCATGCCGCGGCCCTGCTCGGTCGTCCCTGGTTCGTCCGCGGCGAGATCGCCCATGGCGACAAGCGCGGCCGCGATCTCGGCTATCCCACCGCCAACATGCATCTCGCCCGTGATTGCCGCCTGCGCTTCGGCATTTACGCGGTCCGCATGAAGATAGATGGCGTCTGGCGCGACGGCGTCGCCAGCTTCGGCAGCCGGCCGACCTTCGACGACGGCGCGCCCAGGCTCGAGACCTTCGTCTTCGACTTCTCCGGCGATCTCTATGGCAGGACCGTCGACGTCGCCTTCGTCGCCTTCCTGCGCGGCGAGGCGAAGTTCGATACGCTCGATGCGCTGATCGTCCAGATGGATGTCGACAGCGCACGGGCGCGCGGCATCCTGGCGGCGACGCCGGCCTTCCTTCTGTGACGACGCTTTGCTAGAAGCCGCTCATGTCCGCTCTGCACTTCGTTACGCCCCTGCGAATTACCGGCCCGGCTGCCGCCCTGCGCTGATAGCGCGGGCGCTTGCGCAGGCCGGGACGACGATCGCTTCCCCGTGACATCTCCAGGATGGGCGCTGCACCGCATGCCGAGCCGCCATCCGCACCGCCGAGCCGGATCATGACCGACAAGACCGCCGAGAAACCCGAGACCACCGACTATTCGCAGACCCTGTTCCTGCCGCAGACGGAATTCCCGATGCGCGCCGGCCTGCCGCAGCGCGAGCCCGAACTGCTCGCCCGCTGGGCGAAGATGGATCTCTACCGGAAGCTGCGCGAAGCCGGCCAAGGCCGCGACCGCTTCGTCCTGCATGACGGCCCGCCCTATGCGAACGGCAACATCCATATCGGCCATGCGCTCAACAAGGTGCTGAAGGACCTGGTGACGCGCTCGCAGCAGATGCTCGGCTACGACTCGAACTATGTGCCGGGCTGGGACTGCCACGGCCTGCCGATCGAGTGGAAGATCGAGGAGCAGTACCGCGCCAAGGGCCTGAACAAGGACGACGTCGATGTCGTCGAGTTCCGCAAGGAATGCCGCGCCTTCGCCGAGAAATGGGTCGACATCCAGCGCACCGAGTTCAAGCGGCTCGGCGTCGAGGGCGACTGGGACGATCCCTACCTGACCATGGCCTTCGGCGCCGAGGCGCAGATCGCCCGCGAGATCATGAAGTTCGCGCAGAACGGCCAGCTCTATCGCGGCTCCAAGCCGGTGATGTGGTCGGTGGTCGAGAAGACCGCGCTGGCCGAGGCCGAGGTCGAGTACGAGGAGCACACCAGCGATACGATCTTCGCGGCGTTCCCGGTGCTCGGCTCCGGCCCGCTCGCCGGCGCGTCGGTGCTGATCTGGACGACCACGCCCTGGACCATCCCGGGCAACCGTGCGATCTCCTTCCACAACAAGATCGCCTATGGCCTCTACCGCGTCACGGCCGCCCCGGAAGGCAACTGGGCCAAGGTCGGGGCACGCTATGTGCTGGCCAAGAACCTCGCCGAAGCGCTGTTCAAGACCGCCAAGGTCGAGGCCTATGAGCTGGAGCGCGACGTCACGACCGCCGATCTCGCCGGTCTTAAGACCGCCCATCCGCTGCGCGGCCAGGGCTACGAGTTCGATGTGCCGCTGCTCGACGGCGACCATGTCACCGACGATGCCGGCACCGGCTTCGTCCACACCGCGCCGGGCCATGGCCGCGAGGACTTCGACGTCTGGATGGCCAATGGCCGCATGCTGGCCGAGCGCGGCATCGAGACCCGCATCCCCTATACCGTCGATGCCGATGGCCGCTTCACCGAGGAGGCCCCAGGCTTCGAGGGCGCGCAGGTCATCACCGATAAGGGCGAGAAGGGCAACGCCAACGAGGTCGTGATCAAGGCGCTCGCCGCCACCGGCAATCTCGTCTCGCGCGGCCGGCTCAAACACCAATATCCGCATTCCTGGCGCTCGAAGAAGCCGGTGATCTTCCGCAACACGCCGCAATGGTTCATCGCCATGGACAAGCCCTATGGCGACGAGGGCGCGCCTGACCTAGAAGCTCCCGCGCCGACCGCCGGCGGCAATGCCGACACGCTGCGCAACCGTGCGCTCAAGGCGATCAAGCAGACCGAATGGGTTCCCGCCGCCGGTGAGAACCGCATCAACGGCATGATCGCCAACCGGCCGGACTGGGTGGTCTCGCGCCAGCGCGCCTGGGGCGTGCCGATCACCGTCTTCGTCGACAAGGAGAGCAAGGAGATCCTGGTCGACGACAAGGTCAACGCCGCGATCGCCGAGGCCTTCGAGCAGGAGGGCGCCGACGCCTGGTTCACCGACACCGACGGCGCCCGCTTCCTCAAGCCCTATGGCTATGACCCGGCCAAATACGAGCGCGTCGTAGACGTGCTCGACGTCTGGTTCGATTCAGGCTCGACCCATGCCTTCACCCTGGAGAAGCGCGCCGACCTGAAAACCCATCGCGTCGTCGATGGCGGCCGCGACAAGGTGATGTATCTCGAAGGCTCGGACCAGCATCGCGGCTGGTTCCATTCCAGCCTGCTCGAAAGCTGCGGCACCCGCGGCCGCGCGCCTTTCGACGTGGTGCTGACCCACGGCTTCTGTCTCGACGAGA
Organism: Allobosea sp. CRIB-10; assembly: GCF_900112185.1. GTDB lineage: Bacteria > Pseudomonadota > Alphaproteobacteria > Rhizobiales > Beijerinckiaceae > Allobosea. The sequence goes on along the minus strand of NZ_FOKP01000003.1, from coordinate 202,784 downwards.
AGGGCGAGAAGATGTCGAAGTCGAAGGGCAACGTCACCGCCCCGCAGGACGTGATCAAGGACAGCGGCGCCGACATCCTGCGTCTCTGGGTCGCGGCGGCCGACTATTCCGACGATCTGCGCATCGGCAAGGAGATCCTCAAGACCTTCGTCGAGACCTATCGCAAGCTGCGCAACACCATGCGCTGGATGCTCGGCACGCTCGCCCACTTCGACGAGGCGATCCGCGTTTCCGATCCAGCCTCGATGCCGGAGCTGGAGCGGCTGATGCTGCACCGTCTCGCCGAGCTCGGCCCGCAGGTCGAGGAGGCCTACCGCACCTATGACTACAAGAAGGTGGTGAATCTACTCTCGCAGTTCATGAACACCGAGCTCTCGGCCTTTTATTTCGACGTGCGCAAGGACGCGCTCTATTGCGACCCGCGCTCCAGCCATGTCCGCAAGAGCGCGCTCACCGTCGTCGACCAGCTCTTCCGCTGCCTGACGACCTGGCTCGCGCCGATCCTGGTCTTCACCGCTGAGGAGGCCTGGCTCGACCGCTATCCTAACGTAAGGGCGGACGACGGCTCCGTTCATCTTGAACTCTTCGCCAAGGCCGACGCGGCCTGGCTCGATCCCGAGCTGGCCGAGCGCTGGGCCAAGGTCCGGCGCGTGCGCCGCGTCGTCACCGGCGCGCTCGAACTGGAGCGCGCCGCCAAGCGCATCGGCTCCTCGCTGGAGGCGGCTCCGGTTGTTCATATCGCCGACCCCGATCTGCGCGCTGCGCTGAGCGGGCTCGACCTCGCCGAGATCTGCATCACCTCCGGTGCGACGATCGTCGACGGGGAGGGGGCCGCCGATGCTTTCCGCCTGCCGGACGTCCCCGGCGTCTCGGTGGTGCCGGCGCGCGCCTCCGGCATCAAATGCGCCCGCTCGTGGAAGTACTTCGACCCGGCGACGGCCGAGCCCGGCTTCCCCGAGGTGACGCCGCGCGACGCCCAGGCGCTGCGCGAGCTCGGGCGCGCAGCATGACCCCGGTGCGCCGCCTCGGCGCCCTGATCGTCGCGCTGACCTTCGTGCTCGACCAGGCGCTGAAGCTCTGGCTGCTCTTCGGCCTGAAGCTCGCCGAAGAGGGGCCGTTCCAGCTTGCCTCCTTCCTGGAGATCGTGCTCGCCTGGAATCGCGGCATCTCCTACGGCCTGTTCCAGCAATCGACCGATATCGGCCGCTGGGCGCTGGTCGTGCTCTCGATCGCTGCGGCGATCTGGCTCTGGCGCTGGATGTGGCGCTCCGACGACAGGCTCACCGTGGTGAGTCTTGCTCTCATCATCGGCGGCGCGCTCGGCAATGGGCTCGACCGCATGGTCTACGGCGCCGTCGTCGACTTCGTGCATGTCCATGTCGGCAGCTTCAGCTGGTACATCTTCAACATCGCCGACGCGGCGATCGTCTTCGGCGTGCTCGGCCTGCTCTATGAGTCGCTGCGGCCCGGCGCCGATCGTTCCAGGGCGGTCTGAAACCGGCCAGCCACAGGCCATTTACGGCAATCTGGCAAAAGGGCTCCCCGTTTTGCCGGATATGGGTTAAAAGGCCCGCCATGCTTTTGCCGCGTCGATCGGGCATGACGCCGGCAGATGTCCGTATGGAGAGGTGAAATGGCTTATCGGATCCGCGCTTCGCACATGCTGCTCACCGGCGGCCTGCTGCTGGCGGCGAGCCCTGCTTTCGCCCAGGAAGGCATGCTCTTCCAGAATTTGGTGAAGGGCTTCGGCCTGTTCGGCACCGACAAGGCGGACATCGAGTACAAGCAGCGCGCCCCGCTCGTCGTGCCGCCGTCTTCGAGCCTGCCCAGGCCGCAGGAAGCCGGCGCCAATCGCAGCGCCGCCTGGCCCGATGATCCGGACGTCGCCCGCCGCCGGGCCGACCGCGACAGTTCCAACATTCTGTTCCAGAACAGCGAGTCCTACCGCGCCAACACCAGGCCGTTGCTGACGCAGGACGAGCTGCGCCGCGGCCGCGTCGCCGGGACTGCCAACGGTCCGGACGGCATCGTTCCCGACCACAGCAACTACAACAACCAGATCCAGCCGATCCGCGTCGGCCGCGAGATGGCGGCTCGCCAGGCCCAGACCGATACCTCCAATCTCCAATATGGCACCGAGCCGGCCCGTCGTTATCTGCACGAGCCGCCGACCGGCTACCGCCGCCCGGCGGCGACGGCGGCGCTCGGTCCGGGCCAGACCGGTCCGCGCGAGGACAAGCAGGCGGTCGGCCAGCGCGAGTTCCTCGTCGGCAAGAAGGTCTACGAGAACCAATAGGCTGCAAGCGATCCTCCGGCGCGCGTTGGTTTTCCACCGCGGCCGGACTATCTAGAGCAGGAGCCTTTTTCCGGCTCGGGTCCAGGCGGGCCCGGGCCGGTTCGTTTCTAGACGTCGCGATCCCTGCAGGAGCTTTCCCCGACCATGACGGTTCACGCCGCTCCCGCCACCGCAGCCAATCAGGTCGAATCCTACAAGCTCGCCAACGGGCTCCAGATCGTGGTCGCGCCCGACCACCGCGCGCCCGTCGTCACCCATATGGTCTGGTATCGCAACGGCTCCGGCGATGATCCGGCCGGCAAGTCGGGCATCGCCCATTTCCTCGAGCACCTGATGTTCAAGGGCACGGCGAAATGGCCGGCCGGCGAATTCTCGAAGATCGTCGCCAGCTATGGCGGCCAGGAGAACGCCTTCACCTCCTACGACTACACCGCCTATTTCCAGCGCGTGCCGAAGGAGCATCTGCGCGCGATGATGGACTATGAAGCCGACCGGATGACCGGCCTCGCCTTCGACGAGACCGTGGTCGCGCCCGAGCGCGACGTGGTGCTGGAGGAGCGGCGCATGCGCGTCGACGCCGACCCGGCCGCCCAGCTCGGCGAGGAGTTCTCCAGCGCGCTCTACGCTCACCATCCCTATGGCACCCCGATCATCGGCTGGGAGCACGAGATCGAGGAGCTCTCGCGCGACGACGCCTTCGCCTATTACCAGCGCTTCTACACGCCGGAGAACGCCATCCTGGTCGTCGCCGGCGATGTCGAGCCGGCCGAGGTGCTGCGCCTGGCGCAAGAAACCTATGGCCTCATCCCCGCCCGCGGCGACGCCCCGGTTCGAAAGCGCCCGGCCGAGCCCGACACGCGCGCCGCCCGCCGCGTCGCGCTCTCCGATCCGCGCGTGCAGCAGCCCTCGTTGCGCCGCGCCTGGCTGGCGCCGACCTATGTCTCGCCGCAGCGTGACGAAGCCTTCGCGCTGGAGCTTGCCGCCGAGATCCTCGGCGGCGGCACGACCTCGCGGCTCTATCGCAAGCTCTGCGTCGAAGAGGAACTCGCTGCCGGCGCCGGCGCCTATTTCATGGGCTCGATGGTCGACCGTTCCGCGTTCCAGCTCTCGGTCAGCCCGCGCCCGGGCGTCGAGATGGCGGCGCTCGAAGCCGGGCTCGATGCCGCGCTCGCCGACTTCATCGCGGAGGGGCCGACCGAGCTCGAGCTCGCCCGCGCCCGCACCCGCCTCGTCGCCGAGACGGTCTTCGCCCGCGACAGCCAGTCCTCGCTCGCCCGCATCTTCGGCTCGGCACTCGCGGTCGGTGAAAGCGTCGAGGACGTGCTGCTCTGGCCGCAGCGGGTCGAGGCGGTGACGCGCGAGCAGGTCATCCAGGCGGTGCGGCGCTATCTCAAGCCCGATCGCTCGGTCACCGGCCTGCTCCTGCCGGCCGCTGCCTGATATCGCGCTGAAGTGATGACAGGCGGACTCCGGTTCGCCATCGAGGATTGCCGATGACCCATTCTCTCGCTCCCGCCACCGCCGCCCCAGGCCCCTCGCTCGCTGTCCAGCGCGTCAAAGCTGCCTGCGGCGTCGAGGCCTGGCTGGTCGAGGAGCACAGCCTGCCGCTGCTCGCGCTCGACTTCGCCTTCGACGGCGGCGCCAATCGCGACCCGGCCGATGCCGCCGGCAGTGCCAATCTCATCTCCGGCCTGCTCGACGAGGGCGCCGGGGATCTCGACGCCGAGGCCTTCCAGGGCCGGTTGGCCGATCACGCCATCAACCTCTCCTTTGACGCCCGCCGCGACGATTTCCACGGTCAGCTCCAGACCCTGTCGCAGCATCGCGAGGTCGCCTTCGAGCTGCTCGGCCTCGCCCTCAACGCGCCGCGCTTCGACGCCGACGCGGTGGCGCGGGTCAAGGCGCAGGTGATCGCGGGGCTGCAGCGTCAGGCGCAGAACCCGGACGTCATCTGCCGCAACGCGCTCTTCGCCGCGGCTTTCCCGGGTCATCCTTATGGCCGTCCCGAGCGCGGCGACGTCGCCAGCGTCGGCGGGCTTCAGGCAGAGGGCTTGAAGGCGCTGACGCGCGAGCTCTTCACGCGCGGCGGCCTCAAGGTCGTTGCTGTCGGCGACATCACCGCGAGCGAGCTGGCGTCGCGGCTCGATGCGCTGTTCGGGGCGCTACCGGCGGGGTCGCCGCGCATCGAGCCGGCCGCGCCGCTGCCCATCGCCGATCTCGGCCAGACCCATATCGTCGATCTCGACGTGCCGCAGACCGTGCTGCGCTTCATTGGCCCAGGCTTGATGTGGCACGATCCCGATTTCATCGCTGCGACCGTGCTGAACCATATCCTCGGCGGCTCGGCCTTCACCTCGCGCCTGTTCATGGAAGTGCGCGAGAAGCGCGGCCTCGCCTATGGCGTCTCCTCCAGCCTGATGCCGCTGCGCCAGACCGGCTTCCTCGTCGGCGGCACCTCGACCCGCAACGACCGCGTCGCCGAATCGATGGCGGTGATCCGCGAGGAGATCGCCAAGCTCGTGACGGAAGGCCCGAGCGAGCACGAGGTCGAGGAGGCCAAGCGCTATCTGATCGGCTCCTATTCGCTGCGCTTCGACACCTCGCCGAAGATCGCCGGCGAACTGCTCGGCCTTGCGATCCGCGGCGAGCAGCCCGAGTTCGTCGAGACGCGCAACCAGCGCTTCGCCGCGGTGACGCTCGCCGATGTCCGCCGCGTCGCCCAGCGCCTGTTCGGCGAGGGCAAGCTGCTGGTCCAGGCCGTCGGTCGGCCGGTCGGGCTGGTCTGACGCTCCGGCAGTGACACGGTGAGCATTCGCCGCCTCGATCCCGTCCTGGTCGATCGCATCGCCGCCGGCGAGGTGATCGAGCGGCCGGCCGCGGCGGTGAAGGAGCTGGTCGAGAACGCGATCGACGCCGGCGCCACCTCGATCGCCGTCACCATCCGGGCCGGCGGGCGCGAATTGATCCGCGTCGTCGATGACGGCATCGGCATGAGCCCTGACGATCTCGCCCTCTGCGTCGAGCGCCACGCCACCTCGAAGCTTCCGGACGGCGACCTCTTCGCCATCCGCTCGCTCGGCTTTCGCGGCGAGGCGCTGCCCTCGATCGGCTCGGTCGCGCGGCTGTCGATCACCACGCGCCAGCGCGATGCGGCGCAGGGCTGCGCCCTCGTGGTCGAGGCCGGCGCCAAGGGCGCGGTCAGGCCGGCGGCAGCGGCGCCCGGTACCCGCATCGAGGTCAGCGACCTCTTCATCTTCACCCCGGCCCGCCTGAAATTCCTGAAGAGCGACCGCGCAGAGGCGCAGGCCGTCTCCGACATGCTGCGGCGGCTCGCCATCGCCCATCCCGAGATCCGCTTCTCGCTCGAGGGCGAGCATGCCGGCGCTTTCGACTGGCCGGCCGAGCCGATCGGCAGTGACGGCCATCTGCGCCGCCTCGGCCGGGCGCTTGGGCGCGACTTCCCTGACAACGCCTTGCCGGTCGAGACCGAGCGCGAGGGCATCAGGCTCTCCGGCTTCGCCGGCCTGCCGACCTTCCATCGCGGCACCTCGGCCGGCGTCCACATGGCGGTGAATGGCCGGCCGGTGCGCGACAAGCTGCTGCTCTCGGCGGTGCGCGGCGCCTATGCCGACGTCGTGCCCTCCGACCGGCACCCGGTGCTTTATCTCGATGTGCTCTGCGACCCCTCGGCCGTCGACGTCAACGTCCACCCGGCCAAGAGCGAGGTTCGCTTCCGCGATCCGGCGCTGGTGCGCGGCCTCGTCGTATCGAGCCTCAAGGCGGCGCTCGCCGGCGCCGGCCACCGCGCCACCACCACCGGCGGCGCCCGCACGCTCGACGCCTTCCGCGCGGTCTTCTCGGGCGGCGGCTTCGGCAATCGTGGCCCGGCCGCGATCCAGCGTCCGAATTTCGGCAGCGTCACCGATTGGCGTAGCCCCGAGCCGGGTGCGCCCGGCCAGCCGCTGCAGGCCGGCTTCGCCGATCTCGCCATGCCCTCGGCCGATGCGAGGGCTCATCTCGCCGAGCCGCCGCAGGACGCGCTCGACCGGCCGCTCGGCGCGGCCCGCGCCCAGGTCCACGGCACCTATATCGTCGCCCAGACCCGCGACGGCATGGTCATCGTCGACCAGCACGCCGCGCATGAGCGCCTGGTCTATGAGCGGCTCAAGGCTGAGCGCGCCAAGGTCGGCATCGCCCGCCAGCCCATGCTGCTGCCCGAGGTGGTCGAGCTCGACCCAGTCGATGCCGACCGGCTCAACGCAGCCGCGAGCGATCTCGCCTCGCTCGGTTTGGTCATCGAGAGCTTCGGGCCCGGCGCCGTGCTGGTCCGCGAGGCGCCGGCCGCGGTCGCCGGCGGCGATCTCCAGGGCATCGTCCGCGACGTCGCCGACGCGCTCGCGGAGCATGGCGATGCCGGCTCGCTGGAACGCCGGCTCGACCATGTGCTGGCGACCATGGCCTGCCACAACTCGGTCCGCGCCGGCCGCCGCCTCCGGCCGGAGGAGATGGACGCGCTCCTGCGCGAGATGGAGGCGACGCCGAATTCCGGCCAGTGCAATCACGGCCGGCCGACCTATGTCGAATTGAAGCTCAGCGATATCGAGAAACTGTTCGGGCGAAGGTGAGAAAGAGCACTCCCGCATTGCGCCGAATAGCAGCCAAGCTTAAGATTGACTTGGCTCGCTTGGTTCCGGCGCCGCGTCAGGCTTGGGAACAGATTGGAATTGCTCCACCAGTAAGCGTTCAACGAAGGCCTTCATTGGTTCAAGATCAACCACCCCTGTCTCGGCAAACGTCTTATCAGCAACTCCCAGCGCCGCTTCGAAATCGGGCTTGTTCGTCATTATGAGATCAATGACCGTCACTTGCCCGGGCAGCATAAAGCCGACCTTGAGACACATACAGGAGTAGGCAAAAGCACGGGCAGCGCGGCCATTTCCGTTCTTAAAGGGATGAATCCAGTTTATTTTCCAGAGCGTGAATGCTGCAACGGTAAGAACGTCTACTTTCGCCCACATCGAGCCTAGTTCGGCCTCGAATTCAGCCATATGTTTTGGAACTTCGGTCCATGTGGGTGGATTGTATACAATCGTACCATCAGATTTACTAATATGAACTTCGCTCTCGCGAAACTCGCCTGGCTTTTCAAGCAAAAAAAGAGTGCCGGTGTGGTGTAGAGCCTTCAACGCTGTGACATTGGGGCATACAGGGCATCCTGCTGACGCCTCAATGCCGAACTTCCCAGACAAAAGGCGAAACAGACCCTCGATTACATTGACTTGATTTGAGTAGTTCAGAATCTCGATGTGGTGGGCATCGGGGCCGTTGATCAACTCCCAGTTGCCATCGAACATCGGTGCCCCACAACAAAAAGGGCTTAGCGCCGGCTAAGCCCTTCGTGGGTAACACTTTAAAAGTGAAGGAATCAATCCTTGCGTGTCACAACCGTCTCGTGTCCCTCGATCTGATCGAGTGCCGACTCGACCTCCTCGCGGGTTAGAGATGAAGTCTTATCCTTCAATCCCATGATAAGGCTCACGCGCTGCGCGCGGCGCTCCGAGGGTGTCATACGATGCTCGCGAGCGCGAGCAATAAGCTCCGACAGCGACAGTGCCGGCGATGCGACCGCTGCTGACATTCCCGCCTCCTGATTCTGCCCTGTTCATTGTTCTCAGCGATGGATTAACCGCCGCTTAACATTTTTGGGAACGCGTCCGAACGGGAGCATGTTCCTATCTGAACGCAACTGCAAGGCGATTATGATGCCGTTCGTAGCGATTCAACGACGCATGTAATTGCAGAACGATCGCTTCGCAATCACTCAAAATGCATCATCAAGTTTGCTCTTAACACATGGCGGGGCAATAGCGGTCAGCATGCAGCAAATTTGACGAACGAGAAACTAATCCAAATAGCGGACATCCAAATTGATGTGCGCTCACACCGCCCGCAGAAACCGCACCTGCGTCTCGCCATAATCGCGCCGGTCGAGCTCCTCGAACCCCTCCGGCAGCGTGATCTCCACGTCCGCGGCTTCCTCCAGCAAGATCAGCGCAGCGCTCGCCAGCCAGCCGCCCTCCCGGGCCGAGGCGAGCGCCTTCTCGCCCAGCCCCTTGCGATAGGGCGGGTCGCAGAAGACGAGGTCGAACGGCGCCATGCCGGTGATCGGGCCGAGCTTCGTCGCGTCGCGGCGGAAGATGCGGCTATAGCCGGCGAGCCCGAGCGCCATCTGGTTCTCGCGGATCAGCCCGCGCGCCTCGGCCCCGTCATCGACCAGGAGCGCGAAGGCTGCGCCGCGCGACAGCGCCTCGAACGCCATCGCGCCGGTGCCGGCGAAGAGGTCGAGCACGCGCGCCCCGTCGGCCGCATCCCCATGGCCATGCGCCAGCACGTTGAACAGCGATTCCCGCAGGCGATCCGAGGTCGGCCGGATCGCGCCGATGCCCGGCTTCGGGCTGGCGAGAGACCGGCCGCCGAAGCGCCCTCCGACGATGCGCATGGCTCAGGCCTCAGCCGCGGCGATCACGCCCGCCGCCCGAACGCGGCGGACCTGAGCGCGGCGGGCGGCCGCCGCCGGGGCGCGGCCCGCGCCCGCCGGGCCGATCGCCACCTGGCCGGTCGCCGGTCGGCTTGCCGCGGAACGGACGGGCCGGGCGGTCATCTGTGCCGCCGCCGCTGGGCGGGCGCTTGCCGCGCGGCGGCTTGTCGGCCCAGTCGCCGCTGCCGCGCCAGGGCGCCTCGCCGCCGCGATCGCGGCCGAAGCTCTCCTCGCGCGGCGCCCGGCTCGGGCGCTCGCTGCGCGGAGCACGCGCTGGCCGCTCCTCGCGCGGCTCGTCGGTCGGCTTGGCGCTGATGCGCTCGACCTTGACGCGCCGGCCCTTGGGATCGGCGATCGCCTTGTCGCGCACGCGCGTGACGGCGCCGGTGGCCTCGCGCGCCTGGCGCTCTTCCTTGGGATCGGCGCCGCGGCGCGGCGGTGCCTTGCGCTCGCGCTGCGGCTCGGCCTCGACATCGCGCCAGACGCCGCGCGTCCATGGCTTGTCGCCGCGCAGCGGGCGCGCCTCCTCGGCCTGCTCCTCGCGCGGGCGCCGGCGCGGCCGGTCGTCGCCGGCGGGGGCCTGTCTGCCGCGCGCGGGCCTGTCGTCTGATCTGGCCTCGTCGCGCCGCGGCGAGTCGAAATCGACGCCGGCCTTGGCCATCAGCTCGGTCCCGAGCTGGTCCTTGAGCACCTTGGAGCGAACCTCCTCGGCCTCGCCCTCCGGCAGGTCGCCGAGTTGGAACGGACCGAAGGAGACCCGGATCAGCCGGTTCACCTGCAGGCCGAGATGCTCCAGCACCGTCTTGACCTCGCGGTTCTTGCCTTCGCGCAGGTCGACGGTGAGCCAGGTGTTGGAGCCCTGCTCGCGCTCGAACTGGGCGATGACCGGACCATACTGCACGCCGTCGATGGTGACGCCGCCCCGGAGCGTATCAAGCTGCGCCTGGTTGACCTGGCCGAAGGCGCGCACGCGATAGCGCCGCAGCCAGCCGGTCTCGGGCAGCTCCAGCATGCGCGCCAGCCCGCCATCATTGGTCAGCAGCAGCAGGCCTTCGGTGTTGATGTCGAGCCGGCCGACCGAGAGCACCCGTGGCAGGTCCTCCGGCAGCGCGTCGAACACGGTCGGGCGCCCCTCAGGGTCATGGTTGGTCGTCACCAGCCCGCGCGGCTTGTGGTAGAACCAGAGCCTTGTGCGCTCGCGCGCCGGCAAGGGCTCGCCATCGACCAGCACGACATCGTTCGGGCCGACATCGAGCGCCGGGCTCTCGATCACCTTGCCGTTCACGCTGACGCGGCCTTCCGCGATCAGCGCCTCGCTGTCGCGGCGCGAGGCGACACCGGCGCGGGCCATCACCTTGGCGATGCGCTCCGGCTCCTGCGGCGCGGCCGGAGCCGAGACGGCCTCGGCGATCTCGGCGGCGTTGCGATGCGCCCGATCGGGGCGCGTGCGCGTCGGATTGCTGCCGCGCGGGGTGTCGAAACGCTTGCCGCCGCCGAAGCCGCGGCCTTCGCCGCGCTCCTCGCGGCGCGGCGGCCGGGCAGGGCGCTCGCTGCGGCCAGGTTGATCGCCGCGCTCCCGCGGCGGCCGGCGCTCCTCGCCGTCGCGCGGACGGAACGAGCGTTCGCCGCCTTCACGGGCGGGGCGAGCCGCGCGACGCTCATCGTCACCGCGCCCGCGGAAGGGACGGTCTCCATCGCGCGCTGGGCGCGATGCTGCGCCGTCACGGGAAGGGCGCCCGAAACCGCCGCCGGGCCTGTCTCCGCGTGGCCTGTCGCCGTCGCGCGGCGGGCGGCTGGTCCGGCGTTCGTCACTGCCACGGTCGCGGAATGGCCGCTCACCACCCTCGCGCGGCGGCCGCTCGCCGCTCGGGCGCTCGCGGAATGGCTTCTTCTCGAAACGCTGTGCCGGGCGCTCGCCCTCGCTGCGGCGACGCTCGGCGCCTTCAGCCGGTGCGCGCCGGGGGCGTTCCTCGCCGTCGCGCGAGCGGAAGGGCGGCTTGCCGCCACGGCTGGGTGGACGGCCGCCGGGACCACCGCGGCCGGGGCCGCCATCGCGTCCGCCGCCGCGGCCGCCGGTTCCGCCGCCCTTGCGCGGGCCGCGGCTTTTCTGGTTGTTGTCGTCGCTCATGGTGGCTCCTGAAGCCGGATCATCGCGGACCGGGTTGCGAAGCGATCCGGGACGGCAGCGGCTCTTGAATCTGGTATTAGCCGGCGCTTGTAGCAGGCGATTTCGCCCGCTGCGAGCGGCAATGATGGGGTTCGATGGGATCGATCGACGCAAAGCAGGTCGAGGTCGCGCCGATGGCGTTGGCGCTCGCCGAAGCGCGCGCTGCGGCGGAGCGTGGCGAGGTGCCGGTCGGGGCTGTGATCGTCCGTGGCGGGCAGGTGCTGGCCAGCGCCGGCAACCGCACGCTCGAGCTGAAGGACCCGACGGCCCATGCCGAGACGCTGGCGATCCGGATCGCCTGCGAAGCCATCCAGTCGGAGCGGCTGATCGATTGCGACCTCTATGTCACGCTCGAACCTTGTCCGATGTGCGCCGCGGCAATCTCCTTCGCCCGGATCAGGCGGCTCTATTTCGGAGCATCCGATCCGAAGGGTGGGGCAGTGGAGAACGGCGTCCGGCTCTATTCCAGCCCCACCTGCCATCACGCGCCCGAGGTCTATGGCGGTCTGAGCGAGCGCGAGGCGGCCGATCTGCTGCGCGACTTCTTCCGAGGGAAGCGCTGATGGCGGAGATGATCCGAACCGCGACCCCGGCTGATGCGGAAGCGATTGCTGCGCTCAACCGTGCAGCCTTCGGCGGCGAGGAGGAAGTCGGAATCGTCGAGCGCCTGCGCGGTGACGGCCTCGTCGCAGTCGAGTTGGTCGCGGAGCAGGGTGGCGCGATCATCGGCCACATCCTGTTGAGCTGGCTGCCGACGGTGATTGACGGCCGCAGCGTGAAGGCTCTGGCGCTCGCTCCCATGGCGGTTCGGCCGGGGCTGCAGAAGCAGGGCATCGGCGGCCGGCTGATCGCGGCGGCGCTCGACCAGGCGAGGGCTGCAGGCGCACAGGCCGTCATCGTGCTCGGCCATCCCGGCTATTATCCGCGCTTCGGCTTCTCGGCAGCGCTGGCACAAAACCTGGCCTCACCCTTCTCCGGCGACGCCTTCATGGCGCTGGAGCTCGTGCCGGGAGCCCTGGCGGGGCAGCGTGGCTCGGTCAGCTACCCCTCCGCGTTCGGGCTGTAGTCGATCGATCCGTCCGCCTGGCGGCCGAGCTGCCGTGCGAATGCTTGAAGAAGCGATGATGGCACTTCAAGAAATAGTATTCGAGCTGTTCTTCAGCAATTTTCACAATTTATGTAATGTATATTTCCTAGTATTTGCTTTTCAATCGCCTAGTTCGATCGACCTAATTCCGATGGAGTAGAGGAGCAGAAAGTTGATCGCTCAGGGCGTTGCTGGCATCCGTTGCCATGTTTTTGCCTCGTATCGCCCGTAGGTCGCCGCTGCACTGCTCGGCCAGACCATGGAATGGTGGCTTGAGCATTCCATTCCCCTAAATCGGTAAATCTCCATTATGCGTAAAGTTGCGTTGGCTGCGCTGTCCGCGGCCTGTTGGTCAGCGTCCCCCTCCTTCGCCGCCGATACCCATCTCGCGAAGATCTCGTTCCAGCCGCAGGTGAAGGGGCTGAGCTGCCTGAAGCCGGAAACCCTCGGCATGATCAAGGAGCTCACCGCGAAGATCGGCCCGATCCAGATCACCTCGACCTGCGGCGGCCGCCACGCCCGCAACTCCCAGCACTATCGCGGCAACGCCATCGATTTCCGCCCGCTCGCCACCTCGCCGCGGAACGCCGCGGCCGCCGCCAAGACGATCGAAGCTGTCGGCGGTGTCGGTTCCTATTCGAACGGCCTCGTCCATGTCGATGTCGGTGACCGCGAGATCGCCTGGTATGGCAAGAAGCGCAGCCGCCGCCTGGCCTATGCTGGGCGCGGGCGTTGAGTTCAGCTCAGAGCAAGGTCCGGACGACCAGATAGCCGCCCAGCGCCAATAGCCCGGCGAAGAAGCAGAGCTTGAAGGTCGCAGCCGAGATCCGCTGGCGGATCGCCTGGCCGAACCACATCCCGGCCAGTGCCGGCAGCAGCGCCAGCAGCGAGGCGCCAGCGACCTTCAGGTCGAGCGCTCCGGCGCCGACAAGCCCGAAGGACAGCGCGATCGTCGAGACGATGAAGGAGAGGCCGAGCGCCTGCACCAGTTCGTCCTTGTCGAAGCCGAGGGCCTGCAGATAGGGCACGGCCGGCAGCACGAAAACGCCGGTCGCGGCGGTGGCGGCGCCGGTGATGACGCCGACCAGCGGGCCGAGCCAGATCTCGGCGCTCGCAGGCACGCGCAGCTTGGCGGCCCTCAAACCGACCAGCGCATAGAGCACCAGCGCGATGCCGAGCCAGAGCGTCGCAGAACCGTCCTTGGCCTTCTCCAAGAGACCGGCACCGGCCCAGGTGCCGACGCAGGTCCCGGCCAGCATCGGCCAGAGCCGGATGGCGATTGCCTTGAGCTTCGGCCCGGTCAGCTGCCAGCTATTGGTGACGAGGTTGGGGATGACCAGCAGCGCGGCGGCCTGTGCCGGCGCCATCACCACGCCGAGCACGCCGACTGCGATCGTCGGCAGGCCGAGCCCGATCACGCCCTTGACGAAGCCGGCGAGCACGAAGGTCGCGGCGATGAAGGTGAGGAGCGTCGTCTGGTCCATGGTCCTGCCAGCCCTGTCGGTCGATTGCGTCGGATCGCTTGTGGCAGTGCTGCCCGGTGCTGTCGCGAGCGGATACTACGGTCCCGGCCGTAGCGTCCCTGCTTGCCTGGACCGGCATGGGCGTCATCATGGCAGCCACAATGGAGGCGTCGAGCCATGGCCATGCACGGACCCTATCTCGCCGAGATCGCGCATCTGATGGGCGACCCCGCCCGCGCCAACATGCTGCACGCGCTGATGGACGGGCGCGCGCTGACGGCAAAGGAACTCGCCTTCCTGGCCGGCGTCGCGCCGCAGACGGCGAGCGGCCACCTTGCCAAGCTGATGCAGGGCGGCCTGCTCGACGTCGCCGTGCAGGGCCGCCATCGCTATTACCGGCTGGCGGGACCGGAGGTGGCTGCCGCGCTGGAAGGGCTGATGGTCCTGTCGGGCGGGCAGGCGAACGGGCGACGCTTGCCCTCGCGCGTCGGCGCCGATCTCGCCCGCGCCCGCACCTGCTACGATCATTTCGCCGGCCGCCTCGGCATCGCTATTCATGATGCGCTCGTCGCCGGTGGGCATCTGACTGTCGCCGACGGCGGCTATGGCCTGACGCGCTCCGGCGTCGCACTCTTCGCCGGGCTCGGGATCGATCCGGCAGCGGCGAGCAAAGGCAGGCGGGCGGCGCTCCGCCCTTGCCTCGACTGGAGCGAGCGCCGGCCGCATCTCGCCGGCTCGCTCGCGGCGGCTTTGGCCTGCCGCTGCTTCGAGGCCGGTTGGGTGATGCGGGTCAGGGACAGCCGTGCCGTCCTCCTGACGGATGAGGGGCGCGCAGCGCTGGAGGCCGGCCTGCCGGGCTTCCGCTGTGACGAGCCAGAGGCCGTCACGCCGCCCGGTCGAGAGCCTCTGACAGCCTCCGCTTGACCTCGTCCTTCGCCGGCTCGGCGGCCTCGAGGATCGCCTGCCAGCGGAAGAAGTCGAGCCCGCCGAAGCCCTCGCCACCGGCGCGGATCAGGATATCCGGCGGCTGGCGCTCGATCATGCGTTGGACCAGCGCCCGCGTCAGGATCTGCGAGACGCCGACCATGGCTTCCAGCGGCTCCGGCACGCGGCTGTCGCTGACGGTCGCCGGCGCGCTGGTGTCGACCGCGAGCACGAGGCGTCCCGGTCCGAGCAGGCGATCATAGGGCAGGGGGTTGATCGCGCCCCCATCGATCAGCACCCGCCCGCCGATCGTCACCGGCTTGACCAGGCCGGGGATCGCCAGCGAGGCGGCGACGGCCGGCGTCAGCGGGCCGCTGCCGAGGATGACCTCGTCATGCAGATGATAGTCGGTCGCGACGCTGAGGAAAGGGATCCCGAGCTCCTCGAAGCGATCAGGCACGGCCTGCGGCCAGAACAGGTCGAGCAGGCGTTCGCCGTCGATCAGCACGGGATTGCCGAGCCCGCCGCGCCAGAGATCGGCGATCTTGCCGATGCGGGCTTCGAGCAGCCTGGCGATCACCCGGGCGCGGTCGCGGAAGCTCGCCTCGACATGGGCGCGCAGATCGCGGCCGGAGAGCCCCGCGGCATAGGCGGCGCCGACGATCGCGCCCATCGACGAGCCGGCGATCAGCGCAGGCTTCAGCCCGAGCTCATCGAGGGCCTCCAGCACCGGGATATGGCTGAGCCCGCGCGCCCCGCCCGAGCCGAGCACGAGGACGAGCTCGGGCCCGGACGGATCGGGCAGGCGGGCAAGGGGGCTGGAGATGCTGGTCATGCCCTGATGTTGCGGTGCGGGAACCGTTCAGGCAACCTCTCTTGCAAGGAAAGGTTTCACCGCCGCGAGCGTGCCCTGCGGATTCTCCTCAGGCAGGAAATGGCCGCTGGCGATCGCCTGTCCCTCCGCCTGCGGCGCGAAGGTCTCGCGCCAGATTGCGAGCGGGCTTGCGCCCTTGGCCGGGATGCCGGCCTCGCCCCAGAGCACCAGCACCGGGCAGAGGATCTTTTTTCCCGCCCCGAGATCGGCCTTGTCGTGCTCGAGATCGGTGGTGGCGCCGGCGCGATAATCCTCGCAGGCGGCATGGATGCGCGAGGGGTCGTTGAAGGATTCGGCGTAGGCGGCCATTGCGAGCGGGTGGAAGGCCTCGATCTTCTTGGCCCGCGTCCAGCTCGCGATCGTGTGGTCGAGCCAGCCGGCGGGGTCGGCCTGGATCAGCTTTTCCGGCACCGGCTCGGGCTGGGCCAGGAAGGTCCAGTGATAGACCTGCATGGCGCGCGCCGCGTTCATGCCGTCCCACATCGAGACGGTCGGCAGGATGTCGAGCAGGACGAGCCGCTCGACCCGGCCGGGATGGTCGAGCGCGAGGCGATAGGCGACGCGGGCGCCGCGGTCATGACCGATCACGGCGAAGCGGTTGAAGCCGAGCGCGCTCATCGCGGCGATGATGTCCTCGCCCATGCCGCGCTTGCTGTAGAGCGCCTTGCCGCCATCGCCATGCGGTGCCGCCGACCAGCCATAGCCGCGCAGATCCGGGCAGACGACGGTATGGGTCTTGGCCAGTTCGCCTGCCATCTCGTGCCATTCGGCATGGGTCTGCGGGAAGCCGTGGATCAGCACCACCGGTGGCCCCTCGCCGCCGACGCGGGCGAAGATCTTGCCGATCGGCCCGTCGATCCAGCGCGCCTCGAAGCCGAGGAAGAGGCTGTCGATATTGGTCATGGCCGCAACTCCTGTGATGCTACGGCCGCGACGAGGTCGGTCCGGCCGAAATCCTCGCCCTTGTAGAGCAGAGGCGCGTTCAAGGATTTGGCAAGAGCATAGGAGAAGCAGTCGCCGAGGTTGAGCTTTGCGGGGTGGCGGCCCTTGCCGAAGCGAGCGAAAGCTTCGGCTGCGAGGACGGCTTGCTTCTGGTCCAGCGGGGCGGCTTCGATGCCAAGATCTTCGAGCAATCTTAGATGCAAGGCGACTGGAGCATCGGCGTTGCGGTTCGTGGAAACCATGAAGCTCTCAACGAAGGTCACCATCGAGCAGAAGTTGGCGGCACTGGCGTTGAGCGCGGCGAGCAGCCTGTCTCGTTCAGGCTCGTTGCGAAGGATGGCGATGATCGCCGAGCTGTCGACGACGATCGGCGAGCTGATCACGAGGGAAGGCCGTTCTCATCGTAGCCAATGATTTCGTCATCGGTCAGATGCTCGTTGATCCTGGGATAGGAGCGGATTTCAGCGAGCGTTCGCTCCAGCTTCTCCATGTCGATCCGTCCCTTGCGTGGGGGCAGCTCAGCGAGCTCGCGCTCCGCCGCTGACTTGACCGCATCGGTGATCGTCTTGCCCGTGCGTGCGGCCAGTTCGCGGACGATACGGTCGGTCTCGGGATCCTTGATCAGGATGACCATGGCATCCTCGCGTATATATCGCTTGCTTCTCGATATATATGACGTCTCGCTCGCCCTGTCAGCCTTCGCGCTCGCGCTTCACCGCCTGCCAGCCGATGTCGCGCCGGCAGAAGCCGCCCGGCCAGTCGATCAGGTCGACCGCGGCATAGGCCTTGGCCTGCGCCTCGCTGACGCTCCTGCCGAGAGCCACCACATTGAGTACGCGTCCGCCATTGGCGACGATCTCTTCGCCGTTTGCCTGCGTGCCGGCGTGGAAGACGAGCACGTCCTTGGCGGCCGCAGCCTTGTCGATGCCCTTGATGACGCTGCCCTTCTCCGGCGTGCCGGGATAGCCCTTCGCCGCCATCACAACCGTCAGCGCGACCTCGTCGGACCAGCGCAGGTCGACGGCATTGAGCACGCCGTCGCGGGCGGCGAGCAGCGCCGGCACCAGGTCGCTCTTCAGCCGCGGCATCAGCACCTCGCATTCGGGATCGCCGAAGCGGGTGTTGTATTCGATCAGCTTGGGACCATCCGCCGTGATCATCAGCCCGGCGAAGAGCACGCCCTTGAACGGCGTGCCGCGCTGGTTCATGCCGGCCAGGGTCGGCCGGACGATCTCAGCCATGACCTGCTCTTCCATTGCCTTGGTCATGACTGGAGCCGGCGAATAGGCGCCCATGCCGCCGGTGTTCGGGCCGGTGTCGCCGTCGAAGGCGCGCTTGTGGTCCTGGGCCGAGGCGAGGGGCAGGGCATGGGTGCCGTCGCAGAGCGCGAAGAAGCTGGCTTCCTCGCCGACCATCCATTCCTCGATCACCACCTCGGCGCCGGCGGCACCGAGCCCGCCCGAGAACATCATCGCCAGCGCGTCATTGGCCTGCTCGATGGTCTCGGCCATGATCACGCCTTTGCCGGCCGCGAGACCGTCGGCCTTGATCACCAGCGGCGCACCGGTTTTCGCGACATATGCCTTCGCCGCGGCCTCGTCGGTGAAGCGGGCGAAGGCGGCGGTCGGGATGCCGAACTCGGCGCAGAGTTCCTTGGTGAAGGCCTTCGAGCCTTCGAGCTGCGCCGCCGCCCTGGAAGGGCCGAAGCTCTTGATGCCCGCAGCTTCGAGGTCGTCGACGATCCCCTCGACCAGCGGGCCTTCCGGCCCGACGACGACGAGGCCGACGCCCATCAGCTTGCAGAAATCGGCGACGGCGCGGTGGTCGGCGATATCGAGCACGACATTCTCGCCGCATTGCGCAGTGCCGGGATTGCCGGGCGCGATGAAGAGCTTGTCGCAGAGCGGGGAGGCCGAGATCGCCCAGGCCAGGGCATGCTCACGCCCGCCGGACCCGATCAGAAGAATGTTCATCGCATCTCTCCGCTTGCTCGAAGGCGCAATAGCTGCCGCGCGCTGACGGAGCAACGCTTCTGCTCGCGTCCTCGTGTCGTTAAATACGATCCATGGACAGCGAATCGCCTCAACCCGCCGGCAACGCCCCCGAATGGTCGGTCTCCGACCTCTCCGGCGCGCTCAAGCGCACGCTGGAGGACGCCTTCGGTTTCGTGCGCGTCCGCGGCGAAATCTCCGGCTATCGCGGGCCGGTCGGCTCCGGCCATGTCTATTTCTCGCTGAAGGACGCCAACGCCAAGATCGACGCCGTGATCTGGAAGGGCGTGTTCGGCCGGCTGAAGACCAAGCCCCAGGAAGGGCTCGAGGTGATCGCCACCGGCAAGATCACCACCTTCGCCGGCAAGTCGAGCTACCAGATCATCATCGATTCGCTGGAGCCGGCCGGCATCGGCGCGCTGATGGCGCTGCTGGAGGAACGCAGGAAGAAGCTCGCGGCCGAGGGACTGTTCGATCCGGGCCGCAAGCAGCTCATCCCGTTCCTGCCGCGCGTCGTCGGCGTCGTGACGTCACCGACCGGCGCCGTCATCCGCGACATCCTGCACCGGCTGGAGGAGCGCTTTCCGCGCCATGTCCTGGTTTGGCCGGTGCGCGTCCAGGGCGAGACCAGTGCGGCCGAGGTCGCCAATGCGATCACCGGATTCAATGCGCTTCCCGAGAACGGCCGGATCCCGCGCCCCGATGTGATCATCGTCGCGCGTGGCGGCGGCTCGCTCGAAGACCTGATGGGCTTCAATGAGGAGGTGGTGGTGCGCGCCGCCGCCGCCTCGCTGATCCCGCTGGTCTCGGCCGTCGGCCACGAGACCGATGTCACCCTGATCGACCATGCCGCCGATCTGCGCAGCCCCACGCCGACCGGCGCAGCCGAAAAGGTCGTGCCGGTTCGGGCCGAATTGCTGGCGCAGGTGACCGACCTGTCGCGCCGGCTGTCGGGAGCGACCCTGCGCCTGTCAGAGCGGCGCCGGAGCGATCTGCGCGCGCTCGCCCGCGCTTTGCCGACGCCCGAAACCTTGCTGGCGGCGCCGCGCCAGCGGCTCGATCTCGCAGCGGCCAAGCTTGGCCCGGCCCTGGCCCGTAACGCCCGCGCCTATGAGCAGCGCCTCGCCCAACTCGACCGGCGCCTGCATGCGCAATCGCCGGCGGCGCGGCTCGCGACCCATGCGGCTCGGCTCGACGGACTCGGCAAGCGCCTCGCGGCGGCGCGGGGTGCACTGCTTCGCGCCGAGCGCGACCGCATCGCCCGTGCCGGCGACCGGCTTGACGCGATCACTGCGCGCGCGGTCGCGGCCTTCAGCCGTCAGATCCAGCGCCGCCGCGACCGGCTCGACGGCGTCTGGGCGCTCGCCGCCTCGCTCGGGCCGCAGGCGGTGCTGGCGCGCGGCTATGCGCTGGTGCGCGACGAGGACGGCAATCTGCTGCGCAGCGCTGCGGCGGCGCGGCCGGGATTGGCCCTGCAGGTCACGCTGGCCGATGGCAGTTTCGGTGCGATCGTGCCGGGCGGGGGCGCGCCTCGACAGGCCTCCCGCAAGCCGGCCGGCGGGAGCGGGCAGGGCGATCTGTTCTGACATTCCGAAAACCGCTCATTCACCACCAATTTGGGTGAGCCGGCTCCCGTTCAGACAGCGTTCAGCTAGCTCTGGATAATCGCTGGCTGATAGCGGTTGGGGGAATGCTCCTTGATGCTCGCCGGTTTCCGGACAGGCCTTGCTTGCGCCTTTGCGATGCTTGCCTTCATCGGCCTGCCGCCGCAGCAGGCGAGCGCATCCGAATTCATCTGCAAGCCGACGACTCTGACGCGCGATGCCGCCGATCTCGCTTCGGCCTGGAGCAAGGGCAGCTCCTCCTTGCGCATCCTCGCCATCGGCTCGTCCTCGACCGAAGGGATCGGCGCCAGCGGCAAGGACAAGACCTATCCGGCTCGGCTCAGCTCATTGCTGCGCGAGGGGCTCTCTGGCCGATCCATCGAGATGGTCAATGCCGGCATCGGCGGCGAGACCGCGCCGCAGACGCTCTCGCGTCTCAAGGGCGCCTTGGCGGACGGCCGCTACGATCTGGTGATCTGGCAGGTCGGGACCAACGACGCCGTGACCGGCGGCGATCTCGGCACCTTCCGCAATCTCGTCGCCGACGGGATCGCGGCTGCCAAGCGGGCCAAAACCCGGCTCGTCATCCTCGACCCGCAGTTCTATCCCGGCATCAAGGAGACGGCGCGCTATCGCGCCTATGTCGACGCCATCGCCGAAATCGCCCGGGCGCAGGCTGTCCCGGTGCTCTCCCGCTATCAGGCGATGCTGGGCTGGTACCAGCGCGATGCTGATGGTTTCATGGCCGCGCTCGCCGGCGACCGCTTCCATATGAGCGATGCCGGCTATGCCTGCCTGGCGCAGGACATTGCGCGTTCGCTTCTCGGCGACAAGCCCGCTGTGGCGCTCGCAGCCTCGGTGCGATAGCCACCCGAGGCCTCCGCCGGCTTATTTGCCCATCAGGAAGGCCTTGACCCGCTTGATCGCGTCGTCGCGTGCTGCGGGGTCGGTGCCGATCGTGACCTTGCCGGTCCCGGAGGCCGAATAGGCGACGCCTTCCTTCTCGCGCTTGTCCAGGCGGGGGTGATCGAAATCATGCACCGCGCCGGGATAGAGCACGAGCTCGACCGGCTCGCCGCGAGCGCGGGCGGATTTGGCGAGGAAGTCGCAAGGGCCGGGCGGCGTCCAGTCGTCGGCATCGCCCATCAGGATCAGGGTCGGCAGGCGCGCCTCGAAGCTGCCCGACTCCGACTGGGTGCGGCAGCCCGGATAGAACGCCACGGCGCGGGTGAAATCGGGCTGGCGGTCGGCCGGCCTGCGGTCCTTGCGGATCGCGGCGAGCAGGGTCGAGCCGCCGCCGGACCAGCCCAGCAACGCGATCGCGTCGCGGCGCACATCGGGGCGGTCCTGCAGCCAGCGGCGGGCCGCCATCGCGTCGCCGACGCGCTCGCGGCTGGCGCGAATGGTGACGTCCTTGACGCCGCATTGCGAACCGAGTCCGCGCGAGCCGTAGCTGTCGGGCATCAGCACGATCAGTCCGGTCGCGGCCAGGCGCTCACCCCAATCGCTGTGCCGTGTCGAGAGCTTGTTCGGCTCGCGCCAGAGGCCCCCGCAACCATGCAGGGCGACGACCGCGGGGAAAGGGCCCGGCCCCGCCGGGCGGAACATCACCGCATCGAGCTGGTAGTCGTCGTGTGGGATACGGACGCGTTCGTAGCCGCCCGCGATCGCGGGCGCCGCGAGCAGGGAGAGTAGACCAATCGCCAGGGTCTTGGCGCGGGTCAGGCTGGACATCATCGCAACTGACGCTATCACAGAAAGACCATGCTGGAACAATGCGTTGATTCAGAGATGGTTGCGCCGTACTGCAACCTGTACGTTAGCTTTCCGCCGCTCGATCGCCCGGCTCCGTGATGAACATCAACGAACGCCTGCCTCCCTCCGGATCGGAAGCGCTGGTCGATTACGGCCATGGCGAGTTCCGTGTCGTGCGTCCCGGCGCCTTCGTCCGCTGCGCCGTCACCGGCGCGCCGATCCGGCTCGAGGATCTGCGCTACTGGTCTGTGGACTGGCAGGAGGCCTATGTCTCGCCCGAGGCCGTGCTATTGCGCTTGCGCCGTGCCGGGCGCGCCTGACCGGGTTTTTGCAAGGCATTCGCGCAACAGCGCATCGAGGGCCGCTTCGTCCTCGAAGGCTAGCGCAACCGGCACGCATAGCAGCAGCGAGCGCTCCGCCGCGGGCCAGAGCGGCGCCAGCTTGACCATGTCCTTCTCGGTGACGGCGATGCGGCAGGCTTTCGCTTTCGCCTCGGTGATCAGCGCCGTGACCTCGCCCGCCGTATAGGCGTGATGGTCGCCATAGGCGTGCTCGCCGATGAGCCGGACTCTGGCGGCGCGCAATGTCGCCGCGAACTTCCCGGGCCGGCCGATTCCCGATACCGCCAGAACCGGCAGGCCGGCGAGCTGCGCCTGGATATCGGCTGGCGGTACGAGCCTCGCTCGCAGCACGCCTTTGCCGGCAGCGGCTGCCGCGGCAGCGACATGCTCGCCTGCCGCGCCTTCGCCGATCAGGACGATCGCATCGATCTGCCCGAGCTGGCCGGCGAGCGGCGCACGGAGCGGTCCGGCCGGCAGGCACAGGCCGTTGCCGACGCCGACCGCGCCGTCGACCACCGCCAGCCGCAGATCCTTGTGCAGCGAGGGGTTCTGCAGCCCGTCATCCATCAGGACGAGGCTGGCGCCGGCCTCGCGCGCGAGCAAAGCGCCCGCAGGCCGTTCGCGGGCCACGATCGTCGGCAGGCGGGAGGCCAGCAGCAGTGGTTCATCGCCGACATCCCCGGGACCGTGCTGGGCCGGGTCGACACGCAAAGGGCCGGGCAGCCTGCCGCCATAGCCACGGGTCAGAGCGAAGGGCGTCTCGCCCAGCGCAGAGAGCCTGGAGGCGAGCGCCAGAGTGGTCGGCGTCTTGCCGGCGCCGCCCGCGACGAAATTCCCGACGCAGATCACCGGGATGCCGGTCTCGGCGCCGGGGCGACGCATTCGCTGCAGCGTGATCGCGCCGTAGAGCGCTCCGAAGGGTTGCAGCAGCCAGGCGAGGGCGGATGGCGGCGAGCGCCACCAGAAGCCCGGCGCGCGCATCACTCCACGCTCTCCCGTTGACCGATCGTGGCGCGCAGCAGCAGTGGCTCGATCGCCTGGACCGTGCGGTCGAGCGCGCCGCTGAGCTCGGTGCTGGTGCGGGCCGCGGCTCGTGCGGCCTGGCGGGCTGCGGCCGGATCGCTGAGCCAGCGATGCACGGCCTGGGCGAGCTCCTGCCGGTCGGCGACCTGGATGGCGCCGCCGCCGGCGTCGAAAGCGGCGAAGAGATCGGCGGATTTGTGGATGAGCGGGCCATGCAGCAGGGCGCAGCCGAGCTTGGCCGGCTCGATCGGGTTGTGGCCGCCGATCGGGGCGAGCGAGCCACCGATGAAGGCGACCGGCGCCAGCCGGTAGAACAGGCCGAGATCGCCGAGCGTGTCGGCGATGTAGAAGTCGATGTCGCGCTCGGGCAGGTGGCCGAGCGAACGGCGGGCGCTGGCGACGCCGTTGGCCTGCGCCAACGCCGCGACCTCGCCGCCACGATCGGGATGGCGCGGCACGACGATGGTGAGGAGCTTGGGCAGATGCGCGCTGACACCGAGATGGGCGGCGAGCACGTCCTCCTCCTCGCCCGGATGGGTCGAGGCGGCGACCCAGACCGGCCGGCCGGCGACAAGGCCATCGAGCAAAGCGAGCGTATTGGGATCGGCCGGCAGCGCGGGAACGTCGAATTTGAGATTGCCGGCGATGCTGACGCGTGGCGCGCCGAGCTGGGCGAGGCGCTGCCCGTCCTCCTGCGACTGCGCCAGGCAGCGGTCGAAGCCGGAGAGCAGATAGCGCGAGGTCTTGGGGAGTTTGTACCAGCGCCGGAAGGAGCGCTCCGACATGCGCGCATTGACCAGGACGAGCGGCACGCCGCGCTTGCCGGATTCGATCATCAGGTTCGGCCAGATCTCGGATTCGCAGATCAGGCCGAGATCGGGCTGCCAATGGTCGAGGAAGCGGCGCATATAGCGCGGCACGTCCAGCGGCAGGAACTGGTGGATCGTCCCGGCCGGCAGCCGCTGCGACAAAAGCCGCGCCGAGGTCACGGTGCCCGAGGTCACCAGCACCGCGAGCCCGCGCCGCTGCAGGCGTTCGATCAGCGGCAGCAGCGTCACCGTCTCGCCGACGCTGGCGCCGTGCAGCCAGACCAGCGTCTTCGCCGGCCGCTCGACGCTCGGATGCCCGCGCCGCTCCGAGAGCCGGGCCGGATCCTCCTTGCCGCGCCGGCGTCGCCAGAGCAGCAGGCCGGCGGCGGCCGGCTCAAGCAGGGCGGTCAGCGTCCGATAGACCTGGATGATGAAGCTGCGGCCGATCATGCGGCGTCGGCTCTGGCAAGAGCCTTTGCGGCCTGGGCCTCGCGCAGGCCGGCGCCGGGGTCGCGCGCGCCGATCAGCGCATAAGCGCGCTCGTGCACGGCATCCAGCCCCGCCTGGACGGCGAGGCGCGCCGCCTCGCAGGTCGCCTCATCCGCCTCGCGCGCGACCCGCACGGGATCGCCGACGACGATGGCGCCGCGGCCGAAGGGCAGGCCGATCGAGGCGCGATCCCAGCTGTTGAAGTCGATCCGCCGGCTGGTCACCACCGCTATCGGGTGGATTGGCCGCCCCGAGGCGCGCGCCAATTGGACGATGCCCGGGCCGCAGATGCGGGCGCGCTTGGGGATGTCGGCGGTCAGCACCATGGTGTCGCCGGCGGCGAGCCGCCGGACCATGGCGAGGAAGGCGGGCGCGCCGCCCTTCTCGCGGACCTTCTTGCCCGAGGCGCCCGATCCGCGGATCGCGCCGATGCCGAGCTCGCGCAGCGCCACTGCGTTGAAGCCGCCATCGCCATGGCGCGAGACCAGCGAGCAGGATGGCATCCAGTCCGGCCGGGCGAACGGGATCATGACGTGCTGGCCGTGCCACATCGCGATGATCAGCGGCAGCTCGCCGCGGACCTGCTCATAGACATCGGCCGGCTCGACGACGAAGCGGTTCGTGCGCCGGACCAGGCGCAGATAATAGGCGAGGCTGCGCCCGAGCGCCTCCTGCGCGAACTTCGTCTTGAGCAGCGAAAATCCCATCGAACCGGACTGTAGCGTCTTTCAGATCAGCTCTGGGCTGTCGAGGGATCGAGCAGGCGATGCAGGTGGACGACGAAATAGCGGGTCTGGGCCTGATCGACGGTCTGTTGCGCCTTCGCCTTCCAAGCGGCATGGGCGGCGGCGTAATTGGGGTAGACGCCGACAATGTCGAGCTTGGAGAGGTCCTTGAACTCGACTCCGTCGAGCGAGCTCAGTTCGCCGCCGATCACGAGGTGCAGCAGCTGCTTGGTGTCCTGGCTCGTGCTCATCGTCCGTCTCCGATCGGTGTCCTGAAAATCTCTGCCGACAGCGAGCCGACGCATGGCCGGACCTGCCCCGACCGTGCTCGCCCGCATTTTCGCCGTGCGATCAGATAAGCCATCAGCTGCGCGCACGCGAGGGCCGATCGCCAACAAATTGCGGTTATTTCCGGCAGTTTATGCCCTGACGTCGCGGCAGCGGCGTTGCGCCGCGCTCACCCATGCTGCGGCTGGCTTTCGCGCAAGCGACGCAGCGCCTCGGCGAGCGGCGCGGCGAGGCCGCTCCCGGATGCCATCAGCATGCCATGGACCGGCACCTCGCGGTTATAGCTCAAGGAAGCGCCTTCCGCGGTCACGACCCGCCCGTCGGCTTCGGCGAGGATGAGGTCGGCGGCGGCGAGGTCCCAGTCGCGCGCATCGGGCGAAACCAGCCCGGCATCGATGCTGCCGTCGGCGATGCGGGTCAGGCGCAGCGCCAGCGACGGAATCTTGTCGGCGGCGATGAAGCTCTCATGTCGTGCCAGCGCCTCGAGCATCGGCTTGGGGCCGGCGATGCGGGCGCCGGTGAGCGTCGCGAGACCGGTCGTCCGGATCGGTCTGCCATTGCTCAGCGCACCGCCGCCGCCGGTCGCCGTATAGGTCGTCGCTGCCGCGGGCGCATGCACGACGCCGAGGACGGGCCTGCCTTCGTCGAGCAGGGCGACGCAGACCGCCCAATCGGGCGAGCCCGACATGAAGGCGCGGGTGCCGTCGATCGGGTCGACCACCCAGACGAAGCGGCGCGACAGGCGGATCGTATCGTCGGCCGTCTCCTCCGAGAGCCAGGCCGCCTCCGGCAGCAGGGCCGAGAGGCGCATGTTCAGGAAGGTGTCGACGCCGATATCGGCTTCCGTCACCGGCGAGCCGCCGGCCTTGGACCAGGTTTTCGCCGCGGTCTTCGCGCCGGGGCGGAACAGGTCGAGCGCGAGCCCACCGGCTTCGCGGCAAGCGGCTTCGACGGCGGGCAGAAGTTCACGGGCGATTGGCAGTGGTGTCGATGTCATCGGGCTTCGTTACGGCTTTGCGAGGCGGATGAACAATGAAAAAGCCACCATCGCCAGAAAGATTCCGTCAAGCATCAACCGGGAAACCGACCGGAAGAGGGCCGAAAACCGCTTCATCACCTTTGTTTAACCCTCAAGCTTAAGCGCTCGGACAACCCTTGCGGCCAATCTCGTGCCTGCAAAGTCCGAGAACCCCGCATCGCCAGAGGGTTCCGGGCAGCAGGGATTTGAAGAGAGGCGTTAAAACCGATGGCCAGCGTCACGCCGGCTGCCGGGGATGTCGGCTGCGCGCCGATCTTCCCCGGCAGCGCACATAACCAGAGCGGACAGCCCTCACAGCCGGCGCCTGCGCCGCAGCAGTCCGACGGACCCCGCATCGAGCGCGTCGGGCCGGTACGCATCCTGCGCGGCGGCTCTGGTTGGCGCGGCATCGCGCTGCGCCTCGCCGGCGCCGCGATCGCCGACGATGACCGTTTCCAGCTCGCTCTGACCGCTGGCGATGGCCGCTCGGTCGTCGTCGCCGTTCTCGACCAGGACGATGCCATCGCCGTCTGGCGCGATGCCGGCCGGGTCAGCGGCCTGCCGCTTCTGCTCGAAACCAGCGACGGCGCGATCACCGAGCCTTATCCGCAGGTCGGCCGGGTCGCGCTGGGTGCGATCCGCATCCGCCGTCGGCATGCCTTGCTCGCCGGCCGCCGGCCGCGCTTCCTGACCCGGCGCAAGACCAGCCGCTTGGCCGAGCGCCCGGTGGTGATCAAGGGTGAGGTTCTATCCTAGAGCAATTCCGCAATTCTTCGAATCGCGGAAATGTTCTAGATCCTTGTTTTATCGCATTTTCTTCACGCGAACCGGTGTCCACTTCGCCTAAAAAATGCTCTAGAACGCGAACTTCACCAGCGCGTCGAGCGCAAAGCCGGCTGCGAGCAGCAGGCCGGCATGCCAGTTCGACCGGAACAGCTTCAACGCCGTGGGCCCGTCGGCCCCGGCAATGCTGTGGACCTGCCAGCCCAGGTGCAGCGCGAACAGCCCGAGACCGATGAAGGCGACGGGCCCCGCGCCCGCGAGCCAGGCAGCGACGCCGGCGAGCGCGATCGTCGCGCCATAGCAGAGCCCGACCGCCTGCTGGGTGAAGGCGCCGAAATAGCGGGCGCTCGACTTGATCCCGGCGATCACGTCGTCCTCGATGTCCTGCATCGCGTAGATCGTGTCGTAGCCGATCGTCCAGAACACCGCGGCGGCATAGATCAGATAGGCCGGGGCATCCAGTTGGCCGAACACCGCGCTCCAGCCGACGAGCCCGCCCCAGGAGAAGGCGAGGCCGAGCACGAATTGCGGCATGTTGGTGATCCGCTTCATGAACGGGTAGATCGCGACGATCGCCAGCGAGGCGATGCCGGCGATCACCGTGAAGCGATTGAACTGCAGCAGCACGACGAAGCCGACCAGCGACAGGCCGACCATGAAGAGGGCGGCCTGCTTCGGGCTGACCTGACCGGAGGGCAAGGGCCGGCCGCGGGTGCGCGCCACTTGCGCGTCGAGCTTGCGGTCGACGATGTCGTTGAAGGTCGAGCCGGCGCCGCGCATCACGATCGCGCCGATCAGGAAAAAGAGGCAGTGCCAGAGATTGGGGAAAGGCAGCCCGGCCGAGATCGCCGCGAGCCCGGCGGCCCACCAGCACGGCAGCAGCAAGAGCTGCCAGCCGATCGGGCGCTCGATCCTGGCGAGCTTGAGATAGGGGCGCAGGCGTTTCGGCGCGCGCGTATCGACCCAATGGCCCTTGAGCGCGTCGGGAAGCGGCGTGTCGGTGACGTTTGGGGACGACGCCATGGCGGCGCCGGCCGATTTAGAGCGCGCCCTGCGGCACGCGCATCGGGCCGCCGGTGATGGAATCGGCGCCGCCGAACGGGTTGGCGCTCTGCTGCTGTGCCTGCTGCTGGGCGCGGCGCTGCATCTGCGCCTGCTGCTTCACCGCATTGCAGGCCTGGCCGCGAACCGCGCCAGCCTTCTCGTTGTCGGCCTTCATGCCCTCGACGAAGGTCGGCGGAATCTGGCACCAGTCCTGATTGGCCGTGGCGAACTTGATCAAGGTGTTGCCGTTGCCGACCAGCCGGCCCAGGATGCTGCAGGCCTGCTGCGGCGTCATCTTGCGCTTGGCCTTGGCGTTCGCATTGAGCTGCCCGACGATCGACTGGCGCTCCTGCATCAGCTTCTGGATGTTCTCGCAGCCCGAGGGCACCTGCGCCAATGCCGGCTCGGCCAGGCCCAGCCCAGCCAGCATCGCCGCCAGCTTCAGGGTCGCGTATCGCCGCATCATCCGCTCCGCTCTTGTCCCGTCACCCACGCCCGTCCCGGCGCTGCGGGCCTTTCCATAACAGCCAGAGCCGTGCGCCAACAAGCGCCGGCTCGCATTTCGCCTCGATCCGCTTGCCGATAGCGTGGGATTGTGGCGACTTTCGCGCCGTTCAGACGGGATCGGATTCGAAGCGCATGCGGGATTTCACCAAGCACCGGCTGTATTGCGAGGCGCCGCTGATGGCAGGCGCCGTGCTGGAACTCGCGCGCGATCAGGCCAATTATCTGCTCAACGTGCTGAGATTGCGCAGCGGCGACACGATCCTCGCCTTCAACGGCCGCGATGGCGAGTGGCTCTGCGCGATCAGGGCGGAGGGACGCAAGCAGGCCAGCCTCGAGGCGCTGCAGCTGGCACGACCGCAGCCGCCGGCGCCCGATCTCATCTATCTCTTCGCGCCGCTGAAGCATGCGCGGCTCGACTATATGGCGCAGAAGGCGGTCGAGATGGGTGCGGGCGTGCTCCAGCCGGTGCTGACCCGCTTCACCCAGGTCTCCCGGCTCAATCTCGACCGACTCGCCGCCAATGCGATCGAGGCGGCCGAGCAATGCGGCATCCTCGCCTTGCCGCAGATCAGGCCGGAGCAGCCGCTCGCCGCGGCGCTGGCTGCGCTCGAGCCCGAACGGCTGCTGATCTTCTGCGACGAGGCACAGGAACCGGAGAGCCCCATCGCCGCCCTGCAAGCGGCGCCGCGCGGGCCGCTCGCGGTGCTGATCGGTCCGGAGGGCGGCTTCGACGAATCGGAGCGCAAGCTGATTCTCCAGCGCCAGCGGGTGCTGCGCCTCTCGCTCGGCCCGCGCGTCCTGCGGGCCGATACCGCTGCGGTCGCGGCGCTCGCCGTCGTCCAGGCGACGCTCGGCGATTGGTCCACCAGATAGCTCCGTGACTTACAAGGCTTCGGCCTCTTCGCTGCCGCTTGGAACGCCACGGCTGCTTCCGCGTTTAGGCGTGGAAACTGCGCCGCTGGTCGCAGTTCCGACTCATTGACTGGCAGTCTGGCGCCGCTGCTTCGCTTCGGAGCGGCCCGCCACGGGGGAGAGACATCATGGTGAGCAGCGCCTACCGCTTCGGCGTCGAGGAAGAATATTTCCTGTCCGACGCTGAAAGCCGCGGCGCCGTGCGCAAGATCGCACCGCGTTTCATCGAGGCGGCGCAGGCCGCCTTCCCGGAAGAACTGCAACGCGAGATGCTGCAATCGCAGATCGAGGTGGCGACGCCTGTCTGCGAAAGCATGACCCAGGCCCGCCATTGCCTGCACCGGCTGCGCTCGGGGCTCGCCGCACTCGCGCGCGAGCACAGCATGCTCCTGCTCGCCAGCGGCACCCATCCGAGCGCCGTCTGGGTGCGCCAGCGCGCCACCGAAGCCAAGCGCTATGACGGCATCATGCGCGATCTGCAGATGCTCGGCAGCCGCAACCAGCTCTGCGGCCTGCATGTCCATGTCGAGGTGCCCGACGAGGACCAGCGCATCTCGATCATGGTCAGGATGCTGCCTTATCTGCCGCTGCTGCTCGCGCTCTCGACCTCCTCGCCCTTCTGGCAGGGGCGGCGCACCGGGTTGATGGGCTACCGGCTCTGCGCCTATGCCGAATTGCCGCGCACCGGTCTGCCGGAGCTCTTCACCGACGCCGCCGACTACCGGACCTATGTCGATACCATGGTGGCCTCGGGGGCCATGCGCGATTCCAGCTTCATCTGGTGGGCGATCCGGCCCTCGCACCAGCACCCGACGCTAGAGCTGCGCGTCGCCGACAGCTGCACCCGGCTCGACGACACGCTCGCCATCACCGCGCTCTATCGCTGCCTGGTGCGCCATCTCGCCCGCAACCCCGGACTCAACGCCGATTTGACCGCCGCCTCGCGCGCCCTCGCTGGCGAGAACATCTGGCGCGCGCAGCGCTATGGCCTGCATGGCGGCTTCGTCTGTGAGAAGCGCCGCGCCATGCTGCCGGTCGGGCAGGTGCTGGACGAGCTGCTGGAGGTCCTCGACGAGGATGCCGCCGTGCTTGGCTGCGGGCTCGATCTCGCCCATTGCCGCACGATCATCGCCGGCGGCACCAGTGCCGACATGCAACTCGCGATCTTCGAGGAGGCGCGCGCCGGCTCCGGCGGGCAAAGTGCCGGCCTTGTCGCCGTCACCGACTGGATCGCCGCGCAGACGCGCGTGGACGATGACGGCCTCGTGCCGAAAGGTGCAAATCTGCTGCGCGGTGCGGCCTGACAGCTTTACGATCATGCATTGATGCAAGGTCGGCGCGTATCCGCACGCGTTTGCGGTCGTTGTCGGATGGTCGCCGCTCGCCTATTGCTGGCGCTCCTCAGCGCGTGGCGTGGCGGGGCGTTCGCTCCTGCTGCTCCTGTCGCACTCGATCAGGCGCGCGGCCGGCTGCCCCAATCGGCAGGCGGCGCGCCGGTGCACGCATGCCGGAGCGCAAATGGCCCGCGACGTATCCGATTCGACTCCGATCAGCTCGAAGGCCGAACTCGTCGGCTGGATCGCGCAGGGTGAAAAGCCGGCTTCCGAATTCAGGCTCGGTACCGAGCACGAGAAATTCCCGTTCTATCGCGACGATCTCAGCCCGGTTCCCTATGAGGGCGCTGCCGCCGGCCGCAGTGGCGGCATCAGGCAGCTGCTCGAGGGCATGCAGACGCGCCTCGGCTGGGAGCCGATCCTCGATGCCGGCCATGTCATCGGCCTCGCGGGTCCGGACGGCGGCGGCGCGATCTCGCTGGAGCCCGGCGGCCAGTTCGAGCTCTCCGGCGCGCCGCTTGCAAATGTGCATGAGACGGCCAGCGAACTCGACCAGCACCTCATGGATCTGAAGGCGGTGGCGCAGCCGCATGGCATCGGCTTCCTGCCGCTCGGGCACTCGCCGCTCTGGACCCGCGAGCAGACGCCGATGATGCCGAAGCGGCGCTATCAGATCATGAAGAATTACATGCCGAAGGTCGGCACGCGCGGCCTCGACATGATGTTCCGCACCTGCACGGTGCAGGTGAATCTCGACTTCGCCAGCGAGACCGACATGGTGCGCAAATTGCGGGTCTCGCTCGCCCTGCAGCCGCTGGCGGCGGCGCTCTTCGCCGCCTCGCCCTTGAGCGAAGGCAAGCTCAACGGTTTCCAGTCGATGCGCTCCGAGATCTGGCGCGACACCGACAATGCCCGCTCCGGCATGCTGCCCTTCGCCTTCGACGCAGGCATGTCCTATGAGGCCTATGTCGATTGGGCGCTCGACGTGCCCATGTATTTCGTCAAGCGCGGCGACACCTATCACGACGTCGCCGGCTCCTCCTTCCGCGACCTGCTCGCCGGCAGGCTCCCGCAATTGCCGGGCGAGCGCGCCACCATGTCGGACTGGGTCAACCATCTCGGGACCTTGTTCCCGGAAGTGCGGCTGAAGCGCTATATCGAGATGCGCGGCGCCGATGCCGGCCCGGTGGAGATGCTGAATGCGCTGCCGGCCTTTTGGGTCGGCCTGCTCTATGACGACGGCGCGCTCGCTGCGGCCTGGGACCTGGTCAAGGGCTGGAGCACCGAGGAGCGCCAGCACCTGCGCGACACGGTGCCGAAGGCGGGGCTGAACGCCCGGATCGGGAACCGCCCGCTGCGGGACCTCGCCCGCGAGGTGGTCGAGTTGTCGCGCGCCGGCCTCGCCCGCCGGGCTAGGCTCGACGGGCAAGGGCGCGACGAGACGGTCTATCTCGAACCGGTCGCCGTCATCGCGGAGAGCGGCCGTACGCTCGCCGAGCGCCTGGCCGTGCGCGAGCAGGGCGCTTGGGGCGGCAAGGTCGAGCCGGTGTTTTCGGAACTGGCTTTGTAGCCGCGGCTTGACAAACGTGCGGAACGCTCGCCTTCGGCTTCCGCGCAATGGTCAGAGCGGGGCGCGTCCGGCTGCGGCCGTGCCCGACTATGGTTTTAGTTCCGGCCACGGCGATTGCCGCGCTTCAGCGCTGTTGGCGCCGAACTGGCCGGCATCCGGCTCGACGCCCCAGTTGAGAGCCCCTGCTTGATCACTGCGGCCGGGCGGCGCCTGAGCCTGTGTCGACTCTCCATTCAGTTTTAACTGCATTTTACCATACCGCCCGAAGATCATGCGATCAGGCGGATTTCCCAGCGATACCAGAGACATTCACAGGTCCTGGAAAGGTTTTCTCAATCGCGTTGCGCCTAGCGTTCCGGCAATCGTCCCGTTGCTTGCCTGTAGCGTTTGCGAGGCCCTCCGATGTCCGGCCTGTTCCGATCCTTCCTGAAAGATACACGCGGTGTCAGCGCGCTGATGTTCGGCATGTCTGTGCCGGTGATTGCGCTCGCGGTCGGTGGCGGCATCGATTTCAGCCAGGCAGCGTCCCGCCGCCAGCATATCGCCAACGAGGTCGAGATCGGCTGCCGGGAAGCGGCGCTCAAGATCAATTCTCAGTCGTACAAGACAGGGGCTGATCCAAAAAAGGATTATACTCCGCTCGCCAATACTGAAATCAGGGGCCGGGTCGCCGGCATTTCCCTGTCTGGCGTCAGTGGCATCACCGTGACAAGTACGCTCGCGAACAATGTCATCACCGCCGTTGCGACCGCGACAAGCACAAACTCATTCGGCGGCATACTGGGCTATGACACCATAGCGCTTCGGGTGGAGCGTCGCTGCGGTTACGTGCTGGGTACGCCTGGTGGGTCTGGTGAACCCGTTGGGCCGGGCACGGTCCTGTTCATGGAATCCTGGGAGACCGGCCATAACGTTGCTTCGAACAGCTGGACCGTTTTGAAGAACTGGAATGGCTGGACGACGCAGAGCAACCAGGGCGGTATCGAGATCAACGGTATCCCTGAGCTCGCGGCCAACACGATCCGCTTCGGTAACTTCTTCGCCGAGCTGGATTCGCACTGCTACACATCGGGCTGCAAGACCAATTCGAGCATGTGGCGCGAGTTCACGAACCTTGCGAAGGGCGACTACGAGCTGAGCTACTGGTATATCGCGCGAGAGCGCAATCCAGCCTATGGCAGCCAGACGTTGTGCGCCTACAAGACCGATGCGCAAACGGTATGGGACAAGCTCAAGGCGGCGGATTGGCGAGAGAAGACCAACCGCATCGAAGTCTTCTTCCAGAAGAAATCGGGTAGCTATTCGACGCCTTCCAAAGACGTGGACAAGGCCACCGATCAGGTCGATGTTTGCGTGCACACCGACAAGTGGACCGAGCGGAAGATACCGTTGAAAGTCACAACGGCGGGGACCTATCGCATCTTCTTCCAGGCCGCTGGCCGTGAGGACACCTATGGCGGCCTGATTGACTATATCCGCTTTTGCAGCGGCACTTGTCCGTGACGGAGCGCCGCATGGTCAGAAGCACGTTTCCACGGATCGATGCGAAGCGATTGGCGGCGCGGCTTGGGCGATTTGGCCGCGACGTTGCGGGCTCGACCGCGGTCGAGTTTGCCTTCATCGGCCTGATCTTCATCGCCTCGATGCTCGGCATCATCCAGTTCGCACTCGCTTTCACGGCGCAGATGTATCTCCATGACGCCGTGTCGGAAGCAGCGACCGGCCGGACCGCCGGCACTTATGCTGGCAATCGTACCCAGGTCGCTGCGCAGATTTGCGGGCGAATGATCGCGCTCGACGACTGTGCAGCCAATCTGCTGCTGGAGACCCAGCCCCTGGCGAGTTACTCAACGAGTGCGCAACCGGTCGCGGGAGCGGTCTTTGTCGCGGGAGCTTCGGGAACCGTGATGCTGATCCGGGCAAGAGCTCGAGTCTTGACCTTCGTCCCAGGCCTGCCAACGCTCCATGTTGCCGCGGCCGCCTTATATACGAGGCCGTGATGAAGCTGTTCTCCAGCATGTTCCGACGCGCAAAGCGGCGCAATCTGGTCAGCGATCAGAGCGGTGTCGCGGCCGTCGAGTTCGCCCTGATCGGCATGGGTATGTTCACCATGCTCTCGGGGGCCGTCGACGTGACTCAGGCGATCACGATTCGGCGCGACTTGAATCGGGTGACGGCTGAGGTTGCGCAAGTCTTGGCAGCCTGCAAAGGCGCTCCAGGATGCGCTATTCCCGTAATGGACTCGATTCTCGCAAGGCGCGCGAACATCGCCCCAAAACTTGGGACGGTTCAAATCGTGATGGCCTACTTCACCAAGGACAACAACCGTGTCGAAGAGATCGGCGGATACATGACGTATCTGCCAACGGACGTGAATGCCGACGCCATGGGGAGATTGGAGAATAAAGACAAAGGCGTGGCGGTTGTCGCGACCTACACCCATCAGCCCATCATTCTCGGCTTGGCCAACGACTGGGGGTTCACGACCAAGGATTTCCGCTCGTTCAAAGTCGTTCTCAGCTATCGCCCCCCAGCGCCATAAGCGCCTGCTCGCCTACTCCGCCGCCACCTTGAAGCTCTGCAGGTTGTCCAGGCTCTGGATGATGTGCTCGGCGAGTGGGTTCGACAGAATCGATGGGTCGTGCCGCGTGCGCAGCAGGCCGATCTTGCAGGAGGGCAGGGTGGAGAAGCCTTCCGCCGGCCCAAGGATGCGCATGCCCGGCCTGACAGCGCTTTCCGGCAGCACCGAGACGGCGAGCCCCGCCACAACCGCCGCGCCGACCGCGGTCGAGTTCCAACTGGCATAGAGCACGCGGAAGCGCCGTCCCTTGCTTTCCAGCGCCTCGACCGCCGCCTGGCGCCAATTGCAGGTCGGCCGTCCCAGCGCCAGGGGCAGCGGGTCCTCCTCGTGGACGCAATGGCGCGCCGAGGTCACCCAGAGCAGCGGCTCGATCCGGATGATCTCGCCCTGGCCGCGACCCTCGACATGGGTGATGATGGCAAGGTCGATGTCGCCCGACCCGATACGCTCCGCCAGCATCGGCGTCGGCTCGCAGACCACGGTGACCTCGGTGCGCGGATTGGAGTGCGCGAAGCGCGCCAGGATCTCCGGCAGGTAGCGATCGGCATAGTCGTCGGGCACGCCGAGCCGGATGCGGCCCTTGAGATCGGCCTCGGTGAAGCTCGCGACGCATTCGAGGTTGAGCCGGACGATGCGGCGAGCATAGTCGAGCAGGCGCTCGCCATCCTCGGTCAGCTTGGCGTGGCGTCCGTCGCGGCCGAAGAGCGGCCGGCCGACGCGTTCCTCAAGCCGCTTCATCTGCATTGAAACGGCCGATTGCGTCTTGAACACGATCTCGGCGGCGCGGGTGAAGGAGCCGGTGTCGGCGATGGCGACGAAGGTCTTGAGCTGATCGGCGTCGAGCACATGGGCCATGCCGGCCTCCTCCCAGAGGTTCATCAAGATCGGTTGTGCTAAACATCATAACCATTCGTTTGGCTGATGACCAGCGTGGAGTTATCGTTTGGTCACTGTCCCGCTCCTGCCGGCCGATGTCGCGATCCGGGTGGAGCATGAACCGTCCAACCCCGAGGAGGCTGTCATGCTGGTCATGACCTTCGTCACGAAGACCTTGTCTGCCGTTGCCGGCGGCGCGGCGCGTGCCGCCGTCCTGATGGTCACGGGCACGAAGAATCTGGTGCGCGCTTTCGTGCACCGCCGCGAGGTGATGCGCCTCAGCGAGCTCGACGAGCGTGGACTGAAGGATATCGGCCTCGTCCGCTCCGACATCGATGGCGCGCTCGCGGTCTCATGGCTGAGCGATCCGTCGAGCGTGCTGCAGGCCCGCTCCAACCAGCAGCAGTCGGCGGCTGCGCACCGGCGAGAGGCCGGGGTTCGACGTCCCGTGGTGATCCAGGCCGCGGCTCGTCCGAGCGCGAAGGAGATCAAGATCGCGTGCAACGCCTGACCCCTTGGCGTGACGCGTCCCTGCGGGCGGTGGCTTCGGCTGCCGCCCTTTTTCGTGCCGCGACCGCAGCCGCGCGGCGATCGTTAATCGCCATACGGATGGCGTAACGCTTCATTCAGCAAGTTCAGACACATTTGCGCCGCATTGCGCCGAGCACGGCGCACCGATCCCTCGCCCCGGGGTTTTCCATGCGACGCTTTCGCTTCCGCCTGCATGACCTGAGATTCCGGACCAAGATCGCCATCCCGATGCTGGTGATGGGAGCGATCGGCATCGGCTCGGCCGTCTATGGCGCCTTCGAGTTCGGCAAGATCGAGAAGACCTATTCCGATCTGGTTTCGCAGCGTGCCGCCGCCATCCTCGATTCGGCTCGCGCTGCCAGCGGCATGACCGAGATCGTCGGCAATCTCTACCAGGCGATTGCCTATCCCGAGTTCATGAAGCAGAACACGACCAGCATCGAGAAGGTCAAGACCGCCTATGCGGCCTCGCTCCAGGCGCTGGTCGAGGCCAAGATCAGCTTCCCGCAGCGGGCCGAGAGCTTCGACGAACTCAGCCGTCGCCTGCAGGCGACCAAGTCCGATATCGACCAGATCATCGCCCAGGCCGCTCGCGACGAGGACCTGCCGGCGCTATCGATCATGTCGCAGCTCGACAAGACGATCAGCGAGATCGCCGGCGCCGCGGCCAAGGTCAACGACGAGATCAGGAAGGATACCGAGGCGACCTCGGACGTACTGGCTGCTGATGCACGCCGCGTCACCATGGTCGTGATCGGCCTCAGCGTCGCCGGGACCTTGCTCGGCCTGCTCGGCGGTGCGCTTTTGACCACCGGCGCGATCACGCGTCCACTGGAGCGGCTGAAAGCGCGTATGGGCCAGATCGCCAACGGTGACTATGCCGCCGAGGTCGAGGGCCAGGATCGCAAGGACGAGGTCGGCGAGATGGCCCGTGCTGTCCAGGTGTTCCGGGAGAACGGCCTGGCCGTCCAGCGCCTCGAAAGCGAGACGGAAGCCGGCCGCGCCGCTGCCGAGCGCCAGCGTCTGGAGAGTGACGCGGAACGCGCCGGCGCGGCAGCGGTGCAGCAGCGCCTCGCCGCCGAGCAGGCGATCGTGGTCAGGGCGCTGGCCGAAGGTCTGACCCGACTCTCGCAGGGCGATCTCGGCGCCCGCGTCGAGGAGGAGGTCGCCGCCGACTATGTCGCGCTGAAGCAGGACTTCAACGCCGCCGTCAGCCATCTGGCGCAGACAATCGCGACCATCCAGGCGACCTCGATCGACGTCGGCAACGCCGCCCGCGAGATCAATTCCGGCGCCGACGATCTCTCGAAGCGGACCGAGGAGCAGGCCTCCTCGCTGGAGGAGACCGCCGCTACCACCGAGCAGCTCGCCGCCTCGGTCAAGGCCTCGGCGCAAGCCTCGCGTCAGGCCGTGCAACTCGCCAACGAGGCGACCGACGTCGCGGTCAATGGCGGGGCGGTGGCCAGCCAGGCGGTCGATGCCATGGCGCGGATCGAACATACCTCGCGCAAGATCTCCGACATCACCTCGGTGATCGACGAGATCGCCTTCCAGACCAATCTGCTGGCTCTGAACGCCGCCGTCGAGGCGGCCCGCGCCGGCGATGCCGGCAAGGGTTTCGCCGTCGTCGCATCCGAAGTCAGGACGCTGGCGCAGCGCTCGGCTGACGCCGCCAAAGACATCAAGGGGCTGATCGGCGAATCGGGCGCCGAGGTCGAGCAGGGTGTGGGACTGGTCCGGGCCGCCGGCGAGGCGCTCAACCGGATCGTCGAGGCCTCGAAAAAGGTTTCGGCCACTGTCTCGGACATCTCAGCTGCCGCAGCCGAGCAAGCCAACGGCATCGACGAGATGAGCCAGACCGTCGCCCATATGGACGAGATGACGCAGCAGAATGCGGCGCTGGCAGAGGAAAGCGCCGCTTCCGCGACCTCGCTCAGCAGTCAGATCGGGCGGCTCAACCAGCTGGTCGCCAGCTTCCGCACCGGCAGCGATGGGCTTTCGCGGGCGAGCGCCCCGGTGGCAGAAGACGTTTATAAATGGGACGAGCGCCTGCGCGCCTGAGCTGGATCACATCACCGGGATTGATGAACGGCGGCCTTGAGGCCGCCGTTCGCTTGCCGGTCAGGCCTTGCGCTGGCCGCCGCCGAGCATGGTCTCGAAGATCGAGCGCAGCGCGTCCTGCTGGCTCGACTGGACCTGGCGGCCGTGCTCGAACATCTGGTTCAGCGCATCGAGCCCGATCGAGCCGGGGCTGGCCGGACCGGCGGGCTGCGCCTCCGGCTCGGGTTCGGGCGCAGGCCGGCGCGATTTCGGTGCCGGCTGCGGGCTGCTCTGCGGGGCCTGCCCCTGCGCGCCGCCGAACATGCCGCCGAGGATCTGGCCGAAGATGTTGCCCATATCCGGCATGCCCGCCGTCCCCCCGCCGAAGGGACCGCCGCCCTGGGCCTGGCCGGCCGGCGGCCTCTGCCCGCCGAACATGCCGCCGAGAATCTGCTCCCAGGGATTGGCCGCGTTCGGCTGTTGCGCCTGGGGCTGCATGCCCGGCATCTGGCCGCGCATCATCTCGGCGAACTGGCCGAGAATGCCGCCCAGCCCCTGATTGTTCACCGACTTGAACAGCCCGCCCATCACGATCGAGGCGATCACCGGCAGCATCTGCTTCAGGATCGCCTGGCCGACACCGCTCGTCGCAGCCGCCTGCGCCGCGACGGCGTTGGCGACCTCCTTCGAGCCGAAGAGTTGGCTCATCACGTCCTGGCCGAGCGGCATCGCCCGGTCGGGAATGCCGTCGCCGTCACTGTCGTACATCTGGCCGAACGGCGTTGCCGTCATCATCTGCGCCAGGTTGCCGAAGGCGTAAGGGTTCTGGGTCTGGCGCTGCAGCCCCATGGTGAAGGCCGGCAGCAGCGCGTCGAGCGCCGCCTGCGTCTGCTGCATCGAGAGCCCGTACTGCCGCGCCAGGTTCTGCATGGCCTGGCCGTTCTGGGCCGATTGCATCATCTCGAACAGGTTCATCATGGCGCGCTCCCCAGATCATCGCGCGTCCGACCGGACGCGGTTACGATGATCTATCACATTGTGATCGCATCGGATTATTCCGAAAAGTGGATTCCACTTTTCGGTCCGACGCTATAACGGGACCAGCCCGCTCATCCGCGGGAAACGATAGCAGCCGCATGCCGTCAGGCAAGCGATGGTCTGGCGACCGCCTGTGCCGCGCCCTCGAGCCGGCTGATGCTGCGATAGGCGGTGATGAGCGCCGCAATGCCGAACAGCACTGCGCCGAGAGCCGATCCGGCGAGCGCGCCCTTGGGTCCGGCGTACTGCGCGCCGAGCCAGGCGAGCGGCACGGTGCCGAGCGTGGCGCGGCCCCAGCTGAACAGGGTCGAGTAGAACGGCATGCCGAGATTGTTGAAGGCGGCGTTGGCGACGAAGAGCGCGCCGACGAAGAGCCACATCGGCCCGGCGATCAGGCAGAAGAAGGCGACGAGCTCGGCGGTCTCGCCGCCGGTGCCGAACAGCGCGGCGATCTGGTGACGCAGCAAGGCTAGTAGCAGGCCGGCAATCGCGACGTAGGCTGCGGCGAAGCCGACGGCATCGGTCAGCGCCCGGCGCATTCGGTCATAGCGTTGCGCGCCCCAGTTCTGCGCCAGGATCGGCCCGACCGCGCCGGACAAGGCGAACAGCACGCCGAAGGCCACCGGCACCAGCCGGTCGATGATCGCGCTCGCCGCGATCGCCTGGTCGCCGAAGCGGGCGATGATGCCGAAGAAGCAGGCATTCGCGACCGGATTGGCGAGATTGGTCAGGATGGCCGGCGTCGCGATCGCGAAGGTTGGCCTGACATCGCGGCGCAAGGCCGACCAACTCGGACGGGCGATCATCCTGTGCACGCGAAGCGCGCCCTGGAAACCAACAGCGAGGAAGACGATGCGCGAGAACACGGTGGCCCAGGCGGCGCCGTCGGGGCCGAGGCCCAGGCCGAAGATCAGCAGCGGATCGAGTCCGGCCGTGACGATGCCGCCGGCCAGAGTGACATACATCGCCCGCTTGGCGTCGCCGACGGCGCGCAGGACGCCGGACAGCCCCATGCCGAGCGCCATCAGCGCATTCGAGGGCAAGGTGATCCAAAGAAAGGACGTCGCGACTGAAAGGGATTCTCCGTGCGCGCCGAGCTTCGGCAACAGCCAGGGCAGGAGCGGCAGCATGATCAGGCTCAAGACCAGGCCACAGATCGTCGTCGCCGCGAGCGTCGAACCGGCGATGCGGCGCGCGCCTTCACGGTCGCCGGCGCCGAGCGCCCGCGCCGTCAGCGCGGTCACGGCGATCATCAGCCCCACATTGAAGGAGACCATCAAATAAAGAACGATCGTCGCGTAGCCGACGCCCGCCGTCGCCTCGGGCCGGCCGAGGCGCGACACGTAGAGCAGCGACAGGAAGTCGACGACGAAGATCGCGATCAGGCCGACCGAGGCTGTCCCGGTCATCACCGCGACATGGCGCAGCGTCGAGCCGCTGACGAAGACGGCCTGCTGGAGCTTTGGCGGTGCGTTCACTCGGCCGGCTCCCCGACGCCGCCGACCGCGACCTCGGCGCCGCCATCCTCGATGACCTCCTGGGTCTCTTTGGTCAGCGCCTTCGACTTGCTCTTTGGTGCCACGATCGGCTCGGGTGTGACGCGCGGCACCTTGTCGAGGCCGGCGGCGATGCCCTCGCTGAACTGGATTTCCATGCGCTGCGCATCGCGGTCACGGACATGCTCGATCACGAAGCTCGCTTCCTCATAGCTGAGGCCGAGCGCTTCCAGCGTCACCCGGCCGAAGCCGAGCGCCGATTCGAAGGTCTCGCGCATCTGGTAGTCGACATCGGCGCGCATCAGATCCATCGCATGGACGCGGTCATAGGCGCGGGCATGGATGCGCGCCGCCGGGAACTCGGCCTTGGCCATCTCGACGATGCGCAGCGCCGCTTGCCGGTCGTCGATGCAGACGCAGATGACCTGGGCCTTGCCGGCTCCGGCGGCGCGCAGCACGTCGAGTCTGGTGCCATCGCCATAATAGATCTTGAAGCCGAACTTGTTGGCCGAGCGGATCCGCTCGATGTCGGAATCGATGATTGTGACGTCGAGATGCTGCAGCAGCAGCGCCTGGGTCACCACCTGGCCGAAGCGGCCGAAGCCGATCACCAGGACCGAAGGCGTGACGCCATCGAAGGTCTCCTCGATCTCCTCGGGCGGCGGCGCATGGGCGGCGAGCCAGAGGTCGATCAGCTTGGCGGCGATCGGGCCGATCAGCATGCTGAGCGCCGCGATCGCCGTCGCGAGCGCGCCCTGCTTCTCGTCGAGCAGGCCGAGCGAGGCGGCGAGCGGCAGCAGCACGAAGGCGAACTCGCCGGCGGGCGAGAGCAGGGCGCCGGCCCGGATCGCCTCGGTCGTCGAGGAGCATGAGGCGCGCAGGATCGCCGCCGCCGCCGCGATCTTGAACAGCACCAGGAGCGGCGCCGCCAATGCCAGCAGCAACGCGTTCTCGGCGACGAGCTTGAGGTCGATCGACATGCCGACCGCCATGAAGAACAGGCCGAGCAGCACGCCGCGGAAGGGCTCGATATCGGCCTCCAGCTCATGCCGGAAATGCGAATCCGCCAGCAGCACGCCGGCGAGAAAGGCACCCATCGCCATGGAGAGGCCGACCTGCTCCATCAGCAGCGCGGCGCCGAGTACGACCAGCAGGGCTGCCGCCGTCATCACCTCCTTGGCGCCCGTCTTGGCCAGCAGCCGGAAGAACGGGTTCAGCGCGTAGCGGCCGGCGAGCACAACGACCGCGATGGCGAGCAGCGCAAGTGCCAGGGCTGTCAGCGCCTTGGTCGAGCCGCCGCTATGGGCGGCCTCGGTCGTCGCCAGCAGTGGCAGCAGGGCCAGCATCGGCGCGATCGAGATGTCCTGGAACAGCAGGATCGAAAAGCAGCGCCTGCCATAGGGCTCGGCGCCGTCGCCGCGCTCGTCGAGCAATTGCAGCGCGATCGAGGTGGCTGAGAGGGCGAGCGCCAGCCCGACCGCCAGCGCGCCCGCGGGGCTGAGCCCGAGCTTCCAGCCGACGATGCCGATCACCGCCGCGCTTAGCAGCATCTGCGCGAAACCGGCGCCGAGAATGTCCTTGCGCATCGAATAGAGCCGCTCCGGCTGCAATTCGAGGCCGACCAGGAAAAGCAGCAGCACGACGCCGATCTCGGCCGTGCTGCGTATCGTATCCGGGTCCTTGATCACCGCCAGCGCCGACGGCCCGATCACGATGCCGGCGGCGAGATAGCCAAGCACTGCCGACAGGCCGAAGCGCCGAAACAGCGGTACCGCTATGACAGCGCCGGCGCAGAAGGTCAGGATCGGCGGCAGATAGCTGGCATGCGAGGCGGCATCAGCCATGCGGGAACTCGTGCTGGAGCGAAGATGGGCCGCGCGAAGGCGATGGCCGGTGGCGTGTAATGTAAGGCCTGCCGTCGCATCCTGCGAGTGGGCTGTCGTCTAGGTAGGGATGCGCTGCGGCGCCGGGCTTCCTTGACATCGAAGCCGCCAGACCGAAAGAAGGCCCGATCGTCTCGGAACCAACTCCAGTGACCGCCAAGCCGCCGCTCGACATCCTGCTCTGCGCCCCGCGCGGCTTCTGCGCCGGCGTGGTCAGGGCGATCGACGCCGTCGAGAAGGCGCTGGCCCTGCACGGCGCGCCGGTCTTCGTGCGCCACGAGATCGTCCACAACAAATACGTGGTCGAGTCGCTGAAGCGGAAGGGCGCGGTCTTCGTCGCCGAGCTCTCCGAGGTGCCGGATGCGAGCCGGCCGGTGATCTTCTCGGCCCATGGCGTGCCGAAATCGGTGCCGGCGCAGGCGCAGGCCCGCAACCTCTTCCATATCGACGCGACCTGCCCGCTGGTCACCAAGGTGCATCGCGAGGCCGAGGTCCACCACAAGCGCGGCCGCCACATCCTCCTGGTCGGCCATGCCGGGCACCCCGAGGTGATCGGCACGATGGGACAGTTGCCGGATGGCGCGATCACGCTGATCGAGACCCTCGACGACGTCGCCATGCTGACACCTCCGGAAGGTCGGGACCTCGCCTATGTCACGCAGACCACGCTCTCGGTCGACGACACCCGCGAGATCGTGCAGGCGCTGCAGGCGCGCTTTCCGGCGCTGATCGCCCCGCACAAGGAAGACATCTGCTACGCCACCACCAACCGCCAGGAGGCGGTCAAGCGCGTCGCGCCGCTGGTCGACGGGCTGATCGTGGTCGGCTCGCCCAACTCCTCGAACTCGCAGCGGCTGCGCGAGGTTGCCGAGCGCGCCGGCTGCCCGGTCTCCCGCCTCGTGCTGCGCACCGACGAGATCGACTGGTCGCTGTTCGGCGCTATCCGCCGGCTCGGCATCACCGCCGGCGCCAGCGCGCCCGAAGTGCTGGTCGAGGAGATCATCGACGCCTTCGCCGAGCGCTACGAGGTGACGGTCGAGACCGTCTCGACCGCCGATGAGAGCGTCTTCTTCCCGCTGCCGCGCGAGCTGCGGGAGCCGACCCCGACCGCAGCAGAGTAGTTCCCGCGTGGCCGTCTATACCGAAGTGCCCGATGACGAGATGGC
The DNA here is from genome assembly GCF_900112185.1 of Allobosea sp. CRIB-10. GTDB lineage: Bacteria > Pseudomonadota > Alphaproteobacteria > Rhizobiales > Beijerinckiaceae > Allobosea. Next base: position 158,689 of record NZ_FOKP01000003.1, on the reverse strand, counting down.
CGCTTTTGTGGCGAGCTATGGCATCGGCGACCTGCTCTCCGTGAAGGGCATCGCCGAGGGCGTCTCGAACTCCAATTTCCTGCTCCACACCAGCAAGGCCTTCTACATCCTGACGCTCTACGAAGAACGCGTCGACATCGCCGATCTGCCTTTCTTCATCGGCCTGATGGAGCATCTGGCGGCGCGCGGGCTGATCTGCCCGCAGCCAGTCAAGGCGCTGAATGGCTCGGCCGTCGGCCGCCTAGCCGGTCGTCCCGCCGCAATCGTGACTTTCCTGGACGGGCTCTCGGTGCGGCGTCCCAACGTGACGCATTGCGCCGAGCTCGGCCGCGGCCTGGCGTTGCTGCACCAGGCGGGTGCCGATTTTCCGATGGAGCGGGCCAATTCCCTGTCCGTGCCCGATTGGCGGCCGCTGGCGGAGCGGGCAGGGGCCGCCGCCGACACCGTCTCGCCCGGCCTCGCCAACCGGATCATGGCCGAGATCGAGACCCATGAACGGTCTTGGCCGCAGGATCTGCCGCGCGGCGTGATCCACGCCGATCTCTTCCCCAACAATGTCTTCTTCATCAAGGACAGGCTCTCGGGGCTGATCGATTTCTATTTCGCCTGCACCGACGCCTTCGCCTACGACCTCGCCATCTGCTTGAATTCCTGGTGCTTCGAGGCCGACGCCTCGTTCAACCTGACCAAGGGCCAGGCGATGCTGGCGGGCTATGAAAGCGTGCGCCGGCTCGAGGAGGCCGAAGTCGCGGCGCTGCCCGCGCTCTGCCGTGGCTCGGCCCTGCGCTTCCTGCTGACCCGGCTGGTCGACTGGCTCAACGTGCCGCCGGGCGCCTTCGTCAAGCCGCTCGATCCGCTCGAATACGACCGCAAGCTCGCCTTCCATCAGCGGGTGACCGACAGCAGAGAATACGGATTGAGGCGATGAGCGAGCCGGTCGAGATCTGGACGGACGGCGCCTGCTCTGGCAATCCGGGCCCTGGCGGCTGGGGCGCAATCCTCAGCTACAAGGGCAAGGAGCGCGAGCTTTCCGGCGGCGAGGCGCTGACCACCAACAACCGAATGGAGCTGATGGGCGCGATCTCCGCGCTGGAGACGCTGACCCGGCCCTGCACCGTCGCGCTCCACACCGACAGCCAGTATCTGCGCCAGGGCATCACCAGCTGGATCCATGGCTGGAAGAAGAACGGCTGGAAGACCGCCGACAGGAAGCCGGTCAAGAACGAGGAGCTCTGGAAGCGCCTCGACGCGGCGCTGAAGCAGCACAAGATCGAATGGAAATGGGTCAAGGGCCATGCCGGCGACGAGATGAACGAGCGCGCCGACGCGCTGGCGCGCGCCGGCATGGCGCCGTTCAAGCCGGGGCGGTGAGGGGCGGGGGGCCGCTATCTCGACGGCGGCTGTGGGTCGATACCGCTGAAAAAGTCCGGCGAGAGCATTTTTCGAGCGAAGTGGACACCGGTCCGCGAGAAGAAAATGCGATAAAACAAGGATCTAGAGCGATTTCGCGATTCGAAGAATTGCGGAAATGCTCTAGCGTGAAATTTAGGCGATGCTGGCGCTTGGCGGGGAAGAATGTTCTTCGCGTCTCAGAAAAATGTCTCCATGACCGATGATACCGGTCATAGAAAGATGGAATTTCTTCATTCTGCCCGACTGAGCTCGCGCCAGGTATTGCAGCGGACTTTCCCAACGGTATCGTCGGAAGCAGACATTGACAGATTGAGGTCGCTTTTCGGGCGGACCACCAATCAATGCAGTTGCTCCTTGCTATTTTTGCTATTGAGGCGCCTAGTATTTGGTGCGCTGCCTCTCCGCGCCGCCCTCCCGACCGATCATTTTTTCGGCCGCCAACCATAATCGAGAACATCATGCAACCCGGCCACGGCAGGTTAATCCTGCGCGACGGTACGGACCTTCCTGTGGGCTATTGTCTCTTGCCGTCGCCAATAGCAGGAGACTGCCGCGGCATTCTTATCGGCAATATCCGCTCGATCGATCGCAACGCATTTCTCAAGCCAATCCAGATTGCCTTGGCTGACGGACATGCTTTCGTGGCGCATGTCATCAGCCACTCCGAGCGTCACATCAGGTTCGTCACCAATAACAGTCAACTCAGCTCGCGAGCCGATGTCGGTATCAGGGGCAATTATCGGCCGATCGCTGCGAGCCGATAGGGCTCGAGTACCTTGGCTCACGGATAGGGACTGACCGAGGCCCAGCCTCCAAACAGCGAGACATGCCATGCTCAACGGGATTGGCGCAGTCGTGCTCAGAAGCGGTCGGGCGCTGACTGTCGAATATCAGTTCGGCGATCATCAGGAGCATCACTGGATCGGATATCTGATCGTCGAAACAGCGCATATCGACCCGAGCGAGTTTGCCGACAAGATCCTGCTCCATTGCGACGAGGGTACAGCGGTCGAGCTCGCGGTGACTGACTGGACTGACCGGCACATGGCGGTGGTAGGGCGCCCGTTGCCTGCGCTCGACAGGGCGGCTTGATCGATCCGTGCGCCATCTAGCGCATGCTACGCCAAGCTGAAGGGAAACGAGCGGTTATGCAGTTCGACGATCATGAAACGAACCGGTCTCAGCTTCGCCGAGCGTCTATCCAGTCGGCGTCGCGGTCCAGGTCGAGATTGATCGGCTAGCCGGGTCGCACGGGTGGACCCTTGAGCTTGCTCACCCCAATGGCGGGGCGACCATATCGCTCGCTGAATTTGCGAGTGATGAAGCGGCTTTGGCCGAGTTTACCGCTCAGATCGCAAAGACTGGCTTGCGTCGCCTGCTGGCTGGAACGCCTCTACTTTCCGACGACCCATTGAAGGGCTGAGATCCCGCATTGGCGTGTCCGAGAGATTTTAAGCTCGCTCTCGGCTCCAGTGGCACCTAAATCAAGGAGTGTGACATGTCGCATTTTTTCAAGGTCGGAGACCGAGTGAGCTTGGCATTCGGCTTCTATGACCAGAATGCTGCCGGCACCTATGTCGTAACTCGGCTTTTGCCGACACGCGCGAATGGCGAACCCCAGTATCGCATCAAAGGGGGTGATGACCGTGAACGCGTCATAGGCGAAGGCCAGGTCATTGTGCCGGGCAGGTCAGCCTCACCGTCTAGACCCCGAAACGCCCACAACCCGATCACGAATATGCTCAACCAGCTGCCGGCCAGGAAGTGACCTGAGCTGAAGTACCGCGCCCATATGCCGCCCAAAAGAGCGCTCGCGCGAAATGGATTGAATCTGTGGTTCCTCTCATTGCAGAGAGCGTTTTTTTGTAATCTGTCTCTGAAATAACAGATTTATTGAAGCAGAAATCGGATAAAATCTGCATTCTAAAAAAATAACTCTTGCTTTACCTCGCAGATTTCTCTATCAGAGTTTTCATCGATATTGTTTGGACGGCCGTTGTTATTTTCGCGCTCGGCGCGGGTCTGATAATTCCCCCTTTCGAAATCGTTCTGAACTCACCAGGCATTCCGTGGGTGGGCGACAGATTTTCCCTGAAGGAGGGCTCTTATGACCACCGGCACCGTGAAATGGTTCAATTCCACCAAGGGCTTCGGCTTCATCCAGCCGGATGATGGCAGCCAGGACGTTTTCGTCCACATCTCTGCCGTCGAGCGCGCTGGGATGCGTGATCTTCGCGAAGGGCAGAAGATCGGATTTGAGGTCGCACGCGACAACAAATCCGGCAAAATGGCCGCGGAGCAGCTTCAGGCTGCGTGATTTTGGCAATCTTCGCCGTTGACCACGGATGTACTGGCACCAGCGATAACTGCCACTCGAAAGGCCGGGCTTCAGCTCGGCCTTTTTGCTTCAATTAACAATGGAAGGAATCAGGATGGTTGAACTTTCGAAGCAACGTCGTACGGCCGACAACCAGTTCTTGAAGATTCAAACAAAAGTGCTGTCGCACGCTAGAATCCTGTCGGAAACGGAGCGGCTGGCTCAGCAGCGCGCAGACAACATGATCAAACTGAGGGGACTGCGCTTGGCGAAGGAAGCTACAGATAGGCAGGCGGCGTTGGGCGCTCAAGCAAGCATGAAGACACGCCGTCGACCCGGCTTCAGATAATGAGCGAAGCGTAGCTCATCGCTGCGTCGGCGGGATGAAAGCGGTCAGCCAGCGCGATAACCGAGATGCGCCGCCCCTCGATCAGTGAGACGCAACGTCTCCAATCGGTCGTTGGCGGGATGAGACCGGTATCCTGTTCTCTCCAGTGCGATAGCTCCGCCCCTCAGCGCCACCCCAGCCCTGGCGCGACATGCTTCAGGATCGCGTCGATGACATGGGCGTTGTAGTCGACGCCGAGCTGGTTCGGCACTGTCAGCAGCAGCGTATCCGCCTCGGCGATCGCCTCGTCCCGCTTCAATTCGTCGATCAGCTTGTCGGGCTCGGCCGCATAGCTGCGCCCGAAGATGGCGCGCGTGCTGGCGTCGATATAGCCGATCGAATCGTCGCTCTCATTGCCGCGGCCGAAATAGGCGCGGTCGCGGTCGTCGACCAAAGCGAAGATGCTGCGGCTCACCGAGACGCGCGGCTCACGCTGATGGCCGGCCTCCTTCCAGGCCTGCCGATAACCACGGATCTGCTTGGCCTGCTGGATGTGGAAGGGCTCGCCGCTCTCGTCGGTCTTCAGCGTCGAGCTCTGCAGGTTCATGCCAGCTTTTGCCGCCCAGACGGCGGTGGCGTCGGAGGAAGCGCCCCACCAGATGCGCTCGCGCAAGCCTTCGGAATAGGGCTCCAGCCGCAGCAGCCCGGGCGGGTTGGGGAACATCGGCCGCGGATTCGGGCGCGCAAAGCCCTCGCCGCGCAGCACGTCGAGGAAGACCTCGGCATGGCGGCGCGCCATGTCGGCATCGCTCTGCCCGTCCGCCGGCTGATAGCCGAAATGACGCCAGCCATCGATGACCTGCTCGGGCGAACCGCGGCTGATGCCGAGCTGCAGTCGCCCGCCGGCGATCAGGTCGGCCGAGCCCGCGTCCTCGGCCATGTAGAGCGGGTTTTCGTAGCGCATGTCGATCACGGCGGTGCCGATCTCGATGCGGCTGGTCCTGGCGCCGACCGCGGCCAGGAGCGGGAAGGGCGAGGCCAGCTGGCGGGCGAAATGGTGCACCCGGAAATAGGCGCCGTCCGCGCCCAGCTCCTCGGCCGCGACGGCAAGATCGATCGACTGGAGCAGCGTGTCGCCCGCCGAGCGGGTCTGGGATTGCGGCGAGGGGGTCCAGTGCCCGAAGGACAGGAAGCCGATCTTTTTCATCGCGTGACGCCTGTGAACGACCGAGAGTGCGGAGCTTGTCCGCCAAAGCAGAACGCCCGAGCGGCCGGTGCCGTCGGGCGTCCTTGAGCGTCATATAGGCGCGATCCGCCGCCTTGCTTTGGCATTCTTGCACGAACGCCAGTGTCCCGATGCAATCCCGGCGTGAGCGGGGCGGCCTGCCGGTCAGCCCAGCGGCTGGCGGTAGACGATGAAGCCCGATTTCTGCGCGACCTTGTCGTAGAGCTCCTGCGCCTGCAGGTTGCTCTCATGCGTCTGCCAGTAGACGCGGAAAAGGCCCTGCTGCTCCGCCATCTGCCTGACGGCCTCGATCAGCTTGCGGCCGACGCCGTGGCCGCGCGCCTCCTCGCTGGTGAAGAGGTCCTGCAGATAGCAGATCTGCTTCTGGCTCCAGGTCGTGCGGTGCAGCACGTAGTTGACGATGCCGATCGCCTTGCCGTCGCGCTCGGCGATGAAGCCGCCCATCGGCTCCTCGCCGCCCGTCAGCCACCCGAAGGTGGTGTCGGTCGTCTCCGGCGTCAGCGACGATTTGTAGAAGGTGAGATAGCCCTGCCAGAGCGGCTCCCAGGCGGCGCGATCATTGGCCGTGAGCGGGCGGATGCTGATCTCTGGCATGGTGTGGCGTCTCCTCGATTTTGCCGGGAGGCTAGCGGTGGCTGCGGACGCTGTCTCATGACAAGCGCAGATCGGATCGATCGGATTTGGTGCTGAAAAGAAAAAGCCCGCGCCGAGGCGGCGCGGGCTCAAAACGATGGGGCCGACGCTGAGCCTCAGAGCTGGTTCAGCATCGCCTCGGCGCCGGAGACGTCGGCTTTGCCGGGCGCGTCCTCGACGTTGAGCGCGGTCACGACGCCGTCCTCGACGACCATCGAATAGCGCTGCGAGCGGGTGCCGAGGCCGAAGCCCGAACCGTCCATCGACAGGCCGATCTCCTTGGCGAAGTCGGCATTGCCATCGGAGAGGAAGGTGATCACGCCGGCGCCCCCGGTCGCCTTCGACCAGGCGTCCATGACGAAGACGTCGTTGACGCCGGTGACGAAGATCTCCTCGACACCCTTGGCCTTGATCTCGGCGGCCTTGTTCACATAGCCCGGCAGATGGTTCTTGTGGCAGGTCGGCGTGAAGGCGCCCGGCACGGCGAAGAGCACGATCTTGCGGCCCTTGAACAGCTCGTCCGAGGTCTTGGCTGCCGGCCCGTCGGCCGTCATCACGCGAAACGTCGCCTGCGGAAGCTTGTCACCGACCTTGATCGCCATCGCCATGTCTCCTGCTGCGCGCTTTCCGTTCGACCAGAATGGTCGAACGATCAGAATTCGCGCCACCATCTCTGTTGAACATGTTCGCGGCGTCGTGCCGCTTCGAGCGCAGGGTTACGGCTTCGCGTTGCCGATGTCGAGTTCGAGTCGCGTCTCCACCGCTTGTGGCTTTCCGCGTACGGTGATGATCAGGGGGGTGGGGCCGGTCGCGCCTTTCGGACGTTCGACGATCTTGAGCTTCGCGGCCACGGTCCCGTCGGGCTGCGGCATCAGCATCGGCCGGCCGAATGACCACATCCCGGCGCCCTCGACGAAGACATCGTCGATCGAGCCGCCCTCGGGCGCCTTCAGCGAGAGCTTCACGGCGGCGTCGCTATGGGTGACCTCGAGGATCGACAGGCGGTCGCTGGCCGCCCCCAGCTTGACCGCGTGCGGAATCCGAGCCTCGAACTGCTCCAGCCGCGGCGAGGTTACCGAGGTGACGCCCGGCTCCAGCCAGAGCCGCGCCTCGCCCTTGGCCGGCACGCAGATCTTGTCGCAGACGGCATAGTCGAGCTTCAGCACCACGGTGACCGGCCGTGTCGGATCGACCGGCTGGACCGAGACCGGCACCACCACCTCACCGACATAGCCGATGCCGGAGCCGGCGCCGTCCTCGAAGCGCTCGGGCGCCGGCCAGCGCACGTCGAGCCCGCCGACATTCTCCGAGCCGCTCCAGTCGAAGACCGGCGGCACTCCGGCGTCGCCCGGGCTGCGCCAATAGGTCTTGAAGCCTGGCGACATCGTGATCTCGACACCGACGCGCTGCTTGCCCGACGGCGCGGTCGCTCCCGCGATCAGGCGCATCGACGAATAGGCGGCCTTCGACCATGGCGAAACCGCGGCGTCCTGGGCGGATGCCGGTGCGCCGAGCGCCAGCGCGGCGAGGAGGGAAAGGGCCGTGATCGTTTTCACGTGGTCTGATTTAGGCGATCCAGCCGAGATTTGCGAGCAGGATACCGGAGCTGTGATCCGGCATCGGCACGCAATCAAGCATCGCCAGCTTTGCGCCGGCATTGCGGCGAAGATGGCCGGCATCGCGGAGGCTCGTCAGTCTACGCCCGAATATCCTTGCTCGCGAGCGAGCCAAAATTGTTCCCACGCCAGCCGAACATGGCTTAGCATGGCAGCCATGAATCTCGGATCGAACCAGCGCATCAGCGGCCGCAGCTATCTCGACGGGCAATGCCTGATCGCCATGCCGGGCATGAGCGATCCGCGCTTTGCCCGCAGCGTGGTCTATCTCTGCGCTCATTCCGAAGACGGCGCGATGGGCATCATCGTCAACAAGCCGGCCGCCGACACGCGTTTTCCGGAGCTGCTCGTCCAGCTCGACGTCATCCCATCCGATCAGGCGATCCGCCTGCCGAGCCAGGCCGAGAGGATGAAGGTGCTCCGCGGCGGGCCGGTCGAGACCAAGCGCGGCTTCGTCCTGCACAGTGCCGATTTCTTCCTGGAATCGGCGACGCTGCCGATCGACGAGGGCATCTGCCTGACCGCGACGCTCGACATCCTGCGCGCCATCGCCGTCGGCACAGGGCCGGAGAATGCGGTGCTGGCGCTCGGCTATGCCGGCTGGGGCGCGGGGCAGCTCGAATCCGAGATCCAGTCCAATGGCTGGCTGCATTGCGCCGCCGATCAGGCGCTGCTCTTCGACGACGCGCTCGACACCAAATACGCCCGCGCGCTCAGCAAGCTCGGCATCGACCAGGCCTTCCTGTCGAAGGATGCCGGGCACGCTTGAGGTGAGTTCGAAGCGACTGGTCTTTTCAAAACCACGATAACTGCGTCGTAAAATCGGTGGCTGGTAAGCAGTCGGTCGCGCATAGCCTGCCCAAGCCTGAACTCGATCTTACCGGCCGGAACTCTCTTCCAAAGTAAGACCAGTTGTAAGGCTTTGGTTCGCCGTTGCCGAAGACCCAAAGAGCCGCGTGGAACTGGATCGCGCTTCTTCCGCCATCCTTGCCCCACATCCGGATAGGTGAAAAATCCAGCAGGTTTTGAGGGGTGCGATAGTGCGTCACTCCATCGCTGACCATTACGCAATATGGTCGCCCTGCTGCCCTGCGGTGTGCTGCGTCAGCCACGAAGTGGGAAGCCCATACTGCGAGCGGCATGGAAAGCGCCAACCCCAGCGCCCATCCCATTCGGAAGGATTTGGGCAGCAGCTCGGGCTTGGCTCTTGCAAGCAGAGCCGAAGCCGCAATCGCACTCGCTAAAACGACCGTATGCGCGAGCAGTGACGGTAGCCCGCCGCTGATCAGTCGGCCGAGCAGAACGAGACCGATTGGTGCCGACAGGACGCCGCCGATGAAGCGCAAATCGGCCGCACGCAACTCGTCGTTTGTCACGCCGCCTCGAAGGACGAGCTCGACGCTCCCACCAGCCGCCGCGCTTCCGCCGCCGTCATCGGCTGGCCGAAGGTGTAGCCCTGCGCGTACTGGCAGCCGAGCTGGTAGAGCTCGATCGCATCCGATTCGGTTTCGGCGCCCTCTGCGACCACGTCCATCTGCAGGTCGGCGGCGAGCTGGACGATCGAGCGCAGGATCACCGGCGGCTTGCCGTTGCCCATCTGGCGCACGAAGCTCTGGTCGATCTTGATCGTGTCGAAGGGGAAGCGCTGCAGATAGGACAGCGAGGAATATCCCGTGCCGAAATCGTCGAGCGACAGCCCGGCGCCGAGATCGCGGATGCGGCTCAGCATCTGCGCCGCATATTCCGGGTTCTCCATCACCAGGCTCTCGGTGATCTCGAGTTTGAGCGTGCCGGGCAGCACGCGCCGGCGCGCCAGCACCGCCTTGACGTCCTTCAGCAGGTCGTGGCGCAGCAATTGCCGGCTGGAGACGTTGACGCTGGCGAAGATCGGCGGCTCGACCTCGAGCGCAGCCTGCCAGGCGGCCAGCTCGCGCGCGGTCCGGTCCATCACATAAACGCCGAGATCGACGATCAGCCCGCTCTCCTCGGCGATGGCGAGGAAGTCCTGCGGCAAGAGCCGGCCTTCGCGCGGATGGTCCCAGCGCATCAGAGCCTCGAAGCCGGCGATGGTGCGATCCTCAAGCCTGACGATCGGCTGGTACATCACCTGGATCTCGCCGCGCTCGATCGCCCGGCGCAGGTCGCTCTCGAGCGCGAGCCGGTCGTTGCGGTCGCTGCGCATCGCCGGGACGAAGACCTCGACCAGGTTGCCGCCCTGATTCTTGGCATGCGCCATGGCGAGCTCGGCGTTCTTCAGCGCATCGTCCTTGCGCGCGGTCGGGGTGCCGTCGAAGAGGGTGAGCCCGATCGACGGCGTCAGCACGATCTCGCGCTCGGCGAAGGTGATCGGCGTCGAGACGGCGCGGCGGATCAGTTCGGCCAGCGCCAGGATGCGCTCGGGATCGCTCTCCGAGACGATGATCATCGCGAAGATGTCGCCGCCGATGCGGGCCAGCGTGTCCTGTGTCCGCAGCAAACGGCCAAGGCGGCGCGCCAGCGTCAGGAGGATCGAATCGCCGGCCGAGAAGCCGACCGATTCGTTGACCTGCTTGAAGCGGTCGATGTCGATGACGATCACGGTCGGACGGATGGCGTCGTCGGCGCGGCTGAAGCCGAACACGGCGGTGAGCCGGTCCTGGAACAATTCGCGGTTGGGCAGGCCCGTCAGGTTGTCGTGCACGGCGTCGTGCAGCATGCGCTCCTGCGCGGTGCGCTGCTCGGTCACGTCGGCGAGCGTGCCGATGACGCGGATGACCTCGCCGTCCGAGCCGATCACCGGCCGGGCCTTCAGGCTGAACCAGTGATAGGCGCCGCTGGCAGCGCGCAGGCGGAAATCGAGCTGCAGCTTGCCGCGGCGCTGCTCGATCACCGCGTCGAGCGAGACGCGGTAGCGGTCCCGGTCGGCGACGTGCATGTGTTCCAGCCAGCGCGCGGCCGAGCCTTCGAGGGCGCCCTTAGACAAGCCGAGCAACGTCTCGGCCTGCGGCGAGACGAAGATCTTGTCGGCCGAGACGTCCCAGTCGAAGACGAGGTCGCCCGAGCCGGAGAGGGCGAGCGCCCGCCGCTCGGTGTCCGAGACCAGGCCCTGCGCCAGCGCGCCGCCGGCGAAGGCGTGCTGCACCACGGTGAAGCCGATCAGCAGCACGATCAGGACGAGGCCGCCGATCAGGGAGGGCGGCACGAGATCGCGCGTGACCTGCCCGACCACGGTGAAGCCAGCCGCGGTGACCCAGACCAGCAGCAGGAACCAGGTCGGGATCAGCATCACCGCCCGCTCATAGCCATGGGTGGCGAGATGCAGGATCAGCACGAAGCCGACCGTGGCGACGGCGGCGATCGAGATGCGGGCGATGCCGGCCGCCATCGGGGCGTCGAACACGGCGAGGCCGACCAGGCCGGCGAGGCCGAGGATCCAGATGATGGTGATGTGGCTGTAGCGCACATGCCAGCGCGACAGGTTGAGATAGGCGAAGAGGAAGACGAGCAGCGTCGCCGCCAGCACCACCTCGGCGCCGGCGCGGTAGATGCGCTCGATCGCCGGGGTTAGCGGGAAGATGCGCTGGAAGAAGCCGAAGTCGAGACCGGCATAGGCCAGCACTGCCCAGGCCAGGGCGGCCGCGGCCGGGAAGATCACCGCGCCCTTGACCACGAAGATGATGGTCAGGAACAGCGCCAGCAGGCCGGCGATGCCGATGATGATGCCCTTGTAGAGCGTCAGCCCGTTGGTCTTCTGGCGATAGGCTTCCGGCTCGAACAGATAGAGCTGCGGCAGGTTCGGCGATTTCAGCTCGGCGACGAAGGTGACGGTGGTGCCGGGGTCGAGCGTGATCTGGAAGATGTCGGCGTCGGGCGCTTCCTCGCGCTCGGGACGCAGGCCCTGGCTGGCGGTGATCGCCTCGATGCGGCGGTCGCCGAGATCGGGCCAGACCACGCCCGAGCCGATCAGGCGGTGGAACGGCGCGACCAGAAGCCGGTCGATCTGCTCGTCGGAATCATTGGTCAGCGCGAAGACGATCCAGTCCGGCCGCGCACCCGATTCGCGGGCCCTGACGGCGATGCGCCGGACGATGCCGTCGGGGCCCGGCGCGGTCGAGATCTGGATGACGTCGCCATCGGACTTGTTGCGCTCGACCACGTCGGTCAGGTCGAGCACCGGCACGTCGAGCGGCACGCGCTGGGCCTCGACCGCCAGCGCCGGCCGCAGCAGCGAGAGCAGCGCCAGCATCAGGAGGCCGAAAACGGCGATGCCGGACCGGAGGAAGCGGAGCGTCGATGGCAAGATGGACTCTGCGGGGAACTCTTCAGGCGTGACGGTCAGTGGTATCGGGGCGACGTGGCGAGGGCAAGGCAAGCTGTTCACAGCTTGCGATCGGGTTCGGCGGACCGGCGCAGCTCCGAGGCGAGCATGCCGTAGAGCAGATGGTCGGCCCAGACGCCGTTGATGCGCAGATAGCCGCGCGCCTCGCCCTCATGCTTGAAGCCGACGCGCTCCAGCAGCCGGCGCGAGGGCTCGTTATGCGGCAGGCAGGCGGCCTCGACGCGGTGCAAGGCGAGCTCGGAGAAGGCGAAGTCGAGCGCGCCGCGCACCGCCTCGGTCATGTGGCCCTTGCCGGCATGGCGCTGGCCCATCCAGTAACCGAGCGTGCAGGCCTGGGCCACGCCGCGCCTGACGAGGCCGAGTGTCAGCCCGCCGAGCAGGGCCTCCGAGCGGGAATCGAGGATGAACAGGGAATAGGCTTCGTCGGTCGCGATCTCGCGCGCGGCGCGCTTGACCCGCAGGCGGAACGAGGCGCGGGTCAGGTCGTCCTCGGTCCAGACCGGTTCCCAGGGGGTGAGGAAGTCGCGGCTCTCCATCCGCAGATTCGCCCAAGCCGAGTAGTCGCCGGCGAGCGGGGCGCGCAGGATCAGGTTCTGCGTCCTGATCAGCGGCCGCGCCGGCGGGTCGGTTGCGAAGCGGAAGAGGGCCATCGCCGTCAGGCGGCTCGCGCCAGCATGGCGCGCAGGGCGGTTGCCGGGGCGAGGCCGTCGAGCGGGCCGACCGCGGCGACGGTGACCACGCCATCGAGCAGGGCCTCTCCGGCCGCACGCACATCGGCGAGGCTGACTGCGTCGAGCCGGCGCGCCAGCTCCTCGCGCGGGATCGCCCGGCCGAAGACGAGTACTTGCCGCGCCATCTGCTCGAGCTTGCCGCCGGGGCTCTCCAGCGAGGCGAGCAGGCCGACCTTCATCTGGGCCCGGGCGCGGGCGACCTCGGCCTCGCTGACGTCGCGGGCCGCCTGGGCGAGGCAATCGAGCGCGACCGCGACCAGCTCGCCGACATCCTCCGGCGCGGTGCCTGCGCTGATGCCGAAGACGCCGCAGTCGGAGAAGGGCCAGTGGAAGGCGTCGACCGCATAGGCGAGGCCGCGGCGCTCGCGCACCTCCTGGAACAGGCGCGAGGACAGGCCGCCGCCGAGCACGGCCGAGAAGATCTGCAGCGGGTAGTGCACGCCGTTGGCGAACGGTTTTCCGGGGAAGCCGAGAACGATGTGGACCTGCTCCTCGTCGCCGTCGATGCGGGCTTCGCCGCCCTGATAGGCCGCCGGCGAGCGCGCCTCGGCAGCGAGAGCAGGCCGGGCCGGCAGCGCCGCGAGCGCCTGTTCCGCCAGAGCGACCAGCTCGTCATGGTCGACCGCGCCGGCGGCGGCCAGCACCATGTTGCCGGCGTGGTAGTGCCGGCCGAGATAGGCGCGGATCGCTTCGGGCGTGAAGCTCTTCACCGTCTCCGCCGTGCCGAGGATCGGTCGGCCGAGCGGCTGCTCCGGGAAGGCCGCCTGCAGGAAGCGGTCATAGACCAGATCGTCCGGCGTATCCTGGACGGCGCCGATCTCCTGGAGGATCACGCCCTTCTCGCGCGCCAGTTCGTCCTCGCTGAGGGCGGGCTGGGTCAGTATGTCGGCGAGAATGTCGACCGCCAGTGGCAGGTCCTGGCCGAGCACGCGGGCGGTATAGCAGGTGTATTCGACCGAGGTCGCGGCGTTGAGGTCGCCGCCGACGCTCTCGATCTCCTCGGCGATCTCAAGCGCGGTGCGCCGGGCCGTGCCCTTGAAGGCCATGTGCTCGAGCAGATGGGCGAGGCCGTGCTCATGCGGCAGCTCGTCCCGTGCCCCGGCGCCGATCCAGATGCCGAGCGAGACGGTCGAGGCATGGGCCATGCGCTCGGAGACGATGCGCAGGCCGGATGGCAGCGTCGTCAGGCTGACGGCCGGGTCATGGCCGGCTTCGCCCGGTTTCACCGGCTTCTCGGTCTTGGCCTTGAGCGTCTTGCCCGCCGTCATGCCGCGGCACTCCTGACGGCCCGCGCCCGCTCGGCAATGAAGCGTTCGAGCTTGCTCTGGTCGTTCGGCAGCAGGCTGAAACGCTCCTTGCGCTCCATCAGGTCGGAAAGATGCGCGGGGAGGGCGGGGGTGACGCCGCTCGCGGCCGCGACTGCCGCCGGGAACTTGGCGGGGTGGGCGGTGCCGAGCGCGACCACCGGCGTCGCCGGATCGGCCTGCAGCGCCTTGCGCGCGGCTGCGACGCCGATCGCGCTGTGCGGGTCGAGCAGATAGCCGGCCTCGCGCCAGACCGTGCCGATCTCGTTGGCGATCGAGGCCTCGTCCTGCGCGACCGCGTCGAAATCGGCGCGGATGCGGGCGAGCGGCTCGGCCGCGATCTCGAAACGGCCGGACTGCGCCAGCGACTGCATCAGCCGGCGCACGGCGGCGCCGTCGCGGCCATGGGCCTCGAACAGCAGTCGCTCGAAATTCGAGGAGATCTGGATGTCCATCGAGGGCGAGGTCGTCGCCGCGACGCCGCGCATCTCATAGACGCCGGTCTCCAGCGTGCGGGCCAGGATGTCGTTGCTGTTGGTGCCGACCATCAGGCGGCCGATCGGCAGCCCCATCTGCTTGGCGATCCAGCCGGCGAGGATGTCGCCGAAATTGCCGGTCGGCACCGCAAAGGAGACCGGACGGTGCGGAGCGCCGAGCGCGACGGCAGCGGTGAAGTAGTAGACGACCTGCGCCGCGATCCTTGCCCAGTTGATCGAGTTGACGCCGGAGAGCCGGAGTTCGTCGCGGAAGGCGTGGTGGTTGAACAGCGCCTTCACCAGGTTCTGGCAGTCGTCGAAGGTGCCCTCGACCGCGATGGCGTGAACGTTGCCGGCGTCGACCGTGGTCATCTGCCGGCGCTGCACGTCGGAGACGCGGCCATGCGGGTAGAGGATGAAGACGTCGACGCGTTCCAGCCCCTTGAAGGCGTCGATGGCGGCACCACCCGTGTCGCCCGAGGTCGCCCCGACGATGGTGGCGCGCTCGCCGCGCTGCGCCAGCACATGGTCCATCAGCCGGCCGAGGAGCTGCATCGCCACGTCCTTGAAGGCGAGCGTCGGGCCGTGGAAGAGCTCGAGCGAGAACAGGTTGTCGCCGAGCTGGACCAGCGGGCAGACGGCCGGATGGCGGAACGTGCCATAAGCCTCGCCGATCATCGCCTTCAGCGCGTCCGGCGCGATGTCGCCATCGGCCAATGCGCCGACGACGCGTTCCGCAACCTCCGCATAGGGTTTGCCGGCGAAACCGGTGATCTCCTGCGCACTGAAGCGCGGCAGGGCTTGCGGCAGATAGAGGCCGCCGTCACGGGCAAGTCCGGCGAGCAGCGCATCGGCGAAAGAGAGCGACGGCCCTTCGCCGCGGGTCGAAATATGCAGCACGGTGATGATCTCTGATGTCGTGCTGATCCTATAGGCCCGTTGGCTGGGGAGGGCAAAGCCCCGGGGCGCAGAGCGGCCAATCGCCCCGAGCCCTCATCCTGAGGAGCAAGCTTTGCTTGCGTCTCGAAGGATGGTCCAGTTATCTCCGGAACTCTCCTGGGGCATCCTTCGAGACGCGCTCCTGCAGAGCGCTCCTCAGGATGAGGGCCGTAGGGGGGTGCACAGCCTCAAGGCGTCTCGGCCGGCCGCCTCAGCGCCTGCCAGGCGTATGCCGTGAACACGCCGATCAGCGTAAGCGCGAGCCCCCACCAGGTCAGCGCGTATTGCAGATGGTTGTCCGGGATGCGGGCGATCAGCTCTTTCACATCGACGCCGGCCGGCGGTGTCAACCCGTCGCCCTGGCGTTCGGCTTCGAGATAGAAGGGCGCGGCCGGCCCGATGCCCAGTGCCGCGGCGATCCCCGCCGGATCGCGCGTGTAAAATTCGCGCTGCTGCGGCAGATCGGCCGGGGTGAAGCTGTTGCGGGCCTCCGGCGCGCGCAGGAAGCCGGTGACAGTAGCTTGGCCGCTGGCCGGGGTGATCGCCGCGAACCGGCTTTCCGGCACGAAGCCGCGATTGATCAGGATCGTCGTGCCGTCCTCCAGCCGGAAGCCCTGGAAGATCCAGCGGCCGAAGCCGGAGAGCTGGCGCGAGCCGGGCGGGCCGGCGGCGATGGTGGTGCGCACGCCCGCGATGCCGTCGAGATAGGTTCCCGTGGCCGTCGAGCGGGTGAGGTCGAGCGCGGCCGGATCGAGCCGTTGCCATTCGCCGGCCGGCGGCAGAGGCGCGGCCGGGCCGCTCGCCTGCGTCTCCAGCCGCGTGATGAAGGCGCGCTTCTCGCCCATGCGCAGCCATTGCCAGGTGCCGAGGGTGACGAGCACACCGACGCCGACGACGGTCAGCAGGGCCGGCAGCAGCAGCTTCGGCCGGGAAGCGGGGGAGGCGGTGACGCTCACTTCTTCAACCTGCCTTCCTCGGCCTTGTGGGCGTATTGCAAGGCGACCGCGAGGCCCTTCATCGGCCGCAGCAGCCCGAGGCAGGTGACGAGCGCCAGCGGCAGCCAGAGCACGAGGTGAACCCACATCGGCGGCGTGTAGGCGATCTCGACATAGAGCGCGAGGCCGAGCACGAAGAATCCGGCGATCAGCATGATGAACACAGCCGGCCCGTCGGCCGAATCGGCAAAGGCGAAATCGAGCCCGCAGGCGGCGCAGCGCGGCTTCAGCTTGAGGTAGCCGTCGAAGAGCTTGCCCTCGCCGCAGCGCGGGCAGCGGCCGGTCAGCCCCGTCGAGAACGGTGGGGGCGGGGTGATCTGCGGCTGCACCATGACTGCCTCCTCAAATGGAAAGGGCGGCCTCGCGGCCGCCCCTTGTCAGGTTCGCGGCCGCTTCCGGCCCGACTATCAGTGCGCCGCAGGCGTGCCGGCGCCCCAGACATAGATCGAGGCGAACAGGAACAGCCAGACGACGTCGACGAAGTGCCAGTACCAGGCGGCGAACTCGAAGCCGAGATGCTGGTCGGGCTTGAAATGGCCGAGATAGACGCGCCACAGGCAGATCGCCAGGAAGATCGTGCCGATAATGACATGGAAGCCGTGGAAACCGGTCGCCATGAAGAAGGTCGCGCCGTAGATGTTGCCCTTGAAGGCGAAGGCGGCGTGCGCGTACTCGTAAGCCTGGCAGGCGGTGAACAGGATGCCGAGGATCACGGTCAGCCACAGGCCCTGCTTCAGGCCCTTCCGGTCGCCCTGGATCAGGGCGTAATGCGCCCAGGTCACGGTGGTGCCGGAGGTCAGCAGGATCAGGGTGTTGAGCAGCGGCAGATGCCAGGGATCGAAGGTCTCGATGCCCTTCGGCGGCCAGTGCCCGCCGGTGAACTCGGCGCGGGTGTACTGGATCGCCTCGCCGGTGAACAGGCTGGCGTCGAAATAGGCCCAGAACCAGGCGACGAAGAACATCACCTCGGAGGCGATGAACATCAGCATGCCGTAGCGGTGATGCAGCTGCACCACGCGGGTATGGTGCCCCTCGCGCTCGGCCTCGCGGGTCACGTCCATCCACCAGGCGAGCATGGTGTAGAGCACGCCGAGGAGACCGATGCCGAAGACCAGCGGGCCGAGGTTCATGCCGAGCAGCGGCATGGCCTTCATCCACATCACCGCGCCGATCGCCATGATGGTCGCGCTGGCGGCGCCGACGATCGGCCACGGGCTCGGGTCGACGAGGTGGTAGTCGTGGTTCTTGGTATGGGCCCCGGCCATCGTGCTCAAGTCTCCGCGTCCGTAGAAGTGCAGCGCTTGTCGTGCAGCTTTATAGTTTCGATTGGTTGCCGTCACCCTTGCTTTCCGCCACCGGCTGCCCGTTCTTCGACGGGAAGTAGGTGTAGGACAGGGTGATCGATTTCAGGCTGGCGAGCTCGCGGTTCAACTCGATCTCGGGATCGATGTAGAACACCACCGGCGCTTCCAGCGTCTCGCCCGGCTGCAGCGTCGTCTCGGTGAAGCAGAAGCACTGGATCTTGACGAAATAGGCGCCCGACTGGTTGGGCTGGACATTGTAGGTCGCGATCCCGGTCATCGGCCGCGAGGATGTGTTGGTGATCTTGTAGAACACCGTCTGCGTCACGCCGACCTGCGCCGCGATCTGCGTCCTCTCCGCCTCGAAGCGCCAGCCCAGCGCGGGCGCGACATTGGCGTCGAAGGCGACCTGGACGATACGGTCGCTGGTCTTGCCCGTGGCGGCGGTGCCGACCATCGGCGTGCCGGCGAAGCCGGTGACCTTGCAGAACAGGTTATAGAGCGGCACCGCGGCGAAGGAGAGACCGGTCATGGCGAGCACGGCGGCGCTGCAGGCGAGGACGGTGCGGCGGTTGCGGGAAGCGGTGCTCATCGCGTCACAGCGGCCGGTTGAGGATCGCCGGCCCGGTCTTGGCCAGCGTCACGATGAAGAAGAACAGCACGAGCCCGCCGAGCACGAGCGCGAGCGCGACCGAGCGACGATTGCGCCTGGCCATGTCCTCCGGCGAGAAGGCTGCCGGCGGCTGCTTCCTGTCCTGCGGGTCCTGGCTCATCCCTGCACCTTGGGCAGAGCCCACATCAGGCCGAGGCCGTTCTCGGCCAGCAGCACGGCGAAGAGCAGGAAGAGATAGAGGATCGAGAAGCCGAACAGGGCATAGGCCGCCTTGTTGGCCGGCTCTCCTTCGGTGACCTTCAGCACGCGCAGCGACAGGCCGATCATCGCGAGTCCGGTCACCACCGAGACGACGAGATAGATCAGTCCGCCGAAGCCCATCAGCGCCGGCAGCACCGCGACCGGGGTGAGCACCAGCGTATAGGCGACGATCTGGCGGCGCGTCGCGGCGGGGCCGGCGACGTTCGGCAGCATCGGGATGCCGGCTCTCGCGTAGTCGCCGGACTTCACCAGAGCGAGCGCCCAGAAATGCGGCGGCGTCCACAGGAAGATGATGGCGAACAGGACGATCGAGGTCAGGCCGAAATCGCCGGTGACCACGGCCTCGCCGATCATCGGCGGGAAGGCGCCGGCGGCGCCGCCGATGACGATATTCTGCGGCGTCGCCCGCTTCAGCCACATCGAATAGACGACGGCGTAGAAGAAGATGGTGAAGGCCAGCATCGCCGCCGAGAGCAGGTTGGCGACGAGGCCGAGCACCAGAACCGAGCCGATCGAGAGCGTCAGGCCGAAGGCGAGCGCCTCTGAGGGCAGGATGCGCCCGGCGGGGATCGGGCGGCCGGCGGTGCGCGCCATCACCGCGTCGATGTCGGCATCCCACCACATGTTGAGGCAGCCGGAAGCGCCGGCGCCGACCGAGATCGCCAGCAGGGCGGCAAAGCCGATCACCGGATTGACCGTGCCGGGCGCCGCGACCATGCCGCCGAGCGCGGTCACGATCACCAGGAACATCACCCGCGGCTTGAGCAGCGCGAAGAAGTCGCGCGCCTCGCCGGTGGAACTCAGCGCGACCCCATCGTCAGCCTGGGTGATCTGATCGAAGGCAGCAGACA
The DNA here is from genome assembly GCF_900112185.1 of Allobosea sp. CRIB-10. Lineage (GTDB taxonomy): Bacteria > Pseudomonadota > Alphaproteobacteria > Rhizobiales > Beijerinckiaceae > Allobosea. The sequence continues at coordinate 139,347 of NZ_FOKP01000003.1, read as the reverse complement.
TCGAAATACGTTCGCTTCAACTCTCATGGCGCCCGAGAGGCGCTGTTTGCGGGATCCGCCCGTCTCCGGAACGCCCTGGATCAGGCGCTCGGGGGAGGGGCGGCGGCGGGCTTTTGGCCCGCCGCCGGTTCGATCAGTGGTCCGAGCCGGTGATGCGCGGCAGGGTCTCGAACTGGTGGAAGGGCGGCGGCGAGGACAGGGTCCACTCCAGCGTGGTCGCGCCTTCGCCCCACGGATTGTTGCCGGCGAGCTCCTTCTTGGTGAAGGCGACGACGATGCCGTAGAGCCAGATCAGCAGGCCGGCCGCGAAGATGTAGGAGCCGATCGACGACCAGAAATGCCAGCCGGCGAACGCGTCGGGGTAGTCGACATAGTGCCGCGGCATGCCGGACAGCCCGAGGAAGTGCTGCGGGAAGAACAGCAGGTTCGCGCCGATGAAGGCGACCCAGAAGTGCAGGCGGCCGATCCAGTCCGGGATGATGTAGCCGCTCATCTTCGGGAACCAGTAGTAGAAGCCCGCGAAGATGCCGAAGACCGCGCCGAGCGACAGCACGTAGTGGAAGTGGGCCACGACGTAGTAGGTCGCATGCAGCGAGCGGTCGAGGCCGGCATTGGCCAGCACCACGCCGGTGACGCCGCCGACGGTGAACAGGAAGATGAAGCCGATCGCCCAGACCATCGGCGCGGTGAAGCGGAGCGAGCCGCCCCACATCGTCGCGATCCAGGAGAAGATCTTCACGCCCGTCGGCACCGCGATCACCATCGTCGCGAAGACGAAGTAGCGCTGCGTGTTGAGCGACAGGCCGACCGTGTACATGTGGTGGGCCCAGACGATGAAGCCGACCACGCCGATCGCGACCATGGCGTAGGCCATGCCGAGATAGCCGAAGATCGGCTTCCTCGAGAAGGTCGAGATGATGTGGCTGACGATGCCGAACGCCGGCAGGATCATGATGTACACTTCGGGGTGGCCGAAGAACCAGAACAGGTGCTGATAGAGCACCGGGTCGCCGCCGCCGGCCGGGTCATAGAAGGTGGTGCCGAAATTGCGGTCGGTCAGCAGCATGGTGATCGCGCCGGCCAGCACCGGCAGCGCCAGCAGCAGCAGGAAGGCGGTGACCAGCACGCCCCAGGCGAACAGCGGCATCTTGTGCATGGTCATGCCAGGCGCGCGCATGTTCAGGATGGTGGTGATGAAGTTGATGGCGCCCAGGATCGAGGCCGCGCCGGCAAGGTGCAGCGACAGGATGCCGAAATCGACCGACGGGCCGGGGTGGCCGGTCGAGGAGAATGGCGGATAGACCGTCCAGCCCGTGCCGACGCCCTTGGCGCCCGGAGCACCCTCGACGAACATCGAGATGAGCAGCAGGATCAGCGCCGCGACCGTCAGCCAGAACGAGATGTTGTTCATGCGCGGGAAGGCCATGTCCGGCGCGCCGATCATCAGCGGCACGAACCAGTTGCCGAAGCCGCCGATGACGGCGGGCATGACCATGAAGAAGATCATGATCAGGCCGTGGCCGGTGACGAAGACGTTATAGCTCTGGCCGTTGGCGAAGATCTGCAGGCCCGGCTGCTGCAGCTCGATGCGCATCATGATCGACAGGAAGCCGCCGATCAGGCCGGCGACGATCGAGAAGATCAGATAGAGCGTGCCGATGTCCTTGTGGTTGGTCGACAGCAGCCAGCGGCGCCAACCCGTCGGGGTGTGGTGCTCGTGGGCGTGGGCGTCATCATGCCCGTGGGCGTGGGGAGCCGCGGTAGCCATGGAATTCGTCTCCTCCTGCGAATGCCGTTCGCGTGAGTTCTTTCAAGATGTCGGGTTCAGCGGGTCGCTTCGGCGACCTTGCTGGTGGCGTCGGCCGCATTGGCGAACTTCTGCTTCGCTTCCGCGAGCCAGGCCGTGTAGCGCTCCTGGCTGACGACGCGAATGGCGATCGGCATGAAGGCGTGGTTCTGGCCGCAGATGAACGAGCACTGGCCGTAGAAGATGCCTTCGCGATCGGCCTTGAACCAGGTCTCGTTCAGGCGGCCGGGGATGGCGTCGATCTTCAGGCCGAAAGCCGGCAGCGCGAATTTGTGGATGACATCGGCGCCGGTGACCTGCACCCGCACGATCTTGCCGACCGGCACGACCGCCTCGTTGTCGACGGCAAGCAGGCGCGGCGCCTCGGATTCGGCGATCTTCTTCGATGAGATCGCCTCGGCGCGCTGCTTCTCGTCGAGCATCAGCGAATCGAAGCCGAAGCTGCCGCCATCCTGCGGATATTCATAGGACCAGTACCACTGCTTGCCGGTGACCTTCACGGTCATGTCGGCTTGCGGGATCTCGAGCTGCAGCTTGAGCAGGCGGAAGGAGGGGATCGCGATCACGACGAGGATCAGGACGGGGATGATCGTCCAGGCCACCTCGAGCAGGGCGTGGTGGGTCGTCTTCGAGGGGACCGGGTTGGCCTTCTCGTTGAAGCGCCAGGCGACATAGACCAGCAGCGCCAGCACAAAGATCGTGATGATGAAGATCAGCACGTTCACCCAGTCGTGGAACCAGTGGATGAAGGTCATCACTTCGGAATTGGCCGGCTGGAGATTGATCTCCCAAGGCTGCGGCATGCCGTTCTGGGCCGATGCGACGGCCGGCGAAAACGCTACGAGAGCCGCCGCGAGGGCCGCCAGCGCGTTCCTGAGAGGAGTGGTCACAAATCGCATCGGTCCGACATAGCTCCTTTGATGCCGCGCGATCCGCCTTCGTCAGCTTAAGACAGGCGCGCGCCGGAACGGCCACGTCTGGCCACCCCGGTTCTTCGGCATTGCGATAAATCAAAGATCACGCTTGCGCCAGTGGGGCAATGACAGGCTGTGGCGCAGCCCGTGCGGCATAAGTACGCGACAAGTGCATGGGTGCCGGGCAGCCGGTCGTCGCCGCTCTCCGCGAGTCCGCGGCGAGTTCGTTGCGCAAGCGCATGTGATCCTTCGCCTTGACAGGAATCGGGACGCATGGTCGGAACGCACTCTCGTATGGCGGGGGCGCCGTTCGGCATGGGCATGCGCGCATTCCCATGCCTGGAAGAGGAGGACAGGGATGCGCTCAATCATCGGTCCCGCGGCCGCGGCGCTTGCCGTCCTCGGCTGCGGCTGGCTCTCGGTCGCGCCGGCCCTTGCGCAAGGCGCGGTGCGCTCGACCCATGGCGACTGGCAGATGCGCTGCGAGACGCCGCCCGGCGCCAAGGCCGAGCAATGCGCGCTCGTGCAGAACGTCGCCGCCGAGGATCGCCCGAATCTGACGCTGCTCGTCATCGTGCTGAAGACGGCCGACCAGAAGAGCCGCCTGCTGCGCGTCGTCGCCCCGCTCGGCGTACTGCTGCCGTCCGGCCTCGGCCTCAAGATCGACGACAAGGATATCGGCCGCGCCGGCTTCGTGCGCTGCCTGACCACCGGCTGCGTCGCCGAGGTGGTGATGGACGATACGCTGCTCGGCCAGCTCAAGAGCGGTAAGAGCGCCACATTCATCGTGTTTCAGACGCCGGAGGAAGGGGTCGGAATTCCGGTTTCGCTCAACGGATTCGGCCCCGGTGTGGAGGCTTTGCCGTGATTGATCGCCTGTCTGGCCGCGTCGGCCGGTTTGCCCTGCCTGCCGCCCTGGCGCTGACGCTAGCCGGTTGTGGTTCCTCGGGTTCGTCCAGCACCGGCGAGCCCAGCTCCGCACAGAAGCTCGGCAATATCCTGATGTTCCAGTCGACGACGCCGCCGCCGGTGAACCAGCTGCCGACCGATGACGACGTCAACTTCATCTGTCCGCAGGTGATCATCGCCGACGGCGGCGCCGCGATCCGCGCCCAGTCGGGGCCGGACAGCGGCAGCCTGCGCAGCCAGGTCTCGATCACCACGGTCGCGCGCGAGTGCACGCCGGTCGGAAAGGACGGCGCCTTCACACTGAAGGTTGGTGCCGAGGGACGCATCCTGGTCGGCCCGGCCGGCGGCCCCGGCAGCTATGGTGCGACGCTGATCACCCAGGTCATGCGCAACAACCAGGTCATCGCGCGCCGCAGCTCCCGCGTGGGAGGCACGATTCCCAGCGGCCAGACCGGCGCCGATTTCTCGCATGTCGAGAGCAACATCTCGGTTCCGGCCGGCTCCGGCGAGGTCGAGATCATCGTCGGCCTGAGCCCGGGCGGCGGCGAGCCGGCGCGGCGTCGACGCAGGTAAGCGGCATACTGCCGTAAATTCACGCGGGTGGGCCGATTGACTCGGCCCCTCGCTCGTCTATTGCTGGCTCAGCCGCATCATCCCCGCGGGAGAGACCGGGGCCGGACTTGTCCGGACCCGGCGCCGAAGGCGCAACCGCCCCGGAAACGCTCAGGCAAACGGACCGCGTGGGAATTGGCGCTCTGGAAAGCGGCGGGCTTTTGAAGCCCGCCCACCGACGGGGGTAACCCGCTGAGGCTTCGGCCCAGTGGGGAAATCTCTCAGGTCCCGAGACAGAGGGGGCGCGCTCCGGACGATTCCGTCCGGGGTTCGCGCTCGATTCTGTTGAGGGGATGCCATGGCTGCCGAAGCCGAGACTGCAAGCACCGAGCCGCTGCTGAGGACGCCGCTGCACGCCCGCCATGTCACGCTCGGCGCGCGCATGGTGCCATTCGCCGGCTACGACATGCCGGTGCAGTACCCGGCCGGCATCATGGCCGAACACAACTGGACGCGCGAGAGCGCCGGCCTGTTCGACGTCTCGCATATGGGCCAGGCCTTCCTCGTCGGTCCCGACCACGAGACCACGGCGCGGGCGCTCGAGGCGCTGATCCCGGCCGACATCGTCAACCTGCCGCCCGGCAAGCAGCGCTATTCGCAGCTGCTCAACGAAGAGGGCGGCATCCTCGACGACCTGATGGTGACGCGCTCGGCCGATCCGGACGAGGACGGCGCGCTGCTCCTCGTCGTCAACGCCGCCTGCAAGACCGAAGACTACGCCCATATCGAGGCGCGGCTGCCGGCCGATGTGAAGCTGGTCAAGGCCGAGCACCGCGGCCTGATCGCCCTGCAGGGTCCGCAGGCGGAAGCGGCGCTTGCCGCGCTCAATCCCGAAGCCGCCGAGATGGGCTTCATGACCTTGCGCACGCTGAAGCTCGGCGGCGTCAAGGCCAATGTCAGCCGCTCCGGCTATACCGGCGAGGACGGCTACGAGATCTCCGCCGCCGCCGACCGCATCGGCGAGATCTGGGATGCGCTGTTGCTTGACGCCCGCGTCAAGCCGATCGGCCTCGGCGCCCGCGATTCGCTGCGTCTCGAAGCCGGTCTTTGCCTCTACGGCCATGACATAGACACCACGACCTCGCCGGTCGAGGCGGCGCTCAACTGGTCGATCCAGAAGCGCCGGCGCGAGGAGGGCGGTTTCCCGGGCGCCGCCCGCATCCAGCGCGAATTCGCCGAGAAGCCGGCTCGCATCCGCGTCGGCCTGCTGCCGGAAGGCCGGGCGCCGGCGCGCGAGGGCGCGGATATCGCGGCCTCCGACGGTACCATCGTCGGCAAGGTCACCTCGGGCGGCTTCGGCCCGACCCTGAACGGCCCCTGCGCCATGGGCTATGTCTTGCGGGAGCATTCCGCTCCCGGCACCAAGCTCGACCTGATCGTGCGCGGCAAGCCGCTGCCGGCGACCATTGCCGCGATGCCTTTCGTCCCCAACCGCTACAAGCGCTGAACCCACCTGTTTCGTCGGAGGAAACCATGGCCGAGACCCGTTACACCAAGGACCACGAATATATCCGCATCGAGGGTGACACCGGCACCGTCGGGATCACCGACTACGCCCAGGGCCAGCTCGGCGACGTCGTCTTCGTCGAGCTTCCCACCGTCGGCAAGGCGCTCGCCAAGGGCGGCGAAGCCGCTGTCGTCGAGAGCGTCAAGGCCGCCTCAGAGGTCTATGCGCCGGTCTCCGGCGAGGTCGTTGCCGTCAACAGCGAGCTCGAGGCTGCGCCCGGCACGGTTAACGAGGACCCGGCCGGCAAGGGCTGGTTCGTCAAGATCAAGCTCACCAATACGGGCGAGCTCGACGGCCTGCTGAGCGAGGCCGAGTACCAGGACTACGTCAAGACGCTCTGACCCTCACCGAGTCGTCCCGGACAAGCCGCGTAGCGGCGCTGATCCGGGATCCATGCCTGAATCGTTCCGGCATGGATCCCGGGTCTCCCTACGGTCGCCCGGGACGACCTCGCAGTTTTGAACGGTCCCGACCGTATCAGAGAACGGAACCTCCATGCGCTATCTCCCCCTGACCGAGACCGACCGCGAGGACATGCTCGCGCGCATCGGCGTATCCGACGTCGACGCGCTCTTCTCCGACGTGCCGAACGGCAAGCTCCTGAAGGAGCCGCTCGACCTGCCCCGCGCCAAGGGCGAGCTCGAGGTCGAGCGTATCCTCGGCAGGATGTCGGCGAAGAACACGGCGGCCGGCTCGGTGCCGTTCTTCGTCGGGGCAGGGGCCTACAAGCACCATGTTCCCGCGACGGTCGATCATCTGATCCAGCGCTCGGAATTCCTGACCAGCTACACGCCCTACCAGCCCGAGATCGCCCAGGGCACGCTGCAATACCTGTTCGAGTTCCAGACCCAGGTCGCGGCGCTGACCGGCATGGAGGTCGCCAACGCCTCGATGTATGACGGCTCGACCGGCACGGCCGAGGCGGTGCTGATGGCGCATCGCGTCACCAAGCGGCGCAAGGCGGTGCTCTCCGGCGGCCTGCACCCGCACTACACCCAGGTCGTCGAGACGCTCTCCGAGATGGCGAATGACGAGGTCGTGGCGCTGAAGCCCGATGTGCGCGCCACCGAGGATATCCTCGCTGCGATCGACGACAGCGTCTCCTGCGTCGTCGTGCAGTCGCCCGACGTCTTTGGAAACCTCCGCGATCTCAAGCCGATCGCCGAGAAGGCGCACGCCCATGGCGCGCTGCTGATTGCGGTCTTCACCGAGGTCGTCTCGCTCGGCGCGGTCGTTCCGCCCGGCGCGCAGGATGCCGACATCGTCGTCGGCGAAGGCCAGTCGATCGGCAATGCCCTGAACTTCGGCGGCCCCTATGTCGGCCTCTTCGCCGCCAAGTCGAAATATATCCGCCAGATGCCGGGCCGGCTCTGCGGCGAGACCGTCGATGCCGATGGCCGCCGCGGCTTCGTCCTGACGCTCTCGACCCGCGAGCAGCACATCCGCAGGGACAAGGCGACCTCGAACATCTGCACCAACTCCGGCCTCTGCGTGCTAGCCTTCACCATCCACATGACGTTGCTCGGCCAGGCCGGCCTGACCCGGCTCGCCGAGGTCAACCACGCCAATGCGGTCAAGCTCGCCGATGCGCTCGCCGGCGTGAAGGGTGCCGAGGTGCTGAACGAGAGCTTCTTCAACGAGTTCACCGTGAAGCTCGCCAAGCCGGCGGCCGAGGTGGCCGAGGCACTTGCCGCCAAGGGCATCTTGGCCGGGGTGCCGGTCTCGCGCCTGCTCCCGGGTGCCGGCCTCGACGATCTCCTGATCGTCGCCAATACCGAAGTGAACACAGATGAGGATCGGGCGGCCTTCGTGGCGGCGCTCGCGGAGGTGCTGTGATGCTGAACCGTCAGGGACGTCCCACCCAGGCCGGCGAGGCCGCCGCCGAGGTCCATGAGACCTTCACCGGCAACCGCGCGCTCCAGCAGATCGAGCCGCTGATCTTCGAGATCGGCCATCATGAGACGACCGGCGTCGACATCGACAAGCCGGCGCCGTTCAAGAGCCGCCTCGGCAAGCATGCCCGCCAGGGCGAGATCGGCCTGCCCGGCCTCTCCGAGCCGGAGGCGATGCGCCATTATGTGCGCCTCAGCCAGAAGAATTACGGCATCGACACCGGGCTCTTCCCGCTCGGCTCCTGCACGATGAAGCACAATGCCCGCCTCAACGAGAAGGTGGCGCGCCTGCCGGGCTTCTCCGACGTGCATCCCCTGCAGCCGGTCTCGACCGTGCCCGGCGCGCTCGACGTCATGCTCGAGCTCGCCCGCTACCTGATGACGCTGACCGGCATGCCGGCGGTGGCGCTGTCGCCCAAGGCCGGCGCCCATGGCGAAGCCTGCGGCATGATGGCGATCAAGGCCGCGATCGCCGCCAAAGGCGAGGGCGCGACCCGCACTGTCGTGCTGGTCCCCGAATCCGCTCACGGCACCAACCCGGCGACCGCAGCGCTGATCGGCTTCTCGGTGAAGGCCGTTCCGGCCCGTCCGGACGGCACCGTCGCGGTCGAGGACGTCAAGGCCCTGCTCGGCCCCGAGGTCGCGGCGATCATGCTGACCAACCCGAACACCTGCGGCATCTTCGAGCCGCAGATCGTCGAGATCGCCGCGGCCATGCACGAGGCGGGCGCCTATTTCTACTGCGACGGCGCCAACTTCAATGCGATCGTCGGCAAGGCGCGTCCGGGCGATCTCGGCGTCGATGCCATGCACATCAACCTGCACAAGACCTTCTCGACCCCGCATGGCGGCGGCGGCCCGGGCGCCGGTCCGGTCGTGCTGTCGGAGCGGCTGGCGCCCTACGCGCCGGTGCCGTTCATCCATGTCGATGGCGGCAAGTCGCGCCTCGTCGAGCACAAGGCCGATGCGCCGGAGGGGAACGACCCCTTCGGCCGCATGACGGCGTTCCACGGCCAGATGGGCATGTATGTCCGGGCGCTCGCCTATATGCTCAGCCATGGCGCCGACGGCATGAAGCAGGCTTCGGAAGACGCGGTGCTCAACGCCAACTATATCCGCGCCGGCCTCGCCGACCTGATGTCGCTGCCCTTCCCGGACCATCCCTCGATGCACGAGGCGCTGTTCGACGACGAGTGGCTGAAGGGCACCGGCGTCACCACGCTCGACTTCGCCAAGGCGATGATCGACGAGGGCTATCACCCGATGACGGTGTATTTCCCGCTCGTCGTCCACGGCGCCATGCTGATCGAGCCGACCGAGTCCGAATCGAAGGCCTCGCTCGACCTGTTCATCGCGACGCTGCGCGACCTCGCCATCGCCGCCAAGCGCAATGACAAGAGCCGCTTCACCGCAGCTCCCCATCACGCCCCGCTACGCCGCCTCGACGAGACGAGGGCCGCGCGCCAGCCGGTGCTGAAATGGGAAAAGCCCGCGCCCGTGAAGGAAGCGGCGGAGTAAGGGAGCGTTTCAAATTGAATCCGATCGGGTTGATCGACCCGATCGGATCACGCTTTCTCAGGCCTCGTCCCAAGGATCGATGATCGTCAGCCCGAGGCCGGTGAAATGCCTGACGTTGCGCGTGGCGATGGCGAGGCTGTGCGCGGCCGCTGTCGCCGCGAGAAATCCGTCCATGATGGACATGTTCAGGCCGCTGCGACGAGATTGCGCCATCACGTCGCCCCAGAGTGCAGCGACCGATGTCGAAATCGGCAGAAGCCGGTCTCCGAACCGCTCCGGAAGCTCGACTGCAACCCATTCGCTCAGACGGATGCGTCGGCGGCCTTCCGCCATCAAGGCTACGCCGCGATACAGCTCGGCGATCGTGATGGTGCTGAGATAAAGGCTTTCCTCCGGTGTATCCCGGATGAAGCGCTCGACCGCCGTGGATGGTTGCGGCTTCTGCGGCTCGGAAATGACGTTGGTGTCGAGCAGGATTCTCACAGCTCGATGTCGCGCGGCTGATCGGTGAGGCGCCTGAGGTCGAGATCAGCCCCGCGCAGTGGCGAGTTCTGCAGAAACTCCAACAAATTGCCCTTCGGCGCCGTCTTCTTTTCCCACTCCTCCACCGACACCAGCACCGCCGCCGGCTTGCCGTTGCGGGTCACCGTTTGCGGTCCTTCGGATTTCGCCTTGTCGATGAGCTCGGAGAAGCGCGCCTTGGCGTTGGCCACGGTCCAGGTTTCCTTGGGTAGCGTGGTCATGCTGGCCTCCACATAGAATGACTATCATGACCATATAGGTCAGAGCTTGGCTGCAGCAAGGCGGCCGCTGCCCCTTCGTCACTTGAGCCGGCTGCCTTAAGTCTTCCTTGACCATATGCGAGGGAAGCTTCCGACGGCGTGTATCCTCGCGCCTTGGAAGCTTGCCGATGTATCGCGTTCGCCTTCGCCATGTGCTCACCGCCGCGATCTCCTTCGCGGCGATGCTGTCGGCCTCCCGCGCCGAGGAGCCGGGCTATGGCCCGAAGACCTATGACCGCACGCTCGAGGCCCTGATCACGCATGAGGACATCGCCGGCCGCGGCGGCTGGCCGAAGATCCCTAATTCAGCGACGGCTCTGAAACCCGATTCGCAAGGGCCGGATGTGGCGCTGCTGAAGCAGCGGCTGATGCTCAGCGGCGACCTGCCGCCCGATGCGCTGCCGGGTGATCTCTACGATGAGGCTGTCGTCGCCGCGGTGAAGCGTTTCCAGCGCCGTCATGGCCTGTCCGAGCTCGGCACGGTCGGTCGCCTCACTTTGAAGGCGCTGAACGTGCCGGTCGAAGTACGCCTCAACCAGCTCACCGCGACGCTGGAGCGGCTCAAGGGCAACGGCTTCAGCTTCACCGACCGCTATGTCGTCGTGAACATCCCCGGCGCCAGTGCCGAGGCGGTGGAGAAGGGTGTGGTCCAGCGCCGCCATCTCGCCGTGGTCGGCCGGCCCGACCGGCCCTCGCCAGTGCTCCAGGCCAACATCACCTCGGTCAACCTCAATCCATATTGGACGGTGCCGATGTCGATCGTGAAGGCCGACATCATCCCGAAGATGCGCAAGGAGCCGGACTTCATCGCCAAGTCCAACATGAAGCTGCTCGGCGCCGAGAACCGCGAGATCGATCCGGCCAGCGTCAACTGGGCCAACCTGACCAACCCCTATTTCTACGTGCGGCAGGAGCCGGGCCCGACCAATTCGCTCGGACAGCTCAAGATCGACATGCCGAATGGCGAGGCGGTCTACATGCACGACACGCCGAAGAAGTCGCTGTTCCGCAATGATGTCCGTTTCAACTCCTCCGGCTGCGCCCGCATCGAGGGCGTGCGCGACCTCGCGGCCTGGTTGTTGGAAGGGACGGAGTGGACCCAGCCGGCGATCGAGGCCGAGATCGCCAAGGGCGAGCGCAAGAACATCACGCTCAAGAAGTCCGTGCCGGTCGCCTGGGTCTACATGACCGGCTGGCAGGACGCCGAAGGGCTGGTGCAGTTCCGCGACGACATCTACGGGCTCGATACGCCGCAGGGCATCATGACCTCCACGATCCAGCCGCGCCGGCCGAAGCCGAAACTCGCCGTTACGCCGGCGCCCGCCCCGGCCGCCGCGAAGCTGCCTCAGCCTGTCGTCCGCCCCGTTGCTCCGAAGGCCGCGACGGCGCCCGCGACGACGCCGCTCTCTCCTCCAGGAACGGCGGTCGCCATCCAGTAGGGCAGGGCTCCCGGCTCGCTCCAGCCACAAGCGAAAAAACGCCGCGGTCCGAAGACCGCGGCGTTCTTGTTTCTGCTTAAGGGCGCGAACGGCTCAGTTGAGCTTGGCGCGGACGTCCTTGAGACCGGCGGCGATCAGGTCGGCGCCGGCCTTGCCGGCGACCTGGCCGCGCAGGATGACCTCGGCGGCGCGGGTCGCAGCCTCGGCGGCAGCGGCGCGGACCTCGGCGGTCGCCTGCGTTTCGGCCTGGGCGATCTTGTCCTCGGCCGACTTGGTCCGCCGGGTGACGAACTCGGCCAGCTTCTCCTCGGCGTCCTTGGCGAGGCGCTGGGCCTCATCCTTGGCGTTGGCGACGATCGCTTCGGCCTCGGCCTCGGCGGCTTTGCGCTTGCCCTCGTACTCGGCGAGCAGCAGCTCGGCCTCGTGACGCAGGCGGCGGGCTTCGGCGAGTTCCCGGGCTACGAGCTCGCCGCGCGCGTCGAGCGCGCCGGTAAGGCCCTTGAGCGCGCCCATCTTCACCGCCATGGCGAGGAAGATCACGGTTGCGACGAGAACCCAGAAGGTTGGATTGGCCAACATGATGCTCAGCCTCCCAGCGCGGTCTTGACCGCCTTGGCGGCGTCGGCCGGAGCCGGAGCGGTGCCGGTCAGATGACTGACGATGGCGCCGGCCGCGTCGGCGGCGATCGCCTCGACATGACTCATCGCCTCGGTCTTGGTCGCGACGATCTTGGTCTCGGCCTCGGCGAGCTTGGCGGCAAGATCGGCCTCGACCGTCTTGCGCCGCGCGGCGCTGTCAGCGTTGACCTTCTCGCGCGTCTCCTGCGCGATCGCCTGCGACTTGGCGCGGGCCTCGGCAAGGGACTTCTCATAGGCCTGGCCGGCCTCTTCGGCCTTGGCCTTCATCGCGGCCGCCTCATCGAGATCGTTGCCGATCTTGTTGGCGCGGTCCTCGAGGATGGTGCCGAGGCGCGGCACGATGACCTTGGCGGCGAGCCAGTAGAGGAAGCCGAAGGTGATCGCGAGCCAGAGCAGCTGCGAGGCGAAGGTTTCGCCCTGGAACGGCGGGAAGCCGCCGCCATGGGCGGGAGCCGCGCCGCCATGGGCGGTCGTTCCGGTGGTCGTGGCTGGCGCTGCCATCACTGAACCTCATCCGGCCGCGCGAGCCCGCATGGTTCGCACGGCGATAGGGAAGGGAGGCGGGAGCCCGCCGCGCGACGTCCTCAAGGACCTCGCCGACGGCAGGCTCGGGTAGCGTTCGCGATCAGACCGCGAAGAGCAGCAGCAGCGCGATCAGCAGCGAGAAGATGCCGAGCGCTTCGGTCAGCGCGAAGCCGAGCAGCAGGGTGCCGCGCTGGCCGTCGGCCGCCGACGGGTTGCGCAGGGCGCCCGAGAGGAACTGACCGAAGAGGTTGCCGAGGCCGATGCCCGCGCCGGCCATGCCGAGGCAAGCGAGACCAGCGCCGATGTACTTGGCTGCGACGGGATCCATGGAAATGCTCCTTAGGGGGAAAGTTGTGACAGTCGAGGGGTGAACTTGGGGATCAGGGCCGGTCAGTGGCCCGGATGCAGGGCGTCGTGCAGGTAGATGCAGGTCAGCACGGCGAAGACATAGGCCTGCAGGCCGGCGACCAGGAACTCCAGCGCGATCAGCGCGATGGTCAGCACGAGCGGCAGCGGCGAGAGGATGGCCCAGCCGCCGGCGAAGAGCAGCGTCGCCACGAAGCCGGCGAAGATCTTCAGCGCGATGTGGCCGGCGAGCATGTTGGCGAAGAGACGGACCGACAGGCTGATCGGGCGCGAGACGAAGGAGATCACCTCGATCGGCACCAGGATGATCAGCATCAGCGGATGCACGCCCTTGGGCACGAACAGGCCGAAGAAATGGGCGCCGTGCTTGGCGATGCCATAGATGATGACGGTGAGGATCACGAGCGCGGCGAGCGCGGCAGTGACGATCAGATGGCTGGTGACGGTGAACGCGCCCGGGATCATGCCGAGCATGTTGCAGACCAGCACGAACATGAAGAGCGAGAACACCAGCGGCATGAACTTCATGCCGTCATGGCCGGCCGAGTCCTTCACTGTGTTGGCTACGAACTCGTAGCCCATCTCCGCCAGCGATTGCAGCCGTCCCGGAACCAGCGAGCGATTGCGCGTGCCATAGACGAAGAGCAGCACGATGATGGCGACGGCGGCGACCATGAACAGCGCGGAATTGGTGAAAGCGATTTCGCTTCCGCCGATCTTGCCGAGCGACACGATCGGTTTGATCTCGAATTGTTCGATCGGACCAGCCATCTCTCGCCCTTGTTCCTGCCATAAGACGGCCCCTTTCGGGACCGAGCCTCAGTTCTGCGCGCCCGACTTATCGTCAGTGCGCGATTTCATCAAGCCCGCTGCGCGCACGACGTTCATCACGCCAGCGCCGAAGCCGAGCATCAGCAGGACGATCATCCCGAAGGGCGCCGTCCCGAGCCACTTGTCGACGGCCCAGCCGAGCCCGCCGCCGACGATGATGCCGGCAACGAATTCCGTGGAAAGCCGCATCGCCTGGCCAATTCCGCTGGAATCGGAGGGCTTGGCTTCGCACCGGATCTCGGCTTCCGTCTGGTTGGTCGCACGCTTCAGGCCCGCATCGAGGGATTTGAGCCGGCCTTCCAGGCTCGCATCCTTGTCCGCAGGCCGCTCCTGGCCCGAACTTTTTCCGTCCTGGCCCGTCATCGCCGCTCGACCGCCGTCATGACACGACCCCTCCGTGCTCGGCCCGCTGAAGAACCGGACAATACCGGAATTGTCGCTGATTTGCGCCGCCTGGATTGGTCGATCCGAAACCGGATCACCGTGGCGGGCGCTCATCGGAGTGCCGATCGTCCCGTGCCGTGAAAAAGCCCCACCGCCCGGAAAAATCGGGCGCACCATATTGGCGGGGTCATATGGTGTCAAGCCGAGCTGGCTGCGATTAATACCTTGAAAAATAAAATGATTTTAGAGTGTCGCGGCGCGCTGGGGACGATTCTTGTGCGCCGCGGCAATAATGTCAGACCGCCTCTCGGATGCGCTCGGCGGTCGCCAGGTCGACCGAGACCATCTGGCTGACACCGCGCTCGGCCATGGTGACGCCGAAGAGGCGATCCATGCGCGCCATGGTGATCGGGTTGTGGGTGATCAGGATGAAGCGCGTCGAGGTGTTGCGCGCCATCTCCTCCAGGAGGTCGCAGTAGCGCTCGACATTGGCGTCGTCGAGCGGTGCGTCGACCTCGTCGAGCACGCAGATCGGCGAGGGGTTGGTCAGGAACACCGCGAAGATCAGGGCGGTCGCGGTCAGCGCCTGCTCGCCGCCGGAGAGCAGCGTCATCACCTGCGGCTTTTTGCCCGGGGGGCGCGCGATGATCTCGAGCCCGGCTTCGAGCGGGTCGTCCGAATCGACCAGCGTGAGATCGGCCGTGCCGCCGCCGAACAGCACCCCGAACAAATGCTGGAAATGACCGTTCACGATCTCGAATGCGGCAAGAAGCCGCTCCCGGCCTTCGCGATTGAGCGCGCCGATCGCCTGGCGCAGGCGCCGAATCGCCTCGGTCAGGTCGTCGCGCTCGGTCGCGAGGCCGCTGCGCTTGCCCTGCACCTCTGTCAGTTCGTCATCGGCGCGCAGGTTGACCGCACCGAGCCGCTCGCGCTCGGCCTTGAGCCCGCCGAGCCGACGCTCGACATCCTCGGCATCCGGCGGCGTATCCCCAACCTTCAGCCCGGCGAGCTGATGCAGGCCGGCGACCTCGGTTTCCAGCCCGTCGACGATCTGTCGCACGACATCGGCGAGGCGCTGGCGTGCCGCCTCCAGCCTGGCTTCCGCGCTCGCACGGGCCTCGCGGGTCGCCGACAGCGCTTCCAGCGCCGCGCGGGCCTGCCGATCGGCCTCCGCCTGGGCGACTTCGCCGGCAGCGAGCTTGTCGGCGGCGGTGCGGCGGGCGCCCTCGGCGGCCTCGATCTCGGCCAGGAGCCGGCGACGCTCGACCAGGAAAGTGTCGGGCGCCTCCAGCAGCGCCTTGTGCTCGGCCGCTGTCGTCTCAATTCGCTTGCGCGTATCGGCAGCGCTCTGCTCGCTTGCCGCCGACCGCTCGCGCCAGGCGCGCAGCTCCTGGGCGATCGCCTCGCGCCTGCGGCCGCGCAGTTCGGCCTCACGCCCTTGCGTCTGCACTCGCGCCCGCGCTTCGGAGGCCGCCGCACGCTGCTCGCCCAGTTCGGCCCGGGCGGCGAGCAGGGCACTCTCCAGCTCGGGCGCCGGCGCGAGACCGGCGACATCCCGATTCGCGGTCTCGGCCTGCGCCTGCGCATCGGCGATGTTCTGGCCGAGCCGGCCGATCGCCTCGGTCAGGGCCGAGCGGCGGGCCGCGGTCTCGCCGGCCTTGCGCTCGGCCTGGGCCAATCGCTCGCGCGCTTGGTCGAGATTGCGCCTAGCCTCGCGGGCCGTCTCCAGCGCCTTCGTCTCAGCCTGCGCGGCGGTTTTTGTGCGCTCGCTCGCCTGGTCGAGCCTGTCACGTGCCGCCTCGGATGCTTCGCGCGCGGCTTGCGCCTCGCGTTCGAGATCGCCCAGCCTGTTCTTCTCGGCGAGCCGGCGGGCAGCGGGCGAGGGCGCCTCGGCCGCACTGGTAAAGCCGTCCCAGCGCCAGATATCGCCCTCGCGGGAGACCAGCCGCTGGCCCGGCAGCAGCTTTGGCCGCAAAGCCGGGCCATCCCCTCGCGCGACGACGCCGATCTGGCGCAGGCGCCGCCCGAGCGCCGCCGGCCCGCGTACATGTCTGGCAAGCGGCTCGACACCGTCCGGAAGGGCAGGGTCGCTCTCGCCGCTGCCGCTCTCGGACCAATGCGCCGGTGCGGCCGGATCGGCGGAGGCGTCGAGATCGTCGCCGAGCGCCGCGCCCAGCGCGGTCTCGTAGCCCTTGGCGGCAGCGATCGAGTCGAGGATCGCCGGCCAGCGCCCACCCGATGCCGGAGCGAGCAGCTTCTGCAAGGTGCGGACTTCGGTTTCGAGGCGCTGCGCCTTGCGGTCGGCTTCCGCGACCGGCCCGCGCAGTTGCGATTCCGCGTCGCGGGCTGCGGCTAGGGAGCTGCGCGCTGTGCCGGTGGCGGCATCCGCGCTCTGCATCGCCGCTTCCGCCGTCGCGACCGTGCTGCGCAGTCCGTCGAGCGAGGCGGCGGTGCCGTCGGCATCAAGCGTTGCCTGGTCGCGCTGCAGCCGCTCGCGCTCCGCCGCGTGGCGAGCCTCGCGCTCCCTGGCCTCGCGCAGCGCCCGTTCGAGTGCGCCGCGCCGGGCGGCCAGCTCGGATAGCCTTGCCTGCACCGCGGCATGCTCGGCTTCCGCCGCCGCAAGCGCCTTCTCAGCCTCTGCGAGCTCGGTTGCCGCGGCCTGGCTGCCGCCTGCTGCGGCCTCGGCCTCCAGCCGCAGGCTCTCATCCTCGGCTGTCAATCGCGACAGGTTCTCGCTCGCATCCTTGCCGAGGCTGTCCTGCCGGGCGAGGTCGCCCTGCAATTCGGCGAGCCGCTTGGCCAGTTCCTCGGTGCGCTGCCTGGTGCGCCGGTTCTCGGCCTCGATCTCGTCGAGGCCGCGCTTCAGCCTGACGAGGGCAGCGGCTGCGGCCGCTTCGCTCTCGCGCAGCTCCGGCAAAGCATGTGCCGCGATCGCCTGCAGCCGTGCCGCCTCGGCCTGCACGCCGGTCCTGTCGGCGACCTCGCGAACCGCCGCTTCGAGGGCGCGCTCGGCCACTGCTTCCTGCGTGCGCGCCTCGTGATGGGCGATCAGCGCCAGCACCGCCTCGGCCTTGCGGATGTCCGAGGCGAGGTTGCGATAGCGCGTCGCCTGGCGCGCCTGGCGCTGCAGGGCCTCGACCTGCCCGTCGATCTCGGCGAGCACGTCTTCCAGCCGGTTGAGATTGTCCTCGGCGCCCTTGAGGCGCAGCTCCGCCTCGTGCCGGCGGCTGTGCAGGCCGGCGATGCCCGCGGCGTCCTCCAGGATGCGCCGGCGCGATTGCGGCTTGGCCGAGATGATCTCGCTGATCTGGCCCTGGCGCACCAGCGCCGGCGAGCGCGCGCCGGTGGCGGCGTCTGCGAAGAGGAGCTGCACGTCGCGAGCGCGCACCTCCTTCCCGTTGATCCGGTAGGTCGAGCCTTCCTCGCGCTCGATCCGGCGCGTGACCTCCAGCACCTCCGCCTCGTTGAAGGCGGCGGGCGCCTTGCGGTCGCTGTTGTCGAGGGTGAGGGCGACCTCGGCCATGTTGCGGGCCGGGCGCTCGGACGAGCCACCGAAGATGACGTCGTCCATGCCCGAGCCGCGCATGTTCTTGAACGAGCTTTCGCCCATCACCCAGCGCAGGGCTTCGACGAGATTGGACTTGCCGCAGCCATTGGGACCGACGACGCCGGTCAGCCCCGGCTCGATCTGGAACTCGGTCGGCTCGACGAAGGTCTTGAAGCCGGCGAGCTTGAGGCGCGTCAGATGCATCGACGCGCCATCAGGCTGTCGCGCCGCTCAGCTGCCGAGCAGCGGCTCGAGGATCTTGTCGAATTCGGCGAGGCTGAGTGCACCGGAGCGCTTCTGCCCGTTGATGAAGAAGGTCGGGGTGGAGTCCACGCCAGCCTTGGCCCCACCTTCCTTAACCTGCGTGACAGCGTCGTAAATGTCCTGACGTTTCAGGCAGGCCTCGAAAGATTCCTGTGTGAAACCGGCCTGCTTGACCATGTTCGAGAGCGCATCGACCGGCTTCTCGGTGAAGGCCCAGTTGCGCTGCTGCGCGAACAGCAGGTCGGTCAGCGGGTAGTATTTGTCGTTGCCGTTGCAGCGCGCCAGCATGAAGCCGGCCGTGGCGAGCGGATCGAGCGGGAACTCGCGCAGCACGAAGCGCACCTTGCCGGTGTCGATGTACTTCGCCTTCAGCGCCGGCCAGGTGTCCTTGTGGAAGGTGGCGCAGTGGCTGCAGGTCAGCGAGGCGTATTCGATGATCGAGACCTTGGCGTCGGCATTGCCGAGCCAGACATCGCCGAGCGGGTTGGCGACGCCGGGAAGGGTCTGGGCCGAGGCGCCCTGGCTGGCGAGAAGCGGCGAGAGGGCCAAGGCGGCGGAGCCGATCAACACCTGGCGGCGGCTGGTCATGAGACGATCCCTGATGGCGAAGTAGTTGCGCGGACCATAGTCGCCATCAGGATTGTGGCAAGATCGGTTCGCTGCTTCCCGCTCACGAAGCCGTGTCGTCGCCCGCGACCTGGCGCCGCTGCGCGATGCCGCGCCCGAGCCGCGCCAGCGCCTCGCGCAATTCGGGACTCTCGACACCTGCGACCTGTGCCTCGATCCGTGCCAATATGGCCGGGTCCGGCGGTGGCGCTGGTTTCGGCACGGCAGGCGGCGCGACCGGCCCCTGCTTCAGCACCAATTTGCCGACGGCGCGCCAGCCGAGATGGCTGTTGACCCGCTCCAGCACCAGCGGGCCGAGCTGCTGCATTTCCAGTGCGAAAGCGCCCTCGACCCGTACCACCAGCGTTGCAGGGTCCGAGACCTCCCCCGGGGCGCCGCGCCGCCGCGGCCAGTCGATCTTGAGCGGCCGCGTGCGCTGCGCCAGCCGCTCGCCGACGATCTCCGGCCAGAAGGCGACCACCGAGCGCCCCGCGAAGCCCTGCGCGGCGAGCGCGGGCGCGAGGCAGTCGTCGATCAGTTCGGCGAGGGGTTTTGCGGGCATGGCGTGACAGTGCGCGCGCGATCGCAAGAATGGCAAGAGGCCGTGGGCATTGTCCTCGCCCTCGACACTCCCCAGATCCGAGCAATGACAGGAAGCGCTGTAGTCATCGGTGCATCGGGTGGGATCGGCGATGCGCTCGTGCGCGCGCTGGTCGCCGAGGGCAGGCACGATACCGTGCATGCGTTGTCACGGACGGGTCGCACGCCCGTCGCCGGTGTCGGGGCTCATCAGGTCGACATCATAGACGAGGCTTCGATAGCGCGGGCCGCAGCCGCCATCGCGGCGGATGGGCCGGTCGATCTCGTCTTCGTCGCCAGCGGCATCCTGCACGAGCGGGATATCGCCCCGGAGAAGAGCTTCAAGGCACTCGATCCGGTAGCGCTAGCGCGGCTTTTTGCGGTGAACACGACCGGTCCCGCGCTCGTCGCGAAGCATTTCGTGCCGCTCATGCCCCGACGCGGCCGGTCGATCTTCGCGGCGCTCTCGGCGCGCGTCGGGTCGATCGAGGATAACCGACTCGGCGGCTGGTACGGCTACCGTGCGTCGAAGGCAGCGCTGAACCAGCTCCTGCGAACGCTGGCGATCGAGGTCGCGCGTACGAAGCCGGAGGCCATAATACTGGGATTGCATCCAGGCACCGTTCGCACCGAGCTGTCGCGGCCCTTTCGCGGCGGGGAAGCAGGCGCCGGCGTCTTCACGCCTGATGAAAGCGTTGACCATCTCCTCGGCGTCATGGCGTCCGCGACGCCGCAGCAATCCGGCCGGGTCCTTGCCTGGGACGGCAGCACGATACCCGCCTAGGCTCGCGCCCTCTTGCCGCGCCGGCCGCACGCGCTAAACCGGATCTCATGGACGCTTCCGCTCCCCAGCCCCGCGCCGCCGATCTCCTCGCCTGGTATGACCGCCACCGCCGCGTCCTGCCCTGGCGGGCGTTGCCTGGCGAGCGGGCCGACCCCTACCGTGTCTGGGTCTCCGAGATCATGCTGCAGCAGACCACGATCGCGGCGGTGAAACCCTATTTCGAGCGCTTCATGGCGCGGTTCCCGACCGTCGAGGCGCTGGCGGCCGCGCCCTCCGAAAGCGTGATGCAGGCCTGGGCCGGGCTCGGCTATTACTCGCGCGCCCGCAATCTCCACGCCTGCGCCAAGGCTGTCGCGGAGCAGCATGGCGGCCGCTTTCCCGACACCGAGGAGGCCTTACGCGCCTTGCCGGGGATCGGCGCGTATACCTCAGGTGCCGTTGCAGCGATCGCCTTCGACCGGCCCGCCGTCGCAGTCGACGGCAATGTCGAGCGGGTGGTCTCCCGGCTCTTCGCGACCGAGGACGAGATGCCTGCCGCCAAGCCGCTGATCCGCGAGCGGGTGCTGGCGCTGCTGCCGCACGGCCGGCCCGGCGATTTCGCGCAGGCGCTAATGGACCTCGGCGCGACGATCTGCACGCCGCGCTCGCCGGCCTGCGGGCTCTGCCCCTGGCGCGAGCCCTGCCGGGCGCGGATCGAAGGCACGCAGGAGAGCTTTCCGCGCAAGGCGGCGAAGAAGACCGGCAAGACCCGCTATGGCGCGGCCTTTGTCGCGATGCGCGAGGACGGCGCCGTGCTGGTCCGCACTCGGCCGGCCAATGGCTTGCTCGGGGGCATGGTCGAGGTGCCCGGCAGCGACTGGCGGTCTGATTACGAGCTGGCCGATGCCTTGCGCGATCAGCCGGTGTCGGCGCGCTGGCGCCGGCTGATGCTGCCGGTCCGCCACGTCTTCACCCATTTCCCGCTTGAGCTGACGGTCTTCGCCGGGCGCGTGCCGCTGGAGACGGCTGCGCCCGAAGGCATGCGCTTCACGCCGTTCAACCGGCTGAAGGAGGAGGCGTTCCCGAACGTCTTCCTGAAGGCGCTGGAAGCGGGGCTGGAGGAGCTGGGGCGGCCTTAGGCCGCCGCCAGCTGCGCCCGGATCTCGCCGCGCAGGGCGTCGAGCAGCAGCGCTTTCCCGTTGCGCTCGACATGCCAGAAGGTCCAGCCATTGCAGGCCGGCAGGCCCTGCGCCAGCGCGCCGACCTTGTGGATCGAGCCGACAGCAGGTCCGAGCACCAGCGTGCCATCGGCGCGGATCGTGGCGCTGTGGCGGCGCTTCTCGTCGAAGACGCGCTCGCCAGCCTTGACCAGCCCGGCTTCGATCAGGCTGAGGAAGGGCACGCGTGGCTCGCTGCGCTTCGAGGGCGCGGTTGCGAAGGCTTCCGGCGGCAGCGGCTGCACCGCGGCGATGCGCTCGCGCGCCGCCTTGGCATAAACCGGCTCGCGCTCGATGCCGATGAAATGGCGGCCGAGCGCCTTGGCGACGGCGCCGGTCGTGCCGGTGCCGAAGAAGGGATCGAGCACCACGTCGCCGGGATTGCTGGCCGAGAGCAGCACGCGGGCGAGCAGCGATTCGGGCTTCTGGGTCGGGTGGACCTTGGCGCCCTTGTCGTCCTTCAGGCGCTCATCGCCGGTGCAGAGCGGCAGATACCAGTCCGAGCGCATCTGCAGGTCGTCATTGCCGCCCTTCAGGGCCTCGTAATGGAAGGTGTACTTGGAAGCTTCGCCGCGGGCCGCCCAGATCAGCGTCTCATGCGCATTGGTGAAGCGCCGGCCGCGGAAGTTCGGCATCGGGTTGGCCTTGCGCCAGACGATGTCGTTCAGCATCCAGAAGCCGAGATCCTGCAGGATCGAGCCGACCCGGAAGATGTTGTGATAGGAGCCGATCACCCAGAGCGCGCCGTCCGGCTTCAGCGCCCGGCGGCAGGCCGAGAGCCAGGCGCGGGTGAAGGCGTCGTATTCGGCGAAGGAGGCGAACTTGTCCCAGTCGTCGTCGACGGCGTCGACGAGGCTGTCGTCGGGCCGGCGCAGATCGCCGCCGAGCTGCAGATTATAGGGCGGATCGGCGAAGACGAGGTCGACGCTGCCCGGCGGCAGGGCCTCGATCGCGGCGACGCAATCGCCGACGATCACCTGGTCGAGCGGAAGCTCGCGGGCAGGGAGGATCTGAGAGGGAAGAAGGCTCTTGGCCTTCATCCGGGCCCCCAGCGCGGGCCGTCCGGTACGCGAAACCTGAATCCGGACGGGAGCGCTGGCGGTCCCGGTACGCGAGGTACTCATGACGCCAAGACCGTTACGCAACTTCAACGCTCGCGATCCTGGCCGGTCAGGGTAAAGGTCGGGTTTCCGGCTTGAAAAAAATGCGTCCCATTCTGGGGCTGCAGATTTTGCCTAGCCTATTGAATATGTTTGGAAATTCGTAACGGACATTAACGAAGGGTAAGCGGGTTGGAGCTGACGTTGGGGCAGGTTAGAGCCCGCTCCGCCGATCTGCTGAGCGTCAATCGGGCAGGTGGATTTCGGCCTTCATGAAGGTCACGGCCTTTCCGGTGATCAGCACACGGTCGCCGGCCATCTCGCAGCTCAGATGCCCGCCGCGCGCCGAAGCCTGGAAGGCTTCGAGCCGGGCCTTGCCGAGTTCGCGGGCCCAGTAGGGGACAAGGGTGGCGTGGATCGAGCCGGTGACGGGATCCTCCGGGATACCCGCGCTCGGCGCGAAATAGCGCGAGACGAAATCATGGCTCTCGCCGCGAGCGGTGATACCGAAGCAAAGTGGGGCCAAGGTCGCGATCGCAGCGGCATCGGGCACGAAGGCGCGCACCGCCTGCTCATCCGCCAGCACGGCGAAGACGTTCTCGAAATTGCGGAAGAGCGCCCGTGGCGGAACCGGGAAAAGCGCGGCGATGACCGGAGGCAGCGCCTCGGCCGGCTCCGGGGCGAAGGCCGGCAGGTCGAGCCGATAGGCATTGTCCTGCCGCGAGACTCGGATGGGGCCGACGCGGGTCAGGAATTCCATGTCGCCGGAGATGCCATGGGTGCCGGCGAGTACATGCGCGGTCGCGAGCGTGGCATGGCCGCAGAAATTGACCTCGTGCAGCGGCGTGAACCAGCGCAGGTCCCAAGCACTGCCATTCGGCCGGGCGAAGGCGGTCTCGGCGAGATTGTTCTCGTTGGCGATGGCCTGCATTGTCGGCTCGGGCAGCCAATCGTCGAGGATGAGGACGGCCGCCGGGTTGCCGGCGAACACCGTCTCGGTGAACGCGTCGACCTGATGCATGGTCAAGGTAGGCATGGCGGCTCCGGCGGTCTCAGACAGGCGAGCGCGACCAGACACCTTTGATCGGAGCGAAGGAATAGCGATGCGCAGGGCAGGGGCCATGCGTCTTCAGCGCAGCGCGGTGCTTTGCCGTCCCGTAGCCGGCATGGCCGGCGAAACCATAGGCCGGATAGAGCAGCCCGAGCCGCGCCATCATCCGGTCGCGCATCACCTTGGCGACGATCGAGGCCGCGGCGATCGAGGCGATCAGCCCGTCGCCGCCGATGATCGCCTCACAGCCGCAGGCCAGCGCCGGTGGGTCGTTGCCATCGACCAGGACGAGATCGGGCGAAAGCGGCAGCGCTCCGACCGCTCGCCGCATCGAAAGCAGCGTCGCCTGCCGGATGTTGATCGTATCGATCTCGGTGGCGGAGGCGCTGCCGACTCCGACCGCCAGTGCGCTGGCGAGGATCAGCACGCAGAGCTCCTCGCGGCGCTGGGCGGTGAGTTCCTTCGAATCGGCGAGCCCGTCCGGGATCGCGGCGGGATCGAGGATGACCGCGGCCGCGACGACCGGGCCGGCGAGCGGGCCGCGTCCGACCTCATCCACGCCGGCGACGCGGGCGCGCCCGGCAATCATCGCGGCCTGCTCGCGGCTGAAATCGGCGGTCATGGCCCGGATATGCCAGATGACGGCGTGAAGGTCTGCGGATCGCTTGGTCGCATCCACAAGTCGCTGTGCACCCCGGTGTCGGGCTTTTCGCATTCATAGCCCTCCTCAGGATGAGGGTTGTGAATGAGGCGGATGCCTCTCAGAACAGGCTGAGCTGCGCCTTCTCCTTCTCCGGCTTGACGAAGAGGTCGGTGCGCAGGCGCAGCCGCGCGCTGTTGAAGCCGAGCCGCTCCGCCGCCATCTCGAAGCGCCGGCCGATCATCCAGGCATAGGGGCCGGAGCCGACCTGGCGCTGGCCCCAGGCGGCGTCATAGTCCTTGCCGCCGCGGGTCGAGCGGATCAGCGAGACGACATGGCGCATCTTGTCGGGATGATGCGTCACCAGCCAGTCCTGGACGATGTCCTTCACCTCGAGCGGCAGGCGCAGCAGCACATAGCCGGCCTCGCGCGCTCCCGCCGCTTTCGCCGCGTCGAGTATGCGCTCGATCTCGTGCTCGTTGATCGCCGGTACGATCGGCGCGACCAGCACCGTTACCGGGATGCCGGCCTCCGAGAGCTTGCGGATCGTCTCGATGCGCTTGGCGGGGGCGGCGGCGCGCGGCTCCATATTGCGGGCGAGCTTGGGGTCGAGCGTCGTCACCGAGAGTGCGACCTTGACCAGCCCCTTCGCCGCCATCGGCGCGAGGATGTCGATGTCGCGCTGTACAAGCGCCGATTTGGTGACGATGCCGACCGGGTGATTGAACTTCGCGAGCACCTCCAGGATTCCGCGCATGATCCTGAGCTTCTTCTCGATCGGCTGGTAGGCGTCGGTATTGGTGCCGATCGCGATGGTGCGCGGCTGGTAGCTCGGTGAGGACAGTTCCTTCTCCAGCAGCAGCGCCGCATCGGGTTTGGCTGTCAGCTTGCTCTCGAAGTCGAGACCGGGCGAGAGGCCGAGATAGGCATGGCTTGGCCGCGCGAAGCAGTAGACGCAGCCATGCTCGCAGCCGCGATAGGGGTTGATCGAGCGGTCGAAGGAAATATCCGGGGAGTCGTTACGTGTAATGATCGTGCGCGGCTTCTCGACCGAGACTTCGGTCTTGAACGCCGGCAATTCGCCGAGCGAGCCCCAGCCGTCATCCTCGCTGATGCGCTGCTCGGCCTCGTAGCGGCCGCCGGGATTGATCGTCGCGCCGCGCCCGCGCCGCCGCTCCGGGTCGATCTGGCTGCCGACATGGGCGAGGGGATCGACTGGAGCGAGCCGCACCGGCGCCGAGAGCGAGCCTGGCTCGGCATCGCGGCGTTTGAGCGGTTGCGTCCTGGCTGAGGGCCTGGCCTGCAGCATGGCTTGGTCTCCCGGCGGAATCGGTGGCTCCCAGACCAATGAATGTGAACATATAGAGAACAAAAGGCAAGTGACAGGATTGCGACATGTTGCACTGCGTCATAAGCTGAGCGCCCATGATCACCGCCGTCATCCGGGCCAATCGTGACGCCGAGGCGCTCGCCGCGACCTTGTCCGTCCTGATTCCGGCGGTGGCGAAGGGCGTGATCGGCCATGCCGTGGTGATCGACGACGGCGACGATGCCGCGATCGCGCGCCTCGC
Source organism: Allobosea sp. CRIB-10 (assembly GCF_900112185.1). Taxonomy (GTDB): domain Bacteria; phylum Pseudomonadota; class Alphaproteobacteria; order Rhizobiales; family Beijerinckiaceae; genus Allobosea. The sequence continues at coordinate 113,885 of NZ_FOKP01000003.1, read as the reverse complement.
CGACGAGACCGGCGCCAGCTATGTCAGGGCGAAGAATGGTGAGGCCTGGTCCAGAGGCGTCGCTGAGGCGCGTGGCGACTGGGTGATCCTGCTCGAGGCCGGCGACCTGCCCGAGCCGGCCTGGACGCCGAGCATCGAGCGGCATCTGTTGACCGCGGCGACGCGGCCGGCGCTGATGCCGCTGCGCGGCGTCGCAGCGCTGCGGGAGTGGGGCGCGGTCTCGCTGCGTTCGCGTGGCGTCAGGGCAGGGCTGCTGGCCCCGAAGAAGCAGATCCTCTCCGGCAAGCTGGCGCGGGCGCCGCGCCGGCTCACCGTCCGCCGCGAGCGCGCCGCGCTCTGAGACTCAGAGCTGGTTGGTCCGGAAGGTGTCGCAGCTCTGCATGTTGCCGGACTTGAAGCCGGTGTTGAACCAGCGCGTGCGCTGCGCCGACGAGCCGTGCGTGAAGGAATCAGGCACGACGACGCCGCGGCCCTGCTGCTGCAGCTTGTCGTCGCCGATCGCCGAGGCGGAGCGCAAGGCTTCGTCGATGTCGCCGGGCTCGATCCGGTCCATCGCCTGGATGTTGTAGGCCCAGACGCCGGCGAAGCAGTCGGCCTGCAATTCGGTCCGCACTGAGAGCTGGTTCGATTCGCGCTCCGAGACGCGCTGACGCAGCTCGTTCACCTTGGGCAGGATGCCGAGCAGGTTCTGGATGTGATGGCCGACTTCGTGGCCGACGACATAGGCATAGGCGAAGTCGCCGCCGCCGCCGAGCTTGCGCTGCATCTCCTGGAAGAAGGAGAGGTCGAGATAGACCCGCTGGTCGTTGGGGCAGTAGAACGGCCCCATTGCCGCCTGCGCCGTGCCGCAGCCGGAGCGGTCGACGCCGCTGAACAGCACCAGCTTCGGCGGTACGTATTTGCGGTTGGCCTGCTGCGGCAGCACCTTGCTCCAGATGTCCTCGTTCTGCGCCAGCACGGCCGAGACGAAGCGGCCCATCTCGTCCTGCGGCGGGCCGGCCGATTTGCGCTGTTCCTGCGTCGGCGCGCTGCGGCCGCCGATGCCGCCGATCAGCTCGGCGCCGCCGATCAGCAGGCGCGGATCGATGCCGAGCGCCCAGCCGAGCAGGCCGAGCACGACCATGGTGCCGATGCCGATGCCGCCGCGACCGCCCGGAAGTCCGGCGAATTCGCCGCCACCGCCGCGCCGGTCCTCAAGATTCTCGGACTGGCGATAATCTTCCCAACGCATGGCGAGGCCCTTGTTGCAGCGACGCCAATGTCGGCGAGCCGGGGGCGGAACTCAAGCCCTGCGGCGGAGGTGCTCAATGGTAGCCGGCATCGGCTTTCACCTTGCCGCGGAAGGTCCAGTACACGAAGGCCGTGTAAAACAGGATCATCGGCAGCAGGAAGGTTACGCCGATCAGCACGAAGACATGCGAGGCCGGCGCCGCCGCCGTGTCCCAGATCGTCAGGTCGGGCGGCACGAGATAGGGATAGTTCGAGATCGCCAGGCCGAGGAAGCAGAGCAGGAAGATGGCGATGGTGAAGGCGAAGGGCGTGAACTCATGCGCGCCATGCAGCCGCTTCCAGGCCATATAGCCGCAGACCGCGGTCAGCACCGGGAAGGGCCAGAGCAGCACGAGGTTCGACGGCGTGAACCAGCGCTCGGCGATGCGCGGATGGGCATACGGCGTCCAAGCTGAGACCAGCACGGCGAAGGCGAGCAGGCCGAGGAGCAGCGTCCTGGCCTGCCGGCGTGCCCGCTCCGCTACCGCCCCTTCCGTCTTGTAGACCAGCCAGGTCGCGCCCAATGTGGCGTAGCCGATGACGACGCCGGCGCCGCACATCAGCGTGAACGGGGTCAGCCAGTCGAATGGGCCGCCGGCGAACTGCTTGTCGACGACCTTCACGCCCTGCAGCAGCCCGCCGAGGATCAGCCCTTGCGCGAAGGCGGCTACCGTCGAGCCCGCCCAGAAGGCGAAGTCCCAGACCTTGTGACGGGGCTTCGCCACCCAGCGGAACTCGAAGGCGACGCCGCGGAAGATCAGCGCCAGCAGCATCAGGATCACCGGGATGTAGAAGGCCGGCATGATGATGGCGTAGGCATAGGGAAAGGCGACCCAGAGGCCGCCGCCGCCGAGCACCAGCCAGGTCTCGTTGCCGTCCCAGAACGGCGCGACCGAGTTCATCATCTGGTCGCGCTCGCTTTCGTCCCTGGTCGTCGGGAACAGGATGGCGATGCCGAGGTCGAAACCGTCGAGCACGACATAGAGCATGACGGCGGTGCCGATCAGTCCGGCCCAGATCACGGGGAGATACCATTCCATCTCAGGTTCTCCTCAGCTTGCCGGCTGGATCTTGTCGTCGCCGGGATGGCCGTCGCCGAAGATCGCCGAGGCCGGCGCCTGTGCTGCCTTGAGCGGCCGCTTCGACGGCTGCTCGGGCGGGTCCTCATGGCTGATCTCGTCCGGCCCCTTGTCGATCAGGCGGTTGATCAGAGCGATGCCGGCGGCGAAGACGACGCAGTAGACGAAGACGAACAGCGCCAGCGAGATCGCGACCTCGGCGGTGGTGATCGGCGAGACCGCGTCCTTGGAGCGCAGGATGCCGGTGGCGAGCCAGGGCTGGCGGCCGACCTCGGTGACGAACCAGCCGGAGAGGATGGCGATGAAGCCGGCCGGCCAGCTGTACTGGGCGAGCCAGAGCCAGCGGCGCGCCTCGAACACCGTGCCGCGCTTCCACAGAAAGGCGCCGACCCAGCCGAAGACGATCATCAGCGTGCCGATCCCGACCATGATGCGGAAGGCGAAGAACGGGATCAGCACCGGCGGCCGGTCCTCGACCTTGAAGTCCTTCAGACTCGGGAACAGCGCGTCCATGCTGCCATGTGTCAGCAGGCTGGCGACGCCGGGGATCGCGATCTCGAAGCGGTTCAGCTCGGCCTTCTCGTCGGGCCAGGCGAAGAGCACGAGCGCGCCGGGCTTGGACGAATCCCAATGCGCCTCGATCGCGGCGAGCTTGGCCGGCTGGTAGATCGCGGTCTGCTTGCCGTGGAAGTCGCCGATCAGGGCCTGCAAGGGTGCGGTCAGCGCGATCATCAGGATCGCCATGCGGACCATCGTCCTGGCCGATTCGGTGCGGTGCCCGGCGAGCAGATGGCGCGCGCCGGTCGCCAGCACGACGAAGGCGGTGGTGAGATAGGCCGCCGTCATCATGTGCGCGAAGCGCAAGGGGAAGGTCGGGTTGAACACGATCTTCAGCCAGTCGACCGGATAGGCGATGCCGTCGCGGACCTCGTGCCCGGCGGGATACTGCATCCAGCTGTTGGCGGAGAGGATCCAGAAACCGGAGAGGGCGGTGCCGCCGGCGACTATCACGGCCGAGAGGAAATGCAGCCAGGGCGGCACGCGCTTCCAGCCGAACAGCATCACGCCAAGGAAGGAGGCCTCGAGGAAGAACGCGGTCAGCACCTCGTAGCCGATCAGCGGCCCGATGACGTTGCCGACCGCGACCGAGAATCGGCTCCAATTAGTGCCGAACTGATAGGACAGCACGATCCCGGAGACCACGCCCATGGCGAAGGACACCGCGAAGATCTTGGTCCAGAACCGGGCGAGCAGATGGAACTTCTGGTCACCGGTCTTCAGCCAGAGGCCGAGCAGCGTCGCGATATAGGCCGAGAGCCCGATCGTGAAGGCCGGGAAGACGATGTGGAAGGAAACCGTGAAGGCGAACTGGATGCGTGACAGCAGAAAGGCGTCGATTTCCATCGCATCGCTCCGGCGTGCCGGCCACGAATGTCATGGCCGAATGACCCTGCTGGTTGCAGGGTCTACTTTGCACTCGGAATAATCAAGCCGACGTGACAGAGCAGCCGTCGGTGGTGACGCAGTGGCATCGCGCCGCTGCGTCAAAGCGCGTCGAGAGCGGCCTTGATCGCGCGCAGATCGCGCCAGGCCAGGCGCTTCTGGAGCGGCTGGCGCAAGAGATAGGCCGGGTGCAGCGTCGCGATCGCCCGGATCATGCGCCTGCCGGTGTCGTATTCCATCCAGCGCCCGCGCGAGGCCAGGATGCCGGAGACCCCAAGCAGGCCCTGGGCCGATGGCCCGCCGATGCAGATGAGGATGTCCGGATCGGCAAGCTCGATCTGGCGCTGGATGAAGGGCAGGCAGATCGCGACCTCCTGCGGCGTCGGTGTCCGGTTGCCGGGTGGGCGCCAGGGCAGGAGATTGGCGATATAGACATGCTCCTGCCGGGTGAGCCCGATCGCGGCCAGCATCCGGTCGAGCAATTGGCCGGAGCGGCCGACGAAGGGCAGGCCGGTGCGGTCTTCGTCGGCGCCGGGCGCCTCGCCGACCACCATGATCTTCCCGGCTGGATTGCCGTCGGAAAAGACCAGGTTCTTGGCGGTGGCCTTGAGCGGGCAGCCTTCGAAGCTCGCGAGCGCCGTCTTGAGCTCGTCCAGGGTCGTCGCCTCGCGCGCCAGCGCCCGCGCCGACAGCGCCGCCTCGTCGGGTGCTGTCGCGGCAGCCGCGTCCACGGGGCGGCGCGCAGCCTGCTGCGGTGCCGAGACGAGGCGTGCGACAGGCTGTCGCGCCGGCTCTGGCGCAGCTGCGAAATGGTCGTGCGGCGTCTCGTCGAGCGCTTCGGTGACGCCCATTTCGGCGTACCAGGCGATCAGTTCGGCGGCGGAGACGGCATCGAGGGACATGAACGGCAGAATACCGCGCCGCTTGGAACGAAGCGAGCCCGTTCGCTGTTGCAAAATGAGCGGGAGCCCCGGATAGAGGAATTCCAATCAGCCCCGGGGCAGCGCTTGGCGGGTTGATCAAGATAGTTCATATATAAACTATCTAATGATGCGAAGACGGCGCGGGGTGGAGGGCAGCATGGATCTGAAGGAAGCACAGAGCACGCCGCGCGAGAGCATGGATTATGACGTCGTCATCGTCGGTGCCGGCCCGGCCGGGCTCGCCGCCGCGATCCGGCTGAAGCAGCTCGACGAGAGCATCTCGGTCGTCGTGGTCGAGAAGGGCTCCGAGGTCGGCGCGCATATCCTCTCCGGCGCGGTCATCGATCCGATCGGCCTCGACAAGCTGCTGCCGGATTGGCGCGAGGACGAGGCTCGCCCGCTGCATACGCAGGTGACCGAGGACGTCTTCTATTTCCTCGGCCCGGCCGGCGGGGCGCGCCTGCCGAACTTCGCCATGCCGAAGCTGATGAACAACCACGGCAACTTCGTCGGCTCGCTCGGCCTTGTCGCCCGCTATCTCGCGGCGCAGGCCGAGGCGCTCGGCGTCGAGATCTATCCGGGCTTTGCCGCCGCCGAGTTGCTCTACAATGAGGATGGCTCGGTCGCCGGCATCGCCACCGGCGACATGGGCATCGCCAAGGACGGCACGGTCTCCGACCGCTTCACCCGCGGCATGGAGCTGCGCGGCCGCTACACCCTGCTCGGCGAGGGCGCCCGCGGCTCGCTCTCCAAGATCGCAATCAGGCGCTTTGCCCTGGACGAGGGCCGCGAACCGCAGAAATACGGCATCGGTCTCAAGGAGATCTGGCAGGTCAAGCCGGAGAAGTTCAAGAAGGGGCTGGTCCAGCACTCCTTCGGCTGGCCGCTCGACATGTCGACCGGCGGCGGCTCCTTCCTCTACCATTTCGACGACAACCTCGTCTCGGTCGGCTTCGTTGTCCACCTGAACTATTCCAACCCGACGCTGTCGCCTTTCGACGAGTTCCAGCGCTTCAAGACCCATCCGATGATCCGCGACGTCTTCGAGGGCGCCAAGCGCCTCTCCTATGGCTCGCGCGCCATCACCGAGGGCGGCTGGCAGTCGGTGCCGAAGCTGGTCTTCCCGGGCGGTGCGCTGATCGGTTGCTCGGCCGGCTTCGTCAACGTGCCGCGCATCAAGGGCAGCCACAACGCCATCCTGTCGGGCATGCTCGCGGCCGAGCATCTCGTGCCGGCGCTGGCGGCGGGCAGATCCCATGACGTGGTCGACGGGATCGAGGAGAGCTGGCGCGCCTCCGAGATCGGCCGCGACCTCAAGCTCGTGCGCAACGTCAAGCCGCTCTGGTCGAAGCTCGGCACGATCGGCGGCGTCATGCTCGGCGGCGTCGACATGTGGCTGAACCAGCTCTTCGGCTGGTCGCCCTTCGGCACGCTGAAGCACGGCAAGCCCGACCATGCCACGCTGAAGCCGATCGGCATGGTCACGCCGATCGTCTACCCCAAGCCCGACGGCAAGATCTCCTTCGACAAGCTCTCCTCGGTCTTCCTCTCGGCGACGAATCACGAGGAGGATCAGCCGGCCCATCTCAAGCTGACCGACCCGAACGTGCCGGTGCTGCAGAACCTGCCGATCTATGGCGAGCCGGCGCGGCTCTATTGCCCGGCCGGCGTCTACGAGGTCGTCTATGCCGATCCGGAGAAGCAGTCTCTGCCGCGCTTCGTGATCAACGCGCAGAACTGCGTGCACTGTAAGACCTGCGACATCAAGGACCCCGCCCAGAACATCACCTGGACGGTGCCGGAAGGCGCGGGTGGGCCGAACTACTCGAACATGTGACAGTGTTCGGCAGAAATGCTCAATAATAAAGGCCGCGCCGAATCTGTTCGGCGCGGCCTTTGTCTTGGTGCCGGATATGGCGACGAATCAGCCCTTGCGGACGATCGGAGCGGGCTTCTCGGGCTCCTTGGTGGCGCAGCCGCCAGCGATGCCGGCGAGCGTCAGGACCGCAGCGAGAGCGAGCGAGACCTTCTTCATTTGAAGTGTCCTAAACGAATCGTCGCGAATATCCGCGACGACGAATTCTATGCCGATTTGCTTTACGGAAATCTATCGTTCCAACTGCCGCTCAAGGCCGTCGATGGCGCTTTCACGTCAGCGTGACGTCGCTCGCGCAGCCCGACGTCGGACTTGTCGGCAGGCCTGGAAACGGCCATGTTGGCGGCCTAATCGTTCAGGTCACGGTCCCGTCCACGGACCAGTCCCCGGCGCCGGGGCGGACCGAGGGAGAAAGTCGAACGTGACGTTTCAGATTGATGGCCGTAGCGCCGCTTTGGTGCTGGCGTTTATCGCGGGCTTGCATGTCGGCATGCCGGCATTCGCGCAGGCGCGCCCGGTCGAGAAGTTCGAGCCGGCCGAAAGCCTCGAAGGCAATTACCTGGCCGCGGTGGTCGCCGGCTCGGCCCGCGATCTCGGCGCCGCCTCGATCTATCTGCGCGAGGCGATCAAGAACGATCCGCAGAACAGCGAACTGCTCGAACGCGGCTTCGTCGCCTTCCTCGCCGACGGCGCGATGAACGAAACCTTCCGTGCCGCCGAGAAGCTGATCCAGCGCGACGCCACCAACGGCCTCGCCCAGCTCGCCCTCGGCGTGCGCGCACTGAAGCAGAAGAACTATGCCGCCGCCCGCAATCAGCTGCAGCGCGGCGGTCGCGGCCGTTCCGCCGACATCACCGCGACCCTGCTCGCCGCCTGGGCCTATTCCGGCTCTGGCGAGACCAATCGCGCCATCGACACGCTGGAGCGCCTCAAGGGCGAAGCGACCTTCGATCGTTTCCGCGATTTCCATGCCGGGCTGATCCTCGACATCGCCGGCCGCCGCAACGACGCGAATCGCCGGCTCAAGGCGGCTTATGACGCCGAGAAGACCAATCTGCGCCTCGTCGATCTCTGGGCGCGCCAGCAGGCACGCTCGGGGGACAGCGAGGCGGCCCTGGCGACGCTGAACGATTTCGAGCAGCGCGTGCGCCCGAACCACCCGGTGGTGCGCGACGCCATCGCCAAGGTCAGCAGCAAGGAGCCGCTGCAGCGCATCGTCGGCAACACCCAGCAGGGCGCGGCCGAGGTGCTCTACGGCCTCGCCAGCGCCGGGATATTGCAGGGCGACGAGGCGACCGCGCTGCTCTATCTGCGTTTCGCCGTCTATCTCGACCCCGGCCACGACCTCGCTGTGCTGACATTGGCCGACATCCTGGAGCGCGCCAAGCAGACCGAGGACGCCGTCCAGGTCTACCGCCGCATGCCGGAGAATTCGCCGCTGCGGCCGGTCGCCGACATCCAGATCGGCCTCGGCCTCGAACAGCTCGGCAAGACCGAGGAGGCGGTCAAACACCTCGAGGGGATCATCGCGGCGCGGCCCGACGACATCGACGCGACCTCGGCCCTGGGCAACATCTATCGCTCGCGCAAGCGCTTCGAGGAGGCGGCTGCGACCTATGACAAGGCGGTCGCCAAGCTTGGCACGCCCGGCCGCTCCAATTGGGACCTCTTCTACTCGCGCGGCATCGCCTATGAGCGCATCAAGAAATGGCCCCAGGCCGAGGCCGACCTGCGCAAGGCGCTGGAGCTGATGCCCGAGGCTCTCGGCCGCGAGCGCGCGCTGGTGCTCAACTATCTCGGCTATTCGCTGGTCGACCAGAACCTCAAGCTCGAAGAGGCGCTCGGCATGTTGCGCCGCGCCGTCGAGCTGCGGCCCCGCGACGGCTACATCATCGACTCGCTCGGCTGGGCGCATTACCGGCTCGGCCGCTACGACGAGGCGGTGACGGAACTTGAGAAGGCGATGGAGCTGCGCCCCTCCGATCCGGTGATCAACGACCATCTCGGCGATGTCTACTGGAAGACCGGTCGCTATCTCGAGGCACGCTACCAGTGGAACTATGCCCGCGATCTCGGGCCTGAGCCGGAAGACCTGGCTCGCATCCAGCGCAAGATTGAGAAGGGTCTGGAAGATCCGGCGCCCTCGGCCAATGCGGCCGAGCCGAAGAAGGATGGCGGCTGAGCTTTCATCGCTCCGCGCTTTCTCGTCATGGTCGGGCTTGTCCCGACCCATCCACGTCTTCCTTCAGGCACGGGGGGTGCTCGAGACGTGGATGCTCGCCACAAGGGCGAGCATGACGAATTGGACCAGCGTGGTGGTTCCAAGCGTCCGGGCTCACGCCCTCGGAATCATGGCGTAACGACATGCTGCTCCCATTGACGACCCGCGCCCCGGCTAAGGTCAATCTCACCTTACGTGTCCTCGGCCGCCGGGCTGACGGCTATCATGAGCTCGACAGCCTCGTCGCCTTCGCCGGTGTCGGCGACGAGCTGAGCCTGACGCCGGGCGAGCCTGCCGGGGTGCAAGTTTCCGGCCCCTTCGCCGCCGGGCTGTCGAGCGGCGACGACAACCTCGTCCTCAAGGCCGAACGCGTCCTGCGCGAAGAGATCGCCGGCCTGCGCTCCGGCCGCTTCCATCTCGTCAAGCGCCTCCCTGTCGCCTCGGGGATAGGCGGCGGCTCGGCGGATGCCGCCGCTGCCTTACGCTTGCTGGCGCGGCTCAACGATCTGCCGCCGTCGCATCCGGCGCTGCTCGCCGCCGCCGGCCGGATCGGCGCCGATGTCCCGGTCTGCCTGGAGGCGCGCGCCCGCATGATGCGCGGCATCGGCGAAAGGCTCGGTCCGCCGCTGCGCTTGCCGCGGCTGTTCGCGCTGCTGGTCAATCCCGGAATGGCGGTCGAGACGGCACCGGTGTTCCGCACGCTCGGTCTTCAGGCAGGGCAGGAATACGCGGGTGGTGTCGCGGCGTTCGATGCAGATGGGTCCTCACCTGCGACCCCAGCGTCGTTGATCGTCGCTCTGGCCGCTTCCGGTAACGATCTCCAAGCGCCGGCGCGCGCGGTGGCGCCTGTTATCGGAGAGGTGCTGTCGGCGCTGTCGGCCACGCCCGGCTGTCGCCTGGCTCGGATGTCGGGCTCGGGCGCGACCTGCTTTGCGCTGTTCGACGATTGCCGCGCCAGCGCTGAGGCGGGGAAGCTCTTGGCTAAGCAGCAGCCCGGCTGGTGGATGAAGCCGACAGTGTTGAGATGATGCCCCCGCCTTAGTGCGCCCGCGCCACGCAGAAATCGACTGCGTCGTTGAGCGCCTGCTTCATCGGCGATGACGGGAACAGGCCGAGCGCGTCCTTCGCCATCTTGGCGTAGTGGCGGGCGCGCTCGATCGTGTCGGCCAGCGCCCCATGCTTGCGCATCAGCGCTTGCGCCTCCTCGAGGTCGCCGTCGCGGACCTCGCCCTGCTGCAAGGTGCGGCGCCAGAAGGCGCGCTCTTCCTCGTTGCCGCGGCGGAAGGAGAGCACCACCGGCAGGGTGATCTTGCCCTCGCGGAAGTCGTCGCCGACATTCTTGCCGAGCTGGCCCGAGGAGCCGCCATAGTCGAGCGCGTCGTCGACGAGCTGGAAGGCGATGCCGAGATTGAGCCCGTAGCTGCGGCAGGCGGCGGCCTCGCCCTTTGACGAGCCGGCAATCACCGGCCCGACCTCGCAGGCGGCAGCGAAGAGCTCGGCGGTCTTGCCGCGGATCACGGCGAGGTATTCGTCCTCGGTGGTCTCGGTGTTCTTGGCTGCGGCGAGCTGCATCACCTCGCCCTCGGCGATCACGGCCGCGGCGGTGGAGAGGATGTCGAGCGCGCGCAGCGAGCCGACTTCGACCATCATCTTGAAGGCCTGGCCGAGCAGGAAGTCGCCGACCAGCACGCTCGCTTCATTGCCCCAGAGCATGCGGGCGGCGGCCTTGCCGCGGCGCATATCGCTCTCGTCGACGACGTCGTCGTGCAGCAACGTCGCCGTGTGCATGAACTCGACGCTGGCCGCGAGCTTGACATGGCCCTCGCCGCGATAGCCGCACAGCGCTGCCGTCGCCAGCGTCAGCATCGGCCGCAGGCGCTTGCCGCCGGAAGAGATCAGATGGTTCGCGACCTCCGGGATCATCGTGACCTCGGAGCCGGTGCGCGACAGGATCATCGCGTTGACTCGCTCCATGTCGGCGCGCGTCAACCCGACCAGCGGCTCGATGCCGCCCTGGCTGGTATCCTTGTCTTCGAAAGCTACGACGACGCCCACGCGCAAACTCCGGCCTTGCCCTCGCGCATCCGCGCGTCCTTGCCCTTGCCACAAAGGTCGCATGCGTGGCCAGCCCCGGCAATCCTTTCGCGGCGCAGCAGTTTGACGCTGCGTTGCGGCGTCGCTGCCCGCAGTGACGATCTTTGCGCTTGCGCCGAACCGGCCCGCCGGGCTCCATGGCGGCATGCACGAACTCGTCCGCTCCAACGACATCGTCCTGCTCGGCGCCATCGAGGCTCTCCTGGCCTCGGCCAATCTCGATTGCCTGATCGCCGATCAGCACATGAGCGCGCTCGAAGGCATGATCGGCGCCTTTCCGCGCCGCCTGCTGGTGCGCGAGCAAGACAGCAAACGCGCTCGCGCATTGTTGATCGAGGCCGGCTATGGCGGCGAGCTGCGCCCTGCCGCTTCGTCATGACGGAATCGTCCGCGGCTGAGCCAGTCGCTCTTGGGGAGATCGCCGAAGACCGCCTGCTCGGCGGCCGGCTGCGGCTGCTGCAGCCGGTGAAGGGGCATCGGGCCGGGTCGGATGCGATCCTGCTCGCCGCGGCGATACCGGAACTGGGCGAGGGGCCGCTCGCCGATTTCGGCGCCGGCGTCGGCACGGTCGGGCTCAGCGTCGCGCTGCGCCAGCCGGCGCTCGATGTGGTTCTGGTCGAGCGCGATCCGGAGCTGGCCGCGCTGGCGGCCCGCAATGCCGGGCTGAACGGGCTGGACGGGCGTGCCCGGGCTGTTGTGGGAACGATCGGCGAGCGGAACGGCGATCTCGCACGCGCAGGGCTGTCGGCGGCATCGGTTGCCTGGGTCGCGATGAATCCGCCCTTTTTCGAATCAGGCGAGGTGCGTGCCTCTCCTGTCGCCAATCGGCGCGTGGCGCATGTCGCGGGGCAATCGCTAGGAGATTGGCTGAAGACTGTGCGCCATCTGCTGAAACCGGGCGGCGGCGTCAGCATCATCCATCGCGCCGAGGCCTTGGCAGCGATTCTCACAGGACTGGAGACCGGGTTCGGCGCGGTCGAGATTCGCCCGGTCCACAGCCAGGCCGAGCGCGCGGCGATCCGGGTGATCGTCTCCGCCCGCCTCGGCAGCAAAAAGCCGGCAGCGCTGCTGCCGGCTCTCGTTCTCAATGGCGCGGATGGGCGCTTCACCGCCTTCAGCGAAGCGCTCCACCGGGGCGAGGCATTGCTCGCCTAGGGGCCCGGCTCAGCGGCAGACGCGTACCGGGCGGATCACCCAGCGATAGCCGTTCCAGACCCGGCGATCGACGAAATAGCAGCGCGGACGATAGACCGGGCGGCCATAATAACGGCGCGGGCCGTAATAGGGCCGGCCATAATACTGGACCTGCTCGACCAGCCCGGCGCCCGTCGAGGCGGCGGGCGCGCCGGCCGCGATCGGCGCGGCACTGGCCGGGGCGACAGAGAGGCCGGTGACAAGGAGGGCGCCGGCACCGAACAGGGCGGCGGCGATACGGTTCGACAGCATGTGCATACTCCTGCTTGTCGCATCGGCCCGTCTCAAGCACTCGCCCCGAATGCCGCGGACCGTTCGATGAGGCGACAATAGCCGCGGGTATATGAATGCGATCCTTGCCGAAGGGTTCATGCGCCGTTCATGGCCTGAAATAGGGCCCGGCGCTTGACCGTTGGCGCCGCCAGCCCCTAATCACGCCGCATGTTTTTGACAGTTTAAAAGGCTGATGCCCTTGGCCGCGTCCTCCGACCCCATGAACCCGACCCGCTCTTTCCAGGGCCTGCTGCTGACCTTGCAGCGCTTCTGGGCCGAGCGTGGCTGCGTCGTCCTCCAGCCCTATGACATGGAGGTCGGCGCCGGCACCTTCCACCCGGCGACGACGCTGCGTGCGCTTGGCCCGAAGCCCTGGAAGGCGGCCTATGTCCAGCCTTCTCGCCGGCCGAAGGACGGCCGCTATGGCGAGAACCCTAACCGGCTGCAGCACTACTACCAGTTCCAGGTGATCCTGAAGCCGTCGCCGCCGGACCTGCAGCAGCTCTATCTCGACTCGCTCAAGGCGATCGGCGTCGATCTCGCTTTGCACGATGTCCGCTTCGTCGAGGACGACTGGGAGAGCCCGACGCTCGGCGCCTGGGGCCTCGGCTGGGAATGCTGGTGCGACGGCATGGAGGTCAGCCAGTTCACTTACTTCCAGCAGGTCGCCGGCGTCGAATGCGCCCCCGTGGCGGGTGAATTGACCTATGGGCTCGAACGCCTCGCCATGTATGTCCAGGGTGTCGAGAACGTCTACGACCTCAACTTCAACGGTCTCGAAGGCGAGGATCGCATCAGCTATGGCGACGTCTTCCTGCAGGCCGAGCAGGAGTTTTCCCGACACAATTTCGAGTACGCCAATACCGAGGTGCTGTTCCGGCACTTCAGCGATGCCGAAGCCGAGTGCAAGGCGCTGCTCGCCGCCGGTGAGGCCGATGCCGCCAGTAACGACCAGAGCCACAAGCTCGCTCTGCCGGCCTATGATCAGTGCATCAAGGCGAGCCATGTCTTCAACCTGCTCGATGCGCGCGGCGTGATCTCGGTCACCGAGCGCCAGAGCTACATCCTGCGCGTGCGCGAACTCGCCAAGGCCTGCGGCGCCGCCTGGCTGAAGACCGCCGGCGGGGGAGCCCACTGATGCCTGATCTCCTGCTCGAACTCTTCTCGGAAGAGATCCCCGCCCGCATGCAGCGCAAGGCGGCTGAGGACCTGAAGAAGCTCGTCACCGATGCGCTGGTCGAGCGCGGTCTGACCTATGAGGGCGCCAAGGCCTTCGCGACGCCGCGCCGGCTGGCGCTCACCATTGCCGGCCTCCCCGTTCGCGGCCGCGATGTCCGCGAGGAGCGGAAAGGCCCGCGCGTCGGCGCGCCCGAGGCCGCCGTGCAGGGCTTCCTCAAGGCGGCGGGGCTTGCCTCGCTCGACCAGGCGACCATCGTCAGCGATCCCAAGAAGGGCGACTCTTACGTCGCCGTGATCGAGAAGCCCGGCCAGGAGACGGTGCAGGCCATCGCCGAGATCGTGCCTGCGGTGATCCGGTCGTTCCCCTGGCCGAAGTCGATGCGCTGGGGCAAGGCCTCGGCCGAGAGTGGTTCGCTGCGCTGGGTCCGCCCGCTGCATTCGATCCTCTGCACCTTCGGCGCCGAGACCGAGGAGCCGGAGGTCGTGCCCTTCGAGGTCGACGGCATCAAGTCGGGCAACGTCACCTATGGCCACCGCTTCCATGCGCCCGGCCCGATCACGGTCAAGCGCTTCGACGACTATGTCCCGAGCCTGGAGCGGGCCAAGGTCGTGCTCGATGCCGATCGCCGCAAGGAGATCATCCTGGCCGACGCCAGGAACCTCGCCTTCGCCGCCGGTCTCGAACTGGTCGAGGACGAGGGACTGCTGGAGGAGGTCGCCGGCCTGGTCGAATGGCCGGTCGTGCTGATGGGCGATTTCGAGGAACGCTTCCTCGAGATTCCCGGCGAGGCGATCCGCGCCACCATCCGCGCCAACCAGAAATGCTTCGTGCTGCGCGATCCCGCGACGGGCGAGCTCGCCAACCGCTTCATCCCGGTCTCGAACCTGATGGCCAGCGATGGCGGCCAGGCGATCACCGCCGGCAATGGCCGCGTCGTCCGGGCGCGCCTCTCCGACGCCGCCTATTTCTGGCAGACCGATCGCGGCCCGCTGCCCGATCTCGATACGTTGAAGGAGAGCGCCGACAAGCTCGGCCTCGATCTGTCGAAGCCGCTCGACCAGCGCATGGCCAAGCTCGACAAGCTCGGCGTCGTCTTCCACGCCAAGCTCGGCACGCAGGGCGAGCGCGTCCAGCGCATCGCCGCGCTGGCGAAGGAGCTGGCGCCGATCGTCGGCGCCGATCCGGCGCTGGCCGAGCGCGCCGCCAAGCTGGCCAAGGCCGACCTGCCGACCGAGATGGTCGGCGAGTTCCCGGAACTGCAGGGGCTGATGGGCCGCAAATACGCGGAACTGCAGGGCGAGAATGCGTCGGTCGCCGCCGCGATCGAGGAGCACTACAAACCGCTCGGCCCCTCCGATCGTATCCCGACCGATCCGGTTTCGGTGGCGGTGGCGCTCGCCGACAAGCTCGACACGCTCGTCGGCTTCTGGGCGATCGACGAGAAGCCGACCGGCAGCAAGGACCCCTATGCGCTGCGGAGAGCGGCGCTGGGTGTCATTCGGTTGGTTGTGGAGAACAATCTCAAGCGTAGCTTGGTGCCGCTGTTGGACAAGCACTTCGTCAGGCTCGCCCAAGACAGTGCCGGTTCTTCCGCGCACGCTATGACGAACTGGTGTGGGCGTCTGGTCAACAAGGAAAGCATCGACCTCCTCTCCTTCTTCCACGACCGCCTGAAGGTGATGCTGCGCGACCAGGGCGCACGGCATGATCTCGTCGATGCGGTGCTGGGCGAGGGCGCGTCGGCCAATGACGACCTCCTGCTCATCACTCGCCGCGTCGCGGCGCTCGGCCGCTTCCTCGAGACCGAGGACGGCAAGAGCCTGCTCGCCGGCTACAAGCGCGCTGCCAACATCCTCAAGGCTGAGGAGAAGAAGGACGGCGAGGGCGCTTTTGCGGCCAAGGCCGATCTCCAGCTCATCGCCGCTGCCGGGCTGATCGAGGAGAAGGCGCTCGCGGTCGCGCTCGCGCAGGCGACGCCGAAGGCGGAAGCCGCCATCGCGGCCGAGGACTATGAGGGCGCCATGGCGGCGCTCGCCGAGCTCCGGCCAGCGGTGGATGCCTTCTTCGACAAGGTCACGGTCAACGATCCCGATCCGGCCCTGCGCGCCAACCGCCTCAAGCTCCTGAACCAGTTGCGCGAGGCGACGCGCGCCGTCGCGGACTTCTCGCGGATCGCGGGGTAAGCTCGCGTCATGCTCGGGCTTGACCCGAGCATCTCGGGCTGGAGGGGGCTCTGGTCGGCGCATGCTCGTCCTGAGATTCTCGGGTCCGCGCTTCGCTCCGCCCGAGAATGACGCGTGACCTCCGTCATGCTCGCCCTTGCGGCGAGCATCCACGTCTTGAACACGTCACTCGATCAGCCAGGCGAAGACGTGGATGGTCGGGACAAGCCCGACCATGACGATATTGGCGGCTACTCCCAACCCCTCAGCCAGCTACCCTTCCGGAACTTTTTCCCAGGGCTCGACGTTCTCTTGCCCGAGATCGCTCTTTGCGAACGCGTCGCAATGAGCGCCTCGGGGGGCCGGCTTTCGGCCGCGATAAGAGGATTTGAGCCATGAGCATTCTGATTTCGCTTTTGATCACCATCCTGGTGATTGCCCTCGTGCTTTACCTGGTGCGGATGCTGCCGGTGGACGGCAATATCAAGAACATCATCCAGATCATCGTCATTCTCATCGGTATTCTCTCGCTGCTGCGCTATCTCGCGGTCTTCTAGGGAAGGGGCCCGCGTCCTGTCCGCCGAACGGTGGGCAGCCGTACTGAGCCGGCGCTCGATCGCGGCCGGTGCGGGTGGCCGGACCAGGACCGGCCACGATGCCGGGGGGCGGGCGCGATGATTGGAGCAATTGACGAAAATCCCGCGCTGATCCAGACTCCCATTGGTCCAGAGGGCCCCGGACGCGACCCGTCCCGGGGCCCTTTCCCGTTCGAGATCAAGCGATCATCGCGATGACGTCGCAAAACCGCACCAGCCATATCCGCCTGACCTCGCATCCCGAGCCTGGCAGCGCCGCCGCCCGCTTCCCGATCCAATGGGGCGCCGCAACGCCGGAGGAGCGTGGCCCGGTCATCGCCTCGACCACCAACCCGGCCGACCGCAACGTCATCGGCGCCCATGGCGGCTCCTATTCGGTCTATCGCGCCCTCGCCATCTCCGCCCGCGCCATGAACCCGGCGCAGCGCCCGGACCTGACCAACACCCACCCGACCTCCGACATCCTGCCGCAGCCGCAATGGTTCGATCCCGGCCGGATCGTCTCGCTCGATCCGTTCGGCCACCGCGTCGCCCAGGACTTCGGCAAATGGATCGGCGAGGGCATCGACATCCGCCCGACCATCGCGGTCACCAAGGCGCGGCTCAACCTGCCCGAGATCCTCGCCGCCATGGCCGGCCATCGCCTCCAGGCCGATGGGGCCATCCTGCACGGCTCCGGCGACATCAGCGTCACCAAGATAGCGGTCGACCCGGTCTGGCACCTGCCGGGTATCGCCGACCGCTTCGGCACCACCGAGAACGAACTGCGCCGCACGCTGTTCGAGCAGACCGGTGGCATGTATCCGGAACTGGTGACGCGGCCCGACCTCAAGGTCTTCCTGCCGCCGATCGGCTCGATCACCGCCTATGTCATCGGCGAGGTCTCGGCGATCGCCGACCCCAGGAAAACGCTGGCCTGCCGCGTCCATGACGAGTGCAACGGCTCCGACGTGTTCGGCTCCGACATCTGCACCTGCCGGCCCTATCTGGTGCATGGCATCGAGGAAGCCGTGAAGGAGGCGCAAGGAGGCGGCGTCGGCCTGATCGTCTACAACCGCAAGGAGGGCAGGGCGCTCGGCGAAGTCACCAAGTTCCTCGTCTACAACGCCCGCAAGCGCCAGGAGGGCGGCGATTCCGCCGCGACCTATTTCGAGCGCACCGAATGCGTCGCCGGCGTCCAGGATGCCCGCTTCCAGCAATTGATGCCGGATGTGCTGCACTGGCTCGGCGTCAAGAAGATCGACCGGCTGATGTCGATGTCGAACATGAAATACGACGCCATGGTCGAGAGCGGCATCGAGATCGGCGAGCGCGTCGCGATCCCGCCCGAGCTGATCCCGCCCGATGCTTCGGTCGAGATCGAGGCCAAGAAGGCGGCGGGCTACTATTCGCCGGACGGCACCCCCGGCGACAACGCCCTCAAGGCCACTGTCGGCCGCGACCTCGAGAAGTTCTGAATGGTGGCGGCTGCTTTCGAGATATCAACGTTGCGGCGGCGCAGGTTTCGCTCCTCCCTGCCCCCTTGTGGGGAAGGGCATGGGGATGGGGGGCGTCCGACTGGGTGCAACGCGGCTTGTACTTGTAGAAGCGATGCAAGCACCTCGATTGGCATTCCGTTCGGACTTTACGCCCCCCATCCCTACCCCTCCCCGCAAGGGGGAGGGGTGCGCTCCCCATCTTGCCGACTGGTCCGATATGCCTGACTCCAACCCCGAAGCCGTCCGCTTGCTGCTGAAGCCGGCTGCCGTCCGCGAACGCGCCCATGAGATGCTGCGGCTCGGCCTTGCCGGCAAGCTGACGCATTTCAGCGTCCATCCCGAGCGATTGGCCGCCTGTGCCGCCTATGTGCTGGAGACGATCCGCCAGAACTATCCGACGCTCGACATCCCGTTCCATGCCCGCTGGCGCCATTTCGTCATCGCCGGCATGGATCGCTGGCAGGTGCTCGACGCCAAGGCGCAGTTCGTCGATGCCCGGGCGCGGGGCCGCGCCGCCTATGATCTCGGCGTCGTCAGTGTCCTGCTCGATGCCGGCGCCGGCGCCGACTGGCGCTATCGCGACGCGGTCACTGGCCAGAGCATCGGCCGCTCGGAAGGGCTGGCGCTGGCCTCGCTTGACATGTTCGCCGCCGGCGCCTTCTCCAGTGATCCCGCCGATCCGCTGCGGGTCGATGTTGCTGCGCTTGAACATCTCGACGTTGAGGCATTGGCGGCAGGCTTCCAGGTCTCCGATACAAACCCGCTCGTCGGTCTCGAAGGCCGCGCGGCGCTGCTCAATCGCCTTGGCGAGGAGCTGGAGAGGCACGGACTCACCCGTCCGGGCGACTTGTTCGACCAGCTGGTCGAAGCCGCCGAGGGCCGCTCGATCCGCGCCGCCTACATTCTCTCGCAGGTGCTGGAGGTGCTGGGCGGCATCTGGCCCTCACGCCTGAGTTATGCCGGCATCGCGCTCGGCGACAGCTGGAAGCACCCGCTGATCGCCCCGGCTGAAGTCACGGCGGGCATCGTGCCCTTCCACAAGCTCTCGCAATGGCTGAGCTATTCGCTGATCGAGCCGCTGCAATGGGCCGGCATCCAGGTCGTCGGCATCGATGATCTCACCGGACTGCCGGAATATCGCAATGGTGGCTTGCTGCTCGATCTCGGCGTGCTTGAGCTGAAGGACCCCGCCGACGCGGTGCGCGGCCATGAGGTCGGCTCGCAGCTCGTCGTGGAGTGGCGGGCTCTGACGGTTGCACTGCTCGACCGGATCGGCGACCTGGTTCGCGCTGAGCTTGGAATGACCGCCGAGCAACTGCCGCTCGCCAAGGTGCTGGAGGGCGGGACCTGGGCGGCCGGCCGCCGCATCGCCCGCGAGAAGCGCGAAGGTGGCGGACCGCCCTTGACCATCGTCAGCGACGGCACGGTATTCTAGACAAAGACAAGAAGACGAAGGGGATCAGGATTGCATGGCCACGAGCGCTAACGGCGTCACCGTCGTCGACCACCCGCTGGTGCAGCACAAGCTGACGCTGATGCGCGAGAAGGACCGCTCGACCAAGAGCTTCCGCCAGCTGCTGAACGAGATCGGCATGCTGCTCTGCTACGAGGTCACGCGCGACCTGCCGACCGAGATGATCGAGATCGAGACGCCGCTGCAAAAATCGATGCAGCCGGTGATCTCCGGCAAGAAGCTGGTCTTCGCGCCGATCCTGCGCGCCGGCGTCGGCTTCCTCGACGGCATGCTCGAGCTCGTCCCCGCCGCCCGCGTCGCCCATATCGGCCTCTATCGCGACCCGCAGACGCTGCAGGCGGTCGAGTACTATTTCAAGGCGCCCTCCGACATCGCCGACCGCATGATCGTGGTGATGGACCCGATGCTGGCGACGGCGAACTCGGCGGTCGCGGCGGTCGACCGGCTGAAGGAGCGCGGCGCCAAGGATCTGCGCTTCGTCTGCCTGCTGGCGGCGCCCGAAGGCATCGCCCGCATGCGCGACGCCCACCCGGATGTCCGCATCTGGACGGCGGCGATCGACGAGCGCCTCAACGATCACGGCTATATCGTTCCCGGCCTCGGCGATGCCGGCGACCGGATGTTCGGGACGCGCTGACGCGCTCCATTGAAATTTTGGCGATATGCGCCTATCTTGGGGGCATATCGCCAGGAGGGTTTCATGACTGCGCTGCGCGCCATCGAGGTCGTCGGCGGTCCCAAGGTGATCGGCGCGCCCGTCGACACCAGCCTCGAACTGATCGCGGCCGTGCGTCGCGGTTTCCCGGTCGGGACGGTCGAGCATGTCATTGCGACAGGCCGGATGACCCTGGCCGAGATCGACGAGGTCGTGCTGCCGCGCAAGACCCTGAGCCATCGCCGCAAGATCGGGACGCTGACCAGCGAGCAGTCCGATCGTCTGGTGCGCGCCGCCCGTGTCATCGCCGAGGCTGAGGACACCTTCGGATCGCAGGAAAAGGCCGGCCGCTGGCTGCGTCGTCCGACCAGCGCGCTCGACGGCGAGAAGCCGCTGGCGCTGCTCGACACCGGCGAGGGCGCGAATGCGGTCGAAGTGCTGCTGGGCCGGATCGCGCACGGCATCGCGGTCTGATGCGAGTCTGGCGCGTCAGCCGCGCGCCCTTTGCCGATCTGACTGGTGAAGGAGCGCGTCTTTATGGCGGGCGCTGGAATTCGCCGGGCCGGGCGATGCTCTAC
This sequence comes from Allobosea sp. CRIB-10, assembly GCF_900112185.1. Classification (GTDB taxonomy): domain Bacteria; phylum Pseudomonadota; class Alphaproteobacteria; order Rhizobiales; family Beijerinckiaceae; genus Allobosea. Next base: position 93,390 of record NZ_FOKP01000003.1, on the reverse strand, counting down.
ACGGCCGAGAATCCGGCGCTCGCCATCCTCGAAGTCCGCGTCCATCTCGATCTCGAGCCCGATCTCCTTCCGCATGATTATGTGCTGATCGAGATGGAACTGGGCGACGTGTCGGCTGCTGCGCTCGAACTTGCGCCCGACGATCCCACAGCTTTCGGCGATATCTGGCTCGTCCGTGCCGGGGAGCCGGTCCTGAAGGTGCCGTCCTTCATCGCGCCGCAAAGCTTCAATTACCTGGTCAATCCCGCTCACCCCGCCGCAGCCGCGATCCGTATCGTCTCGACGCAACCCTTCGCCTTCGACCGGCGGCTATGGCTGCCGCTGTCCAACTGACATCATAAAAGCCCGCCCCGTTGCCGGGGCGGGCTCGACGATCCGGATGGTCACTCAGGCCGTGATGACGCGAGCGGCAAGCGGATCAACCGAAATCACTCGATGATCTGGACCACGCGACGGGTCTGCGGCTCGACCAGCACGGCGCGGTTGTTCACCACGGTGTAGCGATAGCCGCTGGCGCGCTCGCCGAACTCGGCCGGCACCTCGCGATAGACCACGCCCTGCTGCGGCAGCACGGTGCCGACCACCACAGGCTCGGCATAGGTGTAAGACGGCACGCGCTGCTCGACGACATAGGTGCGGAAACGCGGGGCGTTGTCGCCGATCACTGCGCCGGTGAACCCGCCGACCACCGCGCCACCGACAGCACCGGCGACTGCGCCGACCGGGCCGCCGACCACGGCGCCGCCGACAGCACCCGCGGTCGCGCCGCCGACGATACCGCTGGCCGCGCCGCCCTGGGCGCCGTCCGGATTCTGAGCGAAGGCCGCCGCCGGAACGATGGCGAGGGCAGTCACGAGAGCAAGCTTCTTGAACATGTCCGTTCTCCTTCCAGAGTGGAAACCTCGGCAAAAGGAACGGCAAAGCTCCGGCACGGTTCCGCAAGGGCGGTCACGAGCTGTGAACGATCATGACAACCGGTTAGGGATTCACCTTTTCGAACAAGGCGTTGGTATCGATCACGAGCTCGATTCCGGCAGCTCGAAAATCGTGAACCTGAGTGCGTTGGGGCGTGCGCCCGGGATTGTCGAACAGTTCATTCACGGTCGCCTCCTCCGACATGAACAGGAAGTCGGCATGGCTGCCGTGCTCGGGATAGGCATCGATTGCGTGCCAGGTGCCGCGATGGAACAGCACACCTTCGCCATCGAGCCGGAAGGCCCGTAGCGTCTCCGGCCGCGGCGGCAACTCGGACGCTTCGGCGACGACGATGATCGCTGGCGGCCCGCCCAGTGGCTGGCGGGCTTCGGAGACGTGGAGATGCCGCTCGATCAGAGCGACGACGAAGGGGCGCGCATGATAGCGCACGATCTGCAGCCGCGGCCGGCTCTCGGCGGCGAAGGGCTGGATCCAGATGTCGTAGCCCTCGCGGCCGGTGTCGCGCGCTCCCGAGGGAGACAGGACGCGGCCATAGGGAGCGAAGGCTTCGGCGGTGAGCGAGGAGACAGGCAGGGTGATGCGATGCATGCTGCATCGTAGAGTGGGCGGCGCAAAAGAAAACGGCGGGCACGAGGCCCGCCGTCCATGGGTGCATGCGTCTGGCGCTCACTGCTTCGGCGCAGCCGACAGAACCGGCGAGAGCTTGTCGGCGTCGCGCTTGATCAGCGCGGCGAAGCCGGCTGGCGTGCGCTCTTCCTTGGTCGGCAGCACGGTGCCGAGGTCGAGCAGGCGCTTCTTGACGGTCTCGTCGTTCAGCGCCTTGTCGAGCGCGTCGACCAGCTTGTCGACGGCCTCCTTCGGCAGGCCCTTCGGCGCGGCGATGCCATTCCAGGCCTCGATCTGGTACTCGGGCAGCCCGGCTTCCTTGGTCGTCGGGACATCGGGCAGGGCCGGCGAGCGCGCCGCCGAGGCGACGGCGTAGGCCTTGATCGTGCCGGCCTTGATCTGCTCGGCGACGCTGACGATCTGGTCGCACATGAAGTCGACCTGGCCGGAGACGAGGTCGTTCAGCGCCGGGCCCGTGCCGCGATAGGCGACCGAGTTCAGCTTCGGCACGCCAAGCTGGCCCTTGAGCAGGGTGCAGGTCGTCCACGACACCGAGCCGACGCCGGCATGGGCCTCGTTCACCTTGTCGGCGTTCGCCTTCACGAAGGTGACGAACTCCTTGAGGTCCTTCGGCGCGAAGGCCTTCTTGGCGACGATCAGGATCGGCGTGCCGCCGGCGAGGCCGATCGTCTGCATGCCGTTGATCGGATCGTATTTCAGGCCGGGATAGGTGGCCGGGGCAGCCGAGAAAGTACCCAGATGCCCCATCGCGATGGTGTACCCATCCGGCGCAGCCGTTACTGCGCGGGTGATGCCGGTGGTGCCGCCGGCGCCGGCGACGTTCTCGACCACGATCTGCTGGCCGAGCGTCTTCGACATGTTCTCGCTGACGATGCGGGCGATGATGTCGGTCGGGCCGCCGGCCGCGAAGGGGACGATCATGGTGATCGGCCGCTCAGGATATTTGGACTGGGCCTGTGCCGGCAGCGCCAAGGCGAGCGCTGCGGCGAGACCAAGGGCGAGTGTCTTCATGAGTAATCCTCCCTGACGCAATACATTGAAGATGGGGAAACGGGGTCGGCAGGCAACCCCGTCATTCGGTGAAGACCTCGTCGCGTTTCTTCGACATCGACGGCAGCAGCGCGATGACGAGGATGGCGACGGCGACCAGCAGCAGCCCGGCCGAGATCGGCCGCTCGATGAAGGTCATGAACGAGCCGCGCGAGATGATCAGCGCCTGACGCAGCTTCTCCTCCATCAGCTTGCCGAGCACGAAGCCCAGCAGCATCGGGGCCGGCTCGAAGCCGAGCTTGATCAAGAGGTAGCCGAACAGGCCGAACAGCGCGGTGAAGGCGACGTCGACCGGCTGGTTGTTCACCGAGTAGATGCCGATCGAGCAGAAGATCAGAATCGCCGGGAACATCAGGCGGTAAGGCACCTGCAGCAGCTTCACCCAGACGCCGACCAGCGGCAGGTTGATGATCAGCAGCATCAGGTTGCCTATCCACATCGACGCGATCATGCCCCAGAACAGGTCGGGGTTCTTGGTCATGACCTGCGGGCCGGGGATGATGCCGTGGATCGTCATCGCGCCGACCATCAGCGCCATCACTGCATTCGGCGGGATGCCGAGGGTGAGCAGCGGGATGAAGGCGGTCTGCGCGCCGGCGTTGTTGGCCGATTCCGGACCCGCCACGCCCTCGATCGCGCCCCTGCCGAAGCGCGAGGGGTCCTTGGCGAGCTTCTTCTCGATCGTATAGCTGGCGAAGGGGCCGAGCACGGCGCCGTTGCCGGGCAGGATGCCGAGCGTGCCGCCGATGAAGGTGCCGCGCAGGCACGGCGCTATGGACTGCTTGATGTCCTCCCAACTCGGCAGCAGGCGGCCGATCTTGGTACGAACGACATCGCGCGTCTCCGGGTTCTCCAGATTGCGCAGCACCTCGGCGAAGCCGAACACGCCCATCGCCAGCACGGCGAAGTCGATGCCGTCGGAGAGCGGCGGGAAGCCGAAGGTCATGCGCTCCTGGCCGGTCTCGAGGTCGGTGCCGACGGTCGAGAGCAGGAGGCCGAGCATGATCATGCAGAAGGCCTTGAGGATCGAGCCACGCGCCAGCACGACGGCAAAGCACAGGCCCATCACCATCAGCGAGAAGTACTCGGCCGGACCGAACAGCAGCGCCAGCTTGGTCAGCGGCGCGCCGAGCGCGGCGATGATCAGGGTCGCGAAGCAGCCGGCGACGAAGGAGCCGATCGCAGCGGTGCCGAGCGCCACGCCGGCGCGGCCCTGCTTGGCCATTTGGTGGCCGTCGAGCGTGGTGACGACGGCGGTCGCCTCGCCGGGGATGTTGACCAGGATCGCGGTGGTCGAGCCGCCATATTGGGCACCGTAATAGATGCCCGCCAGCATGATCAGCGCGCCGACGGGATCGAGCCCGAAGGTGATCGGCAGCAGCATGGCGATGGTGGCGATCGGGCCGACGCCGGGCAGCACGCCGATCAGCGTGCCGACCAGGCAGCCGGTGAAGCAGAGCGCGATATTCTTCAGCGTCAACGCGACGCCGAAGCCGAGCGAGAGATTCGCGAACATCTCGGTCATGGCTCAGATCCCCAGCAGCCAGGGCGCCAGCGGGATCGGCAGACCCAGCGCGTATTTGAACAGGAGGGCGCAGCCGGTCGTCATCGCAATGGCGAAGATCACCAGCTCCTTGAGCCTCACATCCTCGGCCGCGAGGCCGGAGATGAGCACCACGAGCGGGCCGGAAACGAGCATGCCGAGCTGCGGCACCTTCAGCGGGCCGATCTCGAAGCCACGAATGGTCAGCCCAAAGACGACCGCAGCGCCGAGGACGAAGAGCACCCCGCGCCAGGACCAGCCGGAGAGCTTCTCGCCATTATAGCGCAGCGAGTTGACGGCGAGCAGCGCACCGAGCCCGGCACAGATCCAGGCGAAGGCCTTGGGCAGCATGCCCGGGCCGATCTGACGCAGCGTCCCGGTCGCGAGGTCGCGAGACAGGAACAGCGCCAGCCCGGCCAGCGCGATCATGAACAGGCCGGCGGCCAGGTCCTGCGTCGAGCGGACGCGCCAACCTCGCGCGGCCTCGATCTTGTTCAGACTCATCAATGTCCTCCGGCTCGGATGGTTGCTGTGCGCGGGGCAGGTTTCCTGCCACGCCCGATTACGCTGAACGGCAGGACGTTGCCGTCGTCGATCAGGGTGACGCTCTCGCGCAGGATGGCGAGGAAATCATCTCGCGCCGCGAGCTTCTGGTGCGGGCGCCAGGCGACGCCGACGAGGGCGCCGGGCGGCGGCGGATCGAGCAGCGCCCCGCGCAGGCGCCGCATGGTGACGCCCGGGAAGCTCAATCGCGAGACCCAGTCCGGCGCCAGCGCCATCCCGAGCCCGGCCGCCACCGCCGACATCATCGCCGGCTTCTCGGTGGCCTCGATGGTGACGTTGGGCACCGCGCCGACGCTCTCGAAATAGGCCATGACCAGGTCATAGGCGAAGGGGCGGATGCGCTTCGAGGGCACCACGAAGGGCTCGCCGACGAGGTCCTGCATGGTCAGGTGCTCGCGCGCGGCGAGGGGGTGGCTCTCGCTCAGCACCACGATCGGCCGCTCGACGCGCAGGATCTCGAAGGCGCAGTCGGTCGGCTTGCGCGGCGGGCGCAGCAAAGCGAGGTCGAGCTTGCCGGCCTCCAGCATCTGCACCAGCGGCGCCGTCATCGCCTCGACGAACTTGATCTCGATGCCGGGATGGCGCGAGCGGAAGGTGACCAGCGCTTCCGGCACGAAGCTCGACGAGGCCGCGTCGATCGCGCCGACGCGCAGCACCTTGCTGGACGCGAGAGAGGCTTCGCGTACCGAACGGGAAGCCCGCTCCATCCGAACCAGGATGGCCTTGGCTTCTTCCAGCATGATCAATCCGGCACGCGTCAATGCGACCTGCCGCGTGGTGCGGGTCAACAGGCTGACGCCGAGCTCGTCCTCGAGCGCGCTGATCTGGCGTGAAAGGGCTGGTGGTGCGAGGCCGAGCCGTTCGGCCGCCCGGCCGAAGTGCAGCTCTTCCGCCACCGCGATGAAACATCGCAGTTGCCGCAAATCCATGGTTGTCGCGCTCCCCTCTGGCGTATCGCTTTTTGTGATATCTGCCAGTTGTTTCGGTTATGCCCTTTAGCGCCTCACGCCAGTTTTGCGACCCTAGAGCAATTCATAATTTATTGGCAACAAAGCTCGTCGCCGCAGGGCGGCATCCACAGGGTGAATGTCGCTCAAGCGGAAGAGCAGAGCCGTAATGAATTGATTCTTCAGAAGGTTGTGAGCGCCGGGCCGGGCCCGGTCAAGCCGTCGGAGCGTCGGCTCGCTTCGTACTCCACAATCCGGCGACCCGGCCGTCGATCAGGGCGAGCCCGACGAAGATCGCCGCCATGCCGGCGAAATGGCGCGGCAGCAGCTCTTCGCCGAGCAGGCCGGAGCCGAGCAGGATGGCGCTGACCGGGATCAGGAAGGTTACGAGCATGACATTGCTCGGCCCCGCAGTGCGCATGATCCGGAAGAAGATGATGTAGGCCAGCGCCGTCGAGATCAGCGCCAGGCCGATCGCCGCGAGGATCGCCTGCTGCGAGGGCACCGGCAGCGTCCACGGCGGATGCAGAAAGAAGACGATCGGAACGATCATCACCGTCGAGGCGCTGAGCTGGCCGGTGGCGGCGACGAGCGGCGGCAGGCCGCGGAAGCGGCGGCCGAACAGGCCGGAGAAGGCATAGGAGACCGCCGCGAGGACGCAGGCGAGCTGCGCCGCGAGATTTGAGCCGAGACCGCTCAGCGCATCGGGACCCATCAGGATGCCGACGCCGATGAGGCCGGCCAGCACGCCGCCGAGCTTCAGCCCCGTCGCCTTCTCATTGCCGAAGCAATGCATGACCAGAACGGCGAAGATCGGTGTCGTCGCGTTCAGGATCGAGGCGAGGCCGCTGGCGATCTGCTGCTGGCCCCAGAGGAACAGGCTGAACGGGATCAGATTGTTGAGGATCCCCATGCCGAAGAAGGCGAGCCAGATACTCCGCCCCACCGCCATGGATTGTCCGGTGATCCGCACCACCAGGAGCAGCGACAGCGCCGCCAGCCCGACGCGCACCTGCACCACCGCGAAGGGCGGCCACTCCGCCACGGTGAGCTTGTTGAAGAAGAACGAGCCGCCCCACAGGATCGAGAGGATGACGAGCAGAAGCCACTCGGTCGGGCCCATGCGCAGCGAAGGGGCGGAGGTCGGCTGTGTCATGGCAGGACTTGTCCTCCGAGCACGCTTTCCGTTCGATCGCAGTGATCGAACGACGAGAATTCGCGCTCACCAAAAAACTGAGCATGTTCCGATCGCAAAAGTGGCTTCCACTTTTGCGATCGGAACATGCTCTGGCGCGGGTCATCCTGCGTCAGTAGGCGGCCGGGGCAGGCCCGGCCACCCGATTTCCGTGAGGCCTGCCTCAGGCGGGCTCGGCCTCGCGCGCCGCCCACATCGCCTTGAAGGCCGGGCGCTGATGCAGCTTGTCGAGCCAGGCCTTGACGTTCGGGGCGGCGTCGAAGAGCTGCGTCGCCGGCTTGGCGTAGCGGATGACCTCGGCGGTGTTGATGTCGGCGACAGTGAAGCGCCCGCCCATGACATAGCCGCCGCCCTCTGCCAGCGTCTTGTCGAGCACGGCGAACGGCGTGGCGAGTGCTGCCAGCGCCGCGCTGACGAGGGCCGGATCGCGCTTCTCCGGCGGATAGGCGGCGAGGTGGTAGGTCAGGTTGAGCGCATGCGTCTCGCATTCGGTCGCGGCCCAGAGTGCCCACATCGCCGCGAGCCCTTCCTCCTGCACGTCCTTCGGCGCGACCGGTCCGCCATGCTTGCGGGCGAGATAAAGGTTGATCGCCAGCGACTCGTGCAGGACGAAGCCGTCGTCGTCGATCGAGGGGATATGGCCGTTCGGATTGACCTCGAGGAACTCGGCGCTGCGCGTATGCATCGGCGCATCGGCCGCCTTCGGGTCAGGCACGCGATAGACCTGGAGCACCGGCACATGCTTGAAGGTGAGGCCGAGCTCGTTGGCAAGCCAGACATTGCGCGTCGCGCGCGAGCGATAGCAGCCATAGATGGTCAGGGACATGGGCAGGATTCCGGCGAGCGGGAAGGGGCTCCGAATCCGGCGGATGCGGAGAAGAAAATTCTATAGCATCGGGCCGAAAAGTGGAATCCACTTTTCGGACAAATCCGATGCGATAACAACGTGCTAGATCATCGTTACCGCGTCCGTTCAGACGCGCGATGATCTAGGAAGCTCAGCCGAGCTGGCGCAAGGTCTCGCGGGCGATGATCAGGCGCTGGATCTCGGAGGTGCCCTCGTAGATCCGGGTGATGCGGGCATCGCGCGCATAGCGCTCGACCGGGAAGTCGCGGCAATAGCCGGCGCCGCCATGGATCTGGATTGCCGCGTCGGTGCAGCGATGCGCTGCTTCCGAGGCGAAGAGCTTGGCCATCGAGGCCTCCTTGGCGAAGGGCTCGCCGCGATCCTTCTTCGCGGCGGCGTCGAGGATGAGCAGCCGCGCCGCGTGCAGGTCGAGCTCGCGATCGGCAATCAGCCACTGCAGGCCCTGGAACTCCGAGATCGCCTGGCCGAACTGCTTGCGCTCGCGCGCATAGGATTTTGCGGCATCCATCGCGGCCCGGGCGATGCCGAGCGAGACCGAGGCGACGCCGATGCGCCCGCCGGCGAGCTCGCCGACCGCGACCCGGAAGCCGTCATTCTCCTTGCCCATCAGATTGGCTGCCGGCACGCGCGCGCCGTCGAAATGGATGGTGTTGGTCGCCGAGCCGGTCTGGCCCATCTTCTTCTCTGCCTTGCCGACGCTGACGCCTGGCGTATTGGCAGGCACCAGGAAGACCGAGATGCCCTTGCCCTTGGGCAGGTCGGGATTGGTCACGCCCCAGACCACGAAGAGCCCGGCGTATTCGCCGGAGGTGATGTAGATCTTCTCGCCGTTGAGCACATAGTCGTCGCCATCGCGCCGGGCGCGCAGCTTCATGCCGGCTGGGTCGGAGCCCGCTCCGGCCTCGGTCAGGCAGAAGGCGCCGGCCGGGTAGGTGCCGTCGGCGAGCTTGGGCAGATGGTCCGCCTGCTGCCGCGAGGTGCCGACCGCCTGGATCACCTCGCCGACCATGTTGGTGACCGAGGTGGTGACCGCGGTCGAGGCGCAGGCGGCCGCGAGTTCCTCCAGCGCCAGCGCGAAGGCGACGGTGCCGGCTTCCGTGCCGCCGAAGCCGGCCTGGATGTTGAGCGCCATGAAGCCGTTTTCGGCGAGCAGCTTCAGATTGGCGAGGAACTCGCTGCGTCCCTCGCCGCGGTCGAGCCGTTCTGCCAGCGGCGCCAGCCGCTCGCCGGCGAGCTTGCGTGCGCTCTCGCGGATGAGCTCTTCCTCCTCGGTCAGGGCAAAATGCATGGCGGCCGGCTCACACTGGGACAGGAAGGCGAACTCTAGAGCCTGCGCCGCTGGCCGCCAATGCGCGGCTTCGCTCGTCGCGCGGTGCGTAGGCGGGCTGTCCTGGCGGTCCGCTGCGGCTGCCGCTCAGGCGGCGGTGCGCGCGACGACGCGGGCGCGGCCGGTCGCTTTGGCCTCATAATGCGCCTGCTCCGCCTCCTCGACCAGATCAAGCCGATTCCCGCCAGCCGATGCCATCGCGGCGACGCCGAAGCTCGCAGTCACGTTCAGCGCGGCGCCGGTGTCGAGCGTCAAAGGCGAGACGAGGAGGGCGTTGCGCAGGCGCTCGGCGATCAGGCCCGGGTTTGCTGTCGGGTCGACATGAGCGTTACCGGCACGAGATCGACGCTCGCCGGCCATGTGCGGAAGCGCGCCGGCGTCGCGGAGCTGCCCAGACAATGCACCTGGTCGCCCGGGAGGCGCTGCTGCGCGCGGCATCTCGGAAGACGTGCAATACTTTTCCTTTAGAATCCGCTTCAGCCAGACTGTTCCGGCGCAATATGGCTTCGATCCCGGCTATGCCATGCCGGAGGCTTGCTCTCGTCGAGGGGCCGCGCTCGTTGCATCCGGCCAGCATAATTTTTGCTAGGCAATGCGAATGGAAATCCTGACCGATCGGCTCTCGCTGCGCCCTACGAGGCCCTCCGACGTCCCGGCGCTCTTCGCTGTTCTCGGCGATAAACAGGCGATGCGGCACACGGCTCATTTCGAGACGTTGCGCGCCTGCCGCCGCCACGTCGCCGGGCATGAATGGCAGCGCCGCCGGCTAGGCTATGCGCCTTGGACGATCAGAAGCCTTGCGGACGGAACGATCCTGGGTTGGGGAGGTCTTTTCGAAGATCCGTTCGATCCGGGCTGGGGCGTCGAGCTCGGCTACTGGTTCGCGCCCTCGGCCTGGGGCAGGGGCTATGCGAGCGAGCTGGCGGCGGCGAGCGTCGCCGAAGCGAGCGACCGGCTCCGTCTACCAGAGTTGAGGGCCTTCGCCCGCCCCGAGAACCTCGGCTCTTGCCGTGTTCTCGAGAAGGCCGGCTTCATCCGCCAGCGCTATGTGCCGGAGTTGGAGCGTCACCTCTATCGGCACGCACTCGCCAGACAAGTCTGAGCAATTCCCGTCATTGCGAGGAGCGAAGCGGCGAAGCAATCCAGCAGCGGCAGCGCCTTACGTCCTCCTGGATTGCTTCGCTTACGCTCGCAATGACGGCGGAGGCCGCTCAGCTCGCCAGCACCCGCTGCGGTGGGAAGGTGACCTCTACCAGCGTGCCTTCCTTCTTGACGCTGGTGATGGTCAGCGCCGCCCGGTTGGCTTCGACCAGCGCCTTGGTCAGCGGCAGACCGAGGCCGGTGCCGCCGGACCGGCGCGTCGTCGGCACCTGGCGGAAGGGCTCCAGCGCCAGCTTGATCTCGTCGTCGTCCATGCCGATGCCGGTGTCGCGGACCCGCAGGATTGCCTCGCCCTGGTCGCCGAGCGCGGTCGAGACGATCACCTGTCCGCCGGCATCGGTGAACTTCACCGCATTGGAGAGCAGGTTGATCACGATCTGGCGCAGTGAGCGCTCATCGGCGACGACCGGCGGCAGCTTCGGCGCGAGCCCCGAGCGCAGCACGACGCGGCCGCGCTGCGCTTCCGGCTGCAACAGGTTCACGGCTGAGAGCGCGATGTCGTTGAGGTTGACGCTGCCGAAGTCGAGGTCGAGCTTGCCGGCCTCGATCTTGGCGAGGTCGAGCAGGTCGTTGACCAGGCTGATGACGTAGCCGCCGGACTGGTGGATGTCGCGCAGATATTCCTTGTAGCGCTCGTTCTCGATCGGGCCGAAGCGCTCCTCCGCCATCACCTCGGCGAAGCCGATGATGGCGTTGAGCGGCGTCCGGATCTCGTGGCTGATCTTGGCGAGCACGTCGGATTTCTGGGCGCTCGCTTTCTCCGCCGCCTTGCGCGCCTCGACCAGCTCGCCCTCGGTCTTCTTCCAGGCGGTGATGTCGCGCAGCACCGCACAGAACTTGCTGTCCGGCCCCTCGGCGATGCGGCCCATGGTCATGAACAGCGGGATGCGCCCGCCCTGGCGCACGCGGCCGACGACCTCGCGGCCATCGTTCATCAGCGAGGCGACGCCGCCGCCGATCAGCCCATCCAAATAGTCGAGCGCTGGCGAATGGCTTTCCGGCGCGAAGAGCAGGGTGAAGAGCTCGCCGGCGACCTCGCGCTGGTCGTAGCCGAACAGCGCCTCGGCGCTCTTGTTGAGCGCGAGGATGCGCCCGCGCCCATCGACGGTGACGACGCCGTCGGTCGCGGTGTCGAGCATGGCGGCGAGCTCGGAAACGCGCGATTCGTTGGCCTGCCCCTCCAGTCGCAGCTGCTCGACGCGGGCAGCAGCCTCTTCCTCTTCCGCCGCGAATTCGGCTGCGAGCTCCTGCTCCTCGGCTTCTTCGGGCGTCAGCATCTTGAGGTCGCCGCCCGGCACGCTGTTACGGAAGGCCATCAGCGTCGCGGGCTCGCCCTGCCAGCTCACGCTGGAGAGCCGGCCGTCGACGCTGATCAGCCCGCCCTTGCGGTCGACCAGGATCATCGCCCCTTCGCTGCTGCGGCTCACGCCCTTGATCAACCTGCTGACGCCGCCGGCCGCCGAGAGGTCATCGAGATCGGCATAGTCCAGCAGGTCGAGCAAAGTGCGGTTGGCATAGAGCGCCGTCTCGTCGCGGTTGACGAGAACGGCGATCGGCAGCCGGTCCAGGATCTCGGCATGGGCGTTGGCGACGCGCAGGCGCGGCTCGGGCGTGGCAGCGGGCGCCGGCGGAGCGGTTGTCGCGGTAGCTGAGACGGCCGGCTCCGTTTTCGTGTCGCCCTTGTCCTTGTCACGGACGCGCAGCGGCGTCGCCGCGGGCAGGCGTGGTTCGCCGGGCTCGTCCTCTTCGCCGGCGATGCGGGCGCCGAGCGCCTTGGCGATCTCGCGGAAGGCGCTGCGCTCGGCCGAGGAGAGCAGGGTCTTGGACGGTTCGAGCACCGGCCGCACGGCTGCCAGATGGCCGTTGCGCAGCGGTACGACATTGGCCGGCGGAGCTTCGGCAGCGGGCGGTGGCTCGCTGGCCACGGGGGTCTCGTCGTCCGTTTCGGTGCCTGCCGCCGGGGTCGCCTCGTTCGAGGTCGCGGGCTCGATTTCGGCGTCGCCTGCTTCGGCCGGCGCAGCGGGCTCGGCCGGCTCTTCGCCCTCGTCGCCACGAGTCGCGGCTTCGACGGGCTCGGCAGGTTCGGCTTCGACGACATCGGCTTCGGCGCGCTCCGCCGAAGGCTCATCCGTGATGATGGAGCTTGCGATTGCGGCGTCTTGAGTCGCGACCTCCGGAGCGACCGGGGCAGCGTCCTCCTTCGGAGGCTCCCGCTCTGGAAACGCCTCGTCGAGGGGCGAGCGGGCCAGGCCGAAGCCGCGGAAGCCGGCGGGATTGCGCTCGCCATCGAACAGCGGAAAGCCCGAAAGTTCGACGCGGGCGCCTTCACCGGGGCGGACCCGCCACAGCACGGCGCGGTTGCTCCAGGTCGAAGAGGTCGCGAGGCGCGTCGCCAGGTCGCCGTCGAGGTCGACGACGTCGCTGGCCAGCAAGGCGGACCAGCTGCGGCCTTGCGTTGCGTTCGCCGCGGTTTCGCCGACCAGCGCGGCAAAGTCCTGCGACAGGCTGACCAGCGTTCCGTCGAGATCGCTTTCCCACAGGAAGCGCAGATTGGCGCGGCGTAGCTGCCCAAGCGATTCGGCCGCGTTCGCCGCTTCCGCCGGGGCCGGCGCGACCACATTCGAAAGGGCGGTGGCTGATCCGGCGGGCGTGCGCGCCTGTTCCTTCGGCACGGTGATGCCAAGACGCCGCAGCTCCGAAGCGGTGACGCCGATGGCCAGCGCCGGGCCGGAGCCTGTCTCGACGCGCTTGCAGCCGCAGGTCACGAGCCCGGTCAGGGATGCGCCGAGCCGCAATCTTTCGAGCCTCAGCGCGGTCGGCGAGGCAAGTCCGCCGGCGAGCAGACGCAAGCGTTCGCGCGTCGCCGTCGGCAGCTTCGCCGCGCCGCCGAAGGCGTCGAGCAGGGCCCGGCCGCCGGCATTGGCGAAGGCCGGCGCATCGCCGCCAGCGGGCCAGAGCAGCAGCGCGCCTTCGCCGGCGAAGCCCGCGAGTGCAGGATCCTGCGCCAGCGCGCCGGCAAGGCCGTCCCAATCCTGTCCGGATTCGCTCATCCCGCTCCGCTCATCTGCTGGCGACTCCAGCCCGCGCGAATATGCCTAACAAATCTTTAATAACCGCGCGAGGAGCGTGAATCCATGTGGGAACCCGGCCTCTCCCCTGACGTTTCCAAACAGCGTTAATATGGCCTGCGCCCTCCTTCGCCGGAGTGGCGTTGTCATTGCACTGCAATAATGATATTGCAGTGCACAATAGCGGCGTGACGTCGGAGACGGCGAAGGCGCTGGACCCGGTCGCAGGAGGACCACCATGGACGGCAAGCTTCCCTACGAAGTTCCCACCGAAATGCGCGAATTCGCCGAGAAGAGCGTTGATCAGGCCCGCAAGGCTTTCGACGGTTTCATCGGTGCCGCCCAGAAGGCTGTCGACAGCGCCCACGGCTCGGCCGAGTCGGCCCGCGTCAACGTCCAGGACATGACCAAGAAGGCGATGTCCTACGCCGAGAACAACATCGCCGCCGCGTTCGATCTCGCCGACAAGCTGGTCAAGTCGAAGGACATGAACGAGGTGCTCCAGCACCAGTCCGAGTTCCTCAAGGCCCAGATGGCCGCGCTGCAGACGCAGCTCAAGGATGTCGGCACCAGCGTGCAGGACGCCGCCAAGAAGGCCGCCGAGACCGCCGCCAAGGCGACCAAGCTGAAGTGAGGCCTTGAGCGCCCGCGGGCGCCGAGCGGGCTTTCACGACCAAGAGGCCGGGCTGCTGCATGGCTCCGTGACTGGGTGAAGATGCCCCGTCGGATCGTGCTCGCGCCCGGTTTCGTCGATCGCGCAGGTTCGCCTGCCGGAACCGTGAAGGAGAAATCCGATGGCTAAGCAGACTATCCCCGGCAAGGCGCCGATCAGCCTCGCACCGGTCAAGGCGCTGAGCGAGCCGCAGCCGGCCGCAGCCGCCATGCCCGCCAAGGCTCTCGAGTCCAAGCCCGTGGACGCCAAGCCTTTGGACGCCAAGCCCGTCGCCGACGTGAAGCCTGTTGCCGCCCCGATCGCGGCTGCGCCTGTCGCCAAGGTCGAGGCCAAGCCCGCTGCCGTCGTGGCTGCTGCCCCCAAGCCCGCCGTTTCCGTGCCGGCCGCCGCCCCGCAGCTTGTCGCGCAGCCGGTGGTGGTGAAGCCTGCCGTTGTCGCCGCGCCGGCAGCAAAGCCCGCCGCGACGATCGCTGTCGAACCGGCCAAGCGCGTCGCTCCGCAGAAGACGAAGATCGCCAAGCCGGCCGCCAAGGTCGCAGCTCCTGTCGCGAAGATCGAAACCGCCAAGGCCGCGGCTGCGAAGCCCGCTGCCGCGCCGGTCGAGGCCAAGACCGTTGCTGCCAAGGTCGAGCCGGTTGCGGTGAAGTCGGTAGCTCCTGCTGCGGCCAAGCCTGCTCCCGCTCCGGTCAAGCTTGTCGAGGCTCCCAAGCCGGTCGTGACGCCTGTCGCTGCTGCGCCCGTTGCCGCCAAGCCGGTCGAGGCGCCGAAGCCGTTTGCCGTTCCCACCTTCTCGGCCTCCACCTGGCTCGAGCCGACCCTGGCGCTGACGCGTGCCTTTGGCGCCGTCCAGGCCAAGGTGCTCGACCATGCCTGCGCCGAGCTGAAGGCGACGCTCAGCGAGGTCGAGACGCTGGCGCGCACGCAGAGCGCCGCCGACGCCGTCGCGCTCCAGGCCAAGGCCTTCCGTCGCAGCTACGAATCCTTCGCCGCCCATCTCGGCGATCTCGCCGCGACGGCCCGCCAGGAGCTGCCGCGCCGCTGATTTTGCAAGCCGGCGCGGTTTTCCACGCGCCGGCCCGTATTTGCCGTTGCATTCGGCGGGGCGTGGCACTAGGTTCCGCGCCGTCGCCGGACCGCTTCCAGGCGCCGCGACATCAGGCGCAAGCCGTGCAGCCATAGCTCAGTTGGTTAGAGCGCTAGATTGTGGATCTAGAGGTCCCCCGTTCAAGCCGGGGTGGCTGTACCATCTTTCTCTTCCATTCCGGTCCTTCCCGAGATTGCGCGTGTGCCCCGCGCTGGCCTAGCTTGCCGCGCGGCGCCGCGCCGCGTGCCTAGGGAGCCCGCCATGCCCAGCAAGATCGACCTCATCAACCCTGCCTCGCTCTCGCCGCCGACCGGCTATTCGCATGTCGCCATCGTCACGGCCGGCAAGCAGATCCATGTCTCCGGCCAGGTCGCCTATGACCCGATGGGCAAGGTGGTCGGGGAGGGCGACATCGCCGCCCAGGCCGAGCAGGTCTACACCAATCTCGCCGCGGCATTGGCCGCCGCCGGGACCGATTTCACCAAGGTGTTCAAGCTGGTGACCTATGTCGTCGACCTCTCGACCGAGAAGGCGGTCGCCGTCCGCAAAGTGCGGATGAAATATCTCGGCGACGGCCCTTCCCCGGCGAGCACCATGGTCGGCGTCACCGCACTCGTCGATCCGCGCCTGCTGATCGAGATCGAGGCGATCGCGGCTCTCGATTGACGTGTCGCGACCTGTCCTCTTCCCCACAAGGGGGGAGGGCTCCGCGCCTCACCGCAGGGACTTGCGGCAGGCTGCGCCACTCGCCATATCCCACTCACGCGGTTGGGTTCGCCTTTCGCGTTCGGGGTGCTGCACAAGCGGGCTCCGGTAGTTCCAGAGGCGCCTTTCAAAGGGCTTCGTGATGACGCGTCCGCCTAGCCTGTCGCATCCCTTCCTGCTCGGTTTCGACGATATCGAGCGGGCCCTCGACCGGGTCGCCAAAGGCGCCGGCGATGGCTATCCGCCCTACAATATCGAGCGCATGCCGCGCACGGAGGACGAGCCCGACAAGCTCAGGATCACGCTCGCGGTGGCGGGGTTCTCGCGCGAGCAGCTCGAGATCACGCTGGAAGAGAACCAGCTCACCATTCGCGGCCGGCAGATCGACGACAAGACGCGTCACTTTCTGCATCGCGGCATCGCCGCGCGGCAGTTCCAGCGCTCCTTCCTGCTCGCCGACGGCATGCAGGTCCTGGGGGCTGATCTCTCGAACGGGCTGCTCGCGATCGATCTGGCCCGTCCGGAACCGGAACGGCTCGTCCGGCGTATCGATATCATGAGCCGCGACTAGGCCCCTGAGGGCTACAGAAGGTCGGTACGAGGGGGCATGCGGTTTGCCTTCCGTTCATGATCAAGGATGCACAATCAAACCGCCTCGCACTGCTCTGAAGGAGGGCGCGATGACCGAGACCAGAAACAACCCTCTGACCACCGCCGAATTCGCCGCGCTCGGCAACGGCCAGGTCGCCTATCTCAAGCCGATCATGTCGGATGAGCTGGCCCGCATTTTTCCGCAGGCGCCCGAGATCGAGCCCGGCCTGCAGCTCTTCGCGCTGCTGGCGGCCGACGGCGCTCCGATCCTGGTGACCGATTCCCGCGAGGCCGCGACGGCCAACGCCTGGGAGCACGATCTCCGGATGGTCAGCCTGCACTGACCCGAATTGTCTATGTCGTCGTGGGCGCGATGCCCTCGACGGCGGCAACGAGGCGCGCGATGTCCTCCGGCGTCGACAGGCGATGGTCGCCGTCCTTGATCAGGGTCAGCACGACCGGATCGTGCGGCAGATGCTCGACCAGCTTCAGCGCCTGGCCATAGGGCACGTCGGGATCCTTCATTCCCTGCAGGATATGGACGGGGCAGCCGGTCTCGATCGGATGCCCGAACAGGAGATGGCGTCTGCCGTCCTCGATCAGCGCCCGCGTGATCGGCATCGGCTCCGGCGAGTATTCCGACGGCCGCTGCCAGACCCCCTCCCGGGTGATCGTCTCGCGGATCGCTTCCGGCATCTGCGCCCACATCAACTCTTCTGTGAAGTCGATGGCCGGCGCGATCAGCACGAGGCCGGCCGGCTGCAAGTGTGGCGCCGTCTTGCGCAGCTTCAGCGTCGTCAGCAACGCAACCCAACCGCCCATGGAGGAACCCACTAGGACGGCGGGACCTTGGGTGTGGGCGGCGAGGACAGCCTGGGCATCCTCGATCCAATGCGACATCGTCCACTGCGCGAACTGGCCGCTCGATTCGCCATGGCCGGCATAGTCGAAGCGGATGAAGGCGCGCCCGGTGCGCTCGGCCCAGGCGGCGAGTGCCTCCGCCTTGGTGGCGCGCATGTCCGAGCGCAGGCCGCCGAGCCAGACCACCGGCGGGCCCTTGCCGGCCTGCGCCAGCACCGCGATCTCGCGGCGTTCGCTACCGGTGCCGACGCTCAGAAATTGCGGCTGCGGCCTCATCACCCTATTCTCTCCTGTGGTGAACCGGGCGAAAGCAGGGATCGCGTGCTGCAATCCCGCCCGATTTAGTGATCATCACGAACCCGATAGCATCGGCGAGTCGCCAAGCAGAAGGCCCTTTCGAGCAGTGAACACCTCCTTGCGTTCCGGCGCGCAACTCTCCCTGCCGTCGACCGAGACGCATCCGCTGGCTGGGCGCACCGTGCTGCAGATCATCCCGGAACTGGAGGCCGGTGGCGCGGAACGCACTGCGGTCGACATCGCCGCCGGGCTGACCGAGGTCGGCGCGCGGGCGCTGGTCGCGACCGAGGGCGGGCGGCTCGTCGCCGAGCTGCAGGCCAAGGGCGGCATCTGGCTGCCGTTCCCGGCCGCGGCCAAAAACCCGGTCTCGATGCTGCTCAACGTGCGCACCTTCGCGCTGCTGTGCAAGCGCGAGCGGGTCGATCTCGTCCATGCCCGCTCGCGGGCGCCGGCCTGGGTCGCGCTGGCGGCGACGCGGGCGCTGAAGCTGCCCTTCGTCACCACCTATCACGGCTCCTACAACGCCCGCTCGACGGTGAAGAACCTCTACAATTCGGTGATGGCGCGCAGCGACGTCGTCATCGCCAATTCCGGCTACACCGCCGACCTGATCCGGGCCCGCCATCCCTTCGCCCGCGAGCGCATCCGCGTCGTCCATCGCGGCACGGATTTTTCGGCCTTCGCGCCGGCGGCTGTGAACCCGGAACGGATCAGCGCCCTGCGCAGCGCCTGGGGCGTCGAGCCGCATCAGCGCATCGTGCTGCTGCCCGGCCGGCTCACCGGCTGGAAGGGCCAGAAGGTGCTGATCGAGGCGGCGCGCCAATTGCGCGATGCCGGCGATGAGGACACCGCCTTCATCCTTGCCGGCGACGCCCAAGGCCGCGACGGCTATGTGCGCGAGCTGGATGAGGCCATCGCCAGGGGCACGCTCGAAGGCCGGGTCCGCCGCGTCGGCCATTGCTCGGACATGCCGGCTGCCTTCCTGGCGGCTGCGGTCGTCGCCGTGCCCTCGACCGAGCCTGAGGCCTTCGGCCGCGTCGCGGTGGAGGCGCAGGCCATGGGCACGCCGGTCGTCGTGTCCAATCTCGGCGCCGTACCGGAAACGGTGCTGGCACCGCCCCAGGTCGCGCCGCAGGAACGCTCCGGCTGGCATGTGCCGCCCGACGATGCGGCGGCGCTTGCCGAGGCCCTGCGCGAGGCGCTCGCGCTGCGGCCCTCCGCCCGCGACGCGCTGGCGCGACGGGCCCGCCTGCATGTCGAGCGCCATTTCTCGCTGGCCTCGATGGTCAACGACACACTCGATGTCTATTGCGCCCTGCTGGGGCGCTGAAATCGTCTGATCCATTGACAACGCTTCACGTTGTGCAATGTGTCTCACCAACGGCGCGATGCGCGCCATTCACAGGAGAATAAAGCCATTCGTCGTCCCTTCCGTGCCGCACCAGCCCCCGTCAAGGACGGTCCTCGCGCCAACCGTGACATTCGTGGCGTCCGCGACGTCCAGCTCATCGACGATACCGGCGCCAACCGTGGCGTGGTGTCGTTCTTCGAGGCGCTCAAGATTGCCGAGGATGCCGGACTCGACCTGGTCGAGATCGCCCCCAATTCTGTGCCGCCTGTCTGCAAAATTCTCGATTATGGCCGCTTCCGCTTTCTCGAGCAGAAGAAGGCGTCCGAGGCGCGCAAGAAGCAGCGCACCATCGAGATCAAGGAAATCAAGCTTCGTCCCGGCATCGACAAGCACGACTACGACGTGAAGATGAAGGCGATGCACGGCTTCTTCGAGGAAGGCGACAAGGTGAAGGTCACCCTGCGCTTCCGCGGCCGCGAGATGGCGCACCAGGACCTCGGCGTGAAGGTGCTGGAACGCGTCAAGGCCGATACGGTCGAGGTCGCCAAGGTCGAGAGCGACTGGCAGCTCGAAGGCCGCCAGATGGTGATGGTGCTCGCGCCGAGGTAAGGCGCGAGGCCTGCGCGCCACGCTTAGTGGCGTCGCATTCGGATCTGCCTTTCACTAAGCCCGGCCATCTCGGCCGGGCTTTGTCATGTCGGTGACGCCCTAGCTGACGGATCGGATGATCTCGCGATAGGCCGCTTCCGGGAAGGCCTTGAGCGTTTCCGTACGGACATTGCCGAGCATGGCCAGCTGCAGGCAGAAGCGCGCCTGCACGGCATCATCCGGCGCCTCCCCGATCACGACCATGTCGTATTTGCCCATGGTCATGAAGAAGGCTCTGAACTCGCCGCCCATCTCTTTCAGCGCCTGCTTGGCCGCATCGAGACGGGCGGGCGAATCCTTGAGGTTGCGTGCGCCCTGGTCGGTCCAGTTGAGCAGCATGATGTAGGTCGTCATCGCGCCTCTCCCCGAAAGGCCCGGCCTTTCGTCGGAAGCTGCCTACGGCGGCCCGCTTGTCGCCGCGCGGTTCCGGATGGCCGTTGAACCATCCGCCGGGCCTGTCCCGCCAATCTAGCATGACGGGACAGTGTCAGGCAGGGCCTAACGGCCGAGCAGGCGCTTCAGCTTGCGCACCGCGCTATCCGGCGTCGTCAGCAGCGGCTTACCCGTTGCGGCTGCGACCGCTGGGGCCGCCCGCGCCAGGCTGAACTGCGCCAGCGCGATCGCGTCGCACTCGGCCAGGTCGCGCGCCGCCGACGCCGCCAGCCGGTCGTGCTCGGCTCCGTCGCCGTGATCGAGCGCGGCGAGCGCGCCTTCGGCGAGCTTCGGCGTGACGGTCAACGATCCCGGAAATTCCGGCGGCATCGATTGCAGCGTCGGCCCGAAGCTCGCGAGAAGGCCGATCCTGCCGCCGATCGCCATGGCTTCCTCGATCATTGCCTCGTTCGGCTTCAGCACGGGGAGCGGAGACAGCGCGTGCTGCACCGCCTCGATGCAAGGACCGAAGGCCGAGCAGGTGAAGAGGATGCCGTCGGCGCCGGTGGCCCGCGCATAGCTGGCGAGGCTGAGGAAACGCCCGGTCATCGCCTCGGTGATCCGCCCGTCGCGGGAAAGGTCGGCCGAGAGGCTGTCGTCGAGCAGGTTCATCAGCGTGGCCTCAGGCCACAGCCGTGCGAACGCCGCCTCGATCGGAGGCGGCGAGTGACGCAGCGCATGGATCAGCGCGATCCGCATCAGCGGATCGGGTGCGGATATTGCAGGCCGCCCTTCGAGGCGAGGTCGTTCAGCCCGCGCTTCAGCTGAAGCTTCGAGCCGCCGCCGACATTGCGCTCGAAGCTCTCGCCGTAATTGCCGATATGCTTGATCACGCGATAGGCCCAGTCATTGGTCAGGCCGAGGCCTTCGCCGAACTTGCCCTCGACGCCGAGCAGCCGCTTGATCTCGGGATTCCCGGATTTCAGCTGCTCGTCGACATTGGCCTTGGTCACGCCGAGCTCCTCGGCGTTGAGCATGGCGTAGTGCACCCATTTCACCAGCGCGAGCCAGCTCTCGTCGCCACGCTTCACCGCCGGGCCGAGCGGCTCGCGCGAGATCAGCGTCGGCAGGATGACAAAATCGTCGGGCTTCGAGAACTTCAGCCGCTCGGCGGCGAGGCCCGAGGTGTCGGTGGTGAAGGCGTCGCAGCGCCCGGCTTCGAGAGCCTTCACGCCTTCCTCGTTGGTGGCGAAGCCGATGATCTCGTATTTCAGTTTGTTGGCGCGGAAGAAGTCGGCGAGGTTGAGCTCGGTCGTCGTTCCCTGCGTCACGCAGATCGAGGCGCCGTCGAGCCCCTTCGCCTCGGTCACTCCCAGCGACTTGCGCACCATGAAGCCCTGGCCGTCGAAATAGTTGATGATCGGCCAGGACATGCCGGCCGAGGTGTCGCGCGACATCGTATAGGTGGCGTTGCGGGCGAGCATGTCGACCTCGCCCGACTGCACTACGACGAAGCGCATCTGCGGCGTCGTCGGTACGAACTTGACCTTGTTCGGGTCGTTGAAGATCGCCGAGGCGACGGCACGGCAGAGGTCGATGTCGAGCCCGTCCCAGCGCCCGTCCGGCCCCTGGAGGCCGAAGCCGGGCAAAGCGATGTGGTTGCCGCAGATGAGTTCGCCGCGCGCCTTGACGCGCTCGAGCGTGCCGGTCTGGGCTGTCGCTGCACCGGCGAAGCCGAGCGTGGCGAGCCCGGCGAGGACGAAATGTTTCAGTTGTTTCATGCTGGTTCCCCTGTCGTGGAAGCACCGGGCTCTTGCCGGCCCGGATCGTGATGAGCCTCAGGCCGGCCGGGCCGAGGCCAAGGTCGCATCGAGCGCATCGCCAAGCCGCTCGACGATGGTGTCGACGGTCGCGGCGTCGATGATGAAGGGTGGCGCCAGCAGGACATGGTCGCCGGCGGTGCCGTCGGCGGTGCCGCCCATCGGGTAGATCAGCAAACCGCGCTCCTGCGCCGCCTGCTTGATCCTGGCGTTGAGTTTCAGCGCTGGATCGAAGGGCGTCTTGGTCGAGCGGTCGGCGACGATCTCGACGCCCCAGAAATGGCCGCGCCCGCGGATGTCGCCGACATGGTGGTGATTGCCGAAGCGCTCCCGCAGGCGCTGCTCCAATCGCGCGCCTTGCTTGCGGACATTGGCGAGGAGATCGTCGCGCTCGATCACCTTTTGCACTGCGAGCGCGGTGGCGCAGGCGAGGGGATGGCCCACATAAGTTTGGCTGTGCGGGAAGACGCCCGAGCCCTGCCTGACCGCCTCGACCACCTTCTTCGAGGCCAGCATCGCGCCGATCGGCGCATAGCCCCCGCCGAGCCCCTTGGCGATCGCCATCAGATCGGGCGCGATCCCTTCCTGCTCGCAGGCGTGGAGCGTGCCGGTGCGGCCCATGCCGCTCATCACCTCGTCGAGGATCAGGAGCACGCCATGCCGGTCGCAGATCTCGCGGATGCGCTTGAAATAGCCCGGAGCGGCCGGGACGGCACCGAGCGTCGCGCCGACCACCGTCTCGGCGACGAAGGCGCAGACCGTCTCCGGCCCGAGCTCCAGGATCTTCGTCTCGAGCTCATCGGCGACGCGAAGTCCGTATTCCTCGCTGGTCTCGTCGGCGCGGCGGCCACGGTATTCGTAGCAGGGCGAGATATGATGGCCCTGCATCAGCATCTGCTCGAAGGGCGCACGATCCTTCATCCGCCCGCCGACCGAGAGCGCGCCGAGCGTAATGCCGTGATAGCTCTGCCGGCGCGAGATGAAGTTGACCCGGGTCTTCTCACCCTTCTCGACGAAATAATGCCGCGCCATCTTCAGGCAGGCCTCGATCGCCTCCGAGCCCGAGCTGCAGAAATAGACCGACTCCATGCCGGCCGGCGCCCGCGCGATCAGATGGTCGGCAAGCTCCTCGGCCGCGTCGGTGGTGAAGAAGCTGGTATGGGCATAGGCGAGCTTGTCGATCTGCGCATGCATCGCCGCCAGCACGTCGGGATGGCCATGGCCGAGGCAGGAAACGGCGGCGCCGCCCGAGGCGTCGATATGCTCGCGCCCGTCGCGGTCGCGCAGCACCATGCCCTCGCCGCCGGCGGCGGTCGGATAAGTCTTGCTCAGCATGCGATGCAGGATGTGGCTCATCGATGGCCTCGCCTGGATGATCGGGACGTGAGAAAGGTGCCGGCCGCGCCGAGCCCAGCCTCATGACGGGCGATCGCGTCGAGCGCGGCTTTGCCCTTGCGTGCCGTCATCAGCGCTGCCAGGCATTCGACCGCGGCGAAAGCCGGCGTCATCGTGTGGAAGAAGGACGGCGTCTCGGTCCTGACCAGCAGCGCCGCGTCGGCACTGGCGGCGAGCGGGGAGAGCGCGCTGTCGGTCAGCGCCACGACCTTTGCGCCGCTCTCCCTGGCGATATCGGCCGCCAGCACGGTCTGGCGGGTATAGGGCGCGACCGAGACGGCGAAGAGCGCATCGCCCGGGCCGATCCGGCGCAGCGCATCGATGCCGCGCCCGCCGGCGCCGTCGGCGAGGACAGAGCCCGCGCCGATCAGGTCGCGGATATAGTCGAGCATGAAGGCGGCCGGGAAGGCCGAGCGCAGGCCGAAGCAGAACACGGTCTGTGCTTCGCTCAGCAGGTCGGCGGCCTGCTCGAGGCGGGCGAGCGTCTGCGGCTCGCGCAGCGCCTTGAGATGTTCGGCCAGCGCCGCGAACATGTCCTGCGCGATCGCGCCCGGGCCTTCCTCGCCATGGCGCTGCATCAATTCGCCGGCACGGCCGGCAAAGCCTTCCGGCCGCCGCCGGAGCGCCGCCGCATGGACGGCGCGGAGCTCGTCATAGCCCTTGAGGCCGAAGCGCTGCGCCAGCCGGGTGAGGGTGGCCGGCGCCAGGCCGGCCCGCTTAGCCTGCTCGCGTGTCGTCAGCAGGGCGACATCGGCCGGATGGTCGAGCACCCAGCGTGCCGCCGCCTGCAATTGCTGCGGCAACTGCTCGAAGCTCTCGCTGAGGCTCGCCGTCAGGCCGGGCTTATCCATGCGCCGGACCTTAGCAGGGCAAATTGGAACATGAAACAAAATCTCTAATTCAGATCACATGAAACACTTGTTTCTGATCTGAGCGCCAGTTGCTACGTCACTCGGAGCTTCGTTCAACGCCGCACGAGCAGCCCGTCGAGCATCAGGTTGAAGGCGTCGATCGCCTTGCGCGAGGTCGCTTTCGGATCGGGCGCGTTTGCGATCCATTGTGCCGCATATTGCGTCGCCCCGGCGATCAGCCGGGCGGCGGCTTCGGGATCGATCGGAGCAACGATGCCGCTTTCGGCCAGCTTGGTCAGGCTCTCCGTCATCGAGCGTATGCACTCGCTCAGCGTCGGCCAGTCCCAGGGATCGCCGCGTACGGCCGGGCCGTCGCGCAGCATGATGCGCTGGATCTCCGGATCGAGCGCCAGCTCGATATAGGCGGTGCACTCGTCGCGGAAGCCGGTCCAGGGATCGGACGCCTTCGCCGTCACGGCCCGCATATGCGCGTTCATCTCGCCATCGATCTCGGCGATAACCGCGACCAGCAGCCCCTTCTTGTCGCCGAAGTGATGGTAGAGCGCCCCGCGCGTCAGCCCGGCCGAGGCGGTGAGATCATCCATCGAGGTCTCGGCATAGCCGATAGTCCCGAACGCCGTCCGCGCCGCGGCTATCAGCTTGGCCCGCGTCTCTGCGATCATCTGGGCGCGCGGCTTGCGCATCGTCCATGTTCCTTTCGCATACGGCGCGTATGTGAATTGACATACGTCTCGTATGTAATTACTCATGTCACATACGCCACGTATGTCAATAACGCGTCGATGCGACGGAGACGTCCATGCCTAACCCCTATCGCGAGATTTTCCGGGCTCCCGGCTCGGTCGGCTTCTCGGCTGCCGGCTTCCTCGCCCGCATGCCATTCTCGATGCTCACCATCGGCATCGTCACCATGCTTTCGCAGGCCCGCGGCGAGTACTGGCTCGCCGGCGGCGTCGCCGCGACCTTCGCGCTCGCCAATGCCCTGATCGCGCCGCAAATCTCGCGGTTGGTCGATCGCCATGGCCAGAGCAAGGTGCTGATCCCGGCGACGCTCGCGACCATCGTCGCGCTGATCGGGCTGATGCTGGCCACCCGCCTCGAGGCGCCGATCTGGGTGCTCTTCCTCTTCGCCGGCCTCGCCGGGCTGGAGCCGAGCATGATGGCGATGGTGCGCGCGCGCTGGACCGAGATCTATCGGGATACGCCGCATCTGCGCACCGCCTTCGCCTTCGAATCGGTCGTCGACGAGGTCATCTTCATGCTCGGCCCCGTCATCTCGATCGGGCTCAGCGTCATCTGGTTCCCCGAGGCCGGCCCGCTCGCGGCGACGATCCTGCTCGCCGTCGGCATGGCCCTGTTCGTGGCCCAGCGCGCGACCGAGCCGCCAGTGCATCCGCAGGGCGTCAGCGAGGGCGGCTCGGCGATCCGGCTGGTGCCGGTGCAGATCATCGCGCTGCTGATGGTCGCGCTCGGTGTGGTCTTCGGCACCGCCGAGGTCACCGCGGTCGCCTTTGCCGAAGCACAGGGCAACAAGGCGGCGGCGAGCCTGGCGCTCGCGGCCTATGCCGCCGGTTCCTTCATCACCGGCCTCGTCTTCGGCGCGCTGCGACTGCGCCTGCCCCTCGCCACGCAATTGCTGCTGTCGATCAGCCTGGCCGCGGCGACGACCTTGCCGCTGCTGTTCGTGTCCTCGCTCTGGATGCTCGGCACCGTGCTCTTCATTGCCGGCGCCTCGATCTCGCCGACCGTCATCGTCGCCATGGCGCTGGTCGAGCGGCATGCGCCGGCTGCGAAGCTGACCGAGGGCATCACCTGGGTGATGACCGGCATGGGCATCGGCATGGCGGCGGGCTCGGCCGCCTCGGGCTGGCTGATCGATCTCTACGGCGCCAGCACCGGCTTCTATATGTCGGTGGCCGGCGGGTTCTCGGCGCTGGCGATCGTCGCCGTCGGGTTCTGCCTGATCGCCGAGCCCAGGCGCGAGCCCGAACCGGCACTCGCCTGAGCCGAAAAGGAAGGCCGCGCTTGCAAGGGCGCGGCTTTTCTGTCATAGGCGCCACCTTCGATCGCCCGGCTGATAAGGGCTGCCGTGGCGATCGTACTTTGCTTCCCAAAGCAAAATTGAAGCGGCGCATTGTTCGCGCTCGCGACCTATGAGGAGCTGAAATGCCCAAGATGAAGACTAAATCGGCCGCCAAGAAGCGGTTCAAGGTCACCGGAACCGGCAAGGTGCTCTACGCCCAGGCCGGCAAGCGTCACGGGATGATCAAGCGGACCAACAAGCAGCTCCGCAATCACCGTGGGACGAACGTTCTTTTCGAAGGCGATGCCGCCAACGTGAAGAAGTACTTCCTCCCCAACGGCTGACGTCCCCTCACTTTTCCGGAGATCAAACATGGCTCGCGTGAAACGGGGCGTTACGTCCCACGCCAAGCACAAGAAGACATTCAAGGCCGCCAAGGGCTTCTATGGCCGCCGCAAGAACACGATCCGCGCCGCCAAGGCGGCCGTCGATCGGTCGATGCAGTACGCCTATCGCGACCGCAAGAACAAGAAGCGCACCTTCCGCGCGCTCTGGATCCAGCGTCTGAACGCTGCGGTGCGCGAGCATGGCCTGACCTACTCGCTGTTCATCGGCGGCCTCGCCAAGGCGGGCCTCGAGCTCGACCGCAAGACCCTGTCGGCCCTCGCCATCGACGACGCCGCTGCCTTCGCCGCGGTGGTCGAGACGGTCAAGGGCGCGCTCGGCGCCGAGGCCAAGGCCGCCTGAGCGGACTTAGCCGATCGGAATACCAAAGGCCGGCGGAAACGCCGGCCTTTTTGTTTCGGACTTATGTGCTTGGTGCGCCATCCTGATTGGCTGAATGGAGCAGGGGCTCGACTCCTGATTGAATGACGTAAGAGAATACCCTATCGCTGGTGGCGATAGGGGAATGAGATGCCGCTCTACGTCATTAGCTATGATCTGCGGAAAGCTCGTAGTTACGAGCCTCTGCTTAAGCAGTTGCGAGACTGGGGCTGCGCTCGCTTATTGGAATCGATGTGGTTGGGCGAGCTTAGAGGGCCGGCCGAGACAATCCGCGAGCTACTGAAGCCGCTCGTTGATGGTGATGACGGCATTGCTGTTTTAGAATTAGCGAAGGGATCTGATTGGGCATACGTCAGGGTTCAGAAGGCGGGTGCCGATTGGCTCGCTAAGCACAACCCCTAGGATCATTCTTTAGCATCTGGCGGCCACCCTAGAATGTTCTATTAGGGGCTCTCCTTTCGGCGCGGGATCTGGCACTTTAAAAATCATGTTTCGCCTGTATGTCGATGAAGTCGGAAGCGACGACCTTGTTCATCTTGACAAGGACAAACATCGTTTTTTGAGCCTGTCTGGCGTCGCCATGCGAGTAGAGCACGCAAGAGATTATCTTGAACCCGAGCTTAACAAAATTAAGGCTGAAGTTTTTCAGCATGACCCGGATTCACCGATCATATTTCATAGAAAGGAGATAATGGGGCTTAAGGGGCCGTTTGGGGTACTTAGAAATCAAAATCTAAGAAATAAATTCAACAGTATGCTTAAAACAATTATTTGGGACGCGGAATATAAATTGTTTACAGTTCTTATTGATAAGCAATGGATGTTAAAGCAGAAGCATTGGAAGAAAAATCATCCATATCATTATCTAATGGAGCTTTTGATCGAGCGATACACCCTTTTCCTGGAGCGTTCGCAGGCGATCGGGGATATTATGCCAGAGGCTCGCCTAGGTAAAAAAGATGAGTTACTTCAGTTGGCTTTTGCAGAAGTTCGGAATGAAGGGACTGATTTCGTTTCAAAAACTAGAATACAGCAACGCATTCCAGCACTAAATTTGAAATTTAGAACTAAAAAGAACAATGTTGCAGGGCTTCAATTTTGTGATTTGCTTGCTCATCCTAGCCACATATATACTCGTGTACTGATGGCACATGCTGTTGAGCTTGGGCCATTCGCTAACGAAATTGTAGATTGCCTCATTGAGAAAAAATACGATCGGAAGCAAGACAATGGAATTGCAAGGAAAATCCGAGGTTATGGCGTGAAGCACTTGCCTCAGTAACACAAGGGCGGGACTCGCGCCCCGCCCGATGGGTTAATGTACCATCTGTGCTACCGACCGCCGAAGCATCGGATTACCGCCAATATAGTAGATTCGGTCAAAAAAATCAAGGCCTTAGCTATTTTGTTCGCATTGAGTTGGCTAGGCTATTGATAGTTAAGGCATTTTTAGCAGTCCGATTCCACGGAATTCCGATACATTGATGGTTGTCAATATTGGCCGCGTAGTCGAATTTAGCCGAAGCGATCAGTGAAGGCGCCTTTTGCCGCAGCGCTTGTCGGAGACTCTCAGGCTGCGCCCGAGAGTATTGAGTTAGTCCTCAAGCGTGTTGTGGCGGCCTTCGACGACGAATTCCGCTCTGTTGAGGCGGGCCGCTTACGTCTGCACCTTGTCCACCGCCTTCGGCGTCCAGCTCTCGCCGGCGCCCTCGACGATGCGCCGGTAGCCCTCTTCCGGGCTGTCGGCGTAGCAGAACAGCTTCAGGTCCTCCGGCCTGATGAAGCCGGTTTCGCGCATCCGCTCGAGATTGATCAGCCCCTGCCAGTAGGCGCTGTCATAGAGCACGATCGGCACCGGCGGCATTTTGCCGGTTTGCACCAGCGTCATGATCTCGAACAATTCGTCGAGCGTGCCGAAGCCGCCGGGGAAGACCACCAGCGCCGCCGCCCGCATCGCAAGGTGCATCTTGCGCATCGCGAAATAATGGAAGCGGAAGGTCAGGTCGGGCGTCGACCAGGCATTCGGCTCCTGCTCGTGCGGCAGGGTGATGTTGAAGCCTATGGAGACCGCGCCGGCTTCGGTCGCCCCGCGATTGGCCGCCTCCATGATGCCGGGCCCGCCGCCGGTGGCGATGACATGGTGCTTGCCGCTGTCCTTGCCGTCGAGCGCGCCGCCGCGTTCCGAGGCGATCCGGCCGAACTGCCGCGCCGCCTCGTACCAGGGATTACCCTCGCGCACCCGCGCCGAGCCGAAGACGACGATGGTCGAGACGATTCCGCGGGCGCGCAGGGCATCCTCGGCCTTCTGGTATTCGAGCATGAAGCGCGCCCCGCGCGTCGAATCGCCGAGGATGAAATCCTGGTCGAGCGCGGCGATCCGGTAGGAGGGCGAATTCTTCTGGGCGGTATTGTCGGGCATGGTGGCCTCCCGGCTGGCGCGTCGTCGGTTGGACCGGCTCTGGTCGAACGGATCGGGCTCGCGCCGACTCAATCGGCTCTATCTGGCCCAACTCGGCACGATCACGACAGATACTTGCGCAGCACGGCCGCCATGCGCTCCGGCGACGTCTTGTGCGGCAGCAGGGTCAGGAAGCGGCCGTCGGGACCCATCAGATAGGTCAGGGAGCCATGGTCGATCGTGTATTCACCGTGACCGTGATGGGCCTGCGTCAGCTTGCGACGGTGGACCTTGTAAGCTTTTGCCGTGGCTGCGATCTCGGCCTCGCTGCCGGACAGCCCGATCAGGCGCGGATGAACGTTCGCGACATAGGTCGCCATCACGGCCGGCGTGTCGTTCGCCGGGTCGACGCTGATGAACAGCGGCGCGATCCTGTCTGCGGCCGGCCCGAGCGCGTCGAGCGCTTGCGCGATCACCGGCAGATCGACCGGGCAGGTGTCGGCGCAGCGGCTGAACCCGAAATAGACCAGCATGAAGCGGCCGCGGAAATCGACGTCAGTCACGCGCTTGCCGGTGTGGTCGAGCAGCGAGAACGCGCCGCCGAACTGCGTCGCCAGCGGGTCATGCGCAGGAGGGGAGGCGGGGGCCGCCTTGTGGTCATGGCCGAAGGCTCGCGTCGCCAGTGTCGCGACGATGCCGGCGAGCAGGCTCCGGCGCGCGACGCCGCCGGTCATGGCTTCGGCTTGGGCTGAAGCCCCTTGATGCCGAAGGGGCCGTCCTCGGCGATGATGCGGTTGGCCTCCGGGTCCGCCCGCCACCACTCCTCGGCCTTGCCGTTCCTCGTCTCCCAATCGGTCTTGAAGCGCTCGGCCGCGATCCAGTCCTGGCCGGGATTCTGGCGAATGCGCTGCACGAAGAACAGGGTCACCGCCGGGTTCTCGATCAGCAGGCCGTCGGCTTCGATCTCGCGGCCGCAATAGCCGGCAAGATCGCTGGCCGCCCCTGCGAAGTCGATGTTGGACTTGGCGACCAGCCTGAAGGTTCCGTCGGCGAGCACGAGCCCGAGCTGTCGCTTGCCGCCACCGCAATCGGGCTTGCAGCTTCCCTTCAGCTGACAGAGTGCATCGACGACGCGGCCCTTCAGTATGGCCTGCTTCTCGTGCGGGATGTTCCAGGGCTCGGCGGAGACGGCAGGTCCTGCCGCCAGACCGGCCGCGACGATCAGTGCGTTGACGCCGCCTCGCATGGCTTCAGTTCCCGAACGGCTGGATGCCGTGTTCCTCATGCGTCATCGTGATGACGCCCTTGTCGTCGGCGATGCGGTCGACCAGCAGGTACTTCACGCCATCGCGTTCCAGCAATTCGCCGTCGACCGTGACGTCGTGCGTCGCCAGTTTCGCCACGCGCGGATTGCCGGCGCTGTCCTCGTCGTCGCCGATCTTCAGGATCAGATAGAGATTGCCGCCGGCGTCGCGGATCGCGACCGGGATGCCGCCGAGCGCGCACCAGACCGCGCATTGATGATGGGCCGTGCCCTTGGCGAACATCAGCCCGCTGATCGTGCACCAGCTGTCGCTGATCTCGCCGGTGATGGTGACGCGCTGGCCGCTTTGCTGGGCGGATGCCGGCAATATGGCTGCGAGCAGGCCCGCAAAGGCAGTGGAAAGGAGTATGCGATGCCGAGCTTGAGACAAGATTGTCATCTTCGCACGCGATCCCGGAATTCGGCTGGCATTTCCGCGCTCGCGCGATGCTTTGCCAGCACGATTGCCCCTAGCCTCTCCGACGCCGACACCATAGAAGATGCCTCGCAAACGGACCAGAGCAGGCATGAACGACATCGACACCCTTCGCGATTCACTTGTCGGTGAGATCGAGGCGGCCGGCGACGAGGCGGCGCTGGAGCAGCTGCGCATCGCGGCGCTCGGCAAGTCCGGCTCGGTCTCGGGCCTGCTGAAGACGCTCGGCACGATGACGCCGGAGGAGCGCAAGGAGCAGGGGCCGCGCATCAACGGCCTGCGTGACACCGTCCAGCAGGCGATCACCGCCCGCAAGGACGCGCTCGGCGAGGCGGCGCTGGAAGCCAGGCTCGCGAGCGAGCGGCTCGACATCTCGCTGCCGGTGCGCGAGGGACCGGAGGCCCGCGGACGCATCCATCCGATCAGCCAGGTCATCGACGAGATCACCGCGATCTTCGGCGATATGGGCTTTGCCGTCGCTGAAGGCCCGGATGTCGAGACCGACGACCTCAACTTCACCAAGCTCAACTTCCCGGTCGGCCATCCCGCCCGCGAGATGCACGACACCTTCTTCTTCGCGCCCGACGCCAATGGCGAGCGCAAGCTCTTGCGCACCCATACCTCGCCGGTCCAGGTGCGCACGATGATGTCGCAGGAGCCGCCGATCCGGGTGATCTGCCCGGGCCGGACTTACCGGATGGATTCCGACCAGACCCACACGCCGATGTTCCATCAGGTCGAGGGCCTCGTCATCGACAAGAAGACCCATTTCGGCCACATGAAATGGGTGCTGGAGGAGTTCTGCAAGGCGTTCTTCGAGGTCGAGGGCGTCAAGATGCGCTTCCGTCCGTCCTTCTTCCCCTTCACCGAGCCGTCGGCCGAGGTCGACATCCAGTGCTCGCGCAAGGATGGCGAGATCCGCTTCGGCGAGGGCGACGACTGGCTCGAGATCCTCGGCTGCGGCATGGTCCACCCGAACGTGCTTCGCAATTGCGGGCTCGATCCCGACGTCTACCAGGGCTTCGCCTGGGGCATGGGCATCGACCGTATCGCCATGCTGAAATACGGCATGCCGGACCTGCGGCCCTTCTTCGAGGCCGATATCCGCTGGCTGTCGCATTACGGCTTCCGTCCGCTCGACTTGCCGACCCTGACCGGCGGGCTGACCTCTTAAACCTTACGCTGAGGGGAGACGCATGAACGGCGCGCAATGGGCTGGGCTGATCGCGGCGCTGATGGTCGCCGCCAATCTGCTGTGCTTGGCCGTCGCCTTCGTGCGCCTGCGCCGCAAGCCGGCACCGTCGCGCCTGCAGAAGCTGGCGCCGCCAGTGACGATCGTGCGTCCGGTGCGCGGCATCGAGACCTTCAGCCGGGAGACGCTGACCTCCGGCCTCGAGCTCGACTATCCCACCTACGAGACGATCTTCTGCGTCGCCGACGGCCATGATCCGATCGTGCCGCTGGTCGAGGAACTGATTGCGACCCATGGCGCCGACCGCGTCCGCCTGATCGTCGGCGACGTCGCCGTCAGCGCCAATCCCAAGCTCAACAACTGCGTCAAGGGTTGGGAAGCGGCGCGCCACGACTGGGTCATCCTCGCCGACTCGAACGTCCTGATGCCGAAGGACTATGTCCAGCGGCTGATGGCCTCCTGGCGCGAGGATACCGGCCTGGTCTGCTCGACCCCGGCCGGCTCGCGGCCCGGCTGCTTCGGCGCCGAGGTCGAGTGCGCCTTCCTCAATACTTTCCAGGCGCGCTGGCAATATGCCGGTGAGGCGCTCGGCTTCGGCTTCGCCCAGGGTAAGTCGATGCTCTGGAACAAGCCCTTTCTCGACGCCAATGGTGGCATCGCCGCGCTCGCCGCCGAGATCGCCGAGGATGCCGCGGCGACCAAGCTGGTGCGCAAGGCCGGCAAGCATGTTCATCTCGTCGGCCAGCCCTTCGAGCAGCCGCTGGGGCCGCGCAATCTGCGCGATGTCGTGCAGCGCCAGTTCCGCTGGGCGCGTCTGCGCCGCGTCACCTTCCTGCCCTTCTTCGCGCCGGAGATCCTGGTCGGGCCGCTGGTGCCGGCCGTGCTCGCCGCCTTCGGGGCGCCGGCTTTCGGCTTTCCCGCCTGGCTTGGCGTGCTCGCCGTGCTGGCGCTCTGGTATGCTGGCGAGATCGTGCTGGCCAGGAGCGTCGGCTGGTTCGTGAACTGGCGGACCCCGCTCGCCTATCTGGCGCGCGATCTCGCTTTCCCCGGCATCTGGGCCTATGCCTTCGTCGCGCGCGAGGTCAGCTGGCGCGGCAATGCCATGAAGATCAGGACGGATGGTGACGACCGGCTGAACGACAGCGCGCCGGAATTGTCGACCGTGGCCGCGCGGCGGGACGGGGCGGCGTGACCTCGGACATGAGCACGATCCCCGAGCGCTATCGCGACTGTCCGAGCTTTTCGTTCGGCGACAGCCCCGAGCTCGCGACGGAGCTGGCGGCACTGGTCGTCAGCGGCCGCAAGACCGCGACGGTGAACGCGCAGGATGCACCCGACTGCCCGAAGCTTGGCGAGCTCTGGATCGTGCTCGACGGCCAGAAACGTCCGGTCTGCGTGATCGAGACGCTTGAACTCACGCCCCGGCGCTTCGACGAGGTCGATGCGCAATTCGCCTTCGAGGAGGGCGAGGGCGACCGTAGCCTCGCCTTCTGGCGCGAGGCCCATGAAGCTTATTTCCGGCGCCTCGGCGTCTTCAGCCCCGACATGACCTTGCTTTGCGAACGCTTCCGTTTGGTGGAAGTGTTCGCTTCGATGGACGCAACAGCATGAAATTCACCCTCTCCTGGCTCAAAGAGCATCTCGACACCACCGATTCGCTCGACACCATCACCGAGACGCTGACCCGCGTCGGTCTCGAGGTCGAAGGCGTCGAAGACAAGGCCAAGGCGCTCGGCGCCTTCACCATCGCCTATGTCATCGAGGCGAAGCAGCACCCGAACGCCGATCGCCTGCGCGTCTGCATGGTCGACACCGGCTCGGGCGAGCCGGTCCAGGTCGTCTGCGGCGCGCCCAATGCCCGCACCGGCATGAAGAGCGTGTTCTCGCCGCCCGGCACCTATATCCCCGGCAAGGACATCACCCTCGGCAAGGGCGTGATCCGCGGCGTCGAGTCGAACGGCATGCTCTGCTCGGCCGCGGAACTGCAGATCTCCGAGGATCATGACGGCATCCTCGACCTGCCCGAGGATGCCCCCGTCGGGCAGCCCTACGCGACCTATGCCGGCCTCGACGACGCGGTGATCGAGATCGCGGTGACGCCGAATCGCGCCGATGCGCTCGGCGTTTCCGGCATCGCCCGCGACCTTGCCGCCGCAGGCCTCGGCACGGTCAAGACCCCGCCGGTCCAGCCGGTGCGCGGCGCCTTCCCATGCCCGGTCGGCCTCAAGCTCGATTTCGCCGAGGAAGACCGCAATCTCTGCCAGGCCTTTGCGCTGCGGCTGGTGCGCGGCGTCAAGAACGGTCCGTCGCCGGAATGGCTCCAGGCACGTCTGCGCGCCATCGGCCTGCGCCCGATCAATGCGCTGGTCGACATCACCAATTTCATGACCTTCGACCGCAACCGGCCGCTGCACGTCTTCGACGCCGCCAAGGTCAAGGGCGACCTCGTCGTCCGCCGCGCCCGGGATGGCGAGGAGGTGCTGGCGCTCGACGGCCGGACCTACGCGCTGACCTCCGAGATGGTGGCGATCTGCGACGACAACGGCGTCGAATCGATCGCCGGCGTGATGGGCGGCGAGCATTCCGGCTGCGACGAGAGCACCACCGACGTGCTGATCGAGAGCGCGGTCTGGAACACGCTCAACATCGCCCGTACCGGTCGTGCGCTGGGCATCAATTCCGATGCGCGCTATCGCAACGAGCGCGGCATCGATCCGGATTTCACCCGGCCCGGCCTAGACATGGCGACGCAGATGGTCATCTCGCTCTGCGGCGGCGAGCCCTCGGAGGTCGTCTTCGCTGGTGAACTGCCCGACAGCCCCGGCGCCATCGACTTCCCCTGGTCGGAGGTCAAGCGCCTGACCGGGCTCGACCTGCCCCAGGTCGAGATGAAGCTGGCGCTGACCTCGCTCGGCTTCCACGTCTCCGGCGCCGGCGACCGCGTCAAGGTCGCGCCGCCGTCCTGGCGCGCCGATGTCGAGGGCAAGGCCGATCTGGTCGAGGAGATCCTGCGCATCGCTGGCATCGACCGCGTCGCGCCCGCCCCGCTGCCGCGCATCAAGGGCGAGGTGATCAAGCCGGTGCTGACCGTGCTGCAGAAGCGCACCCGCGCGGCCAAGCGCCTGCTCGCCAGCCGCGGCCTGGTCGAGGCGGTGACCTGGTCCTTCATCTCCCACGCCGCCGCCAAGCTCTTCGGTGGCGGCTCGCGCAAGCTGGTGCTCGCCAACCCGATCGCAGCCGATCTCTCCGACATGCGGCCGTCCCTGCTGCCCGGGCTGATCCGTTCGGCGCAGGCCAATGCCGATCGCGGCTTCGGCGATGTCGCCCTGTTCGAGGTCGGCCAGGTCTTCCAGAGCGACGAGCCGGAAGGCCAGCTCATCGCCGCCGCCGGCCTGCGCCGCGGCACGGCAAAGCTTGAAGGTGCCGGCCGTCACTGGGACGGCGCCGCCAAGACCGTCGACGCCTTCGACGCCAAGGCCGATGTGCTCGGTCTGCTCTCCGGGCTCGGCGTGCCGGTCGGTGGCCTGCAGATCGTCGCCGGTGGCCCGGCCTGGGCCCATCCCGGCCGCTCGGCCACGCTGCAGTTCGGCCCCAAGGGCGTGATCGGCGCCTTCGGCGAGGTCCATCCGCGCGTGCTGAAAGCGCTCGACGTCAAGGGCCCGCTGGTCGCCTTCGAGATCCATCTCGATGCGCTGCCGCTGCCGAAATACAAGCCGACCAAGGTCAAGCCGAAGCTGGCGCTCTCCGACTTCCAGCCGGTGACGCGCGACTTCGCCTTCATTGTCGACAAGGCGGTGGCGGCTGGCGAGATGGCCAAGAGCGCCCAGAATGCCGATCGGGCGCTGGTCGCGGAGACGAGCGTCTTCGATATCTACGAGGGCACGGGCGTCGAGCCGGGCAAGAAGTCGGTGGCGCTGGCGGTGACGCTGCAGCCGACGCAGAAGACGCTGACCGACGCCGAGATCGAGGCCGTGGCGGCCAGGATCGTCGCGGAGATGGCCAAGCGCTACGGCGCGGTGCTGCGCGGGTAAAAATTTGCGTCATGGTCGGCCTTGAGCCGACCATCTCTGCCCGAAAAAGGTGCCTTCCAGCGCTCTTCCGCCATGAGATTCTCGGGTCTGCGCTTCGCTTCGCCCGAGAATGACGGTTGAGGGCCATCTGCGGCGCTCCCGTTATTGACCAGAATTATGAAATAATCGACGCAGGAAATCGGTTGAAAATCCGGGTATCGGCTCTGATTGTTGCAATCCGAGAGGCCTGATGTCGCTGACCGAGCTCCCTGTCGCGGACGATCTCTTTCCCGGTTTCCGGTTGCTCGACGTCACCACGTCAGGGGCGCGCATCCGCGTCCGCACCGGCGGGGAGGGGCCGCCGCTGCTCCTGCTCCACGGCTATCCCCAGACCCACATCATGTGGCGGCGGGTCGCTCCGCAACTGGCACAGCGTTTCACTCTGATCTGCCCTGACCTGCGCGGCTACGGCGATTCCGAAAAGCCGCCGAGCGCCGCCGATCACGCACCCTATGCGAAGCGCGCCATGGCGCAGGACATGGCCGAAGTGATGAGCGCGCTCGGGCACGAGCGCTTCTTCGTCGGCTCGCATGATCGCGGTGCCCGTGTCGGGCACCGGCTGGCGCTCGACCACGCCGACCGGGTGCTGAAGCTGGCGACCCTCGACATCGCGCCGACGCGCGAGATGTACCGCGACACGACCGACGCTTTCGCACGCGCGTATTGGCACTGGTTCTTCCTGATTCAGCCGGCGCCGATGCCCGAACGCATGATCGAGGCCGATCCGGAATTCTATTGGACCAGCCGGCGCGCCTCCGACATGAAGCTGTTCGAGCCGGCGGCGCTCGCCGAATATCTGCGCTGCTTCCGCGATCCTGCGATGATCCATGCCAGCTGCGAGGACTATCGCGCCGCGGCGACGATCGATATCGCCCATGACGATGCCGATGGTGGCAGGAAGGTCGCTTGCCCGCTGCTGGCGCTGTGGGGCGATCGCGGCGCGGTCGGAAAGTGCTTCGACGTGCTGGCGCTCTGGCGCGAGCGCGCGGAAAACGTCCAAGGCCGGGCCCTGCCGGGCGGGCATTATCTGGCGGAGGAGATTCCCGATCTCGTCGTCGCCCAATTCTCGGCCTTCTTCGGAGAGAACACATGAGCCGCACCAACCGCGTCTATCGCATCGCTGCCATCGCCGGCGACGGCATCGGCAAGGAGGTCATGCCCGAAGGCCTGCGCGTGCTCGAGGCGGCCGCGAAGAAATACGGTTTCGAGCTCCAGCTCGACGAGTTCGATTTCTCCTCCTGCGACTACTACGCCAAGCACGGCAAGATGCTGCCGGACGACTGGAAGGAAAAGATCGGCGGCCATGACGCGATCTATTTCGGCGCCGTCGGCATGCCCGCCCAGGTGCCCGATCATATCTCGCTCTGGGGCTCGCTGCTGCTGTTCCGGCGCGAGTTCGATCAGTACGTCAATCTGCGTCCGGTGCGGCTGATGCCGGGTGTTCCCGGCCCGCTGGTCGGCCGCAAGCCCGGCGATATCGACTTCTTCGTCGTGCGCGAGAACACCGAGGGCGAGTACTCCTCGGTCGGCGGGCGCATGTATGGCGGCACCGAACGCGAGATCGTCATCCAGGAGACGGTGATGAGCCGCGTCGGCGTCGACCGCGTGCTCAAATACGCCTTCGAGCTGGCGCAGCGCCGGCCGCGCAAGAAGCTGACCTCGGCGACCAAGTCGAACGGCATCTCGATCACCATGCCGTATTGGGACGAGCGGGTGAAGGAGATGGCGAAGAACTATCCCGATGTCGCGGTCGACCAGTACCATATCGACATCCTGACCGCGCATTTCGTGCTCAATCCGGATCGTTTCGACGTGGTCGTCGCCTCCAACCTGTTCGGTGACATCCTCTCCGACCTCGGCCCGGCCTGCACCGGCACGATCGGCATCGCTCCCTCGGGGAACATCAATCCGACCGGTGAATTCCCGTCCCTGTTCGAGCCGGTGCACGGCTCTGCGCCGGACATCTTCGGCCAGGGCATCGCCAATCCGGTCGGCCAGATCTGGTCGGGGGCGATGATGCTGGATCATCTGGGCGAGCATGAAGCGGCCAAGGCGATCGAGGCCGCGATCGAGCGCACGCTCGGCGATGCCCGCACCCGCACGCGCGATCTCGGCGGCACGCTCGGCACCGAAGCCGCCGGCAAGGCGGTGGAACAGGCGCTGGGTTGAAACTCCGCAGGATTCTTCGTGCGGCCGACGCATTCTCCGTGCCGGCTGCTTGCTTAAACCGCCCGATCGGGCCAAACCGGGCTATCGGCCCGGGCTTTTGAGGGGATGACCAAGGTATGGATTTCTCATCGTCCGTCTTCTGGACGTCGCTGCTCCAGATCATCTGGATCGACCTCCTGCTTTCCGGCGACAACGCTGTCGTCATCGCGCTCGCGGTGCGCTCGCTGCCGGAGAAGCAGCGCAAGGTCGGCATTCTGCTCGGCGCCGGCGCGGCAGTCGGCCTGCGCATCCTCTTCGCGGTGGTCGTCACCTATCTGCTCGCCGTTCCCTTCCTGAAGGTGGTCGGCGCGCTCCTGCTGTTCTGGATCGCGATCAAGCTCGCCAAGGGCGAGGAGGAGGCGCACGGCGACATCGAGGCCAGCGACAACCTGTGGAAGGCGGTGCGCACCATCGCCATCGCCGATGCGGTGATGAGCCTCGACAACGTGCTCGCCATCGCCGCGGCCGCCCGGGGCCATTTCGAGCTCTTCATCTTCGGCCTGCTGCTGACCATCCCGCTGATCGTCTACGGCGCCCGCCTGCTCTCCTCCGTGCTCGAGCGCTTCCCGATCCTGATCTGGCTCGGCGCGGCGCTGCTCGGCTGGATCGCCGGCGAGATGCTGCTCGGTGACCTGGCGGTGCTGCAGTGGCTGCAGGCGAACATGCCGAACTGGGTCGTGAGCGTGCCGGTCTCCGATACCAACCCGATCGGTCTCCTGCCCGCCAAGGTGCCGTTCTATACGGC
The DNA here is from genome assembly GCF_900112185.1 of Allobosea sp. CRIB-10. Classification (GTDB taxonomy): domain Bacteria; phylum Pseudomonadota; class Alphaproteobacteria; order Rhizobiales; family Beijerinckiaceae; genus Allobosea. Next base: position 54,274 of record NZ_FOKP01000003.1, on the reverse strand, counting down.
GGCGACTCTCGGTGCGCTGGTCGTCGTCGTCGCCGGCTACCTCCTGAAGAAGAAGCCGGTCGATCAGCCCGGCTGAAAAATCAGGCTCGATCGAGAACGATGAACGCGGCGGCCATGGTCTCATGGCCGCCGTTTTTCGTGAGCCGGATGACGCCAGCGGCTCGGCGGCCATTCTCCTCATCGTTGACGGTGAAACGCTCTGCGCCGTCGAGTTGTACCGAAAAGCTCTCGGGCGCGCGGGAAAATCCGGTGCCGAGCGCCTTCACATAGGCTTCCTTGGCGCTCCAGAGCTGGGCGAAGGCGAGCGGGCGGGCCGGGGCGGGCAGGTTTTCCAGCCAGTGGCGTTCGCCGGGATGCAGAACGGCAAGGGGCGGCTCGCTTGCGAGTGCAACCCGCTCGACATCGATGCCGACCGGCCGATGCGCCAAAGCGATCGCGACGAGGCCGGCCCTGGTCGCCAGCGACAGATGCAGACCGGAGCCGCGCGGGCGCAGGATCAGCGGGCGTCCGGCCGGCTCATGCCCGATTTCGACAGCAGCGTCCGCTAGACCGAACTGGCGTGCCAGCAGCTTGCGGGCGAGGGAGCGTCGCAACTCCGAACGCTCAGGCAGAGTCGCGGGTTGCGCCTGCGTCGCGATCAGCCAGGCCGCAGGCAGGGCAGGGGCGGTCTGATCGATCGAGGAGAGCCAGAGCATGCCGCCGTTCTAGTGCACCGCAGGGCGGGGCGAAAGCAGACGGCCAAGCCTGCCCTGCGCCACGCTCATGCAGGCCCGGAGCTTGCAAGGCGTTGACGCAACATCAGGAAACCGGTTCGAGGACGCATGGCTTCCGAAGCGAAATCCGAGCCGCCGGCCGCGGCCCAGCTCACCCTTGCCGGCATGCGGCTCGGCCTGCGCCGCGTCTCCGTGCTGATGCCGGGCGTGATCGTCTTCGCCGTCGCCTTCGGCGCCGCCGCCTCCGCCAAGGGGCTCAGCCTATTCGAGGCGGTGCTGATGAGTGCGCTGGTTTATGCCGGCGTCTCGCAGCTCGTCGCCATGGAGCTCTGGCGGCCGGAATGGACCTGGGGGGCGATCGTCGCGCTCGCCTTCGTGACGGCGACGGTCAACGCGCGCACCATTCTGCAGGCCGCGTCGCTGCAGCCCTGGTTCGCGCGCTATCCCTGGTTCGTGACAGCCTTCCAGCTCGCCTTCTTCACCGACGCCAACTGGCTGGTCGGCACGCGCTATCACGGCGAGGGCGGCCGCGATCTCGGCGTCGTGCTCGGCGCCGGTCTCGCGCTCTGGGTCGTCTGGGTGCTCATGACCATCCCTGGCCATCTGCTCGGCACGCTCGTCGCCGACCCGCGCACATACGGCATCGACATGGTCATGCCGATCTTCTTCGCGGCGATGATCGTGCCGCTCTGGCGCGGCAAGCGCGCGGCGCTGCCCTGGATCATCGCCGGCATTGTCGCGCTGGTCACCGCCCGGCTGGTCGACGGCTATGCCTTCATCATCGTCGGCGCGCTCTCCGGTGCCGTGGCGGGAGCCTTGCTCGATGACCCCTCCTGAACCCGGAAGCTGGGGCCCCTATCTCGCCATTCTCGGCATGGCGCTGGCGACCTATCTCTGCCGCATCTCCGGCGTCGTGCTGATGAGCTTCATCCCGCTGACGCCGCGGGTCCGGCGCGGGCTTGCCGCCCTGCCGGGCTCGATCGTTGTCGCGACCGTCCTGCCACTGATCGAGCGGCTCGGCCTCGCCGCCGGGCTGGCGCTGCTGGCGGCGGTTGCCAGCATGGCGATCCGGCGTAGCGAATTGCTGGCGCTTGTGACCGGCATGGTGGTCGTCTCCCTGATGCGAGCGGCCGGCTTCTGAGGGCGGGCGCGATCACGCAGGTCGCGTCGCGCATTTCAGGCATGCCGCCGCGATCCATCACCGGCTACGATCGCACCCATCACAGCAATCGTTCGCCGGCATGCGGCCGGCCTGTTGACGCCGCCTTGCCTGCGGCAGACGGTGCCGGCCAGCAACCCTGATCGATCGGAGCGCATGATGGCCTGGTATTCGCAGACATGGACCTGGTTCGACGGCGAGTGGCGCGAGGGCAACCCCGGCATCATGGGCCCGCGCACCCACGCCGCCTGGCAGGCCTCCCAGGTCTTCGACGGCGCCCGTCATTTCGACGGCGTGTCGCCGGACCTCGACCGCCATGCCGCACGCGTCAACCGCTCCGCTTTGGCGCTCGGCCTGAAGCCGACCATGTCGGCCGAGGAGATCGTCGCCAAGACGGCCGAAGGCGTGAAGAAGTTCAGCGGCGGCGCCGCGCTTTACATCAAGCCGATGTACTGGGCCGAGGCCGACGGCCCGTCGACCATCATCGGTGATCCCGAGTCGACCCAGTTCGCGCTCTGTCTGTTCGAGGCGGCGATGGGCGATCCCGGCAAGGGCTTCTCGGTGACCAAGGGCGCCTATCGCCGCCCGACCCTGGAGAACGCGCCGACCGACGCCAAGGCCGGCTGCCTCTATCCCAACAATGCCCGCGTCCTGCGCGAAGCCAAGGGCAGGGGCTTCGACAACGCGCTGGTGCTCGACATGCTCGGCAATGTCGCCGAGACCGGCACCTCCAACATCTTCCTGGCCAAGGACGGCGTGGTGAAGACGCCGGCCCCGAACGGCACCTTCCTCAACGGAATCACCCGCCAGCGCACGATCGGCCTGCTCCGCCAGGCCGGCGTCACGGTCGAGGAGACGACGCTGCGCTATGAGGATTTCGAGCAGTCCGACGAGATCTTCTCGACCGGCAACTATTCGAAGGTGATCCCGATCTACAAGATCGACGATCGCGAACTCCAGCCCGGCCCGATGTTCCGCAAGGCCCGCGAGCTCTACATGGACTTCGCCCACAGCAAGGGCGCCTGAGGCCAGATGGTTCGCCTGGCCACCCGCCTGACCGAGCGCCTCGGGATCGAGCATCCGATCCTCTCGGCGCCGATGGCCCTGGCGGGCGGCGGAGCGCTCGCCGCCGCCGTGACGCGCGCCGGCGGCCTCGGCCTGGTCGGCGGCGGCTATGGCGATAGTGGCTGGCTCGCCACGCAATACGCTGCCGCCGGCAACACCCGGACTGGCTGCGGCTTCATCACCTGGTCGCTGGCGAAGCAGCCGCATCTGCTCGGCGAAGTGCTGGCGCGCCAACCGGCGGCGCTGATGCTCTCCTTCGGCGATCCCAAGCCCTTCGCCAGCGAGATCGCCGCGGCCGGTATCCCACTGATCTGTCAGTGCCAGAACCTCGGCCATGTCCGCACCGCGCTGGAAGCGGGCGCCGCGATCATCGTCGCGCAGGGCGCTGAGGCCGGCGGCCATGGCCAGCGCCGCGGCACCCTTCCGCTTGTGCCCGAGGTCGCCGATCTGCTGGCGCGCGAAGGTCCGGACACGCTTCTGCTCGCCGCCGGCGGCGTCGCCGATGGGCGCGGCCTCGCAGCGGCGCTGATGCTCGGTGCCGACGGCGTCCTGGTCGGCACCCGTTTCTGGGCGAGTCGCGAGGCACTGGTCCACCCCAACCATCATGCCGCGGCGGTGGCGGCGACTGGCGACCAGACGGTGCGCTCGACGCTGCCCGATATCGCCCGTCGGCTCGACTGGCCGAAGGCCTTCGACATCCGCGTTGCGGATAATGCCTTCATCGCCAGATGGCGCGGCCGCGAGGCCGAACTGCGCGCTGCGATCGAGGACGAAGCGCCGGCCTATCGCGAGGCCTTCATGGCCGGCGATCCCGACAGGGCGGCGGTGGTCTTCGGCGAGGCGGTAGGTCTGATCTCTGGTATCCCGTCAGCCGGCGAGATCGTGGCGCATATGGTGGATGAGGCGGTCGGTCACCTGAAAGCCGGCGCCAGGCTGATCGCCGGCTAAGCTAACGCAGCAACCGCCAGAGCCCGGCCGATCTGAGCCCCCCCAGCGCGACCACGCCATAGATGCCGGCTGCGACGAGGCTGAGGATGGCGAGCGCGATCAAGCGCGGCTCGTAAGGGAACCGGATCAGCAGCCCGTAGAGCGGCTCCGCCAGCAGGCGGGCGGCCAGCGCGGCGAAGCCAGCGGCGACGCCAACGATCAGGATCAGCAGCGGCAGGCCGCGATCCGGGTTCGTCCAGCCACGCTTCAGCGCGAGGACATAGAGCGCGCCGAGATTGATCCAGGCGCCGCAGGCGGTGGCGAAGGCGAGGCCAGGCGCGCCATGGCTGCGCCAGAGCAGCAGCTTCAGCCCGACATTGGCGGCGATGGCGGCGAGCGAGATCAGCATCGGCGTCGTCGTGTCGCCGCGCGCCTGGAAGCTCGAAACCTGGGCCCGGATCAACACAATCGCCGGCAGTCCGATCGCATAGGCGAACAGCACCGCGCCGGCGGCCTGCGTCGCCGCATCGTCGAAGCGGCCGCGTTCGAACAGCGCCGAAACGATCAATTCGGGAATGGCGAGGAAGGCGGCGGCAAAGGGAGCGGCGGCGACCAGCGTCAGCGCGATCGCGCGGTTCTGCGCCGCTTCCGCTTTGGCCTCGTTGCCGGCGGCGATCGACCGGCTCATTGTCGGCAGCAGCACCGTGCCGACGCCGATTGCGATCACGCCGAGCGGCAGCTGATACAGGCGCTCGGCATAATACAGTGCCGAATAGGCGCCAGCCGGCAGCAGCGAGGCGATGATCGTGTCGGCGAAGAGGGCGATCTGCACGCCGGCCGAGCCGATCACCGCTGGGCCGAAGGCCTTGAAGAAGCTCTTGACCTCGCCGTCGAGGCGCGGCCGCGTGATCGCGGCCGAGACGCCGACGCGACGTGCCGAGATCCAGAGCAGCAGCCATTCGAGCACGCCGGCGACAGCGACGCCCCAGGCGGCGGCATGGGCGGCGCTTGGGAACAGGAAGGCGACGAAGAGCGCGCCGATCAGGCAGATGTTCAAAAGGATCGGCGCCGCCGCCGCCGCCGCGAAGCGATCGACGGCGTTGAGATTGGCCGAGAGCAGCGTCACCAGCGTGATGAAGAGGAGGTAGGGGAAGGTGATCCGTGTCAGCGTCACCGCGAGGTCGAAGCGGACGGGATCATTGACGAAGCCGGGTGCCAGCAGCCGTACCAGCTCCGGCATGAACGGGATGGCGAGCCCGAGCAGCACGAGCTGGACGGCGAGATTGAGCGAGAAGACGCGGTTCGAGAACTGTGCCGCAGCGGCTTCGCCCGACTGCTCGCGAATGCGGCTATAGGCCGGGATATAGGCCTGGTTGAAGGCACCTTCGCCGAAGATGGCGCGGAAATGATTGGGCAGCCGCAGCGCCACCGAAAAGGCGTCCATCAACCCGCTCACGCCGAGCGTCGCCGCCAGCACGATGTCGCGGAGGAAGCCGGACAATCGCGAGAGCAGCGTGAAACCGCTGACGGAAAGGATCTTTCTCAGCATCGCGCCACTCTGGTCCGCCACGATCGGCAGGCCGCTTGCACTTAGCCGCATAGCTGCGTCGCGGAAGATGGTCCAGCGCGGGGCCCGCGCAGTCCCCGAATTACCCCGATCAGTGAGGCAGCACGTCGCTACGTGGCGGGGCGCTGTCCTGCCTGTCGAAGCCGACCCGTTCGCCGACCAGATAGAGCGGCCGGCGCTTCACCTCGGCGAAGATCCGCCCGACATATTCGCCGATCATGCCGAGCGATATCAGCTGGATGCCGGAAAAGAACATGATCGAGACGATCAGCGAGGGGAAGCCGGGCAGGTCGGTGCCGAACAGCAGCGTCCTGACCATGAAGTACAGGCCAGTCAGAGTCGCCACGATCGCGATCGCGACGCCGAGCCAGGTCGCGATCTTCAGCGGCACGGTCGAGAACGAGGAGATGCCGTCGAAGGCGAAGCTGAAGAGCTTGCGGAAGCGGAACTTGCTCTCGCCATGGGCGCGCTCGCCGACCGCGAAGGGCACGCCCGTTGCCGGGAAGCCGACCCAGGCGTAGAGGCCCTTCGAAAAGCGGGCCCGCTCGGGCAGGGCTCGCAGCGCCTCGACCACGCGCCGGTCGAGCAGGCGGAAATCGCCGGCGCCTTCCGGCAGCTCGGTCTCGCCGAAGCTGGCGAAGAGCTTGTAGAACGCCTTGGCGAAATTGCGCTTCAGCGGGCTCTCGCCTTCGCGATCGGTGCGCTGGCCGTAGACGTTGAGGAAGCCTTCGCGCCATTTTTCAAGGAAGGCGGGGATCACCTCCGGCGGATGCTGCAGGTCGGCATCCATGATCACCACGGCGTCGCCATTGGCGTGGTCGAGCCCGGCGGCGATCGCGACCTCCTTGCCGAAATTGCGGCTGAAGGAGATGGCATGGATCCGGCCGTCCTGCGCATTGAGGGCGCGTAGCACCGCCAGCGTCCCGTCGCGGCTGCCGTCGTCGACGCAGATGATCTCCCAGGAGGCGACATGGCCGTCGAGGATCGGCTCGAGCCGGGCGACCAGCGGCGCGAGATTGTCGGCCTCGTTGTAGACCGGCACCACGATCGAGAGCTGCGGCCGCGGGGCAGCGACCGGTATCGTGGCAGGGGCGGAACTGGGCGCGATCGCGGACAAGGCTTTCAGGACCTTCGTTGCTCGGTTAGGGCTGAACGCATCGAACCAGCCGCAGGCTGCATATATCAGCGCTGATGAATAGGGGGTAACGGCCGGAATGACCCGCAGTTTCGTGCTTTGCGCCGATGATTTCGCCATGACCGAGGGCGTCAGCCGCTCGATCCTAGAGCTGCTCGCCGCCGGCAGGCTCTCGGCCACGGGCGCGATGACCAACCGGCCGCACTGGCCGGGGCTCGCAGGCGAGCTCGCAACCTTTGCTGGCCGCGCCGATCTCGGCCTCCACCTCAATCTCACCTGCGCCGCACCGCTGTCAGCCATGCCGACCGTCGCACCGTCCGGCACCTTGCCGAAGCTCGGCAAGCTCGCGCTGCTGGCGCTGCGCTCGGGCGCCGCGCGCGCTGAGATCGCTGGCGAGATCAGCCGCCAGCTCGACGCTTTCGAGCAGCATCTCGGCCGGGCGCCCGATTTCGTCGACGGCCACCAGCATGCCCATGTCCTGCCCGGTATTCGCCGGGCGCTGCTCGATGCGCTGACGGCCCGTTACCCGGCTGGCTCGGTCTATCTGCGCGATCCCTCCGATTCCATCGCGGCGATCCGGGCGCGCGGCATCGCCGTCGGCAAGGCGCTGACCGTGGCCGGGCTTGCGACCGGCTTGCACCGCGCCGCCGCCCGGCGCGGCATCCCGACCAATCGCGGCTTCTCCGGTTTCTCGGCTTTCGATCCGCAGCGCGATTTCGCCGCTGATCTCGAGGCATTCCTCATCCAGCCGGGGGCCGCACACCTGGTGATGTGCCATCCCGGCCATGTCGACGACGAGCTCGTCGGGCTCGATCCGGTCGTCGCGACGCGCCCACTCGAACATGTGGCGTTGATGGCCTTCGCGCCGCCCGGGCTGCGGATCTGCCGGTTTTCCAGCTCCAGCCAGCCCTGACCCGTCGGTTTGCGTGCAGGATCGCGCGGACGCAATCGAAAATTTACTCCGTTCGTTCACCCTGCGGTGTGGCAGTCCCGACAGCTTGGGATGTCGGTGTCTGGAGTCCGCGGAAGATGAGCGTGATGGCCTGGTTTCAGTCGCGGGCGCAGCAATCGCAAGTGGCTGTGCCGCATATCGGGCCGGTCGAGCGGGTGACGCACTCGCTCAGCAGCCGGATCGCGGGAGCTGCAGTCGCCATCGTCGCCGTCGCGATCGTTTTCGTCGTGATCGCGGCCGCCCGCTACAACGAGGCCAAGACGCGCGGCGATCTCGAACAGAAGATGGTGTCGCTGACCGCGATGATCGCCCATGCATCGCCGCCCCTGATCCTGGCGCGCGACACCGTCACCTTGAGCTACATCCTGGAATCGCTGAAGCGCGATCCCGATTTCGACGCCGGCTTCGTCGCCGACGATTTGGTCGCGCTCGCTTCGGCCGGACGCAATGACGAAGCACGGTTGTCGTTTACTCCGAACAAGCTCGCCCGCCTGCTCGGGCGGGAGGCCTGGGATCTGCTCGGCGAGCAGGACACGCTGCGGCTCGAGGACAAGACCTATGTGACGCAACTGCTCTCGGTGAGGGTCGGTAGTTTCAAGAAGCAGATCGGCTATGTCGCGCTGCGCTTCGACAAGACGCGATTGGTCGCGCGCTCGACCTGGGAACAATTCCTGACGATCGGGGTCGGCATCGCCTTGCTCGTGATCCTCGGACCTTTGCTGTGGATCTCGCTGTCACGGACCATGCGGCCGCTGAAGAGCATGACCCGCGCCATTGTCAACATCTCCGACGGAAAGCTCGACACGCCGATCGACGCGGTCGCGCGCCAGGACGAGATCGGAGCCATTGCCAGGGCGCTAGGCGTGCTCAAGCTGCGCCTTGCCGAGCGGGCGAGCCTGCAGCAGCAGCAGCTGACGACCGAAGCGGACCGCCATCGGCACCAGAAGCACGTCGAGGAGGCGATCGCGCTGTTCCGAGGCGAGGTCGGCGTCGCCCTCGAGGCCTTCAAGAGCAATGCCGATCGCATGGGCGAGGCCTCCGATGGTCTGGCGCGTGTCGCGGCCGAATCGTCGGAACGGGCCGCCCGCGCTGCCGAGAATTCACAAGGCGCTTCGGTGAATGTCGAGAACGCCGCCCAGGCGGCGGAGGAGATGGGGGCGGCGATCCGCGAGGTCGAGTTCCAGGTGCGCCGCGTCCGCACCGAGATCGTCGAAGCCGCCTCAGCCTCGCGCCACACTGCTGGATCGGTCCAGGCGCTGGACGAGACCGCACGCGCGATCGGCGAGGTAGTGAACCTCATTCGTGACATCGCGGCGCAGACCAACCTGCTCGCGCTCAACGCCACCATTGAGGCGGCGCGCGCCGGAGAGGCAGGCCGAGGCTTTGCCGTGGTCGCGGCCGAGGTGAAGAGCCTGGCTTCGCAGACTGCCGACGCCACCGATCGGATCGTCAGCCAGGTCGGCGCCATTCAGGGCGCGACGAGCGAGGTCGTCGGCGCCATCCAGAACATCGCCACGCGCATGGGGGCGATCGAGAGCTTCGCCAACTCGGTCGCGACCTCGATCGAGCAGCAGGCGATCGCCACCGGCGAGATCGCCAGCGGCGTCGCCATGGCGAGCACCTCGGCGCTCTCGGTTTCCAGCGATCTCAGCGTGCTCGCCGACAGCGTCGAGGAGACCGGCCGTTCGGCCGAGCAGGTCCGCCATGCCGCCGGCGAGGTTTCGGCCCAGGCGATGCGGCTCGACTCGACCGTCGACCAGTTCCTCAAGCGCGTCGCGGCCTGAGCCTTAGTCAAAATGAAACGGGGCCCCGCAGGGCCCCGTTCGTATTCATCGATCGAATGCGGGATCAGGCCTTGGCGCCGTCATAGAGCTCGGCGACGTACTCCCAGTTGACCATGCTCTCCAGGAAGGCCTTGAGATAGTCTGGGCGGCGATTGCGGTAGTCGATGTAGTAGGAGTGCTCCCAGACGTCGACGCCGAGGATCGGCGTGCCGCCATGGACGAGCGGGCTCTCGCCGTTCGGGGTCTTGCTGACGGCGAGCTTGCCGCCCTTGACCTCGAGCCAGGCCCAGCCCGAGCCGAACTGGCCGACGCCGGCGGCGACGAAGTCTTCCTTGAACTTGTCGACCGAGCCGAAGGATTCGGTGATCGCCTTCTCCAGCGCGCCCGGCAGCTTGCCGCCGCCATTCGGCTTCATCCACTTCCAGAAGTGGAGGTGGTTGTAGTGCTGGCCGGCATTGTTGAACACGGCGGGGTTCTTGCCGTAGGAGCCCTTGACGATCTCCTCGAGCGACTTGCCCTCGAATTCCGTGCCCTTGATCGCGTTGTTGCCGTTGTTGACGTAGGCGAGATGGTGCTTGTCGTGGTGGTACTCCAGCGTCTCCTTCGACATGTAGGGCTGGAGGGCGTCATGCGCATAGGGAAGATCGGGCAGGGTAAAGGACATGGGGCCTCTCCTTGGGCTGTCGAAATCGCGACGTGAGAATGGCTGCAACGACGCAACGCTTGGGCAATGATTGCCCGGCGGAACACCCCGCCATTCGCCTGTTAGTTAAGCCCCCCGGCCGGCAGCGGCAACCGCCGAAGCCCGAGAAATCCGGCACGCTCGCTCCGCGTTTCCTGCGGGAGAGGGTTGGCGGGCCGTTTGATTGGCAATACTGGACGGTATCGATAGGTTAACCGCCGAGGCGGCAAGCTGTCGCAGCTCGTCCCGCCCCAAAGGAGCAAGCGTTGGTCAGGCTTTTCGTGGTTCTCGGGTTCGCCCTGCTGGCGGGCGGCGCCTATGCCATCGTCGATGGCTGGCCATATCGCGTTCTGGAACGTGGCTTCACCGAAGTCATCCTGGGAGGACTGTCGGTGGTCGCCGGCTTGATCCTGCTCGCGCTCGCGGCGGTGCTTGCCGAACTCCGCCGGCTCAAGGGGCTCGTCAGCGGCGCCATGGCGGCGGTCGCCTTGTCCGAACCGCGCTCCGGCGAGCGCCAGATGCCGAACGAGGCGCCGGCGCGCCCGGAGCCCGCGTTCGACAAGGCGCCGGAGCCCACGGCAGGGCATGTCGGCATGGCGACCACGCTGGCCGCCGGTGCAGGCGCTGCCGTGGTGGCCGGCGCGCTCACTGGCCTGGCGAAGAGCGAGGACGCTCCGGACGCAAAGGCGACCGACAGGGCGAATGAAACTGGCAAGGCGGAGGAGGGCGACGGTACTCGCTCCGACCGCGTCGAGACCGTCGCCGCAGAGCCGTCGCACGCACCGCCGGCTGCGACAGGCGACATCGATGACTGGCTGCTGCCTCCGGTTTCGCCGGTGCTCGACGTCGCCCCCTCGGATGTGCGCTCGGATGAGCCGGACGGTGAGGGCGAGGTTGCCGAGGAGGCCGAGGACACCCGGGAATTATCCGAAGGCCCGGCGTCGACGGACGCCGACGAGCCTGCAGATCCGGAAATTCCGGAGATCGCCAAGCCCGCTGCCATCGTTGCGGATGAACCCGAGACGAAACAGGCGCAGGAGGAGCGCGACGAGGCCGTGAAGCCGGACGTTGCGCCGGCGACGAGTTCCGAGGATCGGCTATGGTGGCCGCGCATCGACCGCCCGACCCGGGAGGAGCCGGCCTCGATCGACGATGAGTTCAACGCGCTGCGCGACCAGCTCAGCGGTGTCGTCAATGCGCCGGAAGTCGAGCCGCCGCGGCGCGATCACGATGTCCTCGGTTCAGCGGAGAGCTGGATGGCGCCGCGGCCCTGGCCGCCGGTGACGCAGCCGCGCGATCCCGGCGCTCTGAGTGAGGTCGAGGCCGGCGCCGCCGATAAGGCGCTGCCGGAGGAGGCGAAGACCGAGCCCGCTCCTCTGGCGGACGAGCCTTCGCCGTCTGAGCCGGAGCCGGCCGCCGAGCCTGCTCTCGCAGCGGAAGACGCGTCGCCTGCCGAGAAGGCCGAGCCGTCAGCGGCCCAGGCCAATTCGAACGAAGCCAATTCGAACGAAGCCAAGTCGAACGAAGCTGAGCCGGCCGAGGCCAAGCCGGACGACGAGCCCGCAGCCTCCGACGAGGGCGTGATCGGCGCCTATCAGGTCGGCGAGACCCAGTTCACCATGTTCGCCGACGGCTCGATCCATGCCCGCACGCCGGACGGCGATTATGTCTTCGCCTCGATGGACGAGCTGAAGGCCTATCTCGCCAGTGAGAAGGACAAGCTCGAGACTAGCTCGAGCTGACCGGCTCACCCTCCGTATTCCAGCCTCCGCGTGCCGCCGTGATGGCGAAGGCGTAGGCGAGGGCGGTTTCCTTCAGTGAATCGAAGCGCCCGGCAGCGCCGGCGTGCCCAGCGTCCATGTTGGTGTGCAGCATGATCGGCCCGCCGCCGGTCATGGTCGCGCGCAGACGCGCCACCCATTTCGCCGGCTCCCAATAGGTCACGCGGGGATCGGCGAGACCGCCAGTCGCCAGGATCGGCGGATAGGCCTGCGCCTTGACGTTGTCATAGGGTGAGTAGCCCAGGATCGTCCGGAAGGCCGCCTCGTCGCGGATCGGGTCGCCCCATTCCGGCCATTCCATCGGCGTCAGCGGCAGGCTGTCGTCGAGGATGGTGTTGAGCACGTCGACGAACGGCACCTCGGCGATGATCCCGGCGAACAGCTCCGGCGCCAGGTTGGCGACCGCGCCCATCAGCATGCCGCCGGCGCTGCCGCCCTCGGCGACGATGCGGCCGCGGCTGGTGAAGCCCTCCGCTGCGAGCATCTCGCCGGCCGCGATGAAGTCGGTGAAGCTGTTGGGCTTGTTCTGCCGCTTGCCGTCGAGATACCAGCCCCAGCCCTTGTCGGTGCCGCCGCGGATATGGGCGATGGCGTAGACGAAACCGCGGTCGACCAGGCTGAGCGGCCGCGTCCGGAACGAGGCCGACATCGCCGCGCCATAGGAGCCGTAGCCGTAGAGCAGGCAGGGCGCCGAACCGTCGAGCGTCAAATCGCGCCGGTGCAGCAGCGAGACCGGTATTCTGGCGCCATCCTTGGCCGTCGCGAAGATGCGGCGCACGACATAGGCCTCCGGGTCATGGCCGGAGGGCACCTCCTGGCGCTTCACCAAGGTGCGTTCGCCGGTGGCGAGGTCGTAATCATAGGTTTCGGCCGGCCGCGCCATCGAGGCGTAGATGAAGCGCAAGGTGTCGGTGTCGAATTCGTAGCCGGCATCGACGCCGAGCCCATAGGCCTCCTCGTCGAAGGCAATGCTGCTCTCCGTTCCGCTCTCGATATCGCGGACGACGATACGCGGCAGACCCTCCTCGCGCTCCAGGCGGATCAGCCGGCCGGCGAGGCAGATATGGCTGAGGATCAGCCGGCCGCGCTTGTGCGGCACGAGATCGACCCAGTTCGACGGCGAAGGATCGCTGAGCGGGGCGCGCACGACCTTGAAGTCTTCGGCTCCATCAGCATTGGTCAGGATCAACAATTCGTCGCCGTGATGCTCGACGCTATACTGGCGCCCGGCCAGCCGGGGCGCGATCAGCCTGGGCTTGCCGGCCTCGTCGGAAAGGTCGACCAGGCTCACCTCCGAGGTCTCGTGATCGCTGCTCGATATCAGCAGGAAGCGTCGCGACTGGGTCTGGTCGATATCGGCGAACAGGCCGGGATCGGTCTCTTCATAGAGCAGCTCGTCCTCGCTCTGCGGCGTGCCGAGGCGGTGGCGCAGCACGCGCGTCGGGCGATGATCGTCGTCGAGCGCGACATAGACGAAGGCGCTGGAATCGGCGGCCCAGATCATCTCGCCGGAGGTGTCGGCGATCGCGTCCGGCAGGTCCTTGCCGGTGGTGAGGTCGCGGATCCGGATCAGGAACAGCTCCGAGCCGGCCTCGTCGGCACTCCAGGCGAGCAGGCGATGGTCGGGGCTGTGCTCGGCATCGCCGAGATCGAAGAACTCCTTGCCCTCGGCGAGGGCATCGCAATCGAGCATGACCTGTTCGCGCCCGGCCCTGTCGCCTTGATCCGGCCGCGGCTTGCGGCAGATCAGCGGGTGCTCGCCGCCGCGCCGATAACGGCTGTAATAGAGGAACGGCCCGTCCGGCTGCGGCGGCTCGCTGTCATCCTCCTTGATCCGCCCGCGCATCTCCTTGATCAGGTCGCGCTGCAGCGCCTTCGTCGGCGCCATCAGCGTGTCGCACCAAGCGTTTTCGGCTTCGATATGCGCTTTGATCTCGGTCGGCAGGACATCCGGATCGCGCAGGACATCGCGCCAGTTCTCGGCGCGGAGCCAAGCATAGTCATCGGTCAACTCGACGCCGTGGACAGTACGGCTTTGCCGGCGGACAGCCGGAACCGGCGGCGAGGCGGCGCTGCGCGGGTTAGTCATGCTTGCTCTCCAGGCTGGGTTTGACCGCTTTCAAACATGCGATCGATATCAGGAGCGTTTCATCTTTGCCGATGAGACAGGTAGAGCCCGTCGCCGACACTGACAAGGACAACCTGTTGGCGCAAATGCTGCAGCGCAAAGCGCTCAGGTTACGATCTGCGCCCATAAAACCAGCAATAATATGTCTCGATGAATGTATTCGAATCCTTGCCAAGCCACTTGCGATATTGAAGCGCATGGCTTAGACGAGTGCCGACTGGTCCGTTTTGCATGATTCTATTCCGGTGGAAATTCGACCGTCCGCCGGCTGAGGTCTGGGAGGGCGCTCGCGCCTGGAAACAGAGCTGGGCGCAGTCAACGCTACGACCGGTCAAGATAACAATGGAGCAACGCCATCATGGCTGACCAAGACGGTTCCGATTTCATCGAGCTCACGGCAGATATCGTTTCCGCCTACGTGTCGAACAATTCTGTTCCGGCTTCCGACCTGCCCGCGCTGATCAGCGATGTTCACGCCGCTCTCAATCGCGTCGTCGGCGGTGTTGCGCCGGTTGTTCCGGTCGAAGCGCCCAAGCCTGCCGTCGCGGTGAAGAAGTCGATTACGGCCGATTATCTGATCTGCCTGGAGGACGGAAAGAAGTTCAAGTCGCTGAAGCGTCATCTGCGCACGCAGTACAACATGTCGCCCGAGCAATACCGCGAGAAGTGGGGCCTGCCGCCCGACTATCCGATGGTCGCGCCGAACTATGCCGAGGCGCGCTCCCAGCTCGCCAAGAAGATGGGTCTCGGCCAGCAGCGCCGCAAGCGCCGCTGATCCGGTCCTCGGCCGGATTGGATCATTGCTCATGAAGTGAAGCCGCCGGTTCGTCCGGCGGCTTTTTCTTTGGGCTTTTCCTTCTCGCGAGGGCTGTCGAACGAGGAAGGTCGAAGAAAGTCCACAGGATGGCTCGGCCTGGAGCGTCTTCGCGCGAATTGAATACCGGTTTGCATGAAGAAGGCTTGCTAAGACAAAGGCTCAGAGCGCCTCCGTGACGGAGAGGCGCGGGAGTGCTCCAGGATCGCCAATCCGGGCGCTGATGGCCCTCAGGCCCAAAACTGTCAGGAGCCTGTCGGGATGGCCATCCGCGTGCTTGCCGTCGGATGATATAGGAATATATACCTTCATCTCGTTGCGATTGAAGTCGCGGAGGTGATGCCCGTAATGGAACATATCATGAACAAACTGATTGCCAAGCGGCTGGAAACCGTTCGGTGGGCAGCTCCGGCACGGCTGGTCGAGGTCGCCGTCTGCGGCGCGATGCGCTTGCCGGCGGGGGCGCTGCGCACCGGGCGCGGGCCGCGCAGGGTCGCCTTCGCGCGGCAGCTTGCGATGTATCTGACCCATGTCGTTTTTGGGTTGACGCTGACCGAGGTCGGCGTCTGCTTCGAGCGCGACCGGACGACAGTGCGGCACGCCTGCGCCCTGGTCGAGGACCGGCGCGATCAACAGGCGTTCGATCTGTCCATCTCGGCGCTGGAGGCCGGCCTCGCGCATCTCGCTTTCGGTTTGCAACTCGGTTCCTATGCGGAGGTCGTACGATGAGCGCCCGCGACGACCTCTCCCTTTCGCCGTCTCGCCTGCTGCGGCACCTGAGCGAGGCCGGCGCCTATGCCGTCGACTCGCCGCTGGGTTGCGGGCGGATCGCGCTCTATCGCCGCGGCGCCGGCGGAGCCACGCTGGGAGCCGGCTATGTCGCGGCGGCCGAGGCCGAAGCGCTCGTCGCAGCCGGTTTTGCCGCCTGGTCCGCGCATGGCGGGAAGAAGCGCCGCCTGCGTCTTGTCGATGCGCAGGCGGAAAGGCCGCGCGCGACGACGACCGTCATGGTCGCTGGCCAGGCGCAGCAGGTCGTGCTGGACGAGCGCGAGAGCCCGTTGCTCTGGCTTCATCGCCGCCCCGGCAAGGACGGGCAGCCGCAGATTTCTGCTGTCGAGTTCGCGGCCGGCGAGCGCTTCCGCGCTGATCTGACACTGGCGCAGATGTTGCCGCGCACGACGGTCAACTGGGATGCGGGCTTGGCCGCCGGCACCCATGCGCCGGCACACGGGCCGGCCGAAGCCTCCGATTCCAGCCTGGCGGCACGCCAGCGGATACGCCTTGCCTGCAAGCGCCTCGGGCCCGAATTATCAGGCTTGGCGATCGACGTCTGCGGCTTTCTCAAGGGCCTCGATCAGGTCGAACGCGAGCGCAAATGGCCGGCGCGTTCGGCCAAGGTCGTGCTCCGGCTGGCGTTGTCGGCGCTGGTCGAGCATTACGGCCTGAGTGGAAAGCAGGGGCGTTCGGGCAATCATGCCTGGCGTGCGCCCGATGCGCGCCCGTCGATCCCGGTTCCGCCGATCGGCAGGACCTAGAGCATTTTCGAGCGAAGTGGACACCGGTTCGCGTGAAGAAAATGCGATCAAACAAGGACCTAGAACATTTTCCGCGCTTCGAGGAATTGCGGAATTGCTCTAGGCCAGCGCTGCCCGGGCGTCGTTCTTGATCCGCTCCATCATCGCGCGCACGCCATTCGAGCGCTGCGGCGTCAGATGGGCGGCCAGACCGAGGCGCTCATAGATCGCAAAGGCGTCGGTCGCCAGGATCTCCTGCGCCGTGCGGCCGGAATGGATGGCGATGGCGAGCGCGACCAGCCCGCGCACGATGTGCGCGTCGCTGTCGCCGCGGAACGTAAGGCGCGTGGTTTCGCCGGGCCCGCCCTCGCTGTGGGTCTCGAGCCAGACCTGGCTGGCGCAGCCGCGCACCTTGTTGGCGTCGCTATGGGCCTCCTCGGGCAAGGGCGCGAGCGTGCGCCCGAGCTCGATCAGGTAGCGATAGCGATCGTCCCACTCGTCGAGTAGCTCGAAATTGGCGACGATCTCGTCGAGGCTCTCGCTCATGGACTCCGCACCCGGCCTCCGGCTCATCCGCCGTCAACGGAAGGCGGCGATGGCCAGCGTCTTCGGCCTCTCCTGCGGAGACGTCAAGCCTCAGCGCTGTCGCGGCTGTGCCTCGCTGGCGCGGGTCGCGGCGCTCGCCGCCAAGGCGAGGACCCGGGCGCGGGTCTCGGGCTCCAGCCCCGCCAGGACCTCAGCCGCCTCGCGCACGCTCGCCGCGCCCTGCAACGCTGCCTTCGGATCGATCTTGGCGAGGATCGCGATCGCCGCCTTGGCATCGACCATCAGCGTATCGGGTTCGCTCTTCGTGCCGTGCACGGGCGAGTTCAGCGCGATCACGCCGACGATCGCCAGGCTGCGCAGAAGATAGGCCATCTGTCGTCCCCGTCCGGTTTCAGGCTCCCCAGCCCGCGGATGGGTGAACCTTAGCAAGCGGGTCGAAAGATCAGGTGTCGCCGACAGCATCGATTTGAATCAAAGACGGCACGTCGTCTTCAGCTTCCGTTCACCTTGCCGCCAACAACCGCTTGGTCTGGCGCAGCATGCGGCGACATGAGCAATTTATTGAAAAACAAGAGCTATTTCGACCGGTATCGAATTGCTTCCCGGTTTTGGCCACGGCCGCTTTAAGCCCCGCTTAAACGGCGGCCGCGAGGATCGCAGCAACAAGGCGAGGCGAAAGCGCCGAGGCCGGCAGAGGTGCGCGTTTGCGGTTTTCCAGTTTGATGACGGCGGTGAGGGCGCAGGTCGCGGCGATGGTCCATCCATCGGCGCTGGCCGATTCGCTCGAGCGCATGCGTCATGAGCGCTTCATGCTGAGCAGGCTCGTCGCGTCGATCGCGGCGCTCAGCCTGATGCCGGCCTACATCGCCTGGCGCGGCCGTATCGGCGCCCTCGAAATGGTCGTGCTGGTCGCGCTGGCGCTGCCGCTCGTGGCGGTCTTCCTGCTCTCGCGGACGGGGCGGCTCGACCTGGCGCATTGCTTGTCCGGCGCAGCTCTCACCTTGTTGATCACCACGCTCGCCTGCCTGACCGGTGGGGCGGCTTCGCCGCTGCTGCTCTGGCTCGCCGCGGTTCCGGCCGAAGCGATGTTCTTCGGCTCCCGACCCTATGTGGCACGCGCCAGTGCGCTTGCCGTGATTGGTCTCGGGACCGTCGTCGCTCTGCAGGGGGCAGGTGCGATCGCGGAGCCGGCGTCCTGGACCTGGCAGGCGATGCCCGTCTTCGCCGCCGTCGCGATCCTGCACGCAGCGCTGATCACGGTCGGTTTCCTCTATCGTCGCGACGACGAGCTGCGCGAGCATCGCGCCTCCGATGCGCGGGCACAGCTGATGCTCGAGCATGTCGGCGATCTCGTCACCTGGCACGACGCGGCCGGCTCCGTCGTCTTCGCCAACGAGGCCGCACGTGGCCTGACCGGGGCGGAGCCGGCCCAGCTTTTCGGGCGCGGCCTGTTCGAGCGCGTCCACATCGCCGACAGGCCTCTCTTCCTCAAGGCGTTGAGTGATGCCGCGCATGGCAGCGGCCGGGCCGGCGCCAGCTTTCGTGTTCTCTTCGTCCCGGCCTGCGCCGATGGACAGGCCTCGGCGAGTCCGGTCGTGCGCTGGCTCGATCTCAGCGCCCGGCGCATCGAGCAATCCGGCGCGCATGGTGCGGCGGCCGTGGTCTGCGTCAGCCGCGACGTCACCGACCGGCATGCGATCGACGAGAAGCGCGAGCGTGATCGCGCCGAGGCGCTCAAGGCCAGCGATGTCAAGGACCGGTTCCTGGCGACGGTCAGCCATGAGCTGCGCACGCCGCTCAACGCGATCATCGGCTTCTCGGAGATGCTGAGCGGCGAGCTCGGCGCCTCCTTCAGCCCGGCGCAGCGCCAGGAATATGCCCGGATCATCCACGATTCCGGACAGCATCTGCTCGACGTGGTCAACACGCTGCTCAACGTTTCCAAGATCGAGAGCGGCGCGATGACGATCGAGCAGGACGCGCTCGACATCGCGGAGGTCGCCGAGGACTGCTGCAACGTCGTCGCGCTCAAGGCCGGCAGCGGCAGCGTCGCGCTCGAACGCGTCGTCGGCCCGGACCTGCCGCAGCTGCTCGGCGACCGGCGTGCCCTGAAGCAGGTCATGCTCAACCTGCTCTCGAATGCGATCAAGTTCACGCCGCCGGGCGGCCGCGTCACGCTCGCTCTGGTGCGCGATGGCGGGATGATCGACCTCTCGGTCTCCGATACAGGCATCGGCATCGCCGCCGCCGACCTGCCGCGGCTGGGCGACCCGTTCTTCCAGGCCAAGTCCTCTTACGAGCGCGCCCATGACGGGACCGGGCTCGGCCTCTCGGTGGTGCGCGGCCTGGTCGGCCTGCATGGCGGCACCCTCACAATCGAGAGCGCGCCGGGCGTCGGCACTCGCGTCGGCGTCCGCTTGCCGATCGGCGGCGTCGCCGCAGCGAGCGAGCCGGCCCGTATCGCGACCTTCGCCCGCGCACCCCGCCGCGGCCTCGAAACCAAGCAACCTGTTCGCCTGACCGCCTGACACGAGAGTTCGAGACCCATGTCTGCCACGCTCGCCGCCCGTGCCCGTTCCGATGCGACGCTGTCGATGCCCGTCCGTCGCCCAGCCGGCCGACGTGCGGCGCCGTCCATGCCGGGGCGGCTGCTACGCTGGTTCGGCCGCCGGCCGGGCCGTGGCCTTCTCGTGCTCCTCTTCGCGGCGGTGTCGGTGTTGATCATCCTGAACGCGGTGCTGTTCCAGAAGGGGCGCCACCCCGCGCCGATGCTGTCGCCACCGCAATCGGCGGCCCGGCCGGCCGAGCAGCGCCGGGTCGAAGCTCCGGCCGTCGCCGAGCCGGTGAGCCCGGCAGCGGCCCCGCAGGCGGTGATGCCGCCGGCACGGCCCGGCACCCTGGCGCCGGCCGCTCGTGATGCCGCTCCGCGCCCGCCAGCCCCGGTCGCGGCCGCGCCGCAGCCGCGCCAGGCTCAAGCGGCGCCAGCCCCCGCGCGGCCCGCTCCGGCCGCCCAGCCGGCGGCGCGTGATCCGATCGCCGATCTGATCAACGGCGCCGACATCCGCCCGCCCGCGGATATCCGGGGACACCGGCGCTGACGGCCGTTTCGCGCAGGCCGCGGGAGCGCTGGCCTTGCCGCGCCTGACCAGCGATTTCTGGGTCTCGGCCTATTTGCGCCAGGCGGCCTTTGATGGTCTCGTCGCAGTGCTGCGTCGGCGCGGCGCGCGCGAAGCCGGCGCGATCTTCGTCAAGCTCGACCGGCTCGACGGCACGGCCGCGCTCTACGGGCCGGCGCCCCAGGCGCTCGCGGACGAGGCCGGCGAGCGGCGCTTCCAGCTCCTGCTCGACGCCGATCCGCTTGGCGTCGAGGACAGGGTCGAACGCGAGCTCCGCTTCGATAGTGATCTCTGGCTGGTCGAGATCGAGAACCGCGCCGGCGATGCGCGTCTCGACATCGTCGAGAGCTGAACCTTACTCGCCACCGCCGAGCCTGCGCCGGACCTCCTGAACGATGCTGCGGGACGGCGTCCGCTCGGCCCCGGCGCGTGCAGGTGTTCCGCTCGGATCCATCGCCGGCTGCAGCGCTCCCGGCCTCGTGCCGCGTGGTGCGATCCCGCCGATCTGCTGAGCCAGCCGCCGCGCCACCGCCGGCTGCAGCGACCGCATCAGCTCGACCAGCGCGAAGATGCGCTCGACCGAGCGGGCCGCGTCGTCGCCGAGCCCGATCAGGAAGCGCGTGGCATCCTCCGGACTCGCTCCGCAGCCGATCAGCGCCAACGCTGCGAGCTGGCGCGACGGATCGTTGGCCAGCATCGTCGCGAAGCGCGCATCGCCACCGAAAGCGTCCGCGAGCGCCGTGAAGGCGCCGCGCCTGTCGGAGAGCGCCGTCGCGATCAGGCGGGAGATCTGCTCGGCGGCGAGCGTCGCCATACGTGGCGAAGGCGACAGCGCTTCACGGGCCGTCGCGGCATCGATCATGGCGAGGCGCTTTTCCAGGCTCGCCTGCAGGAAGAGCGGTGTCAGGTCCGATATCGGCAGATCGCCCCGTGCCAACAGGCTCGCACCGAGAGCTGGCGTCGCGACCGCGCGCGGGAGCAGCAGATCGAGGGCTGCATGCGGCAGGTTCGCTGCGCCGTTCGCCACCAGCGCCGCATCGATCTCGGCGCTGTTCCAGCCGGCGAGCGCGATGCTGGCGTTGCCGGTGAGGTCGGGCCGGCTCGCCAGAGCGAGCCGTGCCTCGCCGTCTCCATCGGCCGCGATCTCCTCGATCTCGCTCGTGGTCAGTGGCATGCCGTGGCTGATCAATGCGGCCAGAACCTCGCCCCCGCGAGCGCGAAGGCTGGCGAGCACCTCGCGCGGCGCATGCGGCCAGCTCGCGATCTTGCGGGCGATGATCGTTGCCGTCGGCTCGTCGATGACCGGGACCAAAGCCTCGGCCATGGCCCGGAAAGCCTCCATGTCCTCGGCCGACGGGCTGGGCGTCGCCAGCATGAGGTCGGTCTTCACCCGCAGGGCGACCTGGCGCAGGTCGAGCCCGCCATCGCTGGCCAGCCTGGCGAGCTCGGCGAGGTCTGTGGCGGTGCGGGACGGCATGGGCGATTCTCGTCGGGCGAATTTCACTTTCGCGAAACTTATCCGCGATGCGTTAGCACGGCGTTAACCATGATGGGCCTTGATGATCTTGAGGATGGCTGGCGCGACCTGTGCAAGCTGCCGTCCGGGCTTCCGTGTTGTTTGCGAATTGGGCGCAGGCGCCAGCAAGGGAGGCGCATCATGGCAGACGTCATTCCTTTCGCGCCGCGCAGGCGCTTCGCCAGCCAGGCTCCTCTGGCCGAGGGGCCGTTCGGCCAAATCCTGTTCTTCACCGGCGTGCGCTACGAGCGCCAGCACGAGCCGGCCGCGAGCAAGCCGCCGCGCCGGCCGCGGCCCGCCGGTCGCGGCGAGCGCGAGACACGGCGCAGGCGTCCAGGGTGAGAGCTGCCAGATCGCGATGATCCGGACCCGTCCAGAAACATCACGATCCGTTCTTTCAGAGTTCGAGTGGGATTCATGCGAAAAACCGGTTCCCACTGTTTCGCATCCCACTCGGTCGCGATGGCGGCGCTGTCCTGCCTTCTGCTCGCCGGCTGCTCGACCACCGGCGATCTCGGCCGGCCCCGTCCCAACATCTTCGCCGACCAGATCGCACCGACGATCGGCGAGTGGAGCGCCCGCTTTCGCGGCGAGGCCTCGTCCTGGTTCCATCTGACCGATGACGAGGAACGCCTGCGCGATCGCGCCTGGCGGCTCGTCCTGCCCGCGCATGAGCGCAGCGATTTCGACCGCGAGGTCTCCAAGCTCGCCCATGCCCGCATCCTGCCGGTCGAAGCCCAGTCGAACGATGTCTCCGCCTATCACCGCGCCCTGACCTCGGGGTCCTTTGCCTCTCAGGCCTCGCGCTACAACCGGCTGAGCGAGGACGCCAATGGCGACCGGCTGTTGCTCGGCCAGTTCCGCGCCAATGCCTTGCGGGTCATCAACGCCGACCGGGCGCGCCTGCGCACCCTCGACGCCTCGCAAGAGGTGCCGCCGGAGCAGCGCGATCCGGCCTGGCAGCGCGTCGTCGAGAATGAGGGGCTGATGCTTTGGGTCTGCGAGAGGGCCCGTTTCCGGCTGAAAAGCTATCGCTTTTCGCTCGACAATCTGATGGTCGAGATGCCCTCGCGGGAGGCGGTGCGGGCCGAGCGCGCCATCATGGCGCTGGAGAGCGAGCTCGGCCCCGCCTGCAATCTGCCGCTGATCGGCGTCTTCCGCGGCAAGGGCGAAGGCGCGCCGGCAGGGCGCGGCCCAGTGGTCTACAAGGGGTAGCCGGCCTTCCTCCAAGCGCCTGCGCTTACTGCGGAAAAGGGTTCCATCGCCCAGCTGTAAGGTCTAGCCTGCCGATGATGAGCTGACGAACGGTGGAGTGACCCATGTCAGTCGCGCACGTCAGGTTCGCTGCCTCTGCGGCAACGGAGGCGCCCTCCGACCTTAACGTCGATCAGGGGCACCGTCATGAGGCCGGCATCGTCGCCTCGAGCGTCTACGCCCATGGCGTGCGCATCGCCGACATCCCGATCGAGGAAGCGGGCGAGTGGTCCCGCAAGGACGGCCATGTCGTCTGGATCGGGCTGCTCGAGCCCCAGCCGGCCTTGCTGAAATGCGTGCAGGAGCAGTTCAACCTGCATCCCCTGGCGGTCGAGGACGCGACCAACGCTCACCAGCGGCCCAAGCTCGAACAATATGGCGACGCTCTCTTCGTCGTCGCCCGCACCGCGCAGATGATCGACAAGCGCATCGCCTTCGGCGAGACCCACATCTTCGTCGGGCACGGCTACATCGTCAGCGTCCGTCACGGCGCCTCGACCTCGTATACCTCGGTCCGGCAGCATTGGGAGACCTGCCCGACCTCGCTGGCCAAGGGCGAGGACTTCATCCTCTATGCCATCCTCGATTTCATCGTCGACAACTACATGCCGGTGCTCGAAGCGATCCATGACGAGGTCGAGGAGATCGAGGACAAGGTTCTGGCCAAGCCGATGGCGCGCTCCGACATCGAGCGGCTCTACATGCTCAGGCGCGACCTCTTACGCCTCCGCAATGCGGTCGGACCGCTGGTCGAGGTCTGCCAGCGCCTGACCAATGGCAGCGTGCCGCAGGTACGCCCGACGCTGGCTGCGATGTTCCGCGACGTGACCGACCATATCCGCACCGTGCAGGAGAAGATCGACAGCCTGCGCGAGGTGCTCGCCTTCGCCTTCGAGGCGAGCCTGCTCGTCGGCCAGAGCCAGGAGAACGCCATCACCAAGCGGCTGGCCTCCTGGGCGGCCATCCTCGCCGTGCCGACCGCGGTCGCCGGCATCTACGGCATGAACTTCGAGAACATGCCGGAGCTCAAGACGTATTACGGCTACTACGTCGTCCTGGCCTTCATCATCAGCGCCTGCCTGACGCTGTTCTGGCGCTTCAAGCGCAATGGCTGGCTCTAGAGCATTATCGAGCGAAGTGGACATCGGTTCGCGCGAAGGAAATGCGATAAAACAAAGATCTGGTTCAGTCCGCCAATCCGCAGGCGACGCCGGTCGCCATCGCCTCCGCCTCGCCGCGGTCGAAGGCGCGGCGGACCACGACCCTGGCGACGACCAGCCCCTGCAGCGACGGTGAGACCACGCGCAACTCCCGCGAGGTCTCGCCCTCTTCGTCGTTGGCCAGCCGCTCGTCGAGCTGTTCCTGCGTCATCACCACGAATTCGAGCACGCCGCGG
This sequence comes from Allobosea sp. CRIB-10, assembly GCF_900112185.1. Lineage (GTDB taxonomy): Bacteria > Pseudomonadota > Alphaproteobacteria > Rhizobiales > Beijerinckiaceae > Allobosea. The sequence continues at coordinate 30,225 of NZ_FOKP01000003.1, read as the reverse complement.
ATCGCGGCCCGGTCGGTGATCGCATAGGCGACGCCGCCGCCGCGCCGGTGGACGGTGAGGCCGAGCGGCAAGGAGCCGGTGCGGGCCACCACGCGCAGCGGCCCGGCCGTAAGGTCGTAGCTGCAGACCGCCGCGACGCTGTTGGGGGCGCCATCGAGGATGGCGGGCAGGCCCGCCGGCGGCGGCGTCACCAGCTCGGCATGGCCGTTCGCCCCCAGCGCGGCGTAGACGGTGGCCGCGTCATGCGTGGCCAGCACTGGGATGCGCAGCACGGTGACGATGTGGACGATGCCTGCGAGCAGCAATCCTGCCAAGGTCAGTAAGGCGAGCTGCAGCAGGCCGTTCCCCAATCGCGACAGAAAGCGGCGCGGGAAACCTCGGGCATCCGAGGCGGGTTGTCCCATGGCCACCACCGGCCGCGTGTCTTCGGTCGCGCTCACCGGCAGTCGATCCTGGCGATACGGGGCAGCGCATCCGGCCTGAGCTCGCCGGCATGGCTCGATATCGGCGTGTCGTAGAGGCGCAGGCGCAGCTGGAAGCGCCCCCCGGCGGGCAGAGGCAGCCAATTGCCGGATTCGGGCGTCGCCGCCAGGACGATGCGCATGCCGCCGCGCTCGCCGCGGACGATCTCGGTATCGGTGAAGCTCTCGCGCGCGATCGGCAACTGCAGGGAACGCCCTCGGGGATCGGAGACACCGAGCGACCAGCCGCGCGCCTGCGGCGTCACACCGGTGACGAGATAGCGGCAGCGCGCATCGAGCGCCTGTCCGGTGTCGTCCTCTTTGGCGATCAGCTCCAGCCCTTCGCCGGCGCCGAGCGGCAGGTGCACGCCGCGCGCCAGATAGGCCCGCATATAGGGGTCGATGTCGCGCGCGCCGCTGTTCGGCCAGCTCGTCCAGGCGCCGACCTGGACACGGCCGAACCAGGGCCGCTCCGCCACCGCGTAGCGGGCGGAGGCCAGGCCGAGGCCGGCGCCGAGCGCGATCACATAAGCCAGCGGGAGGACGCGCATGGGGGGATTTCGGTTCGCATCGGCCGGGGCTCAGCGAATGACGCCGCGGCCGGCGGGAACATCCCGGATGCCGGCCTGTACGGAAGCTCGGGCTGTCCGTGGCACCTCGACGGCCTTGAACATCGCGCCGACCGCGGAGAGCACCTCGAAGGATTTGCGCGGCATATGACCGGCATTGACGCCGGCCGCGCCCGAGGGCTCCGCAGCCTTCGCCACTGCTGCCTTGGCGTCGCCCGGCTGCGGTGCCACGCCCGGGATCGGTTTGATCTCGATGCCCTGATGGGCGAAGGCCATGATCTCCTTCCAGGTCATCGCCGGCAGCGAGCCGCCGGTCATGTTGTTGGTCTCGGAGGAATCGTCGTTGCCGAACCAGACCGCGCCGACGAGGTTGCCGGTGTAGCCGACATACCAGGCGTCCTTGTAGCCATTGGTCGTGCCGGTCTTGCCGGCGCTGACAACGCCGTCGAGCGCCGCGCGCCGGCCGGTGCCGGCGGTCGGGACGGTCGAGAGCATCTGGTTCATCTCGAAGGCGACCTGCGTGCTCAGCACCTGGGAAGGCGCACGCTCGTCGCGGTCGTGGCGATAGATCTCTTCACCGAGCGAATTGCGGATGTCGAAGGCGGCATAGGGCTTGGCCCGCTTGCCGCCGTTCGCGAACACGGCATAGCCGGCGGCCTGCTCGATGACTGTGACCTCGGCTGCGCCGATCGGCAGCGAGACGGTGTCGGTCAGTGGCGTGGTCATGCCCATCGCCCGGCAGGTCTCGACGATCTTCATTCGGCCGATACGGGCGGCGCGGGCCTCGTGCGTCTCACCGGTCGCTTTGCCGATCGCGATCGACATCTGCACCGGGATCGTGTTGATCGACTTCGCCAGCGCCACCGTCAGCGGCATAGAGCCGGCATAGGAGCGTCCGTAATTGTTCGGGCACCAGTTGCCGATGCAGACCGGCCGGTCGGTGACGATCGTTGTGGGCTTGTAGAGCCCGGCGCTCATCGCCGCCGCGTAGACGTAAGGCTTGAAGGACGAGCCGGGCTGGCGCAGGCTGGCCGTGGCGCGGTTGAACTGGCTCGCGCCGTAGTCGCGCCCGCCGACGATGGCACGCACCGCCCCGTCCGGGTCCATGATCACCGCCGCCGCCTGCCGGGCGCGATAGGCGGGGCCGTGCTGGCGCAGGATCGACTCGACCGCCTCGTCGGCGCGCTTCTGGATCGCCGGATCGTGCGGAGTCTTGACCGTCAGCACCCGTTCGGGCCCAAGCTTGCCGTCCTCGGCGAGCTTGCGGACCTCGTCGAAGGCCCAGTCGAGATAGTAGTCCGGGCTGGAATCGCGCCGGCGGTCGATCGGTGTTGCCGGATTGCGCCGGGCGGAGTCGACCTGGCCGGCGGTCATGAAGCCGGCATCGACCATGGCGCCGAGGACGTCGTTGGCGCGCGCTCGCGCCGCCGGCAGGTTGACATGCGGGGCGAACTTGGTCGGCGCCTTGAACAGGCCGGCGAGCATCGCCGCCTCCGCCAGCGTCACGTTCTTCACCGACTTGCCGAAATAGTACTCGGCCGCCGCCGCGACGCCGAAGGTGCCGCCGCCCATATAGGCGCGGTCGAGATAGAGCTTGAGGATCTCGTTCTTGGTCAGCCGGTATTCCAGCCAGAGCGAGAGGAAGGCTTCCTTGATCTTGCGGTCGAGCGAGCGCTCATTGCTGAGGAAGAGGTTCTTCGCCAATTGCTGGGTGATCGAGGAACCGCCCTGGACCACGCCCGAGGCGCGGGCGTTGACGGTGAGCGCCCGGAAGGTGCCGATCACGTCGATGCCGAAATGGTCGTAGAAGCGCCGGTCCTCGGTCGCCAGAACGGCCTTGAGCAGGTGGTCGGGGAATTCCTCGAGCTTCAGCGAATCGTCGTGGCGGGCGCCGCGATGGCCGATCTCGGAGCCGTAGCGGTCGAGGAAGGTGACGGCGAAGACCTGGTTCTTCAGCGCCTCTTCGCGTCCTTCATGGAAGGCGGGGATCGCGAGCATCAGCATCACGATCGCGCCAGCGATGCCGACATTGAGACCCTCGCTGGCGAACTCGGCAGCGAGGCGCTTCGGGCCGCTGACGGTCAGACGGTCGGTGATGCTGCGGATGCGTTCATAGATCTCGCCGGCGCGGTGGCCGGCAGCATAGAGCGAGGCGTCGATCCACGAGTCGGCGCTCAGCGCGAGGCGCTTGAGACGGGTCGTCCAGCTCGCTTTCCGGAACTCGATCACGTTCGTGCGGCATCCTGAGCCTGCCGCGGGCGCGCGTCCGCGGTGTCCCGGACCGGCCGACGAAGGCCAAGCCCGATCTCAGAAGGTAAGGGCTCCAGGCTTGTAACGGAAGTATGCGAAGGTGTGGTTGCCCGACAAAAAAGGCGGTGTTGCCGACGGGTCAGCTTTTGGTCGCCAGCACCGCGAAACGGGTCGAGGAGGCCAGCCGGAGTGCGTCGTGCAGGGCGGCGTTGCGCTGCTGCGCCCTGACCACCTGTGCGTAGTCGGCAGCTTCGATGCGGGCGAAGCCGGCCTGGCGCAGCATCGTGCCCAGCCGCTCGAAGCTCAGCCCGTCGCGAAAGAAGAAGCGCTTGGTGATCGAATCGAAGGCGGCGCGATCGGCTGCGTGCGGAGCAGCGCCGGCGCGCTCGCGCAGGAAGGTCGCGGCGCGGTTGATGAGGCCCTGCAGCCAGGAGCGGTTGATCCAGTCGCCATCGATGACGAGCAGTCTGCCGCCGGGCTTCAGCACCCGGAACCATTCGGCGAAGGCCGCTTCCGGATCGGTCAATGTCCAGACCAGATGGCGCGTCACCAGCGCGTCATAGGTCCCGTCGTCGTCGAGCAGCCGCTCGGCGTCGCCGGCGAGGATACGGGCCCGGTCGCCATGCTTGGCGCGGGCGCGGGCCAGCATCTCCTCGGAGAAGTCGAGTGCCGTGACGTTGTGGCCGAGCGACAGCAGGGCGCGCGTGATCTCGCCGGTGCCGCAGGCGAGGTCGAGCACCTCGCGCGGCGCCGAGCCGAAGGATTGCCGCAGCAGAGACTGGAAGGCCGCGAGCTCGGCATCCGACTTGATGGCATGGCCGACCTGCTCGTCGAAGCTGGCCGCTCGAGCGGACCAATAGGTCCGGATCTCCTCCTTGAGGGAGTAGTTGGCGCCAGGTTCTGAAAGACCGTTGGAGATGCTGCTGTCTGACATCGGCGTTCGCCAAGCTCGACTTGCGAGGGTATTATTCCGCTGCCCGGGCAGGCGCAAACTGCACCTCGCCTTGGCCGCGCCGCCGGGCGGAGCCATGCACGACGACGAAGGGCGTCTCGCCCTCTGCCGCTTCGACCCTGGCGACCACGCCGTAGACCTCTTCCAGCAGCGCCGGCGTGATGATCTCGCGCGGATCGCCGAAGGCGGCGAGCCGCCCTTGCGACAGCACCATCACCTTGTCGGCGATGCGCAATGCCTGGTTGAGGTCGTGGATCGCGATCAGCACGCAGATCTGCCGCTCGCGCGCCAGCCGGCCGACGAGGCTGAGCACCTCGAACTGGCGGTGCAGGTCGAGCGCGCTGGTCGGCTCGTCGAGCAGCATGATCTCGGGCCGGCGCACCAATGTCTGGGCGATCGAGACGAGCTGGCGCTGGCCGCCCGAGAGCTCGCCGAGGCCGCGGAAGGCGAGATCGGCGATATCGAGGGCGTGCAGGGCTTCGTCGATCGCAGCGAGCTCGTCGTCGCCGACGCCCCAGGAGCCGCCCTGCTTGCGGGCGAGCAGGATCGATTCGTAGACGGTCAGCACCGCGTTCACCGCCGTGTCCTGCGGCAGATAGCAGGGCGACTTGCCGGCCGAGCTCTCGACCTGAACCGTGCCGGAGCCTCCCAGCAGCCCGGCGATGCGGCGGAACAGGCTCGACTTGCCGGCGGCGTTGGGGCCGATCACGGCGACGACCTCGCCGCCGGCCATGGTCGGCGTGGTGATCCCGTCGAGGATCCGGCGCTTGCCATAGGCGACGCCGACATCGGTCAGTGTCAGGCGCTTCACCATGAGCGTTTCCGGCTGGTCAGGATCAGGCTGAAGAAGAAGGGTACGCCGACCAGCGCCGTGACGATGCTGATCGGGAAGATCAGGCCGGGGATCAGCGACTTGCTGACCACCGACGAGGCCGACAGGATCGCAGCCCCCGCCAGCGCCGAGGCCGGCAGGAAGAAGCGCTGGTCCTCGCCGATCACCATCCGGGCGATATGCGGGCCGACCAGACCGATGAAGCCGATCGTGCCGACGAAGGAGACCGGCACCGCTGCGAGCAGCGCGACGAGCAGCATGGTCTCGAGCCGCAGACGCTTGACGTCGATGCCGAAGCTCGCCGCCTTCTCGTCGCCGAGCCGCAGGGTCGTCAGGGCCCAGGCCCGGCGCGCGAATAGCGGGATGCAGAGCAGCAGGATGGTCGTGGTGATGGCGAGCTTGTGCCAGTTCGCCTTGGTCAGCGAGCCCATCATCCAGAAGACGACGGCCCCCAGCGCCTGCTCGGAGGCGAAGAACTGCAGCAGGGAGAGCAAAGCGTTGAAGGTGAAGACCAGCGCGATGCCGAGCAGCACCACCGTCTCGGTGGTGACGCCGCGGCGCTGGCTCAGCAGATGGATCAGCAGGGAGGCGCCCATCGCCATCACGAAGGCGTTGAGCGGCACGACATAGTCGATGGCGAGCGGCACGATGGCGACGCCGAAGACCAGCGCCAGCGCCGCACCGAAGCTCGCCGCGGCCGAGATGCCGAGCGTGAACGGGCTGGCGAGCGGGTTGTTCAGCACCGTCTGCATCTGCGCGCCGGCGATGGCGAGCGAGGCGCCGGTGACGACCGCCATCAGCGCGACCGGCAGGCGGATGTCCCAGATCACCACCCGGACCGCGGCCGGCGCCGTCGAGGGCGAGATCAGCGCGTTGACCACTTCTGTCACGCTGTAGCGGGCCGGGCCGAGCATCAGGTCGACGATCAGGCAGGCCAGCAGCACGGCGGCGAAGCCGGCGAGGATCAGCTTACGGCGCAGAGCCAGCGCCCGATAGGCGTCGCGACCCTGAGCGCTACGCAGTGCCTCCGCTTGCTGGGTCACGATCTCGTCCGCGCTGGCGGGGGCAAGGCTCACTTGCCGGCCTCGAGCGAGACCCAAAGCCCTGGCTCGTAAGGCAGCGGCAGGAAGCGCTCGTGCAGCACCTTCATGGTCGCGCCGGGATCGACGTCCTTGAACAGCTCGGGATGCAGCCACTTGGCGATCTCCTGGATCGCCACGAACTGGTAGGGGCTGTTGTAGAACTGGTGCCAGATGCCGTGGACGCGGCCGTTCTTGACCGCCGCGGTCTGGGTGAAGGCCGGGCGCTTCATCAGATTGGTCAGCTTGCGGCGCGCCTCGGTCATGTCGGCGCCATAGCCGAGCCCGACCCAGTTGCCGCCTGGCACATAGCCGTCCCAGTTGCTGCCGGTGACGATCACAACATCGGGATTGGAAGCGACGATCTGCTCGGCGTTGACGGTGCCGAAGGTGCCGGGGATCAGCGACGCCGCCAGGTTCCGGCCGCCGGCGAACTCGACCATCTTGCCGAAATTCTCGTTGCCGAAGGACATGCAGCAATCGTCGGAATAGCCGCCGGCGCGCTCGATCATGACCAGCGGGCGCTTGAGATCGGGTGCCTTGGCCAGCCGGTCGGTCACGACCTTGATCTGCTCGGCGCGGAACGTGATGAAGTTCTCGGCGACCTGCTCCTTGCCGAAGAGCTTGCCGATCAGGCGCATCGACGGCTCTGTGTGCTCGAACGGCTTCTCGCGGAAGTCGACATAGACGACGGGGATGCCGACCGAGGCGAGCTTCTCGACCAGCCTGGCCTCGTCGCTGGCGATCTTGGCCTCGATGTTGAGGAAGAGCACGTCGGGCTTCAGCGAGATCGCCTGCTCGACGTCGAAGGCGCCTTCCTTCATGCCGCCGAAGGTCGGCAGCTTGGCGATTTCAGGGTAGCGCTTCGCATAAGCGCGGAAGGTCTCGGGATCGGCCTTGCCGAGATCGTCGCGCCAGCCGACGACGCGCTTGAACGGCTCGTCCTTGTCGAGCGCGCCGACGAAATACATCTGCCGGCCTTCGCCGAGGATGATCCGCTTGACCGGGGCCTCGACCTCGACCTTGCGCCCGACGATATCGGTGACCGTGACCTTGTCGGCCAGCGCGGGGAGGGCGGTCATCGCAAGGCCCGCGGTGACGGTAAAGGCGCACAGCAGATGTCGGCGGGTCAGCATCGGGATGGCTCGTGAACGAGGGAATTCTTCCTCCCGTTAGGCCGATCCGAGTATTCGGTCAATTTTCATAGATTATAATCTCTCTAAACAAAGATTAGAACGAATGTAAGATATGATGTCGCGCGATGCTGCGCTGTGCCGCTCGCGCGCTTCCCTCTACGGCTTAGCCGGGGCATAAGCGGCTATGGCCAACGCAATGATCGACAGCACGCCCTTCTGGCGCAGCAAGACGCTCGAGGAGATGACCGAGGCGGAGTGGGAATCGCTCTGCGACGGCTGCGGCCGCTGCTGCCTGGTCAAGCTCGAGGATGACGACACCGGCAGGATCCACGCCACCGATATCGGCTGCCGCCTGTTCGATGCGGCGACCTGCCGCTGTCATGACTACGCCAATCGCTCGAAGACGGTCCCGGATTGCGTCACGCTCACCCCGGAGGCGGTGCGCACGCTGCCCTGGCTGCCGCCGACCTGCGCCTATCGGCTGCTGGGGGAGGGCAAGGACCTGCCCTGGTGGCACCCGCTCGTCTCGGGCGACCCTCAGACGGTGATCGCGGCAGGCGTCTCCGTTCGCGGCAAGGTCCACGCCAATGAGGACGAGGTCGCCGAGGAGGAGATCGTCGAGCGCATCGTCGCCTGGCCGCTGCGCTGGCCGAAGGCGGCGCGCGGCAAGAGGCCGGTCTGAGAGCGAGCCGCGCTGCTACCGGAACCGCAGATTCTCCCGCGACAGCTGGTCGAGCTTGGTCACGCCCATCAGCTTCATGCCGCGCTCCACCTCGGTCTTGAGCCGATCGAGGGCGCGCTCGACGCCCGGCTGCCCGGCGGCCGCGAGCGGGTAGAGGTAGTAGCGCCCGATGCCGACCGCCTTGGCGCCGAGCGACAGCGCCTTCAGCACATGCGTGCCGCGCTGGATGCCGCCGTCCATGATCACGTCGATCTTGTCGCCGACCGCATCGACGATCTCGGCGAGCTGGTCGAAGGCGGCGCGCGAGCCGTCGAGCTGCCGGCCGCCATGATTGGACAGGATGATGCCGGTGCAGCCGATCTCGACGGCGCGCCTGGCGTCGGCGACCGACATGATCCCCTTGAGGCAGAACTGTCCTGACCACAGCTTCACCATCTCGGCGACGTCTTCCCAGGTCATCGCCGGGTCGAGCATCTCGGTGAAGTAGCGGCTGATCGACATCGCGCCGCCGCCCATGTCGACATGGCTGTCGAGCTGCGGCAGGCTGAACTTCTCATGGGTGAGGTAGTTCAGCGCCCATTGCGGCCTGATCGCGAACTGGGTGATGCCGGAAAGGTTGAGCCGGAACGGGATCGAGAAGCCGGTGCGCAGGTCGCGCTCGCGGTTGCCGCCGGTGATGCTGTCGACGGTCAGCATCATCACGTTGACGCCGGCGCCCTTGGCGCGCTCCATCATCGCCCGGTTCAGGCCGCGATCCTTGTGGAAGTAGAACTGGTAGACCTGCGGGCCGCTATGGGCCTTGCGGAGCTCCTCGAGGCTGACGGTGCCGAGCGAGGAGACGCCGAACATCGTGCCGCAGCGCGCCGCAGCGGCCGCGACCGCCCGCTCGCCCCGATGATGGAAGAGCCGCTGCAGCGCCGTCGGCGAGCAATAGAACGGCACGGCGAGCCTCTGGCACATCACGGTGACGGAGGTGTCGACGCTGCTCACGCCGCGCAGCACGCTCGGAACGAGATCGCACCGGTCGAAGCTTTCGGAATTCCGCCGAAGGGTGGCCTCGTCATCGGCGCCGCCGTCGATGTAGTTGAAGATCGGGCCCGGCAGCCGCTTCCTGGCGAGCGTGCGGAAATCGTGGAAATTGTGGCAGTCGTTCAGGCGCATCGTTGGCTTCGGCGTCGTTCTTGAAAGCGGGCGACGCTGGCAACCATCGGGTTGGTGGCGATGCCGCGCTGAAAGGCGGGGGCGGCACCCTATCGCGCAGCTCCGGCCTTGGCCATATTGCGCCGCCCGGCATTGCGCAGCCGGGGTTGGTGGGGCGCGGCGGCGCTGTGCATGATCATTGATTGTTCATCCGGTTTTCGGCATGACCACGCCGCACCGGGTGCGCTGCAGCAGCGGGCACCGCAAATGCGAACCATGTGGGCGCGCCGGCGTTGATGATGCCGGCGACAACCTTGGGAAAGGCAGGCTATGGCAGGGCAGAAGTGGGTCTACACCTTCGGCGACGGCAAGGCCGAAGGCGAGGCAGGCATGAAGAACCTGCTCGGCGGCAAGGGCGCGAACCTGGCCGAGATGAGCAATCTGGGACTTCCGGTGCCTCCGGGCTTCACCATCACCACGCAGGTCTGCACCTGGTACTACGACAACGGCAAGAATTTCCCGGCCGAACTCGACGCTCAAGTCAAGGACGCGCTGGCCGGCATGGCCAAGCTGACGGGCAAGACCTTCGGCGATCCCGCCAATCCGCTGCTGGTCTCCGTCCGCTCCGGCGCGCGCGCCTCGATGCCGGGCATGATGGACACCGTCCTCAATCTCGGCCTCAACGACGTCACCGTCGAGGCGGTGGCCAAGGCCTCGGGCGATGCCCGCTTCGCCTATGACAGCTATCGCCGCTTCATCACCATGTACTCGAACGTCGTGCTCGACATCGACCATGGCCATTTCGAAGAGGCGCTCGAGGACTACAAGGAGCGCAAGGGCCTCAACCTCGACACCGACCTCTCGGCCGACGATTGGAAGCTTCTCGTCGGCAAGTACAAGGAGATCGTGAAGAAGGAGCTCGGCTCCGACTTCCCGCAGAACCCGAACGAGCAGCTCTGGGGCGCTGTCGGCGCCGTCTTCTCGTCCTGGATGAATGCCCGCGCCATCAAGTATCGCGAGCTCAATAGCATCCCGGCCTCCTGGGGCACGGCGGTCAACGTCCAGTCGATGGTCTTCGGCAATATGGGCGAGACCTCGGCGACCGGCGTCGCCTTCACCCGCAATCCCTCGACCGGCGAGAACGCGCTCTATGGCGAGTTCCTGATCAATGCCCAGGGCGAGGACGTCGTCGCCGGCATCCGGACCCCGCAGGATATCACCGAGGCGGCCAAGCTCGCCGCCAAATCCGACAAGCCTTCGATGGAGAAGGCGATGCCGGAGGCCTATGCCGAGCTCTGCCGCATCTACGGCATCCTCGAGAAGCACTATCGCGACATGCAGGACATGGAATTCACCATCCAGGAGGGCAAGCTCTGGATGCTGCAGACCCGGTCCGGCAAGCGCACAGCCAAGGCGGCGCTCAGGATCGCGGTCGAGCTCGCGCGTGAAGGCCTGATCACAGAGAACGAAGCGGTCGGCCGCGTCGAGCCCGGCGCGCTCGACCAGCTGCTGCATCCGACGATCGACAACAAGGCCGAGCGGCGCGTGCTGACGGCCGGCCTGCCGGCGTCGCCCGGCGCCGCCGCCGGCGAGATCGTCTTCACCTCGGAGGCGGCCGAGGCCGGCAAGAAGGCCGGCAAGAAGGTCATTCTCGTCCGCGTCGAGACCTCGCCTGAAGACATTCACGGCATGCACGCCGCTGAGGGCATCCTGACCACGCGCGGCGGCATGACCTCGCATGCGGCGGTGGTGGCGCGCGGCATGGGCAAGCCCTGCGTTTCGGGCGCCGGCCAGATCCGCGTCGATTACGCCAAGGGCACGATGACCGTCGGGCCGACCACGCTGAAGGCCGGCGACTTCGTCACCATCGACGGCAGCAACGGCCAGGTGCTGCTCGGCGAGGTCAAGATGCAGCAGCCCGAGCTCTCCGGCGACTTCCGCACGCTGATGGGCTGGGCCGACAAGGTGCGGCGCCTCAAGATCCGCGCCAATGCCGAGACACCCCGCGACGCCAAGATGGCGCGCGAGTTCGGCGCGGAGGGCATCGGCCTCAGCCGCACCGAGCACATGTTCTTCGATGCCGGCCGCATCCTCTCCGTGCGCGAGATGATCCTGGCCGAGGACGAGAAGGGCAGGCGCACCGCGCTCGCCAAGCTCCTGCCGATGCAGCGTCAGGACTTCGTCGAGCTCTTCACCATCATGCAGGGCCTGCCGGTGACGATCCGCCTGCTCGATCCGCCGCTGCACGAGTTCCTGCCGCAGACCGACGACGAGATCGCCGAGGTCGCCGCGGCCATGGGCACGACCTCCGACAAGCTGAAGCGCCGCGCCGCCGAGCTGCATGAGGTCAACCCGATGCTCGGTTTCCGCGGCGTGCGTCTCGCCGTCGCCTATCCCGAGATCGCCGAGATGCAGGCCAGGGCCATCTTCGAGGCTGCAGTGATTGCCGCCAAGGAGACCGGGCACCCGGTCATCCCGGAGGTCATGGTCCCGCTCGTCATGGGCGCGCCCGAGCTCGACCTGGTCAAGGGCCGGATCGATGCGATGGCCGAGGCGGTCCGCAAGGAGAGCGGCAGCGAGCTGACCTATCAGGTCGGCACCATGATTGAATTGCCGCGCGCCGCGTTGCGGGCAGAGGAGATCGCGCAGAGCGCCGAATTCTTCTCCTTCGGCACCAACGACCTGACCCAGACGGCGCTCGGCATCAGCCGCGACGATGCCGGTTCCTTCCTCGGCTCCTACACGGCCCGCGGCCTGCTCGAATCCGATCCCTTCGTGACGATCGATCAGGAGGGCGTCGGCGAGCTGGTCCGGATCGCCGTCGAGCGTGGCCGCAAGGCGCGGCCGAACATCAAACTCGGCATCTGCGGCGAGCATGGCGGCGATCCCGCTTCGATCGGCTTCTGCGAGAGCGTTGGGCTGGATTACGTCTCCTGCTCGCCCTTCCGCGTGCCGATCGCGCGCCTTGCCGCGGCGCAGGCGGCTTTGGGGGCGATCAAGGCCAAGGACGCGTGAGACGCTCCTCGTCATTGCGAGGAGCAGAGCGACGAAGCAATCCAGGGCGGCAGAGCTCTACGTCTGCTGGATTGCTTCGCTTCGCTCGCAATGACGGAGAATAGTCGTGAAGGCGCTGACTACCATCGGCTTCGATGCCGACGACACGCTCTGGCAGAACGAGCAGTTCTTCCGGCTGACGGAGGACCGCTTCGTCGCGCTGCTCGGCGAGCATGGCGAGGCGGCCGAGATCTCCGGCAAGCTGCTCGAGGCCGAGAAGCGCAACCTTGCCTTCTACGGCTTCGGCATCAAGGGCTTCACGCTTTCGATGATCGAGACCGCGCTCGAGATCACGCGCGGGGAGGTCCCGCCCGCGGTGATCGGCGAGATCCTCGCCGCCGGGCGCGAGATGCTGACCCATCCGGTCGAGACCCTGCCACATGCGCAGGACACGCTCGGCGCGCTCGCCGGCCGCTACCGGCTGGTGCTGATCACCAAGGGCGATCTCTTCGACCAGGAGCGCAAGCTCGCGCAGTCCGGCCTCGGCGACTTCTTCGACGCGGTCGAGATCGTCAGCGACAAGAGCGCTGCGACCTATGAGAAGCTCTTCGCCCGCCATGGCGACGGGCCGGGGCGGGCGCTGATGGTCGGCAACTCGTTGAAGTCCGACATCGTCCCGGCGCTCGCCGCCGGGTCCTGGGCCGCGCATGTGCCGCATGAGCTGACCTGGGCGCTGGAGCACGCCGAGGAGCCGATCGCAGAGGCGCGCTTCCGAAAGCTGCCAGATCTCGGTGGGCTGGTCGATCTGGTGCGCGAGATCGGCTGAAGGCAGGCGCTTCGGCCGGCAAACTGGACCCGCCTTGCAATTTATGCTAGGTCCACCGATGTAAGACGAGATGCGGCCGGTTCTGGCCAATCCTCCGCGCGGGTATTCCGACCGGCGGGCCACTTCAGATCCACCACACGTCGATACAAGACCATGGCGAGGCGTCCGCGCGTCCGGTCATGGGTTCCACGAATACGCGGATCTGAAGTGCAAGGATTAGTCCCACTATGAACAAGGGCACCGTCAAGTGGTTCAACGCCACCAAGGGCTACGGCTTCATCACCCCTGAGGCCGGCGGCCCCGACGTTTTCGTCCACATCAGCGCCGTCGAGCGCGCCGGCCTGCGCGAGCTGCGCGAAGGCCAGGTCGTCTCCTACGAGCTGATCGCCGATCGCAAGACCGGCAAGTCCTCGGCTGGCAACCTCGTCGCCGGCTGAAGCTAATTCGGGCGGACCATTCGTGTCCGCCCGTTTCAAGACGCAGGCCCGGAGCCTGCGATACACGACATCCCCCGGCGCAGTGGCTAGCGGTTCGCCGGGCGGAAAGAGACCATGCGTAGACCGAGACTGCATGCCGAGGCGCTTCCGTTCACCACGTGCGCCCCATGTCGTCCGGCTCAGAAAGACCTGATTTGACCAAATTTACCGACCTCGGCCTGGCCGAGCCGCTTCTCAAAGCGCTCGCCGCCGAAGGTTATGAGACGCCGACGCCGATCCAGGCGCAGGCGATCCCTTCCATTCGCGACGGTCGTGACCTGCTCGGCGCCGCCCAGACCGGCACCGGCAAGACGGCTGCGTTCTCGCTGCCCATGCTGCACCGGCTGCTGAACCAGCCGCGGCGCATGCAGCCGCGTTCGGTGCGCGCCCTGATCCTGTCGCCGACGCGCGAGCTCTCGGCCCAGATCGAGGCCAGCATCCGCACCTACGCCCAGTTCACCTCGCTGAAGTCGACGGTGATCTTCGGCGGCGTTCCGGTCGGCAAGCAGATCCGCGCGCTCGGCCAGCATGTCGACATCCTCGTCGCCACGCCCGGCCGCCTGCTCGACCTGGTCGACCAGCGCGCCGTCTCGCTGCGCGAGATCGAGTTCCTGGTGCTCGACGAAGCCGACCAGATGCTCGACCTCGGCTTCATCCATGCGCTGCGCAAGATCGCGACGCTGATCCCGAAGCAGCGCCAGACGCTGCTGTTCTCGGCGACCATGCCGAAGGCGATCCGCGAGATCGCCCAGGCCTATCTGACCGACCCGGTCGAGGTCGCGGTCGCGCCTGTCGCGACCACGGCCGAGAAGGTCGACCAGCGCGTCATCTTCACCGAAGCCGGCCAGAAGCCGGCTCTGCTGGCGAAGACGCTCGGCGTTTCCGAGATGGAGCGCGCCATCGTCTTCACCCGCACCAAGCACGGTGCCGACAAGGTCGTGCGCCAGCTCGAGCAGGCCGGCATCAAGTCCGCCGCGATCCATGGCAACAAGAGCCAGAGCCAGCGCGAGCGCGCGCTTGGTGCCTTCCGTGACGGCGAATTGCGCATCCTGGTGGCGACCGATATCGCCGCGCGCGGAATCGATGTCGACGGCATCAGCCATGTCGTCAATTTCGACCTGCCGAACGTGCCGGAAACTTATGTTCACCGGATCGGCCGCACCGCGCGCGCCGGCGCGTCGGGCCTCGCCATCGCCTTCTGCACGCCGGAAGAGCGCGGCGATCTCGCCGCGATCGAGAAGCTGACCAAGGTCGCGCTCACCCCGATCGGCGACGTGCCGTATTGGGATGGCCGCACGCCGAAGAAGCCGCCGCAGAACCGTGGCGGCCGTGGCCAGGGTCGCCCGCAGAACGGGCAGCAGCCCGGGCAGGGGCAGCGTCGCGACGGTCGCGGCGCTCCGTCCCATGGCCGTGGCGGCCAGCGTCAGGAGCAGGGTGAACGCCAGGGCCAGCCGCATCGCGAGCAGTCCCGCCCGAACCAGCCGCGTCAGCAGCAGGCCCGTCCGGAGCAGCAGCGCCATGAGCGCCCGGCCCAGCGCCATGAGGCGGGTGGTGCACGAAAAGACGCAGCTTCCGGCAAGGAAGGGCTTGGCGGCGTCGCGTTCTTGCAGCAAAGAACGGGACAACGACGCACCGGCGGCGGCGGGCGGCGCCCGAACTGACAGGCGCCGTAACCGCTGGGGCTGAGCCTGGAAGGCTCGGCCCCGCGCCGCAGACAAGACGAAGGATCAGCGAATGGCGAAAGAAGAACTGCTCGAATTCGACGGCACCGTGGTCGAGGTGCTCCCGGACGGCAATTACCGGGTGAAGCTCGACAATGACCACGTCATCCTGGCCTATGCGGCCGGCAAGATGAAGAAGAACCGCATCCGCACCATCGCCGGCGACCGCGTGGTCGTGGAGATGTCGCCTTACGATCTCGATCGCGGCCGCATCAATTTCCGCCAGAAGACCGCCAGCCCCGGCCCGATGCCGCCGCGGCCGCAGAATTTCCGTCGGCGCTGAGCCCAGCGGTGCGCTTCAGCCGGCCCGAGCAATTCTTCATCGCGGCTGGCGCCGGGCTCGGCGCGCTCGCCTCGCTCGCGGTCAACACCGGCTGGATCGCCAGAGGCGGGACCTTCCCGCCCTTCGTCTACGTGCTGCTGGCACTCGCTGTGGTCGAGGTCGTCGCCGGCTTCGCGACGAAGCAGCCGCCGGGCACTCTGTTCTCCATGCCGGCCCGCATCCTCGCCTTCGCGCTCGGCGTCGGCGTGCTGATCCTGCTGACCGGCGGCTTGGCCTGAGCTGGCAGCGACGTTTCAAGCTCGACATCGTCCATTCGCGTCATGCTCGCCCTTGTGGCGAGCATCCACGTCTTGAACACTGCGCCGTCCGAAGGACGAGGTGGATGGTCGGGACAAGCCCGACCATGACGATGAGGACAGCCTGCACGCTTCTTCAGCGTTGGCCTCAAACAAGAAAAAAGCCCCGGCCGGAGCCGGGGCGTGAGGTGTTTGTCCGTGGTGACAGGTACTACGAAGAAAACTTGAAAAACTCAGTAGCCGCTCTTGGCCCAATACTGCGAGCCGGGGCTGACCAGGACCTGGCGCTGACGCGTCGCATATTCCGCCGGCACGGTCTCGTGCACGACCCGCGAGGCGCTGACCATGACGCGGCGGCTGCGCTGGCCATAGACGGCCGGAATGACGTCGTAGTCGACCGAGGCCGGCGAGACCTCGACGGTGCGCTGCTGATACCCGTATTGCGCCGGGACATGCACCCAGCAGCCGGTGGTCTGGCCGTAGGCGTCGCGGGTGACTTCCCAGCGCTTGGTCGCCGGCGAGATCAGCACCTTCTCGGAGACGGTCTTGTACTGGGCCGGGATGTGGCGGGCGACGCGGCGCTCCGGCTGGATCACCACCTGCTCGGTGACGGTGTCGTACTGCGCCGGGACGACTCGCGAGAAGGTGCGCTCGGGGCGCACGACATAGCTCTCGTCGACGGTGCCGTAGACCGGCGGCTTCGAGACCAGCTTGTAGCAGGAGCCGCCGCCGCAAGTGCTGACGGGTGCCTTGTAGCAGGACGAGGCATAGCAGCCGCCGGCCATGGCCGGAGCGGCGAGGCCGACAAGGGCCGTGGTGGCGAGTGCCGAAAGCGAAAGAAGCCTGAACGTCATAGCTGACCCCAACCCTGCGTTGCGCAACGCTGCCGCTGCGTCGTTGGGGTAAGGAAGCCCGAACTGATCTATGAAGACAAGGTTAACTGCAAAACAAGGTAAAATTAACCAGTTCGGCTCTGCCGGATGCTGTCCTTCCGCTACCGACACGTCGTGTGGATCGTCAGGTATTCAGCGTCGTTTCCGGCTGGCCGGGATCGCGGCCAAGGGGATAGCCGGCCCTGGCTCGGTGCAGGGCGCGGCCATCCGGCGTGCCTCACTGGGTCACGCCCCGCTTCATGCCGAAGCCTTCGATATAGCAGCGGCAGGCTGAGATCGGCGGCGCCGGCGGGGCGGCGCACGAGCCGCGCGAGGTCACGCAGATATTGCTGTAGCGCTGGCGAGAGGGCCGGTCATAGCCATAGCGTGGGCCGCCATCGCGATAGCGCGGCCGGTCGTAATCGTAGCGCGGCGGCGGCCGATCGTCGTCATAGTCATAGCGCGGCGCCTGCCGATAGGGATCGTAATACTGGGCGCTCGCGCCGGTCGCGGACGAGATGGCCACGCCGACGAGAGCGGCAAGGGCGAGCGTCCTGATCATGTCTGTCCTCCTGGTCTCCCGGCCGCGGCCGGGTGCGAATCCATTGGAGGCCAGAATAAGGGCCGGTCTATGAACGGTGCCTGAGCGACATCCGGACTGGCTGCGAAGCGAAGGAACCGCGTCACAGCGCCAAGAGAATGAGCGGGTCGGCGCTATGCTTGCGACAAGCTCAGCTGCCGGCCTTCATGCTGGCGGCCCAGTAGTCCTTGACCTGCTTCACCAGAGTCTCCGGCAGCGGCACATAGCCGAGCGTCGTCGCGTCGGCGGCGCCGGCCTCGAAGGACAGCCGGAAGAAGTCGAGGACCTCCTGGGTGCGGCGCGTGCGCGGCTTCGGCACCAGAGCGAAGGTGGTGGCGACGATCGGATAGGCCTCGGCGCCCGGCGCATCGGTCAGCATCAGCGAGAAATCCTTGGCCTTGGCCCATTCGGCGCTGGCAGCCGCGGCGCTGAAGCTCGCCGGATCCGGCTTGACGAAGTTTCCGGCCTTGTTCTGCACCTGGGCGTAGGCGAGGCCGGCGCGCACGACCTGGCCGAACTCGACATAGCCGATCGCGTTCTTGGTCCGCTTCACCGCCTCGGTGACGCCCTGCGTGCGCTCGGCGCCGGCGCCGACCGGCCAGGGAACCTGCGTGTTGACGCCGACCTTGTCGCGCCATTCCGGGCTCGCCTTGGCGAGATAGTCGGTCCAGTTGAAGGTCGTGCCCGAGCCGTCGGAGCGGTAGATCACGCTGATCGGGGCGTCGGGCAGCTTCAGCTCGGGATTGGCCGCCTTGATCGCCGGATCGGACCAGAGCTTGACCTTGCCGAGATAGATGTCGGCGAGGAGGGGGCCGGTCAAGCGGATCTGGCCGGGCCCGACGCCGTCGATGTTCACCACCGGGACGATGCCGCCCATCACGATCGGGAACTGGATCAGGGCCGAGCGCTGCAACTCTTCGGAGGAGAGCGGCCGGTCGGAGGCGCCGAACTCGGCGGCGCGCTGGGTGACCCGGACCTCGCCGCCGAGCGAACCGATCGGCTCATAATCGACGCCGATGTCGAGCGGCGTCATCTCGGCGCCGTCCGACTTGGCGATGCGGTAGTTCTGCGCCCATTTGCCGATGATCGGGAAGGCGAAGCTCGATCCGGCGCCGGTGATCGGCTCGGCATGGGCAGGTGCTGCGAAAGAGCCGAGAAGAGCGCCGGCGACAGCCAGCTTGACCAGGAGCTTCATGCGTCCACCCACCCTGTCGCGCCCGCAAGGGCCAAGATCAACGGGTTGACGCTAGGGCGGGGCGGTGACGTTGCGATGACGCTGGTTCGGCAAACGAAAGGCCCCGCCGGTGCGAGCCGGCGGGGCCTTCCTTCAACGGTCAGGGCCGCTTTGCAGCGTGCGATGACCGTGAATGGTCACTGCCAGGTCTGACGGCCGTACCAGTCGTCGACATCGCTGCGGACCTTGTCCTTCTCGATGCCGTAACGCTCCTGGATCTTGCCCTCGAGCTGGTCGCGCTTGCCGGCGATGACGTCGAGATCGTCATCGGTCAGCTTGCCCCATTGCTCCTTGACCTTGCCCTTGAGCTGCTTCCAGTTCCCTTCGACGCGGTTCCAGTCCATCGGACGCTCCTCCTGTTCGTGAACGGTGTACTGAAACAACGCAACGGCGGCGGAATTGTTCGCGACAAATCCGGCTTCGGCTCGACAATGGCCGGTCCGTATCGAAAATCGCCCCGATTGGTAAAATGCGAGCCAAATCCGTATCGGTCGGCAAATGGGCCGCGGCCTAAGGGAGTGTGATCAACGCCCAGAACAGGCCATGACATATTCAGCGCAAGACATCACCAACGCCCTCCTGCGGATCAAGGAGGACGGGTTCGTCCTCGACAATGACGCTTTCGGCTATGCCGCGATCAGATGGGATGCCCGCCGGCTCAGGCGCGACCTGCGCGAGGCCGGCTATGCCGGCGCCGAGCTCGTCCAGGGCCGGATGCTGAACGGGGGCGAGGAGATCTGCTGGCTCTACGATCCCGCGAAGGTCGGCAAGAGCGAGGTCGACGGGCTCGCTGCGGCGCGGCACTCGGCGCTCTACGGCGAATAGGCTGAGGCGGCGAGGCGCTTGGAAGCCTGTGCCTATCGTCCCAGCTGTACGCGGTCGAGCGCGGCGACATCCCGTTCCAGGGCGTCCGCCTGCCCGTCATAATCGCGCGCCATCGCTGCCAGGCGGGCGGCGCTCTCGCTGTCGCAGGCGATGTCGGCCCAGCGGCGGCACTTCAACGCCTTCACGCGCAAGACCTGAGCCTGCAGAATTCTGTCGTGGTCCATGACGGTGCTCCAGCACAGCAGATCGCCTGGCTGTTTGCGGGAGTTAGGAGCGGAAACGCTCGGACCCGTAGAGCAATCCGCTGATCAGGCTCGTTGTAGCGCGAACTTTCAAATGGCAATGAGCGAACGATCAAATGGCAACAGATTGAAAATCTGACGCCACCGTCTAGCAGCGCCTGGGCGACCCGCCGGCGCTAGCCGACCGCCGAGCCGCCGCCTCCGCCGGAGCTGTTGACCGCAGAGTTGTTCTTGGTGGTCGTCGACGGCTTCGAGGCGGGCTTGCCTCCTTTCTTTTTGCTCTCTTTGGCCATCTTCTTCGTCGTCGATCCATCCTCCTTGGCCTTGAGCTCGATCTTGGTCCTGAACCCGTTGTTGTCGAAGGTGTGCTCGACCGAATCCGCCCGGTACTCGCCGGCCACGTCGTCGACGAAGCCGTCGCCCAGCACGACATCGGCTTCGGCCTTGGCCTCGGGGCGGCCCTGGGCGAGCGTGACATGGCCCTGCGCCGTATTGCGGGTCAGGCGCTTCGCCTCGGCCTGGCCCTTCTTCTTCGCCAGATCGCTGCTCGGCAGTGGCTCGCGCACCGTGAAGGTCGGCCCGTCGAGGCCCGTATCGGATTTCTCGACCACGCGCTTGCCGGTTTTTTGGTCGATATAGCTGGTCTCGACCTTGCCGTATTGCGCCCGGCTGTTGGGCGTGATCTCGCCATCGACAGTGTCCGACTTGGCGATCTCGATCGTGATCAGCTTTTTCCCGCTCGCTGAGCTCGCCTCGCCGCGCGGGGTGGCGACGAGCTTGTCGCCCATCGGCTTGATCACCGCGTCGAGCGCGTCCGCCAAATTGGTCAGGAAGTCGATGTCGCTGGAATCGACATGGGCGAGATACTCGACCGGGATCGATTTGAGCTTGGCATGGATCTCGGGCGTCAGCTTGTTGCGCTTGGCGATGCGGCTGATGACGTCGCCGACATTGGTATCCTCGAAATGCTCGCGCCCGCCGCCCTTCAAGCCGGTCTTCAGGTCGGCGGCATTGGCCTGGATCGTGACGGTCTCGCCGCCATCGTCCCACTTTCGGGAGAAGGTCTGCATCTCATAGGTGCCGATTTCGGCGATCCCGGTCTCCTTGTAGCCGAGCCAGACCTCGATCTTGGCCTTGTCGCGCGGCCGCGCGATCTGATTATGGCGATCGTCGAGCTCCAGCGTGAGCTGATCGGATTTCTGGCCGGCCTCGTCGCGCACGGTCGCCTTGATCAGGACGCTGTAGAATTCACCCGCGACCTCCTCGCCGTCGATCTTGATCTCGATCATCGGCGTGAAGCCGCCCTTGCTGAGATCGTCGAGGACGTAGGCCATCAGTCCCAGAGCCTCACGGTCTCGCGGCGCGGCGGCGACGAGGGCGGCGCCTCCGGCAGGTCGATTTCCGTCCCGACCGGCACGATCGTCCCCAGATCGGCGAGCCCGCGATTGAGCTCATAGGTGAGCTCGACGAGGCGCGTGTCGGGGTTGCCGAAATGGCGGAAGACGATCAGGTCGACCGTCATGCCCTCGCGCGTGACCGTGACGCGCGCCATCAGAACAGACCGCCGAAGCTGCCGTCACCGCCGAAGGGCGCGAGCTCGATCGAGAATTCGGTGATCGCGCCGATACCCGCGCGGGTGATCTTTTTGTGGGTCGCGCTGACGGTGAGGATGACAACGGTGCCGAAGACCTCGGCCGCCGCGCCGGCGGCGCTCCAGCCGATCAGCTCGACCGGCTCGCCGGCCGATTGCGTCGCCTTGAGCATCAGATACTGCGCGTGCCCGCCGAATTCGGCATGAAAGTAGAGCCCCTCGACCTCGAAGCTGTCCTCGCCGCGGCCGACGAACTGGCGGGCGGGGCCCACGCCGAAGCGGTTGACCGAGGGCCAATTCGCTTTCGTCGTCTCCTTGATCGTCTGGATCGAGAGGGGCAGCGCCGCGAAGATGTGCGGGCCGATGGCCAGGATCGGGATAACCATCAATCCACCCCGTCATGCAGCGAGCCGGAGAGGCCGCGTGAGCCGCCGCCACCACCGCCAGCGGCGAGCGCGGCCTTGACCTGCCCGGCGACCCCTTGCGCCGCGGCGACGGCCTGGGCGCCGCCGGCGGTGATTCCGGCCGCGAAGGTCGACATCAGCGAGGCGCCGGCGCCGCTGAGATCGCCGCCCTGCAGCGCCGCCTCGATACCGGTCTTGACGCCGGCGGCCGTGCTCTCGGCCCCGGCCGCGCCCGATTTCAGCCCGGCATTGAGCCGCTCCATCATGGTCATCCCGGCGGGGCCGAGATCGATATCGGTCGCGCTCTTGACGGCCGAGGCCCAGGCCGCGCCGCTGTCGCCGCCCCCGGCGCCGGACATGCCGAAGGAGAGCAGGCCAGGCCCCGGCCCCTTGGGAGCGGCGCTGTCCGGAGCCCCGCCGAGCTTGTTGAAGCCGAAGGCGCCGGCCGCCGCCGCATTGGGCGCGGCCTGGCGGGCCGCCATCGCGTCGCCCGCCGCAGGGTTTTCGAGGGCGGCGAGCTCGCGCGCCGCGACCGCGAGCCGGGCGCGCTGCGCCGCGGCGTCGCTGGCAAAACCCTGCTTATCGGCCGGGTTGCTCGCCATCGCCCCGAGATCGTCCAGCGTCTGGACGCGGCTGGTGATCTGGCGGACGCGCTCGCGCTGGGCCTCCGCCTCGCCGCGATCGGCCTGGCCGCGCTCGGCCTGGTCGGCCGGGCGGCGCGGATCGGGCGCCGCGACGCGCCGCTCCTGCGCCTGCGCCGGGATCTCGGCGAGCTGGTTGCGCAGCGCCTGGAGCTTTTTCTGTTTGCCGAGACCGAACTCGCCGGGAGAAAGCCGCTGCTCCGATTCCGCCGTGTCGATCTGGCGCTGCAGCTGGCGCCGCAGGAGCTGGCGACGCTCGTCGAGCACGTCGGCAGGCTCGGCCTGGGCGGTACGGGCGGTGGTCTCCTCATAATCGGACTGCGCCGAGATCTGATTTGAACGGCGCTTCACGGCCAGAGCCATCTGGGCATCGCCGGCGAGCTTTTCGCGCTGCTCGGGCGTCAGCGCCTCGCCCTTGGCCTGGGACTGCGCCAGGCTCTCGACTTCCTTCTTCTGCTCGGCGCGCTTGTCGATCGCGTCCAGGCCGGCGATGACCCGCTCGATTCCTTCGTTGATCGCCGGCAGCGCCCAGCGGCCGAAGCGGTCGCCGACCTCCGAGGCGAGAGCGGACAGCCGCTTGAGGTGGTTGTCGGTGGTGGCGAGCTCGATGTTCAGGCTCTTCTGCGCCGAGCCCTTCCATTTGTCCTCGTTGCCGACGATCCCGAGGTTCTTGGTGATCTCCGGCAGGGCCTGACCGGCGCGGGCGATCTCGTCCCACCACTCCTTTCCGAAAATCTTGATCGCCGCTTTCGCCTTGTCGGTGCTCTTCTCCAGGCGCTGCAATACATCGATCATCGTGGCGGTCGACTCGGTCTTCATGCCCTTCTCGACCTGCTCGGCTGAGAGACCGATCATCTTCAGCCCCTCATCGACGCGGGCCTGCTGCTCGGTCGCGGTCCGCAGCGTCGAGGCGAACGCATTGAAGCCGCGCGAGGCGACCTCGGGCGCGATCGCGACGTTATTCATGGCCGTCAGGAAGGCCAGCGACGCATCGAAATCGACGCCGGCCGCCTTGGCCGCGGCGCCCGAGCGCTGGAACATCTCGACGACGTCCATTTCCTTCGCCGCGCCGGCGTCGGACAAAGCGTTGACCTTGTCGGTGAAGTTTTCGAGCTCCGCATTGTTCCACTGCGTCGCCGCGCGGATCTTCGCCAACGCGTTGCCGGCCTTGTCGGCCGAGACGTCCCAGGCGGTCGAGGCCGCCAGGTTGATGCGAGCGAAATCCGGCATGTCGGCTTTCGAGACGCCGCCGGCGCCGGCCTCGGCGACCAGCTTGGCGACCTCCTCGCGAGCGCGGCCATAGGTGATCGCCCATCTGGAGATGTCCTGCTCCATCTTGGCGAGGGCGGCGGGGTCATCCATCCCGTCGACCTTCTTCTTCACCTCCGCCATCGCCTTTTCGAAGGAGATGGATTGGCCGACCGTGCCGCGCACGCCGGCGCTGGCGGCGCGATAGCCGCCATAAGCGCCGACGAGCGGCATCAAACCGCCGCGGCCTCCGGCAGCGGCGGCTCCGGCAGCGGCATCGAGGCCTGCGGGCGCCCCGGCCGGGCGACCACGGCCGCCGCGCGGCGCTGGCAGATTGGCGCCCGCCGCGGTCCGCGCCAGATCCTCCTGGGCGCGCTTGACGCCGGCGATCTCGGAGCGGGCGCGCCGGGCCGAGGCGGAGGCCCGGTCCAGCCCCGCCGCCAGCTGGTCGCCGGCGCGCTCGTTGCGGAGCTCGGCGGCCGCCCGCTTGACGCCCTTGAGATCGCGTTCGGCCGAACGCGCCGCCCGGCCGCTGCGGTCGAGCCCCTTCGCCAGCCCGTCGCCGGCCCGTTCCTTGCGGATGTCGGCCGCCGCCTGCTTGATCGCTTTCAGGTCTTTTGCAGCGACCTTCGCGCCGGGCGAGAGCCGGTTGACGAGATCGAGGAACAGCTTGACGCGCATGTCGCCGGCCATGGGTTTACCTTCCGAGCCGCTCGGCCGCGATCAGGCAGGCCTCTTCGTGCCAGAACAGGATCTCGTCGACCGGCATCGCCAGGATCGTCGGCAGCGGCGTGTGCAGCGCCTGGGCGACCTCCGCCGCGAGCCGCGGCAGCCGCGCCAGGCCGCGCCTCAGATCGCGCCCGCCGCGTCCGCCATGACCGCCTCTTCGAGGCGGGCGAGCGCGGCCGGCAATAAAGGGCGGCAGAGTTCCGCGAAGATCAGCGCGTCGTCGGCCGCCATCGCCGCGATCACGGCGGGATGCACCCCGGCCATGCGGGCGCGGGCCCGTGCGTTGAGCGAGACGCCGTCGTCGTCTTCCAGGACGAGCTCGGCGACCTGCTGGCCGGTGAGACGCCGGATCGTCAGCCGCTCGATCCGCTCGCCGTCGACTCTTAGGGGAAAGAGCAGGTCCTGGCTGACCTCCCAGAGCCGGGGCTCGGCTGGCTCGACCCGCGGGCCCTGACGAGACGGCGCGGGTGCGGCGGCCGACGCCGGCGGCGCGACGATCGGGTCGAGCTCCGGGTCGCGCTCGAATCCGGAGAGGATCGCTTCGCCCGGCGCGCTCATCAGACGACCCCGATCATGTGGTTGATGCGCGTGGTCTGGCCGCCGATGGCCTGCCAGCCGCCGAGCTGGACGTTCCATCGACAGATCTCGCGGTTGCCGATGATCAGCGAGTATTTCGAGATGCTCTTGAGCTCATAGTCGGTGCCCATGTTCGGCTCCAGCTCGCCCGTCTCGGCGTTGATCCGGCCATAGGCCGTGGCCGTGACCGGGATCTCCCGGTTGCCCCCCGTCTCGGCATACTCGTTCACGAGCGCGGCAAAGACGGTGATCTTGACGCGGTCGCCGCGCGGGATCTGCGTCAGGGCCAACACCTCGGGCGAGAGGCCCTTGAGATCGAAACCGAGCACGCAGGCCTCGGCGCCGGTCGCGATCTCCATCGAGCCGTTGGTCGCGCCCGGCTGGAAATCCTCATAGGTCTCCTTGTTGGTCGGCAGCTTGACCTTGCCGAGCGCCAGCTGGCAGTTGAGCGAGGTGTCGCCGGCGTATTGAATATGGCAGTTGCGCCCCTGGACGAGGAGCAGCGACAGGCTGGCCATGATGATCTCTCCGGTTCAGGCGGCTTCGCGCCGGTCGAGCGACTGCAGGATGCCGTTGGCCAGCACCGCATAATATTCGAGGTTGCGGCGCGCCCCGAACTGCAGGTCCTGCAGCGGCGCGGCCGGCTCGCGGTCGTATTCGATCCGCAGGATGCCGGAGGCCAGCTGGCCGTTGCTGTTGAGGGTCCGGTCGAACCAGACCCTGAAGCCCAGCACCGCGCCGGCGGCGACGAGCTCGTCGCCGAACATGTCGAGCGACTGGATGATCGACGTCGCGTGCGGGACCGACAAGGTGCGGTCCATTGCCCAATAGAAGGCGTTGACGACCGCATCGTCGATCATGTCGTTGGTGCGGACGACGTTCACGAACCGGTCGAGAGGGTCCATCGCGCAGGTCTCGTTACCCCAAAGCAGGGTCCCGTTGCGCACGGTCGCGATCCGGTTTTCGTTGAGCGCGTTGGCCTCGCTGTCCGGCTCGCCGGTGAAGTAGCTGATGGGCCGGCTGGGCGCGAGAGCGCCGCCGATCGCCTGGTTGGACGGGCTCTCCCAGGGGCCGCCGACCTGACGGTCACGCGCGATGAAAAGCCCTGCGATGCGGCCCGAGGCGGGCTCGTTGACGATGCTGGTGCCGCGCATCACCCGGACCGCCGGGTGGAACAAGAATGCGCGCTTGTCGTCGGGGAAATCGTCGCGGTACTGCTCGGCCGCGGCCCGGCTGGTCATCGGCGTGTTGAGGATCTTGATCGCCCGCGCGCGCTTGGCGATGCCGTCGAGCTCGCCCGCGACCGGGTTCTTGACGCCGCTGATGCGCTGGCTGTCATAGCCGGGCGCGATCAGCAGTTTGGGCGGCTTTGAAGCCAGTTTGAAGGCGTGCACGCCCGAATTGTCGGCGCCGCTGCCGACCATGTTGGCGATCGTGGCTTCGAGCTTGGCCTGATCGGTGGCGCCGGTGCCCTCGGCGACGCGGACCACCTGGATCTCGGCGATGACGCCCTGATCGTCGATCGCGTCGAAGACCGCATCGACATTGCCGCCCGTGCCGAGCGCTTGCCGGAACGCCGTGTCGTTGGTGAAGCCCTCGACGACGACGTCTTCGGGGAAAACCTCGGGATCGGCGGCGGGCGCCACGACCATCGCGCCGACCGTATTGTATTCGTTGACCGAGATGGGCCGCGGGGTCGAGCCGACCTCGAAGACGCGAACGCCATGAAAATACTCGGTTACGGCCATTGTGCGGGGCTCCGGACGCTCGGGAGAGACGCTTGACAGGCGTCATGCGAGCCGGGACCCTACGGGCGCGGGAGAGAGCTAAAGAGGGTGACGCGTGTCACCCTTTGCCTAGCTGCGGCGAGATCAGCCGGTAGGCCAGGCGTCGAGTATGGCTTGAGTGCCGTTCGGCAGCAGCCCCAACGCGGCGAGCGCGCCAAGGCCCGCCTGGGTGTCGACATCGTCGCGCTGCATCTCGGTCGTCATGGTGAACTTGACCCAGAAAGGCTTCAGCAAAGGCTCGGCGTCGGCCTGGACCAGCAAGGCATCGGTCACGCCGCCGGCCGTCTGGACCAAGCGGATGAACTGCATCTTGCTCAGGACGTGCGGGCGCGGCTGCCGCGCCGCGATCTCCTCGGCAGTCAAGGCACGCTTCGATCGCTTTGCCGTCGCCACCTTGCGGCCCGCGACAGGCGTGACGTCCGTGAGATCGTCGGTCAGCGTCTCTGTCGCCGGGTCGAAATCCGGATCGCTGATCTCCAGGGGCCAGTAGCCATAGCCGCCGTAGAGCGCGTCTAGAGGCGCCCCGACCCATGAGAGGTCAGCAAGGCTCGCGTCATCGAGGCCGGCGAGTTCCGGCGGCAGCGGCCCGGTGGGACCGTCGACGGCCGTGGCGGCAAGGTTCACGCGCTGATACATGGTCGGATGATCCTCAACTGGCGAAAGAGGTCTTTCGAATGCATGTGGTTGTGGCGATCCCGACGTACAGCGGGTCGGTCGAAGCAGAGTGTCTTGAGAGCATCTTTCGTCTCCAGGACCACATTCTTCGCACCCGCCGAAACATTCAGATATCGCTAAGCTGGATCAGCGGCCTCACGGTTGATGCCGCCCGAAACGCCCTTGTCGCGAAATTCTTGTCAGATGCCTCGGCGACGCACCTGTTCTTCGTTGATGCCGACATGGGCTTTGAACCCAGTCTCTTTGATAGTCTTATCGACGAAAATCGCCCGCTTGTTGCGGCGTTCTGCCCGTCGAAGAACCTGCAGGCCAGCAAAGTAGCCGAGGCAGCGATCTCCGGTGTTCAGCCTGAACAAGCGATGGCAATCGCCGCACGGTACGTCGCTGCGGATCGGATCGTCCACCGTAACGGGACATTCGATCCTACCCCCTCGGGGTTCGTTGAGGTGTCGGCGATCGGCACGGGCATCATGCTCATTCATCGCTCCGTTTTCGACGCGATCGGCCGGCATTTTCCCGAACTTCGGACGGCACCTGACCGGCGTCATCGGTTGGCAGGGCCGGCGCAACCAATCCTTGACGCGTTCGCTCCTCTGCGCGGCCAAGACGGTCGGTGGCTGAGCGAAGACCTGTCGTTTTGCCAGCGCTGGCGCGAGACGGGCGGCGACATCTGGGCGAATGTCGATCAGCGAATAACGCATGTCGGCAGACAGGCCGTCACGGGACGTTTTCGTGATCAGCTTGACCATTATGGTGGGTTGCCTCGTTAAGGGCCGTCATAGGTAATCAAGGCTATCCCATCTCCACCGTTGCCCGTGGGCGGATAATTAGTCGACGATCCGTGGCGGTTGCCGCCGGTCCCGGCGCCCCAGATACCGTCGACCCCTCGGTCGCCCACTCTGCCGGCCGTTCCAACGGTTGGTAGAAGAACTTCGTCTCCAGGCGATGCGCCGCCACCGCCAACAAGTGAAGCGCCTGCACCTCCTGCCGCACCCGCCACGGACCCACCCGCGCCACTGGTACTCCCCAACCCGCCAGCCCCACCATCGAGATTGACGTCACCCCCGACTGCAATACCACCTGGAGCGACACCGGCGCTGTTGCCGTTGGCGCCAGCACCTGCCGTGACCAGGCCTGAAGGCAGGGTTGCGGTCGTCGGGCCGCTTGGGTTGACTGGTGAGTTGCCGAATCCGTTGCCGCGCCCGCCTAGACCGACCGTAATAGGGACGGCTTGCCCCTTCGAAAGGACCGCTGTTTTTCGGCAGAACGCTCCTCCGGAGCCGCCATTGACGGTCTCTGTAGAGCTAGCGTGCTCACCTGCGCCCCCCGGCCCACGAAGTCGGAGTGTGTAGGTGCCGTCTTCTGGCGCGACGAAGGTCCAGTTACCGGGGGCGCGCATCCAAGGCGAAACAGCCGGCGCCCGTGTGCGGCCGGGGTTCATCCCCGCGTCATAGGTGACCGGCGCGCTACGCATCAGAAGTCCTCGGCGTCGGCGGAGAAGACGATGCCGCCCGCCAGTGCCACGCCGATCGCGGCGTAGAGCCGGGCATTCGCAGGCAGGCGCAGCGGGTTGGCAGCCGTCGCCCGCACGAAGTCCGTCGCCGGCGCCTGCGTCGTCTGCGCCATGGTATATGCCGCCATCAGCGCGGTCTCGATCAGATGCAGCGTCACGCCGGCATCGTAGGAGACATAAAGCTGCAGCTGCGTCGCCGTCACTGTGGCGCGGGGGATAGCCCAGACGCGCGAGACGCGCGCACCATCCGCGCCGGCCGTGAACAGCAGCACGGCGTTCGCGGCATCATTGTAGGTCGTCTTCGCCGCCGTGCAGATGCAGGACGAGAGCTTGGCTGCCTGAGTGAAGGGCGCCTTATAGGTCTTGGCCATGGCTGATCAGCCTCCGTATGCAATGGCGAGAGCGATGGCTTCCTCGTCGACGAGGGCGTTGGCCTGGAGCGCCGAAACCACCGGTTCGACAGCGTCGAGGCGTGTGTCGAGAGCGGTGTCGGCCGCAGCGAGCGCAGCGAGCGATGCGGCTATCGCCGGGCCGTCGACACTCGCGGCCGAGATTGCAGCAGCCGTGGCCGCGTCCGAGGCTTCGCCGGCCTTGGTGGATGCGATGCCGGCGGCGCCGGTCGCCGTTCCGGCCGCGCCGACAGCGACGCCGGCTGCTTCAGTGGCGACAGTCGCCGCCGGCACGGCCTCGTCGCGCGCCGCGAGGGTCTCGGTGCGCGCCGCCTGGCCCTCCTCCAGCAGCGCCATCTGCGCCAGGGTCGAGCCCGCGAGCGCGCCGATCGACCAGTCGGCGTGTGCGCCCGTCAGCGCAGCCGAGACCACCTTGGTCCGGAAGTTCCACTGGCCGGTCGCGCGGTCGAAATCGAGATGCTGCACCACCGCATAGGCGTCGGGGTCGGACCCGGTCGCGACGATGGCGAACGGGCCAGGCGTGAAGAGAGCGCGGCGATCGGGCGCGATGATCAGCGCCTGCTCGGCCTCCTCGACGAGCGTGAGGCCGGTCGAGGACGAGCCGACGAGCCAGGCGAGTTCGGTGATCTCGATGAGGCGGTCGCGCAGCCCCTCGATCACCGCCTCGGACCGCTCCAGCACGCGATCCTGCAGGGTGAGCAGCGCCGCCTCATACGAGATCTTCAGCGCCTCGATCGGCGTGATCCGGTTGTCGAGGTCGCGGAACCGCAGGTTCAGCGCGTCGTCGTTGACGATATCGCGCTTGCCCCAGCGATAGAGCTGATCAAACCGGCTCGGCATCGCTGAAATCGTCCGGCGCGAGCTCGTTCAGCACCTTGCCCTTGAGAAAGGTGCGCTTGCCCGGCGAGAGCTTCTCCCCGGTCGACAGGGTGACGACGCGCAGGAGCTGCACGGCGTAGAGGGTGTCCGGCTCGAAAGCCGGAGCCTTGGGGGTCTTGGCTGCCATGGGCGCTTACTCCGCGACGTCGGTGGCGTTGATGTCGACGAACAGGTTGCTGGCCGTCGTCGCCGAGCCTTCGATCCGCCGCTTGTAGGAGGAGACCGAGGCGGCGAGGTTGAAGGTGCAGACGCGCTCGGTGATGTCGCCGCGGACCGTGTCCTGGACGACATCGGCGGTCTCGACCGTGGCGTAGCCGGCGCC
>NZ_FOKP01000008.1 GCF_900112185.1 Allobosea sp. CRIB-10 | reverse complement strand
CCCGAAAGCTCGTCACAATCCTCAACGCCGTCATCCGGGACAGACAACCATGGCGCGAACAAACCGCTTGACCAACAAGACAGTCGCTCACCCCTACCCCTCTCCTTCCAGGAGAGGGGATCCCGCGGATTATTCCGCCGCCTGAGTACTCACCCCGCCGATCCACCCGTCCAGTTCGACCTTCGCCCGCGCGGTCAGGGCCTGCTTGCGAGCCACGCTCTTGGCCGGCCCCTTCAGGCGCTTGCCGTCGGGACCCGTCGTCGCGACGCCTTCGATCGGCGGGAACAGGCCGAAATTGATGTTCATCGGCTGGAAGGAGCGCGGCCCCTCGTCGATGGTGACGATATGGCCGCCGGTGATGTGGTTGACCAGCGCCCCTAGCGCCGTCATCGCCGGCGGTAGCTCGAGCGGCTGGCCGAGCCGCTCGGCCGCAGCGAGCCGGCCGGTCAGCAGGCCGATGGCGGCGCTCTCGACATAGCCCTCGCAGCCGGTGATCTGCCCGGCGAAGCGCAGGCGCGGATCGGCCTTCAGCCGCAATTGCGGATCGAGCAGTTCCGGCGAGTTGAGATAGGTGTTGCGGTGGATGCCGCCGAGCCGGGCGAATTCGGCATTCTCCAGGCCGGGGATCATCCGGAAGATCGCGGCCTGCTCGCCATATTTCAGCTTGGTCTGGAATCCTGTCATGTTGAACAGCGTGCCGAGCGCATTGTCCTGCCGCAGCTGGACGACGGCATAGGCCTTGACCGTCGGGTTGTGCTTGTTGGTCAGCCCGACTGGCTTCATCGGCCCCCAGCGCAAGGTCTCGCGGCCGCGCTCGGCCATCACCTCGATCGGCAGGCAGCCGTCGAAATAGGGCGTGCCCTCCCACTCCTTGAACTCGGTCTTCTCTGCCGCAAGCAGCGCGTCGATGAAGGCCTCGTACTGGTCGCGGTCGAGCGGGCAGTTGATGTAGTCGGCGCCGGTGCCGCCGGGACCCGCCTTGTCGTAGCGCGACTGGAACCAGGCGACGTCCATGTCGACCGAATCGAAATGGACAATCGGGGCGATCGCGTCGAAGAAGGCGAGCTCGCTTGCGCCCGTCAGCGAGCGGATGCCTTCCGCGAGCGCCGGCGAGGTCAGCGGGCCGGTCGCGACGATGACCTTGTCCCACTCCGCCGGCGGCAGGCCGGCTATCTCGCCGCGTTCGATGGTGACGTTCGGATGGGCTGCGAGCGCGGCGGTGACGGCCTGCGAGAAGCCGTCGCGGTCGACCGCGAGCGCCCCGCCGGCCGGAACCTGATGCGCATCGCCCTTGGCCATGATCAGCGAGCCCAGCCGGCGCATCTCCCAATGCAGCTGGCCGACAGCGTTCGACGACGAATCGTCCGAGCGGAAGGAATTGGAGCAGACCAGCTCGGCGAGGCCTTCAGTCTTGTGGGCGTCGGTGCCGCGCACGGGGCGCATTTCGTGCAGGACGACGGGAACGCCGGCCTCGGCGATCTGCCAGGCGGCTTCCGAACCGGCGAGGCCGCCGCCGACGACATGGATGGGTGCGATTGTGGTGGATGCTGTCATGGCCGCGATGTGTCCGCGGCAGCGTCGGAGGTCAAGGGCATTGGGACGAATCAGAGCCCAGAAACGCAAAATGCCCGCTCGTAAGCGGGCATTCGCTCTTCGACCAGACCCTGAGGGGAGGAACGCGGGGTCTAGGAGAAACTACTCGTCAAACCTGCGAGGTTTGAAATCAGGCCGTCGCGTGGGTGCGCGCGACGTACTGGATGTCCGAGCGCGACAGGCCGAGGTCGTCGAGCTCACGGTCGGTGAGGCGGGACAGCTCGCGGACGGTCTCGCGATAGCGAAGATAGGCGCGGATCTTGGAAGCGATCATCGAGAGGAACATGGTGATAACCTTTTGGTTTTGCGGGGCTTAGGCCCCGACAGCGATGAATTCGTTGTGCACTGCATATAGAGAGGTCATCGTGCTTCTCACAGGGGCGCGGCGTCAGCTCTGTTATGCTTTCTACGCATGACGAATTAAGAGATCGTTTGCAAAATGGCCGCAGACCCGCGCAGGACGCTTAACGATTTCGACAGAACAATGACAATTCGGCCTAAATTTTAGGCGTATAGCGACCTACCTTCGTATGTCTCCAGCGGTTGCTGCGATTTCATGCAGAATCGGTCCGAGGCGCCATGCAGTTTGCGCTGCAACATTGGTTGCCGGGCCGGAGGCGGCTGTAACATCCTGTTCACCATGGCCGGATTCGGTGACGATCACTCCGGTTTTGCATGCGGGCGTCACGCGCACGCATGAGATTGGGGCGTGATTCGGTGAGTCCCGGCATGGAGGGCAGGGCATGCAGGGCGTGGGCTATTGCGAGCGGCTGGGTGGCGCCTTCTGGGCCGAGCCGCTCAATGCGGTCAGCAATGCCGCTTTCCTGCTCGCGGCGCTGGCGGCCTGGCTGCTGCTGCGCCGGCAGGGGCGTCGCGACTCGCCGGCCGAAGCCCTGACGGCTCTGGTCGCGATCATCGGCATCGGCTCCTTCCTGTTCCACACCATGCCGCAGCGCTGGACCCTGCTGGCCGATGTCGTGCCGATCCAGCTCTTCGCGCTCTGCTATTTCGGCCTGGCGCTCAACCGGTTCCTCGGCCTGTCGCCCTTGACGGCGGCGATCGGCGCTCTGTTCTTCCTTGGCGCCTGCTTCGGTCTGGCCTCGAGCCTTTCGCCTTTGCTGCCCGCCGGCATGCGTGGCTCGGCTGGGTATGCCGGCTTCCTGATTGGCCTCTTCGGTGTCGCGCTGGCGGCGAGGCTGCGCGGTGACTCCGCCACGGCAGCGCGGATTGCCGGCGCCGGCCTCGTCTTCGCCTTGTCCCTGACTTTCCGGTCGCTCGATTCGGTTCTGTGCGGCGCGGTGCCGTTCGGCTTGCACTGGGGCTGGCACCTGCTGAACGGCCTGCTGCTCTATCTGCTGCTGCGGGCAGCCATCCTCGCGCCGCGCGCCTGAACCGCCTCGCCGTTTCGACCTCGCGCCGAAAAGCTGCTTGACCATACATGATCGGTTATATAACAATATTGATATATAGAGAGATCGACATGAACAGGTTGGACGCGGCCTTTTCCGCTCTCGCCGATCCGACGCGCCGGGCGATCCTGGCGCGGCTGGCGCGCGGCGAAACCACGGTGATGGACCTCGCCGAGCCCTTCGCGATGTCGCAGCCCGCGGTGTCGCGGCACCTGAAGGTGCTGGAGGAGGCGGGGCTCATCACAAGGCGGATCGAGGGAACGAAACGGCCCTGCCGGCTCGCGCCGGGAGCGCTCGAGGAGATCGACAAATGGCTCGCCATGCTCAGGCGGGCCTTGGAGGCCAACTACGACCGGCTGGACCAGCTTCTGGCCGAGATGGAAGCACGCAAGGAGAAGGATCAGACATGACCAGGCTGACCATGACGCTCGAAGGCGACACCCATGTCCTCGTCACCCGCCGCTTCAAGGCCTCGCCGGAGATGGTCTACCGCGCCCATACCGAGACGGCGCTGATCCAGAAATGGCTGCTCGGTCCCGATGGCTGGACCATGCCGGTCTGCATCAACGACCACCGGCCCGGCGGCAAGTTCCGCTATGAGTGGGCCGACGGGAAGGGCGAAGAGCTGACGCTCACCGGCGAATACGTCACCCTCGAGCCGTTCAGCCGCATCGTCCATATCGAGCGCTTCCATATGCCGGACGTCACGCCCGACAACCACATCGAAACCCGCTTCGAGGCCGATGGCCAGGGCACGCTGATGACCATGCGCATGACCCTGCCGGACGCCGCCACTCGCGAGATGATGCTCGCCACCGGCATGGAAGAGGGCATGGAGGCGAGCTATGCCCGCCTCGACGCGATGGCCGGCTGAGCGCTGTTCCGCCCCACGCAGCGGCGACGGCTTGACCCGCCGCCGGCGCACCCGGAAGCTTCCCCTCGCGATAAGGAGAGGGGAAGCGCATGCCGGATCTGGCCAGGGAACTCGATCTCGCCGAGCTGAAGGGCCGGCTTTATTCGGCCGTGCTCTCCGATGTGCTCGACGAGCTCGGCCATCCCGACCAGGCGGTGAAGCCCTTCGTGCGCCCGCTCGACGAGGCCGGCGTGCTCTGCGGCTTCGCCCGCACCGGGCTCTACATGAAGCGCTACCATCTCCCCGAGGGGCACAACCCCTATGCGCTGGAGATGGACCTGATCGACAGCCTGAAACCCGGCGAGATCCCCGTGCTCGCCTGCGACGGGCCGACCGACCGGATCGCGCCCTGGGGCGAACTGCTCACCACCGCCTCGGCGGTGAGAGGCGCCGCCGGCTGCCTCACCGACGGGCTGGTGCGCGACGTCCGCCGCATCCGCGAGCTCGGCTTCCCGGTCTTCCATGGCGGCATCGGCCCGCTCGACACCAAGGGCCGGGCCGAGATGATGGCCGCCGACGAGCCGGTGGAAGTCGGCGGCGCCCGCGTCGCGCCGGGCGATTTCGTCTTTGGCGACGTCGATGGTGTCGTCATCGTGCCGCGTGCGATCGCGCCCGAGGCGATCCGGCTGGCGCTGGCCAAGATCGAGGCCGAGGACACGACCCGCGGGGAGCTGCTCGCCGGGAGCAGCCTGCGCTCGGTGTTCGAGCGCCATGGGGTGTTGTGACCAGCCGTCATGCTCGGCCTTGTGCCGAGCATCCACGTCTTGAACACCGCCCTCGACCCATGAAGACGTGGACGGTCGGGACAAGCCCGACCATGACGGCAAGCCTCTCTCAGCTGCACCGTTCCAGCAGCCGCGAGGCCGCGGTCACGCCGTCGAGCGAGAAGGTGTAGCTGGTCTCGTTGCCACGGGCCGAGCGCGCCGCCAGCACCATCTCGTCGCCGGCCTTCATCGCCGCGAGCAGTTCGCTTTCGCGCTCCAGCCGCTGCAGCCAGGCATTGTTGCCCGAGGTCAGCATGCGGAAGCTGTCGTCGCCGATCGTCACGGTGACGGTCGAATCCTTGGCGAAATCATAGCCGGTCTGGAAGCTCGACTCGGTGCGGGCCTGCGCGTTCGGCGCGGTCTGCACGAAGAAGAACACGTCGCCATGACGCAAGGTCGCAGGTGTCTCGGCGCTCGGCGAGGAGACGATATAGCAACGCTTGCCCTTGTCGCCGTCATAGGCGGCCGCGTTCCACTGCTTGAACTGGCCGAGCGGCTGCGCCGGGGCGGCGAAAGCCGAGACCGTGGCCGAAAGAAGGCTGAGCGCCGCGAGAGGGGCCAGTCTGATCATCGGGTCATCTCCTGTTTGCATCGCAGGGATGTGTAGGAGCGGTTTAACAAGGCGTAAACAAGACCCTCACAATGCCGTGCGACGCAAGGGCGCGGCTGGCGTCCTTCTCCCCACATCAAGGCAGGCGAGGGCACCGCGGGGAACCCTCTCCTGAAAGGAGAGGGCAGGGTGAGGTGTAGGCCGTTCGACCAGTTCCGCGAGCGCCGACCGCGGCGGCGTTGCAGCCAGCGATTGCCCTTCCGGACACCTCACCCCTACCCCTCTCCTTACAGGAGAGGGGATCCCGCGCCCTTCACCCACGCGCCAAACCCCGCCCGCAGGCCTGCCTGCGGGCGCTTCGCAATACGGGGCTGGCGGAGCGCCGCGAGGCGCGTCGAGTCGTATCCGCTTCCGTTGAGCCAGGAAGCGGCGCGGATGAAGGCCTCATCCGCACGCCCCGTGGCGCTCCGCCTTCGGCGTTTTTCAGTCTCCGGGCCGCGCTTCTGCGGTTGGCCTGCCTGTCCTCCCGCTCCTGCCGGCGCCAGTGCCCCTCAACGGGTGGTCGCGCCGGTGTTCGAGCAGGGCGGCGCCTTGGCGGGCCGTCCATCTAGCGAGCTCCTCGCACAGGGATCGTAGTGTCCCCAGGGCGGTGCCCCGAAGCCTCCCGGGAGCGGGGCGTAACCCCCGCCCGCAGGCGCCGACCCTCACCCAGCCTCTGGCATACCTCCGGACGGCCGCCCCGTATGGGTGATGGGCGAGGGGAGTGTACGGCAGGTTTTGGCGGCGGGGATAGATTGTTTGCAAGCCTGAAGCGGCACTACATGTGCCTCGCAGAACCAACAAGTGGCTAGCCTCTGGCCGCTCCCAAGACTAGGGTACCTACCGGAGCAACGATGGTGAATGATCGACGGACAGCAGGCTGAAGGTCTGTGAGCGCCTTGATAGGACTGTGGTACAAACTGAGTACGACAGGTGCTTTCCAACGGCCACGAGCTATCTGTCTATGAGGAAATATGGACTCGTATCTTGAAATCGCTGAGATAGTGCTACGGGCAGCCAAAAGGCCGCTTAGCCCTAAAGCTATCGTTGAAATCGCTTATCGGGCGGGGATTGTTCCATCGCATCTGTTCGGTAAAGCTCAACATAAAACACTTCAAGCGCGGCTCAGTGAAGATATTCTAAAGCAAAAGCTGGAAAGCAAGTTCTTTAGAACTAATCCAGGGGTATTTTTCCTATCGGAATTTCGTTCCGATCCACAAATTCCTAGTGAATTTAAGGATCCATTTCACGCAAGAAGAAGGACGCGCGATTTAGTTAAGTCGTCAACTTTGGCTGTAACACGAAAATTTGTTGAGAGTAATATTCCTAATAACCTTAATTGGTCAGATTTTCTAGCATCTGCTCGTTCAAGCGATGCTATTAGATATGTTGAAGCTCGGACTGATTTTGATGATCTATATATAGTATGGGCTTTTTCTGTCGTGCGGAGAGACAAAGATATACTTTCGTATCGAATTGGAAAATACAGAGATGATAGGGATTCATTCTCCAATCGAAGGTCAATTGGTTTTTCGGAGAGCGTAAGTTTTGACAACGCAAGCTTGTTTTCGCATGATTTTGGGATCGCCGAGTGTGGGCTTGATGCTGTTTTGACTGATTTGGATTTATCGCGATCTGTTTTCGTGGGAGGGGAGCGGCCAGAGGCGCCGGAGGTGCTTTTCTATATGGCTGTCGTCGGCTCTCAGCCTGTGCTGATCTTTGTAATGGAGTGGCTGTGCCCCGATTGGTTTGAGCCGACAACGCGCAGGTTGTCTCTCAACGAGTTGAGGTGGATTGACTCGACGCATATTCCTAATGACATTTCCGATTTTGAGCCGTGGTCTGCAGAGGCCTTGATAGCTATTATTAAAGATAGTAGAAGAAATTCTTACGATGAAAAAAATAAGCGAACAGCAGGTCGCGCTATTCGAATTCGAGCTAACGCGCGGTGATGCAAAGGCAAAGAAAGTTGCTCTTCAGCAAATTTCTGCAGCATACCGGAACGGCTCGTACATATCGGGGGATAGAATATCTGATATTGAAGGAAGAATAACGTCCCTACTGCTGGTGGTTGGGCAGGACTTAAAAGTTGTCAGATGGGCTCTGAACACTTTGGCGCAGTTGGGTAGATGGTCAACGTGTCAAAATTATATTGAAAAGGCTCTAAGCCTTTACGAGGGGAATCCAGAGATTGAGGCAGCGGGAGTTGCGGCTCTCTGCAGGATGCTTAAGGTTCACACACGCGATATTGAGGCTTTAGGCCAGATTCCTCCGGCGATATGGAAGTTGGCAGCACTGCAAACAAGTAGCGCTAAGAATATTGATCTTGGCGATCTAAGAATTAACATACAACGCGACAATAAGGAAATTCTGAAGCTTGCGCTTATCGTCATCGGGCTGAATAAGGATATAGCCCATTTATTCGATCCAAGGCATTCAAACGGAACCTTTGTCAGAGAGTTGTGTCGCCACGACGATGCGATCGTGCAACAGTACAGCGTCTGGGCGGTGACTGAGAATAATAATCTCACGCTTGAGCATCTTGGATTAAGCTTTTCGGAGATCGAGGGGCTTCGACCGAACGTTCAGTCAAAAATGTATCAGCTTGCGGCGCAGAGAGTGCCGGATCTCCGAGATCGTCTGGATTTGATTGCCAAAGGTTCTTATTCGACTAGTGCAGAGGCGCGAGAGGGATTGGCGAAGGGTGTTAGAGATGTTTATTTCGATGGCGTTGAAGAAGTTATTATCCCGTGGTTTCAGCAAGAGAGTGTCCCAGGCATTCGAAAGGTATTAGTTGAGCATGTTGCAGCTTATTCAGATGACTGCGGACCTTATGCGGATTTGGCTCGTAAAATCTATGACGATGAGCCTGATTTACAGAAGAAAATCCTGATCGGAGCAGAAGGTACGAGGTTGTATGGAGAGTTAAAGGCTGCCCAGCAGCCCGATTTGCTCTCATTTTTGGATCAAAAGGACGATTTAGTAGCTCTCCTCAATGCGAGTAAAGCGATGACGATTCCTAAGATAACGGTTTGTATGCTTTTAGCTGCGCCGCGAGATGAAATACGATTAAGGCTGGATCAGGAGGTAAGAGATATTGCTGAGAAGATTAAACTAGTGAAGGGGCCGAAAGTATCAGTGGAGATAATACCGGAGTGGGCTGTGCGTATTTCCGAAGTCACTGACCATCTCTTAAATGCTCGCCCCAACGTTGTGCATTTCAGCGGTCACGGGGAAGGGGGGGCGATCATGGTTGAGAATGAGGTGGGGATGTCTACCCCGCTAAACGCAGATGGACTTTCTGCTCTTATAGAAGCGATTGGTAATATTGATTGTGTTGTTTTGAATGCTTGTTTTAGCGACAGCATAGGCATCGTTTTGAGTAAGCATGTCAGCTGCGTTATCGGATGCGGTGACACAATTGACGATGACGCTGCTGTAATTTTTGGGCGGTCATTCTATCGGTCGTTGGCGCACGGAAGAAGTTATACCGAAGCCTACAAAATTGCAGTAGCCGAGGTTTTGGCTCAGGCTGGGCCTGATGAGGCAGGGAAGTATCGTATACACTCCTAGTTTAGTTTTCAGGCTTGTTGGGATTGGTTCTTTCAAAGCGTCCATCCAAAAATTCATCCTGTGGGCGTGCCCAAAAAGAACCATCGGGACCTTGGTAGATGACTAATGGCTGCTCGTCTCCAAGAGGGCGCTCAGTCTGAAGCAGCCCGATACCAATCACAGTATACGTAGTTCCGCGCTTGCGGTGGCGAAATGTCAGTCCACGAAGGTCTAACTCCATAATGACTCCTCATCCTCTCCAGACCTATCGAGCGTACGATACCGCTTCCAAGGCGCCGTGCGACCTCTAATCCTCCTCACTCCGCCGCCTGCCTTGCCCCCTTTCCCTTCAACGGCCGCCGCTCCAGCACTTCCTTCAGGAACCGCGCGGTGTGGCCCTTGCCGATGCGGACGACATCCTCCGGCGTGCCTTGCGCCACGACCTCGCCGCCGCCGTCGCCGCCTTCCGGCCCCATGTCGATGATCCAGTCGGCGGTCTTGATCACTTCGAGATTGTGCTCGATCACCACCACGGAATTGCCCTGCTCGACCAGTTCATGCAGCACCTCCATCAGCTTGGCGACGTCGTGGAAGTGCAGGCCGGTAGTCGGCTCGTCGAGGATGTAGAGGGTGCGGCCGGTGGCGCGCTTGGAGAGCTCCTTGGAGAGCTTGACGCGCTGCGCCTCGCCGCCCGAGAGCGTCGTCGCCTGCTGGCCGACCTTGACATAGTCGAGGCCGACGCGGGCGAGCGTCACCATCTTGTCGCGGATCGAGGGCACGGCCTTGAACAGGTCCTTGGCCTCCTCGACCGTCATGTCGAGCACGTCGGCGATCGAGCGGTCGCGGTATTTCACCTCGAGCGTCTCGCGGTCATAGCGCTTGCCCTTGCAGACGTCGCAGGTGACGTAGACGTCGGGCAGGAAGTGCATCTCGATCTTGATGACGCCGTCGCCCTGGCAGGCCTCGCAGCGGCCGCCCTTGACGTTGAACGAGAAGCGGCCGGCCTGGTAGCCGCGCGCCTTGGCCTCGGGCAGGCCGGCGAACCATTCGCGGATCGGCGTGAAGGCGCCAGTATAGGTCGCCGGGTTCGAGCGCGGGGTGCGGCCGATCGGCGACTGGTCGATGTCGATGACCTTGTCGAGATGCTCCATGCCCTCGATGCGCTCATGCGGGGCAGGGTGCTCGATCGAGCCGTTCAGCTTGCGCGCGATCGCCTTGTAGAGCGTGTCGATGATCAGCGTCGACTTGCCGCCGCCCGAGACGCCGGTGATGCAGGTGAACAGGCCGAGCGGAATGTCGACCGTGACGTCCTTGAGGTTGTTGCCGCGGGCGCCGACGATCTTCAGGTTCCGGCCCTTCTGCGGCTTGCGGCGCTTCAGCGGCACCGGCACGCTCATCTCGCCGGTGAGGTACTTTCCGGTGAGCGAGTTCGGGTCGCTGAGGATGTCCTGCGGCGTGCCCTTCGAGACGATCTCGCCGCCATGGATGCCGGCGCCGGGGCCGACATCGACGACATAGTCGGCGGTCAGGATCGCGTCCTCGTCATGCTCGACCACGATCACGGTGTTGCCGAGGTCGCGCAGGCGGCGCAGCGTGCCGAGCAGGCGCTCATTGTCGCGCTGGTGCAGGCCGATCGAGGGCTCGTCCAGCACATAGAGCACGCCGGTGAGGCCCGAACCGATCTGGCTGGCGAGGCGGATGCGCTGGCTCTCGCCGCCCGACAGCGTGCGCGAGCCGCGCGCCAGCGTCAGGTATTCCAGGCCGACATCGAGCAGGAAGGTCAGCCGGTCGCGGATCTCCTTGAGGATGCGCGGGGCGATCTCGTTCTGCTTCGCCGACAGGCGCGAGGGCAGGGCGCTGACCCAGGCGAGCGCATCCTTGACCGAGAGCTGCGAGATCTCGCCGATATGGCGCATGTCGATCTTGACCGCCAGCGCCTCGGGCTTGAGCCGAAAACCGTTGCACGCCGCGCAGGGCGTCTCCGACATGAAGCGGCCGATCTCCTCGCGGGCCCAGTCGCTCTCGGTCTCCTTCCAGCGCCGCTCCATATTGGTGATCACGCCCTCGAAGGGCTTCTTCACCTCATAGGCGCGCAGGCCGTCATTATAGGCCATGCGCACGGCCTCGGTGCCGGTGCCGAACAGGATGGCGTCGCGGGCGCTCTGCGGCAGCTCGCTCCACGGCTTGGTCGTCGAGAAGCCGAAATGCTTGGCGAGCGCATCGAGCGTCTGGCCGTAATAGGGCGAGGTCGACTTGGCCCAGGGCGCGATCGCGCCCTTCTTCAGGCTGAGCGAGTGATCCGGGACGATCATCTCGGGGTCGATCCGCATCTCGTGGCCGAGGCCGTCGCAGGCCGGGCAGGCGCCGAACGGGTTGTTGAACGAAAACAGCCGAGGCTCGATCTCGGGGATGGTGAAGCCGGAGACCGGGCAGGCGAATTTC
This sequence comes from Allobosea sp. CRIB-10, assembly GCF_900112185.1. Lineage (GTDB taxonomy): Bacteria > Pseudomonadota > Alphaproteobacteria > Rhizobiales > Beijerinckiaceae > Allobosea. The sequence continues at coordinate 184,803 of NZ_FOKP01000008.1, read as the reverse complement.
GAGGAGAAGGTGACGCGGCGGGCCTCGCCGTTCTCCTCCTTCTCGTCGGCATATTCGAAGACGGCGATGCCGTCGGCGAGGTCGAGCGCCTGCTCCAGCGAGTCGGCGAGGCGGGCACCGAGATCGGGCCGGATGACGATGCGGTCGACGACGACGTCGATGTCGTGCTTGAACTTCTTGTCGAGCGCCGGCGCGTCCGGGATCTCGTAGAACTCGCCATTGACCTTGACGCGCTGGAAGCCGCGCTTCAGCCAGTCGGCCATCTCCTTGCGGAACTCGCCCTTGCGGCCGCGCACCACCGGCGCCAGCAGGTAGCCGCGCGTCTTCTCCGGCAGCTCGACCAGGCGGTCGACCATCTGCTGCACGGTCTGGCTCTCGATCGGCAGGCCGGTCGCCGGCGAATAGGGGATGCCGGCGCGCGCCCAGAGCAGGCGCATATAGTCGTGGATCTCGGTGACGGTGCCGACGGTCGAGCGCGGGTTCTTCGAGGTCGTCTTCTGCTCGATCGAGATGGCCGGCGAGAGCCCGTCGATCTGGTCGACATCGGGCTTCTGCATCATCTCGAGGAACTGGCGGGCATAGGCCGAGAGCGACTCGACATAGCGGCGCTGGCCCTCCGCATAGATCGTGTCGAAGGCGAGCGAGGATTTGCCCGAGCCGGAAAGCCCGGTGAACACCACGAGCTTGTCGCGCGGAATCGCGAGGTCGATGTTCTTGAGATTGTGCTCGCGCGCGCCGCGCACCGAGATGACGCGGGCATTCGGATCGGCTGCGCGATTGCGGTCGAACATGTCTTCCAGCGTCGCGGCCTGTTCGGCGAGCGTGGTCTTGCGGGCCATGGTGGTGTCCGATTGAGCTTAAGCCGTACAGATAGGGCAATCGCCGGGCCATGCCAGTGCAGCCGGGCGAGAGGCGGGCATGAGTAGCACGCAGCCGCGGATGTTGCCGCATTGTTCTTGTGGGCTGTGCTGACAGAGATTGTCAGGAGCGTGGCAGGCTGCGGAAACGCCGCCGGAGCAAGATCGCCGAGACCAGCATGGCCAGCGCCAGCGTCCCCGACAGGATCAGCGCCGCCGAGGCGCCATAGCGCTCGATCCGCAAGGCATAGGCGAGCGGCGAGGCGGCCGAGAGGAAAAAGCCCGGCGCCAGCAAACGCCCGACATAGGCGCCATAGCTCTTCGGATCGAACAGCATCAGGGGTAGCGTGCCGCGCGTGATCGTCAGCACGCCATTGCCGGCGCCGTAGCAGAAGGCGAAGGCCAGTGCCGCGATGGCGCTCGCCCCGCCGGCGAGGCCGACAACGAAGCAGAGCGGCAGGACCAGGCAGGCGACGAGGTTGAGGTCGAACGGGCTGGTCTTCGCCCCGAACAGCACCTCGCCGAGCCGCGCCAGCGATTGGCCAATGCCGCGGGTCGCGCCGATCCAGACCGCGACTGCGGCCGGCAAGCCGAGCCCGGCAAGGATGCCGATCATATGGGCGGACATGCCGGCGTTGAGGATACCGGCGAAGGTGACGATCAGCGCGTAGAGCAGGCCGGCGAAGCGGGTATCGGCCGGGCTGAGCGTGACGACGGGCTTCGCCGCGACTGCGCCGTACAGAGGTCGTGCAGAGCCGGCCGGTAGCGTCAGATGCAGCGGCAAGGTCAGCAGCGCGAAGCCGGCATAGGCGATGAGGGCGCCGCGCCAGCCGAATTGCTCGGCGAGCGCATGGCCGAGCGGCCAGAACACCGTCGAGGCCAGGCCGCCGAGCAGGGTGATCTGGGCGATCGGCCTGCGCGCGGCGCTGCCGCCGATCCGGGCCAACGCCGCGAAGGCGGCATCGTAGAGGCTGAGCCGCATGGCGAGGCCGAGGCAGAGCCAGGCGGCGTAATAGGCGGCGATCGTATGGGCGAAGGCGAGGCCGAGGCAGCCGGCGGCGGTGAGCAGCGATCCCAGGCACATCACCGTGCGGCCGCCATGGCGGTCGATCAGCTGGCCGACCGCGCCCGAGGTCAGCCCCATCACCAGCAGGCCGGCCGAGAGCCCGCCATGGATGATTGCCTGCGACCAGCCGAGCTCGCCTGCGATCCGCTCGCCGAAGGCGCCGACGAGATAATAGGACACGCCCCAGGAAATGAGCTGCGCCAACCCGAGGCAGAAGACGGTGCTGCGGGAGATCACCCGGCCGATCCGGCCGTCCATGGCTGTGGCAACGTCTGGTCCCCCGGCCCGAGGCTGCGCTGCATCAGCACGGTGTCGACCCAGCGGCCGAACTTGAAGCCGGCCGAGCGCAAGGTGCCGACCGGCTCGAAGCCGAAGCGACGATGCAGGCCGATCGAGCCGGCATTGCCGCTGTCGCCGATCACCGCCAGCATCTGCCGCCACGGGCCGGCCTCGCAGCGGGCGATCAGTGCCGCGAGCAGCGCGCCGCCGATGCCGCGCCCGGCCTGTCCTTCGGCGACATAGACCGAATCCTCGATCGTGTGGCGGTAGGCCGGGCGGGGGCGGTAGCTGCTGGCATAACTGTACCCGACGATCCGGCCGCCCTGCTCGGCAGCGAGATAGGGCAGGCCGAGTGCCAGCACCGCCCGCCGACGCGCCATCATCTCCTCGACGCTTGGCGGCGTTTCCTCGAAGCTGGCGAGGCCCGTGAGGACGTGATGGGCGTAGATCGCCTGGATCGCGTCCATGTCCGCCTCCTGCGCATCGCGGACGAGGAGGGGCGGCGCTGCGTTGCCGGCGGACTCGGAAGTCGTCATCGAAATCGTTCCGGCCCGACCGGGCCGCCTTTCTATCTTGTCGGGGCGCCCGGTCAGCGCCTCCTGCCGCGTCACGCCGATATCGGCGAGGCACCAAAGAACTCTCTCGCAGCCCTCATCCTGAGGAGCAGCCGAAGGCTGCGTCTCGAAGGATGCTCCAGGAGGTTCCGGAGATATTTGAACCATCCTTCGAGACGCCGCTATGCGGCTCCTCAGGATGAGGGCCAGAGAGTTCGCTCGCGCCTTGCCGCGGCCGGATTCTTTCGAACCGCAGGGGCACCTTGCGCTTTGCCGTGCCATAAACGAAGCTTCTCGAAGTTATGCAAAGCATGAGAAATTCTTTGAGATGCGCGACCTTCGCCTCGACCAGCTCGACAGCTTTCGCCAGGTGATCGCGCTCGGCAGCTTCTCGGCGGCGGCCGAGAGACTGGGCCTGAGCCAGCCGGCGGTCAGCCTGCAGATCCGCGAGCTCGAGCGCCGCCTCGGCGTGACCCTGATCGAACGGGTCGGGCGCCGGGCACAGCCGACCGCGGCTGGGAACGAACTGCTCGACCATGCCGGCCGGATCGCGGCGGCGGTGGCCGCGGCGCAAGAGGCGATGGCGCGGCATGCGACCGGGTCGATGGGTCGTGTCCGGATCGGCACTGGTGCCACCGCCTGCATCTTCCTGCTGCCGCCGGTGCTGCGCGACCTGCGCCTGCAACACCCGACGCTGGAGATCACCGTCAGCACCGGCAACACCTCCGACATCGTCAAGGCGATCGAGGACAACCAGATCGATATCGGACTGGTCACGCTGCCGGCCGCTGGCCGCAGTCTCGACGTGACGCCGCTGCTGGAGGACGAGTTCGCCGTGATCGCGCCGCCGGACATGCACTTGCCGGCGCGATTGACGCCGGAGGCGCTGGCGCGCCTGCCGGTGCTGCTGTTCGAGCCAGGCGGCATCACCAGGCGCATCGCCGATGAATGGTTCGCCCGCGCCGGCGTGACGCTGAAGCCGGTGATGTCGCTCGGCAGCGTCGAGGCGATCAAGCGGCTGGTCGGCGCCGGCCTCGGCTGCGCCATCCTGCCGGGCATGGCGGTGCGCGGCGAGAGCGACGGGCTGGTGGTGTGCGCCCTGTCGCCGCGCGTGCATCGCACGCTCGGCCTCGTCCTGCGCAAGGACAAGCCGTTGCATCGCGGCCTGCGCGAGACGCTGAAAGCGCTGCGGGCGCTGGGCACGCTCGGCTGAGCCCGCTGCCTAATGCCTGCTGACAGGTCCGGTCAGACGCGCGGTCCATCCCATCCGCCGTTCGCGCAGTGTCCATGATCTGCAAGCGGCGCTAAGCTTTTCGCCTGCCGGGGGCGGAACTTTTCGCCCCTTTCGCGCTTGGCTTCGTGGACAGGCCGGAAAGTCAGGTGCCAGGATGGGGCACCGCAGCCAGCGGGGGAAAGTGATGATGAAAGCCTTTCTGCGAGGAGCCGCATTGTTGCTCGGCCTCGGTCTCGCCGCTCCCGGGCTCGCCTGCGAGCTCGACCGGCCGCTGAAAATGGCCGGGCTCGATTACGATTCCGCCGCCTTCCACACCGCCGTCGCCAGCGCCATCGCCGAGAAGGGCTTCGGCTGCAAGGTCGAGCGCGTACCCGGTGTGATCGCGCCGCTGGTCAATGGCCTGGGCCGCGGCGATGTCGACATCGTCATGGAGATCTGGCTGGCCAATCCGGTCGAGGCCTGGCTCAAGGAATCCGCTGCCGGCAAGGTCGAGGCGCTCGGCACGACCTTCCCCGATGCGACCGAAGGCTGGTTCGTGCCGCGCTATCTGGTTTCCGGGCCTGATGCCAAGGCGCCGGAGCTGAAATCGGTGCAGGACCTCAAGCGCTACAAGGAGCTGTTCGCCGACCCCGACGAGCCCGGCAAGGGGCGCTTCTATAATTGCGTTGCCGGCTGGGTCTGTGAGGGCATCAACAGCAAGAAGCTCGTCGCCTACGGGCTCTCCGGCGACTTCACCAATCTCCGCGGCGGCTCGGGCGAGGCGATCGTCGCCGCCGTCGAATCCGCCCTGAAGCGCAAGCGGCCGGTCGTGTTCTACTATTGGGGGCCGAGCTGGCTGCTCGGCGCGTATGATCTGGTCAAGCTCGAGGAGCCGGCCTTCGACCAGGCGATCTGGGATGAGCTGAAGGCGAGCGATGCGCCCAAGCGCGCCAGCGCCTATCCGGTCAGCCGCGTCGTCATCGGCGCCAATGTCGAGCTGGCGAAGAAAGCGCCGCAGCTCGCCGGCTTCTTCAGGAAGTACACCACGACCAGCGAACTGACTTCGAAAATGCTGGCCGAGGCGCGTGAGAAGGGCCAGTCGCCCGAGCAGCAGGCGCTTGTCTTTCTGAAGACGCAGCCGGATGTCTGGAAGGCCTGGCTGCCGGCCGAGATCGCCAGCAAGGTCGCGTCCAGCCTGTGACGCTTGGTGGAATGCCGGATCTCGGCAAGGCGCTGCAGAAGCTGGTCAACCAGGGCGTCGATGCCGTCGTCACCGGCTATGGCAATGATCTCGACGGCTTCAGCAGGCTGCTGACCGCGCCGGTCCGCGGCGTCGAGACCGTGCTATTGCTCGTCCCGGTCCCGGCCTTCGTCCTGGCGGTCGCTGCGAGCGCCTGGCTGGCGCGGCGCAGCCTCGGCTTCACGCTCGCCATGGCGATCCTGCCGCTGGTGCTCGCCGGGCTCGGCGTCTGGACCGAGGCGATGCAGACGCTGGCGCTCGTCATCGTCGCGGTGGTGCTCGTTGTCCTGATCGGCCTGCCGCTCGGCGTTGCCGCCGCGCGCCTGCCGCGTCTGGGGAAAGCTCTCGCCCCGGTCTACGACCTGATGCAGACCATTCCGAACTTCGTCTACCTGATCCCGGTGGCGATGCTGCTCGGGCTCGGGCGGGCGCCGGCGCTGCTGGCGACCCTGATCTACGCGCTGCCACCCTTCGCTCGGCTGACCGAACTCGGCCTGCGCGGCATCGATATCGGCATGATCCAGGCCGCCCAGGCGCTCGGCCTGCGCCCGCGCCAGACGCTCTGGCTGATCGAGTTGCCGCTGGCTCGGCCGGTGATCCTGCAGGGCCTCAACCAGGCGATCATGCTCTCGCTCGCCATGGTCGTGGTCGCCTCGATGATCGGCGCCAAGGGCCTGGGCGAGGTCGTCCTGCTCGGCCTGCAGCGGGCCGATCCCGGCCTCGGCTTCGTCGGCGGCCTCGCGGTCGTGGCGCTGGCGATCCTGCTCGACCGCATGGCGCAGGCGATTCTGCGGGGGCAGCGGCCGTCGGAATGAGCTGCTGACGGAAATGGTCAGGGCGAGCGGTTGCGCCGCGTCCGGGGCTTGGGGCAGGGTGCCGCTCGAATTGGGAGCGCTGCCATGTACGGATTGATCGGGAAGATGCGGGCCAAGCCCGGCGAGCGCGAGGCACTGATCGGCCATATCCTCGAGAGCAGCGGCGAGATGCCGGGCTGCCTGAGCTATATCGTCGCCCGCGATCCCGACGATGGCGACGCGATCTGGGTGACCGAGGTCTGGGACAAGGAGGAGAGTCACAAGGCCTCGCTCGCTCTGCCGGCGGTGCAGGCGGCGATCGCCAAGGCCAGGCCGATCATCGCCGGCTTCGACAGCCATGTCGTCACGCAGCCGGTCGGCGGGCTCGGGCTGGCGAAGGGCTGAGGACCGCGGACGCGGCTTCCGCTCGCCGGCCGCACGGTCTAAGACCCTCGCGATCGAGCCGCGAGCCTGCCATGACCCAATCCGCCCCGAGCAAACTAACCATCCTGCCGACGACGGCGGCGCTGACCGGCCGGGTGATGCCGCCCGGCTCGAAATCGATCACCAACCGGGCGCTATTGGTCGCGGCGCTGGCGAAGGGCACCAGCCGGCTCAGCGGCGCGCTGAAGAGCGACGACACCCGCTATATGGCGCAGGCGCTGCGCGACATGGGCGTTGCGATCGATGAGCCTGACGCGACCAGCTTCATCGTCACCAGCGACGGACGGCTCAAGGCGCCGGCCAAGCCGCTCTTCCTCGGCAATGCCGGCACGGCGACGCGCTTCCTGACGGCGGCGGCGGCACTGGTCGACGGCACGGTCGTGGTCGATGGCGACGAGCACATGCGCAAGCGGCCGATCTTGCCGCTGGTCGAGGCGCTCACCCGGCTTGGCGTCGCGATCAGCGCGCCGAGCGGCTGCCCGCCGGTCACCATCAAGGGGCAGGGTGGTTTCGACGGCGGCTCGGTCGAGGTCGATGGCGGGCTCTCCAGCCAGTACGTCTCGGCGCTGCTGATGGCCGGCGCCTGCGCCCGCAACCCGGTCGATGTCGTGCTCACGGGGCAGGAGATCGGCGCGCGCGGCTATGTCGATCTGACGCTGGCGACGATGCGCGCCTTCGGGGCCGCGGTCTCCGAGCCGGCGAGCGGCGGCTGGCGGATCGCGCCGACCGGCTATGTCGCGACCGACTACCTGATCGAGCCCGATGCCTCGGCCGCGACCTATCTCTGGGCGGCGGAGGTGCTGACCGGCGGCGCGATCGATCTCGGCGTACCGGCTTCCGCCTTCACCCAGCCCGACGCCAGGGCGCATGAGCTGATCGCCGCCTTCCCGAACCTGCCGGCCGAGATCGACGGCTCACAGATGCAGGATGCGGTGCCGACGCTCGCTGTGCTCGCCGCCTTCAACCGCAAGCCGGTGCGTTTCACCGGCATCGCCAATCTGCGCGTCAAGGAATGCGACCGCGTCGCGGCGCTGGCGCAGGGCCTGTCGCGGATCAGGCCGGGGCTCGGCATCGAGGAGGGCGATGACCTGCTGGTCGCCTCCGATCCGGCGCTGGCCGGCCAGACGCTGCCCGCCGAGATCGACACTTTCGCCGATCACCGCATCGCCATGAGCTTTGCGCTGGCGGGCCTCAAGATCGGCGGCGTCACCATCCTCGATCCCGCCTGCGTGGCGAAGACCTATCCGGATTACTGGCGCGCGCTCGGCTCGCTCGGCGTGCGCTTCGAGGATAAGGCGCCATAGGGACGGCGTCTTTCCGGGGCAGGCCGACAGGCCCGAGCCCGGGAGCCATGAACACAGGTCGCTTCCAGACGTCGGCAGCGCGCGATGCGCCGTCTCGACGAGCTTCAATGTTCATTCCGGGCTCTTCGCTGCGCGAAGCCCGGAATGACAAGTATGAACCAGCTGAGCCGAGCTGAAGTCCTAGAACGGGATATCGTCGTCGAGATGGCTCGACGAGCGCGAGCCGCCGCCGCCGCTCGCCATCGCCGGCTGGCGCGAGCCGCCGCCGACCGGGCTCGACCGGCCGAAGGAGCCGCCACCCGACGAACCCTCGTCGCCATAGCCACCGCCGCTGCTGCCGCCGCCGAACTCGTCACCGCCCTGGCCGCGGCTGTCGAGGATGGTGAGCTCGCCGCGGAAACGCTGCAGCACGATCTCGGTCGTGTACTTCTCGACGCCCTGCTGATCCTGCCATTTGCGGGTCTGCAGCTGGCCCTCGATGTAAACCTTCGAGCCCTTCTTCAGGTACTGCTCGGCGACCTTGGCGAGGTTCTCGTTGAAGATCACCACGGAGTGCCACTCGGTGCGCTCCTTGCGTTCGCCCGACTGCTTGTCGCGCCAGGTCTCGGAGGTGGCGATCCGCAGATTGACCACCGGCTCGCCGCTGCCGAGGCGCCGCACCTCGGGGTCGCGCCCGAGATTGCCGACCAGAATGACCTTATTGACGCTACCAGCCATGACAGGCTCCATTTCCTGCGCACTTCAGCACAAATCCGGCCGGATGACCGGAGCCGGACCCTAGCGGGCCATGCCGGCACTATCAATGATGTTCATGTTTTGTTCAAGGCCTTTTCGAGGCTTGTCCCCGACAAAAGTGCGAGCTGGCGAGGGCGATGGCGGAAGCGCGCAGCCGGTGAGCGACAAGCCCGGCCCGCGAGGCGAAGCAGCGGCTCAATAGCCGAACTGCTCGCGCAGGATGCGCTCGTCCAGGCTGTGGCCGGGATCGTGCAGCATGACGAGGTCGAGCGAGCGGTCGATCGCGATCTGCACCGAGATGACGTTGTCGATCTGCGTATGGTCGGCGACGGCGCTGACCGGGCGCTTCTCAGCCTCCAGCACCGCGATCGTCACCCTGGCATGGTCGGGCAGGAGGGCTCCGCGCCAGCGCCGCGGCCGGAACGGCGAGAGCGGGGTCAGCGCCAGCAATGGCGCGTCGAGCGGCAGGATCGGGCCGTTGGCGGAGAGGTTGTAGGCCGTCGAGCCGGCCGGCGTCGCAAGCAGCACGCCGTCGGCGACGAGCTCGGACAGGCGTACCTGTCCGTCGACCGAGATGCGCAGCTTCGCCGCCTGATAGGAGCGGCGGAACAGCGAGACCTCGTTGATCGCGCGCGCCTCGACGCGCTTGCCGTTGCAATCGGCCGCCGTCATCGTCAGCGGGTGGACGACGCTGCGATGTGCCGCCTCGAGCTTCTGGCGCAGGCCGCGCTCGCGGAACTCGTTCATCAGGAAGCCGACCGAGCCGCGATTCATGCCATAGATCGGCTTGCCCGTGCCCATGAAGCGATGCAGCGTCTGCAGCATCAGGCCGTCACCGCCGAGCGCGACGATCACCTCAGCCTGCGCCGGGTCGGCATCGCCATAGCGTTCGACCAGCTTGACCCGCGCGGCCTGCGCCTCCGGGGTCTCGCTGGCGACGAAGGAGATGGCGGTGAAGCGCTCGGTCATCGCTGGTATCCGGTCGGCATAGCCTTACCCGTCTAACACGGCGCCGGACCGAACCGCGAGCCGTTCGGCCTTGAAAAAGAAAGGCCGAGGCACGCGCCTCGGCCTCTCTCCAGCGGAGGTGCGAGGGTCTCAGATCGCGCTGCTCCACTGCACCGGGACGAGCTCGAAACCGTTGCCGGCCTTGGCGATATGGCCGGTGGCGGGGAAGGGGGCGTGATAGAAGGCGACCTGCATCTTGTCGGTCACGGCCATGTCCAGCAGCTTGCGGCGGGTGGCGGCCGCCTGCGGCCCGTCCATGTCGAACACCGCAGACCAGTCGGGATTGCGCACGAACAGGGCCGGATGATTGGTCGTATCCGACATCACCATCAGCTTGCCGTTGCCGGAAGAGATCGCATAGACGGTATGGCCCGGCGTATGGCCGGGCGCGGCGATCGCGGTCACGCCCGGCAGGATCTCCTTGCCGGCCTCGTACTGCTTCACGTCCTTGGCGACCGGGCCGAAGACGCGGCGCACCCCGGCGAAAGCGCCCTTCATCGCCTCGGGCGCGGCATTCATCCTGGCATCGTCCATCCAGAACGCCCATTCGGCCGCCGGCACCATCACCTCGGCGTTCGGGAAGACGGCGGTGCCGTTCTTGAGCCGGAGACCGTTGATGTGGTCGCCGTGGAAATGGCTGAAGACGACGGTCGAGACATTCTTCGGGTCGAGCCCGGCGGCCTGGAAGTTCTTCATCCAGGCGCCCGAGGTCGGCGCGCCGGAATCGCCGTTGCCGGTGTCGATCAGCACGAGCTTGTCGCCGATCTGCAGCGCCAGCGTGGTGAAGCTGATCGAGAGCGCATCGGCCGGCAGATAGGCCTGCTCCATCGCCTTCTTGACGTCGGCGAGCTCGGCATTGCGCACGAAGCCCTCGAGCGGGCGTTTGGCGAAGCCGTCATTGATGGCAGTGACCGTGATGTCGCCGACCTTGTAGCGGTAGAAACCGGGATTCTGGTTCACGGGGGCTCCTTGCGCCTGGGCCGGCGCGATGCCGGCGGGCAGATCGAGCGCGGCAGCAGCGGTGAGCGCGCCAGCGCCCGCCATCACGGTGCGGCGCGAGGGTTCGAAACGGGCCATGATCAGGCTCCAACAGCGAGAAGGCATGACCTCCCCCGGATAGCGCCCCGCCAGCCGGCATCATGCCTGGGCTCCGGATCGGCCCGAGCGCCAAATTAGCTGCCGGAACAACGCCTTCAACCGCTGTGTGGCTGCCTAGGGTCAACTTTCCGTGAAGTCGCCGCGGCCGTGCAGGTTGGACACTGGCTGCTTGGATCAGTCCGTGCGCCGACTGTGCCTCGCCGTCGTCTTACGATTCGGCCTGTGTCGGCGGTGGTTCGGAGCGGCTCCTGGCGAAGGCCTTGAGCAAGGCGGCGCAGAGCGCGAGCGAGGCGAGCGCGCCTTGGCCGGAGCAGCCCGCGACCAGCGCCTCGTAGGTCTGCTGCTCGGTCGCGACCGATTGCAGGCTCCAGTTCCAGTCCGGTGCCTTCTCGCGGATGACGCCGACCGCGACGTCGATCTCGGCGCTGATCTTGCCGATCGCCTTCCAGAGCGAGCCGTGCTGGTAGATGCCGCCGGGCGGGGTGCGCGGGGCGAGCAGGGTTGTCGGCTTGCGCCGGACGGTGAAGCCGAGAGCCTCGTAGATGTCGGCGTCGAGATTGCGGTCGGGGCGACCGGTGCGCTCGCAGCGTTGTGCGAGGGCGAGCAGATGGTCGCGCTGGTCGGCAGAGGTCATCGCTCGGTCGGCTCCGCTCGTCTCCGTCGTCGCGGCGGCATGTCTTGCAAGTGACAGGCCACGGGGATCAGGGTGGTGCCGGCGGAGAGGATCGAACTCCCGACCTTCGGTTTACAAAACCGCTGCACTACCGCTGTGCTACGCCGGCCCTGTGCGCTGCGGTATCAGGCTGCCATGGCAAGGGCAAGACCGACGACGGTCGCTCTGGCTCCAACGAGGAGTCGAGGCAGGGCCGCTCGCGACGGTCCGGACTCCGGCATTGAGGGAAATCCCGCATTGCCGCGCGGAGCCGACCCCCTAGGCTTGGCTGACATCATTCAATGACGGAGGCTGCGATGGTAAAGCCGAATTCCGACGACAAGCGCCCGACGCCCGACCACGCCGAAGACAACGCGTTCTTTCCTTCTCCCTATTCGCTGCGCCAGTTCACCGCGCCGAAATCGAATCTGAGCGGCGCCGACTATCCCGACCCCTACAAGGGCGGGCGCTGGAAGATCCTGATGATCGGGGCCGATGAGCGCTATCTGCTGACCGACAACGGCACGATGTTCTCGACGGGAAACCATCCCCTCGAAACCCTGCTACCGATGTACCACCTCGACAAGGCCGGCTTTTCGTTCGATGTCGCGACGCTGTCAGGCAATCCGGTCAAGTTCGAGTATTGGGCGATGCCGACGGAAGACGAGGAGGTGAAGGGCCTGTTCGCGAAATACCGCGACCGATTCAAGCAGCCGAAGAAGCTCGCCGATGTGATCGAGGACGCACTTGGTGACGCTTCCGATTATATCGGCGTGTTCATCCCCGGCGGCCATGGCGCCCTGATCGGCTTGCCCGAGAGCCGGGACGTGAAAACGGTCCTCGAATGGGCAGCCGCCAGGGACAAGTTCGTGATCACGCTTTGCCACGGCCCGGCGGCGCTGCTGGCGGCAGGAATCGGCAAGGCGAAGGGCGGCAGCATCTACAACGGCTACAAGATCTGCGCCTTTCCAGATGCGCTCGATGCGAAGACGCCGGATATCGGCTACATGCCCGGCCATCTGACCTGGGCCTTTGGCGAGAGATTGAAGGAACTCGGGATCGAGATCCTGAACACCGACATCTCCGGCATGGTCCACCGCGACCGCAAGCTGCTGACGGGAGACAGCCCGCTCGCCGGCAATGCGCTCGGCAAGCTGGCGGCTGAGGCCTTGCTCGACGAGGTTGCGGCGGGGTGAGTGGCATGCAGGCCGATGCGGCCTTCCGCGCCGCCCTGGCGATCGAAGGCAGCGTTGCCCTGCCGGCGATCCAGGAGGCGGTTCGCGCCTTCGCGCGGCCGCTCGGCTACGACCGCTTCGTGCTGTTCTCGGCATCGGCGACGCAGGATGACGAGGTGGAGCGCATCTACTGGGTCGAGGGCGACTGGTTCGGCGTCGGCGAAGAGGTCGATGCCGAGACCTATGTCCGGCGCTGCCCGATGACCCGCCACGTCCTGCAAGCGCGCGAGCCGTTCTTCTGGACCAAGACCGAGAATGCGGCCGGAGAACTCTATCGCGTCGTCCGCACGCCGCGTGGTCGCGGCCTTCATGGCCTGCAGGTGCCTGTTTTCGGTCCGCTCGGCCTCGAAGGGGCGATGAGCCTCGGCGGCGAGCAGATCGATGCTTCGTCGTCGGCGCGCCTGGCGGCATCGGTCGTCGCCGCCGCTGCCTTCACCGCTGCCCGCAAATTGCTCGAGGCCCCGGCCGGCGAGCTGGCAAGGACGCTCTCGCACCGCGAGCGCGAGGTCCTGGCCTGGACGGCGGCGGGCCGGCGACAGGCCGAGATCGCCGCGACGCTCGGCCTGTCGGAACGCACGATCGAGAACCATCTGCGCCGGGCACGCCGGCGCCTTGGCGCCGCGACGACGGCTCAGGCAATCCGGGCCGCGATCCGCAATGGCGACATCGAGGGGTGACGCCGGACCCGGGAAGGACGGGCGGCATGACGGCGGCATTCACCTGCCCGTAACCATCTAAGTCGATGCTTTTGCAAAAGCCTTGCCCGAGATGAGTCCATGCTGAGCCGCCGGTCCTTTACCATGTCATCCCTTTCGCTGCTCGCTCCCAGCCTTGCCGGCTGTGGCGGGGGAGGCAGCATCGTGGCGCTGCCGGAGATCGCCGCGCCGAGCAGCCGCAGCCTGACGCGGACGCTGGCGCGGCCGAATTATGCGCAGGTCTACGTGGAGTATCCGGGCGAGCGCTTTCCGGTGCCGGCGATCGACTACCAGAGCATCGAGCCGCGCTATCTGCGCCAGACTGTCGAGTTCGGTGGGGCCGAGCCGCCGGGCTCGATCGTCGTCGATCCCGGCTCCTACCATCTCTATTTCGTCGAATCGCGCGGGGTCGCCACGCGCTATGGCGTCGGCGTCGGCCGCGAGGGCTTCGGCTGGACTGGCCAGGCGAAGATCAACATGAAGCGCGATTGGCCCGATTGGGTGCCGCCGCAGGAGATGATCGAGCGCGATCCGCAGATCAGGGCCCAGCTCGAGCCGACGCCGCGCGGCCCCGGCGTGCGCGGCGGGCCGAAGAGCCCGCTCGGCGCCCGCACGCTCTATCTCTTCGGCGAGGGACGCGATCTCGGCTACCGCATCCACGGCACGACCGAGCCCTATACCGTCGGCACCAATGTCTCCTCGGGCTGCATCCGGATGATCAACCAGGACATCATCCATCTCTACGCCCGCGTCGCGCTGGGCACGCCGGTGACCGTGCTGCCGGCGTGAGGCCGCAGATCGGCCTCGTCAGCGGCTCGTCGACCCCGGAAAAACGAAAAGCCCCGCCCTTTCGGGCGGGGCTCCTGCGGATCGGCTGAGCCGGTCCGGCCTGAAGGATCAGGTGTTGTCGTGGGTCAGGATGTCGCGATCCTTGGTCTCGGGCACGAAGAGCATGCCGATGACGAAGGTCATCATCGCGATCACGATCGGGTACCAGAGGCCGTAGTAGATGTCGCCGGTTCCGGCCACCATGGCGAACGAGGTCGCCGGCAGCAGGCCGCCGAACCAGCCATTGCCGATATGATAGGGCAGCGACATGCCGGTGTAGCGGATGCGGGTCGGGAAAAGCTCGACCAGCGCGGCCGCGATCGGGCCGTAGACCATCGTCACATAGATGACGAGCACGGTCAGGATCGCGATGATCGTCAGCGACTGCGCACCGAACAGGGCGCCGAGGAAGCCCGTCTTGACGATGCGGGCGTCGCCCGCCGCCGGGTAACCGGCCGCGACCGCTTCCTTGGCGATGTTCGCCGCGAAGCTGCCGTCGATCACCACGTCCTTGCCGTTGACGGTGACCTTGGCCGGCGTGCCGGCCGGGGCCGGGGCCTGGGTGTAGACGATCGCCTGGGTCGCCAGCGTACGGCGAGCGATGTCGCAAGGCTGGGTGAAGGTGCGCACGCCGACCGGATCGAAGACCGAGCCGCAGCTGGCGGGATCGGCGACGACCTGGACCTTGACGTTCTCATGCGCAGCGGCGAGGCCGGGGTTCGCCGCCTTGGTGAGGGCACCGAACAGCGGGAAGTAGGTCAGCGCCGCGATCAGGCAACCGGCCAGGATGATCGGCTTGCGGCCGATCTTGTCGGAGAGCGCGCCGAAGACGATGAAGCCGCCGGTGCCGAGGATGAGCGACCAGGCGATCAGCACGTTCGCCGAGTAGAGATCGACCTTGAGGATGCTCTGGATGAAGAACAGGGCGTAGAACTGGCCGGTATACCAGACGACGGCCTGGCCAGCGGTGAGCCCGAACAGAGCGAGCAGCGCGATCTTGGCGTTCTTCCACTGGCCGAACGCTTCCGAGAGCGGCGCCTTCGAGCCGGTGCCCTCAGCCTTCATCTTCTGGAAGGCGGGCGATTCCTGCATCTGGAGGCGAATCCAGACCGAGATCGCGAGCAGGAAGATCGAGGCGAGGAAGGGAATGCGCCAGCCCCAGGCGGCGAAGTCGGCCTCGCCCATCGTGGTGCGGATGCCCAGGATGACGATCAGCGACAGCAGCAGGCCGAGCGTCGCCGTGGTCTGGATCCAGGAGGTGTAGAAGCCGCGGCGTCCGACCGGGGCGTGCTCGGCGACATAGACCGCCGCGCCGCCATATTCGCCGCCGAGCGCCAGGCCCTGCAGCATGCGCAGCGCGATCAGGACCACCGGCGCGACCCAGCCGATCGAGGCATAGCTGGGCAGCAGGCCGACCAGGAAGGTCGAGGCGCCCATGATCACGATGGTGACGAGGAAGGTGTATTTGCGGCCGATCAGGTCACCGAGGCGGCCGAAGAACAACGCGCCGAAGGGGCGCACGAGGAAGCCTGCGGCAAAGGCCAGCAGTGCGAAGATGGCGCGCGTGTTCGGGTCGAAGGCCGAGAAGAAGTGCGCGCCGATCATCGTGGCGAGCGAGCCGTAGAGGTAGAAATCGTACCATTCGAAGACCGTGCCCAGGGAGGAGGCCAGAATGACCTTCCTTTCTTCCCTGGTCATCGGACGCGGCTGTGAAGCCGCTGTTGCTGCCATACTCATGAAGCGCTCCCGTCTTGTCGTTCCCCCGGATGCGGCGGACCACCCGCTGCATCCTCACGCCGCCTTGCCGGCGGTTCTTCGCTTGGAGCCGGGCGAGCCGACTCAGGGCAAAGCCTTTGAAAAGCCAAGTTTGATGGGCTACGAATGCGTCCACCCCCGGCAATCTTCAACCGAGCACTTGGTCTTGCACAGAAAGGCGTAAGACGAAGGATTGAGCGCTTTTCAGGGGCGGTCCGGCTCTCGCGTCCCTGCTGACTCGCCTTGCTCGATCCGATTCGTTAACCTTCCGCTAACCATGTCGGTCTCGGACCGGCAGGCCATGCGGGAAGGGAGACGATCGCATGACAGTTCGCTCCGGAGTGCCTCTGCTCGCCGCGTTTGCGGGGCTGTGCGTCGTAGCCTACCCGGCCGCCGCAGCGCCGGGCTTCGGCGCTGCGCCCTCGGCCGGCGTGTCCGGCTCGGCTCCACGTTTCGCCCCGATGCGACCGGGCGCACGGCCGGGCCATGTCCGCCATGGCCGCGCCGGCTTCTATGGCGGCGGTTTCTCTGGCTTCTCTGGCTGGCCGGGCGACCAGCGGGTCGTGATCGTGCTGCCGGAGGCGAGCGAGCCCCCTTCGGTCAAGGAGCCCTCGATCCCGGTCGCGATCGGCATTCCGCGGCCGCCGGCCGCCGATCCCGTGCTGTACCGGATCGAAACCCGTCGCGGCCAACCCGTGGTGCGGGTCATGCGCTTCAGCAGCGACGGCGGGGTGGCGCGGCGCTGAGCTTCGTCAGCGCCGGGTCGCGGCGTAGAGCGCGATCGCGGTCGCGTTCGAGACGTTGAGGCTCTTGATCGCGCCGGGCATGTCGAGCCGGGCGAGATGGTCGCAGAGCTCGCGCGAACGCTGGCGCAGGCCCTTGCCCTCGGCGCCCATCACCAGTACCAGGGGACGGCGCAGCGGGACCTCGTCGAGCGGGACGTCCCCTTCCGAATCGAAGCCGAGCCGCAGGAACCCGCGCTCCCCCAGCCTCGTCAGCGCATCTCCCAGATTCTTCACCGCGACGAGCGGCACGTGCTCGAGCGCGCCGGAGGCCGATTTGGCCAGGACGCCCGTCGCCGCCGGCGAATGGCGGATGGTGACGATCACGGCGGCGACCGCGAAGGCTGCAGCCGAGCGCAGGATCGCCCCGACATTGTGCGGATCCGTGATCTGGTCGAGCGCCAGCACGATCGCATCGTCCGGCAGGCTATCCAGATCGGGCGAGGGCAGGGGATCGCAGACCAGATAGAGCCCCTGGTGCACGGCGTCCGGCGTCAGCAGCCGGTCTATGTGCGAGGGACGCACCATCTCCGGTTCGATCGGCAATTCGCCGACCTCCTCGGTCAGCCGCTTCAGCGCGTTCTCGGTGGCGAGCAGCTTGCGGAAGCGCCGGCGCGGATTGCGCAGCGCCTCGATCACCGGATGGGCGCCGTAGAGGATCGCCTCGTCGATCTCGCCCGGCCGGTGCGGCGGTGGGCCGTCCCGATGCGGGCGACCGTGGCGGCTCTGGGGACGGGGGCGGGACGGGGCGGACATCATGGCTCCGGAAAGGTGACGCCATGCCCTGCCATGGCGCGGCCGGCTTGGCCAGCCCGAAGGCCGCTAAGCGGGGTTTTCACCCCATTCATTGCAAGGAGAGACTGCGGATGACGACGAGACATGAGCGCCTGTTCGTGCTGACTGGCGGGCCGGGAGCCGGCAAGACGACATTGCTCGATGCGCTGGCGGTTGCGGGACACAGCGTAGCGCCCGAGGCGGGACGGGCGATCATCCGCGACCAGCTCGCCATCGACGGGCCGGCCTTGCCCTGGCGCGATCCGGCGCTGTTTGCCGAGCTGATGCTGAATTTCGATCTGCGCTCCCATGCCGAAGCGCAGGGAAGCACGGCTCCGGTCTTCTTCGACCGCGGCGTGCCCGACAGCATCGGCTATCTCAGGCTGTGCGGGCTGCCGGTACCGGACCATGTCGACCGCGCGGCCCATGCCTTCCGCTATGCCCGCATCGTCTTCATCGCACCGCCCTGGCGCGAGATCTACGCGCAGGATGCCGAGCGCAGGCAGGATTTCGCCGAGGCCGAGCGCACCTATGAGGCGGTCACCGCGGCCTATCGCGAGCAGGGCTACGAACTCGTCGAGTTGCCGCGCGCCGATGTCGGGATCCGCGTCGCCTTCGTGCTGAAGCACGTGGCGGCTGAGCTTTCGATAGGTCAGGATTCGCGCTAGATTCCGCCATTCGCCGCAGTCCGGAGAGGCGCCATGGCGGAAAGCTCCGATTCCGGCACGATGCGCTCGGGCCGGACGCTGAACCATCTGGTGCCCGGACGCGATTGCGGCGATTGCGTCGCCTGCTGCGAGGTGCTGCGCATCGTCGATCCGCAGGTCGGCAAGCCGGCCGGCGTCATGTGCCGCCACAACACCGGCAGTGGCTGCGGCATCCATGTGACGCGGCCGGAGATCTGCCGGCGCTGGTTCTGCCTGTGGCGGCGCATCGACGCCATGCCGGACGAGGCGCGGCCGGACCGCTGCGGCGTGATCTTCTGCCTGGAGGGCGAGGAGGCTCATCCGAATCCGTTCTCGCGCTTCTGCGTGGTGGCGAGGCCCGTCGGCAGCCCGCGGGCCCTGCGCAGCGAACTGGTCCGGCAGGTCGTCGCCATGTTCGCCCGGCAGGGAGAGCTGCCGGTCTGGCTGCATCGCCATGGCGTGCGCAGCCTGATTTACCCGCCGTCCGATCTCGCCGATGCGATCGAGCGGCCGGAAAAAACGCCGTTCCAGGCCTTCGTCCCGGCTGCGCTCGCCTGGCGCAGGCGTCACCGCAGCATTTGGCCACAGGGCTGAAGGCGGCTCGGCACGATTGCTTGTCGTCAGATGCCTTTTAGGCGTTGACAGGCGGCGGCCCTCTCCTCATAAGTCCGCCCGCGCCTGCCGCCCTTCACAAAAGTGAAACAGGCGGTTGCGGCCAGCTCTCGGGTTGGCCTGCGGCAAGGCGGGGGAATGTCCCGAGCGGCAAAGGGGGCGGACTGTAAATCCGCTGGCTATGCCTTCGCAGGTTCGAGTCCTGCTTCCCCCACCACCTTGCCTCCTGAGGGCCGCCTTCCTTCCATAACTTCAGCTCTTTACCCGAAGCTGTCGCCGCGGCGCGTCGATAAGGCGAGACTGACGAATACTCCGCCTTCCCCGAATCCGGGCGAGCTGATAGCCTCGCTAGATCGGCTATTCGGGTATGACGGTGCAGTGACAGCAAAGACCCAAGGGGGCGGTTCTGTCGCCGCGCTCGGCGCCATCGTTGCGGGCGCCCTCATCCTGCAGGTTGCCGGGACGATCGTGAACACGGTCGTGCCGCTGCAGATGGCGATCGCGAACCAGCCGCCGCTGTTGATCGGCCTCGTCGCCTCGGCCTATTCGCTCGGCTTCCTCATCGGCTGCTTCGTCAATCCCGCGCTCGTCCGCCGCGTCGGTCATATCCGCGGCTTTGCCGTGTTTGCCGCGCTTCAGGCGGTCTCGACGCTGAGCTTCCCGCTGTTGCCGGAGGCCTGGTGGGGAACGTCGCGGCTGATCATGGGCCTGGCGGCCGCCGGCCACGGCATCTGCATCGAAAGCTGGATCAGCGGCCAGGCCAACCGGTCGCAGCGCGGCCGCATCTTCGGCATCTACCAGATCCTCAACCGCGTCGCGCTGATCGGCTCGCAGATCGGCGTCGGCTACGTCGCGATCCAGTCCCAGGACATTTTCCTATTCGCCAGCATGGCCTTCTCGATCGCCCTGATTCCCGTCGCGCTGACGCAGGCAAAAGGGCCCGAATCGAGCGAGATCGTCTCGGTCGGGCTGCGCACGCTATGGCGGCAGGCGCCGGCCGCCGTCGTCGGCTGCCTCTATGTCGGGATGGTCGGCGGCCCGCTGACCAGCGTCGCGCCCGCCTACGGCATCCTGTCCGGCCTCGACCAGCGCGCGACGATCCTGCTCACCGCCGGTATCCAGATCGGTGCCCTCCTGCTGCAATGGCCGATGAGCCTGCTGGCGGACCGTATCGCCAGCCGGCTGATCATGCTGGTTTCGGTCAGCTTCGTTGCGTTCGCGGCGGCCGGTCTGACGATGCTGCTTGAGGTCGACCCTGCCCATGGCCGGTTCTGGCTCTTCGGCCTGTTCGCCCTGATCGGCGGCTGCAGCATCCCGCTCTACACGGTGGCCGTCACCCACGCCTATTTCCGCATGGGTCGCGACCAGGCTGTCGGCCTTTCGGCGCAGCTACTTTTTCTCTGGGGCACGGGCTCGGCGATCGGACCGCTGGCCGCCACCTTGCTGATGCAGCTCAGAGGCCCGCAGGGCATGCTGATCTATCTCGTCGGGCTGTCGGTCGCCGTTGCGATCTACATCGCGCTGCGGATCTCGCGGAATCCGTCGCCGCCGCTCGTCGAGGGCGAGCGTGGCGCCACCAGTCCGACGATCCCGGACATCGAGATGACCAAGCGCTGATCGTTCAGCAAAAATGCCGGCGGGCTGGCGTTACCTCGCCCGCGCGGGATCGGCGAGAGGCTCGTTTCGTGCAGGCGCGGCCAAGACCGTCAGGGCTCCAAGAAGAGCACGGCGAGGATGCCGAGGCCGTGGATCAACATCGACAGCGGCAGTGGAATCGCCGCGGCGACCTCGGCTCTCAACGGATTGCAGAACTCACTGAACTCGAACATGTTTTGCCCCCACGAATGCATATCAGCGTCGAGGGGCAATATCGCCCCCCATTTGGGGGGCAGCGACGCAAGGACTCGAAATTCTCTCTTTCGCCCCCAAATGGGGGCAGCCGGCCAGCCTTGTCTCGTTAGGCTGGCCGTCGGAGAGAGGGATCATGGGGATCGTGCTTTTCAGCGCAGCGATAGCCGCTGCTGGCGCTCTGGCTTTCGGCACGATCGTCGGCGGGGCCGCGCTCGGCCTGTTCACCGGCGCTGCGATCTGGCTCGGCCGGCGGGCTCTGAGCGACATCTGAGTTCACCCGCATGCGCGCCCTGGTGGATGAAGGCATCTTCTTCGCCGCGACGGGTTGACACCTGCCGGCCGGATGCGGAATTTGGCGGCCCGGCGCGGGTGTAGCTCAATGGTAGAGCAGCAGCCTTCCAAGCTGAATACGAGGGTTCGATTCCCTTCACCCGCTCCAACCGCCCCCAGCAAGATGTTCAGTTGCAGGCCTTGGGCCTCGAACGCGCTGGTACATCAAACGGGCAGCAAGTGGGCGCAGCGCTGAGCGCCTGAATCGCACGACGGCCAGCCACCCTGCCGACGAAGCAGGTCAGCTTGGTCTGGTCGATTAGCGGCGTAGCCGAAGACTGGGACATGTCCGTTCTTCGCAGCCCCCGAGATCGTTGAGCGCGGCGCGCGTCCCAATCATGGCCAGATTGCGGCGCGGTCTGGGCCGGCCCGGCAAGTCTATCTATTGTGGGCTGAGCGAGGAATTGCCATGATCGCCCGCCGACGACGGCACTCCCCGTGGATAATCTCGCGGAAGCGAGCGAAAATCGGACTGATCTTCCCAAAGCCCCGCACGCGGTGCTGGACATATTTCCGCCGCAAGACAGGAGAAATGCCATGCTCAAGATAGCCATCGCCGCAGCAGGGTTCGCTGCTCTGAGCCTCGCAGCGGCCCCGGCCTTCGCCCAAGGCAAGAAGGGCAAGGACGAGTTCCTCGGGGTCGATCTCGACACCGGCCGGACCTATTACGACGGTCGCAACGACGGCAAATACTGCCTCTACAAGACGGTGCGCGTGTTCAACCGCTACACCGGCTACTACGAGCACCGGCGCGTGCGTCGCTGCGGCCGCGGCCTCTATATGTGAGTGGGGCCGTGATGGATCGCATCGTCAAATTGATCGCCGGCCTCGGCTTCGCCGCAGCGGCGGCGGCTTGCACGCCGACCGTCGTCGCCGACCCGGACGGCCGCCTGATCAATACCGGGCTGGTGCAGGAGGGCGACTGCCTGACCCGCACCGTCATGGTCTATGACCGCGAGCTCGGCTACGAGCGTGCGGTGGAGCAGCGCTTCTGCGGCGGGCGTGCCCGCATCGCGCGCTGATCATCAGGTTTGATTCCGTGCGGGCCTCGCCACCGCTGTGGCGGGGCCCGTTCGTTTGCTAGGCTATGATGACTGAATCGCTCAGAGCGTTCCGGAGACACGTCACATGCCCAAGCTCTGCAAGTTCACTTCGCCCAGCGACGGCAAGCCCGTCTACGTCAATCCCGACCAGGTCAGCGTCGTCTATACCTTCAAGGGCCAGCCGCCCGACACGATCATCGCCTTCCGCAAGGACTTCCAGCTCGGCGTGAAGGAAAGCCTGGAAGAGACTGTCAGGATTCTCGAAAGCGCCGCCGAGGGCACTGCGCGCTGACGTGCTGAGTCGGCTCAGCTGTCTCCCCATCACTGCCGGATTGTCGCCCCAAAGCAGCCATGCGGTGTTTCCATCCTCTTCCCATGAGGATCATCGCCGCATCTGCTCTCACCCTGGCTCTCGGCGCCTGCGCGAGCACGCCGGACCCGATCGTCGAGGATCGCTCGCGCTGCGACGCCTATGGCTTCCAGCGCGGCACCGATGCCTACGCCAACTGCGTCATGACGCAGGATCGCGACCGCGAGCGGCGCTATGAGCGCCAGGGCGAGCGGCGAGCGTATCGGGCCGAGCGGTCCTACGGTTCCGGCGAGGAGTAGCCTCCGGCTTTCCGTCCGGCTGCCCGAGCCTGTTCAATCAGTCCCATGATCCATGCATCGCAGCTCGAGACGGCGCGGCTCGTCGTCAGGCCTTTCGTCCAGGCCGACGCGCCGCTGCTGGTCGCCCTTTTCGCCGATCCGGAGGTTCACCGCTTCGTCGATGACGGGCAGGCGCTCGCGCCCGATGTCGCGGCGCTCTGGGTCGAGCGTTCGGCGGCCAATCTCGAACGCTTCGGCTATGGCACCGGCGCTGTCGTCGAGCGCGCCGGCGGCGAGGTGATCGGTTGGGCCGGCTTCGCGAGGCCGGGCGATGGTACGGAAGAGTTGATCTACGGCCTTCGGCGCGCCAGCTGGGGCAGGGGCCTGGGCAAGGAGTTGCTCGCCGGGCTCGTCGCCTTCGCCGCGGAGCGCGGCATCTCGCCGGTTCGGGCGACGGTCGATCCCGCCAACAGCGTCTCGGTGCACCTCCTGCGGCAGGCCGGATTCGCGCTGGCCGAGCCGCGTTATCGCGGCGATGCCCAGGCCGATCTCTATCTGCATGGCGGTTAAGCGGCCCACGCGTCCGAAAAAAGCAAGATGTTGCTCTCGGCAGGCTGGATCGCAGTTCATTCTTCTCCTTGCCGCGGTTCTGGCGCGTGCTCCCTTCGCCGATGGCCGGCCATTCGCCGCGAGCGAGGGCCGCCATGCGCCGATCGCAGGTTCGGCCGGTGCCGCGCCGGTTGGGCTTTGCCGCGAAGACGGCTACTGATCGCTCGTCGCAACGCGGCCAGCCGTTTGCCATGAGGGATTTGGATGATCCTCGACGAGCGCACCTACGCCATCAAGCCCGCGCATGTGCGCGACTATCTCGACCTCTATGTCGCCGAGGGGATGGAGCTGCAGATCTCCCATCTCGGCCATCTGATCGGCTGGTTCACCACCGATAGCGGCGTGGTCAACGAGGTCGTGCACATGTGGCGCTTCGAGGATGCCGGCGACCGCGAGCGCCGGCGCGCCGCGATGGAGGCCGATCCGCGCTGGCAGGTCTTCCGGGCCAAGGCGGCCCCTTACGTGCTCGAGATGCGCAGCCGGATCCTGCGGCCGACGCATTTCTCGCCGCTGCGCTGAGCTGGTGCCGGGCGCCGCCATGGCCGCTGCGCCGACCCAACCGTCCGCCCAGCCGATCGGCAGGCGCGGCCTCGGCGTGCTCGTGGCGAGCCTCGAATGGCTGGGCGCCGCGATCCTGGCCGTCCTCTTCCTGGTAGTGATGGCGGCCGTCACCCGTCGTTATCTCGTCGGCGGTGGCCTCGTCTGGTCGGACGAACTCGCGATCTGGCTCAATGTCGCGCTGGTGGCGGTCGGCGCGCCGCTGGCGGCGACGAGTGCGCTCGCCATGCGGCTCGACGTCGTCGTCAACCTGCTGCCGGCGCCGGGGCGGCGCATCGCCGCCATCCTGGCCGAGGCGATTGCCGTCCATGGCGCGCTGGTGCTGGCGCTCGGCGGCGCCAGCGTCGCCGCGCTGGTCGGCGGCACATCGACCGTGCTCGGCCTGCCTGAAAGCCTGCGCTTCGCCAGCTTCGCGATCGGCGGCGGGCTGACGCTGGTCGTCGTGCTCTGGCGAGCGGCACTCGCACAATCCTGGCGGGCGGCGCTCGCCGCATTAGTGGTCGGAGCGGGTCTCTATGGGCTGGCGAACAGCGTGACCGGTTTCCTTGTCGCGACGCCGAGCCTGGTCGCCGGACTCGCGGCGGGGGCAGGGCTCCTCCTCGGCGCGCCCTTGCCCTTCGCCCTGCTTGCCGGCGCCTCGCTTTCGGGCGCCTTCGGCGGCTTGCTGCCGGAGCCGGCCATCGTCCAGAACACGGTGGCGGGCGTGTCGAAATTCCTGCTGCTGGCGATCCCCTTCTTCCTGCTCGCCGGCGAATTGCTGACCGCAGGCGGCCTCGCCGAACGGCTGGTGCGCTTCGCTGCGGCGCTGGTCGGGCATTTCCGGGCCGGGCTGGCGCAGACCGCGCTGGTCGCGAGCGTGCTGTTCTCCGGCGCGTCCGGTTCCTCGGTCGCCAATGCCGCCTTCGGCGCCAAGGTGATGGCGCCGGCACTGGTGGCGCGCGGCTATCCGCCCGCCAATGCGGCGGCGATCGTCGCCGTCGTCTCGATGCTCGACAACATCATCCCGCCCTCGATAGCCTTCCTGATCCTGGCGGCGGCGACCAATCTCTCGGTCGGCTCGCTCCTGGTCGGCGGCTTCGTTGCGGGCGCGGTGCTGACGGTGGCGCTCGCCATCGGCATCCATCTCAGCGTCCGCGGCGTCGTCGATTCCGCCCCGCGCGCCAGCAATGCCGAGCGGGCGCGCTCCTTCGTCGGTGCATTGCCGGCGATCGGGCTCGGCATCGTCGTCGTGGTCGGCATCCGCTTCGGCGTGGTCACGGTGACGGAGGCCTCGGCGCTCGCCGTCGCCTATGCGCTGGTCGCTTGCCTGCTGCTGCGCAGCCTGAACGGAACGACCGTACTGGCGTCCTTGCGCAAGGCGGCGGGGGAGGCGGCGGCGGTCGGGCTGCTGATCGGCGCCTCCGCACCCTTCGCCTTCCTGCTCGCGGTCGACCGCGTCTCCGAGCAGATGGCCGGGCTGGTCACCGCGCTCGGCGGCGGGCCGCTTGCGGTGATGCTGCTCTCCAATCTCGTCCTGCTGATCGCCGGCCTGTTCCTCGACATCGGCGCGGCGATCCTCTTGCTCGCGCCGCTGCTGCTGCCGGCCGCCATCGCCGCCGGCCTCGATCCGATCCAGTTCGGCGTCGTGCTCGTCGTCAACCTGATGATCCACGGGCTGACGCCGCCGCTCGGCATCCTCGTCTATGTCGTGAGCGGCATCATGCGGCTCTCGCCGGCCGCGGTCTTCCGCGCCGTGCTGCCTTTGCTGGCGAGCCTTCTCGTCGCGCTCTTTACCCTCTGTCTTGCGGTGGCGGCCTGGCCGTCGCTACCTCTGTCCTTCAAGGAGTTGTTCCGATGGCTTTGACCCGCCGCGCCTTCGCCGCCGCTTCGATTGCTGCGCCAACCCTCCTATCGGGTCGCGCCTTCGCCGTCGGCCGGCCGGTCACGGTCGCCTCCCTGCTCGGCGAGGATAAGCCGGAGACGAAGATCTGGCGCCGGGTCACCGAAAAGCTCAACATCAGCGCGCCTGGCCGCTTCGACCTGCGCGTCGTGCCCAATGCCGCGCTCGGGGGCGAGAAGGAAGTCGCCGAGGGCCTGCGGCTCGGCTCGGTCCAGGCCTCGCTGTTCACGATCTCGGCGCTCTCCTCATGGGTGCCGGACGGGCAGCTCCTCGATCTGCCCTTCCTGTTCCGCGACCGCGCCCATCTCAAGCGCGTCCTGGCCGGGCCGCTCGGCGAGGAGCTCAGGCGCAAATACGAGGCGCAGGGCTTCGTCGTGCTCGGCTTCATCAATTACGGCGCCCGCCATCTCCTCGCCAAGGAGCCGCTCACGACGCCCGCCAGCGTCAAAGGCAAGCGCATCCGCGTCATCCAGAGTCCGCTGCATACCGAGCTCTGGTCGGGCTTCGGCGCCCATCCGACGCCGATCCCGATCCCCGAGACCTACAACGCGCTGAAGACCGGCGTGGTCGACTGCATGGATCTGACCAAGTCGGCCTATGTCGGCTTCAAACTGCACGAGGTCGTGCCCTATCTGATCGAGACCGGCCATATCTGGGCGACCGGCGTGGTGGCGGTCTCGGCCAGCTTCTGGAAGGGGCTTTCGGCCGAGGACAAGACGGCGTTCGCGGCCGCGGCTGCGGAAGGGGCGGGCTATTTCGACGAACTCATCGTCGCCGATGAGGACGCCTCGATGACCAAGGCGAAGGCCGAGGGCGGCAAGGTCGTGCAGCCGGAGGACCGACCCGGCTGGGAGGCCGGGGCGCGCAAGGTCTGGGCCTCCTTCGCGCCGAAGCTCGGCGGGATCGAGAAGATCGAGGCAATCGCCAGCAGCGCCTGATGCTTTGCCTCGATTTCCACTCCGCATCGACTGCACAGGAGCGCCGTCCGCATGTCCGACCGTCCCGTCCTTCTCGTCACCGGCGGCAGCCGCGGCATCGGCGCCGCGATCTGCCGTTTCGCCGCCGAGCGCGGCTATGACGTCGCCGTCAACTACCAGGGCAATGCGCAGGCGGCGGCCGATGTCGTTGCAGCCTGCGGCCGGGCAGGGGCGAGGGCGGTCGCGATCCAGGGCGACATGGCGAACCTTGCCGACATCACTCGCGTCTTCGCCGAGGCCAGGGCAGCGCTCGGGCCGCTGACGGCGGTCGTCAACAACGCTGCCATCACCGGCAAGAGCAGCCCGCTCGCCAAATCCGATCCGCAGGTCATCCGCGGCTGCATCGACCTCAACGTCACCGGCGCGATCCTGGTGGCGCGCGAGGCGGCGCAGGCCCTGCTCGCCAATGAGGGCGCGAGGAACCGCGCCATCGTCAACATCTCCTCGATCGCGGCCGGGCTCGGCTCGCCGAACGAATATGTCTGGTACGCTGCCTCGAAGGCGGCAGTCGATTCCATGACCATCGGCCTGGCGATCGAGCTCGCCCCGGCCGGCATCCGCGTCAACGCGGTGGCGCCGGGCATGACGCAGACCGATATCCACGCGCTTTCGACCGGTGATGCCGGCCGCGTCGATCGCATCGCGCCAACGATCCCGCTGAGGCGCGTCGCCGAGCCGGAGGAGATCGCAGAAGCCGTGCTGTTCGCGCTGTCCGAGGCGGCGTCCTACATGGTCGGCTCGATCATCCGGGTCGGCGGGGGCCGCTAGCTCCCGTCAAACGACAGAATCGGCTGCGGGAGCAGCC
This sequence comes from Allobosea sp. CRIB-10, assembly GCF_900112185.1. Classification (GTDB taxonomy): domain Bacteria; phylum Pseudomonadota; class Alphaproteobacteria; order Rhizobiales; family Beijerinckiaceae; genus Allobosea. Next base: position 157,552 of record NZ_FOKP01000008.1, on the reverse strand, counting down.
GCAGACGGCTGGAGCCGCGGCTCGTCCGTGCTAAATCGGCTGCCGCCCTGTTCAACCGGAAGCCGCCATGCGCGTCCTGCTCGTACTGATCGCCTTCGGCATGGTCGCGGTGCCGGCTTTGCTCGCGCTGGCGCGCAGCGACCTGCCGCGCGGGCGGCGCATCGTCAACGCGCTGATCGTCTTCCTGGCCCCGGCCTGCGCGCTCGGCCTGATCCACGGCGTGCCGGAGCTCGATGGCAGGGCGCTGCAATACCCGGTCGCCTGGACGACGCTGCGGCTCGTCCTGACCGGGCTCGCCTTGATCCTGCCCTGGTGCCTCTATGTCTGGCTCAACGGCCGGCGCTGATTTGTTACGGATTTTCGAGATGACCGAACCTGCTGAAACCCCGACGATCGACCACGCCTTCACCGGCGACCGCAAGGGGCCGGCTCATGACCCGACCTATGCCGGCGCGCTCTCCTTCATGCGCCGCCGCTACAGCAAGGATGTCGCCGGCTGCGACGCCGTGGTCTGGGGCGTGCCCTTCGATCTCGCCGTCTCGAACCGGCCCGGCACCCGCTTTGGACCGCAGGCGATGCGCCGCGTCAGCGCGATCTTCGACGGCGACGCGCAATACCCCTCGCGGATCGACCCGTTCGAGACGCTCGCGGTCGTCGATTACGGCGATTGTCTGCTGCCGCGCAGCGACCTGCAGGGCTGCGCCCGGGCGATCGAGAGCGAGGCCGCCGCGATCATCGCGGGCGGCGCCCAGCTCGTCACCCTTGGCGGCGACCATTTCATCACCTTGCCGCTGCTGCGCGCCCATGTCGCCCGCCATGGCAAGCTCGCCATCGTCCAGTTCGACGCGCATCAGGACACCTGGGATGATGGCGTCGGCGCGATCAGCCACGGCACCTTCGTGCTGGAGGCGGTGCGTGAGGGACTGATCGACACCGAACGCTCGATCCAAATCGGCATCCGCACCGTCGCGCCGCGCGATTGCGGCATCCAGGTGCTGGATGCCTATGCGGCGCATGCGCTCGGCGTTGACGGCATCGCAGCGCGGATCAAGGAACGCGTAGGGCAGGGGCCGGCCTATCTCACCTTCGATATCGACGCGCTCGATCCGGCCTTCGCGCCCGGCACCGGCACGCCGGTCGCTGGCGGCTTCTCCTCGGCGCAGGCACTGCAGCTGGTCTGGGCGATCCGCGACCTCGATTTCCGCGGCATGGACATCGTCGAGGTCTCGCCGCCTTACGATCATGCCGACGCGACCGCGATCGCAGGCGCCGCGGTGGCGCAGCATTATCTGCAGGCGCTGGCGCTGAAGAAGGCTGGTTGAATCGGCATGGCAGCTTCGGCTGCCATGTGATTCCGAACGTTGCGGTATCCACGGCCGTCATGCTCGCCCTTGTGGCGAGCATCCACGTCTTGGACACCGCGCTCCATCAGCGAAGCAAAGACGTGGATGGTCGGGACAAGCCCGACCATGACGCAGAGGGCGTGTCGACGACTAGGTCCAGCTCATTGACAGCCGTCCCCACCCGGAACATATACGCTCACATGACCATGAACCCGACCCGACGTCGCACCGAACAGGCCGCCCCGGCGCGACCGCGATGACGCTCGGCTAGAATCCGAACGCCCGCGACCGCGCCCCGAGCGCGGTTTTTTTATGCCCGTCGCAAAACTGATGTCCGCTCTTGCGACAAGGCTGAGTTCCAGAGCCAGCCAACCAGTTCCACCCGCTTCCACCAGACGCCTTGCGAGGGTCCGATGAGCCAAAACCTGAAATCCATCTTCATCGACGGCGAAGCCGGCACCACCGGCCTCGGCATCCGCGAGCGCCTGGCCGACGTGACGGAGGTGGTGGTCAAGAGCATCGATCCCGACAAGCGCAAGGACCCGGCCGCCCGCAAGGCGATGATGGCGGGCGTCGACCTCGTCGTGCTCTGCCTGCCTGACGATGCTGCGAAGGAATCCGTGGCGCTCGCCGACGAGCTCGGCAGCGACGCACCCAAGATCGTCGACGCTTCGACAGCCCATCGCGTCGCAGCCGACTGGACCTACGGCTTCGCCGAGCTCGAGCCGGGCTTCGCCGCGAGGGTCGCCAACGCCAATCGGGTCGCCAATCCCGGCTGCTATCCGACCGGCGGCATCGCGCTGCTGCGCCCGCTCGTCGACGCCGGGCTGCTGCCGGCCCACCATCCCATTACCGTCAATGCGGTCTCCGGCTATTCCGGCGGCGGCAAGAGCATGATCGAGGCCTATGAGGCTGGCACGGCGCCCGATTTCGAGCTCTATGGCCTCGGCCTCAAGCACAAGCACCTGCCCGAGCTGCAGGTCTATTCGCGGCTGGAGCGGCCGCCGATTTTCGTGCCCTCGGTCGGCAATTTCCGGCAGGGCATGCTCGTTTCGGTGCCGCTGCATCTCGACGCGCTGCCCGGCAAGCCCAAGCCCGCCGATCTCGAAGCGGCGCTGACCGAGCGCTATGCCGGCTCGACCTATGTCAGCGTCGTGCCGGCGGAGGCCAGCGGAAAGCTCGAGCCGCAGGCGCTGAACGACACCAACAAGCTCGAGCTGCGCGTCTTCGGCAATGCCGATCTCGGCCAGGCCGTGCTGATTGCCCGGCTCGACAATCTCGGCAAGGGCGCTTCCGGCGCCGCCGTGCAGAATATCCGGCTGATGCTCGGCCTGCCCGAAAGTTGACAGCCGTTCACAATCGCGGCCTCAGGCGGGCTTGGCTCCCCTTGGAGAAATTGCGGCGGCACCCCCCAAATGGGGGATGCCGCCGATTTCGCTTGCGCTCATAGCTGATCGTGGCGGCTGGAGAGCGGGGGCGATTCGATGCCGGGATTCGATACGTTGGGCGTGCGTCTGGCGCGCAGCCGGCGCAGATTGGAGCGCGAGCGTGCTGCGGCGAACGTCGAGCGGCGGGCTCAGGACGGATTGGATATCGCCGTTCGGGGCGATGGTGGGATTGCAGCGGAGTCGGCGAGCATGCCGATGCCGGCATCGGCGCAAGTGATCAGGTTTCCGAGCCTGAACGAGCGCATTCGAGACTGAAGCAGCCCTGCCAGGGTAGGGTTGCAAGCGCTGCCGGGGGTGAGGTCGAACGGCCCCGGCAGCGCTTTTTCTTCAGTTCCGTCAGCTGCGTGGCATGAAGCGATCCGCGGCTATGACAATCTACTCAACGATGAGGACCTAAAGAAGATGCCGTGGCGTTCCGCTGCGCTGGATGGGCTCCGGCGATATGTCCATCTCTGCCTGATCTCGACTGCGGCTACTCTCGCCACGCTTGCATCCGCCGGCGCTTTCGAATTACGCGGCACCGGCGTCATTCTCATCCATGGCAAGGCTGGCGGGCAGGGCCCGCTCCAGCCGTTGGCGCAGGCACTGAAGGCGCGTGGCGCGACCGTCGTGCTGCCGCGCATGTCCTGGACATCCGGCTACAGGACCTATGAGCAGACTTTGGGAGAAGTGCAGGCGGCGGTTTCGCGCCTGAAGGCCGGCGGAGCATCCCGGATCGTGCTCGCCGGGCATAGTCTCGGAGCGAACATCTCCATGGGCTATGCCGCACGCGTCGGCGGAGTCGATGCGGTGGTGGCGCTGGCGCCAGGGCATCGCCCGGATTTCATCGCGAGCCAGACCGGGGAGAGCCTTGCGCAGGCCAAGGCGATGGTCGCGGCCGGGCAGGGGGCGCAGAAGGCGAAGTTCCTCGACTTCAACCAGGGCCGGACCTTTCCCATCACCACCACGGCCGAGGCCTATCTCAACTTCTTTGATCCCTCCGGGCCGGCAGCCCAGGCAGCCCAGGCGAGCGGTGTCCGCGCTCCGACGCTCTGGGTGATCGGCACGGGCGATCGCCCAGCGATGAACGATCGCGCCGCTTATTCCGGCACGCGCCTCGTCGTCGAGGCGGACCATCAGACGACGCCGCGTGTTGCGGTGGCCGAGGTCATCGACTGGCTGCAAAAGCAGTAGGCGCGCGGCCTGCCGGGATGGAAAAAGGGCGCTGCCGGAGGTTCGGCAGCGCCCTTCACATCTACACAGGATAGCGTCAGCCCGCGTAGGGCTTGAACAGCTGCTTCTGGGTGCCGAGCCCCTCGATGCCGAGCGTCACGGTCTCGCCGCCCTTGAGGAAGCGTGGCGGCTTGAAGCCGAGGCCGACGCCGGGCGGGGTGCCGGTGGTGATGACGTCGCCCGGATCGAGCCGCATGAACTGGCTGATATAGTGGACGAGATAGGCGGCGCCGAAGATCATCGTCTTGGTCGAGCCGTTCTGGACGCGCTCGCCGTCGACCTCGAGCCACATGGCGAGATTCTGCACGTCGGCGATCTCGTCCGGCGTCACCAGCCAGGGGCCGAGCGGGCCGAAGGTCGGGCAGCCCTTGCCCTTGGCCCATTGCCCGCCGCGCTCGGTCTGGAATTCGCGCTCGGAGACGTCGTTGCAGACGCAGAAGCCGGCAATCGCGGCCATCGCGTCCCTTTCTTCGATATAGGAGCCGCCGTCGCCGATCACGATGGCGAGCTCTACTTCCCAGTCGGTCTTCTTCGAGTTCTTCGGAATGACGACGTCGTCATTGGGGCCGACGATGCAGTTCGGCGCCTTGTTGAACAGGATCGGCTCGGCTGGGATCGCCGCGCCGGTCTCGGCGGCATGGTCGGCGAAGTTGAGCCCGACCGCGATGAAATTGCGGACATCGCCGACGCAGGCGCCGATGCGCGGCGAGCCATCGACTAGCGGCAGTGATTCGGGGGAGAGGGCCTTCAGCTTGGCGAGCGAGGCCGATGTCAGCGCCGCGCCGGCGAGGTCGGAGACATGCGCCGAGAGGTCGCGCAGCTTGCCGGCAGAGTCGACAAGGCCGGGCTTCTCCTGACCAAATGCGCCGTAACGAACCAGTTTCACGTCGTTTCCCCCTTTTTCAATCGTTTCAAACAAGGTGTGCAACACAAGACCGAAGGTCGTGCCGATCCTGTGCGGACTATCCTTTCGATGCAAGCCCGCCGCGACGCATGCCATGCTTGCGGGTGTGCCGGGAGTTGTGGCGCTTATGCAACGCTCCCCACGAAAGCGCGTCATGGCTTGGAGCCGACGATGCGGTCTATGTTGCGGCGCACAATGGCAAAATCCGCGACAGTTCGCATCTAAACTATCTTTTCCATCGCCGGCTTCGCCGCAGGATGCGCGAAACGCAGCATTTTTGCACGTTTTTGGCCCTGCCGATGCGGAAAGCCGGTCGAGCTAGGCAATTTGGCAGCGATCTAGGCGGGATTGCGGCGGAAACCGGCAGGCGGCATGGTGGTGACAGATTCCGCGGCCTGCTTCGCCGCAACCGCCACAACAAGAACCTCAGCTTGGGGAAGACGCCGCGATGAAGAGCCTTCTGAAACTCACCACCGCCGCCACCGTCTCGCTTTCGGCGCTGCTGGCGGCCGGCGCGGCTTCGGCGAGCTCTTTCGCGATCCGCTCGGGTCAGAGCGCCGAAGGCCTCGGCATGGCCTATGCCGGCGCCGCCTCGGGCGGCATCGGCATGGGCGCCATGGCCTGGAACCCGGCGACGATCACCATGTTCCCCGGCCGCAACAGCCAGTGGAACTTCACCTATCTCTATGCGAACGGCGACTACAAGCCGACTTCGCCGACCACGGTTACTGTCCCGACCCCGCTCGGCCCCCGGACGGTGCCGATCCAGGCCGCAGGCGGCAGCCCGCTCGGCACCGGCAATATCGGCGGCGACGGCGCCTTCATCCCGGCCTCCTATTCGGCCTGGCAGCTGACCGATCGCTTCTGGATCGGCCTTACCACCGGCGCGCCGTTCGGCCTGCGCTCCAAGCCCGAGAATCAGGTTCATGCGGCTCAGACCTTCGGCCGCTCGGCCAAGGTCCGGACCATCAACGTCGCCCCAACCATCGGCTATAAGGTCAATGACTGGCTGTCGGTCGGCGCGGCGCTGCAGGTTCAGTATTTCAGTGCGTCGCTGAAGCAGGCTGCGGGCGTCGCGGCCAACGCCGCGCCGGTCATCATCGAGGGCGACACCATCGATTTCGGCTATCGCCTGGGCGTGACGCTGACCCCGTTCGACGGCACGACGATCGGCCTGGCCTATCGCTCCTCGGTCCGGCAGACGCTGGAAGGCACCTTGCGGACGGCGACAGGGCCGACGCCGACGGCCGTCATTCCGGTCAAGGCCAATCTGAACCTGCCCGATTCGGTCGTCTTCGGTGTTTCGCAGGTCATCAACGAGCAGTGGCAGGCCCATCTCGGTGTCGAATGGACCAATTGGAGCCGCTTCCGCAACATTCCGGTCGTCGCGCAGGCCTCGGGAGTTCCGCTGACCAGCCTGAACTTCCAGTATGACGACAGCTGGTACTTCTCGGCGGGTCTCGAATACAAGTACAACCGCGATCTGACGCTGCGCGCCGGTGTCGCCTACGAGCTCTCGGCGGTGAACGACTACAACCGCCAGATCTTCATCTCGGACAATGACCGGCTCTGGCTCAGCGCCGGCGCGAGCTACCAGCTCAACGAGAAGCTGAAGCTCGACCTGGGTTACACCTATATCCACGTCAACTCGGCCAAAGTGAACTACACCGGCAATCATCCGCAGCAGGTCGTGAATCCGGCGCTCCGGGCGATCTCCTACACGGCCAAGGCCGAGCCCTATATCCACATCGTGTCCGCCGCTCTGACCTATCGTTGGGATACCCCGACGGAGACGATCCCGGTTCGCCCGGTCGTCCGCAAGAACTGAGCCGCGCCTCGGCGACAAGCAAAGCCGGCCTTCGGGCCGGCTTTTTTCGTTCTGAGCGGAGGCCGGGCCGTCATTCCGGGGCAGCCCGCAGCGCCGGGCCCGGTATCCATGACCGCGGCGCAGACGGGCGAAATGCCGTCATTGCGCGCAGCAGCGAAGCAATCCAGGGGCGGCAGAGCGCTTCGCCTGCCTGGATTGCTTTGTCACTCTGTTTCCCGCAAGGACGGGAAGCGTCGTGACCAGGGATTCCGGGCTCAGCCCTGCGGGCTGCCCCGGAATGACACGGGAGGTTCCTGCCGACCATAGGCGGCCAGCGCCGACGGCTCCTACGCCTTGATCTTCACATAGCTCCCCGGCGCATCCTCCAGCGCGGGCAGGGGGCCTTCGCCGGGCACGCGCGGCTTGACGCGCTTGGGCGCCTGCTTCTCGACCCAGGCGAACCAATGCGGCCACCAGGAGCCCGGATGCTCCTCGGTTTTCTTCACCCAGTCGTCGAACTCGCCTTCCGGCTTGGGGCCGGTCCAATACTGATATTTCACCTTGTTCGGCGGATTGACCACGCCGGCGATGTGGCCGGAGCCGGCCATGACATACTCCACCGGGCCGCCGAAGGCCTGCGATCCCAGGAACACGGACTTCGCCGGAGCGATGTGATCCTCCCGGGTCGCAAGATTGTAAATCGGGATCGTCACCTTCTTGAGATCGAGCAGCTTGCCTCCGACGCGCATCTCGCCCTTGCTCAACTTGTTCTCGAGATAGCAGTTGCGCAGGTAGAAGGAGTGGTTCGCCGCCGGCATTCGGGTCGAATCCGAATTCCAGTAGAGCAGGTCGAAGGCGGTCGGCGCCTTGCCTTTCAGGTAGTTGTTGACGGCATAGGACCAGATCAGGTCGTTCGGCCTGAGCATGTTGAAGGCGCCCGACATGCGCGAGCCGTCGAGATAGCCGCGCTCGGCCATCTGCTCCTCGACAGCGCGGATCTGCTCCTCGTCTACGAAGACCGAAAGCTCGCCGGCATGGCTGAAGTCGACCTGCGTGGTGAAGAAGGTCGCGCTGGCGATGCGCTTGTCGCGCGTCGCTGCCATATAGGCCAGCGTCACGCCGAGCAGCGTCCCGCCGACGCAATAGCCGATCGAGGAGACCTGCTTCTCGCCGGTGACCTGCTCGATCGCCTCGAGGGCAGCAAAGATGCCCTCGCGCATATAGCTCTCGAAATCCTTGAGCGCGTGGCGATGGTCCGGGTTGACCCAGGAAATGCAGAAGACCGTCAGCCCCTGCGAGACGCACCAGCGGATGAAGCTCTTATCGGCGTTGAGGTCGAGGATGTAGAACTTGTTGATCCAGGGCGGCACGATCAGCAGCGGCCGCTTCAGCACCGTCTCGGTCGCCGGTGCGTACTGGATCAGTTCAATGATGTCGTTGCGGTAGATGACCTTGCCGGGCGTCGTCGCGATGTTGACGCCGATCTGGAAGGCGCCCGCATCCGATTGCCTGATCTTGAGCTCGCCGCCGCCGGCCTCGACGTCCTCGGCCAGCATCTTCATGCCGCGCACCAGGTTCTCGCCGTTCTGCGCCATGGTCTCGCGCAGCAGTTCCGGATTGGTCGCGACGAAGTTGGACGGGGACAGGGCGCCGGCGATCTGCTTGACGTAGAAGCGCGCCTTGTCGCGCGTATGCGGGTCGAGGTCGTCGGCCTGCTCGACCATGCCCTCGGCCCAGCGCGTCGTCAGCAGATAGGCCTGCTTGACGAAGTCGAAGACCGGATGCGTGTTCCATTCCGGGTCGGCGAAGCGCGCATCCCGTTTCTCCGGCGCGATCACCGGCTCGACCTGCTCGCCGCCGAGGCGCTTCAGCGTCGAGCTCCACAGGCTGAGGAAGTCGCTGGTGATCGCGCCTTGGGCCTCGATGATCTTCTGGGGATCGCTGACCCAGCGTTCGGCGACCCGGCCGAGCACCTTCACCATCTCGCTGGCCTCGTCGGCCTGGCCGGTCTTGGCCTCGCCGCGCTCGATCGGCCTCATATAGGCGGCTGTGACCTTGCCCGCCTGCTCGACCAGCTTGCCCATGTTCTGCGCCATCGCCTCGAAATCCGGCACGGCGGGAAGTTCGGCGAACGGCGTTTCCGCCGGTTTCCGATCGCTCTTGCCCTTCTCGTCGGCAGGTGGACACATGACGGCGCTCCCCTCGGTAGCCTTACGCAGGAGTTGCACTCCCCATTTTGGACCCATTAAGGACCTAACCGGTATGAGTGACAAAGAAAATTTGCGGAAGCAGGGCGATGGCTGACAGGCGGACCGAAATCTCGCTCAGGGCGGCTGGGCTCGCCCTGCTCGTCGGAACCGCGCTCGGAGGTTGCGAAGCCACGCGCGGGGTCGCAGAACTGACCGATCTTGCCACCAAACCCGGCGACCCCAAGCCGTTCGTGACCGAAACCCGGCCGCAGGACCCGAAATACATCCCGATCGGCACCACGGTGACGCGCCCGGCCAAGCGCAAGACTGTCGAAGAATTCAAGGAGCTCGAAGCCGAGCTGGAAGCCAAGCGAATCTCCAACGACGCCGCCGGCGCGCAGGCGCAGAGCCTCGGCAAGGTCCTGCCGCCGCCGGCTCCGGCACCCGCTCCGCCGCCGCTACCGACGGAATGAGGGGCCGCAGCTCGTGAGACGGCTTGCCCTGGATTGGTCGGGCGGTTCCAATCGCGTCGTTGCGCTGGAGCTCCGCCATGATCCTGATCGGCCAGTATGATTCGCCTTTCGTGCGCCGCGTCGGCATCGCGCTGACGCTCTACGAGCTGTCTTTCGAGCACCGGCCCTGGTCGGTGTTCGGCGATGGCGACAGGATCGCGCCGCTCAATCCTCTGGTCCGCGTGCCGACGCTCGAGCTCGATGACGGGCTGGTGCTGGTCGAGAGCCATGCCATGCTCGATCATCTCGACGGCCTTGTTCCGCCCGAGAGCGCCTTGTTCCCGCGCGAGGAGCCGGCGCGCCATCGGGCGCTGCGCGTCGCCGCGCTGGCGATGGGGCTCGCCGAGAAGGCGGTGAGCCTGTTCTACGAGTTGCGGCTGCACGACCGGATCTCCGAGACCTGGGCCGGGCGCTGCCGGGGCCAGATCGCAGGCGTCCTCACCGCCTTGGAGCGCGAGCGGGCCGAACGCCCGGGCGACTGGTGGTTCGGCGACCGCATTGGCCATGCAGACATCGCGCTCGCCTGCGCCCTGCGCTTCGCCGGCGAGGCGCATCCCAATCTCGTCACCCTCGGTGATTATCCCGCGCTACTGGCGCATTCTGCCCGATGCGAGGGACTCGACGTGTTCCGGGCGATCAGCCAGCCCTTCATTCCGCCGGCTTGAAGCGTTGCCGCTATGCGGCATGCGTTGCGTTTCGCTGAATCTTGCGTTTTTTGCGCTGTCGGGGCGAAAGTTGCGGTGGTAAGGCAGCGTAACGCAAGAATGTGATTTGCCGTGCCGTCGCGCGGCGATCCGCAAGGACCTGTTCTCGCCATGACCGATTTTCATCGCATCAAGCGCCTGCCGCCCTATGTTTTCGAACAGGTCAACAAGATCAAGGCCGCCGAGCGCGCCAAGGGCGTCGACATCATCGATCTCGGCATGGGCAATCCCGATCTGCCGGCGCCCAAGCACGTCATCGAGAAGCTGGTCGAGACCGCCGGCAAGGCGCGCACCGACCGCTATTCGGCCTCGAAGGGCATCGCCGGCCTGCGCCGCGCCCAGGCGCATTACTATCAGCGCCGCTTCGGCGTCACGCTGAACCCCGATACGCAGGTCGTCGCGACGCTCGGCTCGAAGGAAGGCTTCGCCAATATGGCGCAGGCCATCACCGGCCCGGGCGACGTCGTGCTCGTGCCCAATCCGAGCTATCCGATCCACGCCTTCGGCTTCCTGATGGCGGGCGGCGTGATCCGCTCGGTTCCGGCCGAGCCGACGCCGGCCTTCTTCCCGGCGGTCGAGCGGGCGATGGCGCATTCGGTGCCGAAGCCGATCGCGCTCGTCACCTGCTACCCGGCGAACCCGACCGCCTATACCGCCTCGCTCGACTTCTACCGCGATCTCGTCGCCTTCGCGAAGCGGCACGAGCTGATCCTGCTCTCCGATCTCGCCTATGCCGAGGTCTATTTCGACGAGAACGATCCGCCGCCCTCGATGCTGCAGGTGCCGGGCGCGATCGACGTCGCCGTCGAGTTCACCTCGATGTCGAAGACCTTCTCCATGGCCGGCTGGCGCATGGGCTTCGCCGTCGGCAACGAGAAGCTGCTGGCGGCGCTGGCGCGGGTGAAGTCCTATCTCGACTACGGCGCCTATACGCCGATCCAGGTCGCTGCCGCGGCGGCGCTGAACGGCCCCGACGACTGCATCCGCGAGATGCGCGAGACCTATCGCAAGCGCCGCGATGCGCTGGTCGAGAGCTTCGGCAAGGCCGGCTGGGAGTTCCCGGCGCCGCAGGCCTCGATGTTCGCCTGGGTGCCGATCCCGGAAAAATTCCGCCATCTCGGCTCGCTCGAGTTCTCCAAGCTGCTGATCGAGAAGGCCGAGGTCGCGGTCGCGCCCGGCATCGGCTTCGGCGAGCATGGCGACGACTATGTCCGGATCGCCATCGTCGAGAATGAGCAGCGCATCCGCCAGGCGGCACGCAATGTCGGCCGCTTCCTGAAGAGCGCCGACCAGACCCTGCACAACGTCATCCAGATGCCGAAGGCGGGGTAGGGCAGGACTCCGTTCGACAACAATCACGCTGTTCCGGCTCGTCATGCTCGCCCTTGTGGCGAGCACCCACGTCTTGAACACCGTGTTCGATCAGTGAAGCGAAGACGTGGATGGTCGGGATAAGCCCGACCATGACGAGGAGGCACCGCTCAGGGGGGCGGCCCCGGAAAGACCGCGGTGGTGTTGCGCGCCGGCACTGGACCGGGCCGCCGAAACATGGGAACCCAAGCGCCGTGCGGATAGCAGGGACTGAGCGCGCATCATGCTCTCGAAGGGCCGGTTGATCGGGATCGTGTTCGGCCTGTTCGCGCTGGTCTGCCTGTTTGCGACCTATGATTTCTCGCGCGGTCGGACCACCGACACCGACTCGGCCCTGATCGCCGAGGTGCTGACCGCCTCGCGCGCCAAGGAATGCGGCCGCGACGCCAGCGAGATCGCCAACAAGTATTTCCCGACCGGCATGGGCCGCGCCGAAGCCGAGCAATTGCTGGCGCAAGCAGTGATCCGGGCGCCAAAGCCCTGGTTTTGGAAGCCGATCGACGAGAATTCCACCCAGGCGGACGGCGACAGCATCGAGGCGCTGCGCACTATCAAGATCACGGCCTTCGGCAACCAGCTGCTGCGCCTCTATCTCGGTTTCGAGAACGGGAAGGTCGCCAAGCTCGCGGCCGAGGTCGTCTGCCGCTTCGAGTAATGCGATCTGGCCTCGGGATGTCGTCTGAGGCCCTTCGCCGTTGACTCCCTGCGCGCCTCATGCGACCCCGCCGCTCATGACCATGCACGCTGCTCCCTCCGAGATCAGGCCCCTGCGCGTCGGCATTGCCGGCCTGGGAACAGTCGGCGCGGCGGTCGCCGGCATTCTGAAGCGCCAGGAGAATGCGCTCGCCGCGCGTTGCGGCCGGCCGATCCGCGTGACGGCGGTCTCGGCCCGGGATCGCAATCGCGATCGTGGCATCGATCTCTCCGGCTTTGCCTGGTTCGACGATCCGGTCGCGCTCGCCGCATCACCCGAGATCGATTGCCTGGTCGAGCTGATCGGCGGCTCGGATGGCCCGGCCAAGAAGGCGGTCGAGACCGCGTTGTCCGCCGGCAAGCATGTCGTCACCGCCAACAAGGCGCTGCTCGCCGCCCACGGCGTCGCGCTCGCCGAGCTTGCCGAGAGCAAGGGCGCGGCGCTCGCTTTCGAGGCCTCCTCGGCCGGCGGCATCCCGGTGGTGAAGACGCTGCGCGAGGCGCTCTCCGGCAACAATGTCAGCCGGCTCTACGGCATCCTCAACGGCACCTGCAATTACATCCTCTCGCGCATGGAGCTCGAGGGCCTGACCTTCGAAGCCTGCCTGAAGGACGCCCAGCGCCTCGGCTATGCCGAAGCCGACCCGACCTTCGATGTCGAGGGTTTCGACACCGCCCACAAGCTCGCCATCCTGACCAGCCTCGCTTTCGGTACGAAGATCGACGCCGAAGCGATTCATGTCGAAGGCATTTCCTCGATCACGCCGCTCGACCTGAAGATGGCGGACGAGCTCGGCTACCGGATCAAGCTGCTCGGCGTCGCCGAGCGCACCAAGACCGGCATCGAGCAGCGCGTGCACCCGACCATGGTACCGAAATCGTCGGCGATCGCGCAGGTGATGGGCGTCACCAACGCGGTCACCATCGACGCCGACGCGGTGCGCGAGATCACTTTGGTCGGCCCCGGCGCCGGCGGCGGCCCGACCGCCTCGGCGGTGATCGCCGATATCGCCGACGTCGCGCGCGGCACCGCCGGCCAGCCCTTCGGCATGCCCGTCGCCCGGCTGGAGCAGCCGACACGCGCCCCGATGCAGCGTCATGAGGGCGGCTACTATATCCGCCTCGCCGTCGCCGACCGCCCGGGGGCGGCCGCCGCGATCGCGACCCGCATGGCGGAGGCCGACATCTCGCTGGAAAGCATCGTCCAGCGCCGCTCCGAGATCGCCGCCCAGCAGGACCCCGGCGGGCGCTCCGGCGCGCCGGTTCCGGTCGTGCTGATCACCTATGCCACCAGCGAACAGGCCATCCGCGGCGCCCTGGAGAAGGTCAGCGCCGACGGCCACATCGCCGAGGCGCCACAAGTCATCCGCATCGAGCGGGAATGATCGTGAAAGGCGGAACCACCCACCGTTTCGCCTTATCCTCGACAATCCGCTCGCTATTCACCTTGCCCACCCGCACATTGCGCTAGGGAGTCCCCATGTCCGAAGACCTCCGCATCTCGCCCGACCAGATCATCGAGCGCTATCTCTCGATGGAGCTGGTGCGTGTCACCGAGCGCGCCGCCGTCGCCGCCGCCCGCCTGCGCGGCCATGGTGACGAGAAGGCCGCCGACCAGGCCGCGGTCGATGCGATGCGGCGCGAGCTCAACCGCCTGCCGATCGACGGCGAGATCGTTATCGGCGAGGGCGAGCGCGACGAGGCGCCGATGCTCTTCATCGGCGAGAAGGTCGGCAACAAGCAGGGTCCCAAGGTCCACATCGCCGTCGACCCGCTCGAGGGCACGACGCTTTGCGCCAAGGACATGCCGGGTTCGATCGCGGTGATGGCGATGGCTGGCGCCGGCCAGCTGCTCTACGCCCCCGACGTCTACATGAACAAGATCGCCATCGGTCCCGGCTATCCGCAGGGGATCGTCGATCTCGACGCCTCGGCCGCCGACAACATCAACGCGCTGGCCCGCGCCAAGGGCGTGAAGCCGCACGAGATCAACACGCTGATCATGGATCGGCCGCGCCACGAGAAGCTGATTGCCGAGGTCCGCAAGACCGGCGCCTCGATCCGCCTGATCACCGATGGCGACGTCGCCGGCGTGATCTTCTGCACGGAGCCGGAGAAGACCGGCATCGACCTCTATCTCGGCATCGGCGGCGCGCCGGAAGGTGTGCTCGCCGCGGCGGCGCTGCGCTGCGTCGGCGGCCAGATGCAGGGCCGCCTGATCCTCGACACCGAGGAGAAGCGCAAACGCGCCGCGACGATGGGCGTCAAGGACCCGAACAAGAAGTACGACATGGCCGAGATGGCCTCGGGCGACGTCATCGTCTGCGCCACCGGCGTCACCGATGGCGGCATGCTCTCGGGCGTGCGCTTCGGGCCCGAGGTGATCGAGACCGAGACGATCGTCTACCGCTCGATCACCGGCACGGTCCGCCGCATCTATGGCGAGCACCGCGAGCTCTCGAAGTTCAAGCTCGACTGAGCGCATAGCTCATTGTGACAGGCAGGCCCGTTCCGCCGAGACGCGGGGCGGGCCTTCTTTTATCGGCTCGCTCAGTCCTGCAGCCGGTCGCCGGCGAGCGTGTGCTCGACGCAGGCGTTGATATGCGTCGTCAGCACGTCGTTTGCGCGCACGATGTCGCGGCGCATGGCGCAGTCGAGCAGGATCTGGTGCTCCTGCGCCGCGATTTCGCCGCGGAAGATCACGGCGACCATCTGGTAGCGCAGATAGCGGTCATAGACCGAGGCGTGCGTCTCCATCAGCACCTGCGAGCCGCAGGCCGAGATCAGTGCGTGATGGAACTCCCAGTCATAGCGCTTCCAGAGCTCGGGATCGGCCCGGTCATTGTCGAGCATGCGCTTTTCCATCAGCGCCAGCTTGTGATGGGCGGCGACGACGCGGCCCTCCCATTCCATGTCGCCGGCGGCGAAGGACTGGGCGAGGGCATGTCCCTCCAGCAGCAGGCGTAGCGCGGCGATCTCGCTGAGGTTCCTGGCCGAGACCGGCGCGACCATGAAGCCCTTCTGGCCCTCGGCCTCGACCAAACCCTCCGAGGAGAGCCGGTTCAGGATCTCGCGCAACGTGCTGATGCTGGTCCCGTAGGTCTCGCGCAGATCGTCGAGCTTGAGCCGCTGCGCCGGCGCGAGCCGCCCGAAGACGATGTCCGCCCGGATGCGGCGATAGGCGAGCTCTCCGATCGAGGCGGTCGGTGGCGCGTAATTCAACATGCGTGGATCCGTCCGGAACTGCGGCTGGCGGTGCAAGCTTAGCCGCGGAGCAGGGAGGGCACAATTGCTCTGGTGAAATCAAAATCATCAGAGGAAAATAAAAATACCAGTTGATTGCTGAATCGCCGTTGGGCATGGTCTGCCATGAAGCGGGGCCAACCCGCAGGGAGGAACGGCATGAAACAGGGAATTGACAGGCGCACACTGCTCGCGGCCGGTGGCGCACTCGCACTGACGGGCGGTGTGGCCTTCGCGCAGGCCAAGCCCAATCTGCGCTTCTCGGCGGTGTTCTCGGAGCAGGACATCCGCGCCGAGATGATGAAGCGCTTCGGCGAGGCCATCAAGGACGACTTCACGCTGCAACCCTATTACGGGGGCAACCTGTTCAAGCAGGGCACCGAGCTGGTCGCCATGCAGCGCAACAACCTCGAAATGGGGAACATCGCGCCGCAGGACGTCTCGAACCAGATCCCGGCCTGGTCGATCGTCACCTCGGCCTATCTCTTCCGCGACGCCGACCATCTCAAGAAGGTCTTCGCCAGCCCGGTTGGCGCCGACCTCAAGAAGATGGCCGAGGACAAGCTCAACATCAAAATCCTCGGGCCGACCTATTTCGGCGCCCGCCAGGTCGGCTTGAAGCCGAAGAAGAAGGTCAGCACCCCGGCCGATCTCGCCGGCGTCAAGCTGCGCATGCCCGGCGGCGACGCCTGGCAGTTCCTCGGCCAGTCGCTCGGCGCCAATCCGACGCCGATGGCCTATGCCGAGGTCTATACCGGCCTGCAGAGCGGCGCGATCGACGGGCAGGACAACCCGCTGCCCAACGTCCAGAACATGAAGTTCTACGAGGTCTCCTCGCAGATCGTGCTGACCTCGCATCTCGTCGGCTTCGACCTGCTCTGCGTCACCAAGCGCGTCTGGGACGGGATGGATGCGAAGAAGCAGGCCGCCTTCCAGGCCGCGGCTGATGCCGCCATCGACTGGAGCACCAAGGAGCATCTCGCCAAGGAGGCCGAGCTGGTCGATTTCTTCAAGAAGCAGGGGCTCGAGGTCTATACGCCCGATCTCAAGGCCTTCCGCGACTTCGCGCAGAAGAAATACCTGGAATCCGAGCTGGCCAAGGGCTGGGTGCCCGGCATGCTCGACAAGATCAACGCGCTCTAGCGTATCGCTACGCGGCAGCGACCGAGGTCTAGCGCTGGTCCTTCGGGGCTTGGCGTGGCCCGCCGCGGGAGGGGCCGGCGGGCCGAATTTCATCGGAGGGGCGATGCCGAACTCGCTGAAAGCCTTCGGCGCCTTCATGGCGCGCCGGGCCGAGAACCTGCTCGCGCTGATGCTTGGCGCGATGTTCCTCGTCTTCCTGGTGCAGATCGTCTTCCGCTATCTGCTCAACTTCCCGATCGGCTGGACGCACGAGATCAGCGTCATCCTCTGGCTCTGGCTCGTGCTGTTCGGCGCCGGCTTCGTCCTGCGCGAGAGCGAGGAGATCCGCTTCGACATCATCTATGGCGCGGTCGGGCCCGGCCCGCGCCGCGTGATGGCGCTGATCACCGCGTCCGCGCTCGTCGTGCTCTATGTGATCTCGCTGCCGGCGATGGCCGACTACGTCGCCTTCATGAAGGTCGAGCGCACCGCATACCTGAAGCTGCCGTTCAACTGGGTCTACGCGATCTACATCGCCTTCGCGGTCGGCGCGATCATCCGCTATCTCTGGCTCGGCTTCAGCGCCTTGCGCGGCAAGGCGCCTGAGGCCTTCGATCCGACCAAGGCGGGCTCGGGCGTATGAGCACGCCGTTCTCCCTCGCCATCCTCGCCATCGTCACGCTCTCGCTGCTCGGTTTGCCGATCGGCCATGCCATGATTGCCGGCTCGATCCTCTACCTCCTCGTCGCCGGGCAGGACCTCTCGATCGCCGCCGAGCAGCTGCTCAACGGCATGTACACCAACTACGTCATCCTCGCCGTACCGCTCTTCATCCTGGCGGCCGAGCTGATGAACATCGGCTCGATGACCGAGCGGCTGCTGCGCTTCTGCGATGCGCTGGTCGGCCGCTTCAGGGGCGGGCTCGCCCAGGTCAACGTCCTCCAGAGCCTGATCTTCGCCGGCATGTCGGGCTCGGCCATCGCCGACGCCGCCGGCACCGGGCGGATGATGCAGGCGATGATGACCAGGGATGGCCGGTACCCGCCGGCCTTCGCCGCGGCGCTGACCGCCGCGTCCTCGGTGATCGGGCCGATCATCCCGCCCTCGATCCCTATGGTGCTCTACGCGCTGGTCTCCGACGCCTCGATCGGCTTCCTCTTCCTCGGCGGCGTCATCCCGGGCCTGCTGATGGCGCTGGCGCAGATGACGATCGTCGCCTCGGCCGCCAGGCGGCGTAATTTCCCGGTCGAGCCGCCGATCCCGTTGCGGCAATGGCCGGGCATCACCTGGCGGGCCCTTCCGGCGCTGATGATGCCGGTCGTGCTGCTCGGCGGCATCTATGGCGGTGCGACGACGCCGACCGAGGCCGCCGCCGTCGCCGCGGCCTATGCGCTCGCCGTCTCGGTGCTGCTCTATCGCAGCGTCAGCTTCCGCACCTTTTACGGTTCGCTCGCCTACAGCGCCCGCACCACCGCCTCGATCGGAATGCTGATCGCCGGCGCGCTGGTCTTCAACTACGTCGTCACCATCGAGAACATTCCCGACAGCCTGCGCGTGTTGCTGGCCGGCTGGAACCTGTCGCCGCTCGGCTTCCTCATCCTGGTCAATCTGCTGCTGCTGATCCTCGGCTGTTTGCTCGAGGGCACCGCGATCCTGCTGATCGTCGTTCCCGTGCTGATCCCGACCGCCAAGGCGCTCGGCATCGACATGGTGCATTTCGGCGTTGTCGTGATCGTCAACATCATGCTCGGCCTGATCACGCCGCCCTACGGTCTCCTGCTCTTCATCATGACCAATATCGCCGAGGTGCCGCTGCGCCAGATCGTGCGCGAATGCATGCCCTTCCTTGGCGCCATGCTGGTCGCGCTGGCGCTGATCACCTTCTTCCCAAGCCTCGTGCTCTGGCTGCCGCGCCTGATGGGCTACCAGGGCTGACAGGAGAGGACCGACCCGTGAGCAAGCCGATCTATGTCCTCAACGGCCCCAATCTGAACCGGCTCGGCACGCGCGAGCCGCAGATCTATGGCTCCACCACGCTCGCCGAGGTCGAGACGATGTGCGTTGAGGCTGCCGGCGGGCGCGAGATCGTCTTCCGCCAGAGCAATCGCGAATACGAGCTGATCGACTGGATTCACGAGGCGATCGACCAGGGCGCCGCGATCATCATCAACCCCGCCGCCTATTCCTTCACCTCGATCGCGATCCTCGACGCTCTGAAGATGTTCCCGGGGCCGATCGTCGAGCTCCACATCTCGAACATCCACCGCCGCGAGCCGCACTACCACAAATCCTATGTCTCGCTCGCCGCGACGGCGGTCATCGCCGGGCTGGGGCCGCAGGGCTACGCGGTCGCGGTGAAGGCGGCGATCGACCTTGCGGGCCGCGCCGGCTGATACCAATCAGCGCGCTGTCATCACGGCGCGCGTGAAACCGGGTTCGACGAAGGGGACACTGCCGTCGGGCAGGCCGAGGATGCGGTCGACTGCGATGCCGTAAAAGTGTAGGCGCCGGTCGAGCTCGTCGATCGCCGCATCCTCCTCGGCCGTGCCCGATGCGGTGATTGTGCGCGCCATGATGTCGTGCGTGCTCGCGCCGATATGCAGGATGATGTCCGCGGCCGCCTCAGGCTCGGGCACCGCGAACACGCCTTCCGCCGTGCCTTCGACGATGATGCGGGTCAGCACCGGCCGCATCACCGCGATCGAGGCGGCGTTGATCCTGTGGTAGAGCAGGAGGTTCTCGGGCCGGAAGATGACGTCGAAGGCGGCGCGCAGCTTCGGCGCGTCCTCGCGCTTCATCTGGCGTGAGCGGGCGAGGAAAGCGTTCAAGCGTTCGAGTGCGCCGAGCGCGGGGTCGTCGAGGATGTCGCGGACGCGCGCGACGGCGTCCTGCGCCAGCCGGGCGGTGATCCCCTCCAGCAGATCCTCCTTGGCCGAGAAGTGGTGGTAGAAGCCGCCCTTCGAGATGCCGACCTTGGCGATCACGTCGTTGACCGTCGTCCGCTCGTAGCCGCGCTCGAAGAACAGCGCCTGGGCGCCGTCGAGGATCTGGTTTCTGCGATCATCCGCGGACTTCACGATACGGGGCATCCAACACGCTTTCTCTTGACGACCGACCGTCGGTCTGTAAAATGACCGACGGTCGGTCTTTCGCGATTGTGCGCGCAAGACGCTGCCGGCGCAACGCGTCCGACTCGCGATGATCGCGAGCAGGGCAGGCCGGCGTGATGCCTCCTGCGGGGGATGTCGTGAAGTTCTCTCGTCTTCTTCTTGCCGCCGCGGCCATCGCCGCCGCTGGCGGCGCCTATTGGTTCCTGGCCAAGCCTGCCGCAGTCGCGACGGTCGCAGCCCGGCGCGGCGATGCCGCCGAGATCGTCTACGCCACCGGCACGGTCGAGCCGCGCAACTGGGCCAAGGTCACGGCGCTGGTGCGCGAGCGAATCGTCGAGCGCTGCGATTGTGAGGGCCAGCGCGTGGAGCAGGGGCATGTCCTCGCTCGCCTCGACAGCGTGCAGGCCGAGGCGACCCTCGCCGAGCTCAAGGCCCGCCAGAAGCTCGCCACCGCCGAGCATGACCGGCTAGCGGTTCTGGTCGAGCGCAATGTCGGGAGCCAGCAGGCGCTCGACCGTGCCCGCAGCGAGATGGGGCAGGCCTCGGCGCTGATCGCCGGCCAGATCGCGCGCCTCGAAAACTATGTGCTGCGCGCCCCGATGCGCGGCACGGTGCTGCGCCGCGACGGCGAGGTCGGCGAGATCGCCGAGCCCGGCACCGTCCTGTTCTGGATCGGCGAGGCCAGGCCGCTGCGCGTCGTCGCCGAGGTCAACGAGGAGGATATCCCCCAGGTCAAGCCCGGCCAGCGCGCCCTGATCCGGGCCGACGCCTTCCCCGGCCGGACGCTGGAGGGCACCGTCGACAGCATCACGCCCAAGGGCGATCCCGTTGCCAAGACCTATCGCGTCTACCTCGCTCTGCCGGACGATACGCCCCTGCTGATCGGCATGACGGTCGAGCTCAACATCATCGTGCGGGTGGCGAAGGAGGCCCTGCTGCTGCCGGTCGCCGCCGTGCAGGGCAATGCCGTCTTCGTCGTCGACGGCGACCGCGCCCGCCGCCGCGAGCTCGCGATCGGTATTCGCGGCACCGGCGATGTCGAGGTGCTTTCGGGGCTGACGGAAGAGGCGCGGGTCGTCATGCCCTATCCCGACAAGCTCGGCGACGGCGCCCGGGTTGCGCCGGCAGGAGGCTGAAGCCATGCGGCTGATCCTCGCTTTGGCCCTGACGCATATCAGCGGCCGCGGCCGGCAGACCCTGGTCGCGATCGTCGGCGTCGCGCTCGGCGTCGGCTTCTCGATCGCGATGGCCTCGCTGATGCAGGGCGGCGAGGATGATTTCGTCGCCCGCCTCGTCGACACGATGCCGCATGTCGACATCACCGACGAGTACCGGAATGCCCGCCGCCAGCCGGCGCAGGACGCCTTTGCCGCGGTCCAGATCGCCGGCCTGCGGCCGAAGGACGACCGGCGCGGCATCCTCAACCCGACCGAGGCCGTCGCGATGCTGCGGGCCTGGGTGCCGGGGCGGCTGGCGCTCAGCCTGAAGACGCAAGGCGTGGTGCGCTATTCCGGCCGCGATGTCGGCATCGCCATCATCGGCATCGAGCCGCAGGCGGAGATGAAGGTCTCCTCGCTCGCCAAGGATTTCCGCCAGGGCAGCTTCACCTCGCTGATCGCCGGCGGCAACAACATCGTCGTCGGCGACCGGCTGGCGCAGCGCCTCGGCGCCGATCTCGGCACCACGGTGACCGTCGTCTCCTCGACCGGCCAGAGCCGCGCCTTCAAGATCGTCGGCCTGTTCCACACCGGCACCACCGCCCGCGACGAGGGCGAGGGCTATGTCCTGCTCAAGAACGCCCAGATCCTCAGCGAGCGCCCCAACGCGATCAACGAGATCAGGCTGAAGCTCGACGACCCCAACGCCGCGCCGCAGGTGGCGCGCCGGGCCGAGGCGCAGCTCGGCTACAAGGCGATGGCCTGGCAGGAGGCGAACGAGTCGCTGCTCGAGGCGCTCGTGATCCGCAATGTGATCATGTACACAGTCGTCGGCGCGATCCTGCTGGTGGCCGGCTTCGGCATCTTCAACATCATCTCGACCATCACCCATGAGAAGGCGCGCGACATCGCCATCCTGAAGTCGCTCGGCTTCACTGAGACCGATATGCGCCGCCTCTTCCTGCTCGAAGGGCTGGCGCTCGGCGCCGGCGGCTCGCTGGTCGGCTGGGCGGTCGGCTTCCTCCTCTGCTTCGCGCTCTCGCTGGTCCGCTTCGAATTGTCGGGCGCCAATGTCGCGCAGGAGATCACCCGCCTGCCGCTGGCCTGGAGCATCTGGCACTATTTGATCGCCGCGGGCTTCGCCCTCGTCTCGGCTGGTATCGCCGGCTACCTGCCGGCAAGGCAGGCGGCGCGGCTCAACCCGGTCGACATCATCCGGGGCGCGACATGAGCCCGTTGATTGAAACACAGGGGGTGACCCGCGTCCTGCCCGCCGCCGTGCCGGTGACGCTGGTTCAGGACATCACGCTGGCGATCGGGGCGGGCGAGTTCGTCGCCATCACCGGCCCCTCCGGCTCGGGCAAATCCTCGCTGCTCTATCTGCTCGGTCTGCTCGACCGGCCGACCAGCGGCACGCTCGCGATCGAGGGCCGGGATACCGCCGGATTGACTGAACGCGAGCGCGCGGCGATCCGGCTGGGCACGCTCGGCTTCGTCTTCCAGTTCCACTTCCTGCTGCCGGAATTCACGGTGCGGGAGAATGTCGAGATCCCGATGCGCCGCCTCGGCCGGCTCGGTACCGTCGCCATGCGCGATCGTTCGACCGAGCTGCTGAGCGCGCTCGGTCTTCACGACCATCTCGACAAGCGGCCCGACCAGCTCTCGGGCGGCCAGCGCCAGCGTGTTGCCGTCGCCCGTTCGCTCGCCAACGACCCGCCGCTGATCCTCGCCGATGAGCCGACTGGCAGCCTCGACAGCCGGAGTTCCGAGCAGGTCTTTTCGATTCTCGATGCGCTGGTGCGCGAGCGCGGCAAGACGGTGATCGCGGTGACCCACGATACAGAGATGGCCGCCAAGGCGAGCCGCCGTATCCATCTGGTCGATGGCCGGCTGGCCGAGAGCTGAGACGATCAGTCTTCCGCGTCCAACTCGGCTTCGGGTTTCCGCCGGAAACCGGTCGCCAGCACGTAGAGTTCTGACGAATCGGCTCGGCTCGCCGCCGGCTTGATGTTTCGCACGAGGGTGAAGTCGCGCTTGAGCTGCGCCAGCAGATTGGCCGAATCGCCGCCCTGGAACAGCTTGGCCAGGAAGAAGCCGCCCGGCGCCAGCACGTCATTGGCGAACTCGATTGCCGCTTCGGCGAGGCCGATGATCCTGAGATGGTCGGTCTTCTTGTGGCCGGTGGTGTTGGCGGCCATGTCGGACATGACCCCGTCGGCCTTGCCGCCGAGCTTCTCCATCAGCAGGGCAGGGGCTTCCTCCGCCATGAAGTCGAGCTGGATCAGCTCGACATGCGGGATCGGGTCGACCGGCAGGAGGTCGATGCCGATGATCTTGCCCTTGCCCTTGTCGAGCCCGACCTTGGCGCCGGCGACCTGGCACCAGCCGCCCGGCGCGCAGCCGAGATCGACCAGCTTCTGGCCGGGCTTCAGGAACTTGTAGCGCTCGTCCATCTCGGCGAGCTTGAAGGCCGCGCGCGAGCGATAGCCCATTTCGCGCGCCCGCTTCACATAGGGGTCGTTGAGCTGGCGCTCGAGCCAGAGCTGCGAGGAATGGCTGCGCTTGGCGGGCTTCTTGACCTTTATGCGCAGGTCGCGTGCGCCACCGCCGGATTTCGTCGTCGTCATTGCCTTCGGCGCCACCAGGCGCGGTCCTCATGCATCATCCTGAGCAGGATGCCCTCGCGCAGGCCGCGATCGGCGATGCGCACCTTCGGGCTCGGGAAGGCGCGCCGGATTGCCTCGAAGATGGCGCAGCCGGCGAGCACCAGATCGGCCCGCTCGCGGCCGATGCAGGCATTGGCCTGGCGCTGGGCATAGTCCATCTCGACGAGCTCGTCGATGACGCTGCAGATGTCGCCATCCTGCATCCACAGCCCGTCGACCTGGCGCCGGTCGTAGCGCGGCAGCCGCAGATGGATTCCGGCGACGGTCGTGACCGTGCCGGAGGTGCCGAGCAGATGGAAATTCGGTGCCTCGCGCGCCGCCGCCGCCTTGGCGGCGAAGGGCGCGAGCGCCTCGCTGCAATCGGTGACCATGCGCTCGAATTTTTCGCGCCCGACCTCGACGCCGCCATAGCGCTCCGCCACCGAGACGACGCCGATCGGCAGCGAGGCCCATTCGCGGATGCGCTGGGCCGGGTCGCGCCCGGCCTCGCGCCCGCCGAGCCAGACGATCTCGGTCGAGCCGCCGCCGATGTCGAAGACGATCACCGCGCCGGCCTCGGGCGCCGCCAGCGCGGCACAGCCGGTGACGGCGAGCGAGGCTTCCGTGCGCTGGTCGACGATCTCGAGGTTCAATCGCGCTTCCTCGCCGACGCGGCGGACGAACTCGACGCCATTGGTCGCCGCCCGGCAGGCCTCGGTGGTGATCAGGCGGGCGCGGGTGACGCCGCGATGGTCCATCTTGCTCTTGCAGACCTTGAGCGCCTCGACGGCGCGGTCCATCGCGTCGTCGCAGAGCCGGCCGCTGGCACCGAGGCCCTCGCCGAGCCGCACGATCCGCGAGAAGGCGTCGACGACACGAAAGCCATGCTGCGCCGGCCGCGCGATCAACAGGCGGCAGTTATTGGTGCCGAGATCGAGCGCGGCATAAGTCGTCGGGGGAGGGCGCTGGAACGGGGCCGGAGCAAACCGAGCCGCGTCCGGCGGCGCGGGCCGCTCGCCCGGTAGTGGGACCGCCGCCACGAGGGGGCGGTCGGAGTCCTGGCGGTCTTCGACCGTCACTTGCTAACCCTTCGCCGGTCAGGGCCGTCATCGTGGCCTGCCGACAGTCCAGCACGACACTGGAACGTTTCCATTCGAAGGGCAGCGTAACAACAGCACGCGGCCCCTGCCAAGCAGAACCTGTGGCGAAACTGCGGCGGGCCTCCGCTGTGCTTGCGTGAGCCCAATCTTCACTGCAAAGCTCGGTTCCGGCCGGCCTTTTGAAACCGGCGGCGACCAATCGGGAGAAACGGCATGGCGGCGCGGCGCATGATTCTGGCGATCGACCAGGGCACGACGTCTTCCCGCGCCATCCTGTTCGACGAGAACCTGCAGCCGGTCGCCAGCGCCCAGCAGGAATTCCCGCAGCATTATCCCGCTTCGGGCTGGGTCGAGCACGAGGCCGAGGATCTCTGGGAGAGCACGCTCTCGGTCTGCCGGCAGGCGTTGGCGCGCGCCGAGGCGCGGGCAGGGGAGGTCGCGGCGATCGGCATCACCAACCAGCGCGAGACGACTCTGGTCTGGGATCGCAAGACCGGTCAGGCGATCCACCGCGCCATCGTCTGGCAGGACAGGCGCACCGCCGAGCGCTGCGCAGCGCTGGAGGCGGAGGGACACGGTAGGCTCGTCACCGAGCGCACCGGGCTGCGCATCGATCCCTATTTCTCCGGCACCAAGATCGCCTGGATCCTCGACCACGTCCCCGGCGCCCGTGAACGAGCACGCCGCGGCGAGCTCGCCTTCGGCACGGTCGACAGCTTCCTGCTCTGGCGCCTGACCGGCGGGCGCGTCCATGCCACAGACGCGACCAACGCCTCGCGCACCATGCTGTTCGATATCCATAAGGGGCGTTGGGACGAGGAACTGCTGGCGCTGCTCGACATTCCCGCCGCGATGCTGCCTGACGTCCGCGACTGCGCCGCCCATTTCGGCGACAGCGAGCCCGGACTGCTCGGCGGCGCGATCGCGATTCGTGGCATCGCCGGCGACCAGCAGGCGGCGACCGTCGGCCAGGCCTGCTTCGAGCCCGGCATGCTGAAATCGACCTATGGCACCGGCTGCTTCGCGCTGCTCAACACCGGCACCAGGGCCGTCACCTCGCAGAATCGCCTGCTCTCGACCATCGCCTACCAGCTCAAGGGCGTGCGCCACTACGCGCTCGAAGGCTCGATCTTCATCGCCGGCGCCGCCGTGCAATGGCTGCGTGACGGGCTCGGCATCATCGAGAAGGCCTCCGACAGCGGCCCGCTCGCGGCCAATGCCGATCCTGGCCAGCAGGTCTATCTGGTCCCGGCCTTCACCGGCCTCGGCGCGCCGCATTGGGACGCCAATGCCCGCGGCGCCATGTTCGGCCTGACCCGCAACACCGGCCCGCGCGAATTCGCCCGCGCTGCGCTCGATTCGGTCTGCTTCCAGACGCTCGATTTGCTCGAGGCGATGCGCTCCGACTGGCCGGAGGCGGATGGCGCCGAGACGGTGCTGCGCGTCGATGGCGGCATGGTCGCCTCCGACTGGACGATGCAGCGCCTCGCCGACATCCTCGCCGCCCCGGTCGACCGGCCGCAGGTACTGGAGACCACCGCGCTGGGCGCCGCCTATCTCGCCGGCCTCGACGCCGGCCTGCTGCCGGAGCCGACGCAGTTCGCCGATCGCTGGCGGCTGGAGCGGCGATTCTCCCCTAGCCTCGCCGAGGAGACCCGCCGCAACCACGTCGCCGGCTGGCGCGACGCGGTCAGGCGGACGCTCACTGTGGGCTGAAAGTTTGTTCGGAACCTCCTTGAGCCCTCATCCTTCGAAACGCGATCCTAAGATCGCTCCTCAGGATGAGGGCTGAGTTTCAAACGGACACTGAGATGTTTCCGCGGTGCAGACACCGTGGGGCACGGCGTTGGCGACGCTCCCGAGGCGTCATGCAAGGCGCCGTGAACGCCTTGCATGTCGAAATCGTCACAGAAGGCTTGCAACCGGGCGCGAGGTTGTTTAGATCGCCGCCATCCGACGCGTCGCAGACAACGCGCCCGTTGGGGGATCGTCTAACGGTAGGACCCCAGACTCTGACTCTGGTTGTCTAGGTTCGAATCCTAGTCCCCCAGCCACTTCCTGAAGTGGTTGATTTTGAGGCGCCGTTTGGCAGCGCTGTCCAAACCTGCGTTGATCAACGCAATCACGAAGCCGAGCGAGGCCTGCCCGACAAGGCTGGCCATGCCAGGTGCTTCCGCTGAACGCTATCCCCTCACGCCGGCGCTGCGGGCGCGCCGGCCCATTCGGTCCCTGCCGGAATCGCCTCGCCCTTCATGACGATGGTGAGCAGGCCGAGCCGGGCGTGGTCGCCGACGCGGGTGTCGTAGAGCACCGTGGTCAGCGCGCCGAGGACGCAGCCGCGGCCGATCTCGATGTGGCCGACCTTCATCACCCGGTCCTCGAAGAGATGGGTCTGGAGATTGGCGGTGGCGTTGATCGCGGCATGGTCGCCGATGCTGACGCAGTCGAACTCGGTGATGTCGGTCGAGTCGAGATAGACGCCCTGGCCGATCTTCACGCCGAACAGGCGCATCACCCAGGGCAACATCGGCGTGCCGCGCAGCGCATTGAGCAGGATCGCGCCGGCAGTGCCCCAATAGAGCGTCGTCATCGCCTCGGTGCGCAGCGCCCACCACGACCAGAGGCCGCGATTTCCGGGCCGGTAGACGCCCATCAGCAGCCATTTCACCAGCAGCACGGCGCTCGCCAGGGCGATCGAGGTGCCGACCGCGCAGGCGATGAAGACCGGGGCGAACTCGCCCCAGCCTCGGGCGCTTTCAAGGGCGGGGAAGAGGAAGAGCTCGGCGGTGATGGTGCCGATGGTGATGAACATCATCGTCGGCATCGAGGCGCTGAACAGTTCGAAGACGGCACGCAGGATGCGGCGCCAGAGCGGCGGCCGGAAGGTTTTTGCGATGTCGGCATCGTCGAAGCGCTGGCGCGAGGGCAAGAGGATCGGCGGGCTGCCGAAACGGGTCTCGCCGGGCTGCATCGCGACATCGGCCGGCGGCTTCGACTTGATGCCGAGCAGCGAGCCTGATGGCAGGAAGGCGCCGGGCGGCACCACCGCATCATTGCCGATGAAGACCTGGTCGCCCGTGCGCACCGGCTTGGCCGTCATCCAGCCGCGGCGGACGTCTTCGTCGCCGAGCACGACCTCGTCGGCGACGAAGCAGCGATCGCCGATCTCGATCATGTCGTAGCGACCGGCGAAATTGGTGGCGATCTCGGTGTCCTTGCCGATCTTCGCGCCCATCATCCGGTACCAGAGCCGCATATAGATGGTCGAGAACAACGAGGACAGGCTCTGGAGCATCACTTCCGAGGCGAGGCCCACGGTCCATTTGCGCAGGCCGTAGCCGGAGGCGATGGCATGCGTGCCCTCGATCGAGCGCGGCTGCACCAGCCAGCGGATCGCGGTGACGAACAGGACGGTGCCGAGCATCAGCACCATCGCAGTCGGCCAGGCGATGACCGGCAGGACCCAGCGGTAATCGATGCCGACCAGCTCCTGCAGCGGCCCGTCGAACCGGTCGAGGATGACGAAGGCCGGGAAGATCGGCAGCAGCGCCAGCGCCGGCATCAGCACCAGCATGGCGGCAAAAAAGACGCCCTGCAGCGCCCGGACCGGCAGCGAGGGTTTCGGTGCCGGCTGCGGCCAGGCGGCAGGATCGACCGTGCCGATATGGCGGCCGGGCGAGCCGTCCCAATGCTTGAAGGCGCCGACGCGGCTGCCGGCGGCGAGCGCGGTCAGGTCGGCGAGCTCGGCGCCTTCGCCGATCACCGTGTCGTGGCCGATGGCGCAGGACGTGCCGATATAGGCGTCCTTGCCGATCGTGATCGTGCCGATCACCAGCTCGTTGCCGATCACCTCGGCATTGGCGAGGCTGAGCTTGCCGCCGAGCGTGACATCGTCGCCGATCTCCAGAAGGTCGATCGCGCCGGCCTCGAAGCCGCTGACGAAGACGCCCTTGCCGACTTTGGCGCCGAGCAGGCGCATGGCGAGGCTCGCCAGCGGCGTGCCCTGCATCAGCCCGAGATGGATCATCGAGGTGAACTGGCGGGCAAGCCACCAGCGGAAGAAATAGACGCCCCAGAGCGGATAGCGGCCCGGCTGCGTGCGCCAGAGCACCAGCCGCTTGCCGACGATGCCGGCGAGCATGACCGACAGCGTGACGAGCGCATAGATGCCCATCATCATCAGGATTTCGCGCAGCTCGATGCGCCCGTCCGAGGTGATCAGCTCATAGATCACGTAGATCGTGAGCCAGGGCCCGGTCAGCGCCAGCAGCAGCATCGGCATGCAGGCGAGCTGCGCGAGCCCGCAGAGCAGGCGACGGCGCAGCGGCGGCGGCTCGAAGGACAGATCGCGCGCCGGCCTGCCTGCATTGGCCTGCTCGCGCTCGTCGAGCCGGGCGGCGATCGCGCGCAGGGTGCGCAGGCTGTAGACGTCCTCCAGCGTGACGCTCGGCAAGGCGGGATTGGCGCGCACGCCGGCGAGGAACGTGGCGGCCAGCAGCGAATGGCCGCCGAGATCGGCGAAGAAATCGGCCTCGAACCCGATCGTTTGGCCCGGGAAGAGCGGCTTGGCGGCGTCGAGCAAAGCCGCTTCGGTCGCGCTCTGCGGCTCCTCCTGCTCCTCGGTCGAGGCCGCCAGCGTCAGCGGCGCCGCCTTCAGCGCCTTGCGGTCGGCCTTGCCCGAGGTCAGGCGCGGCAGGCTCGCCATCTCCTCGAAATGCGAGGGCACCATATAGGGCGGCAGGGTCTCCTTCAGCGCGGCGCGCACGGCGGCACGGTCGAAGGCGCTCCCGGCCTCCGGCACCACGAAGGCGACGAGCCGGTCGATGCCGTCGTCGCGGCGCAGCACCACGGTCGCCTGCGAGATGCCGGGCAGGTCGCAGAGCCTCGCCTCGATCTCGCCGAGCTCGAGCCGGAAGCCGCGCAGCTTGACCTGATCGTCGATGCGGCCGTGGAAGAGGATCTTGCCCTTCTCGGAGACGCTGACGGCATCGCCCGAGCGATAGAGCACCGGGTCGCTGCCGTCGCCGCCGAAGGGGTTGGCGATGAATTTCTCGGCGGTGAGCTCGGGGCGGCCGAGATAGCCGGCGGCGACGCCGGGGCCGCCGATCAGCAATTCGCCCTCGGTGCCGGGGCCGACGATTCGCATCTCCTCGTCGACGACATAGCAGGTGTAGTTCGGGATCGGCACGCCGATGGTCACCGCCTCGTCCGGCGTGACCTCGTCGACGGTGGCGACGACGGTGGCCTCGGTCGGCCCGTAGGAGTTGAAGACCTTGCGGCCCGGCCGGCACCAGCGCTGGCGGACGGCGGGCGGGCAGGCCTCGCCGCCGAGGATGATGATGCGCAGGCTCGGAATGTCCTGCGGCATCATCGCGAGCAGCGTCGGCACGGTGTCGAGCACGGTGATGCCGGCCTCGGCCATCAAGGAAGGCAGCCGCTCGACTTCGCCCAGCACCTGCGCCGAGGCGACCCAGAGCGTCGCGCCGACGAGATAGGGGACGAAAATCTCCTCCAGCGAGAGATCGAAGGCGACCGAGGCGCCCTGGAAGGAAACGTCGTCCGCCGCCATGCCATAGACGAGGTTAGACGAGCGCAGATAGTGGCAGATGTTGCTGTGGGCGATGACGATGCCCTTGGGCTTGCCGGTCGAACCCGAGGTGTAGATCGCATAGGCCGGGCTCGCCGGCGTCACGCCATCGGCGCGCGGGTCGACCGGTGGAGCATCGGCGCCGGCAGCGATCAGCTCGCGGCAGCTCACGGCCTCGGCCGGCAAGTCCCGGTCGAGCCTGGCGCGGGTGGCGTCGTCGATGACGATGACCTGCGCCGCGCAATCG
The DNA here is from genome assembly GCF_900112185.1 of Allobosea sp. CRIB-10. Lineage (GTDB taxonomy): Bacteria > Pseudomonadota > Alphaproteobacteria > Rhizobiales > Beijerinckiaceae > Allobosea. Next base: position 127,158 of record NZ_FOKP01000008.1, on the reverse strand, counting down.
GCGAGGCATTCGCCGATGCGCTCAGGCGGAGCGTCGGCATCGAAGGGGATATAGGCCGCGCCGGCCTTGAGGATGCCGAGCAGCGCGACATGCAGGTCGAGCGAGCGGGACATCCACAGGCCGACGAAGACGCCGGCCGCGACGCCGCGCGCCCGCAACGCGCGCGACACCTTGTCGGCGCGGGCGTCGAGCTCGGCATAGCTGATACGCTCGGCGCCGAAGATGATGGCAATGTGGTCGGGAGTCCGCCTGGCCGAAGCCTCGAAGATCTCGCCGAGCAGTTCGTCGCGCAGGAGCGACGGCTCCACGGCACCCGCGAGCTTTCCGGCACCGCGCCCGACGATGGCGTGCATGATCCGCTTCCCCCAACCAGACACCGCAAGGCTGAACCGCCCGAGCGAGACCCGGATCTTTAAGCGGCGAGAGATGTAGATTGCGTTAGGACGTTGCGACGGGTTGTTCCCGCGCGAAAGCCGAGCAGGCGCCGAGTACACTCAGGCGTAGAGCGCGTGGGAAACCAAATCTCTAGAACATTTCCGCAATTCTTCGCATCGCGAAATCGCTCTAGGCCCTTGTTTTATCGCATTTTCTTTACGCGAACCGGTGTCCACTTCGCTCAAAAATGCTTTAGTAGACGTCGGCCTGGTAGCGCCCTGCCTTCTTCAGCGCCGCGACATAGGCGACAGCCTCGTCGGCCGAGAGCATGCCGTGCTCGGCGACGACGTCGACCATGGCTCGTTCGACATCCTTGGCCATGCGTTTGGCATCGCCGCAGACATAGAAGTGCGCGCCCTGTTCCAGCCAGGCGAAGAGCTCGGCGCCGCGCTCGCGCATGCGATCCTGGACGTAGATCTTGTCCTTGCCGTCGCGCGACCAGGCGAGGGTGAGGCCAGTGAGCACACCCTCCTGCTTCATCGCATTGAGTTCGTCCTCGTAGAAGAAGTCCGAGGCGCGGCGCTGATGGCCGAAGAAGAGCCAGTTCTTCCCCTTGGCACCAGTCGCCTTGCGGTCGTGCAGGAAGGCGCGGAAGGGCGCGATGCCGGTACCGGGGCCGCACATGATCACCGGCGTCTCCGGGTTCGCCGGCAAGCCGAAGCCATGGGCGCGCTGAACATAGACCGGTACCTTGTCGCCGGGCTGGACACGCTCGCCGAGGAAGGTGGATGCGACGCCCCAGCGCGGACGGCTGCCGATCTTGTAGCGGACCGTATCGACGGTCAGCGAGATGCGGCCGGGCGTGGCGTTGAACGAGGACGAGATCGAGTAGAGCCGCGGCTGCAGCGGGTCGAGCGCCTCGACGAAGGCCTCGGGCGAGAGCCGTGCACCGGAAAACTTGTGCAGCGTGCCGAGCACGTCGAGCCGGTCGAGATCGCCATCCGGGTCCTCGCCTGCCGCGAGGCGCTTGGCCTTCTGGCGGGTCTCGCCGCCGGTGACATAGGAGATCAGCTGGAACAGCGCATCCGGAGCGGGCCCGAGCGCGCAATCGGCCAGCAGTTTTTCGCGCAAGGCCTTGCCGCCGAGATCGGCGTCGGGCCGCGCGCCGAGCAGGGCGATCACCGCATCGACGAGGCGCGGATCGTTCTGCGCGACGATGCCGAAGGCGTCGCCGACGATGTAGTCGAGCCCGCTTTCGCTCAGGTCGAACTCGACATGCCAGGTCTCCTTCTCCGAGCCCTCGCCATTGAGCTTGCGGCGCGACAGGAAGGTGGCAAGCGCCGGGTTCTCGCGGCAGCGGCCGAGCGGGCCGGCGGGAGCGGCGGGCGTGGCCTCGACTGGCGCAGTCGCAGGGGCAGCGCCTCCTTCATCCATGAGCGCCTTGAGCTGGCGCAGCGTCTCCTTGCCGCCGGGGGCGCAGAGATTGAGCCGGCCTTCCTTGCCCTCGGCGATCGCGGCCGAATAGGTCTCGCAGACATAGCCGCACTGGCCGCAATCCTGCTGGGCCATGGCGGCAAAGAGCCTGCGCGGCAGCGGCCTGCCTTCAGCGAGCTGCATGCGGTCGGCGATCGCCATGGCCGGATCGTGCCAGGGCGCGCCGTCATCCGCATCGCCCATAACCGCTGCATTCTCCGCCGGCGACAAAGCGGTGACGCCGGCATTGTCGAGCGAGAGCAGACCGGCGAAGAAGCCGTTGAGCCAGGAGCGCTGCTCCTCGCTGAAGGGCGCGGTCTCCGGCAGGACCTGAACGATCGGGTTCGGCGTCTGCACGGTCATGCCGCTTCTCCCGTCTCAGCGACCAGCGCCTGCAGCGCCGCGATCTCGTGGCGGCGGGCGAAGGCGACGAAGCTTTCATCGGGCGCAGCGCGATGGGTCTGCCAGGTCCGCAGGATCGCCTCGACCAGAGCCGGCGCGTCCTCTGCCTTGACCTTTTCGCGGAAGGGCCGGGCCATGCCGCCATCGACGCCATAGCCGCCGCCGACCAGGAGGTCGTAGCCCGGCACGGTATCGCCCTCCTCGTTCACCGACACCTTGGCGCCGATCAGGCCGAGATCGCCGATATAATGCTGGGCGCAGGAATGATGGCAGCCGGTCAGGTGGATGTTCACCGGCTGCTCCAGCGTGATCCGCGGCTCGCAATGGGCGGCGATGGCGAGCGCATCCTCCTTGGTGTGGGCGGCAGCAAACTTGCAGCCGGTCGCGCCGGTGCAGGCAATCAGGCCGGCGCGGAGCAGCGAGGTCTCGGCCGAGAGGCCGGTCGCCTTCAGGTTGGCGATGACGTCGTCGACCCTGGCGTTCGGCACGCCGGAGATCAGCAGGTTCTGCCAGACGGTGAGGCGGATATCGCCGTCGCCGCATTGCTGCGCGATCGCCGCGATGGTCCGCATCTGCGCGACTGTGAGCTTGCCGACCGGCAGCGCGACGCCGATCCAGTTGAGGCCCGGCTGAAGCTGTGGGTGCACGCCGATATGGGCGAGGCGGTCATAGACTGGCCGCGGCTTGACGAAGGCGGCGTCGACCCGGACCAGCCGACGGCCGAGCGTCTCCTCGACGGCGGCGAGGAACTTGTCGAAGCCCCAGGCGTCGAGCACGTATTTCAGGCGCGCCTTGTTGCGGTTGGTGCGGTCGCCATTGGCGATAAAAACACGCACGATCGCATCGGCGACCGCAACCGTATCGGACGGCGCGACGATGACGCCGGTGTCACGGGCAAGGTCGTGATGGCCGGTGATGCCGCCGAGCGCGAGCCGGTACCAGATGCCCGGCTCGACCGGCTGCGCTTCAAATGACGCTCCTTCGCCGATCTCGATCGCCTGAAAGCCGATATCGTTGGTGTCCTCCAGCGTCGCTACGGAGCCGGCGCCGTCGAAGGCGACGTTGAACTTGCGCGGCAGCCCGTAGAGCGAGCGATCGTTGAGGATGTGGTGATGCCAAGCACGGGCGTGCGGACGCGTGTCCAAAAGTTCGAGCGGGTCGATGCCGGCCGTCGCCGAGCCCGTGACGTTGCGGATGTTGTCGGCGCCCGAGCCCTTGGCGGTAAGGCCGAGATCGGCGAGGCCTTCGAGCAGCAGCGGTGCGTTTTCGGCCTTGATCTCGCGGACCTGGAGATTGGCGCGGGTGGTGACGTGGCTGTAGCCGCCGCCGAGGCGCTCGGCGATGTCGGCTACTCCCGCGAATTGCCAGGCCTTGAGGATGCCGTTCGGGATGCGCAGGCGGCACATATAGCTGTCCTGCGCCGGGGCGACATAGAACAGGCCGTGATAGCGCCACCGGAAATTATCCTCCGGCTTCGGATAAGTCCCCGACGACGCCTGTGACTTGAAGCGGGCATAGGCGTCGAAGGGATGCTCGGCCGCCTTCCACTTCTCCTGATCGACCAGCTTGGCCCCCCTGGCGACGGTCTTCGCTTGCGCCTGCACATGCTCCCTGTCAGGCCCGGACGGTGCCGCATTGCCGGAGCCGCCGTCGGCTCCGCCGAGCGGGCCGAGGCCACGCGCAGCGCGAGCCGATTGCAGGCCGCTCATGAAGCCTTCGAGATAGCGCTTCTGCTCGGGGGAGAAATCGTTGCTCATGGGCGAACCTCTTCCTTCTCCCCTCGGGGGAGAAGGTGGCAGCGCGAAGCGCTGACGGATGAGGGCCGGGCCGCCTGTGAAACCTGAACCGAAGAAGCCGCGGCGCTGCCCTCATCCGGCGCTACGCGCCACCTTCTCCCCCGAGGGGAGAAGGGTTCGTCTGGCGCTGCGCCCTCCAAAGGGAGCGCCATCACGCGGCCTCCACGAATCTGTGCCGCTCGTAGAGGAATTTCAGCACCGCTTCGCGCGCGGCGATGTAGGTGCGGTCCGAGACCAGCTCGAGCCGCTTGCGCGGGCGCTCGAGCCGGACGTCGAGCACCTCGCCGATGCGGGCGGACGGGCCGTTGGTCATCATCACGATCCGGTCCGAGAGCAGCACGGCCTCGTCGACGTCATGGGTGATCATGATCATCGTGTTCCCGAGCGTGGCGTGGATCTGCATGATCGAATCCTGCAGATGGGCGCGGGTCAGCGCGTCGAGCGCGCCGAAGGGCTCGTCGAGCAGCAGGATCTTCGGCTCCATGGCGAGGCCGCGGGCGATGCCGACGCGCTGCTTCATGCCGCCGGAGATCTCGCTCGGGCGCTTGTCCTTGGCGTGGCCCATCTGGACGAGGTCGAGATTGTGCATGATCCAGTCATGCCGCTCGGTCTTGCTTTTGGTACGGCCGAAGACCTTGTTCACCGCAAGCGCGACATTGTCGTAGACCGAGAGCCAGGGCAGCAGCGAATGGTTCTGGAAGACCACGGCGCGCTCGGGACCGGGCGCATTGACCTCCTTGCCCTCAAGCAGCACGGCGCCCTCCGTCACCGGCGTCAGACCGGCGACGATGTTGAGCAAGGTCGACTTGCCGCAGCCGGAATGGCCGATGATCGAGACGTATTCGCCCTTGTCGATGACGAGGCTGACATCCTTCAGCACATTGGTCGTCGCTGAGCCGCGCTGGAAAGTCTTCTCGACATGGTCGATCTTGAGATAGGCGCTTGTCATGGTCGCGCTCCTCACTGCGCCGCGGTGCCGCGGGTGACGATCGCGCCGATGAAGGCGACGAGGCGGTCGAGCACGAAGCCGACCACGCCGATATAGACGAGCGCCACGATGATGTCGGACAGGCGCGAGGAGTTCCACGCATCCCAGATGAAGAAGCCGATGCCGACGCCGCCGGTCAGCATCTCCGCCGCGACGATGGCGAGCCAGGACAGGCCGACACCGATCCGAAGGCCGGTGAAGATGTAGGGCGCCGCCGAAGGCACCATGATCTTGAAGAAGAACTCGACCTGGTTCAGCCGCAGCACCTGCGCGACATTGCGATAGTCCTGCGGGATATTGCGGATGCCGACGGCGGTGTTGATGATCACCGGCCAGATCGCGGTGATGAAGATCACGAAGATCGCCGAGGGCTGGCTGTCGCGGAACGCCGCCAGCGAGAGCGGCAGCCAGGCGAGCGGCGGCACCGTGCGCAGCACCTGGAAGACCGGGTCGAGGCCCCGCATCGCCCAGACCGACTGGCCGACGAGCGCCCCCAGCAGGACACCGACGATGGCGGCGAGGCTGAAGCCGATGGCGACGCGCTGGAGCGAGACCAGGATGCGCCAGCCGAGGCCGATATCCTGCGAGCCGGCCCAGTAGAACGGCTCGGTGATCAGGTCCCTCGCTTCTTCCCAGATTTTGCTCGGCGGCGGCAGCGAGGATTGCGGGCCGGAGGCGGCGATCTGCCAGAACAGCAGGATGAGGGCGATCGTGACGAGCGGCGGCAGCACTGTGACCAGCACCGACTTCGCCAGCGGCGCGAGCGTCTCGCTCAGCGGCTTTCCCGTCGCCCGAGGCAACGCCACCACCGCGGCGGCGGCCGGCAAGGCGACGACCTTTGCGCCGGCGCCGGCGTCCTTCAAGGCAGGCTGACCCATTCCGTCTCTCCCATGATCGATCGGTGCGTTCATGCCGGCACCTCGACGCGGGCTTGCGCGCCGATGCGGCGAATTTCGGGGAGGCACGAACCGCAATTCGTGCCGGCTTTCAGCTTGCGGCCGATCTCCTCGACCGTGACGCTCGCGCCCTCGGCAAAGGCGGCTCTGATCGCATTCAGCCCAACGCCGAAGCAGGCGCAGACGGTCGGGCCCCGGTCGGCGGCGCCGTCGAGGCTGCGGCCGGACAGGAGCGCGAGACGCTGGTGTGGATCGACCTCACTGCTGGCGAAGGCGAGCTTGACCGCATCCCAGACTGGCGCGTCATGATCCGGCCCGAGGAAGAGGGCGGCGGCGAGCCGGCCGTCGCGGATCAGGGCGCAGCGATAGAGCCCGTTGTCGGCATCGACCATTTCGAGCAGCCCCTCGATGCCGAAGGCCGCGCGGGCGAGCTGCATGATCTCGGTAGCATCGGCCTGCGTCGCGAAGAGCCGGCCCCGCCCGCCCTCGACCGCGACCTGCGTCCACCAGCTCCCCTTGGGCAGCACCAAGTCTTCGGCGCCGAGGAGGAAGCCGCGCGAGCGGAAGAAGACCGGTGCGATGGCGGCCGGGGTCGCCTTTAGTTCGGGCTGGCCGGAGAATGGATCGACAAGAGGCTGGACAGCGGCCCCGACACGGGCGCCGGAGGCGTTCTCCGCTGACCAGTGGATCGGAGCAAAGAGGGAGCCCGGCTGCGCACCCGGATCGAGTGCGACCTTCAGGATGACAGCGCCATGGGTTGTGGCGATCCGGGCGAAGCCCTTCTCGGCAAGGCCGAAGCGCGCCGCATCGTCCGGATGCACCAGCACGGTCGGCTCGGCGATATGGCCGGAGAGCCGGGCGCTGAGGCCGGTGCGGGTCAGCGTGTGCCAGTGATCGCGGACCCGGCCGGTATTGAGCAGCAGCGGGAAGGCTTCGCTGGTCGCGGCTGCGAGCGCCGGCACAGCGAGCGGCTGCAGCTTCGCCTTGCTGTCGGCGGCGAAGAAGCCGCCTTCGGCGAAAAGCCGCGCGGTTCCCTCTGGCTTGCCGACCGGGACCGGCCATTGCACCGGCGCGAGCTCGTCATACGCCCAGCGCGTCAGCTCGGCATGGGCGCCGATGTCGAAATCGCGGCTGCCTTCGTTCTCGAGGGCCGAGAGTGCCGCGTGCTCGGCATAGATCTCATGCGGGCCGGCATAGTCGAACGCCTCTTCGAAGCCGAGGCGTTCGGCAACCTCGCAGATGATCCACCAATCCGGCTTCACCTCGCCCGGCAGGGCCAGGAAGCCGCGCTGGCGCGAGATGCGGCGCTCGGAATTGGTGACGGTGCCGTCCTTCTCGCCCCAGGCGGCGGCCGGCAGGATGTAATGCGGGCCGGCGGCGAGCGTGTCGTTGGAGATCACGTTCTCGGAAACGATGAAGAGATCGAGCCCGCGCAGCGACGCCTGGACCGCATCGGCACGCGGCAGCGAGACGGCCGGGTTAGTCGCCATCACCCACATCGCCTTAATGCGGCCGTCCGCGACTGCGTCCATCATGGCGACGGCCTTGAGGCCTTCGGCCTGAGCCATGCGCGGCGCGCGCCAGAAGCGGCGGACCCGGTCGATCTCGGCGGACGAATACCCCATATGGGCGGCGAGCATGTTGGCGAGTCCGCCGACCTCGCGCCCTCCCATGGCGTTGGGCTGGCCGGTCAGCGAGAAGGGGCCGCAGCCGGGCCGCCCGATCCGGCCAGTAGCGAGATGGCAATGCAGGATCGCCGCGACCTTGTCGGTGCCCTGCGCCGACTGGTTGACGCCCTGACTCCAGGCGGTGACGACGGCAGGCGTCCCAGCCCAGAGTGCGTAGAAGCTGGCGATGTCGGTCTCGGACAGGCCGGTCAGGCTTGCGACGGCGGCGAGGTCCGGCGCGATCTCGCGGACATTGGCGAGCGCGGCATCGAAACCGGTGACATGACGCTCGATATAGCCAAGGTCGAGCAAACCAGTATCGGCGAGATGGACGAGCAGGCCGGCGAAGAGCGCGCTGTCTGAGCCCGGCTTCAGCGGCAGGACGAGGTCGGCATCCTCGGCAGTCGCGGTGACGCGCGGATCGATCACGACGACCTTTGCGCCGCGCCCGGCCCGGTTCTGCTGGATGCGGCGGAACAGGATCGGGTGGCACCAGGCGGTGTTGGAGCCGACCAGCACGATCAGGTCGGCGCTGTCGAGGTCCTCATAGCAGCCGGGCACGGTATCCGAGCCAAGGACGCGGCGCTGGCCAGCGACGGTCGAGGCCATGCAGAGCCGCGAATTGGTGTCGACATGCGGCGAGCCGATGAAGCCCTTCATCAGCTTGTTGGCGACGTAATAATCCTCGGTCAGGAGCTGGCCGGAGAGGTAGAAGGCGACTGCCTCGGGACCATCGCGTTCGATGATCGCCTTCAGCCCGGCGGCGACCCCGTCCAGCGCCTCGTCCCACGATACGCGGTCATAGGCGCCGCGCGCATTGCGCTTCAGCGGATGCAGCACACGGGTGCGCAGGCCGAGCGTCTCGCCGAGTGCCGAGCCCTTGGAGCAGAGCCGGCCGCGATTGGCCGGGTGATCGGGATCACCGGCGATCGCCGCGCCGCCCTTGCCGTCCGGCGTCGCCAGCACGCCGCAGCCGACCCCGCAATAGGGGCAGGTCGTGCGTGTCGGAACCGGGCCGGCAAGCGGGGCGTCGTGGCGCATGGTCAGGCTGCCTTCCTGACGCAATAGGCTTCGCCGAAAGGCAGGTCGGCGCGGATCGGCGAGATCTCCTGCTGCGAGCGGATCAGGCCGAGGTAGAACAGCGCGCCGGTGGTGTCGCCGACGAGGACGCAGCCGGCGAGCTGGCCGTCGCGCAGCACGAATTTGCGATAGATCCCCATGGCCAGGTCGCGCAGCAGCAGGACCTCGTCACCCTCGCTCGGCTCGACCGAGCCGGCCGAGAAGACGCTGACGCCGCTGACCTTGAGATTGGTCGCCAGCAGCGAGCCGGTATAGCGCGCCGTCCCGCCGGCAAGGCGCGTTGCCAGCACGCGGGCCTGCTCATAGGCCGGCTCGACCAGGCCATAGACCAGGCCGCGATGCTCGGCGCATTCGCCGATGGCGAAGATCGAAGGGTCGCTGCTGGCGAGGCCGTCATCGACGTCGACGCCGCGATTGACGTCGAGCCCTGCCGCGACGGCGAGATCGACGCGCGGGCGCACGCCGATGGCGACGACGACGAGATCGGCTGGGATCGCGCTGCCGTCGGTCAGCTCTACAGTCTCGACCCGCTCCGTGCCGACGAAGCGCGCGGCCGTGCAGTTCAGGCGGATGTCGATGCCGCGGGCTGTGATCTCGGCGGCGAGCAGGCCGGCGCCCTCGCGATCGAGCTGGCGCTCCATCAACCGGTCGGCCAGATGCAGAACGGTGACCCTGGCGCCGATCCTCGCCAGTCCGTAGGCCGCTTCCAATCCGAGCAGGCCGCCGCCGATCACCACGACGCGCGCGCCGGTTACCGCGATCGTGCGGAACAGCGCGACATCGGCGACATCGCGGAAGGTGGCGACGCCCGGCAAGTCGAAGCCCGGCACCGGCGGCATCAGCGGCTTCGACCCGGTGGCGAGCACGAGCTTGCCGTAGGGCAGGGTGAGGCCATCGGCCAGCGTCACGCTCTTCGCAGCCCGGTCGATGCCGGTGACCGGTCTGCCGTAGAGCATCGAGACGCCGCGCGCCTGCCACCAGGCGGCGGGCTTGAGCTCGATCTCCGGCTCGCCGATCTCGCCGGCAAGCAAGGGCGAGAGCAGCACGCGGTTATAGGCGAGCCTGGGCTCGGCCCCGATCACCGCGATGGCATAGCGGCCGAGCGCGCGCTGGCTGAGCTCGTCGACCAGCCTGGTCGCCGCCATGCCCTTGCCGACGATGACCAGCGGCTCGGCCATGACGTCAGGCGACCCGCTTGATCTTGAGGCTCTTGAGATAGTCGAGCGGCGCCGCCGGATCGAATGTCACGCCGTCGAAGAAGGTCTCGACGCCGCGCGAGTCGCCCTTGGGGGTGTCGGTGACGCCGAGCGCCTTGGCTGCCTCGAGCCAGAGGTCGGAGCGGTTGGTCTTGTCGACAAGCGCCTTGATGTCGGTGTTCGTCTCGAACTTGCCCCAGCGGATGTTCTCGGTGACGAACCAGGCATCAAGGCTCTTCCACGGATAGGAGGTCGAGCCGTTCTCACCCCAGAACTTCATCAGCAGGTTGGTGTTCTTGGCGATCTTGCCGCGCCCGTAATTGATGTCGCCCTTGATGCGGCCGATGATGTCGGGAACCGGGACGTTGAACCATTGCCGGCGGCCGATGATTTCGGCCATCTCCTGCTTGTTCTCCATCTTCTCGCACCAGATCTGCGCCTCCATGGTCGCCATCATGATCGCCATGGCGGCCTTGGGGTTCTGGTCGACGACATCGGCGCGCATGCCGAGCACCTTCTCGGGATGCCTGAACCAGATTTCGCCGGTGGTGGCGGCGGTGAAGCCGATGTTCTGGTTGACGAGCTGCTCGTTCCACGGCTCGCCGACGCAGAAGCAGTCCATCGTGCCGACCTTCATGTTCGCCACCATCTGGGCCGGTGGCACGACGATGGTCGCAAGGTCGCTGTCGGGATCGATGCCGCCGGCGGCGAGCCAGTAGCGGATCCAGAGGTCATGCGTGCCGCCGGGGAAGGTCATCGCCGCCTTCACCTCCTTGCCGGCCGCCTTCTTCCTGGCGAAGGCATCCTTCAGCGCGGAGGAATCGGTGCCGACCGGCAGGTCCTTGTATTCATTGGAGACGGAGAGGCCCTGACAGTCCTCGTTGAGCCGCAGCAGCGTGTACATCGGCAGCGGCTGGCTGTTCTGCATCACCTTGCCGGTGCCATAGAGATACGGCTTCGGCGAAAGAATGTGGCCGCCGTCGATGCCGTTGTTCTTGAACCCGAGCGCCATGTTGTCGCGCGTCGCGCCCCAGGAGGCCTGCTTGGCGATGTCCATGTCGGGCAGGCCGTATTTGGCGTAGAGGCCCTTCTCCTTGGCGATGATCAGCGGTGCCGCATCGGTCAGGGCGATGTAGCCGAGCCGAGTGCCCTTGATCTCGGGACCGGTGCCCTGCGCGAAGGCTCCGTTCGGGAGCGCGAGCTTGGCTGCGGCGGCCACCGCCGCCGCGCCAGTCAGATTCAGGAAATCGCGGCGGCTCGGCTTAACCGGAAGGACCAGGGCCCTGCTCTGAACGGTCTTCGTCATCGATCCCTCTCGTAAGCGGCGAAGTTGGGGTGTCCGCGAAAACGAAAACGCCGCGCGAAAGTGCCCTGCCGGGCTCCTTCGACAGCGGCGTTGCTGTGCGTTCCGATTTCGAACTTGCTCGCGGGCAGCGTTGGCCGCGGTCGAGATGATCTTTACAAAGACCGTGCCAACTCGCTGGCGGGAAGCAAGTTTTTGAATTGTCTCAATTTTCAATGATGGCCCGGAGCGGCTTGCATCCGAGTAAAGCTTTTGTGCGTCGCACAATTCAGCCGCATCTGCATAATTTTTAGGCTCGCCTAGAATTTCACCTTTGCTCGACGTCTGCAGCGACCGGCCTGAAAACCGCTCGCGCCCGCTCGCTCAGTTCCGGCGTGATCACCACCTGCCCGGCCCGGGACATCGCCGCGAGCAGGGCATCGGCATGAGCCGGATCGGGGCGGATCGCGGCGGGGTCGAAGCGGATATAGGACCGCACCTGCCGGGGGGGGCGGCCGCCGCCCTGGATGATCTCGCCGCGCAGGATCGCCTCGATCAGGGCAGAGGGAGCGGCCAGGCGATCGGGCGCCGCGAGCAACCGGGCCAAGGCTGGCCAATTGCGTTCATCCGAAGCCCAATGGCTCGCGTCGATGAGGGCGGCGTTCAGGCGCGTAACCGCCTCGCCGCGACGCCCGATATCGTCGGCACGCCAGGCCAGTACCTTCTCCGGGCAATTTGGCATGAGATCGACGCCGCAATGCAGGATCGCGCCGATCCCGGCCTCGACCGCCAGGGTGTTCCAGGGCGCGCCGGCGCAGAAACCGTCGATCTCACCGCTGGCCAGCGCCTCGACCGTGCGGACCGGCGGCACGATCGCGAGCCGGATATCGTCGCCGAGGCGGATGCCGGCGCGCGCCATCCAGTCGTTCAGCAGATAGGTGTGGCAGGAAAAGCCGAAGACCGCGGCGAAGGCGAGCGGCGGCAGGCCGGAAGCCTTGCGGGTGGCGACGAGTGCTGCGAGCGCCTGCGCTGACACCGACGGGTCGGCCAGATCACCTCGTGCGAGGCGTGCCAATTCCTCGAAGCGCCGCAGCGACAGGGTCAGCGCATTGCCGTTCAGGTTCAGCATCAGCGGTGCCGCCATCGGCGCGGTCACACCGCCGATCCCCAGCGTCGAGGCGACCGCCGCGGGCGCCAGCATATGCGCTGCGTCGAGGAGCCGGACGTGCAGGCGGTCGCGCAGATTCGACCACGACACCTCGCGCACGAGTTCCAGCGAAAGCCCGTGCGCCTGCGCGATGCCGCTATCGGCGGCAGCGACCAGCAATGCCGCATCGACCAGGGGCATGAAGCCGACCCGAAGGTGCAGCGTGGTCATTTGAGCATCTCCGCGGCGGTGATGAGGGAGCGGGCGATGTCGACGAGCTTGCGCTTCTCGTTCATCGCGGTGCGGCGCATCAGCGCGTAGGCGTCCTCTTCCGAGAGGCCCTTCAAGCGCATGACGATGGCCTTGGCGCGGTCGATCGTCTTGCGGTCCTCGAGTTGGGAACGGGCTTCGTCGAGCTCTTCGCGCAGCTTGCGGAAGGCATTGAAGCGGCTGATGCAGGTCTGCAGGATCGGCCGCATCCGCTCCTTCTTCAGCCCGTCGACGATATAGGCGGAGACGCCGGCCTCGACCGCCGCCTCGATCGAGGCGGAGTCCGACTGGTCGACGAACATCGTGATCGGCCGGCGGACATGCCGGCTGACGAGGAACATGTCGGCGAGCGCGTCGCGGCTCGGGTCCTCGAGATCGATGACCACGACATCGGGATCATGGGCTTCGATGGCGGCGACCAGGCCGGTGGTGGCGGAGAGGCGGATGAGCTGGTCATAGCCCGCTTCGCGCAGGCCTTCCTCGATGATCGCGGCCCGAACCTGGTTCGCGTCGACGATCAGGATCCGCAGATTTGGCATCATGCCTTTCAGTCGTTCCCGTGGAAGCCCAGGAACCGGCCAATCAGGAATCGTGCCATTGCGGCTTGGTCGTTTCCGGGGGCTTCGGCGAGCGATCACACAGAGAGCCGGCGGCACAGGCCCTGACGATTGGAACGTGCTTGCGTCCTTCGCCGCCCTTCAGACCTTTGCGTCGCGGGCCAGCCGCCAGAGCAGATAGGCTCCGCCCAGCAGGCCGGTCGTCAATCCGATCGGCAGGTTGAGCCCCGACGGAAAGCGCTGGCTGACCAGATCGGCCGCCAGCAGCAGCACGGCGCCCATCGCAGCACCGGACAACAGCGGCACGTCGGGCGAGCGGCAGAGGCGCCGCGCCAGTTGCGGACCGGCGAGGGCGATGAAGGCGATCGGGCCTGTCGCGGCGGTGGCCAGCGCGGTCAGCCCGACGGCGGTCATCACCATGGCGAGCCGCGTGCGCTCGACGGGAATCCCGAGTTGGCTGGCGGCGTCGTCGCCCATTTCGAGAAGGGCAAGACGGCGAGCGTAGAGCAGCGCGACCGGAATGATCAGCGCAAGGCCCAGCGCCGCCGGCACGGCATGCGACCAGCTGCGTGCCGTCAGTGAGCCCGCAAGCCAGATCTGGGCGGAGATCGACCGGTCGAGATCGCTCGCCACCAGCAGCATCGTGTTGACGCCCGTCAGCGTCGCGCCGACGCCGATGCCCATCAGCACCAGCCGATAGCCGCCAATGACCCGCCCTTTCAGGGCCAGCAGGAAGACGAGCGCCGCCGTCGCCATGCAGGACAGCGCCGCGGCCAGCGAGACCGCGAGCGGTTCGGCGCCGAACAGGATGATCTGCACGATCGCGCCGGTCGCGGCACCGGTCGTGAAGCCGATCATGTCGGGCGAGCCGAGCGCATTGCGCGAGATCGACTGGAAGATCGCGCCGGCCATGCCGAGCGCCGCGCCTACGCAGGCGGCGGTGACAACCCGTGGCAGCCGCAAGCCCCAGACGACGCGTTCTGCCATCGGGTTCTCGGAGCGGCCGAGCAAGGCGGCGACGACCTCGGCCGAACTGAAGGCGAGCGTGCCCGTGCCCAAAAGGACGATGGCGAGCGCAAAGCCGATTGCGATGAGCCCCGCGCAGGTGATCGCCGTGCGCGGCCGCCAGCGCAGCGAGAGCTTGCCGAGCCTGATGGTCGCGTGAGCCCTCATGCCCGGCTCACCCGGAAACGGCGTACGGCGACAATGAAGAATGGACCCCCCAGCAGGGCGACGACGATACCCGCGGCGATCTCGGAGGGGGCTGCGACCACGCGCCCGAGAACGTCGGCGCCGAGCAGGAGAAGCGCGGCGAAGAGCGCCGAGGAAGGCAGGATCCAGCGATGGTCCGGCCCGACGACGGCACGCGCCAGATGCGGCGCCATCAGGCCGACGAAGCCGATCGGCCCGGCGGCGGCGGTGGCGGCTCCGGCCAGAAGCATCACTGCCAGGCAGGCGAGGAGCCAGATCGTGCGCGGGGCGGCGCCGAGCGCCTGGCCGAGCTCTTGGCCCAGCACCAGGGCGTTGAGGCCGCCGACGATCGAGAGGGCGATGGCAAAGCCCGCGATGGTGCAGCTCGCCAGCACCGCGACGGCCTCGATGCTCGCTCCCTCGACGGAGCCGGCGGCCCAGTGGCGAAAATCGTCGAAGGCGGTCGGCGGCGCGTTGAGGATGACGATGCCGGTGATCGCGATCAGCACGATCGAAAGCCCAGCGCCGGCGAGCACGAGACGGACGGGATTGGTGCCGGTCTCATGCGCCCGTCCGAGCAGGAAGACGGCGGCGCCGGCGAGCCCGGAGCCGAGGCTGGCGAACCAGACATAGTGAGCGGGCCGCGTCAGCCCGAGTAGCGTGACGGCGAGTACCACGGCGACCGCCGCGCCGGCATTGATGCCGAGCAGGCCGGGCTCGGCCAGGGGATTGCGCGTGACCGCCTGCATGATCGCGCCGGCGAGGCCGAGCGCCACACCGGCCAAGACCGCGGTGATCAAACGCGGGACCCGCAGCTCCCAGACGATCAGATGGAGATCGTTGCCGGGATCATGGCTCTGCAATGCCGCGACGACGGTCCCTGCAGGGATCGATCGGGAACCGACCGCCAGGCTGACGAGCGCCAGCAGCGCCAGCGCCAGGATACCGATGGCGAGCCACCATCGGCGCCGCTGCCGCCTCATGGCTTGGCGAAGCTCGCGCGCACCTGTTCGAGGATCTGGCGCCCGGAATAGGGATCGATGCGGAAGGAGGTCAGCCCAAGCGGATAGACCCGCTTGCCGGCGACGGCCGGATGATTGGCGAGAACCGGCTCGGCCAGCAACGCCTCGACGTCCTTCTGTGTGGCGCGCAGGAGGAAGACGATGTCGGCTGCGATCGCGGCCGAAAGGTTCTCGCGCGAGAAGAACTCGAAATCGGAGGGGCGCGCCGAATTGGGCTTCAGCTCCGGCGGCAGACCGACGATCTCGAAACCCAGCCCGGACATGAGCTTGGCGACAGGGCTGGAAGTCCGCGCCACCGAATAGCTGCCGGCGATTTTGTAGCCGACGATGCTGGCCTTGCTGCCTTTCGCGGCGATCACGCGCGCTGCGGCGGCGAGATCGGCGTCGAAGCGGCTTATCGCGGCGGCCGCTTCGCTCTCGAGGCCGGTCGCCCTGCCGAGCTCGCTCGCCAGCTCTTGCCAGCTCCTGCTCGAATAATCGACCACCAGGGTCGGGACGCCCAGCGCCTCCAGCTCGGCCCGGTGCGGGAGGATGCTGTCGGCGCCGGTGGTCGAGGCGATCACCAGATCCGGCTTCCAGCCGAGCACCGCCTCGATGTCGAATTTCAGATTGGGATAGAGCACCTTGACGCCGCGCCTGTCGGCATCGCCAGCCCATTGCGAGAAGAAGCCCTTGGCGTCGGTGAGCGGGCTCGGCGTCGTCGCCGTGCTTGCGAGCAGGGGCGCCTCCATCGCCAGCAGGATGCCGGTGACGCTCGGTGTGGTCGAGACGATGCGCTGCGGCTTGCTGGCCAGCGTCAACTCGCCGGCGGCGTGCCGGATGGTGCGCGGCCAGCCGGCGTCCTGGCCATAGGCCCCCTGGCTGTTCCAACCCAAGGCGGCTGCGACAGCGATGATCGCGATGAAGAGCTTGATGAAGGGCATCGTCGATTTGTCTGGCCGGTGTGTCCTGCGGGTCAGAAGCCGAGCTCCGACCACGACTGCGCGTGTCGGTACACGCATGTCATTCCTCATGACGGATCGTATCCCGCCATGCAATATGGACGCGGCATACGAAGTCAGTTATCGAACGTAAAACGGCTGACGGTGACTGCTTTGCCACAACAAGAGCAGGAAAGTATGGCGTCGAAAGGCTACAAGTCCGACGACGTCAATCGTAGATTGGAAGAATTGAAAAGTACTATGCCGCCCGTTTCTCGCCTCCGCGCTGACGGCGTCACGCTCCGCTATGAGGCGCGTACGATCTCGACCGGCCTCTCGCTGGCGATCGCCGACGGTTCCTTCACCGTGATCGTCGGCCCCAATGCCTGCGGCAAGTCGACCTTGCTGCGCGCCTTGTCGCACTTGCTCACGCCCGCCGCCGGCCAGGTCATACTCGACGGACGGCAGATCGGTGCGTTCCCGGCCAAGGAGGTCGCCAGGCGGCTCGGCCTACTGCCGCAGACCGCGATCGCTCCCGACGGCATCACCGTCGCCGACCTCGTCGCCCGCGGCCGCTATCCACACCAATCCTTCCTGCGGCAATGGTCGAAGGCCGATGAGGCCGCCGTCGCCTCGGCCATGGACGCGACGCGCGTCGATGGGCTGGCGGCACGCCCGGTCGACGAGCTTTCCGGCGGACAGCGCCAGCGGGTCTGGATCGCGATGGTGCTGGCGCAGGAGACGCCGATCCTGCTGCTCGACGAGCCGACGACCTTTCTCGACATCGCCCACCAGATCGAGCTGCTCGACCTGCTCGGCGAGCTCAACGCGCAGGGCCGCACCGTCGTCGCGGTGCTGCACGATCTCAATCAGGCCTGCCGCTACGCCACCCATCTCGTGGCGATGAAGGACGGGGCGATCATCGCCGAAGGCAGCCCGGCCGGCATCGTCACGGCCGAGCTGGTCGAGGAGGTCTTCGGCCTGTCTTGCATCGTCATTCCAGATCCGGTCGCAGGGACGCCGCTCATCGTGCCGAAGGGGCGGAGCCATGGCTGAGGCCAGTCAGCTTCACATCGGGCTGAGCCTCACGCCGACCTGGCTGAAGGGGCAGCGAACCGACGATCAGGCCCAGCCCGCCCGCGATCCTGTCGCGTTCAATTTGGAGCTGACCCGGATGGCCGAGCGGGCGAAGCTCGATTTCGTCTTCAAGCCCGACTACCTCATGCTGCATCCGGCCATGGCGGGCGGCGGGTTCGTCGGCATCGACCCGACGCTCCTGATGACCGCGATCGCCCGCGAGACCGACAGAATCGGGCTCGTCACCACCGTCTCGACCAGCTTCAATCCGCCCTATGTCGTCGCCCGCCAGATCCAGTCGCTGCACTGGATCAGCCGCGGGCGCGCCGGGCTGAACATCGTCACCTCGATCGAGGGCGCGGAGAATTTCGGCGATGCACCGATGCCGCCGCCGGAAGTCCGCTACCGCAAGGCGGCCGAATTCATCGATGTCATGCGCCGGCTCTGGCGGAGCTATCCACACGTGGCGCTGACGGGCGCAGCACCGAGCGCGGCGATCGACCATCGCGGCGAATTCTTCAGCGTGAAAGGGCCGCTCAACGTGCCCGGCCACGCCGCCGGGCCGCCGCCGCTGTTCCAGGCCGGCGCCTCCGATATCGGGCGCGACTTCGCCGCCTCGATCGCCGACGCCACCTTCGCCGCCACGCCCGATCGCGAGGCTGGCATCGATCTGCGTGGCGATCTGCGCCGCCGGGCGCAGGAGCATGGCCGCAGCCCGGATTCGGTGCGTGTACTGCCGGGGCTCCACTTCTTCCTCGCCGAGACGCGCGAAGAGGCCTGGGCGCTGCATGCGCGGGCACATGCCCATATCACCTCGGAGCAGCGGCGCAACGCGGTGAAATCGGTCCTTGGGCTCGACCTCGGCGATCTGCCGGCCGAAGCGCAGGTGACGCCGCAGATGCTGCCGCCGGCGGATGCGCCGGTGCGCAGCCGCACCCATGCCGAGTTGCTGCGACGCTTCATCCTGGCGAATCGTCCGACGGTGGAGCAGGTGCTGGCCCGGCCCGAGATCGTCGGCTCGGCCCATTGGGTCTGCGTCGGAACTGTCGACGAGGTCCTGGCCGAGATCGTCGACTGGTTCGAGGCGGGCGCGATCGACGGCGTCATCGCGATACCCGGGGGCTCCGCGCAATCGCTGCAGCTGTTTCTGGACGAGCTGGTGCCGAAACTGGCAAGGCGTGGCCTGTTCCGCCGCGACTATGAAGGCGCGACGTTGCGCGAGCATCTGCGTCTCGCCGAGGAGAAATGAGCTGGCTAACCGCCCGATTCCCGAGTCGCCGCCTGCGCCGCCGCGAACAGCGCGGCACGATGGCCCTGGGCCTCGGCCGTCTTGACGAAGGAGACGGTGGTGACGACGCAGGCGATCTCGCCCAGCGCGTTGAACACCGGTGCGGCCTTGCCGGTCAGCAGCGAGAACAGATGCTCGTTCAGTTCCGCGCCGCCGTCGCGCCTGATGGCGTCGAGCATCTCGGCCGGCGGGCGACTGCCACCGCGAAAGGAAGCCGGCTGCTCCTTGCGGGCGGCGGCGATGGCGTCCTTCGGCAGATAGCTCTGGAAGACGAAGCCGCAGGCGGTGTTGTCGACCGGCAGGACATCGCCCAGCGTCACCGTGCTGATTGCGAAATCCGTGCTGCGATACCAGCGCACGATGGTCGGGCCGCGCTCCGTCCAGATCGCGACGCCGCAACTCGCGGCGATGCGCGAGGCCAGCGCCTTCATCGCGCGCGCCGCCACCTCGACGGCGTCGATCCGCCTGATGGCGCGAACCCCGATGCTCAGCGCCGCCGGGCCGAGATCGTAATGGCCGGTGACGTCGTCCTGCGCCGCCAGCCCCTCCCGGACCAGGCTCTGCATGTAGCGATGCGCGGTGGACGAGCCGGTGCGCGCCCGCCGGGCGATCTCGCCCAGGACCAGAGGTCCGTCCGCCTTGGCCAGGATGTCGAGGAAGCGGGCGGCGATCGAGACGGACTGGATCGTCGCGGAGCGTTTTGTGGTGTCGGGGCTCGTCATCATGCGAATCGCGGCGGAAGGGCGCGCCGGAAGCCGGCCTGCGCTTTGTGGCACCGGGAGCCGTACCGGGACAAGCAGCGCTCTCATTCGAGCACTTCCAAACGCCCGGCAGTGATCGGGCCCGATTACTGCGACCGGAAAAGCACAGCCTGGGGCAATACGGCGCGACTGGCCTGGCTCATGTTGACATGCGGAACGCATCCCGCACTGTAGGATCATCCAATGTGATCCTCGCAAGCCACGGCCCTGTCCCCAGCCAGCGAGATTCGGGTGGTGGGGAACATCATGTCGTCCAAGCTTGTCCTGATGCGCGGCGTCAGCCTCGCATCGCTCGTCGCGGTCGCTGCAGCAGTGCCGGCTTTCGCGCAAAGCAATCCGTCTGCATCCGCGGGAACGATCGAGCTCGACGCGATCACGGTCACCGGCGAGAAGGTCGAACGCGACCTGAAGAACACGGCCACGTCGGTCTCGGTCAAAACCGACAAGGACATCGCCCGCGAGAACACCGGCAACGCGACCGTGTCCGAAATCCTCGTCGGCACGCCCAACGTGACCTACACCGACACGGTCAGCGCTCCGATCATCCGCGGCCAGGACACGCAAGGTCCGCTCACCGGCCAGAACTCGTTCTGGGGTGGCACGGTGCCGCGCGCGACGATCAACGTCGACGGTCACTATCTCAGCTACAATGAGTTCTATTTCGGCGCGGTCTCGCCCTGGGACGTGAAGAGCATCGAGGTCTTCCGCGGGCCGCAGACGACTTCGCAAGGAGCGAACGCCATCGCCGGCGCGATCATCGTCAATACCAAGGACCCGACCTTCACGCCGGAAGCAGGCTTCCTCGCGGAATACGGCAGCTATGCGACCCGGCGCACGGCGCTGATGCTGTCCGGCCCGATCATCAAGGAGCAGCTCGCCGGGCGGATCACGCTCGACTATTCCGGCCGCGACACCTTCATCGACTACATCAGCCCGAACTTCCAGCGGCGCTATGCCGACCAGGATTTCCGGAACCTGAACCTGCGCGCCAAGCTGCTCTGGCGCCCGACCGAGCTGCCCGGCTTC
Source organism: Allobosea sp. CRIB-10 (assembly GCF_900112185.1). Classification (GTDB taxonomy): domain Bacteria; phylum Pseudomonadota; class Alphaproteobacteria; order Rhizobiales; family Beijerinckiaceae; genus Allobosea. The sequence goes on along the minus strand of NZ_FOKP01000008.1, from coordinate 106,744 downwards.
GAGGCGAAGCTGACCTATTCGCGCAATGAGAGCAATCGGCCGAGCCAGGAGGCGGCCTCGTTCCCGTTCAGCCGGCTGAAGCACGTCACCACGACGATGCCGAGCTTCAAGCAGATCAGCAACACCGGCATCCTCGACCTCAGCTACGATTTCGGCAACCGCTTCAAGCTGTTCAACCAGACCCAATACACCGACCTCTCGGTGAGCCGGAAGACGGGCCTGCTCGGCAATGGCGACGCCCATATCGACCAGACCAACATCTCGAACGAGCTACGTCTGACCTATGGCGAGCAGAGCGACGTCCTCAGCGGCGTCGCCGGCGTCTATTACGCCCACACCAAGACCGACGAGATCCTCTATCTCAGCGGCCAATCCACCTTCGACGACACCAAGCGCAATCTCGGCGTCTTCGGCGAGGTCAGCTATCGCCTGACCGATCGCTGGACCCTCAACGGCTCGCTGCGCTTCCAGCAGGACCAGATCGAGCGCGAGGGCAGGACCGTCTTCGCGCGGCAGGGCGTCGATTTCGACAAGACCTTCCAGGCAGTGCTGCCGAAGGCCTCGATCGCCTATGCGGTGACGCCGGACTGGACCGTCGGCGCGCTGGTCAATCGCGGCTACAATCCCGGCGGCGTCTCGCTCAACCTCACCGCCGGCCGCTGGCAGCCGTTCAAGGAGGAGACGCTGTGGAACTATGAGCTGTTCACCCGCGCCAGCCTCCTGAACAACCGGCTGAACGTCAGCGGCAACCTGTTCTACACCGACTTCGAAAACGCCCAGTATTTCATCCCGGTCGTACTGACGACGGGCGTCGTCCAGTCCTATGCGATCAACGCCGAGAAGGCGCACGCCTACGGGCTCGAGGTCAACGCCGACTACCGCCTGCTCGACAATCTGACGCTCAAGGCCGGCGCCGGCCTGCTGCGCACCGAGATCGACAGGATCTCAGCCAATGCCGGCTACAAGGGCAACGAGTTCGCCAAGTCGCCGGGCTACATGCTGAGCTTCGGCGTGAGCTGGGACGTCACCAGCAAGCTCAACCTCACCGCCCAGCTTCGGCACACCGACGGCTATTATTCCGACGTCGCCAATACGCGCCTCTATCTGATCAAGCCGTATACGATCGCCGACATGCGGGCGAGCTATCAGATCACCGACAACCTGCAGGTCTATGGCTACGTCAAGAACATCTTCGACGAGCGCAAGCCGACCTATATGCAACAGAACCGCGGCATCGGCGGCACCGAGGCGAGCATGACCGAGCCGCGCATGTTCGGCGCCGGCCTCAAGGGCACGTTCTGAGCAGGGGAGCGACAGAATCGGCGTGCGGGCGGGGCGTGCGCCCTGCCACCACGCCGCACCCGTTAATATCGTTGACGCACTGGAAGGCGTCACGCGCCTGAGACTTGGCAAGCGGGCAGGGCAGGCGGCGCCTCGGCGCCGGTCACTTGGTCAGGATCAGCTTCCCCTGACGCGTGATCTTGAGCCGGTAGAGCTCGCCATGATGCTCGATCCCGATTTCGGTCGCGCTGCCGAAGATGGCAGAGCTGGCGATCACCTTCACGATCCTGCCAGATCGGCTGGCGAAACGCTGGCCGTGATCACACCTCGGCATGGGGTTGGGCGATCGCAGGGGGGGTCGAGTGTCCATGGCGCTCTGGTCAAAACGGTGCCCCGAGAGGCCAGATTAACTTGCCATCGTTCAAAAAATATAGCAATTACAATAGTTTATACGTATAATCATTCAAAATTGCCAATACGGATGCCGTCGGTTCCTAAACGGCCGCTGCACGCATGACCGAGCAGTGCAAGCTGGGGTGCTGCGCTCGGGGCCGGCGCTTGAAAATCTCCGACACCACCCCAAATCGCACTCGAAGGGTGCCACCGGCTCATGCGCAATGGAGCTCGCCTTGGACCATGAGAAGCTGAAGCAATTTCGCAAGCAGTCGATCGAGAAGGCCCTTCGTGCCGGTCTTCCCGCGTATTTCATCGACGAATGCGCAGATGAGGGCGTGATCCGCGTGAAGCCCGACGGTGCGGCCGAACGGATCGTCGTCCTGCAGGGGCGGGCGCAGATCCAGCCGTTCGAATGCCGGGCCTGCTGACCGGCCGGGCGCTCCGCCTTGTCCTTCAGGACATGGACGGGTCGTCGGCCCGGCGGGTGATCAGGAACGCCGCCGCGCCGGCGCTCATCAGCGCCAGGCAGAACCAGGTCAGCGCATAGACCAGATGCGTGTTGCGGAAGCTGACTTGCGTCATCCCGCCCCGGGGCAGGGGGCCGGGTTCGGCAGCCGCATCCGCATCGACGAAATAGGGCGCGACCTGCCCCAATCCCTGCGCCTGCGCGATCGCGGCCACGTCGCGCGAATACCAGCGGCCGGCCCTGGGATCGTTGGCGCGCAGGAAACCGCCGCCGGGCTCGCTCGGCCGTAGCAGGCCGACGACCCTGGTTTCGTCGTTTGCGGTTTTTCTCCTGTCGCCCGGGGCACGCTTGCCCTCCGGCACGAAGCCGCGATTGACGAGGACGGTGAAGCCGGCATCGGCCCGGAACGGCGCCAGCACCCAGAAGCCGGCGCCCCGCTCGGTCACTGCCATCGTCAGCGTTTCCGGCGCCTCGATATAGCGCCCTTGTAGAACGACGCGACGATACTCGTCGGCAGTGCCGGTAATCGCATCCCATGTCGCGGGGCCCGGGGCAGGGACGGGCGGGGCCCGAAGACGAGCCTCGACACGGGCGATCAGGTCGAGCTTCCAGTTCAGCCGCTGGAGCTGCCAGATGCCGAGGCCGGCACAGACCAGTGCGACGACGCAAAAGCCGGCGATGAAGACGATCCGGGCGGCGCCGCCGCGCCGGCCAGCCGTGTCGGAGGACACGGGCTTGGCCTCACATCCGGTGCATGTCCGGCATCATGTTGGTGTTGAGGTGGTACATCACCCAGAGCGAGCCGGCGAGCGCGATCGCCACGATCAAGATCGTGAAAATCAGCGCCAGCATCGTCCAGCCACCCTCCGAGCGGCCGTTCATGTGCAGGAAATAGACCATGTGGACGACGATCTGCACGGCGGCGAAGAGCATGATCACGATCGCCGTCAGCGTCGAATTGCTCAGCACGTCGTTCATGACGAGCCAGAACGGGATCGCGGTCAGGACGACGGAAAGCAGGAAGCCGGTGACGTAGCCGCGCATGCTGCCATGCGCCGCGCCATGGGCATCGTGCCCGTCATGATGGGCGTCGTGGTGGCCGCCCTGCGCCTCTGCCTGGTTCTGGCTCATTTCAGCACGCCCATCAGATAGACGAAGGTGAAGACGCCGATCCAGACGACGTCGAGGAAGTGCCAGAACATGGAAAGGCACATCAGCCGGCGCCGGTTGGCTTCGATCAGCCCATGCTGCGAGACCTGCACCATCAGGACCGTGAGCCAGATCAGGCCGAAGGTGACGTGCAAGCCATGCGTGCCAACCAGGGTGAAGAACGACGACAGGAAGGCGCTGCGCATCGGCGTCGCGCCCTCATGAATCAGGTGCGCGAACTCGTAGAGCTCGATCCCGAGGAAGGCGAGACCGAACAGCGCGGTGACCACGAGCCAGCCCTGCATCGCCGCTTGGCGGCCCTTGTCCATCGCCAGCATGGCGAAGCCATAGGTGATCGAGGAGAACAACAGCATGGCGGTGTTGACCGCCACCAGCTTCAGGTCGAACAGATCGGCGCCGGAGGGGCCAGCGGCGTAATTACGCCCGAGCACGCCATAAGTCGCGAAGAGGACTGCGAAGACCAGGCAGTCGCTCATCAGATAGAGCCAGAAGCCGAGCATGGTCGAGCCGCCCGGATGCGCGTGCTCTTCCTCGGTGACGTAGAATGCCGGGGCGGTGCCTGCGGCCTTTGCTGTCGCTTGAGCCATCATCCGCCCCTCAGGCCCGGGCCAGAAGCTGGGTGCGCGCATCTTCCGCCTGCACCACCTCGTCGGCGGCGATGTGGAAATCGCGGTCGTAGTTGAAGGTGTGGATGATCACGGCGGCGAGCACGCTGACGAAGGACAGCGCCGCCAGCCACCAGATGTACCAGATCAGGGCGAAGCCGCAGAGCGTCGCGAGGCCTGCGATGATCACGCCGGCGCCCGTGTTCCTCGGCATGTGGATCGGCCGGAAACCGGCGAGCGGGCGGGTATAGCCGCGCTTCTTCATGTCCGCCCAGGCGTCGAGGTCATGCACGATCGGCGTGAAGGCGAAGTTGTAGGCCGGTGGCGGCGAGGAGGTCGACCATTCCAGCGTGCGCCCGTCCCAGGGATCGCCGGTCGTGTCGCGCAACTGCTCGCGGCGCAGGATGCTGACGCCGATCTGGATCAGGAAGCAGGCGATGCCGAGCGCGATCAGCACGGCACCCATGGCCGCGATCACGAACCAGATCTGCAGCGAGGGATCCTCGAAGCGGCTGAGGCGCCGCGTCACGCCCATCAGGCCGAGGATGTAGAGCGGCATGAAGGCGACATAGAAGCCGATCACCCAGAACCAGAAGGAGAGGACGCCCCAGAACCGGTCGAGCTTGAAGCCGAAGGCCTTGGGGAACCAGTAGGCGATGCCGGCGAAGACACCGAAGACCACGCCGCCAATGATGACGTTGTGGAAATGGGCGATCAGGAACAGGCTGTTGTGCAGCACGAAATCGGCCGGCGGCACCGCGAGCATGACGCCGGTCATGCCGCCGATGACGAAGGTGATCATGAAGGCGAGCAGCCACATCATCGGCAGCTCGAAGCGGATGCGGCCGCGATACATCGTGAACAGCCAGTTGAAGATCTTCGCGCCCGTCGGGATCGAGATGATCATCGTGGTGATGCCGAAGAAGGAGTTCACGCTGGCGCCCGAGCCCATCGTGAAGAAATGGTGCAGCCAGACCAGGTAGGACAGGATGGTGATGACCACCGTGGCATAGACCATCGAGGCGTAGCCGAAGAGGCGCTTGCCGCAGAAGGTCGAGGCGACTTCGGAATAGACGCCGAAGATCGGCAGGATCAGGATGTAGACCTCCGGGTGGCCCCAGATCCAGATCAGGTTCACGTACATCATCGGGTTGCCGCCGAGATCGTTCGTGAAGAAGTTGGTGCCGACATAGCGGTCGAGCGTCAGCAGCGCGAGCGTCGCCGCCAGGATCGGGAAGGTCGCGACGATCAGCACGTTGGTGCACAGCGACGTCCAGGTGAAGACCGGCATCTTCATCATGTCCATGCCGGGCGCGCGCATCTTGACGATGGTCGCGATCAGGTTGACGCCGGACAAGGTCGTGCCGATGCCTGCGATCTGCAGGCCCCAGAGATAGTAGTCCATGCCCACCCCGGGCGAGTAGGCGGCACCCGAGAGCGGCGGATAGGCGAGCCAGCCGACCTTGGCGAACTCGCCGATGAAGAGCGAGGCCATGATCAGCACGGCGCCGCCGACCGTCATCCAGAAGCTGAAATTGTTGAGGAAGGGGAAGGCGACGTCACGCGCGCCGATCTGCAGCGGCACGACATAGTTCATCAGCCCGGTGACGAACGGCATCGCCACGAAGAAGATCATGATCACGCCATGGGCGGTGAAGATCTGGTCGTAATGGTGCGGCGGCAGGTAGCCCTCGTTGCCGGCGAAGGCGATCGCCTGCTGGCCGCGCATCATCAGCGCGTCGGCGAAGCCGCGCAGCAGCATGATGACGCCGAGGATCATGTACATGATCCCGATCTTCTTGTGGTCCACGCTGGTGAACCACTCATGCCAGAGATAGCCCCAGAGCTTGTACTTCGTGATCAGCGCGACGAGGGCGAGACCGCCGAGCAGGACGACGGCGAAGGTCACGACCAGGATCGGCTCGTGATAGGGGAACGATTCGAGGGTGAGGCGTCCGAAGAGGAACTTCCACCAGTCGGGATAGGAGGTCATGTTCGCCTCGCCTCGCGGCTCAGTTGACGGCGCGGGCGGTCACGCCCGCGGCGCCGTAGACATCGGTCGGCGTGCAGATCGCCATCACGAACGGGCGCGGCGGCAGCGGCTGTCCCCCGCGGCGCACGCTCTTGTCGTATTCGAGCGCCGCGACGGTATGAATGCCCTCCTTGCCGCCGCCGCCCTTGGCGTCCATCGCCATCATGTCGCGCGTGCACATCTTGGCGCGGTCGACGCACATGTTGAGGATCGCGGTAAAGAGATCGGAGGGGACGTCGCGGAAATAGCGCACCGGCTCGCGCTCGCTCGGTCGCTCGAGCACGAGATATTCGTCGCGCCCGAGCGTGCTGCCGCTGCGGATCGCACCCTGAACCCACTCGCCGAAGGCCGCATCATCGACGCCGCGGAAGCGGAAGCGCATGTCGGAGAAGCCGGCGCCGCTGTAATTGGCCGAGAAGCCCTCGAACTCGCCGGCATGGTTGATCACGGCGTTGAGCTTGGTCTGCATGCCGGGCATCGCATAGATCTGGCCGGCCAGCGCGGGAATAAACAGCGAGTTCATCACCGCGGAGGAGGTGATGCGGAACTCGATCGGCTGGTCGACCGGCGCGACCACCTCGTTGAGCGAGGCGATGCCCTGCGCCGGGTAGAGGAAGAGCCATTTCCAGTCGAGCGCCACGACCTGGATCACCAGCGGCTGCTTCCTGACCGCGCTGCTGCCCGCGCGCGCCTCGACGATCGGCTTGCCGGCCGCGATACGGTTGAGCGGGCGATAGGGATCGAGCAGATGCGTGCCCATCCAGGTCATCGCGCCGATGACGATGATGATCAGCAGCGGCACCGACCAGATCACCACCTCGAGCGGCAGCGAATGGTTCCAGTCGGGATCGTAGCTCGCCTTGGCGGAGGCGCGGTAGCGCCAGGCGAAGAAGATCGTCAGCGCCATCACCGGAACGATGACGAGCAGCATCAGCGCGGTGGAGGCCAGAAGCAGGTTTCGTTGTTGCAATGCAACATCGCCTGACGGCGCCAGCAGCACCCATTGGCAGCCGCCGAGCAGCGCGAAAAGCGGCAGAACCGCGATGATTCGAAAGATCCGCAAGAGAGTCGAGGCCTCCCCGTTCCGGGAACTGACGTTCTCTAGGTCCATTCTTTCGCGCCGCACATAAGACAATCTGTCCCATTGCGGCAGTTTGACGTGTTGCTTCTATCCACCGTATCCATTTGTCAGAGGTGCGGGCAAGTCCGGTCTCTCCGGACGGCCGCCAGCTTAGGAATTCGCGGTCATGAGCGCTGACGCGACGATCCAGACATCGGCCCTGCCGGCGGAAGATCACGGAAAGGACCATGTCAGCCCGGCCGATATCGCGCTCGGCGTCATCATCGGGCGGACGTCCGAATATTTCGACTTTTTCGTCTTCGGCCTCGGCTGCGTGCTGGTCTTCCCCGAGCTGGTCTTTCCCTTCGTCGACCGACTCACCGGCACGCTCTACGCGTTCGGCATCTTCGCGCTCGCCTTCGTGACGCGCCCGCTCGGCTCGGTGCTGTTCTTCGCGATCGACCGCAATTACGGCCGGACGACCAAGCTCACCGCCGCGCTCTTCCTGCTCGGCGGCTCGACCGCGGCCATCGCCTTCCTGCCGGGCTACCAGACGATCGGCATCTGGTCCTGCGTCATCCTCGCTGCCTTCCGCCTGCTGCAGGGCATCGCGCTCGGCGGCGCCTGGGACGGCCTGTCCTCGCTGCTGGCCCTCAACGCCCCGGCCAACCGGCGTGGCTGGTACGCGATGCTGCCGCAGCTCGGCGCGCCCTTCGGCTTCATCCTTGCCGCCGGGCTCTTCGCTTATTTCGAGGGCGCGCTGTCGAAGGAGGATTTCCTCGGCTGGGGCTGGCGTTATCCCTTCTTCGTCGCGCTCACCATCAACGTCGTCGCATTGTTCGCGCGGCTGCGCATGGTCGCGACCCATGAATTCGCGGAGCTGATGACCACGCGCGAGCTGGTGCCGATGCGAGTCTCCGAGCTTGTTCGCGCCCATGGCAGCACGCTCATCCTTGGCGCCTTCGTGCCATTGGCGAGCTTCGCGCTCTTCCACCTCGTCACCATCTTCCCGGTGAGCTGGATCAACCTCTTCACCAATCGCTCGGTCTCGGAATTCCTGCTGGTCCAGGCCGCCGGCGGCGTCGTCGGCGCCGGAGCGATCGTCACCTCCGGCCTGGTCGCCGACCAGATCGGGCGCCGCAACACGCTGCTGCTGTCCGGCGCGATGATCGGCCTGTTCAGCCTGTCCAGCATCATCGCGCCGCTGCTCTTCGGCGACAGCCAGGCGGGGCAGACGATCTATGTGATCATCGGCTTCGGGCTGCTCGGCCTCTCTTATGGCCAGACGGCCGGCGCGGTCGCCTCGAGCTTCGGCCAGCAATACCGCTACACCGGCGCGGCCCTCACCTCCGACCTCGCCTGGCTTATCGGCGCCGGCTTTGCGCCATTGGTGGCGCTGACGGTGTCGAGCACCTTCGGTCTTGCCTGGGTCGGCATCTACCTGCTCTCCGGCGCGCTCTGCACGCTGGCGGCGTTGGCGATCGATCGGCGCTCGGAAGCGCGCTACGGCTGATATGCGTTGTCGCCAGGATCGTCGGGACTCGATCGTGCCTCAGATCTCCCGGCCGTCCTTGATGCGGTACCAGACGAGGATCAGGCGAGCGAAACGCGCCACGATCGCGTGAAACGGGATCGTCGCGGGCTTGGTCGGCCGCAGTGCGAGCTCGTCGTCCGGAACGCCCTCGACGGCGTCGGCGAGCACCGGCCCCATCGCGCAGGCCAGCGCCAGGCCGCGGCCGTTGCAGCCGATCCAGGCGCATAGCCCGTCCTCCCGGCGATGGAGATGCGGCAGCCGGTCGGTCGTCATCGCGATCCGGCCGCCCCAGAAGTGCTGCATGGGAGCGGCCGGCAGCAGCGGGAACATTTCCGCGAGGCGCTCGGCGACCAGTGCCGGCAGGCGTCTGGCTGCTCCAATCTGGATGGCGAGCGCGCCGCCCGAGACCAGCCGCCCGTCACGGTCCTTGCGGAAATAGCGCAGATCCATCCGCGTATCGGACGAGGCCTCGTCATTCGGCAGGATCGTGTCGGCGAGTGGGCCGAGCGGATGGGTCGCAGCCTGATAGGAGGTCACCGGCACGATGGAGCGACGCAGCGCCGGCCAGAGCGTCCCGGTATGAGCGGCGGTGGCGAGCGCGACCTTGCCGGCGGTGATCTGGCCCGACGGCGTCTCGACGACCCAGCCGGTCCCATGTTGCCGCAGCCGCGTCGCCGGGGTGTTCTCGAAGATGCGCACGCCGTCCGAGGCGGCCGCTCGCGCGAGGCCGACCGTGAAGGCGTAGGGGTTGATATGTCCGCCGCCACGATGCTCCCAGCCGCCTCGATAGGAATCCGTGCCGAGCCGGCGGGCCATCTCGGCGGCTTCGACCGGCGCGGCGGCTGCTCCGGCCTGCGCCCATTGCCGGGCCAGACCCGCCACGCGTCGGGCGCGTCCGGGCGTATGAGCGGGCTGCAGCCAGCCGACGCGGCGCGCGTCGCAGTCGATGCCGTAGCGTTCGATCAGGGCGTAGAGGTGATCCGCGGAGCCGCGGACGAGTTCGATGAAGCGTTCGCCGCGCGCGCCCGGCCAGTGCTTGCGGATCGCCTCCGGGCCATGGCGCGTCAGGGCGGAGATCACCTGTCCGTTGGCGCGCCCGGAGGCGCCCCAGCCGATCCGGGCGGCTTCGAGCAATACGACATCGCGACCGCGCCGGCGCAGCTCGATCGCGGCGGCGAGGCCGGCAATGCCGCCACCGACCACCACCACATCCGCAGCGATCTCGCCGTTCAGGGCCGGCGCGGTGAAGTGCTCGCGGGACAGGGTCATCCAGAGCGGGGAAGGGGCGTCGACCGGCCAGCCGCTCACGCCGTCACCATCTCGATCGTCAGGCCGCATGTGTCGCGCAGGTCGTATCGAGCGGCCGTGGTCGCGGTGATGGTCAGATTGGCGGTGCCCGTGCTCGTTGTGACACCGGATTCGACCGCAAAGCGTGTGAGGGCATCGGCCTGCGGCACCGTGATGCCGGTGAGACCGGTGGCGCCGTTGGGATGCCGCATCAGCGCGGGCTGCCAGAGGACATCGCGGCTGTGATGCTGGCAGACCAGGCATTGCAGGCCGGGCGTTTCGTCCGGCTCGATACGGACCACTGAGAAGCGTAGTTCGGCGGCTTCGGTCGCGCGCGAGAAATGGCGCACGGGCCCAGCCGCAATGCCGCTCCGCGCGAGCCCGCCGGCAGCTGCATTGATGTCCTCGCTCGCAAAGGCGATCCCGCGCAGGCCGGGACCTTCGGCAAGGAGGCGGCGCCAGGTGAGATTGGCCTCGGTTTCCGCGACGATGCCCATGAGCTCGATATAGCTGCCATCCAGCATGACGCAGCGGTTCGCGGTCCCCATCGCCGCGCTGTGCCGCGTCTCGGGCGTCACCTGGAAGCCGGCCTGCGCGAAGGCGGCGCCCGCAGCGGCGAGATCGTCCACCAGGACCACAACATGGTCGATCGGCAAGGCGAGCGTCATGCCGCCACCGTCATCTTGTCGATGCCGTAGACCCGGTCGACGATCAGCAGTGCGACCACCGCCATCAGCAATTGCAGCGAGCTCAGCGCCGCGATCGTCGGGTCGAACTGGTTTTCCAGATAGCTCAGCATCACCACCGGCAGCGTGCCGGTGCTTGCGCTGGCGAAGAAATAGCTGATCGGCAGATTGTCGAAGGAAGTCAGGAAGGAGAACAGCGCGCCTGCCATGATTCCCGGCCGGATCAGCGGCAGCGTGACGTGCCAGAAGACGCGCGCCGGATCGGCGCCGAGGATCGCCGCCGCCTCCTCATAGGCGGAAGGCAGGCCGGCATAGACGCCCGCGACGGTCCTGATGACATAGGGCAGGCAGACGACCGTATGGGTGATCAGCAAGGCGGTGAAGGTGATGCCGATCCCGAGCCAGGACAGGAAGAACAGCGAGGCGAAGCCGATGACGATCATCGGCATCGAGAGCGGCGAGAGCAGGAAGGTCATCACCGCGCTGGCCCAGGCTCTCCGCGAGCGCGCCAGATAGAGGCAGGCCGGCACGCCGATCAGGCAGGAGAGCAGCGTCGCGGCGATCGCGACGCCGATGCTGACCTTCAGCGCGCCGACGAAAGGCTGATAGGCGAAGATGTTGGCGAACCACTTCAGCGACCAGCCGGGGATCGGGAAGGCGACATAGCCGGCCGAGGTGAAGGAGACGACGACGACCACGATGATCGGCGCCAGCATGAAGGTGAAGAACAGCACCGTGAAGGCGACGAGGCCGATATCGATCCAGTCCCGCTTGCGCGCGCGCATCGCTCAGGCTCCGCGACGGCGCACGAGGCGCAATTGCAGGAAGAGGCAGGAGAGCGCGACCACGAGCAGCAGCGTGCTCATCGCGCTCGCCATGCCGAAATCGCGGGTGGTGTTGAACTGCTGGTAGATCAGGAGCGGCAGGGTCTGGAGGCCGCCGCCGAGCAGGACCAGCGTGACGAAGCTGCCATTGGCGATCATGAAGACCAGGATCGCGCCGGTGCCGATGCCGTCGAGCGAGAGCGGCAGCGTGATCTCGCGGAAGGCGCGCAGGCGTCCGGCGCCGAGGATCTTGGCCGATTCCTCCAGCCGCCTGTCGACCGATTGCAGCACCGTCGCGATCGAGAGGACCATATAGGGCACGAGCACGTGCACGAGCGCGGCGATGGCGATGCCCGGCGAATTGGTCAGGCGCAACGGGGCCTCGATCAGCCCGAGCTGGTCGAGCAGCAGGTTGTTGACGAGGCCGCGCCGCGCGAACAGCACCTGCCAGCCGAAGGTGCGCATGATGATCGAGGTCAGCAGCGGGGCGATCAGCAGGAAGATGATCAGGCCCGCCCAGCGGCCGGACTTGCGCACCAGCACATAGGCGACGGGGTAGCCGATCACGATGCAGATCGCCGTGACGCCGGCCGAGAGCAGGATCGTCTCCGCCGTGACGCGCAGATAGAAGCTGTCGGTCAGCAATGCCGAATAGCGCGTCAGCGTCAGCTGGCCGTCGCCGCCGACGAGGCTGCGCATGCCGTTGTCGAGCAAAGGCAGCACGAAGAAGACGAAGAGGAAGAGCGCGGCCGGCAGCGCCAGCAGCCACGACATCCCTCGCGGCTTCTTGCGTCCGTCCAGTGCTGGCGCGGGAGCTTGCATCGTCACGACCTTCGTCCGGAAGTCGCTGCTGCCGCCCAAACGGGCGGCAGCAGCCCGCCGGTCAGCGTCCGATCTCGCGGTTCCAGCGGTTGACCCAGTCGTTGCGCACCTTGGCGATCTCCTCATAGGGCGGGAACTGGGTCTGCTGCCACGGCGTGATCCGCGGCTTGAGCTTGTCGCTGTAGACCACGTCGGTATTGGTCACGCCGTAGTTCATGATCTCGGCGAAGAGGGTCTGGTTCTTCGCGTCCAGCACCTCGTTGATGTAGTCCCAGGCCAGCGGGTCGGCATTGACTGGCTTCTGCACGGCGACGCCGTTGAGCGAGCCGCCTTCCAACGGGTTGATGAAGTCGATCCAGGTCGCGCCGGAATCGAAATGGTTCCAGGTCCGGCCGTCGAAATAGATGCCGAGCTCGGCTTCGCCGGACGAGAGGTGGTTGAAGAAGTCGTTCGGGCCGGCCCAGAAGACGAGGTTCTTCTTCATCTTCTCCATGGCCTTGAAGAACGGGTCGACGTTCTCAGTGCCGCCGCCGAAGGCCTTGGCCATGGCCCAGATCAGCATGATCGGCGTCACCGCATAGCTGATCGACGGGACCGAGGCGACGAACTCGCCCTTGGCGACGCGGTCGACGAATTCGGCGAAGGATTTCGGCGGATTCTTCACCCGGTTCTTGTTGAAGGTGATGCCGCCGACGCCGTAGTCGAACAGCGTGCCCTTGCCCATGACGGAGTCGGTCAGCTCCTTCGGGATCTTCGCCAGATTGGGCAGCTTCTCCACCGTGAAGTCGTCGACGAGGCCGGCCTTCGCTGCGGTCAGCGCGAGGTCGGGCGTCATGATCAGCACGTCGACCGGCGGCTTCTTCGGGCTGGCCTCGACCTGCGCGAGCCATTGCGGCGGCCCGCCGAGCGAGACATTGGCCTTCGCCTTGGTCTTGGCCTCGAACGGGGCGACGAAGCATTTGCGCACCGCCTCCTCCCAGACGCCGCCGAAGGCGGTGACCGTGATCGATTTGGCCTGCGCCCGCGCGAGGTGCGGCATCCCGCCAAGGCCGGCGGCGAGGGCGGTGGCGCCGCCGATAAATCTACGCCTGTCCAGCTTCGTCATCGCAGTGCTCCATGGTTCGAGGGCGTTTGCATCGGGCTGGTGTCAAAGCGCGGCGGCCGCGGCTGCGAGCCGGTCTCGCGCGCTGCGCAGGGCATCGTCGTCGGCCCCGCTGCGCGGGAAGCCGTCCGGCAGGGCGCAGAGCGCCTGCGCGAGGATATCACGGCGGCGGCGCTGCCGCGCCGAGCCGGGCAGGGCGACGAGCCGCGCATTCAGCCGGTCCATTAGCTCGGGTGTGAAGACCGAATCCCAGCGCTCGCGCTCCGGCCCGTGGCCGCCGGCGGGCTGCATGGTGGCGCGGCGCAGCCTGGTCTCGGCTTCGTCCACCGTGCCGCCATGGATCACCACGCCATAGTCGCGGACGGCCGCCTCCGCGCTGACGAAGCCGTTGCGCACATCGTGCAGCACGGCCCCGGTATCGCGCTCGGCCGGATCGCCCCAGCCGCCCGCGCCGGGCGTCAGGAAGGAGACGGTGTCGCCGGCATTGATGGTCAGGACGTCGATCTTGCCGAGCCGGCGCTCGCCGGAGAGGCCGCGATTGACGATCAGCTCGCCCGGCGCGCCCGGCCGGCCGCCGTTCGATCCCCACGGCCTGAACAGCAGGCGCTCCATGCCGCGACCGAGCACATTGGTGTCGTCGGTGAGGGCGCGGAAGGTGAGTTCCATGCCGCAGCCGCCGCGCCAGCGCCCGGCGCCGCCGGAATCGGGCCGCAGGGCATAGCTGATGATCTCGACGCCGAGCTCGGCCTCGACGGTCTCGACCGGATTGTTGGCGAGGTTCGAGATGCCGCTGTCGCGGCCGTCGACGCCGTCCCGGCCGGAACGGGCGCCGGTGCCGCCGATCATCGGCTCGATCACCTGGACGCGCCGGCCGCCGCGGCCGTCGGGCTCGGCCATGACCACCGGGATCACGGTGCCGGAGGAGGCCGCCGGCATCACCTGCGGCAGCGCCAGGCCGAAGGCGCCGTTGAGCACGTCGTTGACGCGGATCGCCGCGGCATGGCGCACGCCGGTCGCCGCCGGCTCCTGCGGGTTGACGAGGCTGCCTTCGGGCGCGGTGATCCTGACCGGCTCGAGCAGGCCGGCATTGAGCGGCGTCGTCGGATCGAGCGTGTTGACCAGCGCCAGCACGCGCAGGGTCAGCCAGGCATGCGGGCGTCCGCGCGAGGGGATGTTCATCGCGGTCGCGACCTGCGGGTCGGTGCCGGTGAAGTCGAGATGGACCGTCCCGTCGGCGAAGGTCGCCGCGAGCGCGATGCGCACGGGCAGCTGCGTCGCGGCGTCGTCGTCGAGATAGTCGCTGAAGCGATAGGTGCCGTCCGGTACGCGCCTCAGCACGGCGCGCGCCTTCTGCGCGGCATAGCTCATCAGATCGGTCGCGGCGACGCAGACCGCCTCCGCCCCGTGCTGGCCGATGGTCTGCTCCAAGCGGCGCCGGCCGGCCGCCAGCGCGGCCAGCATGGCGCGGATATCGCCCATGTTCGCCTCGGGCGTGCGGCTGTTGGCGTCGAGGAAGAGGCGCACCTCCGGCACCATCTCGCCGCGCCGCATCAGCTTGACCGGCGGGATGCGCAGACCTTCCTGGAAGATCTCCGTATTGACCGGCGAGATGCTCGACGGCACGCGCCCGCCGACATCCGAGCAGTGCACGAAGCACCAGCCATAGGCGACGATCCGGCCCTCGTGGAAATAGGGCTCGATCATGTGCAGATCGGGCAGATGGGTGGAGAGGCCCTCCGAGCGATAGGGATCGTTGGTCAGGATGACGTCGCCCGGCTCGAGCGGCCCCACGGCCGCAATCGTCGGCAGGCATTCGAGCCCGACGAAGCCGGAGACGCCGATCGAGCGCGGATAGGCGAAGAAGCGCCCGTCGAGCCCGGCCAGGGCGCAGGCGAAATCGGCGGTTTCCTTGACGTAGAGCGTGCGGCCGGTGCGCTGCAGCGTCAGGCACATCTCCTCGCTGACCGCTGCGAGCTTGTTGCCGAGGATCGCGAGCGTGACCGAATCGAGCTTCATGACGGCTGTCTTTCGAGATGCAGATTGCCGGCCTCGTCCGCCCGCGCGCTCCAGCCGGGCAGCAGGATCGTGGTCGTGTCCTCCTGCTCGATGATCGCCGGCCCGCTCACCGTGTCGCCGGCGCCGAAGGCAGCGCGGCCGTAGACCGCCGCATCGAGCCAGGCGCCGCGGCGGAACAGCGGACGACGGCCGTTGGCCTGCGGCTGGCCGCTGCCTGCGGGAATCCGGGGCTGGGTCAGCTTCGGGGTCTCGCCGACCATGGCGAGCCGCGCCGTGCCGAGCTCGACCGGGCTGTCGCCGTCGCGGAAGCCGTAGATGCGCTCATGTTCGCGGTGGAAGGCCTCGGCCACCGCGTCCTGCGTGCGGCAATCCTCGTTCAGCCGCACGCGCAATTCATAGGCCTGGCCGGCATAGCGCATGTCGACCCCGCGCTCGATCCGCCGGCCGGTCGCCTGCTCGCCTTCGTGGTCGAGCCAGGCGGTGCCTTCGGCCGCAAGCTCGGCGAAGACGGTTTGCAGCAGCGCGGCGCTCGCCGCATCGAGAGGGCGGCGCAGGCTGCGCACGAAGTCGCGGCGCAGATCGGCCGCCACCGCGCCGAGCGCGCAGAAGGTCCCGGCAGCAGGCGGGATGACGACGCTGCCGATGCCGACCTCCTCGGCCAGGAGGTTGGCATGGGTCGGTCCAGCCCCGCCGAAGGGCACGAGCGCGAAGCCCGCGGGATCGAGCCCGCGCGCGGCGAGGGTCTTGTAGAGCTCGGTCGCCATGCCGGCCGTGGTGACGGCGAGCGCTCCTTCGGCCGCACGCGCCGCACCATCCGGCCCGGCGAGCCCGATGCGCTCCGCGACCGCCGCCAGGGCCTGCTCGGCGGCGCCCTTGTCCAGCCGCATGCGCCCCCCGAGGAAGCCGCCGGGGTCGATATAGCCGAGCGCCAGATAGCAGTCGGTGACCGCTGGCTCTTTGCCGCCGCGGCCATAGGAGACCGGGCCGGGCATGGCGCCGGCGCTCCGTGGCCCGACCTTGAGGACGCCGTGCCCGTCCACCCAGACGATCGAGCCGCCGCCGGCGCCGATCGCCGAGACATCGACGACCGGCAGGACAAGCGGCAGCCCGCCAATGTCGGTGCGCGTCGCCAGTTCCGCCGAGCCGGCATGAGCGACGGCGATGTCCGAGGACGTGCCGCCCATGTCGAAGGAAATGATCGCGCTGACGCCAGCCGCTTCCGCCAGCCGGGCCGCCGCCATCACGCCCGAGGCGGGGCCGGACAGGATCGTCTCGACCGGTCGGTCGATGGCGGAGGCCAGGCTGAGCGAGCCGCCATTGGAGGCGGTCACCAGGATCGGCGCCTCGACGCCGTCGCGGGCGAGGCCCTGCCTCAGCCCGGCGAAATAGCGCTGCATCAGGGGCTGGATATAGGCGTTGAGGCAAGCGACCAGGGTTCGTTCGTATTCGCGGATCTCCGGCCAGATCGCTGCGGCCGAGGTGATGGCGAGGCCGCCTGCGCCGGCCGAGAGCTTCTCGGCCAGCGCGATCTCGACCTCCGGCCTGGCATAGCCGTTGATCAGGACGAGGGCGGCGGCATCGGCTCCCAGGGCCTTGAGCTCGGCGGCGACGCGCGCGATCTCGGCCTCGTCCGGAGCATGCGTGACCTCGCCGGCCGCCGACAGGCGCGCATCGATCTCGACGATGGCGCAGCGCGGGACCAGCGGCTCCTCCTTGCTCGAATGGAAATCGAAGGAGGAGGGCATGCGGCTGCGGGCGATCTCCAGGATGTCGCGGAAGCCCTTGCTGACCACGAGCGCGATGGTGGCGCCGCGCCGCTGGATGATCGCGTTGAGGCCGATCGTCGTGCCGTGCATCAGCAAAGAGACGTCGGCCGCGGTCAGGCCGGCCTTGCCGAGCAGCGACTTAAGCCCCTCGATCAAAGCGCGCGACGGCTCGTCCGGAGTCGACGGCTCCTTGTAGTAGACCAGCCCGCCGCCCTGCGGATCGGCCAGCACGAAATCCGTGAAGGTGCCGCCGACATCGATGCCGATCCGCGCGCCCTGTCCCTGTGAACTCGTCATGCAACCTCACTCCGCATCGATCGGCACCGCGTCCTGCGGCGCCCAGCCGAGCGTCAAACCATCGCCGAGGCGGAAGGAGACGGTGCCGAGCGGCCCGTCCGCCTGCCGATAGACGATCAATTCGCGCCCGAGCTGCGCGGCCTCGACCTGATAGGCGGCATAGTTGCCGCGAAACACGGCGCCGACGACTCTGCCTGCGAAGTTGGCGCCGTCGCCGGGCTCAGCTGCGAGCCGCATCCGCTCCGGCCTGACCGAGAGCGTCAGCGCGGCGCCCGGCGTCGCCGGCTCGGCCAGCGGCACCGGCACCTCGCCGCCCGGCCCGGGCAGGATGAGGGTGCGGCCATCGGGCGCGACCTTGCCTGCGAAGATGTTCGAGGCCCCGAGGAATTCGGCGACGAAGCGGCTCTGCGGCCTGTCGTAGATGTCCGTCGGCGTGCCGATCTGGAGGATGCGCCCGCCCTGCATCACCGCGACCCTGTCCGACATCGACAGGGCCTCTTCCTGATCATGGGTGACCAGCAGCGTCGTGATGCCGAGGCGCTGCTGCATGCTCCTGATCTCGAACTGCATGCTCTCGCGCAGCGACTTGTCGAGCGCGCCCAGCGGCTCGTCGAGCAGCAGCACCTTCGGATTGACGATGAGCGAGCGGGCGAGCGCGACGCGCTGCTGCTGGCCGCCCGAAAGCTGCGACGGGTACATGTCGGCGCGGTCCGGCAGCCGGATCAGCTCCAGCATCTCCGCCACACGCCGGTCGCGCTCGGCCCGGCCGACATCGGCCATGCGCAGGCCGAAGCCAATGTTCTCGGCAACGGTGCGATGCGGGAACAGGCTGTAGTTCTGGAAAACCATGCCGAGCTTGCGCCGATGTGGCGGCAGGCGCGACACGTCCGCTCCGCCGATCAGGATGGCCCCTGAATCGGGATATTCGAAACCCGCGACCATGCGCAGGGTCGTGGTCTTGCCGCAGCCGGAGGGGCCGAGCAGCGCGACGAGCTCGCCCGCCGAGACATCGAGATCGAGATCGCGGACAGCGAGGACGGAGTCATAGGATTTGCGGACGCCGCTGAGCGTCAACGTCTCTGCCGAACCCCGCCCGGCAGTCGTCATCGAGGCACCCCGGCACGGGGCAATATCGTCTTTGGCGACGGCATGGGAAAACCGTTCCCTTTTGATTTTGTAGCGCTACAATGGCAGAGCGATCAGGTGAGTCAAGCACCGTTCCATGTTCTCGTGCACGGGGCGAACTGACCGGTTCAGGAGCGAAGGTCAGCCTTGCCGGCCGGGGGGGAGCGCGATGACGAAATGCGGGGACATGACGGGACCCGTCACCATGCAATCCGTCGCGAAGGCGGCCGGCGTCTCGCCGATGACAGTGTCGAACACGTTCAAGTATCCGGAGCGCGTGCAGGAGGAGACGCGCCGGCGCGTTCGCGAAGTCGCCGCCGAACTGGGCTATATCCCCAATCATGCGGCCGGCAACCTCGCCTCGGGCCAAAGCCGCGTCATCGGCGCGGTCATCCCCTCGATCAAGAACTCCAGCTTCTACAAATATGTCCGCGGCATGCAGGATGCGGCCGCCGAAGACGGCTACGAACTCGTACTCAAACTCGCCGATACGAAACGGCATGAGACCGCGGCGATCCGGACCTTCATCGGCCTGCGCGTGGCGGGGCTGACGCTGGTCGGCAAGGAGCATGAGGACCAGGCCGTCGATCTGCTGCGGAAGACCGGCGTGCCGGTGGTCGAGACCTGGGTCCATGGCGATCCGCTCGACATGGCCGTCGGTTATTCCTCCGCGGCCGCGACGCGGGCCATGGTCGACCATCTCGTCGCCGTCGGCTGCCGGCGCATCGGTTTCGTCGGATATGCGGGCGATGTCGCAGGCCGCTACACGGAGCGATTGCCGGCGTTCGAGCAGCGCATGAGCGAACATGGGCTCGCCCCGGATCTATGCCATCTCGCCGACGAGGCCGACGGCTTCGGCGCCGGCCCGAAGGCGCTCGAAGCCCTTTGCCGGATGGATATGTCGATCGACGCCCTGCTCTGTCCGACCGACATCGTCGCCGCCGGGGTGCTTTTCGAGTGTGGTCGGCGCGGCTGGAAGGTGCCCGAGCGTCTCGCCGTCGCCGGCTGGGGCGACTACGAGATCGCGTCGGAGATCTCGCCGCAGCTCACGACTGTCCAGCCCAACGCCTATGAGATGGGGCGCGGCGCGATCGAGATGGTGATCGCGCGCGCATCTGGCCTCGAGCCGGAGGACAGTGTCAGGAATACCGGTTTTGAAGTGGTCGCGCGGGCGAGCACGGACAATGCAGGCTCCGACGCTGCGTAGACTGGGATGATCACGCGGCCAGCCGCGGATCGAGGACGTCGCGGAGGAAATCGCCGAGGATGTTGGTTGCGAGCACGAGAGCGAAGATCACCAGGCTCGGAATGATCGTGACGTGCGGCGCGAAGAAGAAGAAATTGACGCCTTGCGCCGCCATTGTGCCGAGCTCCGGCGTCGGCGGCTGGGTTCCCAGGCCGAGAAAACCCAGTGACGCGGCCAGCAGGATTGCCTGGCCCAGGCGCAAGGTCAGGAACACCACGATCGTCGACAGGCAATTCGGCAGGACATAGCGCAGCAGCAAGCCGGCATCGGTCAATCCGACGACGCGCCCGGCGGCGATGTAGTCCTGCGCGATCACCGTCAGCGCGGCTCCTCGCGCGATCCGCGCGGCGAGGGGAATGGTCGAGATCGCCAGGGCGATGACGACCGAGAGCGTGCCCGCGCCGATGATCGCGGCGACCGCCAGGCCGAACAGGATCGCGGGGAAGGAGAGCAGCACGTCCATGACGCGCATGATCAGCCCGTCGAGCCGGGGATAGAACGCTGCGATCGACCCTGCCGCCGTGCCGATGGCGCCGCCGATCGCGATGGCCGCGAAGCCGATCAGGCTCGTCAGCCTGAGGCCGAACAGGACGCGGCTGAAGATGTCGCGTCCCTGGCCGTCGGTGCCGAACCAGTGCATGCTGCCCGGCGGCTGCATGATCCGCGTCAACTCGATGTGAAGCGGATCATAGGGCGCCAGCCACGGGGCGAAGATCGCGCCGAAGGCCATCAATGCGAGGACGGCCAGGGCCAGCATGGCCGGGTAGTCCGTCCCGAAGTGGCGTCGGAAGCGCGACAGCGCGCGCCGGGGCGAGGCCGGGCCTGGAGCGAGCGTCATCGGGCCTGAATCCTCGGATCGAGCACGGCATAAAGCAGATCGACGATGATGTTGATGGCGATGAAGCCGAGCGCGAGCGCGATGATTGCGCCCTGCGCGACCGGCAGGTCGTTGGCGACGATCGCGCCGACGGCAAGACGGCCGACGCCGGGCCAGGAGAAGATCGTCTCGGTCACGATCGCGCCTCCGAGCAGATAACCGATCTGCAGCCCGATCAGCGTGGTCACCGGGATCAGCGCGTTGCGCAGAGCATGGCGGCCGACGATGACGCTCTCCGCCAGGCCCTTGGCCCGCGCGGTGCGGATATGGTCGGCGCCGAGCACCTCGAGCATCGAGGTGCGGGTGATGCGGGCCACCGGCCCGATGAAGATCAGTCCCAGGCAGATCGAGGGCAGGATGGCGTGGCGCAGGCCGTCGACGGTCCAGAGCGGTCCGCCGCGCCCGGTAAACGGCAGCCATTGCAGCTTGAAGCCGAAGACCCAGAGCAGCGCCATACCGATCAGGAAGGCCGGCAGCGAGATGCCCGCCACCGCCCCGCTGATGATCAGCCGATCGAGGATGCCGCCGCGCGAGATGGCGGCGACGACGCCGAGCAGGATCGCCATCGGAACGGCCCAGATCAGGCATAGCGCGATCAATTCCAGCGTCGCCAGGAACGAGCGCGACAGCTCCTCCGCCACCGACATGTTGTTGACCAGCGAAGTGCCGAGATCGCCGCGAAGGACGCTGCCGACATAGCGCAGGAACTGCTCCCAGAGCGGGCGGTCCAGCCCCATTTCGCTGCGGATTTGCGCGATGACGTCTGCACTCGCGGTCGGCCCGGCCCGGATCGTGGCCGGGTCGGACGGGACGAGGTTCAGCAGCGCAAAGCCGATCAGCAGGACGCCGAAGACCACCGGGATCGCCAGCAGCAGGCGCTGCACCGTGTATTTCAGCATGGGCGGCCTCCCGGTCTTCGAGCGCTCAGGCGAGGGCCTGTTCCGGCGCCTTGCGCGGCTTCACTTCATTCGGCCGGAGGACCTGGACGACGAAGTGCTCGACCTGCGGCTCATAGGCTTTCCAGAGCTCGCGCAGCTTGGCCTGCGGCTCGGGTTCCAGATCGACGCGCAGGTCGACGAGCGGCCAATCCTGCTCGTCGACGACGAGGAGCGCGGCCGACATGATCGGCTGGGTTTCGCCGCCCGCTGTCAGCCCGGCATCGATCGCGCCGAGCAGCTTCTCGACGAAGGGCACGTCCGTCGCGCCTTCGAAATAGTCGACCATCGCTTTGGGTACATCGGGATTGGCGATGACATTGCCGGTCGAGACGCAGTTGCGGCCCTGGTGGCCGGCATTGATCGAGGGAATCTTCGGCCCGCTGAAAAAGGCGGTCCGGCCCTCGCGGTCGATCGCTGCGACCTGGCGCTGGTCGGGGAACTCACTCTCCTCGATCAGGCGGCGCACCGTCTCCTCGGCGCTGAGGCCGGCGGCCAGGAAGTCGAGGCCCTTGGGCCCGAGCCGGATGTCGCTGCGATGCTGGGAGGTCACGGCGCCGATCCTGGCGCGCGCCCAGGGGCAGCGATTGCCGACCGCGATGCTGGAGGTGGCGATGCCGATGCCGAACATGCCGGTCGCTTCGTCGCGGGCGATCAGGGAAAAGGTCATCTTGGTCTCCTGCGTCAGATGGTCGGTTGCGCTCAGCCGAGCCAGGACCGCGCCCGGTCCTGCAGGGACAGGGCGAAGGTCATCGGCGGCATGAACCAGGGAATGCCGTGGTAATAGGGTCGGCTCGGCAATTCATTGCCGGCAAAGAAACTGGTCGTGCTGCCGGTCATGACCATCTCGGCGATCCTGTGGCCGAGATAGCTGCTCATCACGATCCCTGAGCCGTTGCAGCCGAGCACGTAGTGCAGCTTGCCCCTCCGGCCGATGTGGGGAACTCGGTCGAAGGTGAAGCCGACGCGACCCTCCCAGGCATGGCTGACGCCGGCGTCGGCCAGTGTCGGGAAGGCCTGGACCATCACCTCCTTCAGGCGGCGGGCAATGGCGATCGGATCGACGCGGTCGACCTGTAGGGCACGGCCGCCGACCAGTAGCCGCCGCCGGTCGGGGCTGGCGCGGAAGGCATAGGCGAGCTTGCGCGTGTCGTTGATCAGCCGGCCCGCGGGCAGCAGGCGGTCCACCGTGCCGGCCGGTAGCGGCGATGTCGCGATCATGTGGCTGCCGACCGCGATGACGCGGCGGCGATACCAGGGCAATTCGCGCCCGGTATAGGCGTTCGTCGCCAGGATGACCTCCGGGGCGGTCAACGCGCCGCGCTCGGTGATGACCCTCGTCGCCGCACCGCTTTCCGTGATCCCGGTCACGGCGGTATGCTCGATCACGGTGACGCCCGCGGCTTTCGCGAGCTGCAGCAGGCCGTGATGATATTTAGCCGGATCGAGGCCGCCATCCTGCGGCAGCACCATGGCGCCGTGATAGAGGTCGGTGGCGAGCTCGGCGCGCAGGCCGGCCTTGTCGATCATCTGGGCAGGAATGCCGAAGCGGGTCGCCAGCAAGTCCGCCTGCTTGTCGAGGGCCGCCATATCGCCTGGCGTCCAGGCGCAGATCAGCCGGCCGGTCAGTGCGAGGTCGCAATCGATCCGCTCGTCGCGGATGAAATTGCGAAACCAGCCATAAGCATCCCAGGTCTCGCGGAGCAGCGCATCGGCCCGCTCTGCGCCGAAAGCCCTGGCGAGCGCCGCAAGACTCTGGCGCAGGCGTCCGCCGATCATGCCGACGCTGCGCGTGCTCGCACCATGCCCGGCACTCTTGGCTTCGATGACGACCACGGAACGGCCGGCGCGCGCCAGGGCGATCGCCGCTGACAGGCCGGCATAGCCGGAGCCGACGACCACGACCTCGGCTGTCTCCGGAAGCGGGCCGGGCTCGGCCGTGCCCTGCGGCACGGCCTCCCACCAATAGGGCTCGGCCTTGAAGTCGTCGGACAGCAAGGCTGGGCTCACTTGGCGATCTCGATGTCGAGACCCTTGTAGACGGCGCTGTTGTAGATGCCGTGGACGGCGACGCCCTTCACCCGCTTGGTCGAGAACAGGAACAGGCGCTCGTGCACCAGCGGGATGAGCAGGGCCTGGTCGGCGACGATCTTTTGGACGCCGGCGTAGGCCTGCGCCTTCTTGCCGGCGTCGAGGCTGGTCTGGCCGGTGGCGAGCAGGTCGTCGGTGGCCTTGTCCTTCCAGTTGAAGCGGTTCGGCGCCGGCACATTGGCCGAGTGGAACATCATCAGCACCTCGCCGGCCGTGGCATAGGGCGAGAACAGCGCGTAGCCGTCGAAGTCCGGGGAGGTGTTGATCTGGGCCATCGCGGCCGCCGGCTCGACCAGCAGCAGCTTCAGGTCGATGCCGACCTGCTTCATATAGCCCTGGATCGCCTCGAGCCTGGAGCGCCAGCCCGCGGTTCCTGCCGCCAGGATCGCGGGCGCCAGCCGCTCGCCGTCCTTGTAGCGGAAGCCGTCGGCGCCCGGCTTCCAGCCGGCTTCATCGAGCAGCGCCTTGGCCTTCGCCGGATCGTAGCTCGCTTGGCTCGCGCCGGAATAGTCGAGCGTGCCGGGGCTGACGAGCGTCTTGGCCGGCCGCGCCTGTCCGAACCACATGCTCTTCGCCAGCGCCTCGCGATCGACCGCCAGGTTCATCGCCTGGCGCACCTTGAGATCGCTGGTCATCTTGCGATTGGGCCGCAGCCCGAGATAGGCCGAGTAGTTCGAGACGCGCGGCTCCGCCTTGGTCAGCATCGGCAGCTTGCTGAGCTGATCCACCGACCATTCGGGCAGCACATAGGAGATGTCGCCGGCGCCGGTCTGCATCGCCGCCAGGATCGCGCTCTCCTCCGGGATCACGCGCCAGACGATCGCGTCGACCTTGGCCGGCCCCTTGTTGGCGTAGATCGCCGGGCCCCATTTGTAGGCGTCGTGGCGCAGCACGGTGAACTGGTCGCGCGGCCGCCATTCGCCCCAGCAGAACGGGCCGGTCCCGTTCAGGCCCTTGACGCCGAAATCGGCGCCGAGCTTCTCGACATTGGCGCGGTCGACGATCGAGCCAAAGCTCTGCGCCAGATGCAGCAGCAGCTCGTTGTGCGGCTCCTTGAGCGTGTAGACGACGGTGACGTCGTCCTTGGCGACGATGTCGGCGACCTTGCCCAGGCGCCAGGCGGCGGGGGAGCGCGTCTCGGGCGCGATCAGGCGCTTCAGCGAATAGACGACATCGGCGGCCGTCATCGGCTTGCCGTCGCAGAATTTCACGTCATCGCGCAGGCTGAACGTGTAGGTCAGCCCGTCATCGGACAGCGACCAGGATTTCGCCAGGAGCGGACGCAGCGTCTTCTGGTCGTCCTCGACCGCGACCAGCGTATCCGCCAGCATGAACAGGATCTCGGCCGCGCCGCGCCCGGTGACCTTGTGCGGATCGAATCCGACAGAATCGTTCCGGACCAGGATCGTCACGGTCCTGTCCTTGGCCGGCGGGTTCGCCGCCGCTGCCGAAACGCAGCCGGCGAGCAGCGCCGCCGCGACCATGATTGCGCGAGCCATAGCCATCATTCCCCTCCGTTCTTGCTTGCGAGATAGTCGATCGCCGAGAGGGCATGGACGCGCAGCACGGCGAACAGCTCGTCGACCGTGACATGCTCCTCACGGTGGCCCATCGTCTTGGGGGAGGGGCCGTAGAGATAGGCGGGGATGCCGCGCCAGCGCCAATAGCGCGCATCCGACCCGCCGAGGCTGACGATCGGCACGGCTTCCTGGCCCGTCACCTGCCGCGTGTTGTCACGCAGGATCTCCACCATCTCGCCGGCGGGATCGCACCAGCTCGACGGGTAGCTGTGGTCGGGCCGCGTCTCCCGCGTCACCATCGGATAGCGCGCGAGGATGGCGGCGAGCTCGGCCTCGACCCGCTCGATGCCGAGGCCGGGCGGCATCCGCACCTCGACTTCGAGAAGGCATTCGTCGGGCAGCATGTTGACCTTCAGCCCGCCCCTGATCACGCCGATATTGACCGTCGCCCGGTCGACGATTTCGGCGGCGCCGTCGCCCAGGCTGAGATTCGTCGCCCGGCGCGCCTCCGGCGAAGCGATCGCGGCGGCGACCGTCGCGGGCAGTTCGGGACGCAACTCGGCCAGTGCCTCCAGATCGGCGGCCAGCCTGCAGGCGATCTTGATCGCGCTGTCGCTGAGATGCGGATAGGCGCCGTGAGCGCCGCGGGTGCGCACCGTCAGCGCCATGCGCAACGCGCCCTTTTCGCCGAAGCGCAAGGTGGCGAGCCCGCTCGGCTCGCCGTTGAGGCAGCAATCGCCGCTCACCTCGTCGGGAATGGTCTCGAACAAATGGCGGGTGCCGAAGCGGCCGCCTGTCTCCTCGTCGGAGACCACCGTCAGCGTCAGCCGGCCGGAGAGCTCTCCCATCAGCTCCGCCAGATAGCGATAGGTGAAGATCGAGGCCGTGGTGCCGCACTTCATGTCGGCGGCGCCGCGGCCATAGATCCGGCCGTCGACGACGTCGCCGCTCCACTGGCTGCGCTGGCCGGGGATCTCCTCGATCGCCGGGAACACGTCAATGTGCCCGTTCAGGACGAGGTGCCGCCCCGGACGGCCTGCCGTGACGGAGCCGACGATGTTGGGCAGGTGATCCTGGGCGCTGATCACCCGGAAGGGCAAGCAGTTCGCCGTCAGGAAGCTCTCGACATGGCCGCTGGCGAGCCGGGTGTCGCCCGGCGGATTGGGCGATTTCGCCTGGAGGAAGCCTGACAGGAACGCGATGATCTCCTCGCGGTCCCGCTCGATCCAGCCGAGCACGCGCTCCTTCAACAAAACGGCGTCGGCCATATGAAAGCCTGCTTGTTAGCGCTAACGTTACCGCTAACATCCAGGTTTATGTTTTCCTTCCTGTCAAGTAGGGTGTTGCGGCCAAGTGGGTCGGGAATGCCCGGATGGTATGCAGCAGAGCCGATCGATGAGCCTCGACCCCATGAAGCGGCCCTCGGGCTGGGCCACGATGTCCGACGTGGCGCAGGCGGCAGGCGTCTCGTTGATGACGGTCTCGCGCGTGTACAAGAACTCGTCCGCAGTCAGCGCTGCGACGCGAGAGCGTGTCTTGGCCGAAGGCGAGCGCCTCGGCTTCGTTCCGAACCTGCTCGCCGGCAATCTGGCCTCCGGCCGCAGTGCGATGATCGGGATCGTCGTCCCCTCGCTGCGCAATTCCAACAATGCCAGCAGCATCCAGGGCATGGCGGACTGCCTGCGGCAGTCCGCCTACCAGTTCATGATCACCAATGTCGGCTATTCGCTCGAGGAGGAGGCGGCGGCGGTCGAGGCCTTCATCAGGCGGCGGCCGGACGGCCTCGTGCTGACGGGCACCCGCCATAGCGAGGAGACCTATGGGCTGCTGCGCGGCTCCGGGCTGCCCGTCGTCGAGGTCTGGGAGACCGAAGGGCCCCTGATCGACATGGCGGCCGGCTTCAGGAACCACGATGCCGGCGGCGACATCGCGCGCCATCTGATCGCCAGGGGCTATGACCGGATCGGCTATATCGACTATCCCGTGCCCGGCTTGCGGCGCTACGACGCCCGGCGTGAAGGGGCGCTCGCGGCGCTGCGCGAGGCCGGACTTCCGGCCGATCTCGTCGTCTCGCCCCAGCATGCCGCCGACGCGGCGGAGGATTCGGCCAGTTTCCGTGGCGGCGCGCGTGGGCTCGCGCAATTGCTGGAGAAGGGCGATGTCCGGGCGGTGCTGTGCGCTTCGGATCTGCTGGCGATCGGCGTCATCTTCGAGGCGCAGCGCCGCGGATTGGGGGTCCCGGACGACCTCGCCGTCGCCGGTTTCGGGGATTTCGAGATCGCGGCCGAGATTCCGCCCGGTCTCACCACGATCAGGACGCATGGCTATCAAATGGGCTGGGCCGCCGCCGACATGCTGATCGCGAGGATCGAGGGCAGGCCGCTGGACGCTCCGGTGCGGGATGTCGGCTATTCGCTCGTCTCGCGCGGCAGCGCGTGATTGAGGTCATCGGGGCAGGGCGGGCGGAGCAGCCAGCCGGTATGCGGCGATCAGCGCCGACCTGTTCCTGCGATGCAGGGCTGCCGGCTTGCCTCGCTTCGGAGCAGCCCTAGACTGGCGTCATGGCACATTCCCTCAAGCCCGGTGCGACGCCGGCAGCCGTCTCCGCCGGCCCGAACCAGCCGAACCTCGACTCAGATGCGGTCTGGGAGGCCCGACGCGATCTCGCCGCCTGCTTCCGCATGGCGGCGCGCTATGGCTTCGAGGAGGGCATCTGCAACCATTTCTCGGCGCTGGTGCCGGGCTATGACGACCTCTTCATCGTCAATCCCTATGGCTGGGCCTTCCGCGAGCTCACCGCATCAAAACTGCTGATCTGCGATTTCCACGGCAATGTCGTCGCCGGCGAGGGCCAGCCCGAGGCGACCGCCTTCTACATCCATGCCCGCATCCACAAGAACCTGCCGCGCGCCCGCGTCGCCTTCCACACCCACATGCCCTATGCGACGGCGCTCTCGATGACCGAGGGCGATCCCCTGATCTTCGCCGGGCAGACCGCGCTGAAGTTCTACGGCCGCACCGCGATCGATCGCGACTATAACGGCCTTGCCCTCGATGAGCGCGAGGGCGACCGCATTGCCGGCGCGGTCGGCGATGCCGACATCGTCTTCATGAAGCACCATGGCGTCATGGTGCTCGGCCCGACCATCGCCGAGGCCTGGGACGATCTCTATTATCTCGAGCGCGCCTGCGAGGTGCAGGCGCTGGCGCTCTCGACTGGGCGCCAGGTGCTGCCGGTGAAGCCGGAGATCGCCGAGGCGGCCTACCAGCAGATGCGCGAGGGCGATCCGGAATCGGCGCGCCTGCACCTGGCCTCGATCCGCCGCCAGCTCGACGCCGAGGAGCCGGTCTATCGGGATTGAGACCTACGCGCCGAACTCCCGCAGCAACCCGTCCAGCCGCGCGATGCCAGCGGCGATCTGGTTCTCGTCGAGTGCGGCATAGCCGATGACGAGGCCGGCGCGGCGCTCGGGATCGTCCGGCCGGTCATAGAGCCCGCTGACGCCGTAGAGGCCGAGCGAGGCGCTCGCTGCCCGCTCCGTCAGCTCGCTCTCGCGCGCTTGCGGCAGCCCGTTGATCCAGGCGAGGACATGCAGGCCGGCATCGGTGCCGGCGGTCGTCACGCGCTCGCCAAGCCGCTCGCGCAGGGCCTTCAGCAGGGCGGCTCGCCGCTCGCCATTGCGGCGCCGGATGCGGCGGACGTGTCGTTCATAGGCGCCGCCTTCGATCAGTTCAGCCAGCGCGGCCTGTTCCAGCTCAGGCGTATGGCGATCAACCATGCGCTTGGCCCGCGCGAACACCTCGCGCAGCGCCGGCGGCAGCACGAGATAGCCGAGCCGCAAGGTTGGCGAGAGCGTCTTCGAGACGGTGCCGAGATAGATCACGCTGCCGGCCTGGTCGAGCGAGCGCAAAGGCGGCACCGGGCCGACGCCATGGCGGTACTCGGCATCGTAATCGTCCTCGATGACGAATGCGCCATGGCGCGCGGCCCAGGCCAGCAGCCCCAGCCGGCGCGGTGCCGACAGGATGCTGCCGAGCGGCAATTGATGCGAGGGCGTCACGAAGGCGAGCCGAGCTGGCGGAAGCTTTGCGGTTTGCATGCCCTCGCGATCGACCGGTTGCGGCGAAAGCTCGGCGCCCGCCGTGAGGAAGGCCTGGCGCGCAAGATTGTAGCCGGGATCCTCGATGACGACGCGGTCACCGGGGTCAAGCAGTAGCCGAGTGCAGAGATCGAAGCCCTGCTGCGAGCCGTTGACGACGAGGATATCGTCAGCCTCGCAGCGCAGGCCCCGGGCGCGCCAGAGATAACCCTGCAAGGCTGTCCGCAACTCCGGCAGGCCGCGCGGATCGCCATAGCGCAGGCGCGTCGGCCGCTTCGCTACCGCCTCCGCCAGCGCCCGCCGCCAGGCCAGAGTGGGGAAGTCGCCGCCGGCGAGCTCGCCATAGCGGAAATCGAGCGCGAAGGGCTGCGGGGTCCAGGGAATGGGCGCGGCGGATGCTAGCCGCCGTCCATAGGCGGAGAGCTCGGTGGACCGTGGCGCCGGCTTATTCCCTTGGATCGACTCCGGCCGCGCCAACCCGACTGCGACCCGGGCCCGCGCGCCCGGCCGGGTTTCGAGAAAGCCTTCGGCGGCCAATTGCTCGAAGGCGGCTGTGACGGTGGTGCGCGACAGCCCCCATTCGCCGGCGAGTGCCCGCGTCGATGGCAGGCGCGAGCCGGGTGTGTGGACACCGGCCGCGATCTCGCGCTTGATCGCCGCAACGACCCGGCGCTGGGCGCCGCTCTCGCTTTCAACTGGCCCAGCCGGAATGCTCGAAACTGGTCGTTTCATGCAGGCCAGATTAGCGGCATGACGACGGCGACCGCAAGGAGACCTGTTTCATGTACACGCCGCCGGCCTTCCGCGTCGACGACCGCGCCGAGATCCACGCGATGATGCGCGCCTGCCGGCTCGCCACGCTCGTCACCGCCACCGCTGACGGCCTGCTCGCGACGCCGCTGCCGCTGATCCTGGCGGCGGAGGAGGGCGAGTTGGGCGTGCTCCATGGCCATCTCGCCCGCGCCAACCCGCAATGGAAGGCGGCGGCTATCGGCGAGGCCATGGTCCTGTTCAATGGCCCCGACGCCTATGTCACGCCGTCCTGGTACGAAACCAAGCGCGAGACCGGCAAGGTGGTGCCGACCTGGAACTACCAGGCGGTCCACGCCTATGGCCAGGCCGAGTTCTTCGACGATCCCGAGCGCCTGCTCGAGGCCGTCACGCGCCTGACCAACCTGCACGAGAGCACGCGGGCGCAGCCCTGGGCGGTCGATGACGCGCCGCCCGAGTTCGTGCGGGCCCAGCTGCGCGGTATCGTCGGCCTGCGCATCGCGATCACCCGGCTCGAAGGCAAGCGCAAGATGAGCCAGAACCGCCCGCTCGCCGATCGCGTCGGCGTCGCCGAGGGACTGGCCGCGAGCGAGCGGGCGAGCGATCTCGCCGTCGCCGCGATGGTGCCGGTCGAAGGCTGAAGCTCAGTCCTGCGTCTCGCCTTCATAGGGCGTGGCGCGCATCGACGGGCGCTGGTTGAAGCGGTCGTACCAGCCGGCGAGCTTCGGCGCCCGCGCGCGGAAATCCGGCAGGCGGCGGAAGCTCAGCCAGGCGAGGGCGGTTGCGAGCCCGATCCGGCCGACGGTCACCGGCCCGTCGAGGTCGGCCTGCGCTTCGAGCTAGTCATAGGCTTCGAGCAGCTTGGTCGTCTGCCCTTCGGCGAGCGGCGGATAGCGCAGCACTTCAGGTCGGCGCTCGGTTTCCCAGCGCACGGCGATGCCGGCATCGCACAGGCCCTGCGCCAGCGCCTGCAGGCGCAGCGCTTGGTAGCGTGCCGGCCCCTCGCGCGGGATCAGAGTGCCTTGGCCGGCGAGCCGGTCGAGATAGTCGCAGATCACCACGGAATCGAAGAGCGCGCCGGCATCGGGCGTCAGCAGTACCGGCACCTTGCCGAGCGGGTTCTGGGCGAAGACGGCATCGTTGCGATTGGTCGGGCTGGTCTCGTGATGGATCACGTCGAGACGGTCCGCCAGCCCGAGTTCATGGGCGCAGACCAGCACCTTGCGGGCATAGGGCGAATGGCTCTGATAGAGCAGGGTGAGCTTGCCGGACATCACGCCGCCGCCCCGGCCACCTCGGCCGGCGTCAGCCCGACCAGCTCGGCATAGCGCTCCGGATCGGTCGCGCCTTCGGTGACGACGGCGAATACGCGCGAGGAGGCGTCGAGCTTCAATGCTGCCCGCGCCACAGGATCGCGCAGCGCCGCCAGCAGACCGGCGAAGCCGGCCGCGCCGCTCTCGCCGGCGACGATCGCCGGATCGCTGCCGGCCGGGCGCGCCAGCCGGTTCATCGCCTCGACCGCGACCGCATCCTCGACCGTCATGAAGGCATCGGCCGTGCGCGACAGCACGCGCCAGGCGAGCGGCGAGGGATCATAGCATTCCAGCATCGCCATCACCGTCGGCGCGCCATGGGCGATCTTGGTTGGCCGTCCGGCGCGGGCGCTCTCGAACAGGCAGGCGGCGCGAGCCGGGTCGACCACAGTGAAGACGGGTCGGCCGTTGCCGAGAACCAGTGACAGCTGCGCCGCGATTGCCGCGGCGATGCCACCGACGCCGGCCTGGACGAAGACATGGGTCGGCGGCTCCGGCAATTGCCGCAAGGCCTCGCGAATGATCGCGGTATAGCCCTGCATGACGAGGCCCGGGATGCGCTCATAGCCGTCCCAGGAGGTGTCGGAGACGGTTGTCCAGCCCTTCTCATTGGCGACGCGGGCGGCTTCGACGATGGAATCGTCATAGGTGCCGGGCACGCGAACGATCTGCGCACCGACGCGGGCGATCGCCGCGGCGCGCGGCTCGCTGACGCCGCCATGCATGAAGATCACCGAGCGCGCCCCGACGAGCTGCGCTCCTTGCGCGACCGAGCGACCGTGATTGCCGTCGGTAGCGCAGGCGAAAGTCATTTCGGATGCGATGGCGCGGACCTCGGGCGAGGTCAGGTCTGCCTCGTCGAGCGTCCGGCCGAGCCGTTCGCTCGCCGCCTCGAGCACGAGGCGGGTCACGGCATAGGCACCGCCGAGTGCCTTGAAGCTGCCGAGGCCGAGGCGCTGGCCTTCGTCCTTGAGGTACAGCGCGCCGATGCCGAGCGATGCGGCGAGATCGGGCAAAGCTTTCAGTGGCGTCGGCACATGCGCGGCCCGCCCGGCGAGATGCCGCTCGATCGCATCGGCTCCGGCGGGGCCGAGCGTCTCCGCATCGGTCGGATGAAGGGGCTGGCGGAAGTCCGGGAGCTGGTTCAGCAGGAGCACGACTTGCCTCATTGAGATGTCCAAGTGAAGAGATATTGCAAGCGCTGTGAAAAAGGCGCTGCAATCATCCGCTACCGCTGCAAGTTTGTTTCATGGAGCCGCGCTTGAACGAACCATCCGCTGCCGCCCTCGACGCATTCGACCGGGCGATCCTCGCCATCCTGCAGCAGGACAACACCACGCCGCAGCGGGTGATCGGCGAGAAGGTCAACCTGTCGGCACCAGCCGTGCAGCGCCGCATCCGCCGGATGGAGAAGGACGGCGTCATCCGGGCCAATGTCGCGGTCGTCGAGCCGGCGGCGCTAGGCCATCCGATCACGCTCTTCGTCGAGATCGAACTCGTCAGCGAGACGGCCAGGGATATCGACGCCGCCAAGCGCGCCTTCCTCGCCGCGCCCGAGGTGCAGCAATGCTACTATGTCACCGGCGAGGTCGATTTCATGCTGGTCGTGCTGGTGCCGAGCATGACGGCCTATGAGGCGCTGACGCGTCGCCTCTTCTTCGCCGACGCCAACATCCGCAAGTTCCGCACCTTTGTCGCGATGGACCGGGTCAAGGCCGGACTCAGCGTCCCGGTGGGGTAAAACGCAGCCTCTCCCGTCATGGTCGGGCTTGTCCCGACCATCCACGTCTACTGTCGGCGAGCGCGGTGTTCAGGACGTGGATGCTCGCCACAAGGGCGAGAATGACGAGCTGGAATGGCGGCGAGCCTCCGCTAAGACGTCAGCGCGCCCGCCGTCATGCCCTGGACCATGAACTTCTGCAGGAAGATGAAGGCCATCACCAGAGGCAGGCTCGCCAGCACCGAGAAGGCCATCATCGTGTTCCAGTCGGTGACGAATTCGGCCATCAGGCTGTAGATCGCCATGGTCAGCACCCGGTTCTCCCAGGATTCGATCAGCACCACCGCGAACAGGAACTCGTTCCAGGCGAGCAGGAAGGTGTAGAGCCCGGCCCCGATGAAGGCGGGATAGGACATCGGCACCAGCGTCCGGAAGATCGCGCCCAGCCGCGAGCAGCCGTCGACCATCGCGGCCTCCTCTATGTCTCTGGGTATGTTGATGAAATAGCTGCGCAGCATCAGGATGCAGAAGGGCAGGGTGAAGGTCAGGTAGACCACGATCAGCGAGGTGCGGGTGTCGTAGAGCCCGAGCGTGATGAAGATCCGGAAATAGGGGATGCAGAGCAGCACCAGCGGGAACATCTGCGTGGTGATCAGGAACATCAGCACCGCCCGCTGGCCGGCGAATTTGAAGCGCGCCAGCGCATAGGCCGCCATCGCCCCAAGGATCAGCGAAAGCACGGTCACCAGCAGTGAGATCACCATCGTGTTGGCGAAGACGAGGAGATAGCGCGGGCTCGCGAAGATCTTGCGGTAGCCCTCTAGCGTGAAGATCTCCGGCAGCCATGTCGGCGGCATCCGCATCACCTCGATGTTGGGACGCACCGAGACCGTCAGCATCCAGGCAAGCGGAAAGAACACGATCGCGATCGCGATCAGCAGCAGGAGATAGGACGCGGCATTGATCAGGCGCTCGCGGCCGCGAATGCCGATCTTGCCGAGATAGGGCCGTGTGTGCGCTGCAGCGCCAAGCTGGGCGACGGTCATTGCTGATTGCTCATGGTGCGGCGGACATAGATGGCGCTGACGATGAACAGCACGATGAACATCACCACGGCCTCGGCCGAGGCGTAGCCGAATTTCAGCTTCTGGAAGCCGTCGAAATAGATCGCCGTCGCCAGCACTTCCGAGGCATGCGCCGGCCCGCCGCCGGTCATCACATAGACCGGGTCGAAGGCGCGGAAGGTCCAGATCGAGTCGAGCAGGACGATCGTGGTGATGACGCCGCGCAGCTGCGGCAAGGTGATGTGCCAGAACTGCCGGAACAGCGAGGCGCCGTCGATTTCGGCGGCTTCGTAGAGTTGCTTCGGGATCGCCTGCAGGCCGGCGAGCAGCATCACCATGAAGAAGGGGAAGGCGCGCCAGACGTTCATCGCCGTCACCGAGCCGAGCGCCGTCGCGGGATCGCCGAGCCAAGAGATGGTGAAGTTGGCGTCGATGATGCCGAGCGAGGCGAGCAGGCCGTTGAGCACGCCGAAAGGCTGCAGCATCAGCACCCAGATCATGCCGGCGACGGTCGGCGCCAGCAGCCACGGCACGATCAGGAGGCCGCGCGCGACGGTGCGGAAGGCCGGGTCGAGATTCATGTTGAGCAGCAGCGCGAGACCGAGCCCGATCACCAGATGCAGCGCGACGCTGAAGACGGTGAAGACGACGGTCTGCCAGAAGGCGCGCCAGAAGAGCGGGTCATTGGCGAGCGCGATGTAGTTGCCGAAGCCGACCCAGACCTCGCGCTGGAGGTTGCTGTCGTGGAAGCTCAGGCGGACCACGTCGATCAGCGGATAGATCAGGAGCGCGACGAGGATCAGCAGGGATGGCCACAGGAAGGACGCGGCCAGGACTTCCTCGCGGTATTTGCGTTTGAGCGTCAGCAGCATGACTCGCCGATCGTTGCGGAACCGGACGCCTTGTTTGCAGGCATCAGACTCTGAGCGAGGGGAGAGGGACCGGCCGGAACAGAGCTCCGGCCGGGAATGATAATGTCAGGCGATCACTTCGCCGCGGCCAGGACCTTGTTCCACTCGGCCGCAGCGTCATCGAGCGCCTGCTTGGCGGTCTTTTTGCCCTGCACCGCGTTCTGGATCTCGGTGGTCATCACCTTGTTCATTTGCACGGCGTTCGGCATCGACAGGAACGGCGACTGCGCGTTCGGCTGCGCCATCTGTGTCACGAAGGCCTGGAAGAGCTTGCGCTCCTTGAACCAGTCCTGGTTGGCGACGTCGGTGCGAGCCGGGAAACCGCCGGTGCCCTTCGCCCACATCTCGATGCCCTTCGGGCCCGAAAGCCACTTCATGAAGGTCCAGGCGGCGTCCTTGTCCTGCGCCTGGCTGCTGATGGTGTTGAGCGAGCCGCGCACCATGGTGCCGGTGCTCTTGCCCTTAGGCAGCGGGGCGATGTCGTAGTTGAGGTTCGGATTGAGCTGCTTCTGGATGGCGACGCCCCACGGCCCTTCGAACATCATCGCGACATTGCCGGAGGCGAAGTTGGCGCGCTTCTCCTTCTCGCCATTGCTCAGCACGCCCGGCACCGAGACCTTGTCCTTGTTCATCCGCTCGATGTACCACTCGATCGCGGCGACTCCTTCGGGGCTGTTGAACACGGCCTTGTTGGTTGCTGGATCCATGATCGTCGCGCCGCCCTGCAGCAGCAGTGGGTAGATGTCGTAGGTCATGTTGGTCGGCGGCTCGGCCTGCAGCGTACCGGTGACCGCGAACTGGCGCTTGTCCGGATTGGTCAGCTTGCGCGCGTACTCGGCGAACTCGTCCCAGGTCTTGGGCGGGCCGGAGAGGCCGGCTTCCTTGAACCGGTCGGTGTTCCAGAACAGCGCGACCGCGCCGCTCTCGATCGGCAGGTAGTACTGCTTGCCCTTCCACTTGGCGTGGAAGGTCTCCGGGATGTTGGAAAAGAACTCCTTCGGTTCCTTGGCGATGCGCGCGTCGATCGGCTCGATCATGCCGAGATCGGCGAACTCGGCCACCCAGTCGACCTGGACCAGCAGCACATCCGGCAGCTTCTTGGCCTGGTGCAGCACGATGGCACGGTCATGGAAGCCGGTGAACGGCGAGTCGACCGGCGTCAGCTTGATGTCGGGATGGTCCTTCTCGAAGGCGGCCTTGAGCTCGCCCATGAACTTCTCGCCGACCTCGGTGCCCTTCCACTGGCCCCAGCGCACCTCTTTCTGCTGGGCAAGCGCGAGCGTCGGCAGGCTGATCGCCGAGGCGAACGCCATCGCCGCGAGCGTCAGCAAGGAAGACCTGCGATGCTGATCCATATGCGTTTCCTCCCGGTTGATTGTCCCTTTGGCAGTCTTCTTGATCTGCGGCGCATCCGTCGTTGCGGGCGCCGGAATGGCAGTGGTCGCTAGGCCGCACGCGCCTTGCGCAGGGCCTCGGGCACCGGTGGGGCGACCTTGACCAGCGTGGTGTTGTCGTCGACCAGTCTGCTCGTCCCGCCGACATTCATCCAGGTGAACATGTTGCGGAACATCTCCTGGAGCGAGGCCATGATCGCGGTCTCGGCCTCCTTCGGCATCTCCCAGAACGGCTTCTTCATCACCTTCCAGGACTTCTTGCGGGTGTTGTAGAAGAACTGCGCGTCGGTCTCGCCCGCCCCCTTCTCAGAGAGGTGATTGGCGAAGGTGTACTCGCGGATCTGGTCCCTCAGCGCCTGCGGCAGGGCAGGGTGGTCGAAGATCAGGTTGTTGAAGCCGAGCGCGAGATGGACCTCGACCGCCTCCGCCTTCGGGAGCTTGGCGAGCTGCGTGCCCGGCAGGGTCGAGGCGCCGTGCTGGACCGCGCCCGCCATGTTGTACTGCTTGCGGCAGATCGTCGAGATCGTCTTCAAGAGATCGTAGTCGACATTGACCTCGGCAAGCGTGCCGTCCGGCAGCACCTTGCCGCCGTGATAGGTGCCGGAATTGATCGAGATCTTGCTGACGATCGGCAATTTGGCGCCGCGTTTGGCCATCTCCTCGAGATAGACCTTCATGAAGGCCCGCAGCTCTTCCGGCGTGGTGTTCTCATGGCCGACCTCGCCGATTTCGGCGCCGAGCGAGATCGAGACGCCCTCGGGCTCGATGCCGCGGACGAATTCGGTGAAATGCGCGGTCAGCTCGGCATTGACGCGCTGCTGGTCCTCGACCGTTGCCAGCGACAGGTCGACCACCGTCGAGGCGTCGATGTCGATGCTGTACATGCCGGCCGCGATCTGCTCGCGCATGATGTTTTCGAGCTTGCGGACTTCCGCCTTCGGGTCGGCCAAATAGGCCTTGGCGTTGATCTGGTCGTGGTCGGCCTGCAGGAAGACGGGGCCGACATGGCCCTCGCGCAGTGCCGCCGCGAGCACCGCCGCGGCATATTCGAGCGGCGGCTGCTGGGCGTAGAGCGCTTCGCCCACCGCCTGCTCGAAGATGAATAGCTTGGAATCGAGCTCCTGTCCGGCGCGGAAGACGGCACGGCAGGTGTGATAGCTCCAGCCGCGCAGGTTCATCGCCGGCACGGTCTTGCCTGACCATTTGCCGGCGGCGCAGGCGAGATAGAGCTCCTGGATCGAGGCCGGCACGATGCCGGCGGCATGGGCCGCCTCGCGGATCGCCCAGATCGCCACCGCGCGCGTCTCCGGTTCGGCCAGCGCCGCCGTCTCGGCCCAGCGGTCGATCATGGCCTCCGGCGGCCGCTTGCTCTTGCTGAAGTCCGGCGAAGAGCCGGCGAGATCGACACCGATCGTCATGAGGTCGTCGGTCAGCTCAGCGAGCGAGGCGCATGCCATGGGTCATACCTTCGAAAACGGCTTCGAAACGGACAGCGCCGGCGGGTTTCCGGGCTTCCGGCGGGCGGGCTTGCAAGCCCGCCTTATCACGTTCGCAATCAATGCATGGCGTTTTCGTTATCGCAAGTCATATTATCGTTTTCGCGCATTGCAACATAAGCCATGTTGCAATGCGAAATCCCTCCGAACCTCAGTTCGGATATGTCTCGCCGGTTGCCAGCAAGGCCTGGACTGCAGCGCGATCAGGCATGCCGTCCCAGCCATTGGCGCGCTCGGCCTTGAGGGCCGCGACGGCCGCCGCCAGGCGCGCGGCCTCAAGAGGCCTCTGGCCCTCGCAGAGGCCAAGCGCATAGGCGCCGTGGAAGACGTCGCCGCAGCCGGTGGTGTCCTTCGCCGCGACCTTGAAGGCGGGGACGCTGACGAGCTCGCCACCGATCAGCCAGAGGCTCCCCGAGCTGCCGCGCGTCACGGCGAAGACCTTGCCGGAACCATCGGCGCAGCGCCGCAGCAATTTGTCGGCCGGGCCGTCGCCGGCGAAATCGCGCAGGCCCTCGGCCGAGAAGACGATGTGATCGGCCTTGGCGATCAGGCGGCGATTATCCTCCGGCATGCCGCCATCGACGTCGAGCACGCTCGGGATGCCGGCGGCATGGGCGCGATCGAGGACTTTTCCCGCGCCGCCCGGCCAGCGCGTATCGGCCAGCACGGCGCCCGCTCCGTCGAGCCCGCCTTGCGGCAGCACGCTCGCATCCTGCGACAGGCTGCGCCGGTTCGAGACGATGCTGCGCTCGCCGCGCCTGTCGACCAGGACAATCGCCCGCAGCGTGCGCCCCTCGGGCAGAATGGCGACGCCACTGCAGTCAACGCCATGGCCGCGCAGCAGGCGCAGGCCGGTCTCGCCGGCGGCATCGGCGCCGACCCGGCCCCAATAGGCCGCCTTGCCGCCGAGATGGCAGATCGCCACCGCGGCCGTCGCGGCCGGCCCGCCGAAGCGCTCGGTATAGCCGAGCACGCCGGTCTTGATCCCGGCCGAGGGCAGGGCTTCGACCTCGAAGACCTCGTCCTGGACGAGATTGCCGACACAGACGATCCGGCGGCGGCTCATGCCCGGGATGTCCTGACCGCCGTAGCGCGGGAAACCCCTCCCCCTTGTGGGGAGGGGTGGGGGGCGCAAAGTCGGAGCGAACTCGCTGGGAACCGGGTCGATCGGTTTCTACAATTCTTCCCTCGCCCAGTCGTTCGCCCCCCATCCCCATACCCTTCCCCACAAGGGGGAAGGGAGGCGCCCGGGCGAGCAGCGTCTGGCCGAGGATTTCCGTCGGTGCAGACAATCAACTTGAGAAGGCACACATGGCGGCCTACCCGCTGGCTCCCTGGCCGTGTCGTGAGCATGTCCCGTCCTGCCGGATCTTGTTCTGTGTCTGCCGGCAGGATCCGGTTGCGCGGCGACAGCGATGATGCCCGACGCTTTCACTTTCGCAACACCATTTTCGCAAACGCGCATTGCGTGAAGGGCGCGAGTGGTCGTAGAGACGGTTTCACCGATAGGTTGATGCAACCCATCCGAGTTCGGCTCTGAAGCAGGCCTGCCATGGAACCGCTGAGCAAACGCCACGCCGACATCCTCGAGATTCTCGCCAAGCGCGGCTATGTCGCGATCGAAGAGATCGTCTCGGCCTTCAACGTCACGCCGCAGACGGTGCGGCGTGACCTGCAGGATCTCGCCGATCGTGGCCTGCTGCGCCGCCATCATGGCGGCGCGAGCGCCAATCTCTCGACGGCGAATACGGATTACGGTCTGCGTGTGGTCGAGACGGCGGGCGAGAAAGCCGCGATGGCGCGTGCCGCCGCCGAGCTGGTGACGCCGGGCACCTCGCTGTTCATGACGCCGGGCACGACCATGGACGCGCTCGCCAAGGCGATCGCCGAGCGCCGCCCGCGCGGCCTGCGCGTCGTCACCAACAGCACTGCGGCCGCGGCGATCCTCGACAAATGCCCGGAGATCTCGATCCTGATCACCGGCGGGCACTGGCTGGGGCCGAACCGCGCCTGCGGCGGCATGCACGCCGCCGCCTTCATCGAGAATTATCGCTGCGACCTGCATATGACCAGCATCGGCGGCATCGACGCGGCCGGGAACCTGCTCGAATATCGCGACGACGAAGCGGTGGTCGGGCGCACCATGCTGCGCAATGCCCGCCGCTCGGTCCTGCTCGCCGACCACACCAAGTTCAGCCGCGTCGCCATGGCGCGGCTTGCCCATCTCAGCGAGATCTCGACGCTGGTGACCGATCGCCAACCGCCGGCCGCGACGGCGCAGATGATCCGCGATGCCCGCTGCGAACTGATCGTAGCCGGCTGATCACGCAACGGTGAGTGCCGGCGCGTTGCGTGGCAACGGGTCGGGCTCCTATTCTATGAAGAGGCCGCCCCGCACCTTATGGGCGTTTCCCGCCGCGGCCTCGTCAGTCGAAAAAATCCAATCGTCGAAAGAGACACGTCATGCGCTATCAAACGCTTGGCCAGACCGGCCTGCTCGTCTCCGAACTGTGCCTGGGCACCATGACCTTCGGGGGCGGCGATGCCGGCATCTGGGGCAATATCGGCCGGCTCGACCAGCAGGAGGCCGATGGGCTGGTGAAGACCGCGCTCGATGCCGGCATCAACTTCATCGACACCGCCAATGTCTATGCCGAGGGCAATTCCGAGCTGATCACCGGCCAGGCCCTGCGCAATCTCGGCATCGCGCGGGACGAGGTCGTCATCGCCACCAAGGTCTACGGCCGGATGGGGCAGGGGCCGAACGGCTCCGGCGCCAGCCGCTACCACATCCTCGAACAGGCCAAGGCCAGCCTGAAGCGGCTCCAGCTCGACCATGTCGACCTCTACCAGATCCATGCCTTCGACAGCGTCACGCCGATGGAAGAGACGCTGGAGGCGCTCGATGCGCTCGTCCGGCAGGGGCTGGTGCGCTATGTCGGCGTCTCCAATTGGGCGGCCTGGCAGGTCGCCAAGGCGCTCGGCATTTCCGAGCGGCGGCACCTTGCCCGCATCGCCTCGCTGCAGGCCTATTACACCATCGCCGGCCGCGACCTCGAACGCGAGATCGCGCCGATGCTGCTCTCCGAACGGGTCGGGCTCATGGTCTGGAGCCCGCTCGCCGGCGGCTTGCTCTCCGGCAAGTACGACCGCCGCAACGAGCAGGGCGGCGAGGGCAGGCGGGCGAGCTTCGACTTCCCGCCGGTCGATCGCGACCGTGGCTATGACGTCATAGATGCGATGCGGCCGATCGCCGAGGCGCACAAGGCTTCGGTCGCGCAGGTGGCGCTCGCCTGGCTGCTGCACCAGCCGGCTGTGACCAGCGTGATCGTCGGTGCCAAGCGGATCGAGCAGCTCAACGAGAACATCGCCGCTAGCGAGATCACGTTCACAGCCGATGAGCTAGCGGCGCTCGATGCCGTCAGTGCCCTGCCGAAGGAATATCCGGGCTGGATGCTGGAGCGCCAGGGCGCCAACCGAAGCAAGCCCGACCCGCGCCGGGGCGGCTGAGCTCTCAGAAGCGGTCGCTGGCTTCGAGATAGAGGCTGGCGATCGCTTCGATGCCTGCCTGGTCGTCAGCGTCGAAGCGGCCGGGCTCCGGGCTGTCGAGGTCGATCACGCCGATGACCTCGCCACCGCGGATCAGCGGCACGACCAGCTCGGAACGCGAGGCCGCGTCGCAGGCGATATGGCCGGGGAAGGCATGCACGTCCTCGACCAGCATCGTTTCGCGCCGGGCGACAGCCGTGCCGCAGACGCCGCGCCCGACCGGGATGCGCACGCAGGCCGGCTTGCCCTGGAACGGGCCGAGCACCAGCTCGCCGCCGCGCATCAGGTAGAACCCGGCCCAGTTCAGCCGTGGCATCGCGTCAAAGAGCAGGGCCGAGAGGTTGGCGGCGTTGGCGATCGCGTCGCGCTCGCCATGCAGCAAGCCTCCGAGTTGCTGGACGAGCTCCCTGTATAAGCCCGGCTTGTCGCTGGCCGAGATCGTTGCCGCCTGGAACATCATCGCCTCCGTAAAGTCGAGGCTCGATATGCGCTGCGCAAGCGGATT
Organism: Allobosea sp. CRIB-10; assembly: GCF_900112185.1. GTDB lineage: Bacteria > Pseudomonadota > Alphaproteobacteria > Rhizobiales > Beijerinckiaceae > Allobosea. Next base: position 64,783 of record NZ_FOKP01000008.1, on the reverse strand, counting down.
TTGCGAGGGCTATTGCCGGCCGGAGGGCGGGGGGCAGCTGCGCGTCCAGAGCAGGAAGGCGGAGAGCCGGCGCAATTGCCGCCTGGCGAAATAGAGCACGTAGACCATCATGCGTCTCCAGATCGGGAGCCCACGACAGTCTCGTGGCGCTTTTAGCTTTGGTGACGCGGTGCAAGCTGCTCCGGCAAATCCCGCGATCGGCCCGCATCGCTGCGGTTCGATGTTCAGATCATTCGCAATCGCCGCCGGCGGGTCAATGAAACGGCTTTTCAAAGATCTGATGACAGCAGGCGAAATTGTCCCCGGCGACGGCTCGCCGGGAACTATTCAAGCGAAATGCCGGTTGACCGGTCGCGGCAGGCCGAGATGGTCGCGCAGCGTCGGCCCCTGATACTCCCGGCGGAACAGGCCGCGTCGCTGCAGCTCGGGCACGACCTTGTCGACGAAATCGTCGAGCCCCTCCGGCAAATAGGGGAACATCACGTTGAAGCCGTCGCTGCCGCGCTCTGTGAGCCATTGCTCCATCTCGTCGGCGATCGTCTTCGGCGTACCGACGAAGGCGAGCCCGCCATAGCCGCCGAGCCGCTGGGCGAGCTGGCGCACGGTCAGGTTCTCTCTGCGGGCGAGCGCGATCGTCCGCTCGCGCCCGCTCTTGCTATGGTTGGTCTCGGGGATGTCTGGCAGCGGGCCGTCCGGGTCGAAGCCCGTGGCGTCATGACCGAGCGCGATCGAGAGAGAGGCGATGGCGCTGTCATAGTGGACGAAGGAATCGAGCAGTGCCCGCTTCTCGCGGGCCTCCTCGGCACTGTCGCCGACCACGGTCAGCACGCCCGGCAGGATCTTGAGATGGTCGGGATTGCGGCCGATCGCCTCCATGCGGCCCTTCACATCGGCGTAGAAGGTCTGGCCGGCTGCGAGCGTGCCATGCGCAGCGAAGACGACCTCGGCGGTCTCGGCAGCGAGCTGGCGGCCGGGCTCGGAGGCGCCGGCCTGGACGATCACCGGCCAGCCTTGCGGTGGTCTTGCGATGTTGAGCGGCCCGCGCACCGAGAGATGCTCGCCCTTGTGATCGATGCGCCGCATTTTACCCGGGTCGAAATAGAACCCGCTTTCGCGATCGCGGATGAAGGCGTCGTCGGCGAAGGAATCCCACAGGCCGGTGACGACATCGTAGAATTCGCGTGCCCGGTCATAGCGCTCGCCATGGTCGACCTGGGCATCGAGGCCGAAGTTCAGCGCCGCGTCCGGGTTCGAGGTTGTGACGATGTTCCAGCCGGCGCGGCCGCCGCTGATATGGTCGAGCGAGGCGAAGCGCCGGGCGATGTGATAGGGCGCGTCGAAGGTGGTCGAGGCGGTGGCGACGAGGCCGATGCGCTCGGTCGCGCCGGCCAGCGCCGAGAGCAGGGTGAACGGCTCGAACGAGGTCACCGTATGGCTGCGCTTCAGCGCCTCGACCGGCATGTTCAGCACGGCGAGATGGTCGGCCATGAAGAAGGCGTCGAACTTGCCGGCCTCCAGCTTTTGCGCGAAGCGCTTGAGGTGGCCGAAATTGAAGTTCGCATCGGGATAGGCGCCGGGATAGCGCCAGGCGCCGGTATGGATGCTGACGGGGCGCATGAAGGCCCCCAAATGAAGCTGGCGCGCGGTCGTCATGGCTGGCCTCGGCATGCGGTTGCTCAGTGGAGGCTGAGCTATGCCTGCCGTGGCCGGCGCGCCATGGTTCCGCGCAAAAAGCCAAGAATCGTCTCTTGAGGTCGGTGGCTACGCCAAAATTGTCTCCCCATGCCGCGTGATGGGGAGAGTTGCTCTCCCTCCGCCCGAGTGCTCCGCGTCATCGTCGGGCTTGTCCCGACCATCCACGTCTTCCTTTATCCAAGGCGGTGTTCAAGACGCGGATGCTCGCCACAAGGCCGAGCATGACGGTTCGGGAGCTGCAGCCCTCAGACCGCCGCCTTCTTGATCGCGTCCAGCACGTCGCTGCCGTACTTGCCGACGAATTCCTTCTCGACCTCGGCGGTGACGATCTTGGCGAAGGAGTCGCGATCGGGGGTCTCGACCGCCTGCATTCCGGCCTTTTTCAGCGCGTCGAGGCTCGATCCTTCCGTATCCTCGTTCATCTTGCGCTGGATGCCGGCGCATTCGATCGCGATGGACGCCAGCAGCTGCTGGATGTCGGCCGGCATCGCGTCGAACTTGGTCTTGTTCATCACCAGCGGGCCGGTGGTGAAGGCGTGGCGCGTCAGCGAGAGATGCTTCTGCACCTCGTTGAACTTGGCGTTGAGGATCAGCGTCACCGGATTCTCCTGGCCGTCGACCGTGCCGGTCTCCAGCGCGGTGAAGAGCTCGGTGAAGGCCATCGGCGTCGGGATGGCGCCGAGCAGCTGAAAGGCCTTGATATGGGCCGGGTTCGGCGTGGTGCGGATCTTCAGGCCCTTGATGTCGTTGGCGGTCGCGACCGGCCGGCGGTTGTTGGTGAGGTTGCGCCAGCCGATCTCCCAGGTGGCGAGCGCCTTCAGGTTCGAGCCTTCGAGTTCCTTGCGCAGGCCGTCGCCGATCGGGCCGTCCATCACGGCCGCCGCATGCTTGCGGCTCTGGATCAGGAAGGGCAGGTCGAGCACGTTGAGCTTGGGCGCGAGACCGGTGAAGAACGGGTTGCCGGTCAGGCAGATGTCGAGCGAACCGCCGCGCACCGCGCTGATCGTCTGCGCGTCCGAGCCGAGCGCGCCGTTCGGGAAGACCTGGACCTCGTAGCGGCCCTGGCTCTTGGCCTTGACCTGCTCGGCGAAGAGCAGCGCCGCCTTGTGCCAGCTATCGGCTTCCGGATGCGGATGGGCGAAGCGCAATTTCGTCGCCTGCGCAAGGGCCGGGCGGCCGATGGCGAAGAGGGCGATGCCGGCGCCAGCGCCGGTGATGGCAGTCCTGCGGGTGATGGTCATGAGCGTCTCCTCCCTGTGTTGTCGTTCGGGCGGGCGCATCAGCGCCCGTAGAGCCAGCGCGCCGGGACCGTGACGATCTCGGGCACGAAGATCAGCAGCAGCAGCACCGCGATCTGCGCCAGCAGGAAGGGCATTACCCCCTTGATGACGCGGTCCATCGGGATGCGGCCGACGGCGCAGACGACGTTGAGCACCGTGCCGACCGGCGGGGTGAGCAGGCCGATCGCGTTGTTGATGATGAACATCACGCCGAAATAGACCGGGTCGATGCCGGCCTGCTTGACGATCGGCATCAGCACCGGCGTCAGGATCAGCACGGTCGGGATGAAGTCGAGCGCCGTGCCGACGACGACGACGAGGAACATCATCGCCAGCATCAGCAACGTCTTGTTGTCGATCAACGGGCCGAGCAGGCTGGAGACCTGCGCCGGAATGTCGGCGATGGTGATCAGCCAGGCCGAAACCATCGCCGCCGCGACCAGGAACATCACCGCCGCCGAGGTCTTCAGCGCGGCCAGCAGGGCAGGGCGCAGATGCTCGAATTTCAGCTCGCGATAGATGAAGCCGCCGACAAAGGCGGCATAGACCGCGGCGACCACCGCCGCCTCGGTCGGCGTGAAGGCGCCGGCCTTCATGCCGCCGATGATCAGCACCGGCAGGCCGAGCGCCCAGAGCCCATCGAGGACGGACTGGCCGATCTCGCTAAAGGAGGCGCGCTTGACGCGGGCGGCCGGCTCGTCGCGGGCGACGATGTACCAGGTGATCAGCAGGGCGAGGCCCATCAGGATGCCGGGCACGATGCCGGCGATGAACAGCCGCGTGATCGAGACGCCGGCGGCGACGCCGAAGACGACGAAGCCGATCGAGGGCGGGATCACCGGGGCGATGATGCCGCCAGCTGAGATCAGCCCGGCGGCGCGCGGCAGGTTGTAGCCGGCCTGCTTCATCATCGGCAGCAGGATCGCGGCGAGCGCGGCGGTGTCGGCGACGGCCGAGCCGGAAATGCTCGCCATCACCAGCGCCGCCAGCACCGCGACATAGCCGAGCCCGCCGCGGACATGGCCGACCAGCGTCACCGCCAGCGCGATGATCCGGCGCGACAGGCCGCCGGCATTCATCAGCTCGCCGGCGAGCATGAAGAAGGGCACCGCCATCAGCGGGAAGGAATCGGCGCCGCCGATCAGGTTCTGCGCCAGAATCTGCGAGTCGAAGGTGCCGAGCTGCAGCATCAGCGCGACGCCGCAGACCAGCAGCGCCATCGCGATCGGCATGCCGAGCGCCATCGCCCCGATCAGCGAGCCCAGGAAGATGAAGACGGTCACGAGCGCTTCTCCGCCGCCTGCTGGTTCTCGAAGGCGGTGAGCTCTTCCGATTCCGCCCCGACGACGAGTTCGTCATCCGGCATGCGGCCGGTCAGGAGCCGCGCCAGCGCGATCAGGTTGAGCGCGCCGATGCCGATGCCGCCGACGAGCCCGGCGAGATAGGTCACCGCGACGGGCACCCCGGTGACCGGCTGGTGGTTCTCGATATTGATCACGCCCTGCTGCCAGCAGCCGACGACGAGCATGCCCATGCAGAGCAGCGACAGCGCCTCGACTGCGAGCCGGCACCACCAGCGGCCATTGCGGCCGAGCATGGTGACGACGGTGGTCATGCCGAGATGCTGGCCGTCCTTCGCCACCAGGAAGGCACCGCCGAAGGTCAGCCAGACGAAGATCAGACGCGACAATTCCTCCGAGGAGATGATGCCGGAGCTGAAGGCATAGCGCAGCACGACATTGCCGAAGACCATCGCGATCATCACGACAAAGCCGGCGATCAGCACGTCCTCGGTCAGGCGCAGGAGCAGGGCGCGGAACTTCATGAGACGGCTCCCTCGGCGGCGAGCCCGTACCAGCGCGCGGCGTTGTCGTGGAACAGTGCGAGGCGTTCGATCGCCGGCCGCTCGCTGACCGCCGCCTTGAACACGTCGAAGATCGTGCCGAACGAGGCGCAGAGGCTGTCGACCGGGAAATTGCTCGCAAAAGCGCAGCGTTCGGCGCTGAAGGCCGAGATTACGCCCTCGATCACCGGTGCCTGCAGCTCAAGCGTCCAGGCCTGCCCGGGCACGCCGATGCCGGAGATCTTGGCGACGACATTGGGCTCGCGCGCCAGCCGTTCCAGCGCAGCCTGCCAGGCTGAAAGGCCCTCGGGGCCGCGATCGGCTGGCAAGCCGGCATGGTTGAGGATGATGGTGGTATCCGGGAAATCGCGAGCGAGCTCGGCTGCCTCACCCAGATGCCACCAGGGCGTCTGCAGGTCGAAGCTGAGCCCGGCACCGGCCAGCAGACCGTAGCCGTTGCGCCACTTTTGATCACGCATCGAGCCCGGCGCGGCGAAATCCGGCCGATAATCCGCGCGGGCTAGGGCCTTGGGCTTGTGCCGGACGCTGCGGACCAGCGGCATCTCGCGATAGGCCGCCACGACCTCGCCGACATCCTCGCGGTCGAGCCAGATCTGGCCGATCGCAGCGCTCGGCAGGCCGTGCTCACGCGCGACCTCCGAGGCCCAGCGCATCTCGCCGATCGGATCGCGCGGGTCCCATTCGCCTTCCATCAGCACGCTGCCGACGACGAGATGCCCACTGGTGGCGCGGCGATAATCGGCCGGCATGAAGTCGCGCTTGATCGCACTGTAGTCGCCATAGCGGAAGGCGACAGGATGGTCGCTCAGCCAAGGGTGATAGTTGCGGGCGAGGTCGAAGAAATGGTGGTGGGCGTCGATGATCGGCAGGTCGTCATCGGCGCCGGAGGCGAGGAAGCGGGCGCGCTGGTCGGAGCTGGCCGCCATGGCTCAGCTCCGCTGCGGCGGAAGGCAGGTGTAGTTCGGGCTGAGCCCGGCCGGTCCGGTGCTTGCGCCCGTCATCCCTGCCTCCCGATCGTTTCCTCAGCGGTCGCCCGCCGCGATTAGTTCTATCTGAGTGTTGTATGCTGCATACAGAATGTTGACGCAGAGTCAAAGCGCGCCGGGGTTGAACAGCGCATCCTGCTCGCGGCGCAGGCGAACCAGGGTCGTGCTTTCGTCGAGCGCGATGTCGGCGCAGGTGACGACCGCGCCGCGGGCTACCTTGCGCACCACCGGTCGGCCGGCGGTGAGGTAGTAGGGAACTGGCTCGGTTGGCCCGAGCGGACGGGCCGGCGTCAGTTGCGGCTCCAGCCCCTCGATGACATGGCGATAGCCCATGGTCAGCGTCTCGCCGGGCTTGAGGTCGCGGCTCGCCCGCGCGGTCAGGTCGACGCGCGGAAGGACCTCGGCACCGCCTGTCGACTGGCCGAGCAGGGCGGCCGAGAGCGCCGACATCGGCGCCTCCGCCCCGAGCAGGTGCACCGGATTGTGCAGTAGGACGTAGCGGCCATCCGGCGAGCAGGGGATGCCCTTGCCGGCGAAGAGCTTGCCGGTAGCGAGGTCAGGCGTTTCGGCGATGACGAAGACGCCGCCGGCGAAGGAGAGTTCGTCGGGCCGTCTCAGACAGTTGAACATGTCGACCCGGCCCGTGCCGGCGAGCAGGCCGCCCTCGGCCGCCGGGCGGAACAGGCTCGGCAGCTCGGTGGTGCGAGCGATCGGTGCATGCATCGCGGCCACGTCCGGCATCAGCCCGGTATGGTTGGCGACGATGCCCATCTCGCAGAGATCGGGCACCGTGGCGCGCGGGAAGGGCAGCTTGGCGCGGGCGTCGAGCAGGCTGAGCGGATCGTTGCCGAGCTTGCCGAACGCCGCGGCGAAATCGGCGGCCGGAACCGCCTTTTCCCAGGCCGTGACCGTGCCGGCCTCAGAATCCCAGACGAAATCGGATTCAGACGACTTGCCGGCGGCGACGATCGGCAGCCCGAGCATGCGGGCCCAGCCGATCAGGCCGATCAGCAGGCTCGGCTGGTCGCCGTCGACCGGAGTATGCACGACGCCCTTCAGCCTGGCGCGATGCGCCAGGACCGGGCCGATGATGCATTCGGCTTCCTTGGTCACCATGACGAGATGGCGGCCGGCCTCGATCGCGGCGAGCGCGGTCATCGCCGCACCTTCCGGGTCTCCGGTCGCCTCGACGACGACGTCGACGGGCAGGCCTTCGAGATGGGCGGCATCGCCGATCAGCGCGACCAGCCCGCGATCGAGCGCCGCCTTGGCCTCGGCGGCGCTATGGCAGTCGACGATCTCGCTTTCGTCGAGCCCGCCGGCGAGCGCGGCCTTGCGGGCGCGGCCGATGTCGAGGTCGCAGACGACGCGCGGCTCGATATGCGGCGCGCGGCGGGCCTGGCCGATGAAGCTCGCGCCGAACTCGCCGGCGCCGACCAAAGCAGCGGAGATGACGCGATCGGGCGCGCTGGGCTTCAGCGCGAACAGGTTCTCGATGTTCACTGGTGTCGCTTTCGTTCGAGCTGGGCAGGGCGGCGGCCGTCAGACGGCCAGGCCCTCGATGGCGTAGATGCGGGCAGGGGCGCCGTCGGCGTTCGGGATCAGCAGCGGCGCCGCCGAGAACAGGTTGCGCGGCGCCTTAAGCTTGCCGGTGTTGACGACGTATTCGATCAGCGTGACGCCATGGCTGAGCAGGACGTGGTGGGTGACATGCTCGGGCTTGGGCACCTCCTTGCCTTCGAGCAGGAGCCGGATCGGGTAGTCCTGCGGGAAGTCGAAAGCGACGGCGCTCGGCTTGCGCTGCGCCAGCCACTGCGCCGCCTCAAGCGTCAGCCAGGGTGCTTCAGTCCAGAAGCTCTTGTCGTTGTAATCGCGCCGATCGTTCCACTGCGTCGCCAGCAGCAGGATCTCGCCATCGGCCCCGCCGGGATCGGCGGCGGCGAGATGCTCGGCGCCGATCGGCTGATTGGCCGGGCGCGCGCTCAGATCGAGCACTCGGCAGGGCCCGACCACCTGGCTGAGCGGCGTCGCCTCGATCGTCGGCGCTCCGGCGACGAAATGCGCGGCGGCGTCGACATGCGAGAAGCCATGGCAGGGACCGTTGATCTTCGAGACCCGGAACTGGTCGCCCGCCGCGATGTCGCCCTTGATCGAAAGCTCCACCGGCCAGCGGAAATGCGGCGCGATCGGCATGGAAAGGTCGACGATGTGCATGGCGCTGTCCGGATTGCGGAAAGGGACGCCGGCAACCCGGCGGCTCCGTTCTAGAGGCCGAAATTCTTGTATGCAAGAATTTTTCGACAGCGGAGCGGCCACGCGATATACAGAGCGTCATGGATAGTCCGGCCGACACGACCCCGCTCGCAGCGCTTCTCGCCAAGGTTCCGCAGCCCGAGCCGGGCCGGCGCAAGGGCGCCCTGCATGGCAGCACGGTTGCGCAATTGCGTAATCTGATCGTCACGGGCGCGCTCGCGCCGGGGGCGAAGCTGAACGAGCGCGAGCTCTGCCTCCAGCTCGGCGTATCGCGCACGCCGGTGCGCGAGGCGATCAAGACATTGACGCAGGACGGTCTGCTGCGCGCGCTGCCGAACAAGTCGTCCGTCGTCGCCGAGCTCGATGTCGGCGAGATTGAGGCGCTGATCGATGTCGTCTCGACGATCGAGGGCTTGGCCGGCGAGCTCGCCGCAGCGCGCGCCACCGATGAGGCCGTCGCCGAGATCGGCATGCTGCACTACCGGATGATGCTGCATCACACTCGCGACGAGCTGCCGGGTTATTTCGAGGCCAACAAGGCCTTCCATCGTCGCATCGTCGAGCTCTCCGGCAACCCCGTCCTGCTCTGGATCTGGGAGTTGCTGGCGCTCCGGGTCGACCGGGCCCGCTACTCGTCGAACCTCTGGCCGAAGCGCTGGAAGATGGCGATCCAGGAACACGAGCAGATCCTGGCGGCGCTCTCCGCTGGCGACGCCGCGCTGGCAAGCCAGCGTCTGCGCGAGCACGTCCGCAACGGATTGTCGGGGCTCGTCGCGGCGCTGAAGGATAGGATTGCCAAGCCGGACGGCGCCTGATCGCAGGTCAATGCGGGGGCTGCCCGACCTCCGGCAGCATCTTCAGCACCGCGATCGCGTCGAGCTCGCTATCGCCCTGCGCGACCAGCATCCGGTACAGCGTCGTCGCCTGGGCGACCATGGGCATGGCCAAATGCTGCTCGCGCCCGGCCTCCATCAGCATTTCGAGGTCCTTCAGTACCTGCCGGGCATAGCCCTTCGGCGCGAAATCGCGCGCGACCATGCGCGGCATCATCGCCTGCAGCACCGCCGAATTGCCGAGGCCGGGCGCCAGCGCCGCCGGGATCTTGTCGGCATCGACGCCATAGGCCTCCGCCAGTCGCAGGGATTCCGCCACCACCACATAGTTGGTCAGGCAGAGCGCCTGGTTGACCAGCTTGGTCGCCTGGCCGGCGCCGACCGCGCCCATATGGGTGAAGAGGCCGAGGCTCTCGGCCAATTGCCGCACCGCCTCGATCGCTTCCGGCGTACCGCCGGCCATGATCGCGAGCTTGCCGGCTTCCGCCGCCGGCGGCCCGCCCGAGACGGGAGCGTCGATGAACCCGATGCCGGCCTCCGCCAGAGCCGCCGCGAGCTCCTTGGTCACGCCGATCTCGGTCGTCGAGAAGTCGATGACGATCGCGCCCGGCCGCGGCTTCGCGGAGAGGATGCCGCCGACGCCGCTGACGACCGCCTGCACCGCCTTGGTGGTGGTCACGGCGATGCAGACGGGATTGGCGCGCTCGGCCACTTCCGCCGGAGAGGCGGCGAGGGCGACGCCGAGGACCTCGGCTTCAGCCCGCCGGGCCGGGTCGAGATCGTAGCCGACGACGCTGCGGCCGGTCGCGATCAGGCGCTTGCAGAAGCCCGCGCCCATCAGCCCGAGGCCGATGAAGCCGATCGTCTCGCTCATTTGCCCTGCCAGTTCGGCGTGCGCTTGCCGAGGAAGGCTTCCATGCCCTCGCGGAAATCGGCGCTGGTGTAGCAGAGGGTGACGAGGTCATCGCCGTCGATATCGGCGCTCGCCGCCTGGGTCAGACGGCGCAGCGCCTCCTTGGTGGCGCGCATCGTCAGAGGTGCGTGGCCACGGATCGTCTGCGCCAGTTCCTTCACCCGCGCCATCAGCGCGGCATGGTCGGCGACGAGCTCGTTGTAGAGGCCGACGCGGTGGCCCTCCTCGGCCTCGACCAGCCTGGCGGTGAAGATGATGTCCTTGACGCGGGCCGGGCCGAGCAGGCTGGCGAGCCGGGCATAATTCGCCATCGACAGGCAGTTGCCGAGCGTGCGCGCGACCGGGAAGCCGAAGCGGGCCGACTGCGTCGCGATCCGCAGATCGCAGGCGCAGGCGATCGCCGCGCCGCCGCCGGTGACTGCGCCGGCGATCGCGGCGATGGTCGGCACCGGGCAGCTTTCGATCGTGGTGATGACCCGCTCGATCCGGTTCTCATAGGCGAGGGCGTCCTGCGCCGTCTTAAACTCGCGGAACTGCGAGATGTCGGTGCCGGCGGCGAAGGCCTTTTCGCCGGCGCCCGTCACCACGAACACCTTCGGCGCGCCGTGCTTGTCGGGGTTGCCCAAAATCTCGGCCAGCCCCTCATACATGGCGAAGGTCAGGGCGTTGCGCGCCTGCGGCCGGTTGAGCGTGACGGTGCCGACGCCATCGGCGACGTCGTAGAGGATCTCGTCGTTCATCGGATGCCTTTCAGATCGCGCCTTCGGCCTTGAGGCCGGCGATGGCCGCCTCGTCGAAGCCGAGCTCGGTGAGGATTTCGAGGTTGTGGTCGCCTGCGTCCGGCGTCGGCGTCGCGATGCTGGACGGTGTCCGCGACAGGCTGACCGGCTGGCCGACGACGCGAATGTCGCCGATCGCGGGGTGATTGATCGGCTGCGCGATGCCGAGGTGCTGCACCTGCGGATCGTCGAAGACGGCGTCGACCGCATAGATCGGCCCGGCCGGCACGGAGGCCTTCTCGCAGGCGTCGAGCCAGTAGGCGCTGTCCTGCTTGGACATGATCTCCTCGAGCAGCACGCGCAGTTCCGGACGCGCCGCGAAGCGCTTCTCCATGCTGTCATAGCGCGGATCGGTCGCGAGCTCGGGCCGGCCGATCGCGCCGCAGAAGGAGCGCCAGTGCCCCTCGGCGCCGACGCCGAGATTGATATGGCCGTCGCGCGTCGCATAGACGCCCATCGGCGTCGCATAGGGATGGTCGTTGCCGGCCTGCGGCGGCACCTTGCCCTCGACGAGATAGCGCGCGACCTGGAAGTCCATCATGCCGATCTGCGCTTCGAGCAGCGAGGTCTGCACCCACTGGCCTTTGCCCGAGACGGCGCGTTCCTGCAGCGCCACCAGCGCGCCGATGGCGCCATAGAGCCCGGCGGCGGAATCGGCAACAGCGATGCCGGCGCGCACCGGCCCCTGGCCGGGCAGGCCGGTGACCGACATCATCCCGCCCATGCCCTGGGCGATCTGGTCGAAGCCGGCGCGCAGGCGATAGGGTCCGCTCTGGCCGAAGCCCGAGATCGAGACCAGGATCAGGCGCGGATTGAGCGCATGCAGCGTCTCGAAATCGAGGCCGAGCCGCTCCTTCACATCCGGCCGGAAGTTCTCGACCAGGAGGTCGGCGTCGGCGACCAGCCTGCGCAGGACAGCTTTGCCGGATTCGGTCTTCAGATTGAGCGTCAGCGAGCGCTTGTTCCGGTGCAGGTTCTGCATGTCGTAGCCGTGCCGCGGTCCGCTCATGTTCTCGTTCGGATCGAGCCCCGGCGGGCTTTCGACCTTGATCACGTCGGCACCGAAATCGGCGAAGATGCGGGTGCAGGTCGGCCCGGCGCGCACGCGCGTCAGGTCGAGCACGCGCAGGCGTTCGAGGGCGGTGGACGGCGTCGGGCGGGGCATGATGATCCGGATGCGTGACAGAGGGCGCCGACTATCCCGTCATCACCGCGAGGCGTCAATCTTTGACGCCATCTTGCATGCAAGATCGGCGGGCACCCTATGCGCCAGCCGGACAACGGGAGCTGGCGAGTCGCTGAACACGGGCGTTGACGTCCGGCGGAAAGCCTTGCCAGCTTGTCAGGCAGCGTCGGCAACGGACGCGCGGACGCAGGAGGACAACGATGACGGTGGTCGCACTGTTCGGTGCCGGCGGCAAGATGGGCATGCGGCTCGGCCGCAATCTCGCCCGCTCGCGCTTCGAGACCCGCCATGTCGAAATCAGTCCGGCCGGGCAGGAGCGCATCCGCGAGGCCTTCGGCGCGGACTGCATCGAGCCGGATACGGCGATCGACGGCGCGGACGTCGTGATCCTCGCGGTGCCGGACACCGCCGTCGGTGCGGTTTCCCGTGATCTCGTGCCGAAGCTCGCGGCTGGGACCATTGTCGTCATCCTCGACGCCGCCGCGCCCCATGCCGGCCATCTGCCCGAGCGGGCCGACATCACCTATTTCGTCACCCATCCCTGCCATCCGCCGATCTTCAACGACGAGACCGAGCAGGCGGCGCGAGCCGACCATTTCGGCGGTATCGCGGCGAAGCAGCACATCGTCAACGCGCTGATGCAGGGGCCGGAGGCGCATTACGCTGTCGGCGAGGAGGTAGCGCGGGCGATCTGGGCGCCGGTGATGCGCTCGCATCGCGTCACCGTCGAGCAGATGGCGATCCTCGAGCCCGGCCTGTCCGAAACCGTCTGCGCCACGCTGCTCGACGCGATGCGCGAGGCGATGGAGGAGGCGATCGCCCGTGGCGTGCCGCGCGAGGCGGCGCGCGACTTCCTGCTCGGGCATATGAACATCTTGGCGGCGGTCACCTTCGGCGAGGTCCAGGGCGTGTTCTCGGACGCCTGCAACAAGGCGATCGTCTTCGGCAAGGAAACGATCCTGAAACCGGACTGGAAGCGCCTGTTCGAGCCGGACGAGATCGCCGACAGCGTGCGGCGCATCACGTGAGGACTGTCGCGCATTTCCATTCTGGTCGTCCCGGGCGACCATAGGGAGACCCGGGATCCATGCCTGAACCTTTCCGATCGAGGCTCAGGCATGGATCCCGGATCTCCGCTGCGCTCCGTCCGGGATGACTTGGATTGATGAAAGCGGTTAATCAGGAACGTCCGGATGCGAGCACCGGAGTCGGAAGGAGATTGTGATGACGCTTGCCGAGAAGCCCGGCACGACGATCGACGATGCAGCCCAGCTGCGCGCGCTCGTCGGCGAAGAATCGGAGGTCGTGCAGAAGAAGGTGCTCGACCGGCTCGACAAGTTCTGCCGTGACTTCATCGCGCTCTCGCCTTTTCTGGTGCTGGCCACCGCCGACCGGGAGGGCGGTGTGGATGCCAGCCCGCGCGGCGACGGGCCGGGCTTTGTCGAGGTCCTCGACGAGCGGACGCTGCTGATCCCGGATCGGCGCGGCAATAACCGGGTCGATTCCTTCCGCAATGTGCTGAGCTCGCCGGGCGTCGGCCTGGTCTTTTTCGTGCCGGGGATCACCGAGACCCTGCGCGTCAACGGCAGGGGACGAATGACCACGGATGCGGCGCTGCTGGAGCCCATGGCCATGCAGGAAAAAGCGCCGAAGCTCGGCCTAATCGTCGAGGTCGACGAGGCCTATTTCCATTGCGGCAAGGCGCTGCTCCGCTCGAAGCTCTGGGCTCAGGAATCGCAGGTCGCGCGTTCGAGCTTCCCGACGCTCGGCCGCATCGTCGCCGAGCAGACCAGGGCGGTCGATGCCGCCGAGGCCGATGCCAATCTCGAAGAGGCCTACCGCTCGCGGCTCTATTGAGCGCGCGCGGCCGCGGAGGGCCGGGCTTTGTCGAAGGCTGACCAGTCCTTGCCCCAAGTGCGCTTCAGCTTCCGGCTCGACTTCACGCCGGGCGGGCGTCTAGGCCCCGGCAAGGTGCAATTGCTGGAGGCGATCGGGCAGACCGGCTCGATCTCCGCCGCCGGCCGCTCGATGAAGATGTCCTACCGCCGGGCCTGGCTGCTGGTCGACGATCTCAATCGCATCTTCCGCGCGCCCTTGGTCGAGGCGCAGCCCGGTGGTGCCAGGGGCGGCGGTGCTCACCTGACCGCGCTCGGCCGCGAGATCGTCGCGAATTATCGCGCGATCGAGGCGAAGACGCTGGAAGCGGGAGCGGCGGAGATCGCGGCGCTGTGCGCGGCGGTCTCGCCGACTGCACCGGTGCGTGACCCCGGCAAGAAGGTCTGAAAATTCACGGCGTGTCGATCGAGACGCTCTTGATCACAGCATAGACCTTGCTGCCGGGCTTGAGCCGCAACTGCTCGGCCGATTTCACGGTGAGGCGGGCGAGCAGGCCGGCGCCGCTGCAGTCGAGCCTGACCTCCAGCGCGCCACCATCGCCGTGAGGAGCCCCGATCGCCGAGATCTGTCCCGGTAGGACGTTGAGGGCGCTGATCCCGCCGAGCGGCTTCAGGCTGAGCATTACGTCGCTGGCGAGGATGCGCACGCGCAGGGCGGTCCCCTCCGACACCTTGCGCCGGGCAATCTGCAACGGCCCGGCCGCAGTCTCCAGGATCGTCAGGCCGTGTTCCGGCTCATGCCGCAGCACGCGCGCTTCGAGGATCGCGCCGGCTTCCGCGGCGGCGGAGAGGATCGGCACGTCGGGCCGGGACATCAACTCGGCGGTCGGCCCGCTCATCGAGACCTTGCCCTGGTCGAGGATGACGAGATGGGTGGCGAGCCGCGCCACCTCGGCGATCGAATGCGAGACATAGACGATCGGGATGCCGAAGCCGTCGCGCAGGCGCTCGATGTAAGGAAGGATCTCGGCCTTGCGCTGCTCGTCCAGCGAAGCGAGCGGCTCGTCCATCAGCAGCAGCCGCGGCTTGGCCAGCAAGGCGCGGCCGATCGCGACGCGCTGCTTCTCGCCGCCGGAGAGCGCGCCTGGCTGCCGCTGCAGCAGATGGCCGATGCCGAGCAGGTCGAGCACGTCGTCCAGCCTGCTGCCGCCATCCTCGGCCTTCGGCGCAAACCAGCGGCCATAGAGCAGGTTCTGCTTGACGGAGAGATGCGGGAAGAGCCGCGCCTCCTGGAAGACATAGCCGATGCGGCGCCTGTGCTTGGGCACGAAGACGCCGGCGGCGCTGTCGACCATCACCCGACCGTCGATGACGACGCGTCCTGCCTGCGGCCGGATCAGGCCGGAGATCACATTGACCAGCGAGGTCTTGCCCGAGCCGGAGCGGCCGAACAGCGCCGTCAGGCGCCCGTCGGAGGCAAAACCTGCATCGAGCGAAAAGGCGCCCAGCCGATGCGCCACGGAAACCTCGATGACCGCGCTCATTCGACGGCGATCCGCCGGCCGACCATCCGCGCCAGGAATTCCGAGGCGAACAGCGCGGCAACCGAGATCGCGATCGAGATCAGGGTCAGTCGCATCGCGCCGGCATCGCCATTGGGCACCTGGGTGAAGGTGTAGATTGCCGAGGGCAGGGTCTGCGTCTCGCCGGGGATATTGGAGACGAAGGTGATGGTCGCGCCGAACTCGCCCATCGCCTTGGCGAAGCACAGGATCATGCCGGCGAGGATGCCGGGCAGAGCGAGCGGCAGCGTCACCGTCAGGAACACCCAGAACGGCCCGGCGCCGAGCGTGCCCGCGGCATCTTCGAGCTTGCGGTCGATCGCCTCGATCGAGAGCCGGATCGCCCGGACCATCAGCGGAAAGCCCATCACCGCGCAGGCGAGGGCCGCCCCGGTCCAGCGGAAGGAGAGGACGATGCCGAACCAGTCATGCAGGAACTGGCCGATCGGCCCGCGCCGGCCGAAGCCGATCAAGAGGAGATAGCCGGTGACCACCGGCGGCAGGATCAGCGGCAGATGGATGACGGCGTCGAGCAGCGACTTGCCCCAGAAACGTCCACGCGCCAGCAGCCAGGCGACGGCGAGCCCCAGGGGCAGGCTCGCCAGCATGGCTGTGGTGGCGACGATCAGGCTGAGGCGGACAGCCGTCCACTCCTCCGGGGACAGCCAGTCGCTCACGAGCAATCCCTTTCGGATTGCTCTGCGAACCTGAACGAAGGCGCGGGAAACCCCTCCCCCTTGCGGGGAGGGGTAGGGGTGGGGGGCGCAAAGTTGGAATGACTTCGCCGGATATCGGGCCGAGCGGCCTCTACAATCAACCGCTCACCCGGTCGTTCGCCCCCCATCCCCAACCCTTCCCCACAAGGGGGAAGGGAGGAGCGCAGGCGATCGGCCTTTCGCAGAGAAAGCTTCACGATGAGGAAGCGGGCTTGTTCAGCACCGTGAAGCCCTGCTTCTCGAAGCTGGCCTTGGCGCCGTTGCCGCGCAGCCAGGTCAGAAAGGCCTGTGCGTCGGGATTGGCCGATGCCTTGGTGATGGCGACCGGGTAGATAATTGGCGGGTGCGTATCCTCCGGGAAGGTCGCGATTACCTTGACCTTCGGATCGGCGGCCGCGTCGGTGGTGTAGACGATGCCGAGCGGCGCCTCCCCGCGCGAGACCAGGAGCAGCGCGGCGCGGACATTGTCGCTCTGCGCGATCTTGTCCTTGATCTTGTCCCAGCCGCCGAGCTTCTCCAGCGCCGCCTTGCCGTATTTGCCGGCCGGCACCGAATCGACATTGCCCATGGCGAGCCGGCCCTGGCCGAGCGCGGCGGAGAGGTCGACGCCCGGCGCGAGCGTCGCCATGGCCTTGGCGTCGGCGGGGGCGATCAGCGCGATCCGGTTGGCGAGCAGGCTGACCCGGCTCTCCCTAACGATCAGGTTCTTCTGCTGGGCGTAGTCCATCCAGTCGAGATCGGCCGAAAGGAAGAGGTCGGCCGGCGCGCCCTGTTCGAGCTGCTTCGCCAGCGCGTTGCTCGCCGCATAGGAGATCTTCGGCGCCGGCTTGCCGCTTTCCTTGACCCAGTTGGCCGCGGCCTCGTCGAGCGCGTTCTTCAGGCTCGCGGCAGCGAAGATCACCAGTTCCTTGCTCTGGGCGAAGGCAGGGCCGGTGAAGGAAGCGGCGCCGATCAGCAGCGCAGCGGTAAAACCCAGGACGGTTCGGCGGGTGGATGGCATGAGGCGGTCCTCGCTGCGGTCGCTGTCGCTATGTGCAGCCGAATATAACGGCGAGTGACCAAAGGTCGAGTCCGCTCGGTGCGGGCTCGCGAGCTTGTCAGATCAAGAAGGCCAGCATGAAGATTTCCGCCAGCAACCAGCTCAAGGGAGCCATCGTGGAAATCGTGAAGGGCGCGACCACCGCTCATGTTAAGCTCGACGTCGGCGGCGCCATCGTCACCTCGGCGATCACCAATGCCGCCGACGTCGAGCTTAAGCTCCCGGTCGGGCAGCAGGCCTACGCCGTGGTCAAGGCCTCCGACATGATGATCGCGATCGACTGATCGTTGCGCGGCTGATCCTGGCCGCGCTAGCCTTCTCAGCAAAGAAAAAGGCCCACGCCGGAGCGCAGGCCCAAGTCTAGGGAGGAAACGCCCAAGGAGGGCGCCGCAACATCTCTGCTGCGGTGCACCGGAAATAGGGTGCTCCGGCTCAGCCCGCAAGAGGGAAGGGACAGCAAGGCTGACCTTAATTTGTGCAAAATGCGATTTTTCGCACCAATCGCGCGAAAATGGGGGGCGCAAGCAGATGCCTGAGACGAAACGACGCGGGGCGAACGTTTGCCGAAATGGATTTTCGGCACTGCTCATGGTGGCGATCTTGGGCTTGGGCGGGACGGCCGGCGCCCAGCTTCCTCCGTCTCCAGCCGAGGTGTCGGCCTATGAGGGGCTGCATCTGGCAGCCTATCGCGGGGATCTTTCGGCGCTGCGGCAAGCGATAGCGGCCGGCCGCAACCTCGAAACCCGCGACGGCGAGGGCCGCACCGCATTGCTGACTGCTGCCCATGCCCGCCAGCGCGAGGCGATGCGCGAGCTCGCCACGGCGGGCGCTGATCCGCGTGCGCTCGACGGCCGCGCCTATGACGCGATCACCATCGCGGCCGTCGCCGATGATCTCGAGACCATGCGCACCGCGCTCGCCATCGGCGGCGATCCGCGCGCCATCACCAGCCCCTATCTCGGCACGGCGTTGATTGCGGCCGCCCATCTCGGCCATGATGGCGTGGTCCGCGACCTGATCGCCGCTGGCGCGCCGCTCGACCATGTCAACAATCTCGGCTGGACCGCCTTGATCGAGGCCGTGATCCTCGGCAATGGCGGCCCGCGCCATGTCGAGACGGTGAAGGCGCTGGTCGCCGCCGGCGCGCGCCGCGACCTCGCCGATCGCGAGGGCACCACGCCGCTCGAGCATGCCCGTCGCCGTGGCTATGCGGCGATGATCACGCTGCTGCAGTAATCAGCTCTGGAAGTCGGGCGCCGGCAGGCTCGCCACCAGCGCCGAGAGCCCGTCGCTGTAGCGCTGGCGCAGATCGGCCCAATAGGGGTGGTTGCTGTCGTATTTGGCGAGATGCCGGGTCGAGAAGCTGTCGGCTTCGTAGCGCAAGAGGTCGATCGGTGGCGCGACCGAGAGATTCGAGCGCACCGTCGCATCGAAGGAGAGCAGCGCCAGCTTGGCTGCCTCGTCGAGGCCGCTCGCTTCCTGCAGGGCCCGGTCGAGGATCGGCTTGCCGTATTTGGTCTCGCCGAGCTGAAGGAACTGGGTCCGCCCGGAGGCCTCGACGAAGTTGCCGGCCGAATAGACCTGGAAGAGCCGATGCGGCTCGCCGGCGATCTGGCCGGCGATGATAAAGGAGCCATTGGGGTCGCCATAGGGCTCGACGAAGCTGCGGTTGAGCCGCAGCACCTCGCGCAGCACGCCGCCGACGATCTGCGCCACGTCGAACATGGTGCGCGCCGCCAGGATGTCGCGGTTCTCGCCGCCGGCGGCGCTGTCCTGCTTATGCTTGGTGTACTGGCGGATCATGGTGATCACGGCCTGAGTCGTCGCGAGGTTCCCGGCGGAGAGGATCGCGATCACCCGCTCGCCCGGTACCTCGAACAGAGCAAGCTTCTTGACCACGGCGATCTGGTCGACACCGGCGCTGGAGCGGGAATCTGAGGCGAGGATCAGCCCCGACGGCAGCAGGATCCCGAGGCAATAGGTCATGAGCGGCTCCCCAGAACGGATGCAGCATGCGCAGGGTTGCCGCCTCTGCCAAGGGAGGCTCATGCAATTTTGGCGCTGATCTCTCCATCATTGCGAACTCCCGGGGTCTTGCCTTCGGCAAGCCCGAGGACAGCTCCGCGAAGCAATCCAGCAGGGCTCGCTCGACATGCTTCCTCGCTGCGCTCCTCGCCATGACGAGATCGTGCGCTTCAGTCCTTCTGTTTCGCCGGCCCGGTCGCGACCGGGCGCTCGCTCGCGCCCCATTCGGCCCAGGAGCCGTCATAGACTGCGCGCGCCGGCTTGCCGAGCAGCTCCAGAGCCGTCGACAGGATCACCGCCGAGACACCCGAGCCGCAGCTGGTCAGCAGCGGCTTGTCGATGTCGACGCCGGCCTCGCGGAAGGCAGCGGCGAGGGCTTCCGGTTCCTTGAGCTTGCCATCGGCCACCAGCGTCGAGGAGGGCAGGTTGAGCGCGCCGGGCATATGGCCGGAGCGCAGGCCCGGGCGCGGCTCCGGCGCTTCGCCGTGGAAGCGATCGGCCGGGCGGGCATCGACCACCTGGATCGCGCCGCTCTCAAGCGCCCGCGCCACGTCGTCGATGTCGGCGACGGCGGAATGGTCGAGCCTGGCGGTGAACGTGCGCGGCGCACGGATACGTGGCGCGCCTTCCCTCACGGGCCGGCCTTCGGCCAGCCATTGCGGCAGACCGCCTTCGAGGATGACCACGTCCTTGGCGCCGAAAGTCTGGAAGGTCCAGCGCACGCGCGGCGCCGAGAACAGGCCAAGCCCGTCATAGACGACGATGCGCATGCCGTCGCCGATGCCCATGGCACCGACCGCGGCGGCAAACGCGTCCGGCCGCGGCAGCATGTGCGGCAGGCTGGAATTCTCGTCCTTGATCGCGTCGATGTCGAAACGCACCGCGCCGGGAATGCGCTGCTGCAAATATTCGGCATCGGCATCGCGGTTCTGGGCAGGGAGGTAGAAGGAGCCATCGACGATGACGATATCCGGCGCGTCGAGCCGCTCTGCCAGCCATTGCGTGGAAACGAAGATGTCGTTGCGGGCCATGCGCGGTTCCTTGAAAGAGTCTGTTCTCAGGATGTTATGATGGAAACTTCACGCGAGTGCGATGCGCACGCGCCGATTCTGCTTGCCCTTCTTCTCGACATCGGTGACTGCGACCGCACCGATCTCCGAGGTGTTGCGCACATGCGTGCCGCCGCAGGGCTGCAGGTCGATGCCCTCGATCGAGACCAGCCGGACCCGGCCTGAGCCGCGTGGCGGCTTGACCGACATCGTCTTGACCAGGCCGGGATTGGCATCGAGCTCTTCGTCGGTGATCCAGCGCTCGCTGATCGCTGCGTTCTTCGCCACCAGGGCGTTGAGCTTCTCGGTCAGATCGGCCTTGTCGAGCCCGCCTTCGGGGATGTCGAAGTCGAGCCTTCCGTCGCCGTCGCCGATCGCGCCGCCGGTGACCGGATAGGGCAGGACGACGCTGAGCAGGTGCAAGGCTGTATGGATGCGCATGCGCTTCAGCCGGCGTTCCCAGTCGAGCTTCGCCGTCAAGATATCGCCGATGGCGGGCGCCGCCTGGCCTTCGAGCGGGACATGCAGGACGCGGCTCTTGTCCTCGGGATTGTAGATCGCGGTGCCGATCGCGATTTCGGAGCCGTCGCCGCGGACGAGCACGCCGGCATCGCCCGGCTGGCCGCCGCCGGTGGCGTAGAATACGGTCCGATCGAGCTCGATGCCGCCGCGCTCATTGATCGCGACGACGGTCGCTTGCGTTTCGGTCAGGTAGGCATCGTCTCGGAACAGCAATTCGGTCGGCATCGCGATCTCCATGGGTCGCTCGGTTTATCGCAGGCGAGGCCGGGCTGGAAAAGCCGGTGGAGGCCAAGTGGCCACGTCATCGGCAGGGCTTCCGCTGCGGGCCTGTCATCACTAGGGTCCGGCACAAGACTGCCGCGGCATGGAGGCCCGATCGAGACATGACCCCGCCGCGCATCGAACCGCAGGATGGCGTCGCCTGGGTGACCGGGGCGAGCTCCGGCATCGGCGCGGCTGTGGCGTTGGAACTGGCGCGGCGCGGCTGGACGGTCGCCGCGACGGCGCGCCGGCTCGACAAGCTCGAGGCGCTGGCGCTCAGCGCCGGGGGGCTGCCGGGGCGGATCGTCGCCCATGTCGGCGACGTCGCCGATCCCGCCGCCATGGCCGCAGTGGTCGAGGGCATCGAGAGCGTGCACGGGCCGATCGCGCTCGCCTTCCTCAATGCCGGCATCGCCCCGCGCAACGGACCGGGCCTGATCGACGTCGCCGCCTTTGAGCAGGTCTTCGCGGTCAATCTCATCGGTGTCGTGCGAGGCGCCGCCGCCGTCGCCGAGCGCATGGCCTCGCGCGGCAAGGGCCAGATCGCGGTCAACGCCTCGCTGGCGGGCTATCGCGGCCTGCCGGGCGCGGCCGCCTACGGAGCCTCCAAGGCGGCTGCGATCCATCTCTGCGAGGCGCTGCGGTTCGATTGCGAACGGCACGGCATCCGGCTGCAATTGGTCAATCCGGGTTTCGTCGAAACTCCGATGACCAAGCGCAACAGCTTTCCGATGCCGTTCATGGTGTCGCTGGAGGCGGCGGCCGCGCGCATCGTCGAGGGCTTTGCCCGAGGCGGCTTCGAGATCGTCTTCCCCCGTCGTCTCGCCTGGCTGATGAAGGGGATGCGGTTGCTGCCTTACCCGGCCTATTTCTGGGCGATCCGAAAACTGGCCGGCGAGCATCGCGGCGGCAGGCGCGACGGGGCGGTGTAGCGGAGAAGATTCTGTGCCCAACTGCTTGGGCGGTGGCGTTCAGAATCAGGGCGAGCCTGAGCCGAACCGCGTTTCGAGCCAGCTCACGCCAAAGGCGGTGATCGCCGCCGCACCGACCAGCACGGAAGAAGCGCTACCGATCAAACCCTGTCGGCCTTGGCCGCTGGCGAGAAATTGGGTCACGATCTCCGCGAAATAGTCCTCGGCCAGCCCGTCGACGATCGGATCGCCGGTATCGAATTCCTCGATCATGCGCCATTGCCTGCCGGCCGGCGTCGCCAGCGGCACCTCGACCCGCTTGATGCGCTTGCCGGGGATGTCGGCCAGATGCTCGGCATGGTGCAGCAGCGTCAGCGTGTCGAGCGGAGCGCCGAGCATCAGCACCTTGCCGCCGGCGGCGACGAGCTTGGCGAGCGGCGAGCCCTCGCCATAGCCGTAGTCGAGCGGATGATCGGCGGTGAACCATTCCGCCTTCGCTCCGAGCGCGACGATGGAGGCGCCAGGATTGCTACTGCGCAATGCCCCGGGCGTCGTCCGCAGGAACTCCGGCAGCACGCCGTTGTCGCGGATCGCGCGTGAGCGCTGCGGATCGAAGGGTGGGATGTGGTCGCGCCATTCCGGCGGCACGCGGCCGTCCTCGTCGCACAGATCTTCATAGCGCGCTTCCCAATCGGCATAGGCGAGGACGGTGCCCTCCTGGCCAACGACATCGCAGAGCGCGGCGATGATGGTGTCAGGGCCGTCGAGCAGGCGGCCGACCTTGCTCACGGCCGCGTGGACCATCACGGCATCGCCAGGAGCAAGGCCGAGCTTGGTGAGATCAACGGCCAGCGAAGCGCGCGTAACGAAGGAGGCGGGAGGCGGCGTCATGGTGGTGGGCTATTCCGAACGAAGGGCCGCAAAGGCGTCGAGGGCGCGTTGGCGGCCGAAGTCCAGCGCGATGATCGGCTTTGGATAGTCCTGGCCGAGAACGATCCCCGCCTTGTTCAGTTCGCCCGCCGGCGCTTCCCAGGGGCGGTGGATGAACTTGTCGTCGAGTTCCGCCAGCTCCGGAATGAAGCGCCGGACATAGGCGCCCTTCGGATCGAATTTCTCGCCCTGTGTCACCGGATTGAAGACACGGAAATAGGGGGCGGCATCGGCGCCGGAGCCGGCGACCCATTGCCAGCTCGCCGGATTGTTGGCGGGATCGGCATCGACCAGCGTATCCCAGAACCAGGCTTCGCCGGCGCGCCAATCGGTCAGCAGATGCTTGATCAGGAAGGACGCGGTGATCATCCGGACGCGATTATGCATCCATCCGGTCTGCCAGAGCTCGCGCAAGCCGGCATCGACGATCGGATAGCCGGTCAGGCCCTTCTGCCAGGCTCTCAGCCCGGCTTCGTCCGTCTCCCAGGACATCGCGTCGAAGCGGCGGTCATAGTTGACGCTGGCGAGGCCCGGATTGTGGAAGAGCAGATGGTAGGAGAACTCGCGCCAGCCGATCTCGCTGAAGAATTTTTCGATGTCGCCAGCCGAACCCGGCGTATCGCCTGACTCCCGTGCCGCCCTGGTCGCATGCCAGATCTGGCGCGGGCTGATCTCGCCGAAGCGCAGATGTGGCGACAGCCGGGAAGTCGAGAGTTTGTCCGGCCGATCTCGCCCTTCGCGATATCCGGCGATCGCCTCGCCCAGGAAAGTGTCGAGACGCTGCCGGGCTCCATCTTCTCCGGGCGTCCAGGCTTCACGCAGCCCACCGGCCCAGTCGGGCGCCGTCGGTTCGAGGGCAAGATCCGAGACCGCGAGAGCCTGCTGGCGTAGCGCGGCCGGCAGTCCGGCCTTGCTGAGCTGGCGTGGTGTCGGAAGCGGCGCCGATGGTTCGCCGCGTTCGCGCACGGCGCGCCAATAGGGTGTGAACACCTTGAACGGCCCATCCGCCTTGGTCGTGACCTGCCAAGGCTCGTTGAGCAGATTGGCGTTGAAGCTCTCGACCTCGATGCTGCTCTCGATGAGCGTGGCCTTCAGCGATTTATCGAGCTCGATCGCAGCTTCGTCGTACCGCCGATTCCAGGCGACGTAGCCGGCACCCGTCTCGCGAGCGACGCGCGGCAACAGCTCCGCCGGATCGCCGCGCAGGATGAGCAGCTCGCCACCCTTCGCCGCGATGGCCTCCGACAGCGCAGTCAGCGAGCGCGACAGCCACCAGCGCGCTGCCCCGCCGAGCGGCCGGCGATCGGGCGATGTGTCGACCATGTAGAGGCAGATCAGCGGACCGCGCTCGATCGCCGCTCTCAGGGCTGGATTGTCGGACAGGCGCAGATCGTCGCGGAACCAGAGCAGGGCAGGGCGTGCTGTCACTCGATCGGGCCTTCTCGCTGCGGTGCTCTGATACGCCGAAGGAGGCGGTTTGGTTGCGTGGCGCAAAGGGATAGGGCCGCCGCGGGCCGCGCCGGTTCGTGATAGATTGGATCGGTCGCGCGCAAAAGAAGGGGAGCGGGCTCATGGCGACGCCGGAAATCGAGGCGTTGAGCCGGCGGATCGCCGTGCTCGAAGCGCAACTCGCAGCCCTGATGCAGGCGGTCAATGTCGGGCGTGGCGGCACTGTCGCGATCACCGCCCCGGCCGGGCTCTCGATCACGGTCGGCGGCACCTGCACCATCAATGTCGGTGCCGAGCTGGCGCTCACGGTCGGCAGCAATTTTCGCACGGCGGTCGGCTCGGCCTATGTCGTCAATGTCGGCGCCGCCATGCGGACTACCGCGGGAACCAGCATCGGCGTTTTCGCCGGCACTGCGCTGACCATGAACGCCAATCGCGAGATCAGCCTGGCGACGCGGGCCTTCGAGGTCGCAGCCGCCGTCAGCATCGATCTCGACAGCAGCAAGGATTTCGAGATCGCCAGCGGCAAGTCGCTCGCGGTCAAGGCTGCCGACGCCATTCTGCTCGACGCAGGCTCGGCCGAGCTCGACCTGAAGAAGGACGGTTCTGTCGATCTCAAGGGCAAGGACGTGAGCATCCGGGCGAGCGGCAAGATCAACGTCACGGCGAGCTCTGACGTCGTGATCAAAGGCTCGAAGATCAAGCAGAACTGAGGCTCGGCTCAGTCGCCGCCGCCACCGCCGCAGCCGCCACCATCGCCTCCGCCGCTATCGCCGCCTCCACCATCGGAGCTGCCGCTGTCGCCGAAGCCGCTGGTGCCGCCGTCGAATGACGAGCTGGAGAAGTCGCCGCCGCATTGCGTGCCGCGGTCGCCATTGCGCCTGAGCGCCTCGCAATCGGGCGTGTAGACGAAGCCGTTCGCGATCTTGAGCTTGGTGTCGAGCGCAAACAGCAGCGGAAGGCGCGTCGGGCGGATCGGGTCGATGTTTTCGTCGCGGCAGCAATGCCACCAGACGCGGCGCAGCGCAGAATTGTCGCTGGGCGCGCCCTCTCGCAAGGCGACCGCCGGCGTGTGGTGCAGGAAGCGTCCGAAGGCCTGGTTGCAGAAGCGGCCATAGTCGCGGGTGTAGAGGATGAACTCGTGCCAGAGATCGTCCGCGACCTGCGAGGGCATCGCGACCTCGCGTCGCCCGGAGTTGAGATAGGCCAGGAAGAACTGCCGCAGGCCTTCGGAGACCAGCGCCGTCTCCTTGCGGGTGAAGCCGGGATGGTGGGCGCCCAGCTTGTCGAGCAGTCCGCTTGGCCAGGGGTAGCGGCGGATGAACTCGGCCCGGCGCAAACGCTTGTAAGAGGCGAGCGCATTGCCCGCGACGAGCAGGAGAACGACCGCCACCATCATGCGGATGATGATGGCGGCGGCGCTCATTGCTCTGCCCCGTCAGTGTGCCTGCGGCGTCGCCTGCTTCGGCTCGGCCGGCTTCTTCTTGCTGCCGAGCGAGGCGAGCCAGCGCACCACGACGTAGAACACCGGTGTGAACAGCAAGCCGAACAAGGTCACGCCGATCATGCCGGAGAACACCGCAACGCCGAGCACCTGGCGCATCTCGGCGCCGGCGCCGATCGAGATCGTCAGCGGCAGCACGCCGAGGATGAAGGCGAGCGAGGTCATCAGGATCGGCCGCAGCCGGGTCCTGGCCGCGGCGATCGCCGCATCGCGCCGGCTCATACCCTCGTCCTCGGCCTGCTTGGCGAATTCGACGATCAGGATCGCGTTCTTCGCTGCGAGGCCGACGAGCACGACCAGGCCGATGTCGACCAGCACGTTGCGGTCGAAGTTCTGGTAGTCGACGCCGACCATGGCCGCGAGGATACACATCGGCACGATCAGGATGACCGCCAGCGGCAGGGTCCAGCTTTCGTACAGCGCCGCCAGCAGCAGGAAGACGAAGACGACGGCGAGGCCGAAGGCGATGATCGCGGTATTGCCGGCGAGCTTTTCCTGCAGCGCGATCTCGGTCCATTCGAAGCCGAACCCGGCCGGCAGGACCTGGCTCGCGATCTTCTCCACCGCCGCGATGCCCTGGCCGGTCGAGTAGCCGCGCGCCATCGACAGCTGCACTTCGGCCGCCGGATAGAGATTGTAGCGCGGCACGCGATAGGCGCCGGTCGTGTCGGAGAAGGTCGCGACCGAGCCGATCGGCACCATCTCGCCGTCGGCATTGCGCGTCTTCAGATCGGCGACGTCGCGGATGTCGAGCCGGTTGGGGTTGTCGGCCTGGGCCGTGACGCGGAAGGTGCGGCCGAGGATGTTGAAGTCGTTGACATAGGCCGAGCCCATATAGACCGACAGCGTCTCGAAAATGCGGGTCACGGGCACACCGAGCATTTCGGCCTTGGTCCGGTCGATATCGGCGTAGACCTGCGGCGTCCTGGTCGAGAACAGCGTGAAGGGCTGCTGGATGCCCGCTGTCTGGCCGGCCGTTCCGGCCACCGCCCAGGTCGCGGCTTCCAGTGCGGGCAGCCCGCGTCCGCCACGATCCTGGACATAGCCCTTGAGACCGCCGCCGCTGCCGATGCCCGGAACCGCTGGCGGCTCGATGATCAGCGCGAACGCCTCGCCGATCCCGAACAGCTGGGTGCGCAGATCGTTCAGGATGGCCTGGGTGGTGAGACCGGCCTTGGCGCGCTCCCGGAAGTCGGAGAGCGTGACGAAGGCGACGCCGGCATTGGGCGCGAGCGTGAAGGTCGCGCCGTCGAGGCCGGCGAAGGCGACGGCATGGGCGACGCCCGGCCGCGACAGCAGGATATCGGTCGCCTTGCGGATGACCGCGTCGGTTCGCGGCAGCGACGAGCCCGGCGGCAGCTGGAACACGGCGATGAAGTAGCCGCGGTCGAGCTGCGGGACGAGGCCGGTCGGGATGGCGGCGAGGCGCTGGCCAGCAACGGCGATCAGCGCGGCATAGACCAGCAGCATGATGACGCCGAAGCGGATCAGGCGCGAGGTCACAGCGCCGTAGGCGCGCGAGAGCCAGTCGAAGCCCTTGTTGAAATACTTGAAGAACCAGCGCAGCGGCGCGCTCAGAACCGCAAGAAAGCCTTTCGGCTCATCATGGCTATGCGGCTTCAGCAGGATCGCGGCAAGGGCCGGCGACAGCGTCAGCGAGACGAAGCAGGAGATCGCCGTGGAGGCTGCGATCGTCACCGCGAACTGCTGGTAGAACGTGCCTTGCAGGCCGGTGATGAAGGCGGTCGGGATGAACACGGCGCAGAGGACCAGCGCGATCGCGAGCAGGGCGCCGCCGACCTCGTCCATGGTCTTGTGGGCCGCGTCCACGGCGCTCATGCCTTGCGCCAGATAGCGCTCGACGTTCTCGACAACGACGATCGCGTCGTCGACGACGATGCCGATCGCCAGCACCAGCGCCAGCAGCGAGATCGTGTTGAAGGAGATGCCGACCGCGCTCATCACCAGGAAGGTGCCGACCAGCGAGACCGGGATCGCGATGATCGGGATGATCGCGGCGCGCCAGGTCTGCAGGAACAGGATCACGACGATCACGACGAGCACCACCGCCTCGAACAGCGTCGTCACCACGGCCGAGACCGATTCCCGGATGAACTCGGTCGGGTTGTAGACGATGGTGTATTCGACGCCGGCCGGGAAGTTTGCCGACAGCGTCTTCATCGTCCGGATGAGTGCGTCGGAGGCCGCGAGCGCATTCGTGCCGGGGCGCTGGAACACGCCGATCGCGACGGCTTCCTTGTTGTCGAGATAGGAGTTCGAGAGATAGTCCTGCGCGCCGAGCTCGACGCGGGCGATGTCACGCACGCGGATCGTGCCGCCATCGGCGTCGGAGCGGACGACGATGTTGTAGAATTCGTCGATGCTGGTCAGGCGGCCGAGCGTGTTGACCGAGAGCTGGAAGGCGCCGTCCGACGTCGCCGGCGGCTGGTTGATCGCGCCCGCTGCGACCTGGATGTTGGCGGCGCGGATCGCAGCGACGACGTCGCCGGCGGTCAGGTTGCGGGCCGCGACCTTGGCCGGATCGAGCCAGACACGCATCGAATAGTCGCGCGCGCCGAAGACCTGCACGTCGCCGACGCCCTCGACGCGGGTCAGCACGTCCTTGACGTTGAGTGTCGTGTAGTTCGAGACGTATTGCTGGTCGCGCGAGCCGTCCGGCGACAGCATGTGGATGACCATCAGGAAGTCCGGCGAGGCCTTGCGGACCTGCAGGCCGAGCGCGCGCACCTCCTGCGGCAGGCGCGGCTCGGCGGCCGAGACGCGGTTCTGCACCAGCACCTGGGCCTGGTCGACATCGGTGCCGGCCTTGAAGACCACGTTGATCGTCACGCGCCCGTCGCCGGTCGACTGCGACGAGATGTAGAGCATGTCGTCGACGCCGTTGACCTCCTGCTCGATCGGCGCCGCCACCGTCGAGGCGACGACCTCGGCCGAGGCGCCCGGATAGTTCGCGGTGATCGTGACGGTCGGCGGGGCGATCTCGGGATACTCAGCGATCGGCAGCGTGCGCAGCGTGATGGCGCCGGCGATCGTCAGCAGCACCGAGAGCACGGTCGCGAAGATCGGCCGGTCGATGAAGAAATGGGCGAAGCGGAACATGCGATGGTCCTGGCCGTAAGCAATTCCAGGAAAAGTGGAGGACCCGTTTTCCTGGAGTTGCGGCGAACACGAAGGCTGGGCAGGGCGGACAGAGGATGCCGTCCGCTCTCGATGCGGCCGTCAGGCCGTCAGTTGGCGGCGGCGGCCTTGATCTCGGTCGGCTGCGGCGTCACCGCGACGCCCGGGCGCACCATCGGGTTGGCGATGCCCGTCACGATCACCTTGTCGCCCGGCTCGAGCCCCTTGGTGATGACACGCAGCCCGTCGCTGATCGCGCCGAGCTGAACCGGCTTCGGCACGACCTTGTTCTCAGCGCCGACCGTGAGCACGATCTTGTTGGCCTGGTCGGAGACGATCACCGAGTCCGGCACCAGCAGGGCATCGGCTTCGCCGGCGAACAGCCGCAGCCGCCCGAAGGTGCCAGGCGTCAACAGGCCGTCCGGATTCGGGAAGACGGCGCGAGTGCGGATCGTTGCCGAGCGGGCGTTCAGCGCGTTGTCGACGAAGTCGATCTTGCCTTCGCGGTCCCATTTGGTTTCGCTCGAAAGCCGCACGCGAACCGGCGTGCCGGGCTTGCGCAGATCCTGCGACTGCGAATAGCGAAGATAGTCGGCCTCGGAAGCGTCGAAGACGAACTTGATCGGATCGACCGCCACGATGGTGGTCAGCAGCGTCGCGCCAGACTGGCCGCCGGCGATCAGGTTGCCCTGGTCGACGCGTCGGTTCGAGACGCGGCCGGCCAGCGGCGCGCGTACCTGCGTCCATTCGAGGTTGAGCTCGGCTGTCTTCAGATTGGCCTCGGCCGCCTGCTGGCTGGCGATCGCACCGTTGAGGTTGGCGCGGCGCTGGTCGATGTCGCGGGCGGTGATGGTGCGGTTCTGCGTCAGCGCCTCGGCGCGCTCGACCTCGTTCTGGTTGAGGTCGACCTGCGCCTTGGCGCGCGCCACCTCGGCCCGCGCGGCATCGACGGCGAGCTTGTAGGGCCGCTGGTCGATGGTGAACAGCAAGTCGCCCGACTTGACCAGGTCGCCGTCGCGGAAATGCACCGAATCGAGGAAGCCGGAGACGCGGGCGCGGACCTCGACCTGGTCGCTGGCCTCGAAGCGGCCGGTGAACTCGTCCCAGTTGGTGACGCGCTTGGCGAGCGGGGTCGCGACGGTGACCGGCGGGGCCGGCGGCGCACCTTGCGCAAGAGCCTCGGCGGACAGGGCCGGAAGCAGGACCGCCAGGGCTGCGAGGGCCCGGCTGGAGCGGCGGATCATGTGAAACTCCGAAAAAGCGGGCGCGGCGCAACCTTCACGGTTTCCGGCCAAAGCGCAACAACTCCATCAGACTGACGATTGTCAAGTTTCTTCACTCGACATTTCGGCGTAATTTTCACGCTGGCGGCTCATTGTCGCCGCAAGACCACGTGAGCCGACCGTGAACAGGTGCTTGCTGGCGGCGGGCCGAAGCTCTACCTGAGGGACGCGCGCGCAAGCGTCAGCAGCCAACACCGCATGGAAGTCGTCTCATGAATGCGCATGTCCGTCCCGCCGACCCGAAGAAGTTGATCAAGGGTGCGACCGGCGACTGGGAAATCGTGATCGGCCTCGAGATCCATGCGCAGGTCACCTCGAACGCCAAGCTGTTCTCGGGCTCATCGACCGCTTTCGGCGGCGAGCCGAACGCCCATGTCAGCCTTGTCGACGCGGCGATGCCGGGCATGCTGCCGGTGATCAACGAGGAATGCGTTCGCCAGGCGGTCCGCACCGGGCTCGGCCTCAACGCCCAGATCAACAAGCGCTCGGTCTTCGACCGCAAGAACTATTTCTATCCCGACCTGCCGCAGGGCTACCAGATCAGCCAGTACAAGCACCCCGTCGTCGGCGAGGGCGAGATCGCGGTCGACCTGTCGCCGACCGAGCAGATCACCGTCGGCATCGAGCGTCTGCATCTGGAGCAGGATGCGGGCAAGTCGATGCACGACCAGCATCCGACCATGAGCTTCGTCGACCTCAACCGCTCTGGTGTGGCGCTGATGGAGATCGTCTCCAAGCCGGATCTGCGCTCGGCCGACGAGGCCAAGGCCTATGTCTCCAAGCTGCGCACCATCCTGCGCTATATCGGCTCCTGCGACGGCGACATGGAGAAGGGCAATCTGCGCGCCGACGTCAACGTCTCCGTGCGCAAGCCGGGCGCGCCCTTCGGTACGCGCTGCGAGATCAAGAACGTCAACTCGATCCGCTTCATCGGCCAGGCGATCGAGGTCGAGGCCCGCCGCCAGATCGGCATCCTCGAGGATGGCGGCACGATCGACCAGGAAACCCGGCTCTACGATCCCGGCAAGGGCGAGACCCGATCGCTGCGCTCCAAGGAAGAAGCGCACGACTATCGCTATTTCCCCGATCCGGACCTGCTGCCGCTCGAATTCGACGACGCCTTCATCGCCGAGCTGAAGGCGCATCTGCCCGAGCTGCCCGACGCCAAGAAGGCTCGCTTCATCGCCGAATACGGGCTCTCGCCCTATGACGCCTCGGTGCTCGTCGCCGAGCGCGACCAGGCCGACTACTTCGAGGCCGTGGCGAAAGGCCGCGACGGCAAGGCTGCTGCCAACTGGGTGATCAACGAGCTCTTCGGCCGCCTGAACAAGGAAGGCAAGGACGTCTCGGCCTCGCCGGTCTCGGCGGCGCAGCTCGGTGGCCTCGTCGACCTGATCGGCGAGGGCGTGATCTCCGGCAAGATCGCCAAGGACCTGTTCGAGATCCTCTGGTCCGAGGGTGGCGATCCGCGCGAGATCGTCGAGGCCCGCGGCATGAAGCAGGTCACCGACACCGGCGCGATCGAGAAGGCGGTCGACGAGATCATCGCCGCCAACCCGGACAAGGTCGAGCAGGTCAAGGCGAAGCCGACCATGCTGGGCTGGTTCGTCGGCCAGGCGATGAAGGCCTCGGGCGGCAAGGCCAACCCGCAGGCGCTGAACGAGATCCTGAAGAAGAAATTAGGCATCGAGTGACGCAGAAGGACTTGATTATCCGCGATGCGCTCGCCGCCGATTTGCCGGCGGTCCGCTCGCTTTTGGTCGAGACCTGGCACGACACCTATGACGGCATCTATGGCTGGCGCCGCGTCGCCGAGATCACCAATGCCTGGCATTCGCTCGACGCGCTGAATGCCCAGCTCGGCCGCGACAGCGGCGTGTTTCTGATCGCTCTGTTGGGCGAGGAGATCGTCGGCACCGCCTCGGCCCGCCGCGAGCCCGACCGGGCAGCGATGCTGACGCGGCTCTATGTCTCGCCGGCCCGGCAGGGCGCGGGCATCGGGCGCACGCTCCTGCAGGTCGCGCTCGCCTGCTTTCCGGACGCTCCGGTGGCGCGGCTGGAGGTCGAGAGTCAGAACGAGCTCGCGATCGCCTTCTACGAGCGCATGGGCTTCTTCCTGCAGCGCCAGGCCCGCTTCGACGGGCGCGAGGACACGCCTAATACGCTGATCATGGCCAAGCGCCTGGTGATGATCTGACAGCTTCCACGGAGATGACGATGACCAAGACCGCCGCTCTTTCCGGCGTCACCATGCGCGAGGCTCGCCGCGACGATGCCGCACGCATCGCCTGGCTGATCATGCAGGGATCCGCCACGCAGACCCGCAGCGATGCCGAGATCGCGCAGGAGGCAGCTCATCCGTCCTATCTCGATGCCTTCGACGAGGTCGCTGCCAGCCCATACAACACGCTCTTTGTCGCCGAGCTCGACGGTGAGGTGGTCGGCACGCTGCAGGTCACGTTGATCCCTGGCCTGATCAATCGCGGCCGCAAGCGTGCCAAGCTCGAAAGCGTCCATGTCGATCCGGCCCTGCGCGGCCGGCGCATTGGCGAAGCAATGGTCGCCCATGCGGTCGACTTCGCCCGAAAGAACGGCGCCGGTCTGGTCGAGCTCACCTCGAACAAGGCGCGCGAGGCGGCGCATCGCTTCTATCGCCGCCTCGGCTTCGACCAGAGCCATGAGGGCTTCAAGCTCGAGCTGTGACGGCGCGGCCCGCATGCCGCGCCCGCGCCGGGCGCGCAGGCCAGGTTCTTACAGGAGCGCCGGTCGAGACCTAGATGTCCGGGCGACCCGCAACAACCCGCGAGGACTGGGACAATGGCAGCAGTGCAGGGCAAGCCGATCGATCTCCATTACTGGCCGACGCCGAACGGCTGGAAGATCACCATCATGCTCGAGGAAACCGGGCTGCCCTACAATGTGATTCCCGTGAACATCGGCAAGGGCGACCAGTTCAAGCCGGAGTTCCTGGCGATCTCGCCGAACAACCGCATGCCGGCGATCGTCGATCCCGAGGGGCCGGACGGCAAGCCGATCTCGGTCTTCGAATCCGGCGCGATCCTGCAATACCTCGGCCGCAAGACCGGAAAGTTCTACCCGAAGGACGAGCGCGGCCGTGTCGCCGTCGATGAATGGCTGTTCTGGCAGATGGGCGGCTTCGGCCCGATGCTCGGCCAGACCCATCACTTCCGCATCTATGCGCCCGAGAAGGTGCCCTACGCGATCGACCGCTACACCAACGAGGCGAACCGCCTCTACGGCGTGCTGAACCGGCGCCTCGAAGGCCGCGACTATATCTGCGACGACTATTCGATCGCCGACATGGCCTGCGTCGGCTGGGCCCGCGGCTGGGAGCGCCAGGGCCAGGACATCAAGCAGTTTCCCAATGTCGGGCGCTGGCTCGAGACGATGCTGGCGCGGCCCGCCGTGCAGCGCGGCCTCAAGGTTGCCGAGGAGCTGCGCAACCCGGCCGGCATCTCGACGCCGGAGGAAAAGGCAGTCCTGTTCGGCCAGAAGGCGCGTTGAGCGGCTGAACGAGCGCTGCGGTCATTCTCCTCACAAGGGCTTGCATGGCGGAGAGGGCGAGCCCGCAATGACGGGTAAGCAATGCTCATCGCCGCCGAATCGGCGATAACCACCGCATGATCTCGCGCGCCTTCATCGCCGGTTGCCTCGGCACGAGCCTCTCCCCCGACGAGCGGGCCTTCTTCCGCGACGCGCGGCCCTGGGGCTTCATCCTGTTCAAGCGGAATACGCAGGATCCGGCGCAAGTGGCTGCGCTGACGGCGCAGATGCGCGATTGTGTCGGCTGGCAGGCGCCGATCCTGATCGACCAGGAGGGCGGGCGGGTGCAGCGCATGGGCCCGCCGCACTGGCCGCCCTATCCGCCGGCGCTCGCCTTCCTCGCCATCAACGACCCCGTGCAGCAGCGCGAGATCGTCCGGCTCTCGGCGCGCCTGATGGCGCATGATCTCAAAAGCGTCGGCATCGATGTCGACTGCCTGCCGGTGCTCGACGTTCCCGTCGCCGGCAGCCATGACGTGATCGGCAACCGCGCCTATGCCCGCGATCCCGCCATGGTGGCGACGCTCGGCCGCGCGGCGGCCGAGGGGCTCTTGGCCGGCGGTGTGCTGCCGGTGATCAAGCACATGCCTGGTCATGGGCGCGCCAAGGCCGACAGCCATCACGACCTGCCGGTGGTCGAAGCCAGCCTCGACGAGTTGCGCGCCCATGATTTCCGTCCGTTCCGGCATCTCGCCGACATGCCGCTGGCGATGACGGCGCATGTCGTCTTCACCGCGCTCGACAAGCGCCGGCCGGCGACGATCTCGCGGAAGATTGTCAGAGAGATCATGCGTGGCGAGCTCGGCTATGACGGGCTGATCATGACCGACGACATCTCCATGAAGGCGCTCTCAGGTTCGTTCGAGGAGAAGGCCAAGGCGGCGGTCCGCGCCGGCGTCGACGTGGTGCTGCACTGCCATGGCGTCATGGAGGAGATGGTCGCGATCGCCGGCACCGTTCCGGAGATGACCGGCCAGCGCGCCCGCCGCGCCGCGATGGCGCTGGCGCGGATCCGGCATGAGCCCGAGCCGCTCGATGTGGACAGCACCCGCGCGCAGCTTGCCAGCGCCCTTGCTTTGGGCGGCGGTTAGGCTGATTCTCTGCCCGGGGTTGTGGCTCCGCCGATCCGGCGGGGCACGTCATGGGGAATTGGCCATCGATGGCCGCTGAGCTGCCATTCCAGGAGGACGGCACGCCGGAACGCGCGTCCGGCGAACCCTCGCTCGTGATCGACGTCGACGGTTATGAAGGGCCGCTCGATCTGCTGCTCGATCTCGCGCGGCGCCAGAAGGTCGATCTCGCCCGCATCTCGATCCTGGCGCTGGCCGAGCAATATCTCTCCTTCATCGAAACGGCGCGGGCGCTGCGGCTCGAACTCGCCGCCGACTATCTGGTGATGGCGGCGTGGCTTGCCTACCTCAAGTCGCGCATGCTGCTGCCGGAGCCGCCCAAGGGCGAGGAGCCGAGTGCGGCCGATCTCGCCACCGCGCTGGCGCTGCGCCTGAAGCGGCTGGAGACGATCCGCGCGGCGGCACAGAGGCTCGCCACCCGTGAACGGCTCGGCCGCGACGTCTTCGCCCGCGGCGAACCGGAGGTGATCGCTTCCGAGGCGCGGCCGGTCTGGGAGGCCGAACTCTATGACCTCCTGGCCGCCTATGCGCAGCAGCGCCAGAAGCGCATCCGCCAGCCGATGAGCGTCGGCCAGCGCCAGGTGCTGTCGCTGGCCGAGGCGCGCGAGGCTTTGGCGCGGCTGGTCGGGGAGGCCGGCGAATGGACCGCGATCGACGGCTATCTCACCCGCTATATGAGCAGCCATGGCCTGCCCGTCGAGACGATGAGCGCAACGGTCCGGGCCTCCTCGCTCTCGGCCATGCTGGAGATGGTGCGCGAGGGCCTGCTCGACCTGCGCCAGGATGGTGCCTTCTCGCCGCTTTATGTCCGGCGCCGCTCGGCGCGGCCGCCGACGCTCGGCCTGTGAGGCGCTGATGGCCGTCGCTGAAGCCGAACGCGAGGACGAGGAGGATTGGGATACCGACGAGGCGCTGGCGCGCGCCTGCCGCATCGTCGAGGCGTTGCTGTTTGCCTCGGTGCAGCCGCTTTTGGCCGAGGACCTCGCGAAATCGGTCCCCGCGAATGTGCCGATCGAGCGGGTCATCGCCGAATTGCAGCAGACCTACGCCCTGCGCGGGGTGACGCTGCAGCGCGTCGCCGGCGGCTATGCCTTCCGCACCGCGCCTGATCTGGCCTATTTGCTCGCGCCCGAAGCCGAGCCGCCGCGCAAGCTCTCGCGCGCCGCGCTGGAGACGCTCGCCATCATCGCCTATCACCAGCCGGTGACGCGGGCCGAGATCGAGGAGATCCGCGGCGTCGCCACTGCCAAGGGCACGCTCGACATCCTGCTCGAAGCGGGCTGGGTGCGCTTGCGCGGCCGGCGACGCTCGCCGGGGCGGCCGGTGACCTTCGGCACGACGCCGGCCTTCCTCGACCATTTCGGGCTCGACCGCATCGACGATCTGCCGGGGCTGGAGGAATTGAAGGGCGCCGGTTTCATCGAGGGGCGCCTCGCCAAGGACCTCACCGTGCCGGTGCCCGACGACGATCCGGGCCTGCGGGACGACGAGGACCCGCTCGGCGACCTGTTCACGCCGCTTGACGACGGCGACGCCAGCTAGCACAGCGCAGGGAGATTGAGCCCGGCGGGCCGGCAGGAGAACGACTTGGCTCGGACCGAAAGCAGGATGCGCTGGCTGGGGTGGGGACGGCGCGGCACAGCCGGCGCCGCGATCCCGATGGCGCTCGGCTTCGACGGCGTCACCCAGCGATTCGGTGCGGTGACGGCACTCGACAATGTCTCGCTCAGCGTCGCGCCGGGCGAGATCGTCGCTTTGCTCGGCCATTCCGGCTGCGGCAAGACGACGCTGCTACGCCTTGCCGCCGGGGTTGAGCGGCCGAGTTCCGGGCATGTCCTGCTCGAAGGGCGCGACGTCTCCTCGCCGGCTCACTTCGTCGAGCCGGAGGCGAGGGGGGTCGGCCTCGTCTTCCAGGATTACGCGCTCTTCCCGCATCTTTCGGTGCGCGAGAATGTCCGCTTTGGCCTGCGCGGCTATGGCAATGCCGAAGCCGACGCGACGGCGCTGCGCGCCATCGCCCGCGTCGGCCTCGCCGACCTCGCCGAGGCCTATCCGCACATGCTTTCCGGCGGCGAGCAGCAGCGTGTGGCCCTGGCGCGCGCAGTGGCGCCGCGTCCAGGCGTGCTCCTGATGGACGAGCCCTTCTCCAATCTCGATCGCCGCCTGCGCGACGCAGTGCGCGACGAGACGATGGCGCTGCTGCAGGAGATCGGCGCGACTTCGATCATCGTGACGCATGATCCTGAGGATGCGATGCGCGTCGCCGACCGGATCGTGCTGATGCGGCAGGGACGGATCGTCCAGGCCGGAACGGGCGAGGAGCTCTACCGCAAGCCCGCCAGCCTCTTTGCCGCCCGATTTTTTTGCGATCTTACCGAGATCGAGACGGTCGTGC
Source organism: Allobosea sp. CRIB-10 (assembly GCF_900112185.1). Classification (GTDB taxonomy): domain Bacteria; phylum Pseudomonadota; class Alphaproteobacteria; order Rhizobiales; family Beijerinckiaceae; genus Allobosea. Next base: position 27,681 of record NZ_FOKP01000008.1, on the reverse strand, counting down.
GCAACGGCGAGGTCGATACGCCGCTTGGCCGCTTTCCGGCGCCGGGCCTGCCGGACGGAGCCGCGGTGCTCGCTATCCGCCCCCAGGCGATCAGGCTGGTTCCGAAAGGGTTCTGCCTGCCGGCGCGGGTGGTGACGCGGCGTTTCCTCGGCGAGGTCGACCATATCGAGCTCGCGGTCGATGGCATCGACAAGCCGCTGATGGCGCGCTTGCCGACGCGGCGGGATTTCGTCGCCGAGGGCGAGGATGTCGGTATCGATATTACGATGGACGAAGTCCTTGTGTTCCCTGTAGGGGACACCTAGTTTCCGGCACAAGCATCTGGCCCCTCGGGACAAGTCGGGCCGCGCGTTCAATTTCGGAGGAGTACCGCCATGGGTGGCGTCAGCATCTGGCACTGGATCGTCGTCGGCGTCATCGTCATGCTGCTGTTCGGCCGCGGCAAGGTGTCCGAACTGATGGGCGACGTCGCCAAGGGCATCAAGTCGTTCAAGAAGGGCATGGCCGAGGACGAGACCCCGCCGCCGGCCGCCCAGCAGCCGGCTGATCCCAAAGTGATCGACGGGGTGGCCCAGACCGCGAACCCGCAGCCGGCCAAGGCCGAGACCAAGGCCTGATCTCACAGGAGCGGATTTGCTGATCGGGAGAAGCCTGATCGGCTCCGTTTCCGGCGCCTTCCGGGCGCCGCACAGGATTTCCTAAAGGACCGGCCGTCGATGTTCGACATCGCCTGGAGCGAAATGCTGCTGATCGGGGGCGTCGCGCTCATCGTGATCGGCCCCAAGGACTTGCCCGGGGCGCTGCGCACGGCTGGGCAGGCGATCGGCAAGATTCGCCGCATGGCCTCCGAGTTCCAGGGCCAGTTCAACGACGCGATGCGCGAGGCCGAACTCACCGACCTGAAGAAGCAGGTCGACGACATCGGTAACTCGATCCAGGCCTCGACCAATTTCGATCCGATCGAGCCGATGAAGGATTTCGGCGCCGCCGACGCCTCGAAGCCGGCCGCGGCCGACGACAAGGCGATCAGGGACGTCGAGGCGACGCTCGCTGCGCTGCCGGCACCCGAGTTGCCGGCCCCCGTCAGCATCGAGCCGGCGCCTGTCGCCGAGCCTGATGCGGACACAAAGCCGAAGCGTCGCCGCAAGACCGTCGCGACCGAAGAGCCTGTCGTGGCCGCTGAGGCTGTTCCCGCCGAGGAGCCGCCGGCCAAGCCCGTCCGCAAGCGCAAGGCCAAGGCGGCCGAGGTCGAGGGCGGAGAGACGGCATGAGCGTCGTCGAAGCGAACACCGAGCCGAAGCGCGATGGCGAGGACGAGATCGAGGCCTCACGCGCGCCGCTGATCGACCACCTGATCGAATTGCGTTCGCGGCTGATCAAGTCGCTCATCGCCTTCCTGATCATGTTCTTCATCTGCTTTGCTTTCGCGACGCAGATCTACAACATCTTGGTCCAGCCCTATATCTGGGCCGCGGGCCCGGGCGCAAACGTTCAGCTCATCTACACCGCGCCGCTGGAGTACCTCTTCACCCAGATCAAGATCGCGGCTTTCGGCGCCGGCTTCTTTGCCTTCCCGGTGATCGCGACGCAGATCTACAAATTCGTCGCGCCCGGTCTCTATAAGAACGAGCGCCAGGCCTTCGCGCCGTATTTGGCGGCGACGCCGATCTTCTTCCTGCTCGGTGCGGCGATGGTGTTCTTTTTCGCCATGCCGGTGCTGATGAAGTTCTCGATCGGCATGCAGCAGGCGGCGACGGACGGGCAGGCCGGCATCGCCCTCCTGCCCAAGGTCAGCGAGTATCTCTCGCTGATCATGACGCTGATCTTCGCCTTCGGCATCTCCTTCCAGCTGCCGGTGATCCTGACCCTGCTCGGCCAGGCGGGAATCATCGATGCCCAGTTCCTGAGGGACAAGCGCCGCTACGCCATCGTCTTCGTCTTCGTCGTCGCTGCGGTGCTGACCCCGCCCGACGTGATCTCGCAGCTCATGCTCGCGATCCCGATGCTGCTGCTCTACGAGCTTTCGGTGTTCTCAGTGCGCCGGGTCGAGAAGAAGCGCGACGCCGCGAAGGCGGCCGAGGATGCAAGCGCCTAGCGCAGCTCCGCCGCTCGCCCAGGACATGCCATCGCCCGTTCAATAGTGATGCGATCCGCTAAAGGCCGTTGAAGCCAATGACGGATCGCGGCGCTGCGGGCGCCCGCTACCGCCGAACCCAAGCTCGTCCTTCACGTTGGCGCACAGGCTTGTGATCCGCTGCTGCGGAGCCTTGCTCGCAACACAATGTTAAGATGAACGGTAGATGAACGAATGTGCGGCCGCCTCACAGGCCGTGCAGGTGGATGCGGTGGTGACGTGAGCGGATTCTGGCGCCTGATGCTGTTCGGAAAGGGGCCCCGCGAAGCGGCTTCGCCCGGCCGCGACCTGCGCATCGACGTGATCCGCGGCCTGATCCTGCTCGTCATCTTCGTCAACCACATGCCGGGCAACATCGTCTCGGCCGCGATGCCGCACAATTACGGCTTCTCCGACGCCGCCGACGTCTTCGTGCTGCTGGCCGGCATCTCGGCCGCCTTCGCCTATGGCAGGCTGATCGACCAGCGCGGGCTCTTCGTCGGCTCGCTCAAGGTCGGCGCTCGGATCTGGACGCTCTACATCGCGCATCTGGCGCTGTTCGTGTTGGTCTGCGGCATCGTCGCGACGGCGGTGGTGCGCACCCAGAACGCGCTCTATGTCGAGGCGATCAACATCCAGCCCTTCTTCAGCGACACGCCGGCGGCGATCGTCAATGCGCTGGGACTGATCTACCAGCCCTATTATCTCGACGTCCTGCCGCTCTACATCGTGCTGTTGGCGGCCTTTCCACTGATCTACGTCACCGCCCGGACGAGCCCGCTCGCGGCGCTCGCGATCTCGGTCGCGATCTGGCAGGGCGCGACCCATCTCGGCCTTAACCTGCCCAACCATCCGGGCGAGGGGGGCTGGTTCTTCAACCCCTTCGCCTGGCAGTTGCTGTTCACGCTCGGCGTCGTCATCGGCCGCCTCGGTCTCGTCGGGGCGAGCATGCCGAAGCTGCGCCTGCTCGATATCGCGGCGGGGGCCGTCTTGCTGTTCGCCGCGATGGTGAAGCTGTCCTCGGGCAATCCGTTCGGCATCGCCTTTATGAACGACTGGATCGACAGCCTGCAGATCGGCACCGACAAGACCAATCTTGCCTGGCCGCGCGTCGCGCATCTGGCGGCGCTGGCCTGGCTGGTGCTGCGCTTCGTGCGGTCCGATGCGGCCATGCTGAGCGGACTGGCCGGCCGGCGGCTCGCTGCGCTAGGGCGGCATTCGCTCGAAGTGTTCTGCGCGGGTATCGTCCTGGCGATCGCCGGGCAGATCATCCTTGCGGAGACCTCCTTCACCCTTTGGGTCCAGTTGCTCGTGACGTTGGGCGGGATTACCATCCTGCTCGGGCTAGGAACATTTCTCTCGTGGTACAAGACGCTCACGGCACGCGCCGCCAGCGCCCCGCGCGAGCAGGCCGCTACGGTCTGAGCGCTGCTCTCTTGCTTCTGGCGTCGGCCTTGCCGGCTGAGGCGGGGCCACGATCGCTTGCGCCGATGAACGAGGGACGCTGCCGCGTCAGCTCGGCCCAGCATCCCTTCAAGCCGCCGCTGCCGGCATCGAAACGTGCCCTGACCGAAACCAACCGGCTCACCATTGTCGCGCTCGGTTCATCGAGCACTGCCGGAACCGGTGCGAGCGATCCCGACCGCAGCTACCCTGCCGTTCTCGAAGCCGAATTGCGCCGGCGCCTGCCTGGGCGTGAGATCAAGGTGCTCAATCTCGGCGTCGGCGGCCAATCGGCCTATGAGATGTATCTGCGGCTCGAGGCCGAGGTCATCCCCGAGAAGCCGTCTCTGGTGATTTGGCAGACGGGGGTGAACGACGCCATTCGCGACATCGGCGAAGAGAAGCTGGCGAAGATCCTGCGCAAGGGCACCCACAAGCTGCACGAGGCCGGGATCGATCTCGTCTTGATGGACATGCCCTGGCTGCCGCGCGAAGGGCGCTACCCCAAATACGACGATTACCGCGCGGTGCTGGCGAAGACGGCGAGCGAGAGCGGAGTTCCGATCTTCCCGCGCTATGGCATGATGAAGAGCTGGTCGGGCTCGAAGCAGTTCAGCGAGGAGGAGATCGTCGGCATGGACGGGCTCCAGGTGGTCGAAGCCGGCTATCGCTGCCTCGGCATTCGTCTTGCCGACGGCATCGTCGCGGAGCTCGGCGAGGGGCGCGAGCCCGGCAAGCCGACGAATTGAGACTTGCCGACATTGCAAGGAGCGTAGCGGCGAAATCCAGAGGGACCTCGAGCGAGCCCTTCTGGATCGCTTCGCTGCGCTCGCGACGACGATCGTCTCAGCGCGCGATCACTTCGATGTCGCGGTCGCGTCCGGCTTCGACCTTGAAGTCGCGCGAGAAGACCTGGCCTTCCTGTCGGGCGATCAACACATAGTCGCCCTCTGCCAGGATCACTTGCGGGAAGGCGCCGATCGCCTCGCGGATGACGTCGCCGCCCGGTGTGAGCACGCTGAAGGCGGTGCCGGCGAAAGCCTCGCCGCCCGGTCCGGCGACCAGCTTCAAGGTCACCTGCGCGGCGCGGTGATGCAGCGTCGCCTGGGTGACCTGGCCGGATTCGACCCGGACGTCGGAGCGCTGGATGGCGTTCGAATCACCATAGGTCGAGACGATGTGATAGGTTCCCTCGGGCAACCGGATCAACTCGCCGGACTTGACGTTGGAGGCGACGAGGCGCCCCTCCGAATTGCCCTGCAGCGGCACGAAGATCGAGAAGTTGAGCTGGGCCGGTGCGATCGGCGTCTCGCCGATCGAGCCGGCGAGCGAGAGTGCGCCGGCGCTGACGCTGAGCCGGTCGCTCAGCCCCTGCGCGCCGAGCGTGACGCGCTTGGTCGCGCTGGCGAAGCCATAGGCGGCGTGCAGCAGGTAGACGCCGGGATCGAGCACGAAGCTGGGCTCGGCCTCGTTCGAGCGCGCGACGATCTTGGGCGGCGAGCCGTCGGCGGATTCGGTCAGCACGCGCCAGACCAGTCCGGAGCGAATCGGCTTGCGGTTGCCAGAAAACTGGGCGCTCAGCGAGAGCATGGCTTGGCCGGGGCGTGCCGTCGGCGCTGCGAGGGGTGGCAGGAGGGGGCCGGGCGTCGTCGACGACGGCGCCGCACCGGGTGTCTGGGCGATGGCGAGGCCCGAGACCGACAAGGACATAAACAGTGCTGCCACCATCGCGCGCGCTGCCGTGACGGGAAGCGCCATCGAAACCTTGAACTCGTCGCGTTGAAACATGCGCTGCGCCGTCATCGTCCTTGCACCGGGGAAGGAGCAGGTTCGCTTGTCCTCATCATGGCGAAACCTTAACTGGGGAACATCATCCCGCGGCCGCGCCATCTTCCGGATCGTTCATGACCGACACGCTCTCCCTGCTCAAGCTCCGTCGCTCGGTACCACCGCAATTTCTCTCCGCCCCTGGCCCTGACGACGCGCAACTGCGCGAGATTCTGACCGTGGCGGCGCGCGTCCCTGATCATGGCAAGCTCGCACCCTGGCGCTTCGTCGTCTTCTCCGGGGCGGCCAAGGAGAGGGCGGCGCAGATCGTCGAAGCCGTCTTCAAGGAGCGCAACCCGCAGGCCGACGAGGAGAAGGTCGCGTTCGAGCGCAAGCGTCTGCTCCACGCTCCGCTGGTGATCGCCGTCGTCTCGCGCGCCCGCAAGCACGAGAAGATCCCGGAATGGGAGCAGGAGCTCTCGGCCGGTGCGGTCTGCATGAACATGCTGATCGCGGCCGAGGCGCTCGGCTTCAACGGCTCCTGGCTGACCAACTGGTTCGCCTTCGATCGCAAGGTGCTCGATGCCTTCGGGCTGGCGCCGGACGAGCGCATCGCCGGCTTCGTCCATCTCGGCAAGGCCGATGGCCGCCCGGCCGACCGCGAGCGGCCCGACCTTTCCGCCATCGTCAGCCGGTTCGAGGGGTGAGCGCGATGTATTACACCGATGAGGGGCGCGATCTCGACTTCCGGCACGATCCGTTCAAGGCGATCGTGACGCCCCGGCCGATCGGCTGGATCAGCGCGGTCAACGCCAAGGGCGAGGTCAATCTCTCGCCCTACAGCTTCTTCAACGCGATCTCGTCGCGGCCGAACATCGTGATGTTTTCCTCCGAGAACAAGAAGGATGCCGTCGCCTTCATCGAGGAGACCGGCGAGTTCACCTGCAGCCTGGTCACCAAGGCGCTCGACCAGCAGATGAACCTGACCTCGGCGCCGCTGCCGCGGGGGACAAGCGAATACGCTCATGCCGGGCTGGAGATGGCGCCGTCCCGCATCGTCAAGCCGCCGCGGGTGGCAGCAAGTCCCGCCGCACTCGAATGCAAGCTGCTCTCGATCCAGCAGCTTCGGGACCTCGACGGCAACGACGTGCCGCGCTGGATGGTCATCGGTCAGGTCGTCGCGACTTATATCGACGAAACCTTCGTCCATGACGGTAGGTTCGATACGGCCAAGGCCAACCCGATCGCACGTTGCGGCTATAGCGATTACGCCGAGGTCACGGAGTTGTTCTCGATCACCCGTCCGGCCGGAGGCTGAAGGCCATGGTCCGGCCCCGGGACGAGGAGCCGGACGAGCAATGGCGCATGACCGTGAACCTGCTCGCGATCATCGCCGTGCTGGTGATGGTCGGGGCAGGGTTCTGGCTGCTGCGCGAACTCGACGCCGCCAGGAAGGCGCAGGAGTGCCTGGCGAGCGCGGCGCGGCATCACTGCCGGCAGATCAGGTGAGGGCTGTTCCTGAGGTCGCTCGTCACGTCCCATCAAGGGGCGGGAAAAACTGAATCGGCAGAATCGGTGAGTGCCCCTTCGGCTGAACCGGATTGTCAGTGATCGCCTTGAGCCGTGTCGACCTATGGATCACGGGCCCGCCAAAGCTCCTCGCCGCGTCGGCGATCAGCCGGCCGAGCTCGCGCGCGCATGGCGTCTTGCCGCCGGCGGACCAGATCAGCGCGAACTCCAGATCGGGCAGCGGCGGCATGCCATAGCTCGGCGCAAGAACCTTCATGCCCGGCTCGACCTCGTCATCGGCGATGATCGAGGCGCCGAGCCCTGCTAGCATCGCCGCCCGCAGCCCGTGCAGATTGGCCGAGGTGAAGCCGATATGCCATTCGACGTTGGAGCCGGCCAGCGCCTCGACGGCGACCGTACGGCAGAGGCAGGGCGGGTTTGACAGCGCCAGCGGCAGCGACGAGCCCGGCGGAACCGCAAAGTCCTCGGCCGCGGCCCAGACATAGCGCGATCGGCGCAGCACGGCCCCGCCGGTTTCGCCGGCCCGGCGCATCGCCACGGCGAGGTCGAGCTCGCCGCTCTCGATCCTGGCGCTGAAATCCTGGCAGACGCTGACCGAGGCCTCCAGGCGCACGGCCGAGAAGGTGCGGGCGAAGCGGCTCAGCAAATGCGGGAGCTCATCGCCGAGGAAGTTCTCCGGCACGCCGAAACGAACCGAGCCTGCGAGCGAGGACGCCTGGAAGCGCCGGCTCAGGGCGGCATGGGCCTGCAAGATCTGCCTGGCATGGTGCAGGAACTCCTCGCCGTCCTCGGTCAGCGCCAGCTTGCGCGTAGTCCGGACGAAGAGCGGCGTACCGATCTGGTCCTCCAGCCGGCGGATTTGATGGCTGACCGCCGATTGCGTCAGGTGCAAGCGCTCCGCCGCGCGGGTGAACCCGCCGGCCTCGGCGACGGCGACGAGCGCGCGCAACAGCTCGGGAGCAAAATCCATGATCCAGATTTATTATCATAGGAACTGAAAACTGCGAAATTAAATCATTTCTATCATGCCGAAGCTCTCCCTAGACGAGAGGCCTTCCTCGATCCCGAGCGATGCGGATCGAACCCGAAAGGTCTCGTCATGGCGATCTCTCCATCCTCACGAAATGCCTTGGCTTTGGCCGGCGCCTGTCTGGCGACGTTGATGTTCGGCCTCGAAATCTCCAGCGTGCCGGTCATCCTGCCAACGCTGGAAGCGGTGCTGCCGGCCGATTTCAAGGCACTGCAATGGATCATGAACGCCTACACCATCGCCTGCACGGCGGTGCTGATGGCGACGGGAACGCTGGCGGACCGCTATGGCCGCAAGCGCCTCTTCGTCGCGACGACCGCGTCCTTCGGCGTGACGTCGCTGATCTGCGGGCTGGCGCCGAACGCCGCGATCCTGATCGCCGGCCGGTTCCTGCAGGGCATGGCCGGCGGCGCCATGCTCACCTGCGCCGTCGCCATCATCTCTCATCAGTTCCCGGAGGGGCGCGAGCGGGGCAGGGCCTTCACCATCTGGGGCGTCGTCACCGGGGTCGGGCTCGGCTTCGGCCCGGTGATCGGCGGCCTGATCGCGAGCCTGGCAGGCTGGCAATGGGTCTTCCTGGTCCATGTCCCGCTGACCGTCCTGGCACTGGCGCCGGCTGCGATCGGTATCTGCGAATCGCGGGATCCGCAGGCCAAGACGCTCGACGTCGCCGGCATCGTCACCCTGACCCTGGCGGTCTTCGGCTTTGCCTATGTGATCACGCAGGGGGCCGAGCTCGGCGCTGCCAGGGCGCTCGGCCTTGCCGGCCTGGCTTTCGCCAGCTTCGTTGCCTTCCTCATAGTGGAGAAGCGCGCGGCGCAGCCGATGTTCGACTTCTCGGTGTTCCGGATCCGCCGCTTCAGCGGCGCGATCATCGGCTGCATCGGCATGAATTTCAGCTACTGGCCGTTCATCATCTATCTGCCGATCTACTTTCAGAGCGGGCTCGGCCTTGGGAGCGAGGCAGCCGGGCTGCTGCTGCTGGCCTACACAGTGCCGTTCATGTTGATGCCGCCCGTGTCCGACCATTTGCTGCGGCGTCATGGCCCGCAGGTCGCCATTCCCATGGGCATGCTTGCAATGGGCGCCGGCTTCATCGCGATGTGGTTCGGCAGCAGCCTTGCCGAGGCGAGCTGGATGACGCTGCTGCCCGGCGCGTTGCTGTCCGGGATCGGCCTTGGCCTGACCAATCCGGCCGTGACCAATACGACCACGGGATCGGTTCCGAGCGATCGCGCGGGCATGGCCTCAGGCATCGACATCAGTGCGCGGCTGATCGCGCTTGCGATCAACATCGCGGTGATGGGGCTGATTTTGGTCGAAGGCATCATATGGTCGTTGCCGGGCGACATTGCGACCGCCTTCGATCGACTGCAGCTTCAAGCACTGGCCTCCTCGATCGCCGCGGGGAATCTCGGTTCGCTGCGCGAGACCTATCCGGCGCTGGCGCAGCACGATCCGTCCGGTGCTGGCGTGCATGCGGCGCTGGTGCAGGGCTTCGGCTGGGTGATGCTCTATGGCGGCATCAGCGCCGGTATCCTAGCCGCGATCAGTTTCCTGATCTTCGGGGGCATCAAGCGCCCGGCGCAGGCCGGCACCGTGGCCGCCTGCGCCGAGTCCGATGCCTGAGGCCGAGGTCAGCCAGGCTTCTGCGCGCGTGCCTTCAAGCGGCGGGCGCGCATCAGATGCGGGCGGTCGAGCATTTCGCCGTCGAGTCCGATCACGCCGAGGCCGGGGTTCTCGTCGAAGAGCTTGATGATCGCCTCGGCCCGGGCGAGCGATTCGGGCGAGGGCGAGAAGACCTCGTTGATGACAGGCACCTGCGCCGGGTGGATCGCCATCTTGCCGGTGAAGCCGTCGCGGCGCGCGGCGAGGCATTCGGCGCGCAAGGCCGATTCGTCGCGGAAGGCGGTGAAGACGGTGTCGATCGCGTCGACCTGCGCGGCTGAAGCTGCAAAAAGCAGGAGCGAGCGGGCTATCCTGTAGGGATCGGTGTAGCTGCCGCTCTCCAGCCGGTTGGTCTCGGCGCCGAGATCGGCCGAGAGGTCCTCCGCCCCCCAGGTGAGACCGGAGAGGCGGTGGCTGGCACCGGCATAGCTCCCGAGGCCGAAGATGCCCTTGCCGGTCTCGGTGGCGATGGCGATGATCTTGGTCGCGCCGTCGGGCAGATCGCATTCAGCTTCTCGCACGGCGATATGGGCGGCGAGATGGCTGAGATCCGGGCCGCCTTCGGATTTCGGCAGCATGATCGCGTCGGGACCGCCCTGCATGACGACGTCGAGGTCAGCCTCGGTCATGCCGGTGGTCAGCGCGTTGACGCGCACGATCAGGCGCGGGCGCTTTGCGCGGGCGGTGACGTCCGTGAGGAAATCGCGGGCGAGCTCGCGCGCCGCCGGCTTGGCGTCGAGCGCGACGGAGTCCTCGAGGTCGAGGATCAGCGCGTCGGCGCCGCTCTCCAGGCCCTTCTGCAGCTTCTTCTGGTTGTCGCCGGGAACGAAGAGGAGCGAGCGCATCAGGCCTGCCCTCCGACCGGGCGCTTCTTCATGAAGGCCTGGCGGCGGCACTGCGCCACCAAGGTGCCGTCCTGCTTAAAGGCGCGGTGATGGAAGTCGACGATGCCGGCATCCGGCCGCGACTTCGATTCGCGCTTGGCGACGATCTCGGTGACGCAGTTCACCGTGTCGCCCTCGAAGAGGGGGGCGGGGAAGGTAACGTCGGTCATGCCGAGATTGCCGATGGTGGTGCCGACCGTGGTGTCGTTGACGGAGATGCCGATCATCAGCCCGAGCGTGAACAGCGAGTTCATCAGCGGCTTGCCCCATTCGGTCTCGGTCGCGCAGAAATGCGCGTCGATGTGCAGGGGCTGCGGATTCAGCGTCATGTTGGAGAACAGCATGTTGTCCATCTGCGTCACCGTGCGGGTCAGCCGATGTTCGATCGAGGAGCCGATCTCGAAATCCTCGAAGTAGAGCCCGCCCCGCTTATGCCGCGCCGCTTCCGCCATCGTCTTGCTCCTGTGGCTCTTTTTCGGTTTCGGGTCGGGTCCGGCAAACGGCCGTTTTAACGGTTCGCTTACCATAACCGGTCCAGTCTCTGCGGGTGCTCCGGTCCGCCTGGAACGGCAGCGGCCCGAGTGACCCAATGTTTCTTTTCAGCACGCCGAGCACCCGTGAGACAACGCCCGCCAATCCTGTCGTCAGCGCGATCAAGGAAGGCGCGGACAAGACCGGCATCGGCTTCGACTATCTCCTCAAGACGGCGCAACGCGAATCCGCGCTCGAACCGGATGCGAAGGCGCGCACCTCCAGCGCGACCGGGCTGTTCCAGTTCATCGAGCAGACCTGGTTGTCGATGATGCGCCAGGAGGGGCCGAAACAGGGTCTGGCGAACTATGCCGGCGCCATCAGCGAGGACGGTAGCGGGCGACTCACGGTGGCTGACCCGGCGCTGCGCGAGAAGATCCTGCAATTGCGGACCGATCCACATGTCGCGACTGTGATGGCCGGCGCGCTGACGCAGAAGAATGCCGAGCAGCTCGGCCAGGCGCTCGGGCGCCAGCCGCAGGCCGGCGAGCTCTATATGGCGCATGTGCTGGGCGCGCGTGGTGCGTCCGACCTGATCCGCACCGCCGCGAACGATCCGACCCGCGCTGCCGCCCGCGATTTCCCGGATGCCGCCGCCGCGAACCGCTCGATCTTCTACGACAAGGCCGGCCGGGCCCGCAGCGCCCAGGAGGTCTATGACCTGCTCGCCGCGAGCCACGCCAATACGCAGGTGGCCGCAACGACCGGCGCCATGCTGGCGCAGGCCCGGCCAACCGGGGCGACGACGACCGCTGCGGCCTATGCGGCAGAGCCGGCGGCCGTGCCGATCGCCGCCGCGCTGGCGCCAGGCCGGGCCAAGGGGCTGATCGGCCTGTTCTCGACCGAAGGGCCGCGCGCGCCGGTCTCGAAGGCAGTCGCCAATCTCTGGACCACGCCGCGCAGCGGCGGTGCCTCCCGCAATGCGGACGATGACCCGGCGACACGCTATTTCCCGCGTGTCGGCTCGTCGGCGAGCGAAAGCGAGGCGTCGTCCTCCGGCAAGACCGCCAAGACCGAAAGCACGGGCGGCTCGACCAGCGCCGCCGCTGCGACCGTCAACGCGCCGCTGCCGCCGTCGCGGCCGCGCGATCTTTCGATCACGGATACGCAGACGGCCTCCGGCGAGACGGTCGCCACGCGCAAGGCGCGGCGCGGACCACTCGATCTCAGCCAGTTCATGACCCATGGGAGGCGCGGATGATCGTACGACGCTTCCTGCTCTGGGCCCGCACCGCCCCGGCCGAGGCGCGGGCGCAAGGCGCCGCCGCGCTGGCGGGGGCCTATCTGCGCTCGGCGATGTCGCCGGAGGACAGGCGAGAAGCCGAGACGGCGCTGATCGCACTGGTGGAGGATCCTTCGCCCCTGGTGCGCCGGGCGCTCGCCGAAGAGCTCGCGGCCGCGCCGCAGGCGCCGCGCAATCTCGTGCTTGGGCTGATCGCCGAGCAGAGCGATATTGCGGCGCTGCTGCTGGCGCAGTCGCCGGTGCTGACCGAGGCCGATCTGGTCGATGCCGCGGCGATCGGCGATGACCTCGCCCAGCGCGCGATCGCGCAGCGGCCCTGGCTGTCGCCCGGCATCTGCGCCGCGCTCGCCGAGGTCGGCGTCGAGGAGGCGCTGGTCGCCTTGCTCGCCAATCCGACGGCGGAGATTCCGGATTTCTCGCTGGAGCGCATCTTCGAGCGCGAAGGCCGCTCCGGCGCCGTGCGCGAGGCGATGCTGGCGCGCGACGATCTGCCGGCGGGCTTGCGCCAGGCGATCGCGGCCAAGGTTTCCGACGCGCTTGCCGCCTTCGTCTCCGGCTGCGGCTGGCTCACCGAGGAACGAAGCGCCCGGCTTGCCCGCGAATCGACAGAGCGGGTGGCGGTCGCGCTCGCGGCCGGCGGCGAAGTGAGCGATGCCCCGGCGATCGTCGATTGCCTGCGCGAGAACGGCCGACTGACGCCGGGCGTGATCCTGCGTTCGCTGCTGAGCGGTGAACCGGCTTTGGCCGAGGCTGCCTTCGCGGCGCTTGCCGGCTTGCCGCTGAAGCGTGTGCACGCCTTGCTCTGGGACCGGCGCGGTGCCGGCCTCAAGGCGCTCTATCGCAAGGCAGCGATGCCCGAGGCCCTGCTGCCGGCCTTCGCCGCAGCCGTGGAGGCGCTGAAGCAGGCGGGCCCCAGCGAAAAGCGGGGAGGCGGCATCGACCGGACGCTGCTGGCGGAAGTGCTGATCGCTTGCGAGGGCCTGGAAGGACCGCAGGCCAATGCGTTGATGGCTCTGCTACGCCGGCTCGACGCGGAGGCGGCCCGCGACGAGGCGCGGCTGCTGGCGGATTCGCTCGCCGACGATGCAGCCCTGGCGCTGCTGGTCGAGGCCGATCCGAACTTCCTGATCGAGCTCGATCTCGGCGATCTGCGCGACGCGGCCTGAACGATCCGGGAGAGCAGGCAGCCGGCTTGACCGGCTGCTGGCATGCTGGTTGCCTGACGCCGCCGTATCGCCAGGGCCTCACCATCCCGGATCGACGCCCTGTTGCCAGGGAGCTTGAAATGCCGACACGTCGCGCTTTCATCGCAGGCACGGCTGCCGCCTTTGCGGTCAGCAAACCCAATATCGGCCGCGGGGCCGACAAGAACGTGATCAAGTTCGTGCCGCAGGGCGATCTTGCCGTCGTCGATCCGATCTGGACGACGGCGACCGTCACCCGCAATCACGCCTTCCTCGCCTATGACACGCTGTTCGGGCAGGACGAGAGCTACAAGGCGCAGCCGCAGATGGCTGAGGGCGCGCTCGCCGAGGCCGATGGCAAGAGCTGGACGATCAAGCTGCGCGAAGGCCTCACATTCCATGACGGCACGCCGGTGCTGGCCAGGGATTGCGTCGCCAGCCTGAACCGCTGGGGCAAGCGCGATGCGTTCGGGCAGACGCTGATGGCGCAGACCGATGAGCTCGCCGCTGTCGACGACAGGACCCTGCGCTTCCGCCTGAAGAAGCCGTTTCCGCTGCTGCCCGACGCGCTCGCCAAGATGACGGCCTCGGTGCCGGTGATCATGCCGGAGCGCCTGGCCAGGACCGAGGCGACGACGCAGATCACCGAGGTGATCGGCAGCGGGCCGTTCCGCTTCGTTGCGAGCGAGCGCCAGCCCGGCAACCGGTCGGTTTATGAGAAGTTCGCGGGCTATGTCCCGCGCAGCGACGGCAAGCCGGGTCGTACCGCCGGGCCGAAGATCGTCCATGTCGAGCGGATCGAATGGCACACCCTGCCGGACCCGGCGACCGCGGCGGCGGCGCTGCAGAGCGGCGAGATCGACTGGGTCGAGCAGCCCTTGCCGGACATCCTGCCGCTACTGGCCAAGGACCCGAAGCTCGAGGTCGCGATCAAGGAGACGACCGGCTCGATCGCGATCATGCGGATGAACCATCTGCATCCGCCCTTCGACAATCCGGCGATCCGCCGCGCCGTGCTGATGGCGATCGACCAGGCCGAGTTCATGGAGGCGGTGGGCGGCCCCGACAAGACGCTGTGGCGCACCGGCGTCGGCCTGTTCCCGCCGGGCACCCCGATGGCGAACGATGCCGGCATGGAGGTGCTGAACGGGCCGCGCGACATCGCCAAGGTCAAGCAGGCGCTGGCGGCGGCCGGCTACAAGGGCGAGAAGGTCGTGCTGCTCGGCGTCACCGATCTCGCCAATCTCAAGGCCGAATGCGAGGTTGGCGCCGAGATGCTGAAGCGCATCGGTATGAATGTCGACTATCAGGTGATGGACTGGGGTGCGGTCGTGACGCGCCGGGCCAACAAGGAGCCGCCCGGCAATGGCGGCTGGAACTGCTTCTTCACCGGCTGGAACGGCATCGACATCCTCGATCCGGTCGGCCACATCTCACTGCGCGGCAATGGCATGGCCGCCTGGCCGGGCTGGCCGGTGGCGCCGAAGATCGAAGCGCTGCGCGAGGCCTGGATGGAGGCGACAGACCTTGCTGGGAAGCAGAAAATCGCGGCCGAACTCCAGAAGCAGGCCTTCGAGGACGTGCCCTACGCGCCGCTCGGCCAGTATTTTCAGCCGACGGCGTTCAGCCGCAAGCTGGAAGGCGTGCTGCCGAGCTTCCCGACCTTCTGGAACGTCAAGCGCGTCTAGCGATCGCGGCCCTCGCGACGAGGCCGCCGAGCAGCAGGCAACCTGCCCTCAGCCAGGCGGCCAGCGCCTGGCGGCCGAGTTCCGGTGTGAGCTGGGCCGCCGGCGGCGGCAGGCCGAGCGAGCGCAGGAGCTGGTCGGCGAGGAGGGCGAGCGCGAGGACCGCGACGAAGCCGGCCAGCGCTGCCATGAGGCTGCGCAGCCGATACAAGGCCGGCACTATGGCAATGGTGGGGGCGGCGGGCGGGCGCATCGTCTGGTCCTCGGCGGGTCTGCTGCGAGGACGGGCGAGGATCGGCGTTGCCGACATCGCTTCGAAAATTTTCTAAAGCGCTCTCCGCAGGGCAGCTAGGCGCGTTTCGACATGGACAATGCCGGCGAATTGGCCAATGTCCTGTTATCGCCACGCTTTCCTGCGAAAAACCTCCCCATCATGACCATTCACGATCCCGCCGTCCCCGCGCTCTCCGTCTGGGTTGCGCTGGAGAGCCCCACCCATCACGTGCCCGGCGTCAACGGCATGATGGATCTCGTCGCCAAGGAGGTCGAAGGCCTGCCGATCGCCGTCGAGCGCATCCCCGGCCGCGACGGGCTCGGCGACAACCTGATCCTGCGCGCCGGCGTCCGGAACGGCGAGAAGGCGATCGCACTGATGTCGCATCTCGACACGGTCCACCCTGTCGGCACCAGCGCCAAGGACCTGCCGGTGCGCGTGGAGGGCGACCGGCTCTACGGTCCTGGCGTCTACGACATGAAGGGCGGCGCCTGGCTGGCGCTGCAGGCCTTCAAGGACGCCGCGAAATCCGGCTCGGTGCAGCGCCCGCTGGTCTTCCTGTTCACGCCGGACGAGGAGATCGGCTCGCCGACCTCGCGGGAGCTGATCGAGGCGGTCGGCCGCGAGGCGATGGCGGTGCTGGTGACCGAGCCGGCACGCGAGGGCGGCAAGATCGTCACGGCGCGCAAGGGCGTCGGCCGTTTCGAGGTCAAGCTGGAAGGGCGCCCGGCCCATTCCGGTTCGCGCCATGCCGATGGCCGCAACGCCATCCGCGAGGCGGCCCACCAGATTCTCGCGATCGAAGGCATGACGGACTATTCGCGCGGCATCACCACGACGGTGGCGCTGGTCGGTGGCGGCACGGCGGCGAACGTCATCCCGCAGCACGCCTGGTTCAGCGTCGATTGCCGCGTCACCACGGTGGCTGACGGCAAAGTCATGGAAGAGCGCATCCTCGGGCTGAAGGCGCATGACCCGGACGTGAAGCTCAGCATCACCGGCGGCATGAACCGGCCGCCCTATGAGAAGTCGGCGGAGGTCGCGGCGCTCTACGAACAGGCGCGGGCGGTGGCGGCGAAGGTCGGCTTCGACCTTCAGGACTGCCCGATGACTGGCGGTGGCTCTGACGGCAATTTCACCGCAGCGCTCGGCATCCCGACGCTGGACGGGCTCGGCATCGACGGTGACGGCGCCCATACCTTGCAGGAATACGCTCTGATCTCCTCGATCGCGCCCCGCCGGGCGCTGATCAAGGGGCTGCTCGAGACGCTGTGAGTTTCTCGTCATGGTCGGGCTTGTCCCGACCATCCACGTCTTCGTTCGTCGAGGACGGAGTTCAAGACGTGGATGCTCGCCACAAGGGTGAGCATGACGGAGTGCAACCCCCTTCCGTTAGCCGGACAAATCCGCTCTGATCTCCCTCAAGGCCGAGAACCCGGCCGGAGCGGAGGAGTGCGGCATGAAGGGCTGGATCGCGGGTGCGCTCGCTGTTGCAGGCATGATGGTGACGGGAATGGCGCAGGCGCAGGGTCTGATCGTCGAGAAGAAGGTCTTCGAGCTGCCGAGCTACACCACGCAAGGCGGGCGCACGCTGAAGAACGTCAAGGTCGGCTGGGAGAGCTACGGCACGCTCAACGCCGACAAATCCAACGCGATCCTGATCTGCCATTTCTTCTCGGGCAATTCGCACGCCGCCGGCAAATATGCGGCCGCCGATGCGGCGCCCGGCTACTGGGACGCGATCATCGGCCCGGGCAAGGCGATCGACACCAACAAGTATTTCGTCATCGCCTCCGACACGCTGGTGAACCTCAACACCGGCGACCCCAAGACCACCACCACCGGACCGGCCTCGATCGATCCCGATACCGGCAAGCCCTACGCGCTCGATTTCCCGGTCGTGACCATCGGCGATTTCGTCAATGTCCAGAAGGCTCTGGTCGAGAGCCTCGGCATCAGGAAACTCGTCATGGTCGCCGGTCCCTCGATGGGCGCGCTGCAGACCTATGAATGGGCGGCGAGCTATCCCGACATGGTCGGCAAGGCGATGGCCGTGATCGGCGCAGCCGAGGCCGATGCGCAGCTGATCGCCTGGCTCGACGTTTGGGCGGCGCCGATCCTGATCGATCCGAACTGGAACAAGGGCGACTATTACGGCAAGACGCCGCCCAATGCCGGCCTCGCCAAGGCGCTGACAGTCGTCACCCTGCAGGCCAATCATGGCGACTGGACCAACGGCACCTTCGGCCGCCGCCCGGCCAAGGAGGGCGAGGACCCGGCCAAGGCGCTCGCCAACAAGTTCCAGGTCCAGAGCATTCTGGACAATGCCGGCGAGGCGCGCGCCAAGGTCTCGGACGCCAACCACTTCCTCTACCTGGTCAAGGCCAACCAGCTCTACGCCGCCGGCGGCAAGTCGCTCGCCGATGCGATGAGCCGGATCAAGGCGCCGCTGCTGATCATCAGCCAGCCGAAGGACCTGGTCTTCCCGGACGAGATGATCCAGCGCACCGTCGCCGAGGCGAAGAAGGCCGGGCGCGGCGTCAGCCATGCCACCATCCAGGGCACGCGGGGCCATCTCGACGGCGTGATCTCGATGAAGCAGGCGGAAGGAACTGTGAAGGCTTTCTTGGAGAAGTGAGGCCGACCGCTTGACCGGGCCTGTCGTCACACTGCGCGAGATCACGGCCGAGACCGTGCGGGCGATCTGCGAGCTCGAGCCGCATCAGGCGCAGAGCGGCTTCGTCGCGCCCAATGCGGTCTCGATTGCGCAGGCCCATTTCAATCCGGCTGCAGTGTTTCGGGCGATCTATGCCGACGAGGAGCCGGTCGGCTTCATCATGTGGCGGCCCGAGGACGACGGCGCGAACTGCTTCCTCTGGCGCTTCATGATCGATCGTCGCCACCAGGGCAAAGGCTATGGGCGCGAAGCGATCGCGCTCTGGCTGAAGGGCCTGCCCGCGCTTGGGTACAGGATCGCCAGGCTGAGCTATGTGCCCGGCGCGGCCGGGCCGCATAGCTTCTATCGGGCGCAAGGGTTCAAGGATACGGGCGAACAGCGTGCCAATAGCGAGCGGGTCATGGAGCGGCTGCTGTAGAGGCAGACAGTCCGCTACCCCGCGAACCTGTCGCGATAGGCCTGCGGGCTGGCGCCGAGCCGGCGCAGGAAGGCGCGGCGCAGTGTTTCCTCCGAGCCGAATCCGCAGCGGCGGCCGGCCTGGGCGACGGAGAGGCCTTGTTCGAGCAGGCGGCGCGCCGTCTCGATCCTGATCTCCTCGACGGCGCGGGCCGGCGTGCGGCCGGTCGCCTGGCGATAATGCCGGGCGAAGCTGCGCAGGCTCATATTGGCCTCTCCGGCCAGCCGCTCCAGCGAGAGATCGCCGCGCAGGTTCTCGACGATCCAGCCATGCAGCCGGTCGAAGCGCTCGTCCTTCTCCTGCAGGGTGAGCGCGGCGCTGAACTGGGCCTGGCCGCCGGGGCGCTTGAGGAAGACGACGAGCTGGCGGGCGATGGCGAGGGCCGGCTCGCGGCCGAGATCGGTCTCGACCAAAGCGAGGGCAAGATCGATCCCGGCGGTGACGCCGGCCGAGGTCCAGACCTCGCCGTCGCGGACATAGATCGGGTCGGGCTCGAGCCGCACCGCCGGGAACATCGCGCGGAATTCGGCGCAGCGGCCCCAATGCGTCACCGCGCGCTTGCCGTCGAGGAGCCCCGCCGACGCCAGCAGGAAGGCACCGCTGCATACGGAAGCAACACGCTGCGCCGCCGCGGCGCGCTGCCGGACCCAGTCGACCAGCGCCCCATCGCGACAGGCGGCGTTGACGCCGTAGCCGCCGGCGACGACCAGCGTGTGGAGCGGCGTGGCCGGCTCAGGAAGCGGCACCGTGCCGAGTTCGAGCCTTGCGCTGGTGACGACGCGGTCTTCCGCGGCGACGACCGCGGTCTGATAGGGCAGGGGCCGGCCGGCAAGATGAGCCAGATCGTTTGCGGTGGCGAAGACCTGCAAGGGCCCGGCGATGTCGAGCAACTGTCCGCCGGCGAAGGTCAGGATCTCGATGCGGCGCATGTTTGGCATGAAGCGAGGGGTGCTTGGCAGTTCGGCCAGAGCTTTGCGCGCTAGGCTTGGATCGTCAATCAGGAGAACCGCGCCATGTCCCTCAGCTTCGGCATTCTTGTCTTTCCGCAGGTCCAGCAGCTCGACCTCACCGGCCCCTATGAGGTCTTCGCCTCGGCGAGGGATGCGCAGGTGCATCTGATCTGGAAGGATACGGCGCCGCTGAAAGCCGCGACCGGGCTGACGCTGACGCCGACCACGACCTTCGCCGAGTGCCCGCCGCTCGATGTGCTCTGTGTGCCGGGCGGGGCCGGGGTCAACCCGTTGCTGCAGGACGAGGGGGTCCTCGCTTTCCTGCGCGAGCGGGCGGGGCAGGTGCGCTATCTCACCTCGGTCTGCACGGGATCACTGGTGCTGGGGATGGCCGGTCTGCTGAAGGGCAAGCGCGCGACCAGCCACTGGAACGCGCATGACCTGCTGGCGCGGTTCGGCGCGATTCCGACGGAAGGACGCGTCGTGCGCGACGGCAATCTGATCACCGCCGGCGGCGTCACCTCCGGCATCGATTTCGGGCTGACGGTGATCGCCGAACTGCTCGGCGAGGAGGAGGCGCAACTGATCCAGCTCTCGCTCGAATATGCGCCGCAGCCGCCCTTCCGGGCGGGCACGCCGCAGGAGGCGCCGGAGGCGATACTGGCTGCGGCAAGGCAGCGCCTTGCCGGCTCGCGCGCGGCGCGCGAAAAGCTGCTGGCGGCGCTCTAGCCGCCAGGGCAGGAGCCGCAGCATGGCCGAGGAACGCAGCATTCTCCTGTTCTCCTACGGCACGCTGCAGCAGGAGAATGTCCAGCTGTCGTCGTTCGGACGTCTGCTCGACGGCCATGACGACGCCATGCCGGGCTTTTCCCAGACCATGCTGGAGATCACCGATCCCGAGGTGATCCGGACCAGTGGAAAGCGCTTCCACCCAGTGGTGGCGCCGAGCGATGATCCCAGCGACAGCGTGCCCGGCAAGGTGTTCAGCATCAGCGCCGAGGAGCTCGCGGCCGCTGACCGCTACGAGGTCGCCGACTACAAGCGGATCAGCGTCAAGCTCGCCTCCGGCAAGGAGGCGTGGGTCTACGTCAAGGCGTGAAGCCGCTGCGGCGCTTCGGCTGATGGACAGGGACCAGGCACGTCGTTATCGACGGTGCGGGGGAGCCTGTCCTTGAACGCAGCCAAGTCTATCAGAGCGAGATCCTGGGTCGCGATCATCGCGGCCTATGTGCTCGTGCTGCAGGGACTGTTCGGCGCGGTCGTCTCCGGGCAGAGCCTTGCACCGGCGCTGCTCGATCGCGCTACGCATCTCACACTGTGCGCGCCCGGCTCCGAGAGCGTCCCGCTGCCGGGCGAGGAGCCTGCCCCGCATCTGCCGGCCTGCTGCCTGCTCGGCTGCGCCTGGATCGGCGCCGCCTATGCCCCACCCGACCGGCTCGCACTCCTCGAAGATGTCGAGCCCGGCGCCACGATCGTCGGCTTCGACGACCTGACCGGGCGACCGCTACCGGGACAGGAACGGCTCGCCGCCCGCCCGAGAGGGCCTCCCGTCCGGACCTGACGCCGCAGCGGCCTTCGGGCCGCTTTCCGTGCAATGACCGAATGTCCCGCCAGCTCAGCGCGCCGGCGGCATCTCGGCAGGTCCATTTCGGGAAATCCAGCCATGACCGCTCACGCGGATATAACTACGCGCGCCGATGCCGGCCGCGCCTTTTTCGTATCGTCCGAACTCAAGGCCTTCATCGCAAGGCTGCACTTCTATGCCGGGCTGTTCGTCGGCCCGTTCATCCTGATCGCGGCGCTGACCGGCACGCTCTATGTGCTGACGCCGCAGATCGAGAGCCTGATCTATCGCGAGCAATTGACGGCAACGACGACGGGCGAGCCCGCCTCGCTCGCCGCCCAGGCCGAGGCTGCCCGCAAGCATATCGGCGACGGGCCGCGCTTCTTCGCCATCCGCCCCGCGCCAGCCGCAGGCCGGACCACGCGCGTGATGTTCGCTCAAGCTGGCCTCGGCGAGTCCGAGAGCCGGGCGATCTTCGTCGATTCGGTCTCGCTGGCGATCAAGGGCGATCTCGTCGTCTATGGCACCAGCGGGATCCTGCCGTTCCGGACGCAGCTCGATTATCTTCACCGCAATCTGCTGCTCGGCGAGTTCGGCCGCAATTACAGTGAGCTTGCTGCGTCCTGGCTCTGGGCGGTAGTGCTCGGCGGGGTGCTGATGTGGTTCTGGCGACGCAACCCCAAGGCCGCCGAGCGGGCGCGCGCCAATCCGGCGTTGCGGGACCGGCGTTGGCACGGGCTGATCGGGCTGACGCTTTCGCTCGGCCTCGTCTTCCTGTCGGTCACCGGACTGACCTGGTCGAAATACGCCGGCGACCGGATCGATGCGTTGCGGGCCAATCTCGGCTGGGTCACGCCCTCGGTCTCGCTCAAGCTCGGCGCCGCGCCTGCCGTGAATGAGCATGCCCATCATGGCGACCATGGTCAGACGGTGGGAGCAGCGGCCCCTGGTAGCGTCCAGCAGCTCGACGCCGTGCTCGGCGCTGCGAAGTCGGCCGGGATCGATTCCCCGCATGTCGAGATACGCCCGCCCCGGGCTGAGGGCCAGGGCTGGCTGGTGCGGGAATACGACCGGAGCTGGCCGACGCAGGTCGACACGATCGCGCTCGATCCGCGCAACCTCTCGGTGGTCAGCCGCGCCGATTTCGAGACCTTCCCGCTGATCGCCAAGCTGATCCGCTGGGGCATCGACGCCCATATGGGCATCCTGTTCGGCTGGCCGAACCAATTGCTGATGGCGGGGCTCGGCCTCGCGCTCGTCGTGACGACATTGCTCGGCTACCGGATCTGGTGGCGCCAGCGGCCGGCCCCGGGCTCGCTACCGCGCACGCTGGTCCAGGCTTGGCTGCGGCTTGGCTGGGCGGGCGGGGCAATTGCGGCCGTCGTTGCCGCGGGCTTGGGCTGGGCGCTGCCGCTGGTCGGCATGAGCCTCGTGGCCTTCCTGCTCGTCGATATCGCCCGCTGGCGGCTGGCGCGAACGGCCTGAGCCCAGGCTCGATCCGGGGCGGCTCAGCCGCTCCGGATCACCGCCCTGATGCCGTCGATGACGAACTGCACCGCCAGCGCGGCGAGGATGACGCCGAGCAGGCGGGTCAGCACGACATTGCCGGTGACGCCGAGCAGGCGCGCGATCGGCACCGCCAGGAAGAAAACGACGAGGCAGGAGAGGATCACCAGCCCGCAGATCGCCGCGAGCGAGGACAGCATGGCGATGTCGCCGTTGGCGCGGCCGGCGAGCAGCATCATCGCGGTCAGGGCGCCGGGGCCGGCCATCAGCGGGATCGCCAGCGGGAAGGCGGCGACGTTGCGGATATGGTCCTTGGTGATGGCGGTGTCGGCCGTCGCCTGCTTGCGGTCGTTGCGGCGCTCGAACACCATTTCGAACGAGATCCAGAACAGCAGCAAGCCGCCGGCGATGCGGAAGGCCGGCAGCGAGACGCCGAGCGCCTTCAGCACGATGTCTCCCGCGAGGCCGAAGAAGGCCATGATGCAGAAGGCGATGATGCAGGCGCGGACCGCGACCTGCCGCCGCTCGCTCGCCGACATGCCGCGCGTCAGCGACAGGAAGATCGGCGCCAGCCCGGGCGGGTCGAGGGTCACCAGCAGCGTGACGAGGGCGGAGGAGAGATATTCGGCGAACATGTCTCGCTCCGAGCTTATTGCGCTGCTCTTGCCGCGCCCTTGCCGTGTCGGCGGGCGCCTGATTCCATCGTAGAGCCCAACGCGTCGCGATGGAAACCCGGGTTTGCACCGCTGGCGGGGGTTGTCCAGCCCGATAAGAGCGAATGGTCGCTGAGGCAGCCCGTTCCTCGTCCAGCCTCCCAGCTGTCAGTTGCGCTACGCACCGGGATTCGCCAGCATCCGACCCGCGCGGCCGCGGGCCGCCAAGCCGGAGTATCGAGATGGACCATGCCTTGTCCCGCCGCCAGCTCGCCGCCGCCCTTGCAGCGGCTCCGCTGATCGCCATTGCCGGCCGGGCGCAGGCGCAGGCCTATCCCGGCAAGCCGATCCGCTTCATCGTGCCCTATGTCGCCGGTGGTACCACCGATCTGGTCGCCCGTGTCGTCGGCGAGAAGGTAGGCGCGCGCCTCGGCCAGCCGGTCGTGATCGAGAGCCGGCCCGGCGCCGGCGGCAATATCGGCATGGACGCGGTCGCGAAGGCGGCGCCCGACGGCTACACCATCGGCTTCGGTGCGATCTCGACCAATGCGCTCAATCCGCACATCTACAAGAGCGTCCCGTTCGACCCGCGCAAGGATTTCACCGCGATCAGCCTGCTCGGCACCTCGACGATCGTGCTCGAGGTCGGGCCGAAGCTGCCGGTGAAGACCGTCGCCGAATTCATTGCCCGAGCGAAGGCCGAGCCCGGCTTGCAGTACGGCACGGCCGGCAACGGCACCTCGATGCATCTGGCGGCGGTGCTGTTCGGGCAGATGACCGGCACGCAACTGACCCATGTCGCCTATCGCGGCAGCGCGCCCGGCATCAACGATCTCCTCGGCGGGCATCTCGGCGCAATGTTCGACAATCTCCCGGCCTCGCTGCCGCATATCCAGGCCGGCAAGCTCACCGCTCTGGCGGTCGCGAGCGCGACGCGCTCGCCGGCGCTGCCAGATGTGCCGACGATCGCGGAGGCCGGCTTGCCGGGCTATGCGGTCGAGCCCTGGTTCGGCGTCTACGGGCCGGGCGGCCTGCCGCCGGCGATCGTCGAGGCGCTCAACGCGGCCTTCGTCGAGGCCTTGGGAGCGCCGGAGGTCAAGGACAAGCTGTCCCAGGCCGGCTTCAACCCGAAGGCATCGAGTGCGGCAGAGCTCGCGGCGCTGACGGCATCCGAGTACGAGAAGTTCGGCAAGATCGCGCGCGAGGCCAAGATCACGATCGAATAGCCTGGCGACTTGGCGGCGCGGGAAGGGTGATGTTGGGAGGGCGCTGTGCGTCCTTCCAGTGTCAAACGTGGCGAGATTGCGGAAGAGGCGCGAAAGCGAATCAAAAACGTCCTTTAACCCGCTGCAATGAAACGGTTTTATTTTCTCTGAATAGAATCGCGTTTCGCTGGCTTCGCTCGCCGGAATCGGGTAGCCAGAGCGTTGAAAAACCAGCGGTAAACGGGACTTTTTCCCTTGAGCGAAGACAACGACGACAAGCGCGACGACGGCCCGCAGCCGGGCGGCGACATCAAGCCGATCGCGATCACCGACGAGATGAAGAAGAGCTATCTCGACTACGCCATGAGCGTGATCGTGAGCCGCGCTCTGCCTGACGTCCGCGACGGCCTCAAGCCCGTGCACCGGCGCATCCTGTTCTCGATGCACGAGAACAAGAACCTGCCCGACCGGCCTTATACGAAATGCGCCCGCATCGTCGGCGACACGATGGGTAAATACCACCCGCACGGCAATCTCGCGGTCTATGACGCGCTGGTGCGCATGGCGCAGGACTTCTCGCTGCGTCTGCCTTTGATCGACGGCCAGGGCAATTTCGGCTCGATGGACGGCGACAGCCCGGCGGCCGATCGCTACACCGAGGCGCGCCTCGACAAGGCGGCGATGCCGCTGCTCGAGGATCTCGACCTCGACACGGTCAACTTCCAGCCGAACTATGACGGCAAGGAACACGAGCCGACGGTCCTGCCGGCGCGTTATCCAAATCTTCTGGTCAACGGCGCCGGCGGCATCGCGGTCGGCATGGCGACCAATATCCCGCCGCACAATCTCGGCGAGGTGATCGACGCCTGTATCGCGCTGATCGACGATCCCGAGCTTTCGATCGACGACCTGATCGCGATCGTGCCCGGCCCGGATTTCCCGACCGGCGCCCAGATCATGGGCCGCAGCGGCATCCATTCGGCCTATCACACCGGCCGCGGCTCGATCGTGATGCGGGCCAAGACGCATATCGAGGAGCTGCGCAAGGAGCGCGAGGCGATCATCGTCACCGAGGTTCCCTATCAGGTGAACAAGGCCACCATGGTCGAAAAGATCGCCGATCTCGTCCGCGAGAAGCGGATCGAGGGCATCTCCGACCTGCGCGACGAATCGAACCGCGAAGGTGTGCGCGTCGTCATCGAGATCAAGCGCGACGCCGTCGCCGATGTGGTGCTGAACCAGCTCTACCGCTTTACCCCGCTGCAGACCTCGTTCGGCGCCAACATGGTGGCGCTGACCGGCGGGCGCCCGGAGGTGCTGAACCTCAAGGACTTCATCTCGGCCTTCGTCGAGTTCCGTGAGGAAGTGGTCTCGCGGCGCACGCGCTATCTGCTCAACAAGGCGCGCGAGCGCGCCCATGTCCTGTGCGGCCTTGCCACCGCCGTCGCCAATATCGACGAGGTCATCCGGCTGATCCGCACCGCGCCGACGCCGTCGGCCGCGCATGAAGCCTTGATGGCGCGCGACTGGCCGGCCGAGGACATCGCGCCGCTGATCGCGCTGGTCGACGATCCGCGCCATCCGATGAACGCCGACGGCACCTATCGGCTCTCCGATGCCCAGGCCAAGGCGATCCTTGAGTTGCGCCTGTCGCGCCTCACAGCTCTCGGCCGCGACGAGATCGGCGACGAGCTGGAAAAGCTTGCCAAGGAGATCGCCAACTATCTCGACATCCTGCGTTCGCGCGTGCGCATCCAGGAGATCGTCAAGACCGAGCTCCTGGAGGTGAAGACCGCCTTCGCCACGCCGCGCCGCACCGAGATCCACGATTGGGGCTCTGATCTAGACGACGAGGACCTGATCGCCCGCGAGGACATGGTCGTCACCGTCTCCCATGCCGGCTACATCAAGCGCGTGCCGCTCTCGACCTATCGCTCGCAGAAGCGCGGCGGCAAGGGTCGCTCGGGCATGTCGACCCGCGACGAGGATTTCGTCACCCGGCTCTTCGTCGCCGACACGCATACGCCGATCATTTTCTTCTCCTCGCTGGGCCAGGCCTACAAGGAGAAGGTCTGGCGGCTGCCGCTCTCGGCGCCGAATGCGCGCGGCAAGTTCCTCAACAACATGCTGCCGCTGGACAAGGACGAGCGCATCACCACCGTGATGCCGCTGCCGGAGGACGAGGAGAGCTGGAGCCGGCTCGACGTGATGTTCGCCACCAAGAGTGGCAATGTCCGGCGCAACAAGCTCTCCGACTTCGTCCAGGTCAATCGCAACGGCAAGATCGCGATGAAGCTCGACGAGGGTGATTCCATCGTCGACGTGCAGATCTGCTCCGAGCATGACGACGTGCTGCTGACCACCGCCGGCGGCCAGTGCATCCGTTTCGCCGTGCCGGAGGTGCGCGTCTTTAAGGGCCGCGACTCGACCGGCGTGCGCGGCATCAACCTCGCCGAGGGCGACGAGGTGATCTCGCTCGCGATCCTGCACCATCTCGACGCGACGCCGGATGAGCGCGCCGCCTATCTCAAGCGCGCCGCCGCCGCCCGCAAGGCACTGACCGGCGAGGGCGAGGAGGCCGGGGAGATGCCCGCGAACGGCGATGCCGAGGAGGCCGGCAGCGACATCGAGCTCGGTCAGGAGAAATACGCCGAGATGGGCGCTGCCGAGCAGTTCATCCTGACGATCTCGGAGAACGGCTACGGCAAGCGCTCGTCGTCCTTCGAGTACCGGGTCACCGGGCGCGGCGGCAAGGGCATCGTCGCCATGGTCGTCAACGAGCGCAACGGCAAGCTCGTCGCCTCCTTCCCGGCCGAGGAGAAGGAGCAGATCATGCTCGTCACCGATGGCGGGCAGGTGATCCGCGTGCCGGTCGATGCCGGCCCGAACAACCGCATCCGCATCGCCGGGCGCTCGACCCAGGGCGTCACCGTGTTCAATACGGCCGATGGCGAGAAGGTCGTCTCGGTCGAGCGGATCGGCGAGGAGTCCGAGGACGAGGGCGAGGCCGGCGAGGGCGAGGAAACGGCCGGGGAGGCGTGAGCCTCGCCGCTGTTGGCTCCAGCTCGGCAGCCGGCGTCAGGCTCGGGCTTGACCCGAGCATCTCAGGCTGGCGGAGGCTCCGGCTCGAGCATTTTCGAGCGAAGTGGGCACCGGTTCGCGTGAAGAAAATGCGATAAAACAAGAAGCTGGAGCATTTTCGCGACTCGGAGAAACGCGGACATGCTCTAGGGTCTAAACTCAACGGCCAGTTTGTGATTCAAGCAGGTCATGGGAGAGGTAAGTTCCATGAGCCGCTTGTTTTGGTTGAATGACGA
>NZ_FOKP01000022.1 GCF_900112185.1 Allobosea sp. CRIB-10 | reverse complement strand
GACATCTGATCCGACATGCCGATCATCCCGCTCCGATCAGGCCAACTGAATCAGCAATCAAACCTCAAAGCCAGAACCCTTTCGCAGAGAAATCCGCAAGGGGAGAAGGGACGCTTCCAGCAGCGCCGCGGCATCCAGCAGCCCCCGCTTGCGCGCAACCTGCACCGGCGTCAGTCCTTCGGCGCTGCGCTTGGCCGGATCAGCCCCTGCCGTCAGCAGGACCTCGACGAGATCGCAGGCGCTGGTGTCGTCGTCGGGGAGGCAGAACAGCGGCGCCTCGCCGGAGCGGGCCGGCGCATTGGCCAGCGCTGCATCCTCCGCGAAGAGCGCTTCCAGCCGCTCGATCTCGGCGGCCTGGCACAGGGCTTCGATGTCACGACTGCGCGAGGCCAGGTAGATCTGCGCGGCATTGGCGCCCTGATGCCGCGCCCAGCCGAGCGGGGTCGAGCCATAGCGGCGCTCGATCGGGTCGATCTCTGCGCCCGCCTCGACCAGGAGCGCGACCATCTCGATCGCATCGCTGCCTGCCGCCTCGTGCAAAGCGCGAACGCCGTCGCGGGTCTCAGCATCCAACGAGACACCGAGCCTGAGCGCGAGTGCCGCAATCTCCGGCTTGCCCTGCCGGATTGCGACGAAGAGCGGCGCCGGATCGCGCAGGAACTCGGGATTGCCGTCGAGCAAACGGCGCGCCTCGGCCTCGTCACCTCGCGCGACTGCTGCAGTGAAAGCCTCCTGCCGGCTGAGCTCGACCGGGCTCGCGCCATTGTCGAGGAGCAGGCGGACCAAATCGCTGCGGCCGTCGAGCATGGCCTGCCTGACCAGGCTCTGCTTCGAATAGGCGTTGAGCGCCTGTGCGTTGGCGCCATGAGCGAGCAGCCAGGCCGCCCGCTTCGGCTGGCGCGGCACGGCATTGCCGAGCAGATAGTCGAGCGGCGGCGCCGGCAGTTCCCGTACAGGCTCGCGCCAACGCCTGCTCTGCCCGCGCTTCTCCGTCTCGCTAAAGAGCAGATCGAGCCAGGTGACGTCGTCGGCGCCGAGCGAGGTGTTGTAGAGCGCCTGGCCGTTGAGCGGATCAGCGCCGCGGGCGATCAAGAGCCGCGCCAGCGCTTCGGCCTGCGGATGCGGCGGCTGGCTGCTTTCGCCGCCGCCGATGACGCCCGTCAACGGCGTGAAGTGATTGCTGCCGTCGCTGAAGAGCGCATTCGGATCGGCGCCATGGTCGAGCAGGAGCCGCGCGATCGCGATAGCGTTGCGTGACAGGGCCTCGTTCGGCAATCGGGTGAAGGCGAGCCGGACGAGGGGCGTCCAGCCGTCGAACTCGCTCGGCTTGTTTGCGAGTGCTGCATCCCGGCGCAGGAACGCATTGACAGCATCGAGATCATGCGCGGCGACGGCGCTGTGGATGCTGTCGCGAGCAATCTCGGGGTGGCGGTCGAGCAGGCGCTGAGCCAGCGCGCCGCGCGCCGGCCGGTCGGCCTCGTACTCGCCCCAGCTCCGCGTGCCCGGCCTGACGCCATAGCGCAGCGCCGATTTCTCCAGGAACAACGCGACGAGCGCGGCATGGCCACGCGCCGCGGCCTCGCGCGTGGCGAGTTCCTGCTTCAGGGCCGCCCAGTTGGCGAGCCCGTAATCGCGGGCGAGGGCGTGCTGGACCTCGCGCAGCTTCGGCGCGCCGGCATGGCCGGGCATCAGCTTGCGGAAGCGGGCAAGGGCCTCGGGGTCGCCGGCCTCGATCTCCTTCAGCCAACGCTTGGCCTGGCGGCGGATCGTTTCGAGATTGGAGCGAGGCGTGAGGTCGCGGGTGGGATCAGACATGGGTCTTCCTTCCGAGGAAAGCCTGATGTCCGCTCGACAGGCCGGAAGAAAGCGATGATGCGATGTCGTCGCTCAGATATGGGTGGGAGCAGGCTCCCTTGCCGCGGACTGGTGGCGCCCCATGCGCTCTAATGGCGATGAAAAGCGCATGGCGGCGGCGAAGTCAATCGCTGCCCCAGGCCCTGAGCCGATCGCGTTCAGGTCCAAACGGAAGGCGGATCGTCGCTCCGCCTTTGCAATTCCTCAATCATGCCCGACTGACGCTTTGCAGGCGAAGCGAATCGATGAGGGCAGCGGCGATGGGCGACAGGGTTCGGGTGGCGATTCTCCTCGGCGGCAAGTCCTCGGAGCACGAGGTTTCGCTGATGTCCGCCGCCAATGTGGTCAAGGCGATCGACAAGGCGAGATACGACGTCGTGCCGATCCTGATCACCAAGGCCGGCGCGTGGCGCGAGCTCGAACTGCAGAACGGCGTCCTGCCCGACCCGATCCCACAGGACGGCGCCGAGCTCTGCCTGCTGCCTGGCGGAAAGGGGTGTCTTTTGCGCCTGCAGGACGGCGCCGCGCCGCAGGCGCTGCCGAAGATCGACGTGCTCTTCCCGGTGCTGCATGGGCTCGATGGCGAAGACGGCTCGGTCCAGGGGCTGGCCCAGGTCGCCGGCATTCCGCTGGCGGGCTGCGGCATCGTCGGCTCGGCCAATGCGCTCGACAAGGACATCGCCAAGCGGCTGCTGCGCGAGGCTGGCCTCGGCGTCGCCCGCTCGCTCACCGTCCGGAGCGGCGAGACGCTGAGCTTCGAAGAGGCCAGCGCCGCGCTCGGCCTGCCGCTCTTCGTCAAGCCGGCGCGGCAGGGTTCGTCGGTCGGCGTCAGCAAGGCGACCGATGCCGGGAGCTTTGCAGCGGCCCTCGCCGAGGCGTTCCGGCACGACCGCGTCGTCCTGGTCGAGGAATTCATCGAAGGCCGCGAGATCGAGCTCAGCGTGCTGGAGCAGGCCGATGGCGAGACGATCGTCTCGCTGCCCGGCGAAATCGTCGCCGCCGCGAGCCATGGCTTCTACACCTATGAGGCCAAATATCTCGACGAGGACGGCGCCCGCGTCGAGGTGCCGGCCGAGTTGCCCGAGGAGACGATCGCCAAGCTGCAGGTGCTGGCGAAGCGCGCCTTCCATGCGCTCGGCTGCGACGGCATGGCCCGCGTCGACTTCTTCCTGCGGCCGGACGGCAGCGCGCTGGTCAACGAGATCAACACCATCCCCGGCTTCACCGACATCAGCATGTTCCCGAAGGCACTCGCCGCCAGCGGCATCGCCTATCCCGACCTGATCGACCGGGTGATCCGGCACGGGATGGCGCGGGGCGCGTGAGGCGGACTGGCGGCTGGCGCTAGAGCGTTTTCGAGCGAAGTGGACACCGGCTCGCGTGAAGAAAATGCGATAAAACAAAGACATGGAGTAGTTCCGCGATTCGGAAAATCGCGGAACTACTCTGGGACCCTGCGCTACGCCGTGGGCTGCGCCGGCGCGGGTGAAAAACTCAGCCCGCATGGTGTCGCGCGGTCGATCACCAGCCGCAGCAGATCGGGCCGCGAATAGTGTCCGGCGGCGTCGACGGCCGATTTGGCCGCCAGTACGGCCTCCATGCTGCCTTCCGCGAGCAGAATCGTCTCGCCTCGCGCCGGCCCGGCGATGACCTCGCCGCGCGGGTCGATGATGTAGCTCTCGCCGGTATGCTCATAGGTCGACAGTTCGCGATACCGGTCCGGCACGTGCTCGGTCAGCCTGATCCCGGCTGCTGCGATCACATAACAGGCAGCTTGCGACGCAAAGGCCCGTGACAACAGGAGCTGCCGCGGCCAGACGCTGTCGGGATGGGCCGGCGCCGGATCGACCTCTCGCCCGGGCCAGGCGGCGACATGCACCTGTGTTCCCTGTGCGGCGAGCGCGTAGGTCGGCAGGATGATGTTGTGCTCCCAGCAGTTCAGGCCGCTGATCCGGGCATAGGGCCGCTGATAGGCTCGCAGGCCGTGAGCATCGCCGTCGCCCCAGACGGCCCGCTCGACATGCGTCGGTTTGAGCTTGCGGTGCCGACCAAGAATCGCGCCGTCCCGGCCAATGAAGAGAAGCGTGCAATAGACGGTGCCGAGCGTCGCGGTATCGCGCTCGACGACCCCAATTACAACGTCGACCCTGCCCTTCTTCGCGGCGGTGCACAGCTTGTCCGTGGTCGGGCTCGGCACCTCGACGGCGCTGGCATGGTATTCCGCCATGGCCTGCCAGCTCAGCGGCTGGAACGTGGCGTCGACGAAGAACGGGTAGCCGGGAAGCCAGCTCTCGCCGAATGCAACGATCGTCGCACCGGCGGCTGCGGCCTCGCCGATCAGCCGGCATGCCTTGCGGGTGGCTCCGTCACGATCGAACAGCACGTGAGCGGCCTGGACCGCGGCGAGCGTGAAGCGTCCTTCGACCGGCATTGCCTTCATCCCGACAGCGGCATCTGCGCCATGGGCGGCATCATGGAAACATGCTTTGCATAAGGAAAGCTTGGAATTATTATGCAGGACATAAATGATTTTTATTCAGGCATCGCATGCCGCGAAACCTCGACATCGCGCTCCTGCGGACCTTCGACGCCATCGTCGATGCGGGCAGCATCACCGGCGCAGCGCGCCTCCTGCACCTGACGCAGGCTGCGGCGAGTCTGCAGTTGAAGCGGCTCGAAAGCGTGTTCCGCTGCCAGCTGATCGGACGCGACCGCCGGCCGCTGCGCCTGACGCCGCAGGGCGAAAGATTGCTGGCACAGGCGAGAAGGCTGCTGCGCAGCAATGACGACGTCTGGGCAGTGATGAACGCGCCGGAATTCGCAGGAGACGTCCGGTTCGGCATGCCTTCGGATCTTGTGCGCCCCTATGGCACGCCAGTTCTGCGTCGCTTCGGCCGAGCCCATCCACGCGTGCGGGTCTCGATCGTCTGCGACACGACCGGCCGCCTACTCGACATGCTCGATCGCGGCGAGATCGATCTGACCATGGCCGTCCAGACCGACTGCGCTCAGCATGGCGAGACCTTGCGGACCGATCCACTCGTTTGGGCCGGCTCGCGGGATGGCGATGCCTTCCGGCGTGATCCTTTGCCGATTGCGACGGGCGACGACACCTGCCCGCACCGTCCCGTGGCCCTCAAGGCGTTGGCCGAGGCCGGCCGCGACTGGCGTTTTATCTGCGAAGTCAGCAGCTTCGAGCCGATCTGTGCCACGGTCGAAGCCGACATGGCGGTCTCGCCCATGCTGGCCTCCACTGTGCCGGACAGCCTGCGCATTCTCGACGATGCCAGCGGCCTGCCGCGCCTCAGCGCTTTTTCGATCAATCTGTATTGCCGCAGATCGGCCATGTCCGAAGTTGCCGAGGAGCTGGCCCGTCATGTTCGCGCACAGCTTTCGGCATGATCGGCGCCGGCGCCGATCATGCCGCGCTTGAAGGCCACTGGCACTTTGCCGGCGCGTATCCTACATTGCTGCGGCGGGGCTGCCTGGTGCGTGCGAGTCATGTATTCCCGGGCCCATACGACTCCCTAGGGAGCTGTCCCTGACCGGGTCCCTGGACCCGGACACACGGCGCCCACCTACTTTGTAGGTGTCCCGGGATCGAAATCTCCACGGCCGAGGTGGCTCCGCACCCCATGACCGATACCGTCTCCCTCGTCCCCTCTCCGCGCAAGGCGGCGCTGCGAGCCGAGGCGCTGGCCCGGCGCGACACCCTCGAACTCGACGACCGCCTGCTCTGGGACGAGGCGATCGTCACCCGTGTCCTGGCGTTGCCGGTCCTCACACAGGGACCGGTCTCGGCCTATTGGCCGATGCGCTCCGAGGCCGATCCGCGCCCGGTCCTGGAAGCCCTTCACGAGCGCGGCCTGCCGCTCTGCCTGCCGGCCATCGCCGGGAAGCGCATGCATTTCCGGCGCTGGGCGCCCTGGGAGCCGATCGTGCCCGGCGGCTTCGGCACGCTGGTGCCGGCTCCCGAGCAGCCCGAGGTCAGGCCGACGATCCTGATCGTCCCGCTCGCCGCCTTCGACCGGCGCGGCTACCGCATCGGCTATGGCAAGGGCTATTACGACCGCGCCATCACCGAGCTTGAACCGGTCGCCACTGTCGGCATCGCCTATGCGGCGCAGGAGATCGCCGAAGTGCCCGCCGAGGCGCATGACCGCCGCCTGGACTGGGTGGTGACGCAGGACGAGACGATCCGCTGCGGTTGATTTCGCCGCGGCGATCACGTCATTAGCGGGCGCGCCTTTCCTTCAAGACGCAGCAGTCCCGACATGTTTTCTCAGACCGCATAATCGCACCGCGCGGCCTGGGAGCGCCGGGACGGCTGTCTTGCGCGGAGATACGAAATTACGGGCTGCGATGCGCAGCCCAAGCGTTGGATCGTGACATGCGTCTGCTCTTTCTCGGTGACATTGTCGGGCGCGCCGGCCGCCTCGCCGTCCAGGATCGTCTCCCCGCCCTGCGCGAGCGCTGGAAGCTCGACTGCGTCGTGATCAACGGCGAGAACTCGGCAGGCGGCTTCGGCATCACCGAGGCGATCTGTGACGAGACGCTGGCCGCCGGCGCCGATGTCGTCACGCTCGGCAACCATTCCTGGGACCAGCGCGAGGCGATGGTCTTCATCGAGCGCCAGCCGCGCCTGATCCGGCCGGCGAACTATCCGCCCGGCACTCCTGGCCGCGGCGCGACCGTGATCGAGGCCCGCAACGGCGCCCGCGTCCTCGTCGTCAACGTCATGGGCCGGCTGTTCATGGACGCGCTCGACGATCCCTTCGCGGCGCTGGAGCGCGAGCTCGCCGCCTGCCCGCTGGGAGATGCCGCCGACGCCGTCATCGTCGACGTCCACGCCGAGGCGACCAGCGAGAAGCTCGCCATGGCCTATTATCTCGACGGCCGCGCCAGCCTCGTCGTCGGCACCCACACCCATGTCCCGACCTCGGATACGCGCGTGTTGCCGGCCGGCACCGCCTACCAGACCGATGCCGGCATGTGCGGCGACTACGAATCGATCCTCGGCATGCAGAAGGAGGAGGCGATCCGCCGCTTCCTGCAGAAGACGCCGGGCTCGCGGCTGGAGCCGGCTCTCGGCGAGGGCACGCTGTCGGGCGTCGCGGTCGAGACCGACGACCGGACCGGCCTCGCCAAGGCGGTCTGGCCGGTACGCCTCGGTGCGACGCTCGCCGAGACCTGGCCGACCGCCTGGGATCGATAGGGCGGCCGATGTCCCAGCTCTTTTCCGCGCTCGTCGCCGTCTTCGTCGGCTACGCGGCTTCGGTCGCGGTGATCCTCTCGGCCGCGCAGGCGCTCGGCGCGACGCCGGGACAGACCGTCTCCCTGCTCGCGGGGCTCGCCATCGCCACCGGGCTGTCCAGCCTCATCCTGTCCTGGCGGCACCGCATGCCGATGATCTGCGCCTGGTCGACGCCGGGCGCGGCGCTGATCGCGGCCGTCAGCGGCGTCGATATGGCCTCGGCCGTCGGTGCCTTCCTGGCGGCGGCCGCGCTGATCATGGCGACCGCCGCCTTCCGCCCGCTCGGCGCATTGGTCGAATGCATCCCGATGAGCATCGCCTCGGCCATGCTCGCCGGCGTGATCTTCCGTTTCGTCGTCGCCGTCTTCGACGAGATGCGCCTGCAGCCGGCCTTGGTGCTGACGCTGCTCATCGTCTTCCTGCTGGCGCGATTGTGGAATCCCTTCCTCGGCGTCATCGCGGCGCTGGGCGCTGGCCTCGCGCTCGCCTTCGCCACCGGCGCCGCGACGCTGCCGGCCGGGCCCGTTGCGCTGACCCATATCGAGCTGATCGTCCCGCAGCTCGATCTCACCGCGATCATCGGCATCGGCATCCCGCTCTATCTCGTTACCATGGCGGCGCAGAACCTGCCGGGCTTTGCGGTGATGCGCGCCTCCGGCTACCAACCGCCGACGGCGTCCTGCCTGCTCGTCACCGGGTTGATCTCGTTCCTGACCGCGCCGACCGGCGCGCATATGGTCAACATGGCGGCGATCAGCGCCTCGATCTGCACCGGCGCCGACACCCATCCCGATCCGAAAGAGCGCTGGAAGGCAGGGATCTGGTATGGCTTCCTCTGGCTCGCCGTTGCGGCGACCGCCGGCGTGCTGCTGGCGCTGATCCTCGCCATGCCGAAGGCGCTGATCGTCGCGGTCGCCGGCCTCGGCCTCGTCGGCTCGCTGACCGGGGCGCTGGGGCAGGCGATGGGCAGCGACAAGGACCGCTTCGCCGCTGTCGTCACCTTCGCGGTCGCAGCCTCCAGCCTGTCGCTGTTCGGGGTCGGCTCCGCCTTCTGGAGCCTTGTCGCCGGGCTCATGGTCTTGACATTGGACCACGCTGCGGGGCGTTTGCGCAGTCGATCATGAATATGTCCGCGCCCCGCACCCGCCTGATGCTCGTCACGCCGCCGGTCTCCGATGCCGGTGCGCTCTCCTTTCGCCTGATGCAGGCCTTTGCCGGCGGCGACGTCGCCGCCGTGTTGCTGCGGCTCGCGCCCGGCGACGAGCGCAGCCTGACCGAGCGCGTGAAAGCCCTGGCTCCGCCGGTGCAGGCGCAGAACGTCGCGCTGCTGGTCGAGGCTTCGGCCCAGGTCGCCAGCCGCGGCGGCGCCGACGGCGTCCACCTGACACGCGGCGTCGAGGGAATCGCCGAGGCGCGCTCCAGCCTGAAGCAGGAGCGCATCATCGGGGCAGGGGGCCTGCGCTCGCGCCATGACGCCATGGATGTCGGCGAGGCCGGTGTCGACTACGTCATGTTCGGCGAGCCGCGGCCTGACGGTTCCTTGCCGCCGCTGCCGGCGGTGATCGAGCGAGCCTCGTGGTGGGCCGAGATCTTCGAGACGCCCTGCATCGCCTACTGCCCGGATGCGGAGTCGGTTCCGGCCCTGATCGAGACCGGGGCCGAGTTCGTCGCGCTCGGCGAGTGGGTCTTTGCCGACGGCGTCGACATCCGCGCCGCCGTGACTGCGGCCGATGCCGCGATCACGGCCCAGCACGCCCGCAGGACGGCGCGATGAGGCTCGACCTGCTCTCTCCCCCCTTGTGGGGGAGAGCTGGAGAGGGGGGTAGACAGCCGTGAGGCCGATCGCAGGCGATTCAGCGCTCGCCCAGTCCTCCCCCCAACCCTCCCCCACAAGGGGGGAGGGTTCCCGCGCCTTGCGACATTGGCCGGCGATGGTCCTCGTCGCGCTGATGCCTTCCTTCGCCCTGCCCGCCGCCGCGGCGGAGCCTGACCTCGCCTATGGCGCCTATCAGGCGGGGCATTATCGCCGCGCCCAGTCGGAAGCGCTGCAGCGGCTCGAGGCCGATCCGAAGGACGCCGCCGCAATGACGCTGCTCGGCGAGATCTATCGGCAGGGGCTCGGGGTCCGCATCGACCCGAAGGCGGCGGTCGACTGGTACCGCCTGGCAGCCGACAAGGGCGACATCAACGCGATCTTCGCCCTCGGCATGGCGATGCTGGAAGGCCGCGGCGTTCCGCGCGATGCGAAGGCGGGCGGCGCCCTGCTGGAGAGGGCGGCGGCGGCTGGCCATCCCGCCGCCAACTACAACCTCGCCATCACCTTGCTCGCGACAGGGCGGCCGCAGGACGACCAGCGCGCGATCGGCTGCCTCAGGATCGCCGCGTCCGCCGGTCTCGGCGATGCCCAGCATGCACTCGCCGTGCTCTACAAGATGGGCCGCGGCCTGCCGCAGGATGACGGCATGGCCGCCGAATGGATGGGCAAGGCGGCTGCCAACGGGCTGATCGCCGGCGAGGTCGAATACGCGATCATGCTGTTCAACGGCGACGGCGTCGCCAAGGACGAGCGGGCGGCCGCCAGGCTCTTCATCCGCGCCGCCAACAAGGGCAACGCCATCGCCCAGAACCGGCTGGCCAAGCTCTACCAGTTCGGCCGCGCCGTTCCGCCCGACCTGTCGGAGGCGGCCGCCTGGCACCTCGCCGCACGTGCGCAGGGCCTCGCCGACGCCACGCTCGACCAGGTCGTGGAGCGGCTTTCGCCCGAGCAGCGCGCCCGCGCGGCACGCCTCGCCGCCGACCGGATCGAAGCCACGGCCTTGACGACGCCGAGCCAACCGAGCAAGTGACGGCCGAACCGGTGGCCGCACGGACCACCGCCGCTCTTTGATAGTCCGCTCCGTTCTGCCGCGCGCCACCGCGCACCGAGGTTTTGACATGATCCGCTCCCCCCTGATGACCGTGATGACCGATGCCGTGATGAAGGCTTCGCGTTCGCTGAAGCGCGATTTCGGCGAGGTCGAGAACCTGCAGGTCCTCGCCAAGGGCCCGGGCGACTTCGTCTCCAAGGCCGACCACAAGGCCGAGGAGATCCTGCGCGCTTCGCTGGAGAAGGCGCGCCCAGGCTACGGCTTCGTCATGGAGGAAAGCGGCGTCGTCCAGGGCACCGACGAGAGCAATCGCTGGCATATCGACCCGCTCGACGGCACCCACAACTTCCTGCGCGGCATCCCGCACTGGAACATCTCCGTGGCGCTGGAGCGCGACAACCAGTTCATCGCCGGCGTGATCTACGACGCCGCCAAGGATGAGCTCTTCATCGCCGAGAAGGGCAAGGGCGCCTATGTCAACAACCGCCGCCTGCGCGTCTCCGGCCGGCGCGAATCGTCGGACATGCTGATCGGCATGGGCGTGCCGCATATCGGCAAGGGCGGCCACCCGCTCTTCCTCAAGGAGCTCGGCGCGGTGATGAGCCGCTTCGCCAATGTCCGCCGCATGGGTTCGGCCGCGCTCGACATCGCCTATGTCGCCGCCGGCCGCATGGACGCCTATTGGGAACGTGGCCTCAACACCTGGGATTTCGGCGCCGGCGCGGTGATGGTGCGTGAGGCGGGCGGCACCTTCGGCACGCTCGACGGCAAGCAGCCGACCTCGGCCAAGGACGTGATCTGCGGCAACGAAGCTGGCGAGCCGGCGTTGCGCGCGGCATTGAAGGCTGTGCTTTAAGCGGATCGCAACGAGTCTCTGCTCAATCCTGAGTTGCGCAGCCAGCCCGAGGAGAATTTTCCGGGCTGGCCACCTCGGATGATCGGAAGGCCCGTAAATGCTGGAGAAATTGATTGCATTCTACAGCAGAAACAACAAAAATCAGCAGTTTTATGAGTATATAACAATATTCTTTATTGTAAATCAACTTACGATAATAAGCAACCTTGCTGCTATACTTGATACTCATCCAATACCGATTTTTGACATAGCGCTTAATGCGACGCTGCTCGCTTTTGCAGTGCTCCCAATCCTGGCATCACGAAAATTGTGGGAAATCAACAGAGCCGCTCGCTTCTTGTCGTCGGCAGCGCCAGGGCGCGCCCCTAAGCGCGCGCGGACAGATCGCATTGAGAACGCGCTCCTCAAAGAGTTCGAAGCGATCAATGAGATGTCATCACAGAAAGATATGATAACACTCATAAACAGCAAAATTAATATATTAATTCAAAAATACACTGCAATTTCGTTTCTCTATATGGTTCCATTTTTCGTCATATCTTTTATTTGGCTATTAATAATACTTAATTATCACGATTCAGTATTTGAATTGATTCAGAAAGAACCATCCGCGAGTGGCAGAGAAGGGTCAAGCTGTCCGAAATCCACAGCTCGAAAACAAATTTAATGACGAATTTGCTCTGGGCTACTGTTGCGCTACAGATCGCGTCAGGACTTGCGGTAAAAGCAGCCTATAGCGACCTGCGCAACGCCGTCGAGGGGTGGCTGACGAGCGAACCGATCGAGAGCGGATCCGAAGCTATCTCGTCCTCGGCATCGCCCTGACTCACCCTCGCCTGACGGCGAATTGTCATCGCCTTGAGGAACTTGATCTGCAAAAGCCGCTTTCCTGCTTGATCCCGGCGTGGCGGGAGGCGACAGTCGCCCCCGCGACGAAACCGGATCGGATGAGCAGGCATGGCCAATGACGAGGCGGCCCCGGAGGTCCCGCCGCTGGAGCCCCCAGCGACGGCGCCCAGTCGGCCGCAGACGTTCCGCTTCTCCCGCCCGCTGCGCTATGTCCTCCGCGCGCTGGTCTTCCTCGCGCTGATCGGCTTCCTGATCTTCATCCTGCAGGACGGTCTGCGCACCGCCTTCATGACTAATCCTGGCCTCAACGGCCTGATCGTCGGCGCGCTCGCGGTCGGCGTGCTCCTGTCGCTGCGCGAGCTCTGGCGCGTCGACAGCGAGGCGCGCGCCGCGACCCGCCTCGCCGCCGACCCCGCCGGCGCGACGCTGCGGCGGGCACAGGTGATCAGCCCGCTCGCCCCCGTGTTGCCGGCGCTGGAGCAGCGCAACCTCGCTCCGAGCCAGGCGACGAGCCTGCTCGAATCGGTCGCGGTTCGGCTCGACGACGGCCGCGAGGTGCTGCGCTATCTCGCCGGACTGCTCGTCTTCCTTGGCCTGCTCGGCACCTTCTGGGGCCTGCTCGAGACCGTCTCCTCGGTCGGCAACGTCATCAAGAGCCTGCGCACCGGCGCGGAGGCCGGCGTGCTCTTCGACGAGCTCAAGGCCGGCCTCGCCGCTCCGCTCGCCGGCATGGGCCTGTCCTTCTCGTCCTCGCTGTTCGGCATCGCCGGCTCGCTGATCCTCGGCTTCCTCGACCTGC
The DNA here is from genome assembly GCF_900112185.1 of Allobosea sp. CRIB-10. GTDB lineage: Bacteria > Pseudomonadota > Alphaproteobacteria > Rhizobiales > Beijerinckiaceae > Allobosea. Next base: position 98,338 of record NZ_FOKP01000022.1, on the reverse strand, counting down.
AGGTCGGCCAGAGTCAGCGCCGCTTCCGCAACGAGGTCGAGGGCTATCTTGGCACCGCCACCGCGCATTCCGCGACGCTCCCCTTGGCTATACCGCTTACGGGGCCGGCTCCGGCGGGCGATGTCGTGGTCGAGCGCCTCGACAAGCTCCAGGCCGCGATGCAGGACGGCTCCAACAACCGCGCGGCGACGCAGGCGCTGGCCAATCTGGCCGAGGGCATCCAGGGCCTCGTGCAGCACATGCGCTCCGAGCAGCAACTGATCCGCGACTGGGTCGAGGCGCAGGCGGCGCGCGAAAAGGATCTGAAGCGCCTGATCGAGCGCCTCGCCGCCGAGCGGGTGAGCGAGTCATGAGCCTGCCATGGTGCTGCGGCATCGCAGGCGCTGATCGCTGGAAAGGCTGAGCATGGCCCTGTCGCGCTCGCATCGCCGGGAAGAGGTCAATTTCTGGCCGGGCTTCGTCGACGCGCTCTCGACGATGCTGATCGGCATCGTCTTCCTGCTCTCGGTCTTCGTCCTCGGCCAGTTCTTCCTGTCGCAGGAGATCTCCGGCCGCGACACGGTGCTCGATCGGCTCAACCGCCAGATCTCCGAGCTCACAGACCTGCTCGCCCTCGAGCGTGCGACCGGCAAGGAGGCGAAGGATTCGCTCGCCTTGCTGCAGTCTTCGCTCGCCAGCGAGCAGGCCGAGCGCACCCGCGTGCAGGGCCTGCTCGACGGCGCCGCCAGCAACAATGCTGTGGGCCAGTTGGCCGACACACAGAAGGCGCTCGACGCCGAAAAACAGCTCTCCGCCAAGGCGCAAGCCACCGTCGAATTGGTCAACCAGCAGATCGTCGCCATGCGCCGCCAGCTCGCCGCGCTGGAGGAGGCGATCGCCGCCTCCGAGGCCAAGGATAAGGAATCGCAGGCGCGCATCTCCGAACTCGGCTCGCGCCTCAATGTCGCGCTGGCCCAGCGCGTGCAGGAGCTGGCACGCTACCGCTCCGACTTCTTCGGCCGCCTGCGCCAGGTGCTCGGCACTAGGCCCGACATCCGTGTCGTCGGCGACCGCTTCGTTTTCCAGTCCGAGGTGTTCTTCGATGCCGGCCAGGCCGTGCTGAAGCCGGAAGGTCGCGGCGAGCTCGACAAGCTCGGAGCGATCATCGCCGATCTCGCCCGCGAGATGCCGCCGGACCTTCCCTGGATCCTGCGCGTCGATGGCCACACCGACAACCGGCCGATCCGTTCGCCGCAATTCCCGTCGAACTGGAGCCTGTCGACGGCGCGCGCCGTCGCCGTGGTCGAGTACCTGGTCAGCAAGGGGATTCCCGCCGACCGCATCGCAGCGACCGGCTTCGGCGAGTTCCAGCCCCTCGACGTCGCCAACAATGACGACGCCTGGCGCCGCAACCGCCGCATCGAGTTCAAGATCACCGAGCGGTGAGAGAACTTTTCCTGGCGGCGCGCCTCAATGCCGCTGGGCGATCTGGATCAGGTTGCCGCAAGTGTCGTCGAACACCGCTGTCGTGACCGGGCCGAGATGGACCGGCGGCTGGGTGAAGGCGACGCCGAGCGCAGAAAGCCTCTTGTGCTCGGCATGGACATCCTCGACCCCGAAGGAGGTCGCCGGGATGCCGTCGGCGACGAGCGCGGTCTTCCACGGCTTCGCCGCCGGATGCTCGTCCGGCTCGAGCAGCAGCTCGACGCCGTCGGGATCGCCTGCTGAGGTCAGGGTGAGCCAGCGATGCTGGCCCATCGGGATGTCGTGCTTCAGCTCGAAGCCGAGAATGTCGCGGTAGAAGCGCAGCGCCTTCTCCTGGTCATCGACCAGCACGCTCGTCACGACGATCTTGATCGGCATCGCCCGTCTCCTTCTCCGGCGGCTCGGCCAGTGGCCGCATCCAGACATCCCACATCCGGCGCAGCGGCGAGCGTTCCAAGAAATGATGCTTGCTGCGCCAGCGCCATTCGGTTCGCAGCAGGCCGGCCTCCTCCAGCACCTGCAGATGCTTCGACAGCGCCTGCCGCGACAGGCTCGCCCCGTGCCAGCTGACCAGGCGGACATGCAATTCGAACAGCGTCTGGCCGTCACGCTCGGCGAGCTCGTCCAGCATGCGCCGGCGCGTCGGATCAGCCAGCGCCCGGAACAGAAGGTCGAGATCCATGGGACGTTGCTAGCACGTCGGCTCTTGTCATGCAATAATACGGTTGCATGATGAGGGCGTCGGCGTCACTGGCAGCTGATCTTGCCTCCTGTCACATCCGCGGAGCGTTAGCGCTATCCTGACGCTGCACTGGAGATTTTGCAGCATGGCGAAGCTCGTCTTCGGAATGAATCTGTCGCTGGACGGCTATGTCGACCTCCAGGCATCAGAGCCCGATACCGCGCTTTTCCGCCACTGGACTGAGCACGTGCGCTGTTTGGCCGGCAGCGTGTATGGCCGCCGCATGTACGAGACCATGCGCTATTGGGACGAAGACCGCCCCGAATGGACCAAGGAGCAGCGCGAATTCGCGGCGGCCTGGCGGCGCCTGCCAAAATGGGTGGCGTCACGCTCGCTGAAGTCGGTCGGACCGGATGTCGCGCTCGTTGCCGAAGACGTCGAAACCGTAGTCCGTGGCCTGAAAACCCGACTCACTGGGGAGATCAGCGTTTCCGGGCCGGAACTGGCGCAGAGCCTCACCGACGCGGGTCTCATCGACGAGTATCGGCTCTATCTCCACCCGATCGTGCTCGGGCGCGGCATGCCGTTCTTCGCCGGCCCACGTCCGCAGCTCCGCCTCGTCGCCGACGATCGGATCGGCAAGGACGTGATCAGGTTGACCTACGTCCCGGCCTAAAGCCTTGTCAGTCATTGCGAGCGCAGCGAAGCGATCCAGGAGGATTGAGCTGACGCGTACCACCCAGTCCTTCTAGATTGGTTCGTCGCTTTGCTCCTCGTAATGACGGGTTCGTCAGGTTGAAATCTGCTTTAAGCCCTCGTGGATTCCTCTGCGAAACCGGGAGAGGCGCAGAGAACCCCTACCCTTGCGGGGAGGGGCAGGGGTGGGGGGAAAGTCGGAGCGAATTCGCCGCAAACCAGGCCGATCCGCTTCTACAAGTCTCCGCTCGCTCAGTCGCTCGCCCCCCACCCCCCATCCCCTTCCCTCCCCACAGGGGGGAAGGGAGGAGCACATGCGAGCCGCGTTTCGCAGCGGCATCCCCGGGGAGATGAGCCTACGCCGCCTCCAGCCCGAACTGCAGCGCCGCGAGGCGCGCATAGAGCCCGCCCTTGGCGACCAGGGCGGCGTGGGTGCCCTCCTCGACCACCCGGCCGTCCTCCATCACCAGGATGCGGTCGGCGGAGAGAATGGTGGCAAGGCGGTGCGCGACGACCAGCGTGGTCCGCCCCTGCATCAACCGGTCGAGCGCGTCCTGCACGGCGCGCTCGCTCTCCGAATCGAGCGCTGAGGTCGCTTCGTCCAGCAGCAGGATCGGCGCGTCCTTCAGCACGGCCCGGGCGATGGCGAGGCGCTGGCGCTGGCCGCCCGACAAGGTGACGCCGCGCTCGCCGATGATGGTGTCGTAGCCATCGGGCAGAGCCCGGATGAAGCCGTCGGCGGCGGCGAGCTGAGCAGCGTCCTCGATCTGCGCGCGGCTCGCCCCGGGGCGGCCATAGGCGATGTTGTCGGCGACCGAAACGCCGAACACGGTCGGCTCCTGCGGCACCAGCGCGAAGCGGCTGCGCCACTCGGTCGGATCGGCCTCCGGCCCGGCGACGCCGTCGACGACGACACGCCCGGCGAAGGGGTCGTAGAAGCGCAGCGCCAATTGCAGCACCGTGCTCTTGCCGGCGCCTGACGGGCCGACCAGCGCGACCCGCTCGCCCGGTCTGATCGCAAGGTCGAGATCGGCGAGCGCGAGATTGCTTCGCCCGGGATAGCGGAAGGAGACGCCCTCGAAGGCGAGCGCGCCGACCGGCGGTGTCGGCAGCGCCTTCGGATGCGGCGGCGCGGCGATCGCCGGTTTCGTCGCGAGGATCTCACCGAGCCGTCCGGCGGCGCCGGCCGCCGCCGAGATGTCGCCATAGACCTCGGATAGCTGGCCGAGCGAGCTTGCCGCCAGCACCGCGTAGAGCACGAATTGCGACAGGCGTCCGCCGCTCATCCGCCCGGCGAAAACCTCGGTCGCGCCGACCCAGAGCACCAGCACGACGCTGGCCGAGACCAGGAAGATCGCGATGCCGGAGAGCCAGGCGCGCGAGCGCGTCGCATCGCGCGAGGCGTCATAGGCGCCGTCCGAGGCGCCCTGGAAGCGCGCTGCCGTCGCGCGCTCCGCACCGAAGGATTGCATCGTCCGGATCGCGCCGATCGCCTCGGAGGCGAAGGCGGAGGCGTCGGCGAGCCGGTCCTGCGCCGCGCGGGCGCGCTTGCGGACGCTGCGGCCGGAGAAGACCAGCGGCAGCACGACCAGCGGGATCGCGCCGATCACGATCGCCGAGAGCTGCGGGCTGGTCGCGATCATCAGCGCCAGCGCGCCGAGGAACATGATGCCGTTGCGCAGCGCGATCGAGGCGGTCGAGGCGAAGGTCGACTTGATCTGGGTGGTGTCGGCGGTCAGGCGCGAGACCAGGTCCCCGGCCCGGCTGGCATCGAAGAAGGCGGGCTCGAGCTTGGTCAGATGCGCGAAGACGTCGGCCCGCAATTGCGAGACGACGCGCTCGCCGACCGTCATCACCAGGTAGAAGCGGAACGAGCTCGCCAGCGCCAGCACGGCGACGACGCCGATCAGCAGGGCGAAATAGGAGTTGGCCAGCTGCTGCTCGCCGCCGGAGAAGCCGACATCGATGACGCGCCTGACCGCCATCGGCAGCGCCAGCGTCGCGAGCGAAGCAACGATAAGGGCGACGAGCGCGAAGGCGATCCGCTGCTTCTGGGCCATAGCATAGGGCCAGAACGAGCGCAGTGCCGTGAAATCCGGCCGCGCCTTTTGGTCTTCTTTGTTCTCGTTTGCCACGCTCACTCGTCCTGAAAAGCTTGCACCGCCGCCGCGGCTGCGCTATGGGCACCCGACTTCACGACAGGCTCATACGAATTGTTCGAAGAGCCGGCGATGTGCGCCCAGTTCCGGCCACCCGCTTTTCGAATTGAGGATTTCGCCATGAAGACCGGCATTCATCCCGACTACCACACCATCAAGGTCGTCATGACCGATGGCACCGAATACTTCACGCGTTCGACGCTGGGCAAGGAGGGTGACACCCTCAACCTCGACATCGACCCGAAGACCCACCCGGCCTGGACCGGCGGCACCCAGCACATGCTGGACCGCGGCGGCCGCGTCTCGCGCTTCAACTCGCGTTTCGGCGCGCTGGGCGCCCTCGGCAAGAAGTAATTCTTGGGTTTCGCGGCCCTTTCGGGCCTGCGAGCACGACAGAAAAGCCCGGCCTCGCGGCCGGGCTTTTTGCATTGGTGGCGACGATACGCCGCGGTCGGGCTTCTCGTCATTCTCGGGCGAAGCGAAGCGCAGACCCGAGAATCTCATGACGAAGAGGCGCTTTGAGAGCCTCATTCGGCCTGAGATGCTCGCGCCAGGCCCGAGCATCGCGCCAAGTCGATCAGCGCAGCAGGCCGAGCCGGGCCTGCAGGCTCTCGATCTGGCCTCGCACCGGATTCGCCGCGGCGGGCCGGATAGCGCCCGACATCTGCGCGTCGAGATTGCGGATGCGTTCCTGCAGGCGGATCGAGTGGCCGATCAGGTCGCGCAGGCGCTGCGGCAGGCGCGCCGCCTCGACGCTCGTCGGCTGCAGCATCGGCTCGGCGATGCGGACCTTGTTGTGCTCGTTGCGCGCCTGCTCGGCGCTCATCTCGCCCTCGGCGACGGCGCGCTGAACCAGCAGCCAGGAGGCGATCTGCATCAGCCGCGTCGTCAGGCGCATGCTCTCCGTCGCATAGGTCAGCGAGACCTCGCGCGGTAGCGCCGCCGATTCGGCTCGGCCGTCCCCGTCGAGATAGGAAGCGGTCGCCTCGACCAGCCCCATCCCCTCGCGGAACAGCTGCATGAACGCGTCCGACTTGACGAAGCCGCGCGCGAACGAGATCGCGCCGTCCTCGGCCTCGGGCCTCAGCATCGTCAGATCGGTCATCCCATGTCTCCAATCGGTACAGCGGCGTGCGATCGAGAGACGCGACGCCGAACTGGCCGGGACATCGCAAGGATAACGCCATGAGCTTGTCGGCGCCGTGGTAACGTGTCGTTAAGGTTAACGGTGCGATGGTCCGCTCCGGCGACGCCCCGCTCGGGCGGATGAACCGGGCACCAGACCAAAAAAAGAGCCGCCCCGAAGGCGGCTCGAAGGTCAACAGGGAGGCGTCAAACAGAGTGGGCAGGAGCCACTCGACATCCAGACAAACTGGATGATGCGATTCATACTTTGGAATCGTTAAGCGGCCGTTAACGCCGCCCGAAAATGCGACAAATTCGAACGATCCTGACGCAGTCGATTTCGTCAGCGCGTCACCGTCAGCTTCAGGCCGAAGCGCTCGCTGAGGAAACGCTCGCCGAGCGAATAGCGATAGGTGCCGCCGAGGCTGACACTGGGGGCGATCTCGCGCCTGATCTCGATACTGTGGCCGCCGAGCAGGGTGACCGGCGCCTGCATGATCACGACGGTCTGCGGCCAGCGGAACTGGAAGGCGGCGAGCGGCTTGCCGCCGTCCTCGCGCAGCCCGATCCGGGCGGTATCCTCTACGGCGATGGCCGGCGTGACCGCGAGCAAGGCCATGGCGAGCGCGATGAAGCGCATCGTCTTGTCTCCTATCTCAGGAGCAGGCGTGCAGCCGCGGACAGCGTCCCGCTGTCGCTCGGCCTCGTTTCCACCTGCTGTCATTGTCGGAAGCGGCCCCGGCCGAGACGTTGCGTCGGCGCGGGCGGGCGGCATTCGGCCGCCTTCTGTCCACGGCCTCAGGATAGGCGCATCGGCCCGCAATGCGAAGATGAATATCCGTTCATCTACTGGCGCATCTTGTCGCGTGGCGGGAAGGACTCAGTCGTTCCAAAATTGCCGCGGCACCCGCGACACCTGTTGACGGCCGCGATGTCGCCTCAGGCCTTCTTGAAAAAGGCGTCGGCAGCCGAGCGTGAGGCCGACTTCTTCTCACGGGCTTCCTTCAAGCGTTCGATCTCCGCTTCCAGCAGCACGATCCGTTCGCTGAGTTCGGCAACCGAGAGCTGAGACAGATCCTGCCCGATCTCATGGGCCCGCTTCGGTGCCGGGCGGTCGTCGTCGAGAAATCCAGCCATCATAGCCTCGCCTTGCATCCTCCGGACGTGCGAGCTTAATCGCAGCACAACGCCAGCACCACAGGCGAGGAGACGCCCATGACTGCCCTGCCCCAGACCATGACCGCCATCGGCTTCGAGGCCCCCGGCGGCCCGGATGTGCTGAAACCCCAGCAGCGTCCGGTGCCGCAGCCCGGCCCCGGCCAACTCCTGGCCCATGTCGCGGTCGCCGGCGTCAACCGGCCCGACGTCTTGCAGCGCATGGGCGGGTACGCTCCCCCGCCAGGCGCTTCCGACATTCCCGGCCTCGAATTCGCCGGCCGCATCGTCGCGCTTGGCGAGGGCGTCTCGCGCTATGAGGTCGGCGATCAGGTCTGCGCCCTCGTCGCCGGCGGTGGCTATGCGCAATATGCCGTGGTTCATGAAGACAACGCCCTGCCGATCCCGTCCGGACTGTCGCTTGAGGAGGCCGGCGCGCTCCCCGAGACCTTTTTCACCGTCTGGACCAATGTCTTCCAGCGCGGCGGCCTGAAAAAGGGCGAGAGCTTCATGGTGCATGGCGGCACCTCGGGCATCGGCACCACCGCGATCCAGCTCGCCAAGGCTTTTGGCGCGACCGTGCTGGCAACCGCCGGATCAGATGACAAATGCGCCGCCTGCCGCGAGCTCGGCGCCGACCACGCCGTCAACTACCGCACCGAGGATTTCGTCGCCGCGGCCAAGACCGCGACCGGCGGGCGCGGCGTCGACCTGATCCTCGACATGGTCGGCGGCGACTACATCAACCGCAATTACGAGGCCGCTGCCGAGAGCGGCCGCATCGTCCAGATCGCCTTCCTCAACGGCCCGAAGGCCGAGGTCAATTTCAGCCGCCTGATGCTGAAGCGGCTGACCCATACCGGCTCGACCCTGCGCCCGCGCACGATCGCCGAGAAGGCGGGAATCGCACGCGAGCTCGAGGAGAAGGTCTGGCCGCTATTGACCGAGGGGCGCTGCAAGCCGGTGATCCATGCCCGCTTCCCGCTGGCGCAAGCGGCACAAGCGCACGCGCTGATGGAGAGCAACGCCCACATCGGCAAGATCGTGCTGACGATCTGATCCTTCGGATTGATTGGACAGCCTTCCCGGCTTTGCCTATAAGGCGGCCCATCCTGCTCATCGTCGATGATTTGGATGACCGGCCGGGCGGCCGGTCGGCGCCTGAGAGCTATTGCCCGCGACATTCCAGGAGACGGCCCGTGTCACAAACGCCGCTGATGCCCAAGGCCACTGCGGTCTGGCTGGTCGAGAACACCTCGCTGACCTTCGAGCAGATCGCCGAGTTCTGCAAACTGCACCCGCTCGAGGTGCGCGGCATCGCCGATGGCGAGGTTGCGGCCGGCATCAAGGGCCTCGACCCGATCACCTCCGGCCAGCTTACCCGCGAGGAGCTCGAGCGCGCCGCCAAGAACCCGTCGCACCAGCTCAAGCTGGCCGAGCGCAAGGTCAAGGTGCCGGAGATCAAGCGCACCAAGGGCCCGCGCTATACCCCGGTCTCGAAGCGCCAGGACCGCCCGAATGCGATCCTCTGGCTGCTGCGCAACCACCCCGAGCTCAAGGACGCGCAGATCATCCGCCTGATCGGCACGACCAAGACGACGATCGCCCAGATTCGAGACCGCACGCACTGGAACACCCAGCAGCTGCAGCCGATCGACCCGGTCAGCCTCGGCCTGACCTCGCAGATCGACCTCGACTTCGAGGTGGCCCGCGCCGCCAAGGAGCGCCCGGCCATGGTCTTGCAGGATACCGGCTCGACCCTGCTCCCGGCCGAGGAGACCACTGCGCCGGAGCCGGCGCCGTCCTCGCAGCCCTTCGCCGACATGAGCCGGCCCAAGCGGCAGGACGAGGAGAAGATCGACGTCGATTCGGTCTTCGCCAAGCTGAAGCAGCTCAAGCGCCCGGCCGACGAGGACGACGACGGCGGCTACTGAGCCCAACTGGTCGAAAGCATGGCTGGAGGCGAGCGACGATGACAACGGACCTCGCCTTCACCGTCCTGGGCAGCGGCGCGCCGCCCGTCAGCCTGCGCCGCGCCGGCCCCGCCCATCTCGCCGAGGCCGGCGGCAGCAAGCTGCTCATCGATTGCGGTTCCGGCGTCAGCCAGCGCCTCGTCGCCGCCGGCCATGCCGGGGCGCAGATCGACGCGCTCATCGTCACCCATGAGCACTCCGACCATCTGGTCGATTTCTACCAGCTCGTCGTCTCGTCCTGGCATCAGGGCCGCAACCGCCCCTGGCGCGTGCTCGCGCCTGCGCCGGCCCTCGCCAATATGCGCGGCCAATACGAAGCCTTCGCCCGCGAGCGCGCCTTGCGCATCGCCTTCGAGAAGCGCCCGGATGCGACCGGCCTGGAGGTTCTGTTCGAAGAGCTGCGCGAAGGCCCGATCGCCGGGCTCGGCGCTCTCCGCATCGAAGCCTTCCTCGTCGACCACAAGCCGGTCGAGCCCGCCTTCGGGCTCATCCTCTCAGCCAATGGCAGCCGCATCGTCTTCTCGGGCGATACCCGCCTGACGCCCTCGCTCGAACAGGCCGCTCAGGGCTGCGACCTGCTGGTCTGCGAGGTCTTCATCGAAAGCCAGATGCCGGTCACCGCCGGCGTGCGCTCGGCGCAGACGGTCGCCTCGGTCCAGAGCTATCACATGACGCCGGCGGTGGTGGCCGGCCTGACGAGACGCGCTGGCGTCAAGACGCTGGCGCTGACCCATCTCGTCCCGCCGGGAGCCGATACTGCGGCGCTCTTCGCCGAGATCCGGGCTGGCGGCTATGCCGGGCCGCTGATCGTCGGCGAGGACCTGATGCGGCTGGAATTGCCGGCGCGACTATTGCGCTGGAACGGCGCCGCGGTGGGATTCTAAGTCAGCCCAGCCCCCTGCCCTTCAGCGCGGTGCCGATCTCGCCCAGCACGGCCGGGTCCTCGATCGTCGCCGGCATGGCGTAGTCCTCGCCGTCGGCGATCTTCTTCATCGTGGCGCGCAGGATCTTGCCCGAGCGCGTCTTCGGCAGCCGCGCCACAGTGATCGCCAGCTTGAAGGCGGCGACGGGGCCTATTCTGTCGCGCACCAGCCCGACCAGCTCCTTCTCGACCTCGGCCGGCGATTGCGTCACCCCGGCCTTCATCACGACGAAACCGCAGGGCTGCTCGCCCTTGAGCGCGTCCTTGACCCCGACCACGGCGCATTCGGCAACGGCCGGGTGCGAGGCCAGCACCTCCTCCATGCCCCCTGTCGAGAGCCGGTGGCCGGCGACATTGATGATGTCGTCGGTCCGGCCCATGATGAAGACATAGCCGTCCTCGTCGATGAAACCGGCATCCGAGGTGTTGTAGAAGCCGGGATAGGTCTCGAGATAGGCGCTGCGGAAGCGGTCATCGTCGTGCCACAGCGTCGGCAGCGCGCCGGGCGGCAGCGGCAGCTTGGCGACGATCGCGCCCATCGTCCCGGCCGGCACCGGCCTGCCGCCCTCGTCGAGGCACTGGATGTCGTAGCCCGGCAGCGGCACGCTCGGCGAGCCGTGCTTGATCGGCAGCAGGCCGAGGCCCACCGGGTTGCCGACCATGCAGGCGCCGGTCTCGGTCTGCCACCAATGGTCGACCACCGGCACCTTGAGCACGTCCTCGGCCCATTTCAGCGTATCGGGATCGGCCCGCTCGCCGGCGAGGAAGAGCGTGCGGAACTGCGAGAGATCGTAATTCTTGAGATAGGTCGCCTGCGGGTCTTCCTTGCGGATCGCCCGGAAGGCGGTCGGCGCGGTGAACATCGCCACCGCCTTGTGCTCGGCGATCACCCGCCAATAGGCGCCGGGATCGGGCGTGCCGACCGGCTTGCCCTCGTAGAGGATCGAGGTCGCGCCCTGGATCAGCGGGCCGTAGACGATGTAGCTGTGGCCGACAACCCAGCCGACATCGGAGGCGGTGAACATCACCTCGCCGGGCCGGACGTCGTAGAGCTGCGTCATGGTGGCGATCAGCATGACCATGTGCCCGCCATTGTCGCGCACCACGCCCTTGGGCCGCCCCGTCGTGCCGGAGGTGTAGAGCACATAGAGCGGGTCGGTCGCGGCGACCTCGACGCACTCGGCCTTGCGCCGGTTTGCGCGCGCGGCGGCGACGAGCGTGCGCCAGTTCTTGTCGCGGCTGACATGCATGGAGGCATCGACCTGCGGCCGCTGCAGCACGATGCAGGCATCGGGCTTGTGCTTGGCGAGATCGATCGCGGCGTCGAGCAGCGGCTTGTATTCGACCACGCGCGTCGGCTCGATGCCGCAGGTCGCGGTCATGATCAACTTCGGCGTGGCGTCGTCGATCCGGGTCGCCAGTTCCTTAGCCGCAAAGCCGCCGAACACCACCGAATGCACCGCGCCGATCCGCGCGCAGGCCAGCATCGCGAAGGCGGCTTCCGGGATCATCGGCATGTAGAGGATGACGCGGTCGCCCTTGCCGACGCCCTGGTCCTGCAGCACGGCCGCGAGGGTCGAAACCTCGTCGAGCATCTGCGCATAGGTGAAGCTCGCCTTGGTGCCGGTGACCGGGCTGTCATAGATCAGGGCCGTCTGCTCGGCCCTTCCGTCGCGGACATGCCGATCGAGCGCGTTGAAGCAGGTATTGCAGCTCGCATCCGGAAACCAGCGGCCATAGATGCCGGCCTCCGCATCGAAGATCTGCTGCGGCGGCTTGATCCACTCGATCCCCTTGGCGATCTCGGCCCAGTAAGCTTCAGGATCCCGCTGCCAGGCGGCATAGGTCTCAGCATAGCGGCTTGCATGGCTGGCAGTCATGAAAAGCGTTCCTCTTCGCCTGGTATTGGGCCTAGAGCTGAACTCAGGGCTGGCCGTCTGCGGGCCGGATTTGGCGCGGGATCGTGCCCATGTCCGCCGCTTGCGTGCAAGCACCGCGATCTCAGACTTTCAGCGCAACCGGATGGGCTGCGCTGCACATCCCGCGCATCCCCGAGGCCATGACCTTCGACCTCACCTTCTTCGCCGTCATGGTCCCGGCCGTCATCCTGATGGGGCTGTCCAAGGGCGGCTTCGCGGGCCTGAGCCTGCTCTCGCTGCCGCTGATGGCGCTGATCGTCTCGCCGGTGCAGGCGGCGGCGATCATGCTGCCGATCCTCATCATCCAGGACGTCGTCTCGGTCTGGTCCTATCGCCGCGACTTCGACCGCCGGAACCTCGCGACCCTCATCCCCGGCATGCTGCTCGGCGTGCTCGCCGGCTATCTCCTGGCGGCGAAGGTCTCCGACGCCGTCGTCGGCCTCGCCGTCGGGGTGATTTCGATCGGCTTCGCCCTGCGCCGCCTCCTCGCCGGCAAGACGGTGGCCCAGCCGGTAACGAAGGCGAACTACGCGGCCGGCACGGTCTGGGGCGCGATCTGCGGCTTCACCAGCATGATCGCCCATGCCGGCGGCCCGCCCTTCCAGATCTATGTGATGCCGCAGCGCTTGCCGCCGGCCGTCTTCGTCGGCACCGGCGCGCTGTTCTTCGCGCTGATGAACTGGATCAAGGTGCTGCCCTATTTCATCCTCGGCCAGTTCAGCCACCAGAACCTGCTGGCCTCGGCGGCGCTGGCCCCGGTGGCGATCCTCTCGACCATGGCCGGCGTCTGGCTGGTCAGGCGCGTCCCGGCCGAGCGCTTCTACACCATCATCTACTGGCTGCTGATCGCGGTCGGCCTGAAACTGGTCTTCGACGGCCTGCGTCCGCTCTTCGGCTGATTGCGGGAGGCGAAGCGCGCTTCTAGGCTGTCCGGCAACAACCGCCGGGAACGCCGAACGCCATGCCGCTCTCACCCTACGACACCGACCTCGACCGCAACCCGGCGAACTTCCAGCCGCTCTCGCCGCTGCCCTTCCTGGAGCGCGCCGCCAGCGTCTTCCCAAACCATGTCGCCGTCATCCACGGCCCGCTGAAGCGATCTTACGCCGAGCTCTACGCCCGCACCCGCCGGCTCGCCTCGGCGCTGAAACAGCACGGCATCGGCAAGAACGACACGGTCGCGGCGATGCTGCCCAATACCCCGGCCATGCTCGAATGCCATTACGGCGTGCCGATGTGCGGCGCCGTCCTCAACACGCTCAACACCCGCCTCGACGCCGCGATCATCGCCTTCTCGCTCGACCATGGCGAGGCCAAGGTGCTGATCGCCGACCGCGAGTTCTCGAAGACGGTCAAGGAGGCGCTGGCGCTCTGCAAGGTGAAGCCACTGGTCATTGACTATGACGACCCGGTCTATGACGGCCCGGGCGAGCGCCTCGGCAGCGTCGAATACGAGGATTTCCTCGCGCAGGGCGATCCCGATTTCGACTGGGTCATGCCGTCGGACGAATGGGATGCGATCGCACTTAACTACACCTCGGGCACGACGGGCGATCCCAAGGGCGTGGTCTACCATCATCGCGGTGCGAACCTGCTGGCGACCTCCAACGTGCTCACCGGCGGCATGGGTCGGCACCCGGTCTATCTCTGGACCCTGCCGATGTTCCACTGCAACGGCTGGTGCTTCCCCTGGACGATCTCGCTGCTCGCCGGCACCCATGTCTGCCTGCGTCAGGTTCGGGCCAAGGCCATGTATGACGCCCTCGCCGACCATGGCGTCAGCCATATGTGCGGCGCGCCGATCGTCATGTCGACGCTGCTCAACGCGCCCGATGCCGAGCGCCGCAGCTTCCCCCAGAAGGTCAATTTCTTCACCGCCGCCGCGCCCCCGCCGGAGGCCGTGCTCGCCGGCATGGCGCAGGCCGGCTTCAACGTCGTCCATCTCTACGGTTTGACCGAGGTCTACGGCCCCGCCGTGGTCAACGAGTGGAACGGCGCCTGGGATGCCCTGCCCGGCGGCGAGCAGGCGGCGTTGAAGGCGCGCCAGGGGGTACGCTATCCGGCGCTGGAAGGGCTCGACGTGCTCGATCCCGAAACGATGGAGCGCGTGCCGCGCGACGGCACGAGCCTCGGCGAGGTGATGTTCCGCGGCAATGTCGTGATGAAGGGCTATCTCAAGAACCCGAAATCGACCAAAGCAGCCTTCGCCGGCGGCTGGTTCCATTCCGGCGATCTCGGCGTGATGCATCCCGACGGCTACATTCAGCTCAAGGACCGCTCCAAGGACATCATCATCTCCGGTGGCGAGAACATCTCATCGATCGAGGTCGAGGATGCGCTCTACAAGCACCCGGCGGTGCAGGCCGCCGCCGTCGTCGCCCGCCCGGACGAGAAATGGGGCGAGACGCCCTGCGCCTTCGTCGAATTGAAGCCGGGGCAATCAGCCACGCAGGACGAGATCATCGCCTGGTGCAAGACGCTGCTCGCCTCGTTCAAATGCCCGCGGACCGTGGTCTTCGTCGAGGTGCCCAAGACCTCGACGGGGAAGATCCAGAAATTCAAGCTGAGGGAAATGGCGCGGGCGCTGTAGCGCCGCGCGCCATCGCCCCCGGACTGCGCCGGGATCAGTTGCGTCGGGCAGAGACCTTCGCGACCAGCTCGGCGCAGTCGGCCACGAACCAGAGGCTGCTTCCCGCATTGGCTTCGCGAACATAGTCGCGAAAGGCGCAGCTCCTGGCGGTCCATTGCGCAAGGTCGCCGATGATCGCAAGCGGCATCCGATAGTTCGCGAATTTCTGGCCGACCTCGCCGGCAAGGCCGCTCCGCAGGTCGAAAAAATCCTCGCCGAGGCGCTCGGACGGAATGGCGAGCATGTCGGCCTCCTGCGCCCAGGCCTCCGCCAGGAAGTCGTTGGCGTCGCCCGGCTTGGCCAGCACTGTTCCGGCCGAGGCGCAGATCAGGACACGGCGCCCCGCAATCTCCAGCATCGCGCTATCCATGGCGAGCCTGCCTATCAGCGAGGAAACGCAAGACTGGCTCCGACTGCCCCGGGATGAAATGCCGGGCCTGGGGCAGGAAGTCGATCTCGGCATGCGGCGCGAACGCCTGCAGCCGGCGGCGGGTCTCGTCCGAATTGATCAGTACATCCCGCCCGCCCATGATCGCCAGAATGGGCATCTTCAGCCTTGCCAGCTCGGCGTCGCTCAAGCGGGGTATCATCCCGAGGCGAAGCCGAATCGAGCGCCCGATCGCTTCCATCAGGGCGATGACGGGCTTCAGGTCCTCAGGCGGCTCGCTCAGCGCGGGTCCGAGGACGAGCTCGCGCATTCGGCGCTTTCCCCATGAGCCGAGGAGCAGCAGGGGCGCCGCCCGCAGCAGGAAGTTCTTCTGCCGGCCGATCCCGGCCGGGCAGATCAGAGCGAGGCGCTCGACGAAATCCGGCCGGCGGTTGGCATAGTCCAGCGCCAGCCAGCCGCCGAGCGAGACGCCGACCACCGCCGCCCGCGACAGGCCGAGCCCGGACATGACGTCGTCGAGCCAGAGCGCGTGCGCGTCCGAAGCCAGCGGCGGGCGAACAGGTGCGCTGAAGCCTGCCTCCCCGATCATGTCGACGGCATAGAGCCTGAAATGCTCGGCCCAGGGCATCGCATCGAGAATCCAGGCCGCGGCATTGGCCTGCGCGCCGTGGAGAAGGACGACGGGCGGCCCATCCTCCCGGCCGAACGCCAGCACGAAGGTCTCGCCCTGGTGCGTGGGCAGGCGCAATTCGCAGGCCGGCACCGGCCAGCCGTCCAGCACCTTGCGATAGAGACGCCGCACGGTCTCGGCTCCCTCGGCCGAGCGGAAGGCTTGCGTCGTCATCGCAGATTTTCCAGCTGGATCTGGGTGAGCTGGAGCAGCTGGGCGGTATCGGCCGGCGTGCCGATGATGACGACCTTCAAAAGTCTGGCCGCGTCGTCGAACGCGGTCGTCAGCTGGATCGGATTCGGCCTTGCCTGCGTGCTCATGATCGCCGTGCTCAGGAAGGTCGCGATTGTCTGCGCCCGGTCGAGATCGAGATCGCCCACTTCCAGGATCGACGTCACGCGAACGGAGTGCTTCGCGGCAGACGTGTCCACGCCGGCAAAGGCGTCCAGATCGGAGGCGATGATGCGATAGGACTTGCCGACCCGGGTCGCGCGAAGCCGGCCTTCACGAATGAAGCGGAGCACGGTCTTCGGATGCAGTCCGAGGCGCTCCGCGACCTGCTCGACGGTATGGAATACATTCATCGAAAAATCCCTATTGATCCCAATTATTCTTATATAACTCTTTTTAGGGAACAATAGAGACAAAAAGCACAGGCCACACCCGGAAAGCCAGTCTCAACGCTCGCCTGCCGCCCAACCGCCGATGCGAGCGAGAAATCGATCCGCTGCCTCCAGCCCGGCGCGCGCGATCCATTCGTCCGGCTGATGCGCCTGCGCAATCGAGCCGGGGCCGCAGACCAGAGCCGGGATACCGGCCTGCTGGAAGAAGCCGGCCTCGGTCCCGAACGGCATCGCGATCGGCGGCCACACGCCACCAAATCCGCGCACCGCCGCGACTGCCGGGCTGTCGGCCGCACAATCGAGCGGCAGCACGGACGCCAGCGGTGTCGTCTCGACACTCACACCAGGAGGTAATCCCGCCACGAAATCCTTCACCTCGGCGAGCAGGGCGCCGGCGGCAGCCTCGTCGGGCGGCCGGAACTCCCAGACGACCTCGCAGCATTCGGGAACGATGTTGATGGCGCTGCCGCCCGCGATCCTGCCGACATTGACAGTTATCGCCGTCTGACCGTCCTGCCTTCCTAGGCCTGAAAGAGCTCCGACGAATGCCGCAGCCGGCGCGATCGCACTGGCGCCGAGACGCGGGTTGCTCGAATGGGCGGCACGGCCATGAAAGACGCTGCGATAGCCATAGAAGCCGCGATGGCTGAGCCCGATGCGCATCTGCGTCGGCTCGCCGATGATGGCGAGCGCCGGACGCGGGCAATGCGCCAGCATGTCGGCGATCAGCAGCGGCACACCCAAGCAGCCGATCTCCTCGTCGTAGGACAGGGCCAGATGGATCGGCCGGCGCAGCTCGCGGGCGTGCCAGCCCGGAACGGCCGCAAGGCAGGCCGCGACGAAACCCTTCATGTCGACGGCGCCGCGGCCATGCAGACGCCCATCCCGGCTGGCGAGCACGAACGGATCGCTCGCCCAGTCCTGATCGTCGACCGGGACGACATCGGTATGCCCGGAGAGGACGATGCCACCCGGCTGATCGGGCCCGATCGTCGCCAGGATATTGGCCTTCTCGCCGGAGGCGTCGCGCGTCAGGCGGACCCGCGCCCCAGCCTGCTCGAGATAATCGGCGGCCCAATGAACCAGATCGAGGTTGGAGCGGTGCGAGGTCGTGTCGAAGGCGACGAGCCTGCGCAGGATCTCGATCGTATCCATTGTCTTCTCAGAGCCGGGACGCGCCGGGTTGCTGCGCTGGCCGCAGCCGAGAGCCCGCCCGGCTCCCGGTCGCAATGAAGAACCCGGCAAGGATCAGCGCCATGCCGACGAGGTGGAAGCCGCGGACCGGCTCTCCCAGCACCGCGACCGCGAGCAGCGCCGTGAACAGCGCCACCAGATGGAACGAGACGCCGGTGACGCTCGGCCCGAGCGTCGCCACGCAATGCCCCCAGAGGATGAAGGCGAGGAGCGAAGCGAAGACCCCGATATAGAGCACGGCTGCGACCGAGCCGGCATCTGTCGGAATGCGCGCGCCTTGCACCAGCTCGAAGGCCCAGAATGGTGCCAGGACCAGCAGGCCTGCCGCCATCGTGGCAGCCAGGAAGACGAGCGGGCTCAATGCTGCCGGCTTGCGCCGCAGCAGGATCGAATAGACCGCGTAGTTCGCGACGGCGATCAGCACGAGCAGCTCGCCGCCATCGGCCCGCAATCCCGCGAGCTGCTGCAGGTCGCCGCGCGAGACGATCCAGACCACGCCGGCGAAGGAGACCGCGATGCCGGCGAGGGTGCGGCCGGAGACGCGCTCGACCCCGAGCGCGAAGGCCGCCAGCGGCACCATTAGCGGCAAGGTCGAGTTCAGGAAGGCGACGCTGGCGGCAGGGGTCGTCTGCAGCGCCAGGTAGCCGAGCGCATTGTAACCGGCGATGCCGAAGGCGCCGCAGGCGACGATGAGGGCAAGGTGCTGCCGCAGCAGCGCCCGCTCCCGCCAGGCCTGCCGGCCGATGAAGGGCGCAAGGCAGGCCAGCGCCACGAGCCAGCGCCCGACGGCGAGCGACACCGGTGGAAAGCTCGGCCCCAGCGCGCGGCCGAGGACAAGGTTCCCGGCCCAGAACAGCGGCGGCAGCCAGAGCAGCAGGAGCGGGCGTGCCCAGAGCCCTTTCAACGGAGCGGACATGGCCGGCCTCACGCGCCGTCGAGGCCGATGCGAAGGCGCCGGTTGTGCCGGCCCTTATTGTCGATCTTCAGGATGCGCAGCGGTCGAGACGCACCGGTCGACGCCAGATGCGTGCCGCCGCAGGCCTGGCGGTCGAGCCCGGCGATCTCGACGACCCTGATCTTGCCGTCGGCCGTTGGCGGCGGCGTGACCGAGCGCGACCGGATCAGGCCGGGCTCGTCGAAGGCCTCATCCGCGCCGACATGGGTCTCGCGGACCGGCAGGTCCTGCCTGATCACATCGTTGATGGCGCCTTCGAGGCTCTTCAGCCGCTCGTTGTCGGCCTCCGGCAGATCGAAATCGATCCGCGCCGTGCCGTCCTCGTTCATCTGGACGCCGGTGACGAGCGCGCCATCGAAGCCCTGATAGACCAGCGCATTGACGATGTGCAGATCGGTATGGAGCTCGCGCATGAGCTGCCGGAACGGGCGATCGACTGCAGCGATCACGGCATCCGAGGGCGTCACCGGCTCAGCCAGCACATGCCAGATGCCGCTCCCGTCGCTCTCGAAGCCCGTGATCGCGACCTCGCCACCCGACCACTGCAACCTGCCCCTGTCGGGAAGCTGTCCGCCGCCCCCCGGATAGAACGGCGATCGCTCCAGACGGACCCGTCCCGGCTCGGCCGCCACGACCGAGGTTTCGAGCTCGAACAGCTCCGGCTCGTCCAGACAGAAATAGCGCGTCACGAAAAGACTCCTTTTCGAGGGAGTCTGGCGATCGGGCTCGGCGCGGTATTGGCGGAAATTGAGCGATCAGCGGCCGGTGCCGGCAGCACCCGCTCTTTGGTATTGCAAGGGCGTGATCCCGAAAGATCGCTTGAAATGCCTGGTCAGCGCGCTCTGGTCGTAGAAGCCGCTGGCCAGAGCCGCCTCGGCGATCGGCGCGCCGGCCTTCAGCTCGCGGATCGCCGCCTTCAAGCGGAGCTGTGTCAGATAGGCGTGAGGCGTCAGCCCGACCGTGCGCTTGAACAGTCCGATGAGCTGGAACGGGGTCATGTCGACCCAAAGCCCCATTTCGTCGAGAGACAGCCCACTTTCGGCATGCTGCGAGGCCATCCGCTTCGCCACGATCGAAACTGCCGTCTCATCGCGCGGCGCCGTCGGGATCGCACGGGCGCCGTCGCCATGGCGCGCGAAGAGCTGGCCGAAACTGGCGACGAGGAGCTCGCGCTCTTCGAGCGGGTCATGGCCATCCTCCAGGCTCCGGTGCAGTCGGGCGAAGGCCGCGATCAGGTCTGGATCGCCAAGGACATTGCGCATGAAATAGGCCGGCCGAGCGATGCCGAGATCGGCGACCACTGTCTCGATGGCGGGCTGCGTCAGATAGAATGAGCGATAGCGCCAGCGATTGCTCCAGCCCATGCGGCCGGAATGGGGCTCAGCAGGATTGAAGACGAGCAACACGCTCTCGCGGGCCTCGTCGCTGCGGCCGCGGCTCTTGAATTCGGAGCCGCCGCTTTCCGTCACGGCGACGACGAACGCATCGTGCTGATGCGGCGCGTAGTCGTGCGTGGTGAAGTCGGCGTGGAGGCAGCTGAGCCCATCGACGCCGGTCGCGTTCCAGTAACGGGTGGTGTTGCGTGGATCGACACGGGCCAACGGTGCCTCCCTCGCGGCGCGCTCGAGTCTTGCACGTTCAATGCCGCGCGTCCAAGTCCGGCCTCGCCGACGACCGGGATACTGGTGGCGAGCCCAGTCCTCGGCCTCATGAAAAACCGGCCCCTTTCGGGGCCGGTCAAGCGCGCCTTGCGCGAATTCGTCGCGGGCCGCCGCGGCCCGCCTAGTCATCTCAGTGTAACGTCGGTGCCGGCATGGTCAGCCGCACGCGCTCGATCTCATCCTTCAGCAGCAGCTTCTTCCGCTTGAGCTCTGCTACGCCAAGATCGCTCGACGAGGGACTGGCGACCGCCTGGGCGATGGCTTCCTCGAGCTGGCGATGCTTGCGTTCGAGCTCGGCGAGATGTGTCTGCAGCGACATCTGGATCCTCCTGATGAGCGTTCTAGCAAGAGAAGTCTGACACAGAGCCGGCTTCACGTCTGCGGGGCAGACGTGCACTGCACCATGAGTTTCTGTGATCCCTTCCGGGACCTTTCCCGAGGCGCATGAATGCGAGCGAGCTCACTCCGTATCAGCGGGGCGACGCCCTTGCCGGGCCGCCCGCGCCTGCGCATAGTCGGCCGCGATCGCGGCGATGATGAGACGGCTTCATGGGATTCGAATTGAGCCCGGAGGAGATCGAGGTTCTGGAAGCGGAGCTGGCGCGACTGCGCGAGGAGCATCGCGACCTCGACAGCGCCATCGATGCGCTCGAACGGCTCGGTCCGGTCAACCAGATCCAGATCCAGCGCCTGAAGAAGCGCAAGCTCTATCTGCGCGACCGCATCTCCCATCTCGAGGACCAGCTGACGCCGGACATCATCGCCTGAGTATCCTCACACTCCGAGTCGTCCCGGGCGAGCACAGCTCGACCCGGGACCCATGCCTGAGCCTTTCCGAAAGAGGTTCGGGCATGGGTCGCGGATCGGCGCCGCTGGCGCGGCTTGTCCGGGACGACTCCGAAACCGATGGAATTTCAGCGCGAAACGTGGCGCGAAGACGATTCCGCCCTTGCCTGTGACGCTGCGGCCGGTCTAGATCGCGCGCTTCCTCCCTCCTGCCGGGAAGCATCTGATCTCATGGCCGAGCCGACCCCACCCGTCGCCATCATCATGGGCAGCCAGTCCGACTGGGCGACGATGCGCCACGCCGCTGACACGCTTCGCGAGCTCGGCATCGCCTTCGACGCCCGCATCGTCTCGGCTCATCGCACCCCCGACCGGATGGTCGATTTCGCCAAGGGCGCCAAGGCGGCTGGGTTCAAGGTCATCATCGCCGGCGCCGGCGGCGCGGCACATCTGCCGGGCATGACCGCTTCGCTCACGCCCCTCCCCGTCTTCGGCGTCCCCGTGGAATCCAAGGCGCTCTCCGGCCAGGACAGCCTGCTCTCGATCGTGCAGATGCCGGGCGGCATCCCGGTCGGCACGCTCGCCATCGGCAAGGCCGGCGCGATCAACGCCGCTCTGCTCGCCGCTGCGGTCCTTGCGCTCTCCGACGAAATTCTCGCCGAACGTCTCGACGCCTGGCGCGCCAAGCTGAGCGCCGCCGTCACTGAGCGCCCGAAGGACGAGGCATGACCCGGCCCGATCCACGCGGGCTCGGCCCCGGCGCCGTTCTCGGCATCCTTGGCGGCGGGCAGCTCGCCCGGATGCTGGCGCTGGCCGCGGCCGATCTCGGCGTGCGCGTCCACATCTTCGCGCCCGAGCCCGACAGCCCGGCCTATGAGGTCGCCGCCCGCCACACCATCGGTGCCTATGAGGACGAGGCGGCGCTCGCCAGCTTCGCCGACGCCGTCGATGTCGTGACCTATGAGTTCGAGAACGTCCCGGCCGCGACCGCCGCCTTCCTCGCCGCCCGCACTCCACTGCATCCGGGAGCGCGCGCGCTGGCGGTGACGCAGGACCGCCTGACCGAAAAGCGCTTCGTCGCCGACCTCAGCCTCGCCGTGGCGCCGTTCGAACCGGTCGACTCGCTCGCCGATCTGGAGAAAGCGGTCGCCAAACTCGGCCGCCCCGCCGTGCTGAAGACGCGCCGCTTCGGCTATGACGGCAAGGGCCAGGTCAAGATCGTCGACGGCGTCGACCTCGCCGAAGCCTGGGACGAGATCGGGCATTTCCCGGCGATCCTCGAAGGCTTCGTCACCTTCGCGCGCGAGGTCTCGGTCGTCGCCGCCCGCGCCGCCGACGGCTCCTTCGCCGCCTTCGACGTCTGCGAGAACGAGCACCGCGACCACATCCTGGCGCTGACGCAGGTGCCCGCCCGGATCGACACAGCCGCGGCCGACGCCGCCATCGAGGCCGCGCGACGCATCGGCGAGGCGCTCGCCTATGTCGGCGTCTTCGCCGTCGAGTTCTTCCTGGTCGAGGGCAAGAGCGGTGAGCAGGTCGTCGTCAACGAGATCGCCCCGCGCGTCCACAATTCCGGGCATTGGACCAGCGAGGGGGCGCAGACCTCGCAGTTCCACCAGCATGTCCGCGCCGTCTGCGGCTTCCCGCTCGGCGCGACCGCACGGCGCGGCCGCGTCACCATGCAGAACCTGATCGGCGACCAGGCGAACGACTGGCGCACGCTCTTGGCCGAGCCCGGCACGCATCTGCACCTCTACGGCAAGCGCGAGGCGCGGCCCGGCCGCAAGATGGGCCACGTCACGCGCGTGCTCCCCGAGGCCGGCTGAGAAAGACTCCGGAACTATCCGGAGCATTCCTTCGAGACGCGATCTGCGATCGCTCCTCAGGATGAGGGCTGAGGAATGTCGAACCACACCTGAGCCGACCTGTCCGCTCCTCTCCAAAACCCATGTGTTTTCACGGGTTTTGCCGCGCTGCAGCGTGGACAGGCGGCAGGAATTCTGGTATCCGCACGACCTTCGCGGCGATCTTCCGAGCGGGAGGTCGCCGCCCCGATTCCGGACCACCGACAACGACGGACTAAGAGACGTGCAGGTTCTCGTTCGCGACAACAATGTCGACCAGGCGCTGCGGGCGCTGAAGAAGAAGATGCAGCGCGAGGGCATCTTCCGTGAGATGAAGCTGCGCGGCCATTACGAGAAGCCGTCCGAGAAGAAGGCGCGCGAGAAGGCCGAGGCCGTCCGCCGCGCCCGCAAGCTGATCCGCAAGAAGCTGCAGCGCGAAGGCTTGCTGCCCGCGCCGGTCAAGCCGAAGCGCCCTGAGCGTCCCGCCCGGCCGGCGGTCTGACCGCGCCAGGGACCGGCAGCCAGCCAGCGCCACACTGATATCTGTTTGCGCCTGGAGCTTCTCCGGGCGCTGTTGTTTTTGTAGGCTCATTAACCAAACTTTGTCAGGGCTTGGGCGTTTTGGAGGATGGCGGCGCACCGGGGCGGTGGCGCCGCATGGCAGGCGAGAGTTGCAAGGCGATGGATAAGAGCATGCTCACAGGCAGGAACTGGCTGATCGCGACGGGCTTGGCGCTCGCGCTCGCAGGCTGCGACACGGTGAGCATGAGCTCCGGCGCCGGCGTCGCCGAGCTCCAGACCGAGAACACGGAGGCCGCCAGCGTCAACATCGGCTCGCTCAGCGAGGTGATCAACCGCAACCCGAACGACCCGCAGGCCTACAACACGCGCGGCGCCGCCTATGCCCGCATCGGGCGCTATTCGGACGCGATCTCCGACTTCACCAAGGCGGTCCAGATCGACGCCAATTTCGCGCCGGCCTACACCAATCGCGGCCTGGCGCTGCGTCAGAGCGGGCGCAACGACGCCGCCCTGCAGGACTTCAACCGCGCCACCACCGCCAATCCGAACTACGCCCCAGCCTATATCGCCCGCGCCAATCTGCTCCGCCTGCAGGGCAACAGCCAGCAAGCGCTGGCCGACCTCAACGCCGCGATCCGCCTCAACCCGGAATCGGCCGAGGCCTTCCACGCGCGCGGGCTGGTCTATCAGAAGGAAGGCCAGCACCAGCAGGCCGTCACCGATTTCGACTCGGTGATCGACCGCAACCCCTACACCGCCCCGCCCTATATCGCCCGCGGCGAGAGCCTGAACGCGCTCGGCAAATACGACTCGGCGCTGGAAGACTTCACCGCGGCGCTCAATGTCGACAACCGCAACGCCGCCGCCTGGGCCGGCCGTGGCTTCGCCTTCGAGAAGCAGGGCAAGAAGACCGAGGCGAGCGAGGCCTATCAGCGCGCCCTCGGCCTCGACGGCAACAACCAGATCGCCCGCGCCGGCGCCGCCCGTGTGGGCGGTGGCGGCGGCATGTTCCGCCTCTGAGGCTCCCGCCTACTGCCGCGCTGCGGTCATCGTCTCGCTGCCCGTCAGCCGGTTCGCGTCCAGATCGGCGAGGAAGCGCTGTACCTCCGTGATCGAGCCGTGGGTGCGCAGATCATTGTGGTCCCCTCGGGGAAAGCTGATGAAGCGCTTCGGCGGATTGGCCAAGGCGAACAGCGCCTCGCCCTGGCTGAAAGGGATGACGCTGTCGCGCTGGCCATGCAGGATAAGCAGCGGCACCCTGACCTCGCCGATCACCAGATCGGAGCGGAACCGGTCCTTCATCAACACGCCGACCGGCACATAGGGATAGCGTAGCTGCGCCACGGAGGCGGTGGACATATAGGGCGCTTCAAGGATCACAGCCTTGATCGGCGCCTCCGCCGCCAGCTTCAGCACCACGCCGGTGCCAAGCGACTCGCCGTAGCCGACCAGTCGACCCGCGCCGAAGCGCGCTGCAGCAGCGGCATAGGCCGCTCGCGCATCCAGCGCCAGCCCATCCTCGCTCGGCGAGCCGGTCGAGCCGCCATAGCCCCGGTAGCTCACTGCAAACAGGCCGGTTCCGTCCTCGGTCAATAGCCGGAACCGCGACTGCCTTCCCCGGCTGGCGAAGTTGCCGGCATTGCCATGGAAAAACAGCAGCACCGGCTTTCCATCGCGTGGTGGTACCACCCAGGCGATCAGCTTCTCGCCATCGCTCGTGGCCAGCTCCGTCTCCTCGGCTCTGGGCAAGTTCGCGCTCGCGATCTCGGCGCGGGCCGGATTGCGAGGGTACAGCAGTTGGCGCTGCTGGACGTAGAGCAGCACCAGCGCTGCGACATAGACACTCAACGCCCCGATGGCGAGAAGCTTCAGGATCCTGCGCATCAACCGCACCTTCGGCTGCCGCCCAAAACGACAGGGCCGGCATCGAGCCGGCCCTTTGCAACGTTCCGATGACGAGCGCCCCGCCTCAGTGCGCCATCGCCTTGACGATCTCGTCGGTGACCTTCTTGGCGTCGCCGAACAGCATCATCGTGTTGGGCCGGAAGAACAATTCGTTCTCGACGCCGGCATAGCCGGCCGCCATGCCGCGCTTGATGAACAGCACGGTCTTGGCCTTCTCGACGTCGAGGATCGGCATGCCGTAGATTGGCGAGGACTTGTCGGTCTTGGCGGCCGGATTGGTCACGTCGTTGGCGCCGATGACGAAGGCGACGTCGGCCTGGCCGAATTCCGAGTTGATGTCCTCGAGCTCGAAGACCTCGTCATAGGGCACATTGGCCTCGGCCAGCAGCACGTTCATATGGCCGGGCATGCGGCCCGCCACCGGGTGGATGGCGTACTTCACCTCGACGCCCTCCTTCTTGAGGAGATCGGCCATCTCGCGCAGCGCGTGCTGCGCCTGCGCCACCGCCATGCCGTAGCCCGGCACGATCAGGACCTTGCCGGCGTTCTTCATGATGTAGGCGGCATCGTCGGGCGAGCCCTGCTTGACCGGGCGCGCCTCGACCGCACCACCGGCGCCGGCAGCGGCATCGTCGCCGCCGAAGCCGCCGAGGATGACGGAGATGAAGCTCCGGTTCATCGCCTTGCACATGATGTAGGACAGGATCGCGCCGGACGAGCCCACGAGCGCGCCGGTGATGATCAGCGCCATGTTGCCGAGCGTGAAGCCGATGCCCGCCGCCGCCCAGCCCGAATAGGAGTTCAGCATCGAGACGACGACCGGCATGTCCGCGCCGCCGATCGGAATGATCAGCAGCACGCCGAGCGCGAAGGAGACCAGCACGATCAGCCAGAAGAGGACATGGCTTTCCGTCTTCAGGAAGATCAGCAGCATCACGAAGAGCGCGACGCCGAGGCCGATATTGATGGCGTGGCGCTGCGGCAGCATGATCGGCTTGCCGCTCATGCGCCCGTCGAGCTTGAGAAAGGCGATGATCGAGCCGGTGAAGGTGATCGCGCCGATGGCGACGCCCAGTCCCATCTCGAACAGGCTGGCGCCCTTGATCTTGCCGACCTGGCCGATGCCGAAGGCCTCTGGCGCATAGAGCGCCGCCGCCGCCACCAGCACCGCGGCGAGGCCGACCAGCGAGTGGAAGAAGGCGACGAGCTGCGGCATCTGCGTCATCTGCACACGCTTGGCCATGAAGGCGCCGAAGCCGCCGCCGATGGCGATGCCGAGCAGAACGAGCAGCCAGCCGGAGAAGCCGGCCGGCGGATAGAAGATCACCGTGGTCAGCACGGCGATCGTCATGCCGATCATGCCGTAGCGATTGCCCTGGCGCGAGCTCGTCGGGTGCGACAGCCCGCGCAGGGCCATGATGAACAGGACGCCGGAGACGACGTAGAGAAGGGCGGCGAGATTGGCGGCCATGCGCGTCAGCCCTTCTTCTTGTACATGGCGAGCATCCGCTCGGTGACGAGGAAGCCGCCGAAGATGTTCACCGAGGCCAGGATCAGCGCGATGAAGCCGAAGACCTTGGCCCAGAGCGGTCCGTCGCCCATGGCGGGCGCGGCCTGGACGCCGACCGCCAGCAAGGCGCCGACGACGATGACCGAGGAGATCGCGTTGGTGACCGACATCAGCGGCGTGTGCAGCGCCGGGGTCACCGACCAGACGACGTAATAGCCGACGAAGACCGCGAGCACGAAGATGGCGAGGCGATAGACCGTCGGGTCGACGCCGGTCGCGGCGCCGGCCGCCGCAGCGGCCTGCTCGGCATATTTCTCGGCGAGTTCGGCCGCCTGTTTCGCCAATGCCGCGGCGGAGCGGGCCTGTTCGAGCGCCTGTTCGGGTGCCGGATTAGCCATGACGTGACCCTCCCCTGTGCAGTGCTTTAGGCCTTGGCCGCGAAATTCGGATGGATGACGGCGCCGCCTTTGGTCAGGCAGGTCGCCTTGACCAGCTCGTCCTCCCAGTTCACCGCGAGCTTCTTCTCGGCCTTGTCGATCAGCGTCTCGACGAAGGCGAAGAGGTTCTTGGCGTAGAGGCTGGACGAGGTCGCCGGCAGCCGGCCGGGCACGTTGAGATGGCCGACGATCTTGACGCCGTTGGCCGTGGTCACGACCTCGCCCGGCTTGGCGAGCTCGCAATTGCCGCCGCGCTCGACCGCGAGGTCGACGATCACGGAACCGGGCTTCATGCTCTCGACCATCGCCGCCGAGATCAGCTTCGGCGCCGGGCGGCCGGGGATCAGCGCGGTGGTGATGACGATGTCCTGCTTGGCGATATGGCTCGCCGTCAGCTCGGCCTGCTTGGCCTGGTATTCCTTGGACATTTCCTTGGCGTAGCCGCCGGCGGTCTGCGCCTGCTTGAACTCCTCGTCCTCGACGGCGAGGAATTTGGCGCCGAGCGACTCGACCTGTTCCTTCGTGGCGGGCCGCACGTCCGTCGCGGTGACGATCGCGCCCATGCGGCGCGCGGTCGCGATCGCCTGCAGTCCGGCGACGCCGACGCCCATGATGAAGATCTTCGCTGCCGGCACGGTGCCCGCCGCGGTCATCATCATCGGCAGCGCCCGGCCGTATTCGGCGGCGCCGTCGACCACCGCCCGATAGCCGGCGAGATTGGCCTGCGAGGACAGCACGTCCATCACCTGCGCGCGGGTGATGCGCGGCATGAACTCCATGGCGAAGGCTGAGACATTGGCCTTGGCTAGCGCCTCGACCTGCGCCTCGCTGCCATAGGGGTCCATGATCCCGACGACGAGCGCACCGGCCGGCAGGCCGGCGATCTCGCCTTCGGCCGGGCGGCGCACCTTCAGCACGATGTCGGCGCCGGCCAGCGCCTCGGCCGCGCTGCCGGCCAGCTTGGCGCCGGCCGCTTCGTACTCGCCATCCGTAATGCCGGAGGCGAGGCCCGCCCCCTTCTCCACTGCGACATCGGCTCCGAGGCCAATGAACTTGCGGACGGTTTCCGGCGTCACGGCGACGCGGGTCTCCGCCCCTTGCGTTTCGGCTGGGACAGCGATGCGCATGGAGGCCAGGCCTTTCGGGCTTAGTAGAGGAGGAGCGCGAGCAGCATCAGAACGAAGGGGACGAGCGTGGCGCGCCAGCCGATCGACGGGGCGGCGATGCCGACGCCGGTGCCGACCAGGGTCAGCAGCGTGCCGATGATGGCTGTGCCCCAGGCATGCTTGGTGCCGCCGACGGCGAGCGCCGCGACGATGGCGAGGCAAGCAAGCGTGCCGACTTCGGCGAAGTGCACGAAGCCCACATAGGTGCGCTCATGCTCCGGATAATCCATCTCCGGAATGTCGGCGGCGTGTCCGTGGTCGGCCATGAAAAAAGTCCCGAGTTCAACCCTATCCTGAAGCCCTGTACCGCACCTGAAAAGGGTCTGGCAACGGAGTGTCGGGGCGGCTGCGCCCATTTTCTGCGCAGCCGCAACATGACGCTAAGGAAAAACCGTGAACCTTGTCAATTAAATCGATTTAAACCGCGTCGCCATCAGCGCGATTTATGGCAGCAGCTCCGGCAGGGCATGTGCCGCGGCACAACTGTATTGACGATTCTGATCGTCAGGAATGCCCGAGCCCGGCTGTAGCCAGAGCTGCGGCCTGTTCGCGCCTCACGCGCTCGACACTGAAATCCTCGATCTCCTGCTCAAACAGCCGGTGGAAATTCAGCTCGGCATCGAGATGCAGGAAGACGCCCCCCAGGCCGATCGCGGCCCGGTCCATGAAGACGAACTCGCGCGGCACCGTCACCGGCCCGCGCGCCTTCAGCGCCGAATGGACCTGGAAGGCCTGCTTGCGGCCATATTCGGCCGGGCTGACGCCTTCGGCGATCCGGCGGGTGCGATCCTCCAGCAGCGGCCCGTAGATGAACCGCGCCCAGATGTTGAGGATGTCGATGAGCTCCTTCGTCAGCCCCTTGAAGCCCCAGACCTCATAGGCATGGACGACGCGGGCCTCCTCTCCAGTGAGCAGGCCGCGGTAGAGATCGACCACGCCACCGACGAAGCTCGGCGGAAAGATGCGGATGCAGCCATAGTCGAGCAGGTTGATGCCGGCCGGCGTGTCATCCTCGGAAAACACGGTGTAGTTCCCGAGATGCGGATCGCCATGGATGACGCCGTGATGGCTGAACGGCCGCCACCAGGCCCGGAACATCGCGGTCGAGATCCGGTCGCGGACCTGCTGACTCGCCTGCTTGTGGTTCAGAATCTTGTCGCCGTCGAGCCAGCCCATGGTCAGGAGCCGGCGTGTCGACAGCTCCGGCACGACATCGGGCACGCGCACCTCCGGCGTCGCCGCGAGCATCTGCCGGTAAAGCGCGACATGCTTTGCTTCGCGGCGGTAGTCGAGTTCCTCGCGGACGCGGGCGCTGATCTCCTTGGCGATCTCGCTGGTGTCGATCACTGCGCCCATGCGCCGATGCAACCCGAACAGGATCTCGAGCTGGGAGATATCGGCCTCCACGGCCGATTCCATATCGGGATATTGCAGCTTGCAGGCCAGCGGGGCGCCATCCAGCGAGGTCGCCCGGTGCACCTGCCCGAGCGAGGCCGCCGCAGCCGGCTTCAGATCGAACTCGCCGAAGCGCCCGCGCCAGTTCGCGCCGAGCTCGGCCTGCATGCGGCGCTTGACGAAGGCTGCCCCCATCGGCGGCGCCTCCGACTGCAGCTTCTGCAATTCGGCGGCGTATTCGGGCGGCACCACGTCGGGAATGGTGGCGACGAGCTGCGCCACTTTCATCAGCGGGCCCTTCAGCCCGCCGAGCGCCTTGGCCAGCGCCTCGGCATTGGTGGCGTTGCGCCCCTCCAGCCCGAACAGCTTGGTGCCGGCGATCCGCGCGGCTACCCCGCCGACATTGGCGCCGACGCGGGCATAGCGCGCCGCGCGGGCGGAAAATCGATTGGCTTCGCTATCGCGTTCGGACATCGGGACTCGCGAGGCAGTGACGGGTTGTATCCGATGTAGGCGCTCCGCCGGGGAAAGCCAGCCGACACGCTGTCTCAGGAGCGCCGTGCTTGCGGAATCGCCGCCAGGCTCGCCCTGACGTCGGCCACGCTCGCCGGCCGCCCACCGGCAGCCTCGACCTTGCGGACCATGTCGGCGATCAGCTCTGCATTGCCGCGCGTCTCGCCGAAGGGCGCATCCTCCAGCCCGGCGCGGACATGGACGCCGCGCGCGACCGCAGGGGCGATGATCTCCGAGAGGTCCACGCCCAGCCCGGCGATCATCGCCGGCGCCTGCGGCGCGCACTCGGCCAGCAGTGCGAGATGGGCTTCCAGCGCATAGGGCTTCGGCGGAAAGCCCCAGGCGAAGGCGTCGGAGAACATCAGCCGGTAGATCGGCGTCGGCATGCCGGGATAGGCGCTGGCCAATGCAGCCCCGAGCCGGGTGAAGCCGGGCTCGTAGATCGCATAGCTCGGATGGATCCTGTGCTTCTCAGCCACCGCCATCCCCTCGCGGATATGCTCGCCGGGATTCTGGTAGATGAAGCCGGCCTCGCCTACTGGGATGCCGGCGAAGGTCGTCCAGTTGCACGAACCGGGATCGAGCACGCCCCATTCGACCAGGCCGCGCTTGGCGAGTTCCTCCAGATGCGTGTAGCGGCCCGAGCCGATCATGTCGCCAGCGTAAGCAGAGCCCAGGATCGGGATGGTCGGATAGACGATCGCATCGACCTTGGCCCTGATGCCTTCGATCGCCTGTGCATAGAGCTCCCAGTCGTCGCGCTGGCGGCCGGTCTCGAGATCGTAGACATGCAGATGAACGATGGCCGCGCCGGCCTCGACCGCGGCGATCCCGTCCGCGATGATGTCGGGGATCGCGATCGGGATGCCGGGCTGGCGCTCCTTGCCCCAAGGGCCGTTGATCGCGGCCTCGATCCAGATCGGGGTTTTCATGCAGGCGCATCCTTCGGCCAGTTGTCGCGGATCCAGCGCGTCAGACCCTCCTCCTCGACCTCGCCGGCGGCGAGCGCGAGGATGATCGCGGCGGCGTCGGCTTCCGGCACGATGAAGTCGACATCGTTGATGAAGAGGAATGCATAGAGAGCCAGCAGCGCGGTGCGCTTGTTGCCGTCGATGAAGGGATGGTTCTTTGCCAGCCCGAAGGCATAGGCCGCGGCCAGCTCTGGCAGCTCAGCGCCTTCATAAGCCCATTTGTTGATCGGTCGCTCCAGAGCAGAGGCCAGCATGCCGGCGTCGCGCAAGCCAGCGCCGCCGCCATGGATAGCGAGCTGCTCGTCGTGGATCGCGATGATGACCTCCTCCGAAAGCCAGGAGGGCTCGATCATTTGGCCAGCTCGGCCAGAGCGTTATGATAAATCTTCATGCCGCGGCGGGCCGCAGCCATGGCCCTGTCGAAATCGGGCGTCTGCTTCACAGCCTTGAAGCCATTGTTCGGCTGCTCGACCACCGTCAGCTTGTCGCCTTCCGCCAGCTTCAATCGCGCCAGCAATTCCTTCGGCAGGATGATGCCGACCGAATTGCCGATCTTGCGGACCTGCAGAACCATGGCCTGCTCGCCGGCAGGCTTTTCGGGCTTGTTCATGGCGGGCTCCTTGAACGGCGTTATACAAACCGTATAACACAGCTTCAGCCACTGCGCAGCTCGGAGCGAACCGGTAGGGTCAGGGAAAGCTCTCGATCCGCTCATAGATCAGGCCGGAGCCGGGAGCAGACAGAGCCTCGGCCTGCACTGCATCCCGCATGGCCTCGGCCATTGCCTGCGCAACATCGGGAGCGTCAGCGAAAACAAGTGCGACAGCCTCCTGCGGCATGCTTGCCTGCCCCATGATCGGGTGCCCGCCGGCATCGGGTGCGGTCCTGCCGAGCCTAGCCCTTGCCCTCGCAGTGAGCCCCTCAGCCACTGGTCCAGCACTCGCGTCCGGCATCCGAATCATGACGAGAAATCGGCCATGCGGACGGTCCGCGCCAGCCAGCGCGCGGCAGGCGAGCCGCAGCGGATTGCGCAGGGAAGGACGCATCGCCAGCGTGACCGCATCAGGCTGCTCGGCGAGCTGGCGATACTCCGGCGAATCGAGCACCGCGATATCGGCGAGATCATAGACCGTGAGATAGTCCGGCGAGCCGTCCCCGACGGCCTGATAGCGCGTGGCGCGCAGGATGCCCGGCACCGTCAGCCGCTGCGGCACATGATGGGCGCCATGCCAACGCTCATAGGCCTCGCGCTGCGCCGGATCGATGTCGTTGGCGAAGATCAGGAAGGCGCTGCTGTTCATGGCTGCAGCATCACCTTGATCGCGGTGCGGCTGCGCATCAGCGCGAAGCCCTCAAGCGCCTTGCTCAGCGGCAGGCGATGGCTGATCAGCTTGCGAAAGCGCTCGGGCTCGTCTGTGATCGCTGCGACGACCTCACTCCAGCGCGCCACCGGCGCGCGATAGGAGCCGACGACGCTCTGCTCCAGCCGCACCATCGCCGTCAGGTCGAAGCTGGCCGGCTTGGCATGGATGCCGCAAATCACGAGAGTGCCGCCGGACGCGAGCAAACGCTGCGCCGTGCTCGCGACCTCGGGCACGCCGGTCGCTTCGAAGATC
Source organism: Allobosea sp. CRIB-10 (assembly GCF_900112185.1). Taxonomy (GTDB): domain Bacteria; phylum Pseudomonadota; class Alphaproteobacteria; order Rhizobiales; family Beijerinckiaceae; genus Allobosea. The sequence continues at coordinate 65,458 of NZ_FOKP01000022.1, read as the reverse complement.
ACGTCGAAGCCGGCAGGCGCCAGCGGCTCATCGCCTGCAAGTGCATCCCTGGTATCGGCGAAGCCGAGTGCGCGGGCGCAGGCGAGCCTCGCCGCATCGTCGCGCCCGGCAATCGTCAGAGCCGCGGCTCCCCCCCGCTCGGCGAAGAGTGCGACGCCGAGCCCGATCGGTCCGGGGCCGAGCACGAGCACGCGCTTGCCTTCGACCGTGCCGGCGCGCGCCACGGCCTGCGCCGCGACGGTCATCGGTTCGGTCAGCGCCGCGAGTTCCGCATCGAGCCCCTCTGGCACGGCGACGCAATTGCGCGCCGGCACGCTCGCTAGCCGGGCAAAGCCACCATCGCGGCGGATGCCGATACCGGTTCGCGCGGTGCAGCCATCCTCGCCGCACTGCCGGCAGCCTTCGCAGCGTCCGCAGGTCACCGATGGCCTGACCACCACGCGCCGTCTGAGCCACTCGGGCGATCCGCGCTCGACCGTGCCGGCGAATTCATGGCCGAGCGTAACCGGCATGGCGCTCGCCATCGCCTCATAGCCCGCCGTCCAGTCGGCGATGTGCAGATCGGTGCCGCAGATGCCGGCGGCCTCGACCCGGATCAGCACCTCGTCGTTCCGGTCGATGCCCGGGGCCTCGACGTCATGACAGACGAGCCCCGGCTCCGGAGCGACCTTGCGGATGGCGAGCATTGTCACGGTCCGACTAGTCGACCTTGACGCCGGCGTCCTTGACGACCTTGCCCCAGATCTCGCTCTCGCGCTTGAGGAAGCCGTCGAAGTCGAAGCCCACCGCTGCCGGGATCGAGCCGCTGGCCGCGAGCTTGCGCTGCAATTCGGCATCGCCGAGCGCCGTCGCCAGCGCGGCGCGCAGCTTCTCCGTCACCGCGGGCGGTGTACCCCTCGGCGCCATCAGCCCGACCCAGGCCGAGACGTCGAAATCGGCATAGCCCTGCTCGGCAACGGTCGGCACCTTCGGCAGCAAGCCGGCGCGCTCGCTGGTGGTGACGCCGAGCGCCTTCAGCGAGCCGCCCTCGACCTGCCCGGCGACCGCGGCCAGTGTCGCGAAGGTGACGTCGAGAGATCCACCCGCGACATCGGCAAGCGAGGGCCCTTCGCCGCGATAGGGCACGTGCTGCATCTTGCTGCCGGTGCGCATGGCGAAGAGCTCGCCGGCGAGATGAGCGACCGTGCCTGTGCCACCCGAGGCGAACAGGACAGGCTCGGGCCGTTTCTTCGCCAGCGCCTCCAGATCCTTCATCGTATTTACAGGCGAGTTCGGCCGGGTCACCACCACGAAGGGCAGCTTGGCCATCAGCCCGACCGGAACAAGGTCGCTGCGCCAGTCGAACGGCATGCTCGTCCGCAGCGCCGGGTTGATCACCATCGTCGTCGGCGCCGCAAGCAGCATGTAGCCGTCGGGATCGGCCTTGGTCACGGCCTGCGTGCCGGTCATCGTCGCGCCGCCGCCGCGATTGTCGATGATGACGCGCTGGCCGAGGATGTTGCTGAGCGATTCAGCGATCAGACGCGCGGTGACGTCGACGCCGCCGCCGGCCGCGAAGGTGACGATCAGGGTGACGGGCTTGGCGGGATAGGATTGCGCAAGCGCCGGGCAGGCCAGCATGGCCACCATGCCGGACAGGACGAACCGCCGGCTCACGGACGGTTGACGCTTCTGCATGCTGCAATCCTCCCTGGATTTTTCTGCGCGCACTCAAACGGAGCCGGCCCGCCGTTTCAAGCGACGTTGCATGCGGCAGCTATAGCCTCAAGGCATAGATCCCGCCTGCAGCTCATCCTTCAGGCACTGCTCAAACTGCTCGGTCACCTCGCCACGCGCGGCGAGTGGGCGGTGCAGATAGGCTTCGTAACGCCGGCTGGTCGGCACGGGCAGGCAGCGCAGACGCGCCATGTCGGCGGCACGCGCCGTGAACTCGTCGACGATGCAGACGCCGATTCCGGCCTCGACCAGAGCGACCGCCGTTTCGGCGAAGCGCACCAGATGCGTCCGCGCCGGCCTCAAGCCATGATCGGAGAGGATGCCGGCTGCCATGTCGCCATGAACGGAGCGCGGCTGGAAGACGACCCAGGCCTGGTCGGCAAGGCTGGCGAGATCGGCCTCGCCCGAGGGCACTTCCATGGCGGCAGGTGTCAGCAATACCGGCCGGCCACTGCCGACGGCCGTGCTGACCACCTCGTGATGCATGATGGGAAACAACGTCACCGCCGCATCGGCCGACCCATCCAGCAGATAGGGCAGCACCTGGCTGACCGTCAGGATGTCGAGCTGCAATGAGACCGCCGGCATGCGCGCGACCAGCCGCGCCAGCGCCGCAGGGACCAGGCCGCGGCCAATGCTGGGCGAGGCGCCGCAGCGGAAGACCGAGCGCTCCGGCAGCGCCGCCTGCGCAGCGCGCTCGACGGCCGAGCGCATCTGCTCGAAGGCGCGGTCGATCTCGGCGAGGAAGCGCGCCGCCTCCTGCGTCGGCGTCAAGCGACCGCGGACCCGGTTGAACAGCCTGGCGCCGAGCTGATCCTCCATGCGCAGGATCATCCGCGTCACCGTCGGCTGCGCGATGCGCAACTCTCGCGCGGCGCCGGCAAGGCTGCCGGCCGCCATCACCGCCCTGAACACCTCGATCTGGCGGAAGGTCAGCACGCTATCCTCGCGAGGCGCGCCGGCGAGGAAGCCGCCGGTCTCGACGGCAGCGAAGCCGCCGAGGCCGGCAGGGTCAAGCGATCACTCGCCCTTGTTGACCGAGATCGGCTTCAGCGCGTTGCTCGGCTGAACATACTTGGCGATCAGCGCGTCATAGGTGCCGTTCGCTTGCAGCCGCTCGAGCGCGCCCTTGACCGCGTCGCGCAGCTGGCCGCCCTCGGCCGTCTTCGGGAACGGGATGCCGGTCAGCGAACGGGTGAAGGGCTCGCCGAGCGGGATATAAGTGTTCGGCTCGAGCTTCTGGAAATGGCTCATCGTCTCGCTGCCCTGGACGCCGCCCTGCAGGCGCTGCGTCTTGAGCTGGGTGCGGGCGTCGACCGAGCCTTCCGTGCCGACCACGGTGATCGCCGGCTTGCCCTTGGCGACGCAATTGGCCTCGCTCCACTCGCCGATCTGCTTCGGCCAGTTCGTCGAGCGGCTGGCGCCGACGCTCTTGCCGCAGAGATCCTCGACCGACTTGATCGTCGAGGCGAAGGCGGTGACCGTGTAGAACTGGGCGCCCGAGACCATGTAGTCGACGAAGTCGACGGTCTCGCGCCGGGCCGGCAGGTCGCTCATCCCGGCCATCACCATGTCGACGCGGCCGGTGGTCAGCGAGGGCAGCATCTGGGCGAAGGCGGTGTCCTGCCACTCGGCCTTGACGCCGAGTTCCTTGGCGATGGCTTCGCCGAGCTCGTAGTCGAAGCCGGCCATCTGGTTGGTCGCCGGGTCCTTGTAGACGATCGGCGCATAGTTCGGCTGGGTCGCGATGACGATCTTGCCGGCGGTCTTGATCCGGTCCGGCAGGGCCTGGGCCTGGGCGGCGAGCGCGGTGCCGGCGAGCAGCGCGGCGGCGAGCGAAAGGCGAAGCATGGTGATCTCCCTCTTGTCTTTGCTTGGGTTCACTGGGTCTCGGGTCACTTGAGGACGGCGGCGATGAAGTCGCGGGTGCGGGCTTGGCTCGGCGCGACCAGCACCTGCCGCGGCGGCCCCTGCTCGACGATCTCGCCCTTGTCCATGAAGACGACGTCGCTTGCGACCTCGCGGGCGAAGCCGAGCTCATGGGTGACGACGATCATGGTCATGCCGGAGGCGGCAAGGTCGCGCATCACGTTCAGCACTTCGCCGACGAGCTCCGGGTCGAGCGCCGAGGTCGGCTCGTCGAAGAGCATGACCTGCGGCTTCATCGCCAGCGCGCGGGCGATCGCGATGCGCTGCTGCTGGCCGCCCGAAAGCTCGATCGGATAGGAATCGCGCTTCTCGGAAAGGCCGACGCGCTCGAGCAGCGCCATGGCCTCGGCGACGATCTCGCGCCGCGGCCGCTTCAGCACCGTGAGCGGCCCCTCGATGATGTTCTGCAACACCGTCATGTGGTTGAACAGGTTGAAGCGCTGGAAGACCATGCCGGTCTTGAGGCGCTGGCGCGCGATCTCGGCGTCGCTGAGCTCGTGCAGCTCGTTGCCGATGCGGCGATAGCCGATCAGTTCGCCGGCGACGGTGATCGCGCCGGCGTCGATCTTCTCGAGCTGGTTGATGCAGCGCAGCAGCGTCGACTTGCCCGAGCCGGACGGACCGATGATGCATTGCACGGCGCCCGGCAGGACCGAGAGCGAGACATTGTTCAGCGCCTTCAGCGGGCCGAACTGCTTGGTGACACTGGCGGCGACGACGATCGGGGACAGGGAAGTCACGCTGCGGCCTCCTCGGCGATCTCAGGCTTGGCGCGGCGCTCACCCCGGCCCTTCGAGAACGCGCGTTCGAGGAAGAACTGCCCGATCTGCAAGAGAGTGACGACGAGCAGGTACCAGCCGGCCGCGACGATCAGCAATTCGATCACTCTTGCATTGGCATAATAGACGTTCTGCGCATTGCGCAGGATCTCCGAGAACTGGATGACGCTGGCGACCGAGGTCAGCTTGACCATGCTGATCACCTCGTTGCCGACCGGCGGGATGATCACGCGCATCGCCTGCGGCAGCACGATCCGGCGCAAGGTCGTCAGCCGCGTCATGCCGATCGCCTTGGCGGCCTCGGTCTGGCCGAGATCGACCGAGAGGATGCCGGAGCGGACGACCTCGGCGGTATAGGCGCCCTGGTTCATGCCGAGGCCGAGCAGCGTCGCCATGAACGGGCCGATGATGTCGATGGTGCGCCACTCGACCACGCCGGGAATGCCGATCGTCGGGAAGACCAGCGCCAGGTTGAACCAGAGCAGCAATTGCAGCAGCAGCGGCGTGCCGCGGAAGAACCAGATATAGAACAGCGCGACGCCGCGCAGCACCGGGTTCGGCGACATGTACATGATCGCGAAGACCACGCCGAGCACGATGCCGAGCCCCATGGCGCAGACGGTCATGATCAGCGTGTTGATGAGACCGGCGAGGATGGCCGGCGCGGTGAAGAACTGCGCCACCACCGGCCAGGCGATCTGCCCCTGCGCGAAAGCTTTCACGATCCAGGCGAGCACGAACAGGATCGCCGCCGCGGCGACCCAGCGCCCGTAGAAGCGCTTGGGCACGATGGTCAGGCCGGCGAGCTCGGCGAGGCCGCGATCCGGCATGGTCTGGGTTGCACTGCTCATGCCGCGCGCTCCCTCGTCCATTGCGCGAAGCCGGAGAGCCAGCCGCGGAAGCGGCCGATCTGCTCGGCGACCCTCGCTGGCGCCGTGCCGCCATGGCCGCTGCGCGCCGCCACCGCCGCATCGAGCGTCAGCACCCTGAGGACGCTCTCGTCGAGGCGCGGATCGATCGCGCGCAATTCCACCGGCTCCAGCCCCTCGAGCTCGCGGCCCATCTCCTCGCAATAGCGCACCAGCGCGCCGCTGATCTCGTGCGCCTCGGCGAAGGGCACGCCCTTGCGGGCGAGATGATCGGCAACTTCGGTCGCGAGCGCAAAGCCGGCGCCGGCCTGCGCCCGCATCACCTCGGGCCTGGCTTCCATCGTCTCGATCAGCCCGGCGAACGCCGGCAGCACTTCGCCGAGCACGTCGACCGCATCGAAGGCGGCGCGCTTGTCCTCGGCGAGGTCGCGGTTATAGGCGAGCGGCAGGCCTTTCAGCGCGCCGAGCATGGCGACGAGATCGCCGGTCAGGCGCGCCGCCCGGCCGCGGGAGATCTCGGCGATGTCCGGGTTCTTCTTCTGCGGCATGATCGAGGAACCGGTCGCGAAGGCATCGTCGAGCACGACCCAGCCGAACTGACGCGAGGTCCAGAGCGTGACCTCCTCGGCCAACCGCGACAGATTGGTCGCCAGCATCGCCGCGACGAACAGGAACTCCGCGACATGGTCGCGCGCCCCGACGGCGTCGACCGAGTTCTCGCAGGGGCCGTCATAGCCGAGCGCCCTGGCGCTGAGCTCCGGCGTCAGCGCGATTGCCGAGCCGGCGAGCGCCGCCGCGCCCAGTGGCGAGAGCGAGGAACGCTTCTCCCAGTCCTGCAGGCGGCTGGCGTCACGCGACAGCGCCTGGCCATGCGCCATCAGCCAGTGGCCGAAAGTCACGGGCTGGGCGCTCTGCAGATGGGTGAAGCCCGGGCAGACCGAGGCCGCATGCCGCTCGGCCTGGCCGGCGATCGCCTCGAGCAGTTCGGCGAGCATCGCGCCGATCGTCCGCGCCTCGGCGCGCAGATAGAGCTTGAGATTGTTCGCCGCCTGGTCGTTGCGCGAGCGTCCGGCCCTGAGCTTGGCCCCGGTCGCGCCAATGCGGGCGGTCAGCACACGCTCGATGAAGGTATGGACGTCCTCGTCGCTTTCGTCAGGGGCGAGCGTCCCGGCGGCGAGGTCGGCAGCAATCGCCTCGAGCGCTGCGACGATGGTCCTGAACTCGTCCTGGCTCAGCAGTCCGGCGCGCTCCAGCTCGGCCGCATGGGCCTTGCCGCCGGCGATGTCCTGCGGCGCGAGGCGGGCATGGGCGCCGGCCGCGCTCGACAGCTTCATCATGCGCGGATCGGGCGACTTGCGGAAACGGCCGCCCCATAGGCGCGCATTATGGTTCATGATGCTCTCCCCTTGCCTGAAACACTGCCCTCTTGACCGCGCAACCGGCAAACGAAACGATCTCCTCCGGGGTAGTCGCTGAGGGAATATCTATTGGCCGGCCGCAATCTCCCGCCGTCGACCACGGCGCTCCGGGTCTTTCTCGCCGTCGCCCGCCTCGGCTCGACGGCGAAGGCGGCCGGCGAGGTGCACCTGACCCAGAGCGCCGTCTCCAAGCAGATCCAGGCGCTGGAGGAGCATCTCGGCACGGAGCTGTTCGAGCGCAGCCCGGCCGGCCTGAAGCCGACCGAGGCCGGCACGATCTACCGCCCCTATGCCGAGGCGGCGATCGAGCAGATGGAGCGCGGCGCCCGCCGTCTCGCCGAGCGCGCCGCGATCGGCCGGCCGATCCGCCTGCACATGATCGCCATTGCCGGTGAGCGCTGGCTGATGGAGCGCTTTCCCGAATTCGCCCAGGCCCATCCCGAGATCGACGTCCAGTTCACCAATTTCGTCAGCGAGAACGAGATCGAGGAGGCCGATCTGGAGATCGTCCACGGCTTCGGCCCTTGGCCGGACCGCGAGTCGCACTACCTGTTCGGGCGCCAGGTCGCGTTGGTTGCCGCGCCTTCGGCGCTGGAGCGACTGGGCGGTTTCAATCGCGCCGCCGACATCCAGAAGATGACGCTGCTGCAGCATTTCCAGATGCCGGCCTTCTGGGCCGAGTTCACCGAGGCGCACGGCCTGCGCGGCGCGGTGCCCGCCCACACCGTGCGCTACGGCTATTACTCCGTGATCATCCGCGCCGCCGTCGCCGGGCTCGGCGTCGCGCTCGCGCCGCGCTGCTATGTCGCCGAGGAACTGGCCTCGGGCGCGCTGGTCAATCCGCTCGGCCTCAGCTTCGACAGCGCCACCGGCTGCTGGCTGACCGTCACACCGCAGAGCGAGCGCAGCCCGGCCCTCGACGCGCTGGTCGCCTGGCTCTGCGAGGAAGGGCGCCGCTTCGACGCAGCGGGTTGAGGCTCGGGCTTGGAGGCGGCCGGATCGCGCACTTCCCCTGGCGATGCAGAGCGCTCATGCTGCTACCGCCGTGGCCAAGGGCGACATCACGGTCGAGATTGCCTTATGAGCATGCCGGAAACGCCGGAAGTCGAGGACAGAATGAACGTTCCTGCCGCCACGTCGCAGACCACCCGGTATCCTGCCCTCGACGATCTCACCGCCTCCTTGCGGGATCTCCTCGGCCCGCGCTGCTCGACCTCGGACAGCGAGCGCGAGCATCACGGCCATGGCGAGTCCTATCACCCGACCAAGGCGCCCGACGTCGTCTGCTATCCGCAGACCACCGAAGAGGTCAGCAGCATCGTCAAGCTCTGCCATCAGGCGAAGGTGCCGGTCATCCCGTTCGGCGCCGGCACCTCGCTCGAAGGCCATGTCGTCGCGCTGCATGGCGGTGTCTGCATCGACCTTTCGCGCATGAACGCGATCACCGCCGTCAATGCCGAGGATCTCGACTGCACGGTCGAAGCCGGCGTCACCCGCAAGCAGCTCAACGAGCATCTGCGCGATACCGGCCTGTTCTTCCCGGTCGATCCCGGCGCCGACGCCACCCTCGGCGGCATGACCGCGACGCGCGCCTCGGGCACCAATGCGGTGCGCTACGGCACGATGAAGGACAATGTGCTGGCGCTCACCGTCGTGCTCGCCGACGGCACCGTCCTGAAGACCGGCGGGCGCGCCCGCAAATCCTCGGCCGGTTACGATCTGACCCGCCTGTTCGTCGGTTCCGAGGGCACGCTCGGCGTCATCACCGAGGTCACACTTCGCCTCTACGGCATCCCCGAGGCGAGCTCGGTCGCGGTCTGCTCCTTCCCGGACATCGCCAGCGCCGTCAATTGCGCCATCGAGACGATCCAGTGCGGCATCCAGGTCGCCCGCGTCGAACTGCTCGACGAGACCTGCATGCGCGCTATCAACCGCCACAACAATCTGAGCTATCCCGAGACGGTCGCGCTCTTCCTCGAATTCCACGGCACGGAGGCGGCCGTGGTCTCGCAGGCCGAAACCGTGCAGATGCTCGCGGAAGGCCATGGCGGCGAGGGCTGGCGCTTTGCCACCAGCGCCGAGGAGCGCAACAGGCTCTGGCAGGCAAGGCACAACATGCATTACGCGCTGCTCGCCTTGCGTCCCGGCGCCAGCAGCTGGGGCACCGACACCTGCGTGCCGATCTCCCAGCTCGCCGCCTGCATCACCGAGATCAAGGAGCACGCCAAGGATGCGCCCTTCCCGGTCACGGCGCTCGGCCATGTCGGCGACGGAAATTTCCACATGGGCTTCCTGATCAGAATGGATTCGCCCGAGGAGATCCGCGAGGCCGAGCGGCTGAACGGCCTGCTGGTCAACCGCGCCATCGAGCTCGGCGGGACCTGCACCGGCGAGCACGGCGTCGGCTACGGCAAGGCGAAGTTCCTGCGCAAGGAGCACGGCGACGCCGCCGTCGACGTGATGCGCACGCTGAAGGCGAGTCTCGATCCTGACAACATCATGAACCCGGGGAAAGTGCTGCCGGCCTGAAGGATGTGCGCAACGCGACAACCCCTCCCCCTTGTGGGGAGGGGAAGGGGTGGGGGGCGCAAAGTCGAAGCGTATTCGCAGGCCACATGCCCCTCGCCCGTACGTGACCGCAGCGCACAACTGTTTTACATGCAAATGGAACGGTGACCCCTGAGGCGGATAGGCAGCGTATGGACGACGCGGCGGATGCGGAAACGCAGCACAAGAACCACGCGGTCTATTTCGTGCCCGGCCTGCATCGCGGCCTGCGTGTCCTCGAGATCGTCGCGGCGGCGCGCCGGCCGCTGAGCATCACCGAGATCGCCTCGGAGCTCGGCCTGACGCGCTCTTCGGTCTTCCGTCTGATCTATACGCTCCGCCATATGGGCTTCCTCGAGGAGGAGCAGTCGAAGCAGTTCGCGCTCGGGCCGCGCGTCCTCAATATCGGCTTCGCTTTCCTGGCCTCGAAGGACATCATCGAGATCGCCCGCCCCGAATTGGAAGCGCTGCGCGACGAGACCCTGGTCTCGGCGCACCTCGCGATCCGCGACGAGCGCGACGTGCTCTATCTCAGCTGCGTGCAGACCCGCTCGGGCTTCCTCAGCAACATGAATGTCGGCTCGCGCGTGCCGGCCTATGCCTCGCCGATGGGCTGGCTGCTGCTCGCCGGCCTGCCGCAAGCGGAGCTGGAAGAGCTCTTCCGCAAGGAACGCTTCGTGCCGCTGACCAGCCAGACGCCGACCTCGACACAAGAGCTGATCGCCACGGTCGAGGCGGCGGCCGCGCGCGGCCATGTCGTCAGCCGCGGCGTGATGGAGGCGGCCGGCAGCTCGATCTCCGCCCCGATCATCGACCGGCGCGGCGCGGTCGTCGCCGCGATCGACATCTCCGGCCCGGACTCCGCCTTCGACCTCGACCAGATCGAAGGCCGCTACCTCGCCGCGGTCAGGGCCGCGGCCAAGCGGATCTCCGAACGGCTGGGCTAAAGGCCGAGGATCGCCCGCGCCTCGGCCGGCGTCGCCAGCGCGCCGCCCAAATTCTCGACGATCGTACCAGCCTTCTCGACCAGCTCGGCATTGTCGCGCGCCAGCACGCCCTTGCGGATGTAGACATTGTCTTCCAGCCCGACCCGGACATGGCCACCGAGCAGGAAAGCCTGCGCCAAGAGCGGGAATTCGTGCCGGCCGATGCCGAAGGCCGCCCAGATGCAGTCCGGCGGCAGCTGCGACGCGAAATAGACCAGCGTCTGCGGGTTCGGGATCGCGCCATAGCGCACCCCGAGCACGAGCTGGATCAGCAGCGGATTGCGCAGGACGCCATCCGCCTGCAGCGCCTTGGCGAGCTGCAAATCGCCACCGTCGAACAGCTCGAGCTCGGGCAGGACGCCGGCGGCATAGATGCGCCGCGCCATCTCGGTGACGTTGCGCGGCGTGTTGATCACCACCGCGGTCCCTGAGAACATCGTGTTGAGGTCGAGCGTGCAGATCTCCGGCTTCAGCGCCTCGACATGCGCGACGCGCCGCTCCGGCGTGGTCAACGTCGTGCCCGGCGCCGCGATCTTGGGATCGTCGATCCCCGGCACGAAGCGCCCGCCCTCCCCGGTCGAAAGATTGAGGATGACATCCGAGCCGGATTGCCGGATGCGGTCGACGATCTCGCTGAAGAGGGCAAGCTCCATGCTGCCCCTGGTCGTGGCAGGATCGCGGGCATGGAGATGCACCACCGCCGCGCCGGCCTTGCCGGCCTCGATGGCGGCGGCGGCGATCTCGGCCGGCGTCACCGGCAGGCCGGGATGCTGCTCGCGCAGCGTCAGATTGCCGGTGACGGCGCAGGTCAGGATGGTCTTGCGCGACAAGGCAATGGCTCCTCAGGCGGCACTGCGGGCGGCGGGCAGGGTCGCGGCCAGCGCCGCCCCGAGCGTCTCGACGATCTCGTCGACATGGCCGGCATCGATGGTGAAGGGCGGTGCCAGCAGGACATGGTCGCCATTGACGCCGTCGGCCGTGCCGCTCGACGGATAGCAGATCAGGCCGAGGCTCTGCGCCGTCTGCTTGATCCTGGCGGCGAGCCCATCCTTCGCTGCGAAGGGCTGCTTGCTGTCGCGGTCTGCGACGAGTTCGAGCGACTGCAGCAGGCCCCTGCCCCGGATGTCGCCGACATGCGGATGCTGGCCGAAGGCCTCGCCCAGCCGGCGCGACAGCAGCGCGCCCATAAGCCGGACATTGTCGAGCAGACCCTCCTCCTCGATCGTCTCGATCACCGCGATCGAGGCGGCGCAGGCGACGGCATGGCTCATATAGGTGTGGCCATTGGCGAGCAGGCCGGAGCCTGCCTCGATCGCCCCGGCGACGCGCTCGCTCGCCATGGTCGCGGCGATCGGCTGGTAGCCGGCCCCCAGCCCCTTGGCGATGGTGATGATATCCGGCCGCACGCCCTCCTGCGCGCTGACGAACATCGCCCCGGCCCGGCCCATGCCGCACATCACCTCGTCGGCGATGAAGAGGACACCATGCCGGTCACAGATCTCGCGGATGCGGGCAAAATAGCCGGGAACGGCGGTGGCGCTGCCAAGCGTCGCCCCGACGATCGGCTCGGCGATGAAGGCGGCGACGCTCTCCGCGCCGAGGCGCTGGATCTCGGCATCGAGCTCGTCAGCGACGCGCAGGCCATAGGCCTCTTCCGTCTCGCCCGCGCCTTGGTCGCGATAGGCGTAGCAGGGCGAAATCTGCGAGGCCTCGATCAGGATCGGCTGGTACAGCGCCCGCCGCCCGGCATGGCCGCCGACCGCGAGCGCCCCCAGCGTGTTGCCGTGATAGCTCATCCGCCGCGAGATGAACCGGTGGCGCTCGGGCTGGCCGATCTCGACGAAATATTGCCGCGCCAGCTTCAGCGCCGCCTCCATCGCCTCCGAGCCGCTGCCGACGAAGGCGACGCGGCCTTGCCCGAAGCCGGCCGGGGCGCGCTCGACCAGCATCTGCGCCAATCGCTCGCTCGGCTCATTCGTGAAGAAGGAGGTGTGGGCGTATTCAAGCTTGCCGAGCTGCGCGATGATCGCCGCGGTGACGCGCGGATGGCCATGGCCGAGGCAGGACACAGCCGCACCGCCGCTGGCGTCGAGATAGCGCCTGCCGTCGGCATCGACGAGGTGGACGCCGTCTCCCTTGAGAGCGAGCTGCGGCGTGCTGCGGAGGTTGCGATGAAGGACCGCGGACGCGTTCGCCCAAGGGCTTGGTTGTGACATGGCATTCCCCGCAACCAGAAGAATTCTGTTGATATGCAAAACACATTTTCGTATGAGAAACAAGAACGGAGTGGCCGAGCTTGAGCCCGCGATCTTTGAGCCCATCACGGCAACGTCCCTTTCACGGCATTCGGGTGCTCGACCTCACCCATGTGCTCGCTGGCCCGTTCTGCGCCTATCAGCTCGCTCTGCTCGGCGCCGACGTCGTCAAGATCGAGCCGCCGCAAATGCCGGACACGGCGCGCGGACGCGGGCCGGACGACGCGCTCAATGCCGCCGGCCTCGGCATCAATTATCTCGTCCAGGGCTCGAACAAGCGCTCGCTGGCGCTCGACCTCGCCAGCGAGGACGGCCGGGCGATCCTGCTCGATCTCGTCGATGGGGCCGACGTGCTCGTCGAGAATTATCGCGCCGGCGCGCTGGATGCTCTCGGACTTGGGCCGCAGACGCTCTGCGCCCGCAACCCCCGGCTGATCCATTGCTCGATCACCGGCTTCGCCCGCGGCCATGAGCGCGAGGCGGTCAACGCCTATGACAACGTCATCCAGGCCGCCTCGGGCGTGATGGCGCGCACCACCGGGCGCTCGGGCGAGCCGGTGAAGTCGGGCGCCTCCTTTATCGACTACGCCACCGGTTATGCCGCCGCCTTCGCGATCTCGGCCGGGCTGTTCCAGCGCCAGGCCAGCGGCAAGGGCCAGATCATCGACTGCGCGATGTTCGACACCGCGCTGACCCTGATGGCGCCGGAAGCCGCCGCCGCACTCTATGAAGGCCCCGTACAGCCACGCCCGAAGGAAGCCGGGCTCGGCACCTATGAGACGGCCGACGGCCTGCTGATGCTCGGCGCCTTCAATGTCAGGCAGAACAGGCGGCTCTGGGAGGCGCTCGGCCGCCCCGACTTCGCCGCGCTCGATAGCTGGCCGGCGCTCTGGGGCGCCGCGCAGGCGATGCGCGAGGCGCTTGTCCCGATCATGCTGACCCGCACCGCGGCCCAGTGGGAGGGCTGGCTACACGCGATCGGCATCCCGGCCGAGCGCGTCCGCACGCTCGACGAGGCTGCCCGCATGCAGCATCTGCGCGAGCGTGGCTTCTTCCACAGGCTCGACGCCGCGCTGCCGGGCGCAGCCTCCGTCGCGGTGCCGCTCGCCCCCTTCACCTATGCCGCCGCCGGCCCGGCGATCGACCGGCCTCCGCCAAAACTCGGCGAGCACAGCGCTGAAATCCTCGCCGAGACCGGGCGCTCGCCGGCCGAGGTCGAAGCCCTGAAAGCGCGGGGCGTGATCGCATGATCGCCGCCGCCTTTCCCCGGCACGAGGCCGCGCTGTTCACCCGCCTGCCCGAAGCCCTGCACTGGACCGGCGAGCCGACCGAGTGGGTCCGCATCACGCGGCCGGGCCAGCGCCTGCACTCCTTCCTGGAAGGCGCATGCTTCGACGCGGAGGGCAACCTCTGGCTCGTCGACGTGCCTTATGGCCGTCTGTTCAGGATCGCGCCGGGCGGCAGCTGGCAACTCGCCTTCCAATATGACGGCGAGCCCCACGGCTTACGCCCGCGCGGCGACGGGACCTGGCTGATCGTCGACTACCGCCATGGCCTGCTCGCCTTCGACCCCGCCGCGAACACCGTGACGACGCTGTGCGCGCGAGTGAACACCGAGCCCTTCCGCGGCCTCAGCGATCTCACCATCGCGCCCAATGGCGATGTCTGGTTCACCGATTCCGGCCGTACCAGCCTGTCGGACCCAACTGGGCGGGTCTACCGCTTGCGCCAGGGCCAGACGAAGCCCGAGCTGATCCTGGCGAACGTGCCCTATCCCAACGGCATCGCGCTCTCGCCGGACGGCAAGCTCGTCTATCTCGCCGCGACGCGCGCCAATGCCATCTGGCGCTTCATGGCGGAGGCGCCCGATCCGGCCTGGCCGATGGTCGGCACCTTCCTCCAGCTCTCCGGGGGCCTCGGCCCGGACGGGCTCGCAGTCGACACCTCGGGGCGGCTCGCCATCGCCCAGGCGCAGGCGGGACGGCTCTATCTCGTCGATGCGCTCGGCGATCCCGTGGCGGTGGTGCACACGCCGGGCGGGCTCTGGACGACCTCCTGCGCCTTCTCGCCGGACCAGAAGTCGCTCTTCATCGTCGAGGCGCAGACCGGCAGCGTCTTCCGAATTTCCATGGCCACGCTTCTTGCGGGCTCCGCTTCAGGACATCGCTCATGACCATGCTGACGAAGGACACGCTCAAGGGCTTCGTGCCGGCCATCGTCACGCCCTTCGATGCGCGCGGCGAGATCATGGCGGACGCGTTCGCCGACATCGTCGAGCACCTGATCGGCATCGGCGCACAGGGCATCTGCGTCGCCGGCGACAATGGCGAGAGCTGGGCGCTCGACCGCGACGAGCGGGCCCGCCTGACCCGCATCGCCGTCGACCGCAGCGCCGGGCGCGTGCCGGTGATGATGGGCTGCACCGCCCCTGGCTCACGGCAGACGATCCAGTATGCGCAGGCCGCGCGCGACGCCGGCGCCAGCGGCATCCTGGTGATGCCGCAGACCTATGTGCTGAAGGCGACGCGCGAGGAATTGCTGCGGCGCTTCGAGCTGCTCGGCAAGGCGGTCGATATGCCGATCTTGCTCTACAACTCGCCGCGCCGCGCGGTGATCGAGCTCTCGATCGACGATGTCGAGGCGATCACGGGCGTCGCCCCGGTCGTCGGCATCAAGGAATCCAATCGCGACATCGGCCATCTCACCCGGCTGATCAGCCGCATGGGCGACAGGATCGCGGTGATGGTCGGCCCAGCCTATTACATCCTGATCGGCAGCGCCCTCGGCGCGCCCGGCTTCATCGCGACCGGGCCCGAACTGCTTGGCAGGACCGCCGGAAAGCTGATGGAGATCGGCCGAAGGGCGCCCGATGCCGACTATGTCGATGCCCACAACAAGCTGACCATCGTCTACGAGACGCTGATGTCGCTCGGCACCTGGCCCTCCTCCCTCAAGGCGGCGCTCAATCTGCAGGGCCTGCCGGCCGGCGTGCCGCGCGATCCGCTGCTGCCGCTCGGCGAGGCCCAGCTCGACAAGCTCCGCGCCACGCTGGGTGAGCTCGGCCTGCTGCCCGGCCGCTGAGATGGCGGGCGACCTGCGCATCGGCTCCGCCTGGACGCGAACGGTCAGCTTCCGCTTCGACGGCGAGACGCTGACCGCGCGGGAAGGCGAGACGCTCGCCGCGGCGCTCTATGCGCAGGGGCGGCGGACGCTGCGCATCAGCCGCGACGATAGCGGCCCGCGCGGCGCCTTCTGCTTCATGGGCGTCTGCCAGGAATGCGTCGTCTCGATCGACGGCCGGCTGACCGAAGCCTGCCGCACGCCGGTGCATAACGGGCTGGTCGTGGAGAGCGTGCGGTGAGCGATTACGATCTCATCCTGCTCGGCGCAGGTCCCGCCGGCGCCGCCGCGGCGATCAAGGCCCGCAGTCTTGGTCTGTCCGTCGGCGTGATCGACGAAGCATCGGCAGCCGGCGGCCAGGTCTATCGCACGCCCTCCCCGGCGCTGACGGCAACGCAGCCCGATGCTGACCGGGCGAAGGGCGATGCGTTGCGGGCGAAGCTCGCCGCCAGCGGCGCCGTGCTCTACGCCAACCACCGTGTCTGGTCGCTGAGGCCAGGCTTCTCCGTCATCGCGATCGGACCCGACGGCCCGCTGACGCTCGAAGCGCCCAATCTCATCGTCGCCGCCGGCGCGGTCGAGCGGCATATCCCCGTCACCGGCTGGACCTTGCCCGGCGTGATCGGGCTCGCCGGAGCAACCATCCTGCTCAAGGCCCATGGCGTGCTGCCGGGGCGCCGCGTCGTCGTCGCCGGCTCCGGTCCCCTGCTTCTGCTCGTCGCGAGCAAGATCGTCGCTGCGGGCGGCGAGGTCGCCGCCGTCGTCGATGCCGCGCCGCGCGCAAGCTGGCTCGCCAGGGCCGGCAGCATGCTGGCGCGGCCCGATCTCATAACCAAAGGTGCGAATTGGCTGCTCGCGCTGCTGAAGGCGCGGGTTCCGATCCATTCCGGCACCGCGATCCGCGCGATCCACGGAACGGACGGCGTCGAATCCGTCACCATCGGCCCCGTCGATCGCGACTGGCGGCCGGTTGGCGATGCCGAGCGGACGCTCGCTGCCGACGCCGTCTGCCTGGGTTTCGGGCTGTTGCCGTCGACCGACGTTACGCGGCTGCTCGGCGCCGAGCATCGATATAAGCCGGAGCTGGGCGGCTGGATTCCGGCCGTGGATGCCTCGCTCCAAACCTCAGTGCCCGGCCTCTTCGTTGCTGGCGATGGCGCCGGCGTGCGCGGCGCCGATGCCGCCCCGCTTTCGGGCGAGCTCGCCGCGCTCGGTGTCGCCCGCCGGCTCGGGCGCGGCGGCGGCGGCGGCAGCGCAGGCGAGGCAGCGCAGACGGAAGCCAACTGGCACAAATCCGGCCGTTTCGGCGCGGCGATGTCGGCGCTCGCCATGCCGCCACCCGGCGCTGCAGCAATGATCGACCCTGACGCGACCGTCTGCCGCTGCGAAGGCCTAACCCGTGCGATGCTTGACGCCGCGATTGCGGCCGGCGCTCGCACCCTCGCCGACCTCAAGGCGACGACGCGTTGCGGTATGGGTCCCTGCGGCGGCCGTGTCTGTGGCGAGGCGGCGGCGATGCTGATCGCCGCCGCGACCGGCTGGGATCGCGAGGCGATCGGCCAGCCCAGCGCCCGTCCGCCCTTGCGCCCGGTGCCGCTCGCCGCGATCACCGGCGCGTTCGACTATGACGAACTGCCCATCCCCGCTCCGGCCCCGCTATGAGCGCGCTCTACGACCTCGCCGTCATCGGCGGCGGCATATTGGGCAGCGCTGCCGCCTGCCGCGCCGCGGAAGGTGGCATGCGCACGATCGTCATCGAGCAGCAGACGCTCGGCAGCGGCGCCTCGGGCGTCAATGCCGGCACGCTTTCGCTGCAGATCAAGCGCGTCAGGCTGATGCCCTATGCGATCAAGGGCCATGAACTCTGGGAAAAGGCCGGCGAGCGCGTCGGCTTCCACAAGACCGGCGGCATCACTCTCGCCTTCAATCAGCGCGAGGCCGATCTCCTGCACGAGCGCATGGCGCTGAAGCGCGAGGCCGGCGCGCCGATCGAATTGATCACGCCGGCGCGGGTCGCAGAGCTCGAACCCAATCTGTCGCGCAAGGTCGTCGCCGCGAGTTGGTGCGCCGAGGACGGTTACGCCAATGCCAGCCTATCCGGAGCCTATTACCGCACCCTGCTCGAAGCCGCCGGCGTCGACATCCGCGAGCGGACGCCCGTTACGGCGATCGACCGCAGCGGCAGCGCTTTCGAGCTCGCGACACCGGCGGGCCCCGTCCGCGCAACCCGACTGCTGCTCGCCTGCGGCGCCTGGCTCCGAAGCGCGGGCGCGATGATCGGGCTCGACCTGCCGGTCCGCGCCCGCGTCAACACCGTCTCGGTCACCGAACGCGGCCCGGCCCTCGTCGGCACAGTCGTCGGCCACGCCACCGGCCTGCTCACCTTGAAGCAGAAGCCGAACGGCAGCATCCTGATCGGCGGCGGCTGGCAGGGCACGGGCTCGCCGGATGAAGGCCGCAGCTCGGTCGATCCCGCGACGCTGCTGCCGAATCTGCGGCTCGCCATGTTCGCCGTGCCCGGCCTCGATCGTTTCCGCGTAGTACGCTCCTGGACCGGCTTCGAAGCCAATGTGCCGGACTTCTTTCCCCTCGCCGGTGCGGCGCCCGGCATCGACAATGCCTTCCTGCTCGGCTGCGTCCGCGGCGGCTACACGATCGGCCCCTATATCGGCGCGCTGATGGGCGACCTCATCCTCGGCCGCGAGCCGGAGCTGCCGCTCTTCGATCCCGGTCGCTTTGCAACGGGGGCTTCGGCGGCCGCCTGATCCTCGCGCTACGTTGATCAAACAAAGTTTTGTATATAAACGAAACTAAATCAGGGAGGATGGCATGCCGCAGAGATCGTCGATCGAGATCGCGCAATGAACGCTGCGCCCGCCACCACCAACCGGCTCGCGCCGCTCGCCGAGGACACGGTCGGTCCTTACTACCCCTATTCCTTCATCGACGGCGACCGCAGCGACCTGACGCGCCTGCATTACGGGCTGAGCGTCGGGCCGCAGGGGCAGCAGATCGTCCTGCGCGGCCGCCTGCTCGACAGCGACGGCGCCATCGTCGACGACGCGCTGGTCGAGTTCTGGCAGGCCAACGCTGCCGGCATCCTGCGCACGCCGGACAATGACGGCCATCCCCTGCTCGACCCCTTCTTCGACGGCTTCGGCCGGCTGATCACCACGACCGAGCCCTTCGCCTTCAGGACGATCAAGCCCGGCGCGCTCCCTGCAGAGGGTGGCATGGCGGCGCGCGCGCCGCATATCACCATGACGATGTTCTCCGACGGGATTACCCGGCTGGTCACGCAGGTCTTCTTCGACGACGAGCCGGAGGCGAACGCACAGGACCCGCTGCTCGCGAGTCTGCCGGTGGAGCTGCGCGAGCGTCTGGTCGCCAGGCGGGTCGAGGCGCCGGCGGACGGCCCTGCCGTCTACGAGATCGCGATCGTGATGCGTGGCCCGGGCGAGACGCCCTTCTTCGACGACCTTTCGAGCTGAGCGGAGGCGAAGCGATGTCCCTGATCATCGACCGCGGCCGCCTGATGCTGCCGGGCCCGACCGACGGCGCCGCCGAACGACGCGTGCCGAGCGAGCGCCTGCACCTGATCCCGGAAGCGGCGCGGCGCAGCTTCGTGCCCTGGGTCACCGACCTGCCCGGCCTCAAGCTCGGCGAGAACGACCTGACCCGGATCGCGCCCGGCCGGCCGCAGGCCGAAGGCGAGGTGATCGAGATCTCCGGCCATGTCCTCGACGAATTCGGCCGCCCGGTCCGCAACACGCTGGTCGAGGTCTGGAACGCCAACACATGGGGGCGCTACACCCATGTGAAGGACCCGGTGCGCGAGCGGCTCGACCCGAACTTCCTCGGCTTCGGCCGGACCATCACCGATGACGCCGGCCGCTACCGCTTCCGCACCATCATGCCCGGCTCCTATCTGGCGCGGCCGGACATCGACCGCTGGCGCCCGGCCCATGTCCATGTCTCGATCCGCGGCGGCTCGGCGCGGCTGATCGCCCAGATGTATTTCGCGGGCGATCCGCATCTCGCCCGCGACCCGATGTTCATCCTGCTCGGCGAGGCGCAAGCCCGCCATTTCGGCAACCGCGTCGGACAGGGCCCCAACGGCGAAGCGCTCTACCGCTGGGACATCGTCATCGGCGGGCGTAACGCCGCCTATTTCGAGAGCTGATCCCGCATTCTCTCTTGGAGCGCGCTTGCAGGAGCGCGCTCCAGCGAGCGTTCACATCACGCTGTCGAGGATCTCTGCATAATCCGCGGCGCTCAACGGCTTGGGGTTGGTCTGGTGGCTGTGGTCGGCCAGCGCCCGCTCGCAGATCCAGTCGAACATCGCCCGGGTCACGCCGAGTTCCGACAAGGTCGCGGGCAGGCCGAGCTCGCGGTTGAGGCGCTCCAGCGCAGCGGCGAGATCGCTCACCCCGGCCACTCCCTGCAAGCGCGCGATCTTGGCGGGCGCGGCATCGGCGTTCCAGCGCAAGACGGGCGGCATCAGGATCGCGTTCAGCGTGCCGTGATGCAGCTTCAGCGACTTGATGCCGCCCAGCGCATGGCTCAGCGCATGGACCGCGCCCAGCCCTTTCTGGAAGGTCATGCCGCCCTGCAGCGCGCCCATCATCAATTCGCTGCGGGCCTCCGCGTCGGCGCCGTTGGCGAAGGCCTTCGGCAGGGCCGCCCAGATGCGCGCGAAGCCGTCGACCGCGATCGCTTCGGCCGGCGGATTATAGCGCGGCGAGAGATAGGTCTCGATGCAGTGCGACAGTGCGTCCAGACCGGTCGCGGCGGTGAGGAAAGGCGGCAGGCCGAGCGTCAGATCGGGGTCGCAGATGGCGCGCTTGGGAATGAGATGGGGGCTGATGAAGCCGAGCTTGCGCTCGTCGTCGAGCGTGATCAGCGCGGCGCGGCCGACCTCCGAGCCTGTGCCCGCCGTCGTCGGAATGGCGATCAGGGGCGCGACCGCCGCGGTGATGCGCGGAATGCCGCCGAGAATGCCGGCATAGTGCGCGAGCTCGCCGGGATGCGTCGCCAGCAGTGCGACGCCCTTGGCGAGGTCGATCGGCGAACCGCCGCCGAAGGCGACGACGCCGTCGCAGCCCTTCTCGCGATAGAGCGCCAGCGCCTGCTGGACCCCGCTCTCGGTCGGATTGGTCGGCACGTCCAGAAAGGTCGGGACATCTTTGCCTATGAGTGACGTCACGCGCTCGAGCAGCCCGGTCGAGGCGATGCCATGGTCACTGACGAGCAGCGGGCGCGAGATGCCCAGATCCTGCATCGCGCCCGGCAGCGAGGCCAGGGCGCCCGCGCCGAAATGGATGGTGGTGAGATAGCTGATGATGTGCATCTTGCTTCCAGTTCGCTTGTTCAGTGCCGAATGTCGATCAGCCGGCGAGATAGCCGCCATCGATCGGCAGGATCACCCCGGTGACGAAGGATGCGGCCGGTGATGCCAGGAACAGGGCTCCGCCGACGATGTCGTCGGGCTGTCCCCAGCGCTTCAGCGCGGTCCGGGACAGGATCGGGCCGCTGCGCTCGGGATCGCTCCGGAGCGCTTCGGTCAGGGGCGTGGCGATCCAGCCCGGGGCGATCGCGTTGACGCGGATGCCGTCGGACGCATAGGCGATCGCCAGCGACTTCGTCATCTGGCCGATGCCGCCCTTGCTGGCCGAGTAGCCGGGAACCAGGCCGCCGCCCTGAAAGGTCAGCATCGAGGCGAGGTTGATGATCGCGCCCTGCCCGGTCCTGGCCAGGAGCGGCCGCGCCGCGGCGCAGACCCGCATCGAGCCGGTCAGGTTGACGTCGATTACCGCGGCAAAGACCTCGGGATCGAGCTCGTCGCCGCGCCGGATGATCCCGGCGCAATTGACCACGACGTCCAGCGTGGCGAAAGACGACAGCAACGCCGTGACCGCGCCGCCATCGCGAACGTCCAGCAGGCGATGCTCGACACCGGACACCCTGCGCCCGGTGGCTGCCTCGACCTCCGCCTGCGTCGCGCCCGTCGCCAAGACACGCGCGCCCGCCCCGGCGAAGCCCGCCGCGATGGCGGCGCCGATGCCGGAGGTGCCGCCGGTGACCAACACCTGCCGCTCGGCGAAGAACGGGCGGGCCCATTGCGGATCGGGGGAAATCGTCATGCGGTTCTCGACCGTTTCTTGTCCGCGCCGGCGGCGCGAGTGGTTACCCTGCCGCCCGAAGGAGCGGCAGGGCCATTGGTCAGTTCTTCGGCGTGAAGACGTAGCCATCGCCGATCATCGCCGCCTCGGGAATCTTCGGCAGATCGGAGAACAGCTCGGGCTTGGTCTTCATCACGTCGACGATATAGCTCGCATTCATGTGCTTGTTCACGTCGAAGGTCTTGTCGATGAAGCCGAGGCGGTTGAGCGTCGCGACGGCGCTGTGCAGCGCGGCGTAGTTGTTCGCCGACAGCCGGCGGTCGGCCTGCTGGATGTTGAAGGCCATCGCCTTCTCCGCGACGGCCGGATCGAGGCCGGGAATCCAGCGGGTGGCGGTTTGGGCAGCGTCCTTGGGATTGGCGCGCATCCACTTGTCGGCCTCCGACAGCCCGGCCAGGAACTTCTTGATCGTCTCACCGTTCTTCGCGACCCAGGCGCGTAGGCCGACATTGAAGCCGATATAGGAGATGTGGTTGCCGCCGCGAACGACCTGATAGGCGCCGGGGACGTCCTTCTGGGCGACGATCGGCCACGGGTCCCAACCGACGAAGGCGTCGATGCCCTTCGACAGCAGCGCGACCGTCATGTCGGGCGGCGGGGTGTTGACCAGCTGGACGTCGGCGACCTTGAGCCCGGCGGCCTCGATCAGCGCCAGGATGTAGAGATGGTTGATCGTGCCGAACGAGGCGGCGATCTTCTTGCCCTTGATCGTCGAGAGGTCGCCGGCCTTGATGCCGGAGCCGTCGCGCGCGACCAGCGCCACCGTGGTGTCGGAGCCGAGCTGGGCGGCGTTGCCGCTATAGTTGCCGAGCGCGACCAGATCCATGCCGCGCACCACGGCGCCGATCATCGGCACGCCGACCTGCACCGTGTCGACCTGGCCGGCCTGCAGCGCGTTGAGCGCATCGACGCCGGTCGCGAAGGGATTGGCGATGGTGACGTCCAGCCCGTTTTTCTCGAAGAAGCCCTGCTCGAGCGCGATCGCCAGGCCGAGCTGGTCGATGCCCGAGACCATGCCGGCCTTGAGCTTGACGAGTTCCTGCGCGCTCGCGGCGAACGGTATCGCGAGCGCCAACCCGACGGCCAATGCAAGTCGTCTGATCATCTTTCTCCTCCTCCCTATGTGAGCGGCTCCACCTTCGAGACCCAGAAGGGCCTCGCCAGTGTTTTCAGTTCCGCCCTGTTGACCCCGCGCACCTGCACGGAATTTCCTTTTGTCCCCGAGACCCGTCCGATCTGCTGGAACTTCTGGATGTGGAAGCGTTCCGGCGGGAACGGCAGCGTGACGAGGGCGTTAAGACGGCTGCCCTGCTCGGGGAACCCCGCTGCGATCTTTCCGGCCGCGGCCAGGCTGAGCCAGGCCTGCCAGCCGATGAGCGCCACGATCACGGCGGCGACGATCCTGCCGCGGGTCGACGTGATCGCCTCCCGGAGCACGCTCATGCCGAGCGCACCAATTGCAGGACCTGGTTCGACAGGGCCTTGAAGCCGTCGTCCTCGACCAGCCTGGTCCAGGAGCGCGGACGCGCGAGCGGCACCGCGACCTCCGCCAGCACATGGCCTTTCGAGAGCACGACCACCCGGTTGGCGAGGAAGACCGCTTCGGAGACGTCGTGGGTGATGAACACTACGGTGGGCCGCCGCTCCTCCCAGATCCGCGTCAGCTCCTCCTGCAAGGTCATCCGCGTCTGGGCGTCGACGCTGGCGAAAGGCTCGTCCATCAGGAGCACATCCGGGTTGTTGGCGAGCGCGCGGACCACGCCGACGCGCTGCTGCATGCCTCCGGACAATTCGTTCGGATAACGTTCGGCCGCATGCGAAAGCCCGGCGAGCGCGAGATACTCGTCCGCGATCCTGGCGCGCTCCGCCTTGCCGACGCCGCGCATCTTCGGTCCGAAGGTCACATTCTCCGCCACCGTCTTCCACGGGAACAGCGCGTGCGACTGGAAGACCACGCCCCGGTCCGGCCCGGGACCCTTGACCTGATGGCCATCGACCAGGATGCGCCCGCCCGAGATCGGCACGAAGCCGGCGATCATGTTGAGGATCGTCGACTTGCCGCAGCCGGACGGTCCGACGACCGCGACGAAATCGCCCTCGCCGACCTGCAGCGACACGTCCTTGATCGCGGTGAACTGCGTGCCCCTGTAGGGGTCGAAATAGGTCTTGGACAGGTTCTCCAGGACGAGGCTCTTCATGTCGTCACCAATCCCCAGCGCTGTCCCGTCGCCCGCTCGATCGGCGCGAGGAGCCAGCTATCGACGATGTACCAGAGCACTCCGAGCACGATCATGCCGACGACGATCTCTTCGACCGACCCGGCCCGCCGCGCATCGAACATCAGAAAGCCGATCCCGCTGGTGCCGACGATGATCTCGGCGGCGATCAGAGCGCGCCAGCCATAGCCGAGCCCGTTGCGCAAGCCGGTTATGATGTTCGGCAGGGCGCCGGGCAGCATCACCTCGAACAGGATGCGCGTGCGCGAGGCGCCCAAGCTCTGCGCGGCCCGGCGCAGCTCTGGCTTGACGGTGCGGATGCCGAGGACGGTGTTCAGCACCACCGGGAACAGCACGGTGTAGACGATGACGAAGGTCATCGTCGTCAAGCCGAAGCCGAACCAGACGAGCAGGATCGGCAGCCAGGCGATGTCGCCGATGGCCTGGAAGAACAGCAGGATCGGCCAGCTGATCTCATAGGCCCTGCGGTTGAGGCCGATGAACACGCCCAGGGGAATGGCGATCGCCATGCCGGCCGCGGCGCCGACGGCCAGGCGCGCCAGGCTGTCGGCGAGATAGTCGGTCAGGATGCCCTTGTAGAGCAGGGCCCAGCCCTTGCTCAGCACGTCGAGCGGCCCGGGCAGGAAGGCGCGCGGGAACACGCCCAGCGAGACGATCAGGGACCAGAGCGCGATCAGCGGGAGGAAGGGCACGAAGGCGGCGAGAGCCGGCCAGCGCACCGTCCAGCGCATGTAATAGCCCCAGAGGAGTTGGAGCGGAGCGATCATGACTGGACCAGCCCCCAGCGTTCGACCGTCGCGCGTTCGAGTGGCGCGAGCAGGAAGCGGTCGAGGACGAGCCAGATCACGCCGATGACGATCATCGCGAAGACGATGACTTCGGTCCGGTAGAAGTCGCGGGCGAGAAACAGCATGTAGCCGAGGCCGACATTGGTGGCGATCATCTCGGCCGCGATCAGCCCGCGCCAGGCGAAGCCCATCCCCGTGCGGATCCCGGTGACGATATTGGGCAGCGCGCCGGGTAATAGGACCTGCGTCAGCATCTGCCAGCGATTGGCGCCGAGCGCGGCGGCGGCATGGCGCAGCGGCATCGGGATCGTCGAGACGCCCATCAGCGTGTTGTAGGCGACGACGAAGAAGACCGCGTTGAAGATGACGAAGGTGATCGCCCCGAAGCCGTAGCCGAACCACAGCGTCGCGATCGGAATCCAGGCGATGCCGGCCAGCACGGAGAAGAACCGGAACAGCGGGGTCAGAAAGGCCGAGACGCCCTTGCTCACGCCCATCGCAATGCCGAGCGGCACGGCGGTCAGGATCGCTATCACCGTGCCGACCGTGACGCGCCACAGGCTCGCCCCGACATGCGCGACCAGCGTGCCGTCGACGATCGTGCTCCAGCCGGCCCGCAAGACCGTCGGCACGCTCGGGAAGACACGCGGATCGACGGCGAAGACGGTGACGACAGCCTGCCAGAGCACGACCAGCGCCAGCAGCGGCGCGATGAACTTCACCGCGGCCAGCGTGCGCCTGTAGGGCAACGGCGAGAAGCTGACGGCCTCGTCAGTCATAGCTGGCTCTGCTAGCGGATGAACTGATCGATGAAATCGGCGCCCAGGCCGTTCCTCGCGTAGTGCGCACGGCATTTGTCGATGCGGGTGAACACGTCGTCATAGCCGACGGTGTTGCCGTCCGGGTCGACATAGATCATGGCGCCGTTCACCTGGAACAGCGTGATCATCTCCTCGACATGCGCGTCGACGACGAGGGTGTGGGTTTCGCCGGGCGCCTCGTAGACATAGCCGCCCTCGCGGGCGACCCAGTCATGTTCGAGATAGCGCCACTCGCCTTTCAGCACGAAGCCGTGGACAGGCAGCGGGTGGCGATGGCGCGAGAGCACGCCGGATTTGCGAACCTTGAGCAGGTTCATCCAGTAGCCGCGCGAGGCGCACATCAGCAGCGGCCGGAACCAGACGTTCTCCTCGACCGGCACCCAGACGCGCTCGTCGGTCGGGATCGCATCGGGGATCACCAGCTCCGGCGGGGATTCAAGCGGCTGCGGCTTCCTGTACGGAATCCATTTTTCGTCCGCAGCGGCGCCGGCCTGCGTCGAGTTCGTCATGTTTTCCTCCCGAATCCGCCTTTTCGTCCCGGTTGCGGACCTCCTTGGCGAAGCCTAAGCAGGGCAGCATGAGACGAAGGCCGATTGCGTGTTTGACCACTATGTGGTCACATTGCCCACATTATCGATAGGAGAGAGTTTGCTTGTCAAGCTCGGTCGAAGGAATGTCCGCCGTGGACACGGGGTCGTTGGATACACAGGCGGAGCCGGCGCGCTCGCAGGTTCAGGGCACCGCGTCTTTCGGGAAGTTCATGGTCGTGCTGCAGGCGATCGCCGACGCGCCGGGCAAGCTGGATATCGCCAGGCTCGCCAAGCTCCTGCCCTATCCGCGCGGCACGCTGTACCGGATCGTGACAGCACTGCTCGCCGAAGGGCTCATCGCCGAAAGTCTCGACAACGGGACCTACCAGCTCGGCCACCGGTTGATTCACCTGGCCTCGAAGAGCTGGGAGACCTCCGATCTTCGCTCGGTGGCGCGCGAGCATATCGAAGCCCTGCGCAATGCGACGGAGGAGACCGTGCATCTCGCCGTCCCGAGCGGCGACGGCATGGTCTATATCGACAAGCTCGAAAGCCCCCGTACCGTCGGCATGATGTCGCGGATCGGCATGCGCGTCGAAATGCACTCGACATCCGTGGGCAAGGCCTATCTCGCGGCGCTGCCGGCGGAGCAGTGCCGCGCCCTGATCGAGCGGCTGGCCATGCAGCCGCGCACGCGCAACACCATCACCGATGCCGATGCGCTGAACGCCGACATCCAGAAGACGCGGGCGCGCGGCTACTCCTATGACAATGAGGAGAACGAGTCCGACATCCGCTGCTTCGGCGGCGTGATCCTCGACCGCTCGGGGCGTCCGGTCGGGGCGGTCAGCCTGAGCATCCCGCTCTATCGCTACGACGAGGCGCGCGCCGGGATCTTCATCGAGAAGGTCCGGGACACCGTGAAGGCGATCTCAGCCTCTCTCGCCACCATCCTGTGACACGGACCCGGCAAGCCTCGCCAGTGCCCTGCCAATCCATTCCCACTCTGCCAACCACAAAATGGCCTGATCGCCCACCATATGGACAGACGATCGAGCCAATGGAGCTGTGCTTTCCTTCGAGACAGTGGATCGCGGCAGGCATCCGGCGCGACGATCGCATCGAGCAAGCGCCTGATCGCGCTCCGTGCGAGAAAGATCAAATTATCGCCTCATGCGCCTGCTCGACTGACGCACTCGGAAAGGAGGGGCAAACATGCGCATTGTACTCGCGGTCATCGCCATAGCTCTCGCCGGCTGCGGCGGGAGCAACCAGCCCAGCGGTGTCGCCCGGAATCTGACGGTCGGCACCGAACAATGCTCGAAATTCAAATGGGGCACTGCCGAGATGGCCGCTTGTCTCGACCGCGCCGCGGAACAGCAATCGGCGACCGTGGCTAGCCCGAAGGATGCCGACAGCAGCTGATCTCACGGGGTTTTTGATTTTGTTCCATGCGCGCACGTCATCCCGCATCCGCTCAGAAAACTTGTGCAGCGCAGCAATAGTTCATATCTAATCCGTGCCGAAGCAACCTCCCACGTTTCGAAAGGAGCGATCCATGCTGGAACGGCACGAGTGTGAGTGTGCGCTCGAGACAGAGCACGACCACGAAGACAACCACGAAGCGCAGCAGCAGGACGTCGCTGAGACGTTCTCTCCGCGCGACCACCAGGCCGGCTTCTGGAGCTAGCCGATCGAGACCGGGCGGAGGGCCTGAAGCCCTCCGCCACCAAATTGCCCCCTGCCGATCACCCCGACATTCCGCGCCTGCACAGGCGAATCGGCGCTCCAAGCTAGAAATGCGCGAGATAGCCGCCATCGACCGGCAGTGTCACACCGGTGATGAACGACGCCTCCGGCGAGCACAGGAACACGACCGCGCCGACCAGCTCCTTCGGCACGCCCCAGCGTCCGAGCGAGGTGCGATGCGACAAGCGTTCGGCGATGCCGGGGTCCGCGACCAGGGCTGAATTGGCTTCCGTCGCGAAGAATCCCGGTGCAACGGCGTTGACGGTGATGGCGCGGTGGCCGAGTTCGGCGGCGAGCGCCTTGGTCAGCGCATCGAGCCCGCCCTTGGTTGCGATATAGCCGGGATCGCCTGCCCGGGCGATCGGTCCGGCGATCGAGGTGATGTTCACGATCCGCCCGCCATCGGGCATGTGCGGGGCCAGCTGCCGCACCAGATCGAACGGCGCGACGAGATTGACCTCCAGCAAAGCCCGCAAGGCGGCGCGGTCGAGCTGATCGAGCGGGCGACGGTCGCGCACACCGGCATTGTTGACGAGGATGTCGACGCTCCCCCGTTCCTCCACGAGCTTGCGGCAGGCAGCTGCGGTCGAAGCCTCGTCGGCCAGATCGGCAACGAGCGTGGAGACGCTGGCGCCATCGGCGGCCAGAGCATGCATCGCTTCATCCAGCTCGGCGGGCTTGCGCCCATGCAGCACGACATGCGCACCGCGCCCTGCGAGCCCACGGGCGATCTCGAGGCCGAGCCCCTTGCCTGCCCCGGTGACCAAGGCGGTCTTACCTGCCAGTTTCATGCGCAGCCCTCGATCTCGCGAAGCTGAGTCTCGTCAGCCGATCCAAACGCTTTTCAAGCGCTCCGCCAACAGCTCCCGTTGGCCTGAAAGCCGGCAATGTGCCGCACTTTCGCTCCGGGATCGCAGCTGCTAGACGGAGGCCCAATCGCGCGTGCACGGCGCAAACAGGTTACAGATATTATGCTTCTTCGCGTTGGCACCCGCCGCAGCCCCCTTGCCATGACGCAAACCAACTTTGTAATTGGTTCAATTCAGGCGTTGCACCCGCATATCGAGTTCGAAATTTGCCCGATCTCGACGGTCGCCGACCGTGACAGGGTCTCTGAGTTTCATCAGTTCGGCATGATCGGCGTCTTCACCACCGAGCATGAGGAGCAATTGCTCCGCAAGGACGTCGACTTCGTCGTCCACTCCCTCAAGGATCTGCCGACCGTGCTTCGGGATGGCCTGACGCTGGCCTCGGTGCCGAAGCGCGAGGATGCTCGCGACGTCCTCTGCGGTTCGACGCTCGAAGGATTGCGGGAGGGCGCCAGGGTCGGGACCGGATCGCTGCGCCGCCGCGCGCAGATCCTGAGCCTGCGGCCCGACGTCACCGTCGTCCCGATCCGCGGCAATATCGGCCCGCGGCTCGCCAAGATCGAAGGGGACGACGCGCTCGATGCGGTCATCCTCGCCCATGCCGGGCTGGAGCGCCTCGGCCTCGGCAGCAAGACCTCGGAATTCCTCGACCCCGTCGCGTTCCCTTATGCCGTGGGCCAGGGTGCGCTGGGCATCGAGGCGCGCAGCGAGGATGCCGAGCTGGTCGAAATCCTGCGCTCGATCGAGTGCAAGCAGACCCGGGCCGAGGTCGATGCCGAGCGCGAGATGATGCATACGCTCGGCGCCGGCTGCAGCCTGCCCGTCGGCGCCGTCTGCAACTGGCAGAACGAGCGCCTGAGCCTGCAGGCCCAGATCACCTCGCTCGACGGCCATGAGCGGGTCGTGGCGTCTCAGGATGAGCACGGTGACCAGGCGCGCGAGCTCGGCCTTGCCGTCGCCGAGACCCTGAAGGTCCGCGGCGGCGAGAAGATCCTGCAGTCGAGCTACCGGGAATTCTGCAGCCACTTCAAGATGCTGCAGGCCTGAGGCAGCGGCGCAGCCCGCCCTCTCTCCTGGGAGGACGATCGCCTTTCTCAACCCTCATCCTTCGAGACGCGGACTGACGTCCGCTCCTCAGGATGAGGGCTCAAAAAAGTGCATATGCGATCGCCTGCCCACAAGGGGGGTTGCGTCGCCTCAGGCTGCCGTCGATTGCGCCATCGTCTCCATCGCAACCGCGATCGCAGTCTCGGTCGCCGCGATATCAGCCTCGCTATGCGCCGATGAAAGATAGCAGAGGCCGCGCGGCAGGGTCATCACCCCCTGCCTGAGCAGCGCGCCGGTGAACAGCAGCGTCTTGTCCTTGTCGACCTTCGCCGTGTCGCGCAGCGTCTCGACCGGGGCCGTGGCGGAGAATATCTGCAAGGCCGCCCCGACCTCGCGCGCCCGGATCGGAGCGTTACGGCGGGCGGCCTGATCGTTCAGGAACCGGCACAGCCGCGCCGCGAATCCGTCCATGCGCGGGTAGATCTCGCCGCGCTCGGTCTGCAGCACCTTGAGACAGGCGATGGCGGCCGCGACCGAAAGCGGGTTGCCGTTGAAGGTGCCGCGATGCATCAGCCGCCCGCTCGACAGGACCTCCATCGCCGCGCGGCTGCCCGAGACGGCGCTGATCGGCAGGCCGGCGCCGAGCGCCTTGCCAAGCACGCTGAGATCGGGAGTCACGCCATAGCGTTCCTGCGCGCCGCCGAGGGCGAGGCGGAAGCCGGTGATCACCTCGTCGAAGATCAGCAGCGCTCCGCAGCGCTGCGTTGCCGTCCGCAGCCGCTCCAGGAAGCCGGCGGGCGGCTCGAAGCAGCCGCCATTGATCGCGGCAGGCTCGACGATGACGGCGGCGAAGCTGGAATCGAGCACAGCCTCGACCTGCTCGGCATCGCCCCAGTCCAGCAGCGTCACGCTCTGGGCCGCCTGCGGGTCCTGGCCGAGCGCCGAGGCGCCGTCCTGCCCGATCGCATTGCCGACATGGATGCCGTCGGCCCAGCCATGATAATTGGCCCGGAACTTCACGATCTTGACGCGGCCGGTCGCGGCGCGCGCGACGCGCAGAGCGAGCTGGATCGCCTCGGTGCCGGTGCTGACGAAGCTCGTCTGCTCAGCTGACGGTACGCAGGCCGCGATCAGCTCCGCCAGCTCGGCCTCGCCGCGATGCACGCTCGCTGTCCTCAGGCCATGGCTCAGCTCGTTCTGGATGGCCGCGATCACGGAGGCGGGCGTATGGCCGAGGATCAGCGGGCCGTAACCGAGTGCGTAGTCGATGAAGCGGTTGCCGTCGACGTCGACGACATGGGCCCCCTCGCCGCGCTCGACCGCGATCGCCACCGGATTCTGCGTCGCGCGCGGAGTCGAGGAGACGCCATAAGCGAGATGGGACAGCGCGCCCTTGCGATGCGCATAGGAGCCGGCGAAGCGCTGGCGGTCTGCGGCGTCGAGGCTGTCTTTCATCGCTCGTCTCACATAGGCGTCAATTGGGCGTCAAAACACGCCAATAAGTATCAATGATATAAACATAATACAACATACTTCCGCGCGTAGTGGCCCAATTGGTATTCCAGACCATACATGCTAGCGATTCCCCACGACGAATCCGGAAAGGCAATCCATGGCGAGACCGCAGACGAGCACGGCGGCGGAGCGGCCTTCGTCGGAGCGGGACGTCATTCCGCTCTATCACCGCGTCTACGTCATCCTGCTCCAGAAGATCATGGACGGCTCCTATCCGGCCGGCACGCCGATCCCGAGCGAAGACGATCTGGCCGAGACCTTCAGCGTGTCGCGGGTCACCATCCGCAAGGCGATGGAGCGGCTGGAGCGCGAGGGGCGCGTCCTGCGCCAGCGCGGGCGCGGCACCTTCCCCCTGGCGCCGACCGAGGAAGCCGGCAGCCCGTCGAGCCAATTGCTCAACAACCAGATCTCGCTCGCACGCAAGACCAAGATCGCTTTGCTGACCTACGAGTTCGTGCGGCCCTCGCCCTTGCTCGCGCAGACCTTCGACGTCGCCGAGGGCGCCGAGCTGCTGCGGATCGCCCGTGTCCGCAGCGATGAGCGGTCTCCGATCTCGCACACGATCTGCTATCTTCCCGCCGACCTCGCCCCCCTGGTGCCGCGGACCGCGATCTCCTCGCTGCCGGTCTCCGCGACGCTCGCCGCGGCCGGCGTCGAGCTTGCACGCTTCGAGGAGCGCATCACGGCCGTGCTCGCCGATTCCGACGTCTCGCCGCATCTCGACATCGCGATTGGGACGCCGCTCGTCGCGATGACCCGTCACGTCCGTGACGCGGACGGACGCCTGGTCGAGCTGCTGCAGGCGCGCTACCGGCCCGATCGCTACGAGTACCGCGTCGAATACTCGATCGACGGCGAGAATCTCGGCACGCCCTGGAAGGCGATGATCACCGACAGCGGCTCCTCCTGAGGAGTGCCGCTGCCGGCCTGGCGCGTCAGCGCCGGATGAACGGGTTCGGGATGTCCGTCGCCGTCGAGATCCAGACGCTCTTGGTCTCCATGTATTCCCTGATGCCGGCGATGCCGCCCTCGCGGCCGACGCCGCTCATCTTGAAGCCGCCGAAGGGCGAGGTCGTGCTGGTCGAACGGTAGTTGTTGACCCAGACCGTGCCGGCGCGGACGCGGTTCGCCATGGTCAGCGCCCGGCGCATCGACTGCGTCCAGATGCCGGCGGCAAGGCCGAACTGCGTGTCGTTGGCGATGCGGACCGCCTCGTCCTCGTCCTTGAAGCGGATCACCGAAAGCACCGGGCCGAACACCTCCTCCTGGGCGATGCGCATGCTGTTCTTCACATCGACGAAGATGGTCGGCTTGAAGAACAGCCCCTTCGGGTAGCCCGGCACCGAAGCCGGCTCGCCGCCGGCGACGAGCTTCGCGCCCTCGGACTTGGCGATCTCGACATAGGACTTGATCTTCTCGAGCTGCGGCCGGGTCGAGATCGGCGCGACCTGCGTCGCCGGATCGGAGGGATGGCCGAACCTGACATCGGCGATGAAGGCCTTAAGCTGCTCGACGAAGGCATCGTGGATCGTGTCCTGCACCAGCAGGCGCGAGCCGGCGACGCAGGTCTGGCCCGAGGCCGCGAAGATGCCGGCGACGGCGCCCTTCACCGCCTCGTCGAGCTCGGCGTCGTCGAAGATGATGTTCGGCGACTTGCCGCCGAGCTCCAGCGTCACCCGCTTCATGTGGCGGGCAGCCTTCTCGTTGATCATCCGCCCGGCCTCGGGACCACCGGTGAAGGCGATGCGCTCGACCAGAGGATGGCTGATCAGCGCGTCGCCGACCTCGGCGCCATAGCCGGTGATGACGTTGACGACGCCCTTGGGGAAGCCGGCCGCCTCGACCAGCTTGACGAATTCGAGCAGCGAGGCCGAGGTGAACTCCGACGGCTTCAGCACGACGGTGCAGCCGGCGGCCAGAGCCGGCGCCAGCTTCAGGCTGGTCAGCGGCAGCGGCGAGTTCCACGGCATGATGCAGGCAACGACGCCGATCGGCTCGGGCTTGGTGTAGTTGAACACGCCGGGCTTGTCGGTCGGGATCACCGTGCCTTCAATCTTATCGGCCAGCCCGCCATAGTAGTAATAATAGTTCGCCATGTAGCGCATCTGCATCGAGAGCTCGGCGAAGAGCTTGCCGTTGTCGCGCATCTCGACCCGCGCCAACCAGTCGGCGTTCTCGGTGATGAGGTCGCCGAGCTTGCGCATCAGCGCGCCGCGGCCCGAGGCCGACAGGGCCGGCCAGGCCCCTTCCGAGAAGGCGCGATGCGCCGCCGTGACCGCCAGCTCGACGTCGGCGCCATCGCCGCGCGCCACCCAGGCCCAGTCCTCGCCGGTCACCGGATCGGAGGTCTCGAGCCAAGCATTGCTCGCCGGATCGACGAAGGCGCCATCGATGTAATGCTGATAGCGATAGCGCTGGTCCGGATCCTGCTGGGTCGGGCGGATCGCGGGCGAGATCGGATCGAGCGAGAGCGTGGCTGCGGTCATCGGAGGTCCCTGGAGAGCACGGCGTCGGGTTGCCGTTGACAGATATGTATCATCATCATATCAAAAATACCAATACGCTTGTCACGTGGGTGGCAGGCGGCTTGACGTGGCAGCTGGGCTGCCGTCGATGGCCGTCGAAACCCGGGCTTGATATCCATAAGAACGAGGGGATGAGCATGAAGACGACGAGATTTGCCTGCGCGGGGCTGTTCGCGCTCGGACTGGCCGCGGCAGCGGCTCCTGCCCAGGCACGCGACCTGATGGTCGTCGGCTTCGGCGGCGGCTTCCAGGACAATGCCCGCAAGCACCTGTTCCAGGGCTATGCAACCGAGAAAGGCGTGAAGGTCGCCGACGACGTCTACAACGGCGAGATGGCCAAGATCTATTCGATGGTGAAGTCGAACGACGTCACCTACGACGTGATCATGGTCGAGGCGCCCGAGCTCGCCCGCGGCTGCGAGGACGGCGTCTTCGAGAAGCTCGACTGGAGCGTCATCGACCAGAAGAAGTTCATTCCCGGCGGCACCACCGCCTGCGGCGCCGGCGCCGTCGGCTGGGGCGTCAGCCTGTTCTACGACCAGGCCCGTACCGCGACCGGCCCGGCGAACTATGCCGAACTCTGGGACGTCCAGAAGTTCCCCGGGAAGCGCTCGCTGCGTTCCGGCGCCAAGATGACGCTTGAGATCGCCCTGCTCGCCGACGGCGTGCCGGCTGCCGATGTCTACAAGGTGCTGGCCACAGCAGACGGGCAGAAGCGCGCCTTCGCCAAGCTCGACCAGATCAAGCCGCATGTCGTCTGGTGGAAGTCGGGCACGCAGCCGCTGCAGCTCATCGGCTCGGGCGAGGCCGCCTATGCGGTCGGCTATGTCGGGCGCACGATCCGCGCCAACGAAGGCGGCGCCAAATACCCGGTGCAGTGGAACACGCTGCTGTTCTCGTTCGACTACTGGACGGTGGTGCGCAACTCGCCGAACAAGGCCGAGGGCATGAAGCTGATCAGCTACATGACCGACGAGAAGCCGCTGACCAGCCTGGCGCAGGACTGGGCGGTGTCGCCGGCCAACGCGGCCGTCGCCAACAACCCCGAGATCATCAAGAAGAACCCCGGCATGGTCGCCAACCACGCCAAGGAAGGGCTCTTCATCAACACCGAGTTCTGGGTCGAGCACGGTGAGGATCTCGAGGCCCGCTTCAACGCCTGGCTGGCCAAGTAAGCCGCCACGCGGGCACGGGGGCTCGGCATGTCAAGACGGAACCTGCTGGCGGCGGCGCTGATCGCGCCCCTCCTGCTCCTGGTCACGCTGAGTTTCCTCGTTCCGCTCGGGGCGACGCTCTATCGGGCGGTCGACGATTCCGAGTTCTCGACCACCCTGCCCCGCACCGCCGCCTTGCTGCGCGCCTGGGACGGCAAAGACCTGCCGCCCGACGAGGCCTTCGCCGCCATCGTCGAGGAATTGCGCGCCGCGCAGCAGAACCAGGAGGCCGGGGCCGTCCTC
Organism: Allobosea sp. CRIB-10; assembly: GCF_900112185.1. GTDB lineage: Bacteria > Pseudomonadota > Alphaproteobacteria > Rhizobiales > Beijerinckiaceae > Allobosea. Next base: position 30,119 of record NZ_FOKP01000022.1, on the reverse strand, counting down.
AGCCGCCTGAACTTCGAGGAGACCGGCCTGCGCAGCCTGTTGCTGCAGGCCGCCCGTGCCTCGGCGCGATTGGCTCCGCCGGTGAAAGACAGCCTGATCGCGCTCAATCCACGCTGGGGCGAGCCCGAGCTCTGGCGCCTGTTCAAGCGCGCGACCGGCCCCTGGACCTCGCTCTATCTGCTGCGCTCGCTCGATATGCGCCCGACCGACAAGGGCATCGTCCATGCCGGTTCCGAGGACGCGGTCTTCCTGCCGCTGTTCTGGCGCACCTTCGAGATCAGCCTGATCGTCACGGTGATCTGCGCGCTGCTGGCCTATCCGGTCGCCTATACCCTCTCGATCCTGCCGCAGGGCTGGGCCAATGCCGGGATGATGCTGGTGCTGATCCCGTTCTGGACCTCGATCCTGGTCCGGACGACGGCCTGGTTCATCATCCTGCAGCGCGAGGGGCCGATCAACGCGCTGCTGATGGCCTTCGACATCGTCAACCAGCCGCTGACGATGATCTTCACCCGCTTTGCCGTCTATCTCGCCATGGTCCATGTGCTGCTGCCCTTCGCCATCCTGCCGCTCTACGGCGTGATGAAGGGGATCAAGCCGGACTATATGCGCGCCGCCGCCTCGCTTGGCGCGCCGGGCTGGCGCCGCTTCCTGCGCATCTATTTGCCGCTGACCATGCCAGGCGTCGCCGCGGGATCGCTGATGGTGTTCATGCTCTCGGTCGGCTTCTACATCACGCCGGCCCTGGTCGGCGGCTCAGGCGACCAGATGGTCAGCTACTTCATCGCCTTCTTCACCAACACCTCGGTGAACTGGGGCATGGCGGCCGCGCTGGCGACGCTGCTGATGGTCATGACCGCGCTGCTCGTCATCGTCGCGCGGCTGATCGTGCCCGGCTTCCGCTCCGGCAATGTGAAGGTCTGAGCGATGGCAGGCACCGCCTCCCCCTCCCCAGCGCGCAAGCTCTCGGCCGGACGCCTCGCCCTCGCGCTCGTCACGGCCCTGATCCTGCTCTTCCTGGTGGCGCCGATCGTCGTCGTCTTCCCGCTCTCGCTCTCCTCGGGCGAACTGCTGGTGCTGCCGACGCCGGGCTATTCGCTGCGCTGGTACGAGGACTTCTTCACCTCGAGCCGCTGGCTCAGCGCCACCTGGAACAGCTTCGTCGTGGGCATCGCCACCATGATCCTGGCGACGCTGCTGGGCACGCTCGCCGCCTTCGGCATCTTCCTCGGTCGCTTCCCCGGCAAGGCGCTGCTGCTCGCGATCCTGTCGCTGCCGATGGTGACGCCGGTCATCGTCACCGCGATCGCCATGTATTTCTCGCTGTCGCTCGTCGGCCTCGGCTCGACCCTGACCGGCCTGATCCTCGCCCATACCGTGCTGTCGGTGCCCTTCGTGCTGCTGACGGTGCTCGCTTCGCTGCAGACCTTCGACCCGAACCTGCTGCGCGCCGCCGCCAGCCTCGGCGCCAATCCGGCCATCGCCTTCCGCCGCGTCGTACTGCCGCTGATCGCGCCGGGCGTGGCGACGGGGGCGCTCTTCGCCTTCGCCACCTCCTTCGACGAATTGATCGTGGCGCTGTTCATCGCCAGCCCCGGCCAGTTCACCTTGCCGCGCCAGATGTATGCCGGCCTGCGCGAGTTCCTGAGCCCGACCATCGCCGCCGCCGCCGTGCTGCTGATCCTCTTCTCTGTGCTGCTGCTGGCCCTGAACGAATTCATCCGCAAGCGCGCGCAGGCTCGCGGGGCCTCCCCTTCCGGCCCGACCGCATGAGTATTGGCATGAGCGACCCCATCATCGTCTTCGACAAGGTCACCAAGAGCTATGACGGCGCGACGCAGGTCGTGAAGTCGCTCGACTTCGCCGTCGAGCGCGGCGAGTTCGTCACGCTGCTCGGCCCCTCCGGCTCAGGCAAGACCACGACGCTGATGATGCTGGCCGGCTTCGAGGACCCGTCCGGCGGCACCATCACCTTCGACGGCCGCCCGCTGAACAACGTCCCCGCGCATCGGCGCGGTATCGGCGTGGTCTTCCAGAACTACGCGCTGTTCCCGCATATGAGCGTCGCCGCCAACCTCTCCTTCCCGATGGAGATGCAGGGCGTCGGCCGGGCCGAGCGCGAGGAAAGGGTTCGCGGCGCGCTCGACATGGTCAAGCTCGGCCATCTCGCCGACCGGCGCCCGACCCAGCTCTCCGGCGGACAGCAGCAGCGCGTCGCGCTCGCCCGCGCTCTGGTCTTCCGGCCCAAGCTCGTGCTGATGGACGAGCCGCTCGGCGCGCTCGACAAGCAATTGCGCGAGCACATGCAGCTCGAGATCAAGCACATCCACGAGCGGCTCGGCGTCACCGTCGTCTATGTCACCCATGATCAGGGCGAGGCGCTGACCATGTCGAACCGCGTCGCCGTCTTCCATCACGGCCGCATCCAACAGCTCGCGCCGCCGACGCATATCTACGAGAAGCCGGCCAACGCCTTCGTCGCCTCCTTCATCGGCGAGAACAACAGGCTCGACGGCACCATCGCCGCCCGCGACGGCGCCCAGTGCCGGCTGCGTCTCTCCGATGGCAGCGAGGTCCGCGCCATGGCCGGCACCGACCTGCCGGTCGGCGCACAAGCCGTATTGGCGCTGCGTCCCGAAAAGGTCCTGATCGGCCCGGCCGCCGCCGGCGAGAACCGCTTCGACGCGTTGATCGAGGAGCTCGTCTATTACGGCGATCACACCCGCCTGCGCCTGCGCCTCGGCGGCTCCGACAGCTTCACCGCCCGCCTGACCTTCCGGGACGGCCTGCCCGCCTTGCAGCGCGGCGACCTCATTCCGGTCGGCTGGGCAACGGCGAACTGCCTCGCCCTCGGCCCCGAAGAGACCTGACGACCACTCCCGGTCGCTCTTGCCAAAACATATTAAGTAGCATACTTAATACAAATAGATGCGCGGCGCATGGCGCCGCTGCGGAGGACGCCCATGACCACCAGCCTGACAACGCAAGTGATCGTAGCCGGCGCCGGCCCCGTCGGCCTCGTCGCGGCCCTGATCCTTGTCAGAGCGGGCGTCGACGTCGTCGTGCTCGAAAAGCGCGCCGCCCTCACCGCCGCCTCCAAGGCTTCGACCTTCCACCCGGCGACGCTGGAGATCCTCGACGAGCTCGGCGTGCTCACGCCGATGCTGGCCGAGGGCGAGATCGTAAAGCGCATCCAGTACCGCACGCCGAACGGCGCCTTCGCCGAGTTCGTCCTTGCCGATCTGTCCGAGCGCACCCCCTTCCCCTTCCGGCTGCATCTGGAGCAGGCGCGCCTGACGCCGCTGCTGCTGGCTAAGATCGAGGCACATCCCAATGCCCGCGTGCTGTTCGGCACGGGCTTCGAGGCGCTGACGCAGGATGGGAACGGCGTCTCCGTCACCGCCGATCGCGACGGGCAGAAGCTGACCATCGCCGCCGACTATCTGCTCGGCACCGACGGCGCCCGCAGCACCGTGCGCGAGGCGCTCGGCATCGCCTTCGACGGCATGGTCTATCCGCACAAGGTCCTGCGCGTGATGACCTCTGACGATCTCGAGGCGGTGCTGCCGGGGATCGCGCCGATCACCTATCTGCACAATGGCGGCAAATCCCTGAGCTTCCTCAAGATGCCGGATTGCTGGCGCATCATCATCCGCGTGCCGGGCGATGTGCCGGACGAGACCGCGCTGCAGGACGGCTGGTTCGCCGACCGCATCCGCGAGGTCATGCCGAGCTGGACCACGCCGCCGACCGTGCTCGGCCGCGACGTCTACGGCGCCAGCCGCCGCGTCGCCTCGCATTACCATGTCGGGCGCGCCTTCCTCGCCGGCGATGGCGCCCATGTCACCAACACGCGCGGCGGCATGAACATGAATTGCGGCATCCACGACGCTAAGGCGCTCGCCGAAGCGATGATCCGCGCTCTGCGCGAGCATCGGCCGGAACTCGTCGTCGCGGCCGCGGCCGAGCGCAAGCGCATCGCCGAGGAGATGCTGATCCCGCGCACCGACCGCAATGTCGCTGGCGGCGAGGACTGGCTGCAGAAGGTGCGCGAGCTCGCCGCCTCGCGCAGCAGCGCCATCGACTATCTCGCCGCTGCCGCGATGCTCGACATGCTCGAGCGCCCCGCCCGCGCCGCCTGAGGGACACCATGGATCTCGCTGAACTCGCCACGCAGCCCGCTCTGGGCGTGCTCGTCCCGCCGGCCAACCCAACTGTCGAGCCGGAGATGAACCGGCTGATCTCCACTGGCGCCCGGCTCTACGCCACGCGCCTGCCGGTGATGCCGGACACCACGCTGGAACAGCGCAACCGCGCCTATATCGCCTCCTATGAGCCGGCGCTGAAGACCTTCGGCAGCCTGAAGCTTGATGCCGCGACCGTCGCGCTCACCGGGCCGAGCTATCGGCTCGGCGCCGGCGAGGACGATGCCCTGGCGGCCAGGCTCACGGCCGCGGCCGGCTTTCCGGTCGAGACCGCGAGCGGCGCGATCCGCCATGCGCTGACAGCGATCGGCGCCAGGCGCATCTGCCTGTTCTCGCCCTATCCGGCCTGGCTGACCGAGGAGGCCGCCGGCTACTGGACCGGCGCCGGCTTCTGCGTCGCGCAGGTGGTCAAGGTCTCCGAGACCTTCCGCGCCTATGAATTGACAGCGGAGGAGGTCGAGGAGGCCCTGCGCCAGGTCGAGACCGCTGGCATCGACGCCATCGTCATGAGCGGCACCGGCATGATCACCTTGCCGGCCATGCTGGGGCGCGCTGACAACTCGGCCCCGCCGCTGCTCTCGTCCAATCTCTGCTGCGCCTGGTGGATGATGAAGCAGGCCGGCGTGAAGCCCGGCGCGCTGTTCACGCGAGCCTGTTCCCGCTTGAGCGCGACGCTGGGCTGAGCTAGCCCCGCCTCAGCCGCCACGCCGATGGGCGACGCACTTGATCTCGACCAAGAGGCCGGGATGGGCGAGCTCGGAAACGCCGACCCGCGTCCAGGCATAGCCCTCGCGCGGGACGAGGCGGTTCTTGACCTCGCGGAACACGTCCATGTGGCGCGCCATCCCGACATGGTAGGTGGTGACATCGACCATGTCGGCGAAGCTGCAGCCGGCCGCCTCCAGCACGATCCGGACATTCTCCCAGGCGGCGGCAAACTGCTCCGCCGGGTCCTCGATCACCTCAAGATCGGGCGTGCGGCCAACCTGGCCCACGACATAGACGATCTCGCCGACGCGCACGGCCGGCGCATAGCCGGCCCGCTCGACGATGGCGCGCATCGAGTCAGGGACGATGATCTCGCGATCGGCCATGGCTTCCTTCCTCTGCAGCGATCGACAGAAGCTCTAGTCATCCCGGGCGACCGAAGGGAGACCCGGGATCCATGCCTGAACCTCTTTCGAAAAGGCTCAGGAATGGATCCCGGATCTCCGCTACGCTGCGTCCGGGATGACTCGCAATATTCGAGGAAGCCTCAGCCCTGCACACCGGTCGGCAGGTCGTCGCGGACGGCAAGGCCGCCGAGATAGTCCTTCACCTCGGCCGAGGAGATCACGTCGGCATATTTGCAGTTGAGGTCGAACAGGTTGATCGCATGGCTCGCCTGGAAACGGTCGAACGCCGTCTCCTCCGGGATCACCACCTTGAAATTATAGGAATAGGCGTCGACCGCCGTCGCGCGCAGGCAGCCCGAGGTGGTGCAGCCGGTCAGGATCAGCGTGTCGACGTCGAAGAAGTTGAGATGGCTCATGAAGATCGTGCCGAAGAAGCAGGACGGCTTGCGCTTGCCGATGCGGATGTCCTGCGGACGCGGCGCCAGCGGCGCGACGGTCTGCGTCGCATGCGTGCCTTCTGTCGAGGTCTTCTCGGCGCCGCGATGGTTCTTGCCGACCTGCACGCCGGAATCGATCATGTCCGGCCGGCGGGCGCTCTCGGTATAGAAGACCGGGATGTTCTTCTCGCGCGCCAGCTCCAGCAGCGGCACGATGTGCTCGACCGCCGCCCAGGCCTCGGGGCCGCAATGGGTGCGGTACTGCTTCAGGCCCTCCAGGATGTCCTCCGGCTTGTCGCCGCAGAAATTGTACTGGACGTCGATGATGAACAGGGCCGGACGCTTGCCGAAGCCGCCGCGCTTGCCATAGCCGGCCTGCGCATAGACCTGCTTGTCGCGCTCGGTCAGGAAATCGTCCCAGATTCGCTTGGTCATCGTCTTCAGCCTTCAGTCTCAGGAGCGGTGCAGATAGCGGCCGGCCGGCGTCGCGCGGGCATCGGGATCGACGGCGCCGTTGCTGGCGATGATCCGGCCGCGCAGGATGGTGCGCACAGGCGCGCCCTTGAAGCGCATGCCCTCGTAGGGCGAGTAGTCGGAGTGCGATTCCTGCGTCGCCGGATCGACCAGGACTTCTCTGTCCGGATCGACGACGACGAGGTCGGCGTCCAAGCCGACAGCGATGCCGCCCTTGTTCGGGATCGAATAGAGTCTGGCGACATTGGCGCTGGTCGCGGCGGCGATCTGCTCGATCGGCAGCCCGCGCTTGTGCACGCCCTCATGGATCAGGACCGGCAGCAGCGTGCCGATGCCGGGGAAGCCGGCGCTCGCCTTCCAGATGTCCGGCCCCTTGGTCTCGCGCTTGCGCGGCACATGGTCGGAGCCGATGGTCGAGATCGTGCCGTCGCGCACGCCCTCCCACAGCGCCTCGACATCGTTCTCGGATCGCAGCGGCGGGTTGACCTTGCCGAGGAAGCTGATCGGCGACTGGCTGGTCAGCGAAAGGTAATGGCTGCAGGTCTCGACATGGATCGGCGCGCGGCCGGGCCGCTTCGCCCGGCGCACGATCTCCAGGCTCTCGGCGCTCGACATGTGCACGATATTGACCGGGCACTGCGCCTTCTCCCCGAAATAGATCACGCGGAAGACGTTCTCGGCCTCGAGGAAGCCGGGGCTCTGCTCGTCCCAGACGGGCAGGTCGTTGCGGCCGGCTTCCTTCAGCGGCTCGCGGAAGACCGGGATGACCTCGACATTCTCGCAGTGGACGCCGACGACGCCGCCCTTGATGCGCGCGCCCTGCAGCAGCGCCCGGTAGAGCAGCCCGTCATCGATCTCGGTGAAGCCCTTCGCGGCGCCCGAGGCGCCCTTGTACATCAGGTAGACCTTGATCGAGGTCACGCCGAAACGCTCGGCGCATTCCGGCAGCGTCTCGATATGGAGCTTGCTGGTGACGCCGAAATGGAAGCCGAAATCGATCAGCGACTGGCTCTCGCCGCGCTCCTTCCACGGCCCGGTCGACTGGCGCAGGTCGTTGGAGCGGTGGAAGGTCATCATCCCGGTGACGCCGCCGATGGCGGCCGAGCGCGATTCCGTCTCGAAATCGGTCTCGTTCGAGCCGAAGCCGATATGGGTATGCGGGTCGATCAGCCCCGGCATCACCCATTTGCCGCGGCAGTCGATGACCTCTTTGGCGCTCGCCTGCTCGCCCGGCGCCAGCAGCGCCGCGATGCGCCCGTCCTTGACCGCGACCGAGCCGGTGCGGACCCAGACGCCCGGGAAGACGATCTCGCCTCCCGCCAGCAAGAGATCGAAACTCATGGATGCTCCGTCGTGACCAGAGCCGGCGCCTCGCGCCGGGTGAAGAAGGCGAGGACCTCGGCCATGATGCCGCCGGCCCGCAGGCAGGCGCGCTCGCTCCGGGTCGAGACGTCAGCCGTAACTGTGAAACGGATCGACCCTGCAGCACCGGTGGCAGTGACCGTTGCCGAGCCGGTGCCGTCGATCGCCGCGACGAGCCCCTCGATATCGAAGCTCTCGCTGCCGTCGAGCCCGAGCTGACGCCAGCCTTCGCCTTCGGCAAAGCGCAGCGGCACCACGCCCATGCCGATCAGGTTGGAGCGGTGGATGCGCTCATAGCTCTCGGCAATGACGGCGCGCACGCCGAGCAGGGCCGAGCCCTTGGCGGCCCAGTCGCGGCTGGAGCCCATGCCATAGTCTTTGCCGCCGAGCACGATCAGCGGCACGCCGCGCTCGCCATAGGCGCTCGCCGCCTCGTGGACGGAGACGACCTCGCCGTCCGGCTGGAGCTGCGTCCAGCCGCCCTCGCGGCCGGGCACCATCTGGTTCTTGATGCGCAGATTGGCGAAGGTCGCGCGCGCCATCACCTCATGATTGCAGCGCCGGCCGACATAGGTATTGAACGCCTTCGGCTCGATGCCAAGCCCGATCAGATAGCGCCCCGCCGGGCTGTCGACCGGGATCTCGCCGCTCGGCGAGATGTGGTCGGTGGTCAGCGAGTCGCTATAGGCGCCGAGCACGCGCGCGCCATGCAGGGCGTCCGGCACGCCCTCGCGCGCGCGTTCGCGAGCGAGCTCCAGGAAGGGCGGCTCGACCAGATAGCTCGATTGCGGGTTCCAGCCGAAGCGCAGGCCAGTCGGGGCGGAAAGCTCGTCCCAGAGCAGACCCGAAGGCGTGTCGCCATAGACCTCGCGGAACAGGCGCGCATCGCCGGCACGGGCGGCGAGCGTGGCGATCTCCTCTTCGTCCGGCCAGAGATCGGCGAGGCGGATCGGCTTCTGCGCGTCCACCCCGTTGAGCGGCTCGCTTTCGAGATCGATGTCGATCCGCCCGGCCAGCGCGAAGGCGACCACCAGCGGCGGCGACATGATGTAGTTGGCCCGCACCTGACGATGGATGCGGCCCTCGAAATTGCGGTTGCCCGAGAGCGCGGCGGCAGCGACCAGCCCGCCCGCATCGATCGCCTGCGCCATCACCTGCAGCAGCGGACCCGACTTGCCGCCGCAGGTGGTGCAGCCATAGCCGACCACGCCGAAGCCTAGCCGCTCCAGCGGCACCAGCAGGCCGAGCTCGTCGAGATAGCGCGTCACCACGCGCGAGCCCGGCGCCAGCGAGGTCTTGACCCAGTCAGGAACGTTGAGCCCGGCAGCCACCGCATTGCGCGCCAGCAGCCCAGCGGCGATCATCACGGCCGGGTTGGAGGTGTTGGTGCAGGCGGTGATCGCCGCGATCGCCAGTGCGCCATGCCGAAGCTCTGCCGAGCCGGCAGACGTCGTCACTGGAACTGCCGCGCTCGGATCGCAGGCGAAACCGCCCTCCGCCAGCGGCTGCGGCAGTCGGCTCGCGAAATCCGCCGCGACGGCAGATAGATCGAGCCGGTCCTGCGGACGGCGCGGCCCGGCGACGCTGCGGCCGACCCTGGCAAGGTCGACCTCGACGATGCGGGAATAGTCCGGGTCGGGCAGGCCAGGCTCGCGGAACAGGGCATTGGCCCGCGCATAGGCCTCGACGAAGGCGGCCTGCTCCGGCGAGCGTGTGCGGGAGAGATAGGCGATCGTCTGCGCGTCGATCGGGAAGAAGCCGGCGGTCGCCCCGTATTCCGGCGCCATATTGGCGAGCGTCGCCCGGGATGGCACCGACAAAGTCGCCGCGCCCGGCCCGAAATACTCGATCACGGTCGCGACCACGCGCTCGCGCCGCAACCGCTCGGTCACGGTGAGGACGAGGTCGGTGGTGGTGGCGCCCGGCGGCAGCGCCCCGATGAGCCTGACGCCGACGAATTCCGGCACCGGGAAGACATAAGGTTGCCCGAGCATCGCCGCCTGCGCCTCGATGCCGCCGACGCCCCAGCCGAGCACGCCGATGCCGTTGATCATCGGCGTGTGGGAATCGCCGCCGATGACGAAGTCCGGACAGGCGATCTCGCCGAGCGGCGTCGCGACCCGCGTGACGACGGGAGCGATGTGCTCCAGATTGACCTGATGGATGATGCCGGTGCCCGGCGGATAGACGCGGACGGAGCGAAAGGCCTGCTGCGCCCATTTCAGGAAGCTGTAGCGCTCGCCATTGCGCTCGAATTCGCGCGCCATATTGCGCGCCATTGCATCGGGCGTGGCCGAGACGTCGACCTGCAGGGAGTGGTCGACGATGACGTCGACGGGAATGCGCGGCTCGACGCTGGCGGGATCGCAGCCGGCCTTGGCGACGGCATCGCGCAGCGAGGCGAGATCGAGCAGCACCGGCAAGCCGCTGGAATCGGGCAGGATGACGCGGCCGACAGTCAGCGGCACGCCGACGCCGTGGTTGTCGCGCCAATGCAGCATCGCCGCGACAGCATCCGCGCCGATATTGGGATCGCAGAGCCGGCCGCGCTCGAGATTCTCGACGAAGACGCGACAGGCATAGGGCAGCGTGGCCAGGGCGACACCGGCGCGCTCGGCCGCACCGGCGACCGAGACGTAAGCTCCGGCCGCAGCATCGATCGCCAAAGTATCATCGGACGTCATGACGCCGGCCATTCCGCGGCTCGCATCGTTCAACACCCCGGGAAAATGCGAGTCGGGTCGATTAATGTCAACACTTTCAGAAAAGTATTTTTCTGAAGACATTTCAATTCCCGACCGGCCGGCAGCCAAATCAGGGCCGCAGCATAGGCAGCTGCGACCGTGCGAAGCCCCGCCAGCCGCGCTCCAGCAAGCACCCCTCAAAACTGTTGACACATTTTCAACCCGCTTCTAACGTCCTGGCATGGACCTGCAGGACGCGGCAACCGGCGAACGACGCCCCGAGACGCTCGGCGAAGAGATCTTCGGCCGCATCCTCGAACTGATCTACAGCACCGAGCTCGCCCCCGGGATGGTCGTCAACGAATCCGTGCTGGCAACACGCTTCGGCGTCAGCCGCGGCCCGGTCCGCGAGGCGATTCGTCGCCTCCAGGGCATTCAGCTCGTCTCGCGTGAGCCCTTCCTGCGGGCCCGCGTCGTCTCGCTGTCAGCGCAGGCAATCCTGGAACTCTTCCAGATGCGCGAGGCACTCGAAGGCTATGCCTGCCGCCTCGCCGCCCAGCAGATGAGCGAGGCTGAGATCGACGCCCTGATCGCCGATCTCGAAGCCGCCCATTCCGGCCACCAGCCGGAAGGCGCGCGCTTCGACTTCCATGAGCGGGTCGTGCGCGCCAGCGGCAACAGCCGCATCATCGACAGCCTCTGCGGCGATCTCTACCACCTGCTGCGCATCTACCGGCGCATTTCCGGCGCCGTGCCGGAGCGCAAGGAACTCGCCTTCACCGAGCACTGGCAGATCCTGCGCGCCATCAGGATGCGCGACGGCGCACTCGCCGAATCCCTGATGCGCTCGCATGTCGAGCGCGCCGGCCGCCATGTGCTGGCCCAGGTTCCCGAAACCTCATCCACGGACGCCGCCGATGCGGAGAAACGAGCATCATGATCGCCAGACGCGAGATTTCGGCTCCGGCCGCCTTCCGGGCCCTGCTCAATTCCGGCGAGTTCCTGGTTTCGCCCGGTGTCTATGACGGCTACAGCGCCCGCTTGGTCGAGGCCGCCGGCTTCAAGAGCGCCTGCACCAGCGGCGCCGCCATCGCCAATGCGATCCTCGGCGTCGAGGATCTCGGCATGATGGGCCTCAACGAGAACGTCAATCACTGCCGCCAGCTCGCCCGCTCGATCGCGATCCCGCTGACCTGCGACGCCGACAATGGCTACGGCAACCCGATGAACGTGCACTACACCGTGCAGATGTTCGAGGAGGCCGGCGTCGCCGGCGTCAACCTGGAAGACCAGGTCAGCCCGAAACGCTGCGGCCACATGCCGGGCAAGGAGGTCGTCTCCAGGGAGGAGATGGTCAAGAAGATCGAGGCCGCATGCCTCGCCCGCCGCGACGACGACTTCGTCATCATCGCCCGCACCGACGCCCTCGCCGTCGAGGGCATCGACGCGACGCTGGAGCGCATCCGCGCCTATGTCTCCGCCGGCGCCGACGCGATCTTCCCCGACGCTGTCAAGACCGAGGACCAGATCGCCCGCGTCGTCGAGGCGGCCGGCGGCAAGCCGGTCTCGATCAATATGGGCTTCGGCATCCGCCCGCGCCCGACCACGCCGCTGATCCCGTTGCCGCGCCTCAAGGAGCTCGGCGTGCGCCGCATCAGCCTGCCGCGCATGCTGCCGGCCGCCGCGATCAAGGCGATGCAGGAAGCGCTCTCGGTGATGCGCGGCGTGATGGAGACCGGCATCCCGGCCGACCGCTCCGACCTGCTGGTCGGCATCGAGGAGATCTGGAACCTGATGGGCTTCCCGGCCATGCAGGCGTTGGAGAAGCAGCTCCTCACCACCGACCATTACGAGACCAAGTACAAGGCGACGGCGAAGGCCTCCTGAAGCGGGGCGGGCCTGATGTCCGCCGAGCCCGATCTCGCAGTCGACGTCCTGGTGATCGGCGCCGGCGGCTGCGGCCTCGTCGCCGCCCTCGCCGCGCATGAGGCCGGGGCCGAGGTCGCGATCGTCGAGAAGCTGCCGCGCCTCGCCGGCAACACCATGCTGTCGAGCGGCTCGATCCCCGCCGCCGGCACCCGCTTCCAGGCCGCGGCCGGCATCGCCGACGACCCCGCCCGCTTCGCCGCCGATCTGCGCCGCACCGCCGGCCCGCACGAGGCCGAGGCGCTGGTCGATCGCCTCGCCGACATCTCGGCGCCGATGGTCGAATGGCTTGCCGATACCATCGGCCTGCCGATCGAATTGATAGGCGCCTATCGCCATGTCGGGCACAGCGTCAACCGTCTCCACGCCGTGCCATCGCGCCGCGGTGCGGACCTGATGCAGGGGCTCTGGCAGACAGCGGAGGAACGCGGCGTCCCGGTGGCGCTGGCGACCCCTGCAATCGAACTTATCGTCGAAGACGGCGCCGTCCGCGGCGCGCGGGTCCGGACGCAAGGCAGCGAGGAGAGCCTGATCGCGGCCAAGGCCGTAATCCTCGCCTGCAACGGCTTCGGCCATGACCGGGACCTCATCGCCCGCTACGCGCCCGACATCGCCGGAGCCGAATATTTCGGCGCGCTCGGCAGCGATGGCGAGGCGTTGCGCTGGGGCGAGGCGCTTGGTGCGCGCCTTGCCAATATGGGCGCCTATCAGGCTCATTCCGCGATCGCCCAGCCGCATGGCGAGCTCGTCACCTGGACGGTCGTCGAGAAGGGCGGCGTCATCGTCGACGAGACCGGCCGGCGCTTCGCCGACGAGACCCTCGGCTATTCGGCCTTCGCCGCGCCGGCGCTGGCACGCGGCGGCCGCCTGTTCGCGATCTATGACAGCCGCATCCGCGACGCGACCGCCGCCGGCCAGCCGGATTTCGGCGTGCTCGTCGCCCATGGTGGCGCGCCCGATTTCGCCGATGCCACCGCGCTCGCCACTGCGTGCCGCCTGCCGCCGGATACGCTCGGAGAGACGCTCGCGCTAACGGCCGGTGCAGCCCGGGGCGACCGGCCGGATAGATTCGGCCGCAAGGCCTGGGGCACGGGGCCGCTGCAGGCGCCGTTCGTCGCGACACGGATCGCACCGGCGCTGTTCCACACCCAGGGCGGCCTGCTGGTCGACGAGGAGGCGCGCGTGTTGCGCACGGATGGCGGCGTCGTTCCGGGCCTCTATGCCGGCGGCGGGGCCGCAGCGGGTATCAGCGGGCAGGCAGGCGGCGCCGGCTATGCCTCCGGCAACGGCCTGCTCGCCGCGCTAGGTCTCGGCTTCATCGCCGGGCGGGCGGCGGCTCGCCTGACGCGAACCGCCTAGAGGGAGGGCGTGGCCGATGGATCTCCGGGCGCTGCGCTATTTCCGGACCGTCGCCGAATGCGGCAGCTTCAGCCGCGCCTCGGAGATGCTGCGCATTTCCCAGCCGGCGGTCAGCCGCACCATCCGCGAGTTGGAAGGCGAGCTCGGCAAGGAGCTGCTCGAACGCGGCCGCGACGGTGCCCGCCTGACCGAGTCCGGCCGCATCCTGTTCGAGCACTCCGCCCAGCTCCTGCGTCAGGTCGAGCAGGCCGCGAACGACGTCCGCCGCGGCGCCACCGCCCTGACCGGCCGCCTCACCATCGGCATGCCGCCGGGCGTCGGCCATCTGCTGGCTCCTCCCCTGCTCGCCCGCTTCAGCGCCGAGCACGAGCAGGTCGAGGTCAAGATCGTCGGCGGCTTCTCCAGCCAGCTCCGCGACATGCTGGCCCGCCGCCAGCTCGACCTCGCCTTCGCTCATGACCCACTGCCGCAGCGCGGCCTCAAGGTCACGCCCTTGTTGCGCGAGGAGGTCTTCGTCGTCGGGCTTCCAGGCAGCCTTGGCGAGGGCACCGGCGGCTTGCCCTCGGCCGAGATCGTCAAGCTGCCGCTGATCCTGCCGAGCCGGCCCAACGCCTCGCGCCGGCTCCTCGACGCCTGGGCCGCGCGCGAGGGCCTGTGGATCGACGCCCGCTACGAGGTCGACGACCACGTCATCACCAGCGGACTGATCAAGCGCGGCCTCGGCGTCAGCCTGATGACCCGCGCCACCCTCGCCGCGGGCATGCTCGCCGGCGAGATCGACATCCGCCCGATCGCGCCGCGGGCCTATTGGCCGCTGGCACTGGCCGAACTCGACCTGCCCTCACCTTCCGGTATTGCCGCCGAATTCGCCCGCATCGCACTCGGGATCGTGCGGGAGATGACGGAACAGGGGCGCTGGCCCGGCGCGATCGGCCCGGAATAAACCGATCTATCCCGGCGCCACCAGCGAGGCCCCGCCGCAGACATAGAGCGTCTGACCGGTGATCGCCCCGGCCTCCGGCGCCAGCAGGCACTGCACGAGATAGGCGACCTCATCCGCCGCGATCAGCCGCCCGATCGGTAGTGAGACGGCAGGCGCCTCGCCCCGGCCGGGGTCGCGCAGCATCGGCGTTTCGGTCGCCGCCGGCGCCACGACATTGACCGTGATGCCACGCGGCGCGAGCTCCAGCGCGAGACTCCGGGCAAGCCCGTGCAGCGCCGCCTTGGTCGCGGCATAAGCGCCCCGCCCCGGCCGGCCGAGCGCGCCGCGACTCGACAGCAGCACGATACGCCCGCGAGCATCGGGCAACACCGGCGCGAGCGCGCGCAGGATGGCGATGGCGGCGCCGACATGCAGTCGCCAGAGCGTATCGACATCCTCGTCACGGATTTCCGCGATACGCCCGGTCCGCATCACCCCGGCGCAGTGCACGAAGGCGTCCGGCCGTTCCGCCAGGATCTCCGGCAGGACGCTCGCCAGCGCGGTGGCATCGAGCAGATCGAGCGGGATCGTGCGAAGGCCGGCAGCCTCCGCTTCTGACGGCGCCGGCTGGCGATCGATGCCGGTGACGCGCCAGCCCGTCGCGAGCAGGCGCTGCACCAGCGCCAGGCCGATCCCGGATGAGCTGCCGGTGATCAGGGCATGGCGGGACGTTGCCGCCTCAGCCATGGGCCGGCTCCGGTTCCAACTGCAGCGCACCGGCATCGATCACCAGCCGCTCGCGCAGCAGCGGGACGACCTTTTCGGCGAAGCTGGCGAGCCCCTCGGCCATCGGGTGGAAGCGCAGCATCAGGCAGTCGACGCCGATGCGCGAATAGGTCTCGGTCCGTTGCGCCAGCAGCTCCGGCGTGCCGACGAGACCGGCGCCGAGACCGCGCGCCGCCACGGCGGCGATGCGGCTGCGCTTGCCGTAGTCCAGCATCTCCTGCGCCTGGGCGTGGGCCTCATCCAGCGTGTCGGCGCAGATCACATGCGCGCTGAGCCCGATCCCGAGTTCGCGGCCATGGCCGGCGGCGAGCGCCTTCATCTCGGCGATCTCCTGGGTCATCACCGCCAGATTGTCGTCATAGAGCCGATAGTCGGGCACGTAATCGGCGAACCAGACATCGCAGCTTTCCGCCACCAGCGCCTTACCCTCGGGCGAGCGGCTGGCGGCGTAGATCGGCGGCGGCGCGCGGCGCGCCTTCAAGGGCAGGCTCGCCTTGTCCACGGTGTAGTAGCGGCCGCTGAACGAGAACGCCTCTTGCGTCCACAGGCCGCGCAGCACCCGGACGAATTCGCCGAGGCGCGCGGCGCGATCGGCGCTGCTTTCCAGCCAGCCGCCATTGCCGAACAGGTTCAATTCGTCCGGCCACCAGCCATTGACCAGGTTGATGGCGAAGCGCCCGCCGCTGATCCGGTCGAGCGAGGCGCCCATCTTGGCCACCGCCTGCGGCGTGACGATGCCGGGATGGGCCGCGACCATCAGCTCCATCCGCCGGGTCCGCTGTGACAGCGCCGAGGCCATCACCCAGGATTCGAGATCCGGCCCGAGCCAGCGCTCGGCGATCAGCGAGATCGAGAACCCCGCCTCCTCGGCCTGCTGCAGGATGCGCGCGGCGAATTCGAAGGAGGTGTCGGACGCGCCTCCGGCACCGGCCGTGCCGAGCTCGGCGATCGCACGCTCCATCTCGGCTTCGGCGCGGATGGTGTGGGGCAAGGGCGCCCAGATTCCCAGTCTCATGGCGTGGTCCCGGTCGACGTGAAACTCACGGCGCGCTGCACTGACGCCAGGCCGACGAGTGCCGACGCTTGCGATTGGGTGAAGGCAAGCACTTGCTTGCCGACGCGGCCGAGATCAGCTGCGACCGCAGGATCGCTGCAGGTTCCGCCTGCGAACAGGCCGGGCACGGTGCGGATCGTCGCGCCATAGGGCGTCGGCCAGCCGCGCAGGGCATGCGCGATCGTCCGCAGCGTCGCCAAAGTCTGCCCCGCCGCCTGCCAGCCGGCGGCGCAGGCGATCAGCCCGATAGGCACCCCGTCGAGATACGGCCGCGCCTCCCCCGCTAGCTCCTCGGCATAGTCGAGCGCGTTCTTGATCAGGCCGGAGACGCTGCCGTGATAGGCCGGGCTCGCGATGATCAGCCCGTCGCAATGCATCAGCGCCGAGACCAGTGCGGCAGCTCCGTCATCGCGGCTCGTGATACCCGGCTGATAAAGCGGCAGCAGCAGGTCGCGTCCGGCGAAGACGCGAACCTCCGCCTTGCCCCGCATCGGCTCCAGCGCCTGGCGCAAGGCGAGCTCGGTCGAGGACTGCTCACGGGGCGTGCCGCCGATACCGACGATCAGCGGCTTGACGGTGGGCATTCTCGTGGGAGGGGAGTTGGCCAGCATGGTCTCCGCTCGAACAGGACAGGTCCGCATCACGAAACCGGTTCGGCGAGCCGGCGTCCAAGGCCGTTTGATCATCGCCCCATAAGCGGATTGCATGCAGCCTCTGGCAAATACTGTTGACACTAATGGGGATCAGCTCCGCATCTCTCCCATGCGCGCATCCGTGGACCGCCCCGACTCCAGCGAGTCTTACTCACGCAGCAACGTCAGGTCGCGGCTTCCCTTGTCAGCGGCAACTTGGCCGGCTGCCTTGTGGGACACATGCCGAAATATGCGTCAGGCTGTCTCTCAAGAAGTGTTGACATTTTCTTGCATACAGCAAAGGCTCAAACATCGCGCTTGGCCAAGGCATTGCCCGCCGGGCGCCGATCAGGGCGGAACGAGGGAAGAAGACCGATGAGCGGGATGGACGAAACGGGGATCAGGAGGCGCGCCCTCCTCGGCGGGTTGGCGGCGACGGCCGGGCTCGGCCTGGCGAGCCGGGCAGCCTGGGCCTTTCCGACGCAGCCGATCACCTTCGTCGTGCCTTATGCACCCGGCTCGACCGACCAGTTCGCCCGCGCCTTCGGCACCGAGATGGAGAAGATCCTCGGCAAGAACGTGCTGGTCGAGACCAGGCCCGGCGCCGGCGGGACGATCGGCGCGAACTATGTCGCCAAATCGGCCAAGCCCGACGGCCACACCTTGCTGTTCTCGACCTCGGCGCCGCTCTCGGTCGCGCCGCACCAGAACCAGCTTCCCTACGCGGTCTCGGACCTGCGGCCGGTCGCCCGCGTCGGCCTCGGGCCCAACGTCATGGGCGCCCGTGTCGGCGCGCCCTTCAACGACGTGAAGAGCCTCGTCGCCTATGCCAAGGCCAACCCGGAGAAGGTCACCTTCGGCAGCGCCGGCACCGGCGGCGGCACCCATCTCTCGGGCGAGGCCTTTGCGCTGGCCGCCGACATCAAGCTGACCCATGTGCCCTTCCCCGGCGCGACGCCGGCCGTGGCCGCGACCGTCGGCGGCACCATCGACCTCGCGCTCGGCTTCGCGCAGTCGATCGTGCCGCAGGCCAAGGGCGGACGCATGGTCGCGATCGCCCAGTTCGGCAAGACGCGCGCCAAGATCCTGCCGGACGTACCGACCTTCGCCGAATCCGGCGTCGACCTCGCGCTCTCGCCGCTGGTCGGCATCTGGGCACCGAAAGCGACGCCCGATGCGGTCGTGCAGCAGCTCGCCGCCGCGATCGAGAAGGCCGCGACCGGCCCGGCCGTCGTCGCCTTCGCGCAGAGCACGATGACCGAGGTCGAGTTCGCCGGCCCCGACGTCTTCAGCCGCGAGATCGCCGAGGAAAGCGCGATGATGAAGCCGCTGCTCGTCAAGCTCGGCTTGGCCAAGTGACCGGAAAACCCAGCGGCCTGACCGAGACCCTGCGACCGCGCCTCGGCGCGGTCGCAGGCGTTCTTTGCGGCCTGATCGGAACCCTCGCCTCGCTGCAGCTGCCGCTCGGCACGAGCCGGCTGCTCGGCCCCGGCGCGGTGCCGCTGCTGCTCTCGCTGGCGATGACCGGCCTGAGCCTCGCTTTGTTCGTCAAGCCGGGCGCGGAAGAGGCCGATGCGGATGAGGAGGATGGCGGCCTGCACGGCGCGGCCATGGTCGCGCTCGTCGCACTGATGATCGGCGCCTTCGCGCTGCTGCTAACGCGGCTCGGCTTCATCGTCAGCGCCACCGCGCTGATGTACGGCCTCTACGCCATCGGCGAGGAGAAACTGGTCTCGGCCAAAGCCCTTCTCCGGGCCGTGCTGACCGCGCTCGCCGCCTATCTGCTCTTCGTCGTCGCGCTCTCGGTCAACATGCCGGCCGGCACGCTCTGGGGTTACTGATGGAAGGCTTGCTCGGAGGGTTCATCGTCGCCCTCAAGCCGATGAACCTGGTCTTCTGCTTTTCCGGCGCGCTGATCGGCACGCTGATCGGCGTCCTGCCCGGGCTCGGGCCGACGGCTGCGATCGCGATGCTCTTGCCGCTGACCATCGGGCTCGACCCGGTCTCGGCGATCATCATGATCGCCGGCATCTATTACGGCGCCAGCTATGGCGGCTCGACCACGGCGATCCTCGTCAAGATCCCGGGCGAGGCCCAGAGCGTCGTCACCTGCCTCGACGGCTACAAGATGGCGCAGCAGGGCCGCGCCGGCGCCGCCATCGCCATCGCCGCGATCGGCTCCTTCGTCGCCGGCACGGTCGGCGCCCTCGCCATCGGCCTGATCAGCATGCCGCTGGTCGAGTTCGCCATCCGCTTCGGCCCGGCAGAGAACCTGTCGCTGCTGCTGCTCGGCTTCATCGTCATCCTGGTCCTGGCCAAGGGCAACGTCGTCAAATCGCTGATCATGATCGCGGCCGGCCTGCTGCTCAGCATGGTCGGGCAGGACGTCATCACCGGCCAGCCGCGCTTCACCCTCGGCATCCCCGAGCTCACCGACGGCTTCGGCGTCGTCGTGGTCGCGATGGGCATCTTCGGCCTCGGCGAGGTCTTCGAGAATGTCGAGAAGTTCCGCACCCGCTCGATGCAGGCGGTGCCCGTCGGCAGCCTGATGCCGACCAGGGAGGACTGGAAGCGCTCGGCCATGCCGATCGCGCGCGGCTCGGTGCTCGGCTTCCTGATCGGCCTCTTGCCGGGCGGCGGGGCGACGCTCGCCTCCTTCATCTCCTATGGCGTCGAGAAGAAGTTCACCAAGCATCCCGAGCAGTTCGGCAACGGCGCGGTCGAGGGCGTCGCCGGGCCGGAAGCCGCCAACAATGCCGGCGCGGCCGGCTCCTTCATCCCGCTGCTCGCGCTCGGCCTGCCCGGCAACCCCGTCACCGCCCTGCTGCTCGGGGCGCTGATCGTCCACAACGTCACGCCCGGCCCGCTGATGATCCAGGAGCGGCCCGAGATCTTCTGGGGCGTGATCGCCTCGATGTATGTCGGCAACGTCATGCTGGTGCTGCTCAACCTGCCGCTGATCGGCATCTGGGTGCAGCTGCTGAAGGTGCCCTATCGCGCGCTCTATGCCGCGCTGATCCTGTTCATGATCATCGGTGCCTATTCGCTCAACAACAATCCGGTCGAGGTGCTGCTCCTCTTGCTGTTCGGCGTGCTCGGCTACGGCCTGCGCAAGCTGCGCTTCGACACGGCGCCGCTGATCCTCGCCTTCGTGCTCGGCGGGCCGATCGAGTTCAACCTGCGCCAGACCATGATGCTGGCGCGCGATCCGCTCGACTACCTGATGGGCCGGCCGATCGCCCTGACCATCCTGGCTTTCGGCCTGCTGCTGATCGTGCTGCCGATGTTCTCGAAGGTGCGGCAGAAGCTGATGGTGGCGAGGGCGGTCAATGAGCTCTGAGGCGATCCTCTCGCCCGCCCTCGCAGCCGAGTGTCATGACGGGCCGAAAGCCCTCGCGCTTCGCTATCTCGCCGCCATGGAGCAACGCGACCTCGACGCCGCCCGCAGCCTCGTCTCCGAGGATGCTGTCTTCGTCTTCCCCGGCGGCGCGAGGCGCAGCGATGTCTCGGCGATCGTCGCCGGCTCGTCCGGCCGCTATCGCAGCATCGCCAAGCACATCGAGCGCTGTGACCTCTGCCAGCGCGCGGACGGCACCGTGGTCGTCTACGTCCTCGGCAGCCTCTACGGCCAGTGGCCCGATGGCAGCGCCTTCTCCGGCATCCGCTTCGTCGACCGCTTCGAGATCGCCGGCGGCCTGATCGCGCGCCAGGAGGTCTGGAACGACAGCGGCGAGATACGGCTGGCGATGCAGGCCGGCAGGCCCTGACAAGCGCCGCCACGGCACGAGCCTCCGGCGACAGCCCGATCCCATCCCGCCTTTCGCGCGTCTGCGCTTACCTGTCCTCGTCCGCGACACCGCCGCCATGCCGGGTCGATCCGCCGTCACGGAACCCTTGACGGGACCGGGCGTCTTGGCAGTCGGACTTCGCTGGGAGCGCCGGGCGTCCGGCTGCTCGCCGAACATGGTCTTCGAGAGATCGCCATCGCCGCAGCAGCTCATTCGTTGAGTTTCGCCCGTGCGGCCGACAGCGATCTTCTTTGACGGCGAAAGATGCCGGCAGCGGAATAAGTCCGTCCCGTGGTTGGAACAACCGCGCGAATCATTTGTATTGGGCGCGGCGCTTCGCGTGAAAATTGGGACGTGCGCGTGCTCGTGGACGTAAGCGTCCGTTAACCCGCATTAACCAATGGTCAAGACATGACGATGCTGCACCGAGATCGGCACGTTTGGCGATGAGTCCTCGGAAACGCGCTCATCCGATGCTCCTTGCCCTCCCCCGCATTCCGTCCAGGCGTGCGGCACGGTTCGCCATGGCGGCCTTGCTGGGGCTCTCCGGCGCCGGCTGTGGCGAGAGCAGGCTCGCAAGCGACGAGCTCGTCACGGCATCCCGCGCGACCTCGGTATCCCCGGCCCGCGCGCTCGCCCTGCTCCCGCCGGGCAGCATCCCGGTCATCGGAGTGACCCAGCGCAATTACGACAATGCCGTCTCACAAGTCATTTCGCTGGCGACGCGCGGCCGCACCCCCGGGGAGAATGCCATCGACATCGCCTTTTTCACCGCGGCCGATCTGCCCGACAGCGCCGCTGTCGCAGGCAATCTGCTGAAGCTGCCGGGAATCGAGGACCACGACGTCGCGCGGGAGATGGAGGACCGCCTGCCGGGCGTCGTCATGATGCCGTCGGCTGTCTTCGTCCAGAACAAATACGGCCCGTTCGGCTACGCCTTCGGCCGCGGCATCGGCGGCGAAGCCTGCCTCTATGCCTGGCAGCGCATCGCCGACGGCGACAGCATCTTCCGGCCGAAATCGGGCGCGGTCTCGGTCCGCATCCGCGTCTGCGATCCCACGGCCACCGAGGCGACGCTGCTGCGTCTGGCCTATGACTATTCGCTCAACGCCTCCTTGCGGCGGCCGGGCTGGAATCCGATCGGCGAGGCGCCGCCACCCGCGCCCGAGCTCGGCAAGGCCGGCGCGCCGATCTATCCGCTGCCGCAGGCCTCGTCCCCGGACGCATCCGCTCCGCAGCGTATCGTGCGCTCGCGGCCGAGCCGGGCCCCGCGAGGTGAAGCCGAGCCCGCCCCTGACCTGCCGGCGATCCCGGACAGACCTTTGGAGGGATATCCCACCGTTCCACCGCCGCCCCGCCCCTGAGGCAACCGACCTTTCAGCGAACCGATGCGAACCGCGAGCTACGTCATCTTCTGGGCCTTCGCCACCGCCGTGGTCGTCGCGCTCATCACGCTGCCGATCAGTCTGCAGGCGCATCTGATCGCGGGGACGATCGTCGTCGGCGCGATGATCCTGCTCAAGTTCCTGCGGCCCTACGGGGTCTGGCGGCTGATCGCGCTCGGCCTGGGGACTGCGATCGTGCTGCGTTATGTCTACTGGCGCACGACGAGCACGCTGCCGCCAGTCAACCAGCTCGAGGATTTCATACCCGGCCTGATCCTCTATCTGGCCGAGCTCTACAATATCGGCATGCTGTTCCTCAGCCTGTTCGTCGTGGCGATGCCGCTGCCACGGCGCAAGAGCGCACCTCCGCTCCCGGCGGAGGCGCCGACCGTGGATGTCTTCGTGCCCACATACAACGAGGAGCCCGAGCTCCTGGCGACGACGCTCTCGGCGGCGCTCGCCATGGACTATCCGGCCGGCCGTCTCACCGTCCATCTGCTCGACGACGGCGGCACCGACGAGAAGTGCAACGCCGACAACTTCGTCGCCGCCAGCGCGGCGCGGGAACGACGAACGCAATTGCAGGCGCTGTGCGCGGGGCTCGGCTGCACCTATCTGACGCGCGAGCGCAACATCAGCGCCAAGGCCGGCAACCTCAATAATGGGCTGGCCAATTCCAGCGGCGACCTCATCGTCGTCTTCGACGCCGATCATGCACCGGCGCGCACTTTCCTCACCGAGACGATCGGCTATTTCGGCCAGGACCCGAAGCTCTTCCTGGTCCAGACGCCGCACTTCTTCATCAATCCCGACCCGCTGGAGCGCAACCTCAAGACCTTCAAGGCGATGCCGTCCGAGAACGAGATGTTCTACGGCATCATCCAGCGTGGCCTCGACAAGTGGAATGCCTCCTTCTTCTGCGGCTCGGCCGCGGTGCTGCGGCGCACCGCCCTGCAGACGACGAACGGCTTCTCCGGTCGCAGCATCACCGAGGATGCCGAGACCGCGATCACTCTGCACGCCACCGGCTGGAACAGCGTCTATGTCGACAAGCCGCTGATCGCCGGGCTCCAGCCTGCCACCTTCGCGAGCTTCATCGGCCAGCGCTCGCGCTGGGCCCAGGGGATGATGCAGATCCTGATCTATCATCGCCCGATGCTCAAAAGCGGCCTCTCGCTGCCGCAGCGCCTGTGCTACTCGTCCTCGGCCCTGTTCTGGCTGTTCCCCTTCGTGCGCCTGACCTTCCTGGTCGCGCCGCTGTTCTATCTCTTCTTCGGACTGGAGATCTTCACCGCCTCGGGCCCCGAGTTCATCGCCTACGTCTTCAGCTACATGGTGGTGAACCTGATGATGCAGAACTATCTCTACGGCCGCTATCGCTGGCCGTGGATCTCGGAACTCTACGAGTTCATCCAATCGGTCTATCTGCTGCCGGCGGTGATCTCGGTCCTCGTCAACCCCGGCAAGCCGACCTTCAAGGTCACCGCCAAGAGCGAAGAGCTGGGGACACGCCGCATCTCCGAGCTCGGCCTGCCCTTCTTCATCATCTTCGCGGTACTGACGCTCGGCGTTGTCGCCACCTACTGGCGCACCATCACCCAGCCCTACAACGCCGACACGACCCTGGTGGTCGGGCTCTGGAACATCCTCAACCTGCTGATGGCGGGCTGCGCGCTCGGCGTGGTCTCGGAGCGGCCGGAAGGGCGAGGCGCCCGGCGTTTCCCGGTGAAGCGCCGCGGGCAGATCAGCATCGACGGCCGCACCGCGCCGATCGTCACCGAGAACGTCTCCGTCGACGGCGTCGCCATCCGGGTTCTGTCGAAGGGCTTCGACACATTGCCCGTAGGCAGCCGCGGCGAGGTCTCGTTCGAGACCACCATCGCGATGCCGCGCGATGCGCTGCCGGTACGCGTCGCGCGGTCGGCATCCGATCAGAAGGGGCTGGTGCTCGGCTGCCAGTACGAACCCAGCGATCCCGTGCACAGCCGCATCATCGCCGATCTCGCCTTCTCGGACGCCGCGATCTGGAGCGACTTCCAGAAGGCGCGGCGCCAGAACATGGGTGTCGTCTATGGCACCCTGCGGTTCCTGCGCATAGCCGTGTTCCAGACCAGCCGCGGCCTGTCCTATTTCTTCGGCCTCTATCGCTTTGCTCGTTCCAACGCCGCGCGGAGAGCAGCGGAATGAGCGCGCGTTTCCTGCCTATCCTCGCCGCAGCGGCACTCCTTCCGATGAGCGGTCTGCGGGCGCAGGAAGCCCAGCCGCGCGAGCCGGCGCCGTTCATGATCGCGCCGCCGGCCCAGCAGCCGACGGCCCCTGGTCCGGCCGAGCGCAAGCCTGCCGAGCCCGCACCTGCAACGCCCGCCATTCCTGCCAGCTTCGCCTTCAAGCCGCTGCTGCCCGCCGCCCGCGTCACGCTCGAAGGCGAGAGCGATACGCGCAGCTGGGCCTTCTACCTGACCCAGGACGAGGCGGGTGCCGACCTCAATCTCGACATTGCCTTCCAGAATGCGCTGGTCGTGATGCCGGAGGCCTCGCGTCTCACCGTGCGCATCAATGGCGAACGCATCATGGAGTCGCCGATCGCCTCTTCCGACAGCCTGAGGCGGAACTCCACCGCGATCCGCAAAGGGCTGCTCAGAGCCGGCCAGAACACGATCCGCTTCGAGGCCGTGCAGCGCCACCGCACCGACTGCACCGTCGCCTCCACCTATGAGTTGTGGACCCGTATCGACGGCGCCGGTACCCGCCTCAGCTTCAAGAACCCGGCACAGCAATCGCGGCTGCGCAGCATCGACGACCTTCCTGCCGTCGGCGCCGACGAGAGCGGGCAGACGACGATCCACATCGTCGCGCCGGGCGCAGCGAGCGCCGTTGCCGCCAACAGCATTCTTGCCGTTGCGCAAGGCGTCGCGCTGCGCGGCCGCTACAGCCAGACGACGGTTCGGATTTCAGAGCGGCTGCCGGACAGGATCCGTCCGGGCATGCTCACCGTCCTGCTCGGGACGGGCAAGGAGTTGCGCGATCTCATCGGCACATTGCCGGCAGAGGCCGGCACCGGGAGCTTCATCGGCTTCGCCGCGCATCCGAAGTTCGGACCCGCTGCCCTGCTCGTCACCGGAGAGACCTGGCAGGACCTCGAGGCGATCATCGCCAAGCTCCTGACCGGGCCGGTTTCGCGGCCGACCAACATCAACCGCAAGACGATGGGCACGGCGAGCTGGCATGTCCCCGATGCGCCGTTCATCTCCGACAGCCAGGTGCTGCGCTTCTCGGAACTCGGCATTCCAACCCAGGAATCCTCGGGACGGCGCATGCGCGTGCGCGCCGTCGTCGCCATGCCGGGTGACTTCTACGCCAACGCCTATGGCGAAGCGACGCTCTATCTCGACGGCGCCTATTCCGAAATCCTCCCCGGCGACAGCCATATCGAGATCTTCGTCAACGGCAATGTCGCGGCGACCGTGCCGCTCAACACGACGAGCGGCGGCCTCTTCCAGCAAACCCCGATCACGATACCGCTCCGGCATTTCCGTCCCGGGATCAACGAGATCTGGTTCGAGGCCGTCACGCCGGCCAAATCCGATCTCGCCTGCGGGCCGGGTGCGACGCTGCCGGGGAAGAACCGCTTTGCCCTCTTCGACACCACGGCATTGGCGATCCCGAACTTCGCCAAGATCGGCGTCAGCCCCAATCTCGCCGCCGTAGCGGGGACCGGCTTTCCGTATTCGATCACCTCACAGATCGCCCTGCTCGTCGGCCGCCTGGACATTCCCAATCTGAGCGCCGCGGCAACGCTGCTCGCACGGCTCGCGCAGCGCGCCGACCGGCCGCTCCCGGTCGATGTGATCGGCAGCGCCGCCGCCATCGGCAGCCGTCCCGCTTTGATCGTCGGCGCCGCCGGCCAGATGCCCGCGGGATTGCTGCCGCGCGTCGGCATCGCCGACACTGTCCGCAGCACCTGGCCGCAGCGCGCGGATGCGGTCGTCATCGTTCCGGAAACCGAGGGCACGGCGGTGTTCGATGCGGTGATCAACCGCTTCCAGGGCCGGCAGACGACGCCGGAGGATTCCGGCGGGGTCGCGCCGAGCACCGAGGCGGTCCGCGATCGTTGGCGCGGCTCGTTCGGTGGCCTCTTCGCACGCTATTTCATCAGCCTCGACCGATGGCTGCAGCGCACCTTCGACCTCTCCTTCGCCCAGCTGCGCACGCCCTCGCGCGCGCCCTCGCTCTATGAGCCGGCGGAGGGAGCCGAGCTGATCGCCGCCCAGGCGAGCGACCCCGACACGCGGCAGGTCTGGACCGCCTTCGTCGTGCGCCAGGAGGAGGCGCTCGAGAAAAACCTGGACAGGCTCGTCACGCCCGGCAACTGGGCCGGGATGGCCGGCAAGCTCACCGCTTTCCGCAGCGGGCAGGACAATCACGTCCTCTCGGCGGACAGCACCGCCTTCGTCATGACCCGGCCGTTCAGCCTGGCCAATATGCGCCTCGTCCTCGCCAATTGGATGTCGAGTAATATCGGCATCTACGCGCTGACATTGCTGGCAGCCTGCATCGGCCTCGGCATTGGCACCTTCCTCATGCTCCGGCGTTTGGGGAGGCATTCGTGAAGCGCTTCCTCATGACCCTGGCCATGACCGTTCTCGGCTTCACCCCGGCCACTTCAGCGACTCTGCCGGCCGGCGCTTGGGACCTCTACCGGCAGAAATTCGTCACCGCCGAGGGGCGCGTCGTCGACGACGCCAATGGCGGCATCAGCCATAGCGAGAGCCAGGGCTATGGGCTGCTGCTGGCCTGTCTTGCCGGAGATCGCGGCAGCTTCGCCAGCATCCTGTCCTTCACCAGGACCGAGCTGCTCATCCGCGACGACGGCCTCGCGGCCTGGCGCTGGGACCCGAAGGCGACGCCTCGCGTCACCGACATCAACAATGCCAGTGACGGAGACATCCTGATCGCCGACGCCCTCGCCTGCGCCGGGGCACGCTGGTCGATGCCGGCCTACACCACCGCGGCCCGCCAGATCGCTCGCTCGCTGGCCAAGACCGCTCTGGTGAAGCGCGGCAGCGAAACCTGGCTGATGCCCGCTGCGAAAGGCTTTTCCGAGACGGAACGGCCGGATGGCCCGGTGATCAATCCGTCCTACTGGGTGTTCGAGGCTTTCCCGACCCTCTCGCGTCTCACCAACGACCAGAGCTGGATGCAGGTGCAGGCGACCGGGCTGAAGCTGCTCGACGACCTCGCCAGGCGCAAGGCTCTCGCCCCCGATTGGCTCTCGCTCAAGGGCGAGCCGAAACCGGCCGAGGGTTTCCCACCCCAGTTCGCCTATAATGCCCTGCGCATCCCGCTCTATCTCCTGCGGGCCGGCCTCGCCGACAGGCAGCGGCTCGAGCCGTTCCACCGGGCCTGGGCCAACGGTACGGCGGTGGTCGACGTGGCCACCGGCAAGGCGGTCGAGCCGCTGCCGGAGCCCGGCTATCGCATCCTGGCCGCCGCCATGGCTTGCGCGCTCGATCGCACACCTGTCCCGGCCGAGCTGAAGACGTTTCAGCCGACGCTCTACTACCCGTCGACCCTGCACCTGCTAGCCCTCTCGATGCTGAGCGAGAGGTATCCGCAATGCATGTGAAATCCGCTCTGATCGCCGTGGCGGTCTCCAGTGCCGCATTTTACACCATCGGCCGCTATGGCAGCGAGATCCGCTGGCCCGAGGCGCCGAGCCCGGCCGTGCAGCAGGCCCTGGCTCAGTCCGAGAAATCACCGGAGCCGGCGCAGCCTGCCATGCCGGAGCTTGCACAGGCCGAAACCGAGTTCGCCCAGGCCCCGGCTGCACCGGGCCGCCCTGCAGCGCCCGCGCCACAGAGAGTAGACGAGACGGCACTGCGCTATTTCGCCAGTCAGGGCGACACACGCCGCTTCGAGGCGGAGCTGGCGCGTCTGCGCGCGCTCTACCCCGAATGGAAGCCGCCGACCGATCTGAACACGCCCCCGCCAGCCGGCGACCCCGAGCTGGAGCGGATGTGGAAGCTGTTCGCCGACGGCAAGTTCGGCGAAGTGCGTGCCGCGATCGCCCAGCGCAGCAGCGCCGATCCGAACTGGCAGGTTCCCGTCGATCTCGTCGCGCAGCTCGACCGGGTCGAAGCCGGCCAGCGCCTGATCAATGCCTCCAATGCCAAGCAGTGGGAGCAGGTGATCCGCATCGGCACCGAGACACCGGCACTGCTCACCTGTGCCAATGTCGACGCGCTCTGGCGGGTGGCCGAGGCCTTCGTCCAGACCAAGGCGCCCGAGCGGGCGCGCGACGCCTACGCCTATGTCCTGACCAATTGCACCAATCCGGCCGAGCGGCTCGGCACCATGCAAAAGGCGTTGGCCGACCTGCCTGAGGCATCGATCGGCCAGCTGCTGGGACAGGAGCGGCAGAACGAGTTCGCGAGCATCCGCGACGAGATCGCGCGGCGCCGTATCGGCAAGGCGGCCGAGGATCCCAGCTTGACCGCGACGCCGGAGGACCTCCGGCGCATCGAGGCGCTCGCCAACGCGGTGACGACGCCGGACGATGCGATCCTGCTCGGCTTCTACACCTTCCATCATGGCGAACCGGCCAAAGCCGTGACCTGGTTCCAGACTGCCCTGGCGCGCAATGGCGGCGCCAAGGCGGCGGAGGGAGCGGTGCTCGCGCTCGGCGCAACCCAGAAATACGAGGAAGCCGAAACGCTCGGCGCGCAATGGCTCGGCGCAAGCCCGGCAAATCGCAAGGCCTATCTCGACGTCGCGACCGCGCTGATCACGCAGGAGCCGGCACCGCGGCTCGAACGCGCCGTGATCGAGCGCATCGCCAAGACCGTCGGCGTCGACCGCTATGCCCCTGGAGGCGCCGGCCTCGGCTGGTATGCCTACAATTCCGGGCAGATCGCCGCGGCGGAGACCTGGTTCGAGACCGCCCTCACCTGGGATCGCGGCTATGAGCCGGCCGCCTATGGGCTCGCTCTGGTGCACCAGCGCCTGCGCGACCAGGCAGGCTTGCGCGCCATCATCGCCGAATGGCGCAGCCGCTCGCCGCGTATCGCCGACCTGCTGAACCCGGCGCGCAGGCGCGTCGATACACGCGAAGCGCGCCCCCTGCCCGATGCCAGCCCGGCTGATCGGCCGGTGCCAACGCCGGCCCCTGCCGAGCTAGCATCGCGCCGTGCCGTTCGCGCCGAGCCCGCGCCACGAACGAGCTACGAAGACGACGTCCCGGCCATGGTGGCGACGCGCCGTCCGGCGCCCGAGCGCCCGCGAAGCGGCTCCTGCGGTTCAGGTGCAGGCGGAGCCGCAGCGCTCCAGCGCGGCTGGTGCCTGCTTAACCTCAGGCGTCCCGCGGCCGCCGCTGCCGCGTTCGATGCGGCGCTCCGCAGCGGCAATGCGCAGGTCGCGGCCGATGCCGCCGCCGGCAAGGCCTATGCGAAAATCCAGCAGGGGCTGACGGCAGAGGCGAGCGCCGCAGCCGCAGCCGCGAAGCTGCCGCCGGCCCGTCAGAGGGAACTCCAATCCCTGCTGCTGTCCGAGCGCTTCTATGCCCAGTATGACGCCAAGGACTACAATGGCGCGCTGATCACGCTCGGCGAGCGCGCGCGCTTTGCCTCCGAAACCACCGATCTGATGCTGATGCGCGGCTGGTCCTACTTCAATCTCGGCCGCTACGACGATGCCAGCCAGATCTTCGAGGCGCTCTACAAGGCGAACAGGTCACCGCAGGCGCTGTCGGGACTGACCGCCATTCGCGATGTCACCCAGCGCAACCGGTCCTGAGGCTAGAGCAATTCCGCAATTCTTCAAATCGCGGAAATGTTCTAGGTCCTTGTTTTATCGCATTTTCTTCACGCGAACCGGTGTCCACTTCGCTCGAAAATGCTCTATGGTCGAGACTCAACGCAGCCAGTAGGCGACGAGAGCGGCGAGGCAGAGCGAGGCCAGATAGTTCCTGGCGAGCTTGTCGTAGCGGGTCGCG
>NZ_FOKP01000010.1 GCF_900112185.1 Allobosea sp. CRIB-10 | reverse complement strand
GCCCGAAAGCTCGTCACAATCCTCAACGCCGTCATCCGGGACAGACAACCATGGCGCGAACAAACCGCTTGACCAACAAGACAGTCGCTCACCCCGACCCTCCCCCGCAAGGGGAGAGGGGTTCCCCGCGCTCTCTTGATCTTAGCCGGTGCGATCACGCCGATCGGCTCAGAGCTTGCAATCCTTGGCGTAGGCGTCGCTGTGATTGCTCAGCACCTTGCCCTGCGTCTTCAGCACCGGCGCGCCGTCGGCGCCCTTCTCGACCTTGAGCGCGTACCAGTCCTGGACCGGGTGCTGGTTCGGGCCGAACTTGAAGGCGCCGCGCACCGACTGGAAATCGGCCTTGGCCAGCGCCTTGCGCAGCGCCGGCACATCGGCCTTGCCGCCGGTCGCCTTCAGCGCCGAGGCGATGGCGAGCGCGGTGTCGTAGCCCTGGCTGGCGTAATAGGTCGGCACGCGGTTATAGGCCTTGGTGAAGGCCTCGACGAAGGCCTTGTTCGAGGCATTGTCGAAGTCGGTGTTCCAGTGCGCGGTGACGCTGAGCCCGAGCGCGGCGTCGCCGACCGCCTTCAGCGTGGTCGCGTCGAGCGAGGGCTCGGCCAGCACCATCGGGGTTTTCCCGAGCAGGCCGGCCTGCTGGTACTGGCGCAGGAAGGCGATGCCGAGCCCGCCCGGATGGAACTGGAAGACCACGTCGGGATTGGCCGAGCGGATCTGCGCCATCTCCGGCGCGAAATCGGTCTGGTCGAGGCGGGTATAGACCTCGCCGACGATCTCGCCCTTGAACAGGCGCTTGAAGCCGGCGAGCGCATCCTTGCCGGCCTGATAGTTCGGGGCGAGGATGAAGGCCTTCTTATAGCCGAGATTGGTGGCGTGCTGGCCGGCGCTCTCATGCAGGCTGTCGTTCTGCCAGGAGACGACGAAGTAGTTCTCGTTGCACTCCTTGCCGGCAAAGTTCGACGGCGCGGCGTTGGGGCTGACATAGAGCGCGCCGGCATCGACGATGTCAGGCACGGTCGCGCCGGCGACGTTCGAGAAGACGATGCCGGTCATGATCTTGATGCCGTCGGTCTTCAGCATCTTCTCGGCGATCTGCTTGCCCTGGCCGGGCTTCAGCGCGTCGTCCTCGACGACGAGCTCGACCGGCGCGCCGCCGAGCTTGCCGCCGTTCATGTCGATGGCGAGCTTGAAGGCGTCGCGAATGTCCTGGCCGAGATAGCCGCCCGGCCCCGACAATGTCGTGACCATGCCGATCTTGACCGGCGCCTGCTGGGCCAGCGCCGGCATGGCGACGGCGGCGGCCAGCATCAATCCCAAGGATACTGATTTACGGTGCTGCATGGTTCCCCTCCTCCGATCATTGGCGTCGGATTGCTCGATATTATTTTAAGCTTAAAACATTTTCGGATCGGCGCGCAAGTGCCGCGAAGGCGCCGGACCAACCGGCGCCTTCATCGCTCAGAGCGCGACCCAGCCGGCCGGCGGCTTCCTGCCGGGATGGACGGCGCCGCACTGCTTGCAGGTGCGGGCCTTCTCGTCGGCGAAGAAGGCTTCGTAGAGAGGCGGCAGGTCCTTCACGAGATCGCCGACCTTCAGCTCGATGCGATGCACCAGGCCGTTGCACTCGAAGCAGTACCATTCGAAGCCGTCGACCTGGTCGGCATGGCGCGCCGGCTCGACCACGAGCCCGATCGAGCCCTCCTGCGGGCGCTGCGGCGAGTGGCGCACATGCGGCGGCAGCAGGAAGACGTCGCCCTCGCGGATCGTGACATCGTAATGCTTCCCGCCATCGACCAGCTTCAGCATCATGTCGCCCTTGAGCTGGTAGAAGAACTCCTCCACCGGGTCGTCATGGTAGTCGGCGCGCTGGTTCGGACCGCCGACGACCATCACGGTCATCTGGCCGTCGTCGAACACCTTCTTGTTGCCGACCGGCGGCTTCAGCAGGTGCTCGTTCTCCGCGATCCACTTCTTGAAGTTGAAAGCCTTCAGCCGTCCTTCGGTCGCCATATCCGTCTCTCCCGTCGTTCAAGCCTTGAGTCTCAGCCGGCCTTGGCCAGCGGTGCACCGGCAAGCGTCAGTCCGCAGCTCTCGAAA
This sequence comes from Allobosea sp. CRIB-10, assembly GCF_900112185.1. Classification (GTDB taxonomy): domain Bacteria; phylum Pseudomonadota; class Alphaproteobacteria; order Rhizobiales; family Beijerinckiaceae; genus Allobosea. The sequence goes on along the minus strand of NZ_FOKP01000010.1, from coordinate 185,681 downwards.
GCGGCGCGCGTCGCTGACTTCTCGGCATCGGTCAGCTCCAGCAGCGGCGCGCGCACGCGCCCGCCGACCTGACCGAGCAGTTCCTGCCAGTATTTCTGATGTGCATGCGGCTTCTCGGCCGGCCGCGTCAGGCGCAGCGCCTCGCGCACCGGGTTCAGGCTGTCGCGGACGGCATGGGCCTTCTCGACCTCGCCGGCGAAGGCGAGGTCGGTGTACTCGCGCATGCGCCGATCGGCTGCGGTCTGGATCAGATAGGGCGGCGAGGAGCAAAGATAGACCTGCCAGCCTAGCTCGACGATGTTGTCGAGCCATTCCTCCTCCGAGGCGGTGCTGACCAGAATGCGGTCGCCGGCGAGCCGCGTGAGCTCGGCATACATGGCGCGCGGCACGCTGTACTTGATCGCGACGACGTTCTCGATGTCGGCGAGCCGGTTGCAGAGCTGCGGGCTCATCAGATAACCGGAGTCCGGATGGCTCCAGAGCGCGATGCCGATATCGACCTGCTCGGCGATCGTCCGATAGTACTGGTAGAGCGTCTCGTCCTGCGCCTTGAAGAAGTGCAGCAGCGGCGCATGCACGACGATGTAGTCGGCGCCGACCTTCTGGGCGTGCTTCGCCAGATCGATCACGACATCCATGTTCTGGTCGGAGCAGGACATGATCGTCTGGCCCCGGCCGGCCGTAGCCTCGACCGCGAGCTCGAAGCTGCGCTTGCGTTCCTCCAGCGACATCGCGAAGAACTCGCCCTGCTTGCCGGCGACGAACAGGCCGTCAATGCCGAGATCGTCCGTCCAGTGCCGGATATTCTCGCGGAAACCGTCCTCGTCGATGCCTAGCGACTGAGTGAACGGCGTCAGCGCCGCCGCCCAGATGCCCTTCATATTGGCGCGGGTATAAGCCTTCGCGTCCTTCCTGGTGTATCTCATGTAGGCTATCTCCCTGTCGCTCGCCGGTCAGATCGCCATGCGGTGCGAGACGGTCTTGATGGTGGTGTAATGCGCCAAACCCTCGGCGCCGCCCTCGCGGCCATAGCCGCTGTCCTTGACGCCGCCGAACGGCACCTCGGCGACCGAGGCCTCCAGCGTGTTGATCGAGACGTTGCCGGCCTCGATCTCGTCGGCGAGACGATCGGCCCGGCTGGCGGAATGGGTGAAGGCGTAAGCCGCGAGACCGAAGGGCAGGCCGTTCGCCTTGGCGATCGCGTCGTCCAGCGTCGAGACCGGGTTGATCACGGCGAGCGGCCCGAACGGCTCCTCGCGCATCACCCGGGCGTCGTCGGGAACGTCGGCCAGCACGGTCACCGGGAAGAAATAGCCGCGATTACCGATGCGCTCGCCACCGGCGAGAACGCGCGCACCCTTGGCCCTGGCGTCGGCGACCAGCACCTCCATCGCCTCGATGCGGCGATGATTGGCGACCGGGCCCATCTGCGTTGCGGCATCGAGCCCGTTGCCGATCACAACCGAGCGCGCCTTCTCGGCGAAGGTCCTGGCGAAAGCCTCGTAGATCGGCTCCTGCACGAAGAAGCGGGTCGGCGAGGTGCAGACCTGGCCGGCATTGCGCGACTTGCGGATGGCCGAGGCGGTCGCCGCGGCGACCGGGTCGACATCGTCGCAGACGATCACCGGAGCGTGGCCGCCGAGTTCCATCAGCACCGGCTTCATATGGTCGGCGGCGATCCGGGTCAGATGCTTGCCGACCGCGGTCGAGCCGGTGAAGGCGATCAGCCGGGTCTGCTCCTGCGGGATCAGATAGGACGAGATGTCGGCCGGCACCCCGAAGACGAGATTGAACACGCCGGGCGGCAGGCCGGCATCATGCAAGGCGCGGGCGATGTGGAGCGCGCCGGCCGGGGTCTCCTCGGCCGCCTTCAGGATGATCGAGCAGCCCGCGGCGAGCGCCCCGGCGATCTTGCGCGCCGGCTGGCTCATCGGAAAATTCCAGGGCGAGAAGGCCGCGACCATGCCGATCGGCTGGTGCATCACGACATATTTGATGCCGGGCTCGCTCGGGATCACCCGTCCATAGGTGCGCTGGCCCTCGGCCGCGTCCCATTCGAAGAACTCGCAGCCGCGGATCACCTCGAGCTGCGCCTGGGCGAAGGGCTTGCCATGCTCGAGCGTGATCGCGGGGGCGATCTCGTCGATGCGGGCCCGCATCAGCGCGGCGGCCTTGAGCATGATCTCGCCACGGGCGCGCGGCGAGGTCCGGCTCCAGATTCTGAAGCCCTCCCTGGCCGCAGCCAAGGCGTCGTCGAGATCGGCACGAGCAGCGACCGGTACGGCGCCGATCACATTCTCATCGGCCGGGTTGAGCACCGGCAGGCTGTCGGAAGTCTTGCGCCAGGCGCCGCCGATATAAAGCTGCAGGTCGGGATAGGCGGTCATGGAAAGCCTCGAACGGAGCGGCCAGCGGCGCGATGTCGAGGCATGATGGCTCCGGCCACGGCCATATGGAATTCAGCTTATTTGTCTGAATTCAGATGATATGCTTATGAATAGCGCATGGCAGTCACCCTGCGACAGATCCAGGCCTTCCTCGCCGTCGCCGAGCTCGGCACCTTCACCAAGGCGGCAGAGCGCCTGCATATGGCGCAGCCGGCTCTGTCGCAATTGGTGCGCGAGCTGGAGCACGCGCTCGGCATCCGCCTGTTCGATCGGACCACCCGCCGGGTCGAACTGACGGAAGGGGGCCGGGAGTTCCAGGGCGCCAGCGCCAAGATCGTCCACGATCTCGACCTCGCCATCCAGAACGCCAACGACCTCGCCGAACGCCGGCGCGGCCGGATTACTGTCGCTGCTCCGCCCTTGCTGGCGGCGGCGATCCTGCCCGAGGCGATCGCGGAGATGCGCGAGCGCTTTCCCGGCGTGCAGGTCGCGGTGCTCGATGCGCGCACCGACACGATCATCGAGGCCGTCAGGACGAACCGGGTCGATTGCGGCCTCGGTACCTTCGCCGCTGTCGAGGACGGCATCGAACGCATCCCGATGGCGCGCGACCAGCTGATGCTGTTCTGCAGCCCCGGCAGCCGCTTCGCCGATACGACCGTAGACTGGCGGGAGTTGCGGGGCGAGCCGCTGATCACGCTGACGCGCGACAGCGGCATCCGCCTCCTGGTCGAGGTCGCCTATGAAACCGTCGGCATTCCACTCGTCCCGGCCTATGAGGTGTCGCAGATCACCACCGCCTTGGCCTTGGTCGAGGCTCGTCTCGGCGTTGCCGTGCTTCCGACTTATGCGCGTGCGGCAGCACCGCATCGCCGGGTCCTCGCCCGACCATTGTCGAACCCGACGATCGCGCGCGATATCGTGCTGATCAGGCCCGGCGGCCGCTCCGTATCCCCGGCGCTGGCGACGTTCGAAACGATCCTGCGGCGCTATGCCCGCCGCCTCGCGCCAGCCGATGTCGATTGAACCCAGCGCTACAGTTTCGGCAGGGAAACGGTGACGCGAAGACCGCCTTCGGCCCGGTTCTCCAGAGCGATCGAGCCGTCATGGGATCTGACGATGGCGAGGGCGATCGTCAGGCCCAGCCCCGAGCCGCCGGTCTGGCGGCCCCGTGACTCCTCCAGCCGCACGAACGGGTGAAACACCCGTTCCCGATCGGCCTCGGCGATGCCGGGTCCCTCGTCCTCGACGACGACGGCATAGCTGTCGCCAGCATCGGTAATGCTGACCTTGGCCTCCTGGCCATACTTCACGGCATTGCCGATGATGTTCGAGGCGGCCCGCTTCAGGGACAGCAGTCTGCCGGAGACCGGGGCGGAATTCAGCCCTACCAGCAGGACGAAATGACCCTGGTCGACATGCTCGTCGACGATCGTCTCGATCACCGAGGCGAGGTCGACCGGGCGCAGCGGCTCGCTCGAGGTGCCGCCGCGCAGATAGTCCAGGGTCGAGTCGATCATCGCTTCCATCTCGCCGAGATCGGCGTCGATCAGGGCGCGGGTCGCGTCGTCCTCCAGGAATTCGGAGCGGAGCCTGAGGCGCGTGATCGGCGTGCGCAGGTCATGCGAGACGGCGGCCATCGCCTGCATCCGCTCGGTGACCAGATGCCGGATGCGCTCGCGCATCGTGTTGAAGGCACGCGCGGCGCGGCGCACCTCGACCGGCCCGGTTTCGGGAAGGGGCTGCGGCGCCTGGTCAAGGCTGAAGCGCTCGGCCGCCTCGGCGAGGTCACGCAGGGGCCGTGTCGCCCAGCGCAGCAGCAGCAGCGCAACGACGACGATGCCGACGGCGAAGCAGATCATGATCGCCGTCAGGCCCCAGTCGAGATGCTGCGAGGCGCCCAGTGCTGAGGAGGAGAAATTGACCCAGGAGCCATCGTCGAGCCGGACCGAGACCAGCATCATGTGCTTGTAGGCATTGGCCTCGCCGGCGCCGAGCGCGCCGTCATCGGCGAAGCCGACGCGGAAGGATTCCGCTGCCAGCTCGGGAGCGAGTTCCTTGAGCCGCGCCTCCATCGCGCGGGTCCGCTCGGTCATCGGCGCCGTGCCGAGCACCAGGCTGACCTTGCTCCAATGCACCTCAAGGCTGGCGCTCGACAGGTCATGCGCGACGCGGTCGCGTTCTGGCGCCTGGGGCAGGCTGGCGATGGCCCGCTTGATCGAGACGATGCGCTCGGCGAGCCCCCGATCCTGATTGGCTGTCGCAAGGTTCTCGACGCCGACGCGATAGGCCCAGTAGCCGAGCAGATGGAAGGCGAGCAGCGCCGCGACCAGAATCAGGATGGCGCGGCTGGCGACCGTATCGGGCCAGAGCCGCTTGGCTGGAGGCGTCAAGCAGGCTGTCCTCGCTGCTGATCGACCTGCGAGGCGAACAGGTAACCGGCGCCGCGGACCGTCTTGATCAGCTGGCCGCCACGCGCATCGGCATCGAGCTTGCGGCGCAGGCGGCTGATCTGGACGTCGATGGTGCGGTCGAACGGATCATCGCTCATCCGCGCCTTGGCGAACTGCATCAGCGCCTCGCGCGACAGGACCCGGTTCGCGTGCTCGACGAAGGCGACGAGCAGGTCGAACTCGCCGGTCGAGAGGTCGATCAGCGTCCCCGACGGCGATTGCAGCTCGCGCCGCCGCAGATCCATGCGCCAGCCGTCGAAGCTCACGATCGTGCTCGCCGGTGCGGCGGGCGCACCGCGCGCCGCCCGCGCCCGGCGCAGCAGCGCCCGAATGCGAGCGAGGAGCTCACGCGCGCTGAACGGCTTGGTGACGTAGTCGTCCGCCCCGCCTTCGAGACCGGTGATGCGGTCGCTCTCCTCCGTTCGTGCCGTCAGCATCACGATCGGCACCTGCGAGGTCGCGCGCACCTCGCGGCAGAGCTCGACGCCGGAGCGGCCGGGGAGCATCAGGTCGAGCACGATCAGGTCGATGGCGCTGTGTGCCAGCGCCTCCAGCATGGCGCGACCATCCGGCGAACCGGTGACCTGGTAGCCGTGCCGCTGCAGGAAGCGCGCGACGAGCAGCCTGATCTGCGGGTCGTCGTCCACCATCAGGATATGGCCATGGTCGTCGGCGGTCGTCGCGACGGGGACCGGCTCTCTCTGCGTCTGCGTCGGAATGTCCGTGCTCCCGCGAGCGGGCTCCTGCCATCTGATCATCGCTACAATAGCGCGGCCACGTCCCGGCCGCCCGCGCCGCTTTGAAACAATTTGTAACGGACGCCCGCGAAAGCCCGCTGCTACCCCTGCCGCATCGAAACGGGGGATGCCGAGTCGTGAATTTGGTGAAGGTGCCGTTGCTGATGGCGATTGCTCTGGTGCTCGGCGCCTGCACCGCCACGATCCCGGAGCATCTGGCGCGGCCGGCCGATCCGAACGCCCGCGTTCCCGCCGTGTCCTATCGCAGCGTGACCGCCGGCGCCGCGAGCTTCCGCCCGGCCGAGCCGAAGGATTGGCGCGAACTCAACCGCCAGGTCGGGCCTAAGTCATGACGCTGCCTGCTGGTGCAACTGCTTTGCTCGATTCCTCTACAAAGCGCCTGTCGCCCTGGCTCCTCCCTTCCCCCTTGCAGGGAAGGGATTGGGATGGGGGGCGAACGACTGGGTGCAAGGCTGCTCGTAGAAGTGGATCGGCCTCTCTCTCGGCGAATGCGTTCCGACTTTACGCCCCCTACCCCTGCCCCTCCCCACAAGGGGGATGGGTTCCCCACGCCTCATCCGGTTGCGTCGCGGAATCATCGCAGGAAAGGCCGACTTTCACCTCTCCGACCAAGCCGAACGCCCGCCGCCTGCTGCGCTGGAGCCTGCTCGCCGGGACGGCGGCGCTGCTCGGCGGCTGCGCCGGCTTCTCGCCCGATGGCGGGATGGCGCCGATCCAGGGCGCGGCCTATGCCGAGATCGGCAAGGATGTCGTCAAGATCGGCGACGACCAGATCGCTCTGACGGCGAAGGCGCGGGTCGACCAGCTCCTGCGCAAGCCGCTGACGGCGGACAGCGCCGTCCAGGTCGCGCTGCTCAGCAATCGGGGCCTGCAGGCTTCGTTCAACGAACTCGGCATCGCCGAGGCGCAGATGGTCGCCGCCAGCCTGCCGCCCAATCCGCGCTTCGGCATCTCCAAGCTCTCCGGCCGCTTCGAGGTGGAAATCGAGCGCCAGATCGTCGGCAGCCTGCTCGCGCTGATCACCTTGCCGGCCAGGGCCGAGATCGCCGGGGATCGCTTCAGGACGGCGCAGTTGCGAGCGGTCGAGGCGGTGCTGCGGCTCGCCGCCGATACCCGCCGCCAATATTACCGTGCCGTCGCCGCCAACGCGCAGGTCGGCGTCTACCAGCAGGCCAAGGCTTCCGCCGACGCCGCCTCCGAGCTGTTCAAGCGGCTCGGCGAATCCGGCGGCGTCAACAAGATCGACCAGGCCCGCGAATTCGCCTTCGAGGCCGAGCTGACCGTGCAACTCGCCCAGGCGCGCCAGCTGCAGCGTCAGGAGCGCGAGCGCCTCGTTCGCCAGCTCGGTCTCTGGGGCGACGAGCTCAAGTTCAAGCTGCCCAGCAGCTTGCCTCCGCTGCCGCGATTGCAATCGGTCAAGGCGATCGAGGCCGAGGCGCTGCGCAAGCGCGTCGACATCCAGATCGCGCGGGCTGAACTCGACGCTCTCGCGAAGTCGCTCGGGCTCGCCAATGCCACCCGCTTCGTGGACGATATCGACCTGCTCGGGCGGCGCACCTATGACCGCAGCCGCAGCATCGGCCCGGACGGCCATGTCGAGCGCGAAGCCAGCCGCAGCAGGACGCTGGAGCTGGAGATCGACATCCCGATCTATGATTTCGGCCAGTCCAAGGTCGCGCTCGCCAAGCAGACCTACATGCAGGCGGCCAACAGGCTGGCGGAGAAGGCGGTCAATGCCCGCTCCGAGGCGCGCGAGGCCTATACCGCCTACCGCGCCAATTACGACATCACCCGGCAGTATCAGAACAATGTCCTGCCACTGCGCAAGATCATCCAAGAGCAGTCGCTGCTGCAATACAGCGGCATGCTGAACGACGTCACCGATCTCATCGCCGATGCCCGCAGCCGCATCCTCTCCAATGTCGCGGCGATCAATGCCCGGCGCGATTTCTGGATCGCCCATACCGACTTCAAGCACGCGCTGATCGGCGGCGGCAGCGGAGGCGGTGGCTCGGCCACGGTCGCCGCTGCAGGCGGCGGCGATGCCGGCGGCGGGCACTGAGCGGGCGGAAGGAGCAAACCATGACCACGCTATCGCGCAGAGGCTTCATCGGCACCTCCGGCCTCGTCGTCGCCGCGGCCGGTGCGGTGTCCGGGCGCACGGCCTTCGCCACCGTGCCCGAAGCGCCGACCATGACGGAAGCTATCACGCAGGCGCCGCTGGTGCCGACGACGGGGCCGGATTACCAGCCGGTCGCGACGCTGAATGGCTGGTCGCTCCCCTGGCGCATGAACGGCGACTGGAAGGAGTTCCACCTGGTCGCCGAGCCGGTGGTGCGCGAGTTCGCGCCAGGCATGAAGGGCTATCTCTCGGGCTATAACGGCCAGTCGCCGGGGCCGACCATCGAGGCGGTCGAAGGCGACAAGGTTCGCATCTACGTCACCAACAAGCTGCCGGAGAGCACCGCGGTGCATTGGCACGGCCAGCGCCTGCCCAATGGCATGGACGGCGTCGGCGGCCTCAACCAGCCGCATATCCCGCCGGGCAAGACCTTCGTCTACGAGTTCCAGCTCAGGCGCTCCGGCACCTACATGTACCACCCGCATTCGGACGAGATGGTCCAGATGGCGATGGGCATGATGGGCTTCTTCGTCGTGTATCCCAGGGACCCGGCCTTCCGCCGCGTCGACCGCGACTTCGTCTTCCTGCTCAATGCCTTCGACATCGAGCCCGGCTCCTATGTGCCGCGCGTCGCCGAAATGACCGAGTTCAACATGTGGTGCTGGAACAGCCGCGTGTTCCCGGGCATCGATCCGCTCGTCGTTGGCAAGAACGACAAGGTCCGTGTCCGCTTCGGCAACCTGACCATGACCAACCACCCGATCCACATGCACGGCTACGAGTTCAAGGTCTCGTGCACCGATGGCGGCTGGGTCGATCCGGCGGCGGCCTGGGACGAGGTCTCGATCGACTGCGCCGTCGGCCAGATGCGCGCCTTCGACTTCGTCGCCGACGAGCCCGGCGACTGGGCGATCCACTGCCACAAATCGCACCACACCATGAATGCGATGGGGCATTCGGTGAAGAACTATATCGGCGTGAGCAAGAAGGACCTGGCCAAGCGCATCGCCAGGATCGCGCCGGGCTACATGCCGATGGGCTCGAACGGCATGGGCGAGATGGGCTCGATGGAGATGCCCCTGCCCGACAACACATTGCCGATGATGACGGGCTTCGCCCAGTTCGGCCCGGTCGAGATGGGCGGCATGTTCTCGGTGGTGAAGGTCCGCGAAGGACTGGCCAGGAACGACTACAAGGACCCCGGCTGGTTCAAGCACCCCGAAGGCACCGTCGCCTTCGAATACAAGGGCCAGAAGCTGGCCGAGGCGCCCCGCGGCGCCTCCCCCGACAGCGGCATCGAGCCGACCGAATGGCGGGTCAAGGACCCGCGCAAGCCGAGCTTAGGGCCGGACGGCAAGCCACGGCCTGCGGCCAAGGACCCGCATTCCAACCACTGAAGACGCCAACCTCCAGCAGGAGAGCCTCATGACGACAGCATTCAAGCTCGCCGCAATCGCAGTCCTCTTCTCAGCCGGCGCTGCACTGGCAGGCCCGGGCGGAGCTGGCCACGGCCATGGCGGCGAGACCGCCTATGGCAAGCCGGGCGATCCGAAGAAGCCCGCCCGCATCGTCGCGGTGGCGATGGCCGAGCGCGACGGCAAGATGTCCTTCATCCCCGACCGGATCGAGGCGCGCCGCGGCGAGCAGATCCGCTTCCAGCTGCGCAACAATGGCGAGCTCGACCATGAGCTCGTCCTGGCGACGCTGGAGGAGAACCTCAAGCACGCCGTCGAGATGCAGAAGAACCCCGACATGGAGCATGACGATCCGAACGCCAAGCGCCTTCAGCCGAAGAAGACCGGCGAGATCGTCTGGGCCTTCACAAAGGCGGGCGAGTTCGACTTCTCCTGCCTGATCCCCGGTCACCGCGAAGCCGGCATGACCGGCAAGATCATCGTCAAGTAGGCTTCACGAAAGGAGCAGCCATGCTCAGGACGACAGCCATCCTCGCCCTTCTCCTCCTCGCCTTGCCGGCCGCGGCGCAGTCGATCAGCGGCACGGTCACCAAGGTCGACGAGCCCCAGGGCAAGCTCACCATCAATCACGGCCCGATCAAGAACCTCGACATGGACGCGATGACGATGGTGTTCCGCGCTGGCGATCCGGCCATGCTGAAGGGGTTGAAGGCCGGAACCAAGATCAAATTCGACGCCGACCGGGTCAACGGCCAGATCACCGTCATTAAGCTCCGGAAGGCGAAGTGACCCGACATCCCGGGGGTGGATCGCGCCGATCCACCCCCCTGCGCCGGGGTTTCCGCCGCGGTCGCCTCCGATGGCGACCTGCAGCGCGTCCTGCTCGAGCACGCTTGCGTCAAGCCGCAGATCGAGACCGTGCTGAAGCAGGCCGCCCTCGTTGCCTATCGCGTCACCTGCCCTGGGCAGTTCGCACAAGGCGGTCGACGTCACATGCGTCGACCACCGCTGCGTCGGCAGCCGCCGTTACGAGCAGCCAAGGGACCAGGCCGGCCCCGGCTAGGGCGACAGCCGGGGAGCGATATCGCCGCTCACTTGCCGTATTGCTGGATCAGGGCGCGGGCCTCCGCGAGCAGCTTCTTGCCGTCCGCGCCCTTCGCAACGACCTCCTTGACCCACTCTTCCTCGACCGAGGCGGTGGCGTCGACCCAGCGCTTGTACTCGTCCTGCGGCAGATCGTAGAAGATGCCGCCGAGATCGGCCGCCTGCTTCTTGAACGGCTCGACCACCGCGTCGAAGCCGGTCTCGCCGGCCCAGGCCGAGGTCTCCGGCCCGCTATTGGCGTCGATCACCTTCTTCAGATCGGCCGGCAGGCCGTCGTATTTCGCCTGGTTCATCCCGAACAGGAAGATCGTGTTCGAGATGCGCGGCGCCCCGGCCGGCACGTTGAGGTGATATTTGGCGATCTCGGCGAGCTTGATCGCCGGCGAGCCTTCCCACGGTACGGCCGCGCCGTCGACCACGCCCTTGGCGAGCGATTCCGGCACGGCCGGCAGCGGCATCTGCACCGGCGTCGCGCCGAGCGCCGCGAGCATCTTCGAATTGGCGCGGGTCGCGGCGCGGATCTTCAGGCCTTTCATCTCGGCAAGGGTCTTGGGCTGCTTGCTGGTGAAGTGGAAGAGCGCGCCGTCATGGACGTGCATGAACAGCGGCTTCACGCCCTTGTACTCGTCCTGTGCGTTCTTCTGAGCATAGTCCCAGAAGGCGCGGCTGCCGGCCTTGGCCGTCACCACCATCCAGGGCAATTCGAAGACCTCGGACTTGGCGAAGCGGCCGGCGGCATAGGTCGGCACGGTCCAGATCACGTCGACGACGCCGTCGCGCACCTGGTCGAAGAGCTGCGCCGGCGTGCCGCCGAGCTGCATCGCCGGATAGATCTGGCATTTCAGCTTGTCGCCGGACTCCTTGTTGATCTTGTCGCACCAGGGCTGGATCAGCTTGACCTGCGCGCTCGAGGTCGAGGGCAGGAAATGATGGACGCGCAGGATGACCTGCTGCGCCGCCGCCTGTGAAATACCGGCGAAACTCGCCAGCCCGCCGAGGACGAGACCGGCGCAGAGCCGGTTGAGGATGGATGTCTGCTGCTTGCTCATGCTGCACCTCCCTGTGCGTTTTCTGCCTGTGCGTTTGCTTCTTGGTTTGATGGATGGACTCACAGCGCGCCGAATGCCTTGACCAGGACGAGCGAGATCGAGGGGAAGGCGACGAGGAGGACGATGCGGACGAGGTCCGAGGCGAGGAAGGGCATCACGCCCTTGAAGGTCTCGACCAGGGGCACGTCCTTCGCCAGGCGGTTGATGATGTAGACGTTCATGCCAACAGGCGGATGAACCAGGCCGATCTCGACCACCATCAGCGCGAGGATGCCGAACCAGATCGACTTGTCCTCGACCGACATGCCGTAGAAATCGAGCCCGACGATCATCGGATAGAAGATCGGGATCGTCAGCAGGATCATCGCCAGCGAGTCCATGACGCAGCCGAGCAGGATGTAGATCAGCAGGATCATCGCCAGCACGAAGAGCGGGGCGAGACCGCTCTGCTTGACCCAGTTCGCGAGCTCGGCCGGCATCTGCGACAGCGCAAGCGCCGTGTTCAACATGTCGGCGCCGAGCAGGACGAGCAGGATCATCGCCGTCGCCTGCGCCGTGCCGAGCGCGCTGTCGATCAGGCCGCGCCAGCGCATGCCACCGCTGATCACCGCGATCGCCCCGCAGGCCGCGGCGCCGATCGCCGCCGCCTCGGTCGGCGTCGCCCAGCCGCCATAGATGCCGACGATGACCAGCACGAAGACGAGGATCACCGGAAACACGCCGGCCAGCACCTTGAGCCGCTCCGGCCAGGGCACGCGCGGGCCGGCCGGACCGGCCTCCGGATTGCGCCGCACGATGAGCTGCACCACGAACATGTAGCCGAACATCGCGATCAGGCCGGGCAGAACCGCGGCCATGAACAGCTTGCCGATCGATTCCTGGGTCAGGATCGCGTAGATCACCAGCGGCACCGAGGGCGGGATCATGATGCCGAGCGTGCCGCCGGCCGCGAGCGCGCCGGTCGCCAGACTCCCCGAATAGCGGTAGCGGCGCAGCTCCGGCAGGGCGACCTGACCCATCGTCGCCGCGGTGGCGAGCGAGGAACCGCAGATCGCGCCGAAGCCGGCGCAGGCGCCGATCGCCGCCATGGCGACGCCGCCGCGGCGATGGCCGATGAAGGCGTTGACGCAGCGGAACAGGCTCGCCGACAGGCCGCCATGGGTGGCGAACTGGCCCATCAGCAGGAAGAGCGGGATGACCGTCAGGTCGTAATTCGACAGACGGGCATAGGGGATGGATTTCAGGATGTTGAGCCAGGGCGTGACGTTGCCGCCCATCAGAAAGACATAGCCGCCCGAGCCCGCGACGAACATCGCGATGCCGATCGGCACGCGAAAGGCCATCAGCGCGAGCAGGCAGGCGAAGATGGTGAAGCCGACCGAGATACCGCTCATCGACGGGCCTCCCCGCGGCGCGCCGCTTCCTGGGCATGGCGTGTCGCCATGTAGAATCCGGCCAGGGCCAGCATCGCAAAGCCCGGCACCATGGCGATCTGAGCCCACCAGACGGGGATGTCGAGGATCGCGGACGTCTCGCCGGATTCTTGCGTGCCGATCGCGCCGACATAGACGCGCCAGGTCAGCACGGCGCCGACCGATCCGACCAGCAGCGAGCCGAAAGCGTCGAGCAGGTGATTGACCCAGGGCGGGGCCGCTGCGGTGAAGAAGTCGACCTTCACGTCGCCATGGTTGAGATGACAATAGGCGAAGAAGGCGGCAGATGCCGCAGCAGCGACCATCTGCAGCAGTTCGACGTCACCGGGAACGGGTGCCGACAGCAGCTTGCGGCCGACGATCGAGACGATCGACATGACGACGAGGCCGACGAAGAGCAGCCCGCCGATGATTGCCAGGAGCTTCGAGATCGTCAGCAGCACGCGCCCGGACGGCCCGAAAACGACTGGATCATTGGCCGGTGCGCCCGGCACGGCTTCCTGCATTTAACTGTCTCCCCTCGTCGTCGGCGCGCTTGTGTCCGCGCGTTCGGTCCTCAGGCATCCGTTCCGCCATCGTCATGCTGCGCCGGCGATCACGGCCTGCGCCTTCGCGTTTGCGCGCCTGCCGCTCGCGCGGGATCCGCTAGCACGAAAACTATTTCACATGTTAAATAGCATGCAACTGGAAAATCATGCCGGCGCGCGGGCCCCACTGCCTCGACCCTGTGCGATGCGAGATCAGGAGCGTTTGCTGCCGTGAGGGTCCGGATTGTCATCACGCGGCCTGCTCCGCCATTTTCACCAGCGCATAGAGCGCTTCTGTCCTGGGAGCCGCGATGCTGTGCTTCTCGGCGACGCGAACGACCGCACCGTTCAGCGTCTCGATCTCGGTCGGGCGCTTGGCCAGCAGGTCCTGCAGCATCGAGGGTTTGTGCCCGCCATGATGGTCGAGCGCATGGTCGATCGTCGCATGCGTCCGCTGGGCTAAGACCGCGAGCCCCTCCGCCTGCGCCACGGCGAGGACCTCGCTCGCGACGGCATGGTCGAGTCGGCGTCCTTCGGCCGCACCGCCCAGGCCGCCGACCGTGCGCTGCGTCACCGCGCACAAACTGTTCAGCGCGACATTGAAGGCGACCTTCTCCCAGATCGCGACGACCGCATCGGGATCGACCGCGCCGGGCAGACCCGCGGCATTCAGCGCGGCCGCCAGCGCAGCGAGCGCCGGCTCCTTGCCGCCATCGGCCATGACCACCCGCGTCCTGCTCTGGCCGTGCGAATGCACCTCGCCGGGCGCGACGAGGTCGGCCGGGACGGTGGTCATGCCGATGGCGATGCGCGAGGCGTCGGCGAAACCCGCGAGCTTCTCGGCATTGCCGAGGCCGTTCTGCAGGCTGAGCAGGCGGGTCTGCGGCCCGATGAGATGCTTCGCCGCCGCGAGCGCGCCTTGCGTATGCATCGCCTTGGTGAAGACGATCAGCCAGTCCGGCTGCGTCGTTGCCTCCTCCGGCCGCATGATCGGCAGCGCGAGCCGTCGCTCGCCGGCATCGTTGCGGATCAGGAGGCCACGCTCGCGCACCGCAGCGATCTGAGCCGGGTTGACGTCGAGCAGCTCGACAGCGTGCCCGACCTCGGCCAGGAGCCCGCCGAACAGCGAGCCCATCGCGCCGGCGCCCAGAATGGAGATGCGCAGGGCGCTCATCGTCGCGCCTAGAATGGGTAGTGGCGCTGCGTCGTCTGCAGCGTCAGCCAGCGCAATTCGGTGAAGGCCTCGATGCCGGCGCGCCCGCCGAAGCGGCCATAGCCACTGTTCTTGACGCCTCCGAACGGCATCTGCGCCTCGTCATGCACAGTCGGGCCGTTGACATGGCAGATGCCGGATTCGATCCGCGCGGCGACGCGCCAGCCGCGCGCCGTGTCGCAGGTGAAGACGGCAGCCGAGAGTCCATAGGGATTGTCGTTGGCGCAGGCGATCGCCGACTCCTCGCCGTCGACCCGCACGATCGCTTTGACCGGGCCAAAACTCTCCTCGCCATAGATCCGCATCGCCGGGGTGACATGGTCGAGCAGCGTCGCCGGGAACAACGTGCTTTCAGCTTTGCCGCCACAGACCAGTGTCGCGCCCTTGGCGAGCGCATCGTCGATCAACGCGTTGCAGCGCTCGACCGTTTTCATATCGACAACCGAGCCAAGCACCACCGGCCCCTTGCGGGGATCACCAAGCGGCAGGCTCGCTGCTTTGGCGGCGAGCCGCGCGACGAAGTCGTCGGCGACCTTGCCATCGACGACGATGCGCTCGGTCGACATGCAGATCTGGCCGGAATTGGCGAAGGCGCCGAACGCGATGCCGGCGACCGCGGCGTCGAGATCGGCATCGTCGAGGACGAGGGCCGGCGCCTTGCCACCCAGCTCCAGCACCACCGGCTTCAGATGCTCGGCGCAGAGCTTGGCGATGATGCGCCCGACATGGGTCGACCCGGTGAAGTTGACCCGCCGGACCGCCGGATGGCCGACCATCGCCGCGACGACCTCGGCGGCGTCCTCAGGCGCATTGGTGACGAAGTTGACGACGCCTTCAGGCAATCCCGCTTCCTGCAGTGCTGCGATGATCAGCCCATGCGTGCGCGGGCAGAGCTCGGAACCCTTCAGCACGACGGTGTTGCCGCAGGCGAGCGGCAGGGCGACTGCGCGGGTGGCGAGGATGACCGGCGCATTCCACGGCGCCATGCCGAGCACGACGCCGGCCGGCTGGCGTACCGCCATGGCGAGGCTGCCCGGGACGTTGGAGGGGATGACCTCGCCGCTGATCTGCGTCGTCAGCGCGGCGGCCTCGATCAGCATATCGGCGGCGAGATGGACATTGAAGCCAGCCCAGATGGCGGAGGCGCCGGTCTCGGCCGACATGGCGGCAGTGAAATCGGCGGCGCGGGCTTCCAGCGCATGCGAACCCTTGACCAAGAGTTCGCGACGCTTCGCGGGGGACGTCTGCGACCAGCCCGGGAAGGCACGCGCGGCGGCATCGACCGCAGCGCGCGCATCGTCCGGCATCGCCGCGGCGGCGCGGCTGGCGACTGAGCCGTCGAGCGGATTGCGGCGCTCGAAGACGCGCCCGCCTGTCGCAGCGACGGCCTTGCCGTCGATCAGAAGGTTGATGGTCTCGGTCATCTCTCGATCCTCGAAGCTCAGGCGATCACGATGTCGATCAGGTTCGGGCCGGGCGCAGCGAAGGCGGCGCGCAGGCGCGGGGCGAGATCCTCGGGCCGCTCGATCCGCTCGCCCCGCACGCCCTGTCCTCCAGCCAATTGCGCGAAATCGAGGCCCGGCAATTCGGTTCCGGCCGGCTTGTCGTTCGGCGCGTAACCGAAGACCGGCGCGAAATCCTGAAGCGCCGCGTAACGGCGATTGTTGAGGATCAGGAAAGTCATCGGCAGGTCGAGCTGCGCTGCGCTGTAGAGCGCCTGGATGGAATAGAGGCTGGAGCCGTCGCCGATCAGCGCGATCACCCGGCCCGGCAGCTTCATCCGCCGGCGTGCCAGGGCGATGCCCACCGCCGCCGGCATGCTGTGCCCGAGCCCGCCGCTCGCCATGGTGTAGAAGCTGTCGGCGCCGCTCATCGGCAGGTAGGTCTGGATGGTCGAGCGGGTGCTCGGCGCCTCCTCGACCACGACGTCGTCGGCATGGCGCTCCCGGTCGATAACCGAGAGCGCATAGGCGGCCGACATCGGCACGCCGGGCGAAGGCACCGGCGGGACGGGGCGGGACAGTGCCGCTTCGCGCTCGGCGTTGGGAGCACTCGTCGCGAGGAGCGCCCGTATCCCAAGGTCGAGGCTGGAGACGACGCTGTCGCCGACCGGCGCCCAGGCGGCCTGCTGCGGATCATCGACGATCTGCACGAGCTGCGCACCTTCAGGGACATGCGGGCCGTTGCCCTCGACATGATAGGTGAAGGCCGGCGCGCCCAGCACCAAGATGAAGTCATGCGGTGCCAGGCGCTCGACGATCTTCTCGCGCATCGCCGGCAGGAAGCCGCGGAACTGCGGATGGCGTTCGGGAAAGCCGCAGCGCGCACACATCGGCGGGGCATAGATCGAGGCCCGATGGCGCTCGGCGAGCGCGACGACGTCGTCGACAGCCAGATCGCGTGCGACGCCGGCGCCGACGACGAAAGCCGGCCGCTTGCTGGCGTTGAGACGTTTCGCGATCGCGGCGATCGCGTCCGGGGCCGGGGCAAGCGCCTGGCTGACCTTGCGCGGCAGGACGAATTCGCCGGGCTGGTCCCAGTCATCCGCCGGAATTGATATGAAGACGGGTCCCCGCGGCGGCTGCATCGCGATGTGATAGGCCCGCGCCAGAGCGAGCGGCAGGTCGGCGCCGCGCGCCGGCTCGATCGCCCATTTGACGTAAGGCTTGGGCAACTCGGTCGCCTGCACCGAGGCGAGGAAAGGGTCGAAGGGCAGGATCGAGCGCGCCTGCTGGCCGGCGGTGATCAGGAGCGGCGTCTGGTTCTTGAACGCCGTGAAGATGTTGCCCATGGCATGGCCGACGCCGGCGGCCGAGTGCAGGTTGACCAGCGCGGCATTGCGCGTCGCCTGGGCATAGCCGTCGGCCATCCCGACCACGACCGCTTCCTGCAGGCCGAGCACATAGCGGAAGTCCTCGGGGTACTCCCGAAACATCGGCAATTCCGTCGAGCCGGGATTGCCGAAGACCGTATCGATCCCGAACTGGCGCAGCAGGTCGAGCACGGCGTCGCGGACGCTCGGGCGAGAAAGGGAGGATGTTCTGTCGGCTGGCATGCGCGTCCCTCGGATCGCAGGCACTGTGGCGGCACACTGGCCATTGCTCAATTAGATGAAGCGACTAAGTATTATTCGCATGGTGAATATCGATGCGATCGACCTGAACCTGCTGAGGCTGTTCGACGCGGTCTACCGCACCCGCAATGTCAGCCGCGCGGCCGAGGAGCTCGGCCTTTCGCAACCGGCGACGAGCCAGGCGCTGACGCGCCTGCGGCTGCTGTTGCGCGATCCGCTGTTCGAGCGCGTGGCGGGCGGCGTCAGGCCAACTGCGCGCTCGGAGCGTCTGGCAAATTCGGTCCAGGCCGGCCTCGCGCTACTGGAAGCCGGCCTCAACGAGGGCGAGCGTTTCGACCCTGCCACGACGGAGGCCGAGCTGCGCCTGCATCTCAGCGATATCGGCGAAGGCCGCTTCCTGCCCCCGCTGATGACCACGTTCCGCGAGATCGCGCCGAACCTGCGCATTGTCGCACGCGCCTGGCCGCATGAGGCGATTTCCGAGGCGCTGGACAACGGCCAGCTGCATTTCGCGCTCGGCTTCCTGCCGACGGTGGGAGGCACAGCCCATGCGGAGATGCTGAGCGATCGCTATCAGGTCTTCGTCCGCGCCGACCACCCGGTGACACGCCAGGCCGTCGATGGCGCCTTGAGCGCTGAAGCCATCGCAAAGCTCGATTTCGTCGCCGTGCGCTCGCATGCCCAGACGCAGCGCATGCTGGAGATGCTGCATCTCGACCCGCGCATCCGCCTGGTCGTCTCCAGCTTCATGGCGCTGCCGCCAATCATCCGCGCCACCGACCTCGCCGTGCTGATGCCGCGCCAGATCGGTCTTCATCTCGAGCCGATCGGCGCCTTTGCTCTGCTCGAGCCGGCTTTGCCACAGCGCGATTTCAGCGTCGCCCTGCACTGGAGCCGGCGCCACGCCCAGAACGCGATGCTGGGCTGGGCGCGCGCGATCATCCTCGACCTGTTTCGTCGCCCTCATCGGCCCGGCATTGCAAAGGCCGCGGATCGATAGCGACGCCGCCAGGCCCTGTGCTGCGACAGAAAGCTCATGACCGGCAGACTCAAATCTGGAGCCGGCTTCCGCCTCCGCTCCAACAATCAAGCAGCGAGACCGGCTCCCCAGCGCGTCCGGCTTCCTCGATCGCCAGGCACAGCGCGACGGCGTTGCACTGGTGTGCTGCCGCACCATAACTGAGTGCTGAGAGGCTTTTCGGGAAGGGGTCGCCCTGGCCGCCCCTTCTGCTGCGCCTATCGGAACCGTCCAGAATCTGGGAACACTGGCCGAAGCGCGCCACATGAATTGGGAACTGGGCCGGAGCTGGCGCCTTGCGACGGAAACGCTTGAGATGTGGCCATGATCATCCGCCAGCTCGTCTATCTCGACGCGCTCGCCCGCGAAAAGCATTTCCGCAAGGCGGCCGAGGCCTGCCATGTCTCGCAGCCGACGTTGTCGGCCGCGATCGTCCAGCTCGAGGAGGAGCTCGGCGTATTGATCGTGGAACGCGGCCGGCGCTTCCAGGGGCTGACCCGGGAAGGCGAGGTCGTGCTCGCCCACGCAAGGCGCATGCTGGCCGAAGCCGACCAGATGAAAGGCGCCATCGCCGAGCTACGCGACGGTGTCAGCGGCAAGATCAGGCTCGGCGCCGTGCCAACCGCGCTGCCGATGATCGCGCATATCACCGCGCCGTTCTCGGCACGGTATCCGGGCGCCTCGCTCACCGTGCTGTCGCTGACTTCGACCGAGATCCAGGACGGCATCGACAATTTCGAGCTCGATGTCGGCCTGACCTATCTCGACAACGAGCCGCTCGAACGCGTCGTCTCCAAGCCGATCTATCAGGAAGCCTATGTGCTGCTGACGCGCGAGGACGGCCCGCTCGGCGGACACGAGACGATCACCTGGGCCGAGGCGGCCGCGCTGAAGCTCTGCCTGCTCACCGCTGACATGCAGAACCGGCGCATCATCGACGGCATTTTCCGCTCGGTCGGGCATGCGCCCAAGCCGGCGATCGAGACCAATTCGATCTTCAACCTCTGCTCTCATGCCGGCATTCAGGGCGTCTCCAGCATCGTCTCTTCGCAATTGCTCGAGTTCTTCGGCGTACCGCTCGGCACCAAGGCCTTGCCGTTGGTCGAGCCAGACGCGAAGCGTACGATCGGCTTGATCATGGCCGACCGACACCCGGCCGCGCCGCTTGCCCGCAACCTGCTGACGATGTCCGGCACCATGGTGGATGCCAGCCTGCCACGGCGCCCGATCGTTAAATAGCTCGCAGCTATCGAAGCCGATAGAATGCCATCGATCTTCCTGCCCATCAGCCAGGGCTCTCGCCGCGCCACACGATGCAGGGAAGCGGTTCGCGGATTTTTGATAGATAGTGGCTATCGCATGGTCGGAACAATCGATTTGAAATCATCCTAAACTTCGCCATCCTCTCTCGAAATGCGCAGGCCGGGCGAACGGCCCGCTTGGAGGAGGGACGATGGTCCACTACCCAGCCTGGGACCAGGACGAGGCGCGCTCGATTGTGTCGGGCCTGTCTCATCTCGAAGGAGCCACTCTGCCGATCCTGCATGCGCTGCAGGAGGAGTTCGGCTATATCGATCCGCAGGTCGTGCCGCTGATCGCCGAGGCGCTCAATCTGTCGCGTGCCGACGTGCACGGCACCATCTCCTTCTATCACGACTTCCGCACCGCCCCGCCGCCGCGCAAGATCGTCAAGCTCTGCCGGGCCGAGGCCTGCCAGGCGCTGGGTTGCGACGCCGTCGTCGACGAACTGGCGCGCGAGCACGGCATCGTCGTCGATGAGCATGGCGGGCCTGAGAAGGCCGTGGTCGAGACGGTCTATTGCCTGGGCAATTGCGCGCTCGGTCCCTCCGCTCTGGTCGAGGGCGAACTGCTCGGCCGCGTCGATGCCGACCACATCGCGGCCCTGTGCGGAGCGCGGCAATGAGCGAGGCGATCCGCATCTTCGTCCCGATCGACGCCGCCGCCCTCTCGGTCGGTGCCGAGGCGGTGGCGCAGGCCATCGCCAGGGAAGCGCAGGCGCGTGGCCTCGCCGTTGAGATCGTCCGGAACGGCTCGCGCGGCATGCTCTGGCTCGAGCCGATGGTCGAGGTCGAGACGCCGGAAGGGCGCATCGCCTATGGCCCGGTCGCGGGCAGGGACGTCGCCGCGCTGTTCGAGGCCGGCTTCCAGAGCGGCGGTGCACATAAGCTGCGACTGGGCCCGGTCGACCAGCTCGACTGGCTGAAGCGCCAGCAGCGCCTGACCTTCGAGCGCGTTGGCGTGACCGACCCGCTCTCGCTCGCCGATTACCGCGCTCATGACGGGCTGAAGGGTCTGGAAAAAGCGCTGTCGCTCACCGGCGCCGAGATCGTCGAGGAAGTCCGGGAATCCGGCTTGCGCGGCCGCGGCGGCGCCGGCTTCCCGACCGGGATCAAATGGAAGACCGTCCACGACGCCAAGGCCGATCAGAAATACATCGTCTGCAATGCCGACGAGGGCGATAGCGGCACCTTCGCCGACCGGATGCTGATGGAGGGCGATCCCTTCCTGCTGATCGAAGGCATGACGATCGCCGCGATCGCGGTCGGCGCGACCAAGGGCTACATCTACCTGCGCTCGGAGTACCCGCACGCCCACACCGCGCTGCGGCGAGCGATCCTGAAGGCGCGCAATGCCGGCCTGCTCGGCGCCTCCGTGCTCGGCTCCGGCAAGGCCTTCGAGCTCGAGGTCCGGCTCGGAGCCGGTGCCTATATCTGCGGCGAGGAGACCTCGCTGCTGGAGAGCTTGGAGGGCAAGCGCGCCATCGTCCGGGCCAAGCCGCCGATCCCGGCTCTGCAGGGCCTGTTCGGCAAGCCGACCATCGTCAACAACGTGCTCTCCTTCGCAGCCGTGCCGTGGATCCTGACCCATGGCGCCAAGGCCTATGCCGATTACGGCATGGGTCGCTCGCGTGGCACGCTGCCGGTCCAGCTCGGAGGCAACATCAAGCGTGGCGGGTTGATCGAGCTCGCCTTCGGTATCTCGCTGCGCGAGATCATCGAGGATCTGGGCGGCGGCACGCTGTCGGGCCGGCCGATTCGGGCGGTGCAGGTCGGCGGCCCGCTCGGCGCCTACCTCACCGCCGGACAGCTCGACACGCCGATGGATTACGAGGCGCTGGCCGGCATCAAGGCGATGCTTGGCCATGGCGGCATCGTCGTCTTCGACGACAACGTCGACATGGCCAAGCAAGCACGCTTCGCCTTCGAGTTCTGCGCCAAGGAGAGCTGCGGCAAGTGCACGCCCTGCCGCATCGGCGCGACCCGCGGCGTCGAGCTCGTCGACAAGATCATCGCCGGCACCGAGCGGCCGAAGAACCTCGCCGTGCTGCGCGATCTCAACAAGCTGATGACCGACGCCTCGCTCTGCGCCATGGGGGGCCTGACCCCCATGCCGGTGATGAGCGCGCTCAACCATTTCTTCGAGGATTTCGACCGTCCGCCGGCCGAGCGCCTGCCGCTGGCGGCCGAGTGAGGAGGCATCGATGAGCCTGATCAAGGAAATCGATTTCGGAACGCCGATCCGGGTCGCGGAGAAGACGGTGACACTGACCATCGACGGCGAGAGTGTCACCGTTCCGGCCGGCACCTCGGTGATGGCGGCGGCGATGAGCCTGGGCACCAAGATCCCCAAGCTCTGCGCCACCGACTCGCTCGAACCCTTCGGCTCCTGCCGGCTCTGCCTGGTCGAGATCGAGGGCCGGCGCGGCACGCCCGCCTCGTGCACGACGCCGGCAGAAGAGGGCATGGTCGTCCGGACCCAGTCGGAGAACCTCGCCGGTCTGCGCAAGGGCGTGATGGAGCTCTACATCTCCGACCACCCGCTCGACTGCCTGACCTGCTCGGCCAATGGCGATTGCGAATTGCAGGACATGGCCGGCAGCGTCGGCCTGCGCGAGGTCCGCTACGGCTATGACGGCGAGAACCACGTCAAGCCGCTGGCGATGGAGGGCTACGCCAACGAGAACTGGCTGCCCAAGGACACCTCGAACCCCTATTTCACCTATGACCCCAGCAAGTGCATCGTCTGCAATCGCTGCGTGCGCGCCTGCGCCGAGGTGCAGGGCACTTTCGCGCTGACGATCACCGGCCGCGGCTTCGATTCGCGCGTCGCTGCCGGGCCGACCGACTTCCTCGGCTCCGAATGCGTCTCCTGCGGCGCCTGCGTCCAGGCCTGCCCAACCGCGACGCTGATGGAGAACAAGGTGATCGAGCTCGGCCAGCCCGAGCATTCGAAGGTCACGACCTGCGCCTATTGCGGCGTCGGCTGTTCGTTCAAAGCCGAGATGCAGGGCGACCGCGTCGTGCGCATGGTGCCCTATAAGGACGGCAAGGCGAACGAAGGGCATTCCTGCGTCAAGGGCCGGTTCGCCTGGGGCTATGCGACCCATCAGGATCGCATGACGAAGCCGATGATCAGGGAGAAGATCACCGATCCCTGGCGCGAGGTCTCGTGGGACGAGGCGATCAACTACGCCGCCAGCGAGTTCAAGCGCATCCAGGCCAAATATGGCCGGGAATCGGTCGGCGCCATCACCTCCTCGCGCTGCACCAATGAGGAGGTCTATCTCGTCCAGAAACTGGTGCGCGCCGGCTTCCGCAACAACAATGTCGACACCTGCGCCCGCGTCTGCCATTCGCCGACCGGCTACGGCCTGAAGACCACGCTCGGCACCTCCGCCGGCACACAGGATTTCAAATCGGTCGAGCAGGCCGACGTCATCCTCGTCATCGGCGCCAACCCGACCGACGGCCACCCGGTCTTCGCTTCCAGGATGAAGAAGCGCATCCGCCAGGGCGCCAAGGTGATCGTCGCCGACCCGCGCCGGATCGACATGGTGAAGTCGCCGCACATCAAGGCGCAGTACCATCTCCAGCTTAGGCCCGGCACCAATGTCGCGCTGATCAACGCCCTCGCCCATGTCATCGTCACCGAGGGGCTGATCGACGAGGATTATGTCCGCGAGCGCTGCGATCTCGCCGATTTCGAGGTCTGGGCCCGCTTCGTCGCCGAGGAGCGCAATTCTCCGGAGGCGAGCGAGCAGTATACCGGCGTGCCGGCCGCCGATCTGCGCGCCGCGGCTCGGCTCTATGCCACTGGCGGCAATGGCGCGATCTTCTACGGTCTCGGCGTCACCGAGCACAGCCAGGGCTCGACCATGGTGATGGGCATGGCCAACATCGCCATGGCGACCGGTAATATCGGGCGCGAGGGCGTCGGCGTGAACCCGCTGCGCGGCCAGAACAATGTCCAGGGCTCCTGCGACATGGGCTCGTTCCCGCACGAGTTCACCGGCTATCGTCACGTCTCCGACGACGCCACGCGCGACATCTTCGAGAAGCTCTGGGGCGTCGAGCTCGATCCCGAGCAGGGCTTGCGCATCCCGAACATGCTCGACGATGCGGTCGGCGGCAGCTTCAAGGGTCTCTATGTCCAGGGCGAGGACATCGCCCAGTCCGATCCGAACACCCAGCACGTCACGGCCGGGCTGGCCGCGATGGAATGCGTCGTCATCCAGGACCTGTTCCTGAACGAGACCGCGAAATACGCCCATGTCTTCCTGCCAGGCTCCTCCTTCCTGGAGAAGGACGGCACCTTCACCAATGCCGAGCGCCGCATCAACCGCGTCCGCCAGGTGATGACGCCGCTCTCCGGCAAGGCCGAGTTCCAGGTCACGATCGACCTGGCGCGGGCGCTGGGCCTCCAGATGAACTACGCACATCCCAGCGAGATCATGGACGAGATCGCCCTGGTGACCCCGACCTTCGCCGGCGTCAGCTACGCCAAGCTCGACGAGCTCGGCTCGGTGCAGTGGCCCTGCAACGACAAGGCTCCGTTGGGCACGCCGCTGATGCATGTCGACCGCTTCGTGCGCGGCAAGGGCAAGTTCATGATCACCGAATACGTGCCGACGCAGGAGCGCACCGGCCCGCGCTTCCCGCTGATCCTGACCACCGGGCGCATCCTCTCGCAATACAATGTCGGCGCCCAGACAAGGCGCACCGAGAACCAGGCCTGGCATGACGAGGACGTTCTGGAGATCCACCCCTTCGACGCCGAGAGCCGCGGCATCAAGGACGGCGATCTCGTCGCGCTCGCCAGCCGCTCCGGCGACATCTCGCTACGCGCCGTGATCTCCGAGCGGATGCAGCCTGGCGTGGTCTACACCACCTTCCACCACGCCTCGACCGGCGCCAACGTCATCACCACCGACTATTCCGACTGGGCGACCAACTGCCCGGAATACAAGGTCACCGCGGTCGAGGTCCGCAGGACCAACTATTATTCGCAATGGCAGGAGCGCAATCGCGAGGAGGACATCTCGCTGCGCCTGATCGCGGGGCGCCTGCCCGATGCCGCGGAATAGCCCACCCGCCCAGCCGCCGGCGAGCCACGCGGTCCCGATCCGGACCGTGCGCTTCAGCGCAGCTGCGACGGTGCGCGACGCCAGCGCCGAGGTCGCGGTCGAGGCTCCGGTCAACATCGTCTATGGCAACATGCCCTATGCGGTGATGATGACGACGCCGTCCGATCTGGAGGATTTCGTCGCCGGATTCTCCCTGACCGAGGGCATCATTCGCGGCATCGACGAAATCAGGTCCATCGTGGTGACGCCGCAGGACGAGGGCATCGTCGCGACCGTCGAGCTGGCGCCGGGCCGCTTCCGCGAGCATCTGGCGCGCCGGCGCAATCTCTCCGGCCGCACGGCCTGCGGCCTCTGCGGCGTCGAGACCCTGACCGATCTGCCGACAGCGCAGACCGCATGCCGCGCGGATCTTCCGATCGCAGCGGACGCGATCGCCAGGGCGCTCGCCGAACTGGATACCCATCAGCAGCTCAACCGACTGACCCGTTCGGTCCATGCCGCCGCCTGGTGCGATCGTGGCGGCGCAATCCTGGCGGTGCGCGAGGATGTCGGCCGCCACAATGCCCTCGACAAGCTGATCGGCGCACGCCTGCGTGCCGGCCATGACGGGAGCGACGGATTCATGATGGTTACCAGCCGAGCCTCTTTCGAGATGGTCGAGAAGGCGGCGATCTTCGGGGCGGGCACCTTGGTCGCGATCTCGGCGCCGACCTCGCTGGCGATCGAGCGGGCGAACGCGCTCGGCCTGACCCTGGTCTGCATCGCGCGCGCCGATTCCGCGACGGTCTTCGCCGGCCGTCTCGCCGACACCGTGGAGAGCGCAGCGAGATGATCGAGGTTACGAACGCCAGAACGATGAGCCATGACCATGCCGGCGAGCATCTCGCCAAGCTCGCCTTCATGGCCAACCAGATCAGCGATTTTTTCAAGTCCTATCCCGAGGAGCAGGCGATCGCCGCGATCGCCGACCACATCAACCAGTTCTGGACGAAGCGCATGCGCGAGGAGTTCCGGACCGGCTTCGAGGCGGATGCGACGGCCCTGTCGCCGCTCGTACGGCAGGCGCGCGCCAGGGTCAGGCCGGGCAATTGACCGGCTGAGCCGCCCCTCGCGCGCCCCGGCAATCCGCTAGCCGCGCCGGCTCCCCGCCATCTCCGCCAGCGCCACCGCATCCGCGCCAGCCGGGAAGTGGAGTCGGCCCGAGCTGTCGTTCGCCGCCTGCCAGACGACCTCCGCGACGTCGCTCTCCCTGGTCACCAAGGCCGGCTTGGCGAAGGCGGCGAAGATCGGCTCGGCGAAGGCGACGTAGCTCGCCGGGATCATGTCCTCGATGCGCACGCCGCTGTTCTGCGTGAAGCGCGTAGTCGGGGCATAGCCCGGCTCGACCAGCTTGGCCCGGATGCCGAAATGGCCGAGCTCATGGGCGAGCGAGCCGGTGAAGCCCTCGATCGCCTGCTTGCTCGCCGTATAGGCCGCCGCCAGCGGCATCGACACCAGCGTGACGCTGGAGGTGACGTTGACGATCGCGCCGGAGCGGCGCTCCCGGAATTGCGGTATCACCGCCTGGCACATCGCCATGGTCCCGAAGGTGTTGGTCTCGAAGACCTTGCGGACATGCTCCATCGGCGTCGCCTCGAAGGCGCCGACCACGCCGATCCCGGCATTGTTGACGAGGACGTCGATCGGCCCCGCTTCCGCCAGCGCCGCCGCGATGCTGTCCACATCCGTCACGTCGAGCGGCATGATGCGCAGCGCCTGCGAGCGCGGCAGGATGTCCTCGCGCGGCGTGCGCATGGTCGCGACAACGTTCCAGTCCTGCGCGAGGAAATGGCGGGCGGTCTCCAGACCATAGCCCGAGGAGCAACCGGTGATCAGCACCGTCTTCATGATGATGTCCTTGCTGGTTTCGATGCTACCGTGATACGAGCAGCGTTCAGGACGATCTACGATCGATAGTCCATATTTGATTTGAGATAGTCCGGATCATGATCGACCCGCTCGCCGAGATCATCAGCCTGCTGCGGCCGCGGGCGGTGTTCACCAAGGGCATCAGCGGCGCCGGACGCTGGGCTGTGCGTTATGCCGATTTCGGCCATCCCAGCTTCTGCGCGGTCGTCGAGGGCAGCTGCCGCCTCGCCGTCGACGGAGAGGAGGCCCTGACCCTGGCGGCCGGCGATTTCGTGCTGCTGCCGACCACACCCGGCTTCACCATGTCCAGCTTCGAGCCGGCGACGCCGGTGCTGATCACGCCCGATCTTGCGCCCTCGCCTGATACCGAGCTGCGCCATGGCGATCCCGACGCCCCGGCGAATGTGCGCCTGCTCGGCGGCTACTTCACCTTCGATGTCGACGAGGCCGGCCTGCTCGTCTCATTGCTGCCGGCGCAGATCCAGATCCGCGACGTCCCGCGGCTCTCGACCCTGGTGCGGCTCCTCATCGAGGAATCCGGCGCGCAGCGGCCCGGCCGGGAGCTGGTGCTCGGCCGCCTCGTCGAGATCCTGCTGGTCGAGGCGCTACGGCTGACGCAGGCGGCGGATGCGCCGGCAGGGCTCCTGCGCGGCCTCGGCGATGCCAGGCTGGCGGACGCCATCCGCAGCATCCATGCCGAGCCGGCCCGCGCCTGGACCATGGCCCGGCTCGCCCGGGAGGCCGGGCTGTCGCGCTCGGCCTTCTTCGAGCGCTTCGCCCGCAATGTCGGCGTGCCGCCGATGGAATACCTGCTGGGCTGGCGGATGGCGCTGGCCAAGGACCTGCTGCGCCGGCGTGACGTTGACCTCGCCGAGGTCGCCGAGCGGGTCGGCTATGGCTCGGCCAGCACCTTCAGCACGGCCTTCAGCCGCCATGTCGGCCAGCCGCCCGGCCGCTACGCCCGCAGCCTGACGGAACGAGCGGCCACGACGGAGCGGTCTACTTCACCACGAAGCCGTGCGCGAACGGGTCGCGGTCGTCGATGAAGATAGTGTTGTAGCCGGTCATTCGGGCCCAGCCGGCGATCGAGGGGATGATCGCCTGGCGGTTCGCCACCGTCGTCGCCGCCTCGACCCGGCCCTTGAACAGCGAGCCGATGATCGATTCATGGACGAATTCGTCGCCGACCGCGAGCTTGCCCTTGGCGGCGAGCTGCGCCATCCGCGCCGAGGTGCCGGTGCCGCAGGGCGAGCGGTCGATCGCCTTCTCGCCATAGAACACGGCGTTGCGGGCATGGGCGCCGTCCTGCGTCGCCTTGCCGGTCCACTGGATGTGGGAGAGACCCTGGATCTCCGGATGCTCCGGATGGACGAACTCGTATTTGGCGTTCAGCGCCGCCCGCAGCTTCGGCGACCAGCCGACGAGCTCGCCGGCGGTGTGGTCGGCCATGTCCCGGAAATTCTTCTGCGGCTCGACGATCGCGTAGAAATTGCCGCCATAGGCGACGTCGACGACGATCTCGCCGAGCCCCTCGACCTCGGCGGTCAGCCCTTCCGCATAGAGGAAGCCCGGCACATTGGTGAGGCGGACCTCCTCGACGAAGCGCCCCTCCTGGCGATAGCTGATGTCGACCTTGCCGGCCGGCGCGTCGATCGAGAGCCTGCCCGGCTCGCGTGGCGTGATCAGCCCGTTCTCGATGCCCATGGTGATCGTGCCGATCGTGCCATGTCCGCACATCGGCAGGCAGCCCGAGGTCTCGATGAACAGCACGGCGACATCGCAATCGGGCCGCGTCGGCGGATAGAGGATCGAGCCCGACATCATGTCGTGCCCGCGCGGCTCGAACATCAGTCCGGTGCGGATCCAGTCGAACTCGCGCAAGAAATGCGCCCGCTTCTCCAGCATGGTCGCGCCTTCCAGGCGCGGCCCGCCGCCCGAAACCAGGCGGACCGGGTTGCCGCAGGTGTGGCCGTCGATGCAGGAGAAGGTGTGGCTGGCCATGGTTCAGAACTTTCCTGAGGCGTGCAGAGCCTGCTTGAAGTCATGTCGGCTTTTTGAATACATCATGTATACAGATTTGCAACGATAGAACGAGGCAACGCCATGACCGACCTGACGATCCTCAGCATGGAGGCGCTGACGCGCCGGATCGAGGCGGTCTTCCGCAAGGGCGGGTTGTCGCCGCTTCATGCGGCCGCCCTTGCCCGCGTGATCGCGGCCGGCGAGCGCGACGGCTGCAAATCGCATGGCGTCTACCGGGTCGAAGGCTGCCTGCGCACCATCAAGGCCGGCAAGGTCGCGCCCGACGCCGAGCCGGTCCTGCATGACGACGGCTCCGCCGTGCTGCGGATTTCGGCCGGCGGCGCCTTCTCCTGCGCCGGCTTCGAGCTAGGGGCTCCGGCCCTCGCCGAGCGAGCCAGGAAGCTCGGCCTCGCCGCTCTGGTGATCAACGACTGCACGCATTTCTCGGCGCTGTGGCCGGAAGTGGAGGTCCTGGCTGGGATGGGCGTCGCCGCGCTGGCGATGTGCCCGAGCTACGCCACCGTCGCGCCCTCGGGCGGAACCAGCGCCCTGCTCGGCACCAATCCCCTCGCCTTCGGCTGGCCGCGCCAGCACGGGCATCCTTACGTCTTCGACTTCGCCACCAGCGTCGCGGCCCGCGGCGAGATCGAATTGTATCGCCGGGCCGGCAAGCCCCTGCCCGAGGGCTGGGCCCTCGATTCCGCGGGCGAGCCGACCACCGACCCGACGGCCGCGCTCGCCGGCGCGATGCTGCCCTTCGGCGGCCACAAGGGGTCGGCGATCTCGACCATGATCGAATTACTGGCCGGAGTGATGATCGGCGACCTGACCAGCCAGGGCGCGCTCGATTTCTTGGGCACCACGACACTGGCGCCGCAGCATGGCGAACTGATCCTGGCGTTCTCGCCCGAGCGCTTTTCCGCCGGCCGCCCCGGCGATCCGTTCGCCCGCGCCGAGGTCCTGTTCGAGGCGATCGCCGGCCAGGGCGCCCGCCTGCCCTCGCAGCGCCGCTTCAAGGCCCGCGAGGGCTCGCTGGCGGACGGCATCGCCCTGACCGCGGCCGAGATCGAGCAACTCGACCGGCTGGAGGCGCTGGGGCTCGACGCAGTCGCCTGACCAACGAGAAAGCCACAGGCCTGGCAGGACTGTCAGTCCACGACCCATAGCTGATCTTCAAGCGCCAGAAGATATCCGCAGCCATATCGCCATCGTTACATGCATCGAACTCAGTTCGATCTTAGGTCGGAGACAACTGCCGATCCAATGACGAACAGTAAAAATGCACTTAAAATGACCAACAAAATCCATAGCCAGACATTCTCTGGCACAGAGATGCCAGCTTTGCTCAAAAGCGCTACGATAATAATCAAGATAGTTATAAATAATATAACTAAAGGCAGACTATATAAGAAAAATGCACCGAACGCGATAAAAATCAGATGAGAACCTTCGTTTAGGCGCATCAATCTGTCCAAATGAGGTCGCGGGTTCTGTCAGGCATTAACCGAAACATATTTGTCTTACCAAATGCTAAGAGTCCGACGCTTCCCCGCCCGGGTTGGGAAAGTCGCTGGATTGCGAGCGCCCGCTCTCGACCCAACTGAGACACTCGTCCCGTCGGGCAGCTTGTCAGCTATGGCCCAATAGAGAGGCCCTCCCGTCGCCGGGAGGGCTGTTCCCGAGCAACCCTCAGGCAACGCTCTTCTGCACCACCGCAGCCTGCCTCGACCACTGCGCGTACCAGCCGTCGAACAGCTTGAGCTGCGCCTCGACATAGCCGCGCTGGCTCTCGCCGAGCTCGTCGGTCGGGTTGAAGTGCAGGGCGTACTCGGCGTCGCCCTTCAGCACCATCATGTGCTTGAAATAGAGGACGAGCTCCGGCCCCTCGTCGAAGGAGGAGAGCACCGCGAGCGCCGCCTCCAGCTCGAGCGCGAGGCGCCGCGCCTCGACATCGCCCTTCGCCGCCGCCTGGCTCAGGCCGACCATGTGCAGCACCTCCCTGGGCAGCACGCAGCCGATGCCGGTGATGGCGCCGATCGCGCCGCAATTGACGAAGCCGTGGAAGACGCAGGTGTCGACGCCGATCATCAGCGAAACGTCATCGTCGCGGCTGGTGATGTTTTCGGCGGCATAGCGCATGTCGGCCGCCCCGCCGAACTCCTTGAAGCCGACCAGGTTGGGATGCTCGGCCCGCAGCGCGAAGAACAGGTCGGCGCGGGTGGCGAAGCCATAATAGGGGCTGTTGTAGATCACTGCCGGCAGATCGGGAGCCGCGGCGAGAATCGCCTTGAAATGGTGGCGCTGCGCCTCGACCACCGAGCCGCGCGACAGCACGCGCGGGATCACCATCAGCCCCTTGGCGCCGACCTTCTGGGCATGGGCGGCGTGGGCAACGGCAGAGGCGGTGTTGACCGCGCCGGTGCCGACGATCACCGGCACGCCGGCCTTCACCAGGGCCTCGACGCCTTCCATACGCTGCGCATCGGTCAGCAGCGGCCAGTCACCCATCGAGCCGCAATAGACCACGGCCGACATGCCGGTGGCGATCAGCTCCTTGCCCTTGCGCACCAGCGCATCGAAGTCTGGACTGCGGTCGTCCTTGCAGGGGGTCATCAGCGCCGGCATGCAGCCGGAAAAGATCTGGGCCTTCATCACGCGCTCCTCGGGCTGGCGGTTCCATGGACGGCCTGTCTCGCCGCCTTGATCGACAGCCATAATACTCCTTGTATTTTATTTGTCGACAAGAAAAATTTCGACGCATCAGCCCACCGGGCACACGCCGACAGGCCCGAGCCCGGAGCGGCAGTTGAGTTGGCTCGAGAAAGTGGCCCTACAGCGCCAGCGTCTGGCGCCGGTCGCGCGCGATCAATTGCTGGATCTGCTGGACGATCTGATCGGCATGGGCCTTGGCCAGCCGGTCGGCGCCGTCGACGTCGCGGGCCGCGATTGCCGCGATCATTTCTTCATGCTCCGCCACATAGCGCTGCGGCAGGCGATCCTCGAAAGAGGAGTAATATAGCCGCAGGATGCGCCGGCCCTCGTCGAGCAGGCGGCAGAACAGTCCCGTGTAATACGGGTTGCGCCCGGCTTCGGCGATGGCGGCATGGAAATCACGGTTGGTCGCGATCATCGCGAGCGCATCATGAGCCTCGACGGCCCTGGCAAACGCCGTTTGCCGGGCGCGGATCACGTCGAGATCCCCCGGCACGTGGAACTCAGCCGCCAGCCTTGTGGTGACGCGATACATCAGCGTGATCGCGTCGAAGAAGGTATGCAGGTTTAGGAAGTCGATGGTCGACACCACCGTCGAGCGATTGGGCAGCGTCGTCACCAACCCCTCGCTCGCCAGTCGCACCAGCGCCTCACGGATCGGCGTGCGCGACATCGACAGCCGCTCGGCCAGCTGGATCTCGTCGATCGGGCTGCCCGGGGGCAGCACCAGGTCGATGATGTCGTCGCGCAGGATGTCATAGACGAGCTTGACGCCCTCGCCCCGCTTGCGCTCGGCCGGAGCCGCCGTGGTCCTGTAGGTCATGTCGTCACCCATTGTCGACACGACAAATACAGATTGCACCCAGAGGCAGCAACCGCGCCGGCCGAGACCGGCGCCGTCGATCGGGCTCAGCCGCCGATCTGCCGGATCGCGATCTTGTTGAAGGCAGGCTTGCCCTCGCCCTGCTGCTCGATCGCGACCTCGCCATTGCGGACCTCGAAGCGCAGCACGGTCGCGCCGGCGCCACGCCAATCGGCGGTCTCGCCGTCATCCTCGTACAGCTCGCCGGAAGCGCCCTCGACCACGCCGCAGACCAGCAGCTCGCGCTCATTGCCGATGCCCTTGGCATCGCCGAGCGGGATCAGCGCCCCGGCGCGCACGAACAGCGGCAAACGGCCGAGCGGCGCGGGGACCGTGACAGTGACGCCGCCGGGATAGTGCTCGCCATTGTGCCAGTCATACCAGCCACCCTCGTGCTGCGGCAGGTAGACGGCGCGCTCGCGTGCGCCTTCCTCCAGCACCGGCGCGACCAGCACGTCCGGACCGAGCATGAAGACGTCGTCGACCGCGACCGCCGTCGCATCCTGCGGGAAATCGTAGAGCAGCGGGCGCACCGCCGGGATGCCGTCGCGGCTCGCCCGCCACATCTGGGTGTAGAGATAGGGCATCAGCCGGTAGCGCAGGCAGATCGCCTCGCGCACCTGCGGCACCATCTCCGGATACATCCAGGGCAGGTTGACCACGCCGTCATCGTTCCAGGAGTTCATCACCATGCGCGGCCACAGCGCGCAGAACTCGTTGAAGCGGACGAACAGCTCCGGCCCCGGCGTCGGGCCATGGAAACCACCGACATCGTGGCCGATCGAGAACATGCCCGACAGGCTCATATTGAGCCCCTGGGTCAGGTTGTAGCGCAGCGTCTTCCAGGCGGTCTCGTTGTCGCCCGACCAGGTCTGGGCATAGCGCGAGATGCCGGCGCAGCCGCCGCGCGTGATCGAATACTGGCGCTTGCCCGGCTCGCGCGCAGCCTGCGTCTCATAGGAGAGCTTGGTCATCAGCAGCGGCTGCGCCGGGCGCGCCAGCGCCTGCCGGAACGGACGCCCGTCGCCGTCGCAGACGGCGTCCTCGTCCCAGATCTCGTATTCGTTGTTGTCGTTCCAGACCGTGGTGAAGCCGTGGTCGAGCAACGCCGTCTCGATGCCGGCGCGCCACCAGGCCCGCCCCTTCGGATTGGTGAAATCGATATGGAAGCCGAGCCCGTCCCAGAACTGCGCCACCGCCGGCTCGCCCGTCTTGGAATCCTTGACCAGGAAGCCCTGGTCCAGCGCTTCCTTGAGGCGCGGATGGTCGTCGAGCAGGCAGGGCTTTAGATTGGCGACGGTCTGCATGCCGGCCTTGTTCAGCCGCTTCATCGTCGCCAGCGGCTCCGGGAACTTGTCGCGGTTCCAGTTGAAGGCGTAGCGGCGCTGGCCGATCTGGGTATAGCCCGAGCCGAAATGGAAGCTGTCGCAGGGGATGGCGTGCTTGCGGCATTTGGCGATGAAGTCGCTGATCCTTGCATCCGCATCGGGCGCATCGGCGATCGCCATCGAGGTGACGCCGAAGCCGAAGGACCAGCGCGGCGCAAAAGCCTGCCCCCCGGTCAGCCAGGAGAAGCGCCTGACCACATCAGGCACGGTCGGGCCGGCTAAGACGTAATAGTCGAGATCGCCGTCATCGCCTTTCCAGGAGCGGAACAGGCCATGGTAATTGTCGAGCGTGCAGCCGAGGTCGACGCTGCCGGTCGAGAGGTTGTCGTAGAAGACGCCATGGGCGCCCGCCTTCCCATCGACGATGAAGAAGGGCAGCATCTTGTAGAGCGGGTCGGAAAGCTCGGCATCGAAGCCGCAGGGATCGACCGCATCGATGGAAAAGCGCCGCCCGGTCCGGTCGAGCGGGCCGGCCTTGTCGCCGAGCCCGTAGTGCCGCTCGGCATAGTCGCGCGCCATGAAATGCGCCACTGCGCCGGTGCGCGGCGAGATCAGATAGGCCTGCGTCGTGCGGTCCTGCAGAAAGGGCTGCGCCTCGCCCTCGCGCCGCCAGGCGATACCGAAGGGCGAGAGCGTGACTTCGGCGACAAGACCGCCGGCCGAGAGCGTGACCTTGCCTTCGCTCTCGCTGACGCTCGCCTGCGGGCAGGTGAAACCGGAGAGATCGTCGCGCGGGCGGCCCTCATAGGGCGGCTCCAGCCCGCCGGGCGCGATCGACCAGCCGCGGTCGAGCCGGTAGCCATCCTGCGGCTTCAGCGTCACCCGGCCGATATCCCCTTCGAGGATGCGCACGGCGATCGTCGCACCGAGGCCGACATCGAACAAGGCGGCTTCGCCGTCGCGGCCGAGATAGCGGCCTTGCGTCAGGGCTTTCATGGGATCTCTCTAGTCAGTCGTCAGGACCGGACGGCCCGGCCGTTCTCGTCGAACAGGTGCAGATGCGGCTGCGGGAAGGCGAGCGCGACGGCAGAGCCGCGCTGATGCTCGCTCTGGCCGTCGAGCCGGAGCGTAATCTGCGGCAATCCCGGCGAAGCGCCGTAAAGATAGCTCTCGCCGCCGAGGCGCTCGACCAGCTCGATCGTCAGCGGCACGCCGCCATCCGGCGCAGCGAGCGCCAGGTGCTCCGGCCGGATGCCGAGCGTGACAGAGGCACCTGCGGCAAGGCTCCCGGTCGAGCAGGCGACCTCATGCCCGGCCTCGCCGAGCGCGACCGTGCCGCTCCGCACAACCTTGCCCGGGAGGAGGTTCATGCGCGGCGAGCCGATGAAACCGGCGACGAAGAGATTGTCCGGCCGGTTGTAGAGTTCGAGCGGCGTGCCGACCTGCTCGATCTTTCCGCCATGGAGCACGACGATGCGATGCGCCAGCGTCATCGCCTCGACCTGGTCGTGGGTAACGTAGATCATCGTGCCGCCGATCTCGGCATGCAGCGCGGCGAGCTCCTTGCGGGTCGCGACGCGCAGTTCGGCGTCGAGGTTCGAGAGCGGCTCGTCGAACAGAAAGATCTTGGGGTCGCGCACGATGGCGCGGCCGATGGCGACGCGCTGGCGCTGGCCGCCGGAGAGCGCCTTGGGCTTGCGCTCGAGATAGTCGGTCAGGCGCAGCATGCCGGCGGCGCGCTTCACCCGCCTGTCGATCTCGTCGCGCTTGAAGCCCATGTTTTCCAGCGCGAAGGCCATGTTCGCGTAGACGCTCATATGCGGATAGAGCGCATAGGACTGGAACACCATGGCGAGGCCGCGCTCGGAGGCCGGCAGCCCGGTGACGTCGGCACCGTCGATCGCGATCGTGCCGCCGCTGATGGTCTCCAGCCCGGCGATCGAGCGCAGCAGCGTCGACTTTCCGCAGCCGGAGGGGCCGACGAAAACGACGAATTCGCCATCGGCGACGTCGAGGTCGATGCCATGCAGCACCGTGGTCGCGCCATAGGCCTTGCGGACGCCGGAGAGACTCAGTCCCGCCATTATTTCATTCCCGTATTGGCGATGCCGGTGGTGATGAAGCGCTGCAGGAAGACGAAGACCAGCGCGACCGGAAGCAGCGTCACCACCGTCATCGCGAGCAGGTAGTGCCACTGCGTCTGCAACTCGCCCTGGAAGGCGTTGAGGCCGATCTGCAGCGTGTAGGCCTCGGTCTTGGTGAGAACGGCGAGCGGCCAGAGGAACTCGTTCCAGCGCCACATGATCGAGAAGATCGCGAGCACGGCCAGCGCTGGCATGGCCAGCGGCATGACGATGCGCCAGTAGATCTGCCACTCCGAGGCCTTGTCCATGCGCGCCGCCTCGATCAGGTCGCGCGGCAGGGTCAGCATGTACTGGCGCAGCAGGAAGACGCCGGTCGGCGTCGCCGCGCCCGGCAGGATCACCGCCCAGAGCGAATTGACCAGGCCGAGCTTGGTGATGACGAGATAGACCGGCACCAGGATGATGGTGATCGGGATCATCAGCGTGCCGATTACCATCAGCATCACCGCCGTCTTGCCGCGGAACTCGTAGATCGAGAGCGCATAGGCCGCCATCGAGTTGATCACCAAAGTGATCAGCGTCGCGACGACGGTGACGAAGACCGAGTTCCAGAGGAAGCGCGTGAAGGCGAAGCGCTCCAGCGGCTCTGTGTAGTTCTCGGTCGCGAGCTTGAACTCGCGCACCGGGGTGCGCTTGTCGATCGGCACGCGGATGCTCTGGCCGGGATTGGCCGGGTCGACCATCTGCGCCTGGATGCCGATGCGCCGGACCTGCGCCAGTATCCGCTTGGAGCCATCCTCCATCGTCACTTCGAACAGCGGCAGCGGCTGGGCATGGCCCTCGACCCGGACCTCCTTCTGCGACATCGGCAGCAGCGAGGGCGGGAATTCGAGCAGACCGGCCTGCGTCTTAAAGGAGGAGAGGCCGAGCCAGAGCACCGGCCCGAACATCAGCACGACGCCGAGCCCGAGATAGGCGTAAGCTGCGATATCGGTCCAGTGCCAGCGGCCGGGATTGCGCCGGGCCACCGCCATGCGGGCGAGCCTGTTCATGCCGCCCCCTTGCGGCGGCTCGCCGCGAGCTGGGCCAGCGTCAGCGCAAACAGCACGACACCGAGCACGACGGAGGCGGCCGCCGCCAGGCCGAAATTCTGGACCTGATTGGCGAAGGCGGTCTCATAGATGTAGTGCACCACCATCAGCGTCGCGGTGCCCGGGCCGCCGCCGGTCAGGACGAAGACCTCGTCGAAGGTCTGCACGCCACGGATCAGCGCCAGCACGATCACCACGATCATGTTCGGCCAGAGCAATGGCAGGGTGATGCGCCAGAATGTGCGCCAGCGCGGCGTCGCATCCATCTCGGCGGCTTCATAGAGATCGGCGGGGATCGCCTGCAGGCCGGCGAGCAGGATCAGCGTGTAGAAGCCCATATGGGCCCAGATCGAGACGAAGACGATCCAGAACATCGCCCAGCTCGGATCGACCAGGAACAGGATGCGCTCGCCGCCGAGCGAGGTGATCGCGGCATTGAGCAGGCCGTCGCGCTGCAGGATCCATTTCCAGGTCAGCGCCACCACCACCGGCGAGAGCAGCACCGGGAAGAAATAGACGGCGCGGAAGAAGCCGCGCGCCTTGATCTTCATGTTCAGCACCACCGCCGTCAGCAGCGAGAACAGCACCATCGCCGTGACCTGGAAGACGGTGAAACGGGCGGTATTGGACACGCCGCGCCAGAAATGGTCCTCGCGGCAGGAGGACGGGTCGAGGAACGAGCCGCAATCGAAGAGATAGGCGTATTGCTGCGCCCCGACATAAGGCCGCTCCGAAGGGAACAGCCCCGCCCCGCCCGTCACCGAGAAGATGAAGTTGATGATGAGCGGCAGGAAGACGAAGAGCGAGAAGAAGACGAGATTGGGCAGGAGGAAGACATAGGCCATCCGGCGCTCGCCGATCAGCCGCTGCAGAACCTGCATCGGCCGGTCGATCAGGCGCATCAGCATCGCGAGCGGCGCAGCGAAGAGGCTCGCTGCACCAGCGCGTTCCGGCTGCGCCGCGGGGATCGGAGCGTCGGAGGCCATTCGGCTTACTTCTTGCGCTCGGCGATCTGCTGGGCGATGTCGGATTCGATCCGCTTATAGGCCTCGTCGAGGCTGCCCTCGCCCGAGATCGCCTGGCCGAGCCGGCTGATCACCGCGTTGAAGATGACGCGGTTGCTCGTATAGCCCTGCAATTGATAGGCGACCGGCGAGAGCTGCGCGACCTGGTCGGAGAAGACCTTGAGCGCGGCCTTGGCCGGCGCGCTGGCGCCCTGGTAGTCGAGGCCCTTGGCGGCGATGCCGAGATGGCCGGGCACGAACAGCGAGCGGGCATAGAACTCGCTCAGCACCGGCTCGCTGGCGAGGTATTCCATCACCTTGGCGACGGCTTCCGGGCTTTTGGTCGTCTTGATCGCGACGAGACCGGCCCCGCCCGGCATGCCCGAGCAGCCGCCAGCGCCACAGGGCGAGGGAACCGCGATCCAGTCGAAGGCGTCGCCGACGGTCTTGTCGAACTGGGCGATCTGCCAGGAGCCCGACTGGTACATCACCACCTGGGCGTTCTTGAACTCGTCATTGGCGCCGCGATAGGCGGTGCCGGAGACCGAGCCCCAGAGTTCCTTCTTCATCACGCCGTTCTGGTGCCAGTCATAGACCAGCTTGGCGCCGCGCTTGAAACCGTCGTCGATCACCGCCGGCTCGCCCTTGGCGTCGAAGACCTTGGCGCCCTCAGAAACGGCGACCGAGAAGAAGCGGTGGCCGGAGCGGTCCATCGCCAGCGGGAACGGCGCCTGGACCTTGGCCGCGACGTCCTTGACCGCCTTGCCCCAATCCTCCCAGGTCGCCTTGGCGCCCGGCAGGGCGATGCCGGCCTGCTCAAACAGCGTCTTGTTGACGAAGGGCCCGGTGACGGTGAGCTGAGTCATGAAGCCGGTGATGGCCTTGGTGTCGCCTTCAGGGCGCATCCAGGGCAGGAACGGCCCGAAATTCTTTTCCCAGTAGGCTGCGTCCTTGAGGTGCGGCCGCAGGTCGAGCGCATAGCGGGCGATGCCGCCGAGGTCGACGACGCGGGCGATGTCGGGCCCCTGGCCCGAGGCGAGCTGGACCGGAAGGTTCTCGGTGATGGCCTTGTAGGGCACCTGGTCGAGCACGACCTTGATGTCCTTGTTCTGGGCCTCGAAGCGCTTGAGCAGGTCGGTGATGACCTCGCCCTCATTGCCGTCGGAATACCACGCGATGCGCACCGTGGTCTGGGCTTGCGCGATCCCGCCAATGACGAGGCCGGCCGTCAAGGCGAGTGCCGAAATCCAATGCTTGCTGTGCATGAGCGTTCCATCCCCGCTGAACCGGCGCCTCGATGAGCACCTTGACAATCATTTAGGCAAACGTTTGCCTAGCTTGTCAATCCCGAAGTGAGCCGGCATCTCTTGGACGCTGACTCGCTGGGCTAGCAGCGGGGATGGGAGCGCGATGAAGACCAGGGCCGCCAGGGCACATCACGGTTCGGTATCGCTCACCACGGTCGCGGAGGATACCGGCGTCTCGATCTCGACGGTGTCGCGCATCGTCAACGGCGAGAGCGGGCGGGCCTCGCCCGAGACGGTGGCGCGCGTCGAGGAGGCGATCGCGCGGCTGGGCTATCGGCCGAACCCGGTCGGCCGGGCGCTGCGCCAGCGCGCCAGCCGGGTCGTAGCGATGCTTTCGCCCAATCTCGACAACCCCGCCATGGCGGCGATTGCGGTCTCGACCGAGGCGGCCTTGCGGGCCGCCGGCTACGTCATGATCCTGTGCGACACGCATGACCGCGCCGAGTTGCAGGACGACTACCTCCAGGCGATGCGTGAGCAGTTCGTAGCCGGCTATGTCATGGTCAGCGCCGTGCGCAGCCGCGGGCTGGAGGAGACGCTCCGGCGCGGCGACCCGATGGTCTTCGTCGCGCGCCACAATCCGCTCGGCGGCGGCGCCTATGTCGGCATCGACAATCGCGCCGCCGGCGCCGATGCCGCCGATTTCATGCTGGCGCATGGCATCGAGCGGCCGGCCGTGCTGATGGCGGCGCAGAATGTCTCGAGCACCCAGGAACGCGCCTCGGGCTTCATCGACCGCCTCGTCGAACGCGGTGTCCCGGCCGATGCAATCCGCCGCGCCAGCGCGCCGGGGCTGTCGCATATCGAGATCGGCTATGCCGCCGCCAAGGCACTGGTGCAGGAGGGGGGCTGGCCGCAGGGCGCGCTCTGCGTCAGCGATCTGATCGCTTATGGCGCCTATCGGCTCGCCGTCGAAAGCAGCGTGGCGATCCCGCAGCGCTGCACCCTGGTCGGCGTCGACGGCAACGCGCTCAACCACTGGATCGCGCCGTGGCTGACCTCGATCCGCATCCCCTATGAGAGCTTCGGCGGGCATGTCGTCGCCCAGTTGCAATCGCTCTGGAGCGGCGAGCCGACCTCGGAGGTCCGCATCCCGCATGAACAGCCCATGGTCGGGCTCGCACAGAAGGGGACGGCATGAGCCTCATCGACCACGAGACCCAGCCGCTCGAGCAATGGCGCGAGGGCGTGATGACGCTGATGCGGGTCTCGGCGCTGGTGCGCTCGGCTCAGCTCTGCATCTTCGAGCAGTTCTGCGATCCCGGCCTCGGCGCGCCCCTTCATCTCCATGCCGTCGAGGAGGTGCTGGAGGTGATGGAAGGCGAGGCCGAGATTACGCTGCGCGGCGAAAACCTGACCTTACGCGCCAACCAGTCGATCGTGATCCCGGCCGGTGCCCGCCACGGCTTCCGCAATATCGGCAGCGGCATCCTCAAGGTCCGCGCCACCCTCGCCTCGCCGATCTTCGAAGCGAGCTATGACGACCGCGCCGAGCAGTCGCGGCGCTGGATACCCTGAGGCGTCCTTCGATGCCGCAGCCTAGCGCCCGGTTAGATAGCGCGCCAACCCAGCCGTCGAGGCATCATGCGCCTCAGCCGGCGCCTTGCCTTCGATCACCGGCAGCAGCGCCGTTGCCAGCTCCTTGCCGAGCTCGACGCCCCATTGGTCGAAGGCGTTGATGTCGAACACGGCCGCCTCGACGAAGACGCGGTGCTCATAGAGCGCGATCAGCCGCCCGAGCGTGAACGGATCGAGCTTGCGATAGGCGATGGTCACGCTCGGCCGGTTGCCGGGGAAGACCTTGTGCGGCGCCAGATGCTCGATTGCCTCCGCCGACAGCCCCTGCTTGGCGAGCTGCGCCTTTGCCTCCTCGAGCGTGCGGCCCTTCATCATCGCCTCGCTTTGGGCGAGGCAATTGGCGAGGAGCAGGCGGTGCTGATGGGCGAGCTCCGGCTCGTGCCCCTCCGCCGCGACCAGGAATTCGCAGGGGATGATGTCGGTGCCCTGGTGCAATAGCTGGAAGAAGGCGTGCTGGCCGTTGGTGCCGGGCTCGCCCCAGACCAGCGGGCCGCTCGGCCGCGTCACCGCCCCGCCCGCCTTATGCACGCGCTTGCCGTTCGACTCCATGTCGAGCTGCTGCAGATAGGCCGGCAGGCGCGCCAGGCGCTGGTCATAAGGCAGGACGGCACGGGCCGGATAGCCGCAGCTCTCGCGATGCCAGAGCCCGATCAGACCGAACAGAACGGGCAGGTTCTTGTCGAGCGGAGCGGTCCGGAAATGCTCGTCCATCGCATGCGCGCCGGCGAGGAAGGCGCGAAAGTTCTCAGGGCCGATCGCGATCATCACCGGCAGGCCGATCGCAGACCAGACCGAATAGCGCCCGCCGACCCAGTCCCAGAAGCCGAAGATCCGCTCCGGCTGGATGCCGAAGGCCGCGACCTTGTCGAGCGCGGTCGAGACCGCGGCGAAGTGCTTGGCGACCGCCTCTTCGCCGAGCGCCCCGGCGATCCAGCGCCGCGCCGTCGCGGCATTGGTCATGGTCTCGATCGTGGTGAAGGTCTTTGAGGCGACGATCACCAGCGTCCGGGCCGGGTCGAGCTTTGCCAGCGTGTCGGCGATATGGGCACCGTCGACATTGGAGACGTAATGCAGGCGCGGCCCGTCATGATAGGGCGCCAGCGCCAGCGTCGCCATCACGGGCCCAAGGTCGGAGCCGCCGATGCCGATATTGACGACATCGGTGAAGGGCTCGCTATCGGCAGCCGCGATCTTGCCGCTGCGAATGCCATCGGCGAAGGCGGACATCCGCTCCAGCACCGCGTTGATCTCGGGCATCACATCGACGCCGTCGACCTTGACCGGCCGGCCGGACTGGTTGCGCAGCGCCGTGTGCAGGACCGCGCGCTCTTCGGTGGTGTTGACCGGCTCGCCGGCGAACATCGCGTCGCGCTTGGCCTCGACATCCGCCGCCTGGGCGAGCGCGAGCAGCAACTCGATGGTCTCAGGCGTCACCGCCGTCTTGGAGTAGTCGAGCAGGAGATCGTCGAGCCGGACGGAAAAGCTGGCAAAGCGCTGCGGATCGGCGGCGAAGAGCTCGCGCAGATGCTGCGAGATAGTTCGGGTACGATGCGCGGAAAGATCCGCCCAGGCCTTCTCCAGCACGATCAGTCTCCGTGGCGATTGCGATCCGCCGCAGCAGCGGCAAGCCGAGGTAGCATATCGACAGCGGCGAGGTCACGGCGGCGCGTGGACTTGGCTGCCATGCAAAGAGATTACTCCGGCAGTGTTGGGCCCCCGAGTGAACGCCGGGCTCGGAGGATCATGCCACAGAGCTCAAGCTGCGGGATGGATGGCGCAAGGCCGTGTCGAACGGGTTGAGCATGGCGCCCAGCGTCGCGGCCTCCGCCTTGAGGATGGCGACGACGCCGGGCAGGCGCTCCGGCCGCAAGCGATCCGCCAATGTGCCGACGCTGAGGGCCGCGACGGCGCGCCCCTGCGCATCGAAGACCGGAACGCCGAGGCCCGCCATGCCCGGGATCAACCCGGTATTGAGATTGACCCAGCCCTGCTCACGCGCCTTTTCCAGTTCGACCCGTAGCCCCGCCTCGTCGAGGAAGCCGCGATCGAGCAGGCGCGGCACGTTGAAACGGATCACAGCCTCACGCTCGGCTTCGGGCAGATGGGCGAGGATGGCGAGGCTCCCCTGCCCCAGCCCGAGCGGCACCTTTCCGCCGATATCGCCGGTGAAGGAGCGGATCGGAAAGGGACCCTCGATCCGATCGAGGCAGACCGCTTCATAGCCATTGCGGACCAGCAGGAAGATCGTGTCGGTCAGCGTCGCCGAGAGGCGCAGCAGCACCGGCTTGGCGAGGTCGCGCAAGCCATCGGCATGGCCGGCGCGCGCCGCCAGCACGAAGAAGTCGAGCGCCAGCCGGTAGCGCTTGCCGATCTGCTCGACGAAGCCCTCGGCGGCGAGGTCCTGCAAGGCGCGATGCGCCGTCGGCTGACTGCAGCCGGCCTGCTCGGCGAGATCCTTCAGGCGAATGCCGCCGGCCTCGGCCGCCCCGACGAGGCGCAATAGGCCGAGCGCGCGACGCAGGCTGGACTGAGGCTCAGCAGAATCGATCATCCGCTCACGCTAATCGCGTCAAGTGATGGTGGCAATAAATTTCATATAACGGAATTATTGAGATTAAAATTCTCTTATGCGGAATTATTCGTTGACGAAATTCCACCGCTGCGGCTTCTGGAACGCATGAGGGCAAAAGACCCCGATGAGCGGGCGGGGCGAGCCAAGCGGGAGAGGTCATGAGCTTCCTGACGCTGGAGAAGCTGAGCAAGGTCTATGGCGATTTCGCCGCCGCGCGCGACATCGACCTCAGCGTCGCCAAGGGCGAGTTCGTCTCGCTGCTCGGCCCCTCCGGCTGCGGCAAGACCACGACGCTGCAGATGATCGCCGGGCTGGTCGAGCCGACCACCGGCACGATCATGCTCGATGGCCGCGACATCACCCGCGAGACACCGAACAAGCGCGGCCTTGGCATCGTCTTCCAGAGCTATGCGCTCTTCCCTCACATGACGGTCGCGCAGAACGTCGCCTTCGGCCTGGAGATGCGCAAGGTCGCCAAGGCCGAGCGCGACGAGCGCGTAGCGACCATGCTCGGCCTCGTCCATCTCGGCGGCTTCGCCGAGCGCTATCCGCGCCAGCTCTCCGGCGGCCAGCGCCAGCGCGTCGCCATCGCTCGGGCCCTCGTCATTCAGCCGCCGGTGCTGTTGCTCGACGAGCCGCTTTCCAATCTCGACGCCAAATTGCGCGAGGAGATGCAGTTCGAGCTGCGCCGCATCCAGCAGCGTGTCGGCACCACCACCATCATGGTGACGCATGACCAGGCCGAGGCGCTCTCGATCAGCGATCGCGTCGTGGTGATGGAGCAGGGCCGGATGACGCAGGTCGATGCGCCCTACAAGCTCTACGAGAACCCGGCGACACCGTTCATTTCCACCTTCGTCGGCAAGATGAACCGGCTGGACGGTGTCTGGCGCAAGGGCGCGGCGGAGATCGCCGGTATCGCCCTGCCCTCGGAAGCGAGCGGCTTCGTCGAAGGACAGGCGATCGCACTCTCGGTCCGCCCTGAAAAGATCGCCCTCAAACCCGCGGGTCAGGGCCGGCTCGACGGCACGATCGCCAATCGCTTCTTCCTCGGCGGTTCCTGGCTGTTCACAGTCGAGACGCCGGCGGGCGCCATCCTGGTCTCGGCCCCGAACGATGGCGAGGAGCCGGCCCGCGAAGGCGCCAAGGTCGCGCTCGACTGGGCCCTGGCGAGCCAGCGCATCGAGCCTCTGGCGCAGGGAGCGGCGGCATGAGCGTCGGGCGCTCCGCGGCGACACCGTTCTGGCTCGCCGGGCCGGGCGCGCTGCTCTTCCTCGGGCTCATCGTCCTGCCGCTGGTGCTGACGGTGATCCTGTCCTTCCACGCCTACGACCATACGACCGGCATCAAGAACGAGTTCATCCTTGCC
Source organism: Allobosea sp. CRIB-10 (assembly GCF_900112185.1). Lineage (GTDB taxonomy): Bacteria > Pseudomonadota > Alphaproteobacteria > Rhizobiales > Beijerinckiaceae > Allobosea. The sequence continues at coordinate 140,907 of NZ_FOKP01000010.1, read as the reverse complement.
CATTACGCGGCGGTGTTCTCGGACGACTATTATCTCGGCATCTTCTGGCGCACGCTGCGGCTCGCCGCGCTGACCACGCTGATCTGCGCCGTCATCGGCGCACCCGAGGCCTATATCCTGTCGCGGATGCGCGATCCCTGGCGCTCGGTCTTCCTGCTGGTGATCATCGGGCCGCTGCTCGTCTCGGTCGTCGTCCGCGCCTTCGGCTGGAGCATGCTGCTCGGCTCGACCGGCCTGGTGAATCAGTCGCTTCAGGCGTTCGGCTTCGACAGCGTCCGGCTGCTCTACACCGAGACCGCGATCGTGATCGCGCTCGTCCACGTCATGCTGCCCTTCATGGTGATCCCGGTCTGGACCGCGCTGCAGAAGCTCGATCCGATGGTCGAGGCCGCCGCCTGGAGCCTCGGCGCCTCGCACTTCACCGCCTTGCGCCGCGTGGTGCTGCCGCAGGTCTCGCTCGGCATGCTGTCGGGCAGCCTGATCGTCTTCGGCCTTTCGGCCTCGGCCTTCGCCATCCCGGGCCTGCTCGGCGGGCGCCGGCTCAAGATGGCGGCGACGCTGGTTTACGACGAATACATGCACGAGCTGAACTGGCCGCTCGGCGCGACGATCGCGATCATCGTCCTCGCCGCCAATCTCGTGATCATGCTGGCCTATAACCGCGTCGTCGAGACGCGAGCCCGCAAGGCTTTGGGGTGATCCCGATGCAGAAGAACGGCCCCGTCGCGCTCCTCTTCCACACCCTCGTCGTCGCCTTCGTGCTGGCGCCACTGGTGGTGATCTGCCTCGTCGCCTTCACCCCGGAGAACACGCTCTCGATCCCGACCACCAGCTTCTCGCTGCGCTGGTTCCGCGAGATCTTCCGCCATCCCGATTTCGTCGCCTCCTTCGTCAACAGCCTTTGGCTGGCGAGCCTCGCCGCGACGCTCTCGGTGGCGATTTCGGTGCCGGCCGCGCTCGCCATCGACCGCTACGACTTTCCCGGCCGCAATGCGCTGAACGCCCTTTTCCTCTCGCCGCTGATCATCCCGCATCTCGTGCTCGGCGTCGCCTTCCTGCGGCTCTTCGCGCTGATCGGCGCGACCGGCAGCTTCGCCTGGCTCGTCGCCTGCCATGTCGTGGTGATCACGCCCTATGTGCTGCGCCTGGTGATGGCGGCCTTCACCGGGCTCGACCGCTCGGCCGAGCAGGCGGCGATGACGCTGGGCGCCTCGCACTGGACGGTGTTTCGCCGCGTCACCGCGCCGATGATCCTGCCCGGCATCACCGGCGGCTGGCTGCTCGCCTTCATCAACAGCTTCGACGAGCTGACCATGTCGATCTTCGTGACCTCGCCGCAGACGGTGACCCTGCCGGTGCGGATGTACATGTACGCGACCGAATCAATCGATCCGATGATGGCCGCGGTGTCGGCGCTGATGATCGCGCTCACCGCCGCCGCCATGCTGGTGCTCGACCGCGCCTTCGGCCTCGACAAGATCCTGGTCGGGCAGAAGTGACATGCCGCTGCTGCATCGCCTCGTCCGCGCCGACCATCCGGCCATCCCCTTCAGCCTCGATGGCGAGCCTTGCGAGGGCCGCGCCGGCGACACCGTGCTGACCGCGATCCTGACCCAGGCCGAGCGCCTGCGCCTCTCCGAGTTCTCGGCCTCGCCGCGCGCCGGCTTCTGCCAGATGGGCGCCTGTCAGGATTGCTGGGTCGTGCTCGAGAACGGCGAGCGCCTGCGTGCCTGCTCGACGGCGTTGACCGCCGGCATGCGCATCCTCACCCGCCGTGCGAGGGCGGCATGAGCGGGGCGCTGACTGAACTGCGAGAGGCGCGGGAGCCCTCTCCCGTAACGGGGGAGGGTTGGGAGGGGGCCCTTCGAGGCCGCGTCCCTTCCGAAGCCTATGCTCCAGCCGTCGCGGGCGTCCCGGCCCCCTCTCCACCTCTCCCACGTTCCGGGAGAGAGAGCCTGTCGCGGTTCCACACCGTCTCCTCTGGCAGGGAACAGCATCGATGACCCTGACAGCACGCCCGCAACCGCTGATCGTCGGCGCCGGCCCCGCCGGCATCCGGGCTGCCGAGGCACTGGTCGCGGCCGGCATGCGTCCGCTCGTGGTCGACGAAGCGCCCGCTTGCGGCGGCCAGATCTATCGCCAGCGCCTCACTCCGGACGGGCGCTCCAGCCGCGACCTCTACGGCTCGGAGGCATCCAAGGCCGAGGCGCTGCATCGCGATTTCGCGGCGCTCGACGGCAAGCTCGATTACTGGCCGCAAGCGCTGCTCTGGAATCTGCGTGAGGGCCGGGCCGACATCATGGTCGAAGGCACCAGCCGGCAGGTCGCCTATGACGGCCTCCTGCTCGCCACCGGCGCCACCGACCGCATCCTGCCGATCCCCGGCTGGACCCTGCCCGGCGTCTTCACGCTGGGGGGCGCCCAGATCGCGCTGAAGAGCCAGGGCTGCGCCATAGGTTCGAGAATCGTCTTCCTCGGCTCGGGACCGCTGCTCTACCTCGTCGCCTGGCAGTACATGAAGGCTGGCGCCAAGGTCGCGGCGGTGCTCGACACCGCGCCCTTCGCCGCAAAGTTCAATCTGCTGCGCGGCCTGCCGCTCTTCCCGGGAATCGTACTGCGCGGCATGCGGATGACCGCAGAGCTGAAGCTGGGCGGTGTCGGCCTGCATTACGGCGTCGGCGATATCCGCATCGAGGGCAAGAACACGGTCGAGGCGGTCGCCTGGCGACAGTACGGGCTGGAGCATCGGCTCGCCTGCGACGGCGTCGGCTACGGCCTTGCTTTGCGCTCCGAAACCCAGCTCGCCGACCTCGCCGGCTGCCGCTTCGCCTTCGATCAGCGCGACCGCGCCGCCCTGCCCGAGCGCAACGCCGCCGGCCGGACCAGCGTCCCCGGCGTCTATCTCGCCGGCGACGGCGCCGGCATCGCCGGTGCGGATGCGGCCGAACGCTCCGGCGAACGCGCCGCGCTCGCTCTGCTGCAGGATCGCGGCCTGCCGCATGACGCTGGCCGCGCTGCCGCGCTTGAGGGCGAGCTCGCCCGCATTGCCCGCTTCCGCGCGGTGCTCGAAGCCGCCTTCCCCTTCCCGGCTCACTGGGTGAAGGACATCGCCGACGGCACCACGCTCTGTCGCTGCGAGGAGGTCACCGCCGGCGAGGTCCGTGCCGCGGTCGGCCGCTTCGGCGTGCATGAGCTCAACCGGCTGAAGGCCGTGAGCCGCGTCGGCATGGGGCGTTGCCAGGGCCGCGTCTGCGGGGCGGCAGCCGCCGAATTGCTCGCGCATGAGACGAACCGCGGCATCGAGGCCGTCGGCCGCCTGCGCAGCCAGGCACCGGTCAAGCCGGTGCCGCTGACGCTCGCGCTCGCCGCGCAGCAGGAGGCGGCGGAATGAGCCGGCGCCTTTCCGTCGACGTCGCGATCATCGGCGGCGGCCTTGTCGGCTCCTCGGCCGCGCTGGCGCTGCGCGGCATGGGCTTTTCCGTCGCTCTGATCGACAAGGGCTTTTGCGGCGCGCAGGCCTCGGGCGTGAACTATGGCGGCGTGCGCCGACAGGGCCGCCCGGTCGAGCAGCTGCCGCTCTCGCAACGGGCGCATGCGATCTGGCCGCGGCTCAAGGCGCTGATCGGCATCGACGGCGAATTCCTGCGTTCCGGCCATCTCAAGCTCGCCCGCAACGACGCCGACATGGCCTCGCTCGAAGCCTATGCGCAAGCCGTCGCCGAGCAGGGGCTCGATCTCGAACTGATCGGCCATAACGGCCTGCGCGAGCGCTTCGGCTGGATCGGCGACGGCGTCGTCGGTGCTTCCTTCTGTGCAGGCGACGGCCATGCCAATCCACGCCTGGTCGCGACCGGTTTCGCCGCCGCGGCGCGCCGGGCCGGCGTCGAGGTCCTGGAGAACACGGCGGTCGAAGACGTGACCCGCGACGGCGAGGGCTTCGCGCTCCAGGCCGCGAACAACCTTTCGCTGCGCGCCCGCTTCGTCATCAACAGCGCCGGTGCCTGGGCCGGTCCCTTCGCCGAAAGCTTCGGCGAGCCGGTGCCGCTCTCGCGCATCTACCCCTCCATGGTCGTCACCGAGCCGATGGAGCCGGTGATGTCGGTCAATATCGGCATGGAAGGCGGCGGCATCTATGCCCGCCAGGTCGAGCGCGGCAATGTCGTGGTCGGCGGCGAGCGCGCCTTACCGCTGGCCGATGCCGATTTCTCGCGGCCGCGCGGCGACGGCGCGATCGCGATCATGAACAACGCCGCCGCGCTGTTCCCGGCCCTGCGCCATGCCCAGGCGATCCGCTTCTGGAGCGGCACGGAAGGGGCCATGCCCGACAGAAACCCCGTGATCGGCCCGAGCGGAACCACGCCCGGCCTGATCCACGCCTTCGGCTTCACCGGCGCCGGCTTCCAGATCGCGCCGGGCGTCGGCGAGGTCATCGCCGAGCTCGTCCGCGACGGCGAGACCCAGACCCCGATCGAAGCCTTCTCGATCGGCCGCTTCAGAGAGACGTCCGCCCGCACCGACGCTGGCTCGGGTGCGGGGCGAAACCAAGAGCCGCAACATTAGAGGGGAGTTGAGCTTATGACCTATCGCACCATCCTGGCCGCCGGCGTCGCCGCCATGGCGCTCGCCGCCGCCGGCAGCGCCTTCGCCCAGTCGAAGACGCTCTATGTCGGCATGAACGGCGGCAATTTCGAGAAGACCTTCACCCAGGCCGTCTTCCCGGATTTCGAGAAGGCCAATGACGTCAAGGTCGTGGTCGTGCCCGGCACCTCCTCGGACATCCTCGCCAAGGCGACCGCGGCCAAGGACAAGCCGCAGATGCACGTCATGTTCCTCGATGACGGCGTCATGGTCCGCGCCATCGGCGCCGGCCTCTGCGAGAAGACGAAGCCCGGCCCCGAGCTTGCCGATCTCGCCCCCGGCACCCGCATGAAGGACGACATGGCCGTCGGCATCGATCTCGGCATGACCGGGCTCGGCTACAACAAGAAGCTATTCGACGAGAAGGGCTGGCCGGCGCCGACCTCGTGGATGGACCTCGCCGATCCCAAGTACAAGGGCAAGGTCGTGTTCCAGTCGGCCTCGGCCTCCTCCTTCGGCCTGCATGCCTTCCTGATGTTCAATCGCATCCAGGGCGGCACCGAGGCCAATGTCGAGCCGGGCTTCACCAAGTTCCGCGACACGATCGGCAAGAACGTGCTCGAATTCATCCCGAGTTCGGCCAAGATCGCCGAGATGGCGCAGACCGGCGAGGCCGCGATCTTCCCGCTCACCCCGACCGGCATCTCGACTCTGAAGGACAAGGGCATCGCCGTCGAATACGCCCAGCCGAAGGAAGGCTCGGTCGTGCTGATGGTCGCCCAATGCGTCATCGCCAGGAATTCCGAGCCGGAGCTGGCGCAGAAGCTCGCCGCTTATCTGCTCTCGCCGGAAGCCCAGTCCAAGGCGCTCGCCGCCGGCAACATCGTGCCCTCGAACACCAAGGCCAAGGCCTCGACGCCAGAGGCCGAGAAGAAGCTCGAGGCCTTCCACGCCAATATGAAGACCGCCGTCACCCTCGACTGGGACCAGATCAACGCCAAGCGGCCGGAATGGAACAGCCGCTGGAACAAGATGATCGAGCGCTGAGCGACGACATTTGCGACTGGCCCGCCGCCGGGGAAAAGCCCTGGCGGCGGGTTTCGTGCCATCAGGTGCTTTTAGACTGCACGCATTCCTTGCATTTTAAGGTTTGCCGTCCATGATCGTAGCGATTCCGGCGCGGCCCTGCCTGCTGTGAAGCGAACCGACATGGTGGTGGGATGACGCAGTCGGCCGCACTGGCCTCGCCAGCTCTCGGCGGGGATGAGCAGATCGAGACCCCGGCCAAGGCCAGCCTCGAAGAGCTGACGACGCGCCTCGCCAAGGCGCGTGGGGTCGAGGAGATCCTGCGGGTCGTCCGTGGCGGCGCCCGCAGGCTCGTCGGCGCCGACGGCATCAGCTTCGTCCTGCGCGAAGGCGACAAGTGCTTCTATGCCGACGAGGATGCGATCGGCCCGCTCTGGAAGGGCCAGCGCTTCCCGCTCGAACGCTGCATCTCCGGCTGGGCGATGCTGCATGGCGAGGCCGTCGTGATCGAGGATGTCTACGCCGACGATCGCATTCCGCACGCCGCCTATCGGCCGACCTTCGTGCAGAGCCTCGTCATGGTGCCGGTGCACGCCGACGATCCTGTCGCCGCGATCGGCGCCTATTGGGCGCGCCCGCACAAGCCCTCCGACGAGAGCGTCGAGATGCTCAAGCGCATCGCCAACAGCGCCGCGGTGGCGATGACCAATGTCGCGCTGTTCTCATCGCTCAATGCCGCGCGCGAGGAGGCGGTGCGCGCCAAGGATGCGCTGATACTCGCCATGGCCGCGCTCGCCGACACCCGCGACAACGAAACCGGCGACCATATCCGCCGGACCCAGCATTATGTCCGCGCACTGGCCGAGGCGGCACGCCAGCACGGGCTCTACCAGCCCGAGCTCGACGCCGGGCTGATCGAGCTCATGTACAAATCGGCGCCGCTGCACGATATCGGCAAGGTCGGCATCTCAGACGCCATCCTGCGCAAGCCCGGCAGGCTCGACGCCGAGGAATTCGCGATCATGCGCACCCATGCGAAGCTGGGGCGCGACGCCATCGCCAATGCCGAGCGCTATTTCGGTGGCACCACCAGCTTCCTGACCATCGCCAAGGAGATGGCCTATTCCCATCACGAGCGCTGGGACGGCAAAGGCTACCCGGAAGGCCTTGCCGGCGAAGCCATCCCGCTCTGCGGGCGGATCATGGCAATCGCCGATGTCTACGATGCCCTGGTCTCGGATCGGATCTACAAGGCCGCGATTCCGCATGCCGAGGCGGTAAAGGTGATCGAAAGCGAACGTGGCCGCCATTTCGATCCGGGGCTGGTCGATGTCTTCCTGGAGATCGCGCCGGTCTTCCAAGAGATCGGCAACCAATTCAGCAACCCGGTTTGAGCCTCCGATAGCGCGTTGGCCCACCGCCGGGCAGCGCGACGGCACTACGAGATTTGACAGGCGAGACCGTCCCGCTACAGTCCTGCAATCGATTACATCGCCGGTCAGGCGGCGATTGCGAGCTCCGGCAAGGAGCCGCGTTGTCGGGAGGTCGCGATGAAGACCATGAAGGGCCCTGGCCTTTTCCTCGCCCAGTTCGCCGGCGATGCGGCGCCTTTCAATTCGCTCGACGCCATCGGCCGCTGGGCCGCTTCCATGGGCTACAAGGGTGTGCAGATCCCGAGCTGGGACGCCCGCCTGTTCGATCTCGCCAGGGCCGCCGAATCCGACACCTATTGCGACGAGGTCAAGGGCACCCTTGCCCAATACGGTCTGGCGATCACCGAGCTATCGACCCATCTCCAGGGCCAGCTCGTCGCCGTCCATCCCGCCTTCGACGAGGCGTTCGACGGCTTCGCCGTGCCGGCGGTGCGCGGCAATCCGAAGGCGCGGCAGGAATGGGCGGTCGAGCAGATGAAGCTCGGCGCGAAGGCCTCGCGCCGCCTCGGCCTTTCCGCCAATGTCAGCTTCACCGGCGCGCTCGCCTGGCCCTTCGTCTACCCCTGGCCGCAACGCCCCGCCGGCCTGGTCGAGACCGCCTTCGAAGAGCTTGGGAAGCGCTGGCGCCCGATCCTCGACGCCTATGACGAGGCCGGTGTCGACCTCTGCTACGAGATCCATCCGGGCGAGGACGTCCATGACGGGGCGACCTTCGAGCGCTTCGTCGATGCGGTCGGCGGCCATCCCCGCGCCTGCATCAACTATGATCCCAGCCATTTCCTGTTGCAGCAGCTCGACTATCTCGCCTTCATCGACCTCTACCATGAGCGCATCAAGGCCTTCCATGTGAAGGACGCCGAGTTCAACCCGAATGGCCGCGTCGGCGTCTATGGCGGCTACGAGCCCTGGATCGACCGGGCCGGCCGCTTCCGCTCGCTCGGCGACGGCCAGGTCGATTTCGGCGGCATCTTCTCCAAGCTGGCGCAGTACGACTACGACTCCTGGGCCGTGCTCGAATGGGAATGCGCCCTGAAGCATCCCGAGGACGGCGCGCGCGAGGGTGCGGAGTTCATCGCCGCCCATATCATCCGGGTGACCGAGAAGGTCTTCGACGACTTCGCCGCGGGAGGCACTGACGAGGCGGCCAACCGGCGCATGCTCGGACTCGGCTGAAGGGGATAGCCATGGCGATCGAAGGCTCGACGACGCAAAGGCTCAACCGCCGCCTGCGCCTCGGCATGGTCGGCGGCGGGCGCGGGGCCTTCATCGGCGCGGTGCATCGCATCGCCGCAAGACTCGATGATCGCTGGCAGCTCGTCGCCGGTGCGCTCTCGTCAGATCCTGAGCGCGGGCGGCTCTCGGGCGAAGACCTGCTGCTCGACCCCGCCCGCCTCTATGCCGACGCCGAAGAGATGGCCAAGCGCGAGAAGCGCCGCAAGGACGGCATCGACGCGGTCGCGATCGTCACGCCCAACCACGCCCATGCACCGGCAGCCAAGGCCTTCCTCAAGGCCGGCATCCATGTGATCAGCGACAAGCCGCTGACGACGACCCTGCGCGAGGCGGAAAGCTTGGCCAAGCTCGCGAAGGACAGCGGGCTGATCTTCGCGGTAACCCACAACTATACGGGCTATCCGCTGGTCCGGCAGGCGCGGGCCATGGTCGCCGACGGCACGATCGGAAAGCTCCGCGTCGTCCAGGTCGAGTATGCCCAGGACTGGCTCGCGACACGGCTCGAGGACAGCGGCCAGAAGCAGGCGGAGTGGCGCACCGATCCGGCTCGATCAGGCCCGGCCGGTTCGATCGGCGATATCGGCAGCCATGCCTTCAACCTCGCGGAGTTCATCGCCGGCGACGAAGTCGAGGCGCTCTGCGCCGAGGCGCATGTCTTCGTCGAAGGCCGCCGGCTCGACGACAACGCCCATATGCTGCTGCGTTTCAAAAACGGCGCGCGCGGCATGCTCTGGTGCAGCCAGGTCGCCGCCGGCCAGGAGAACGGCTTGCGCATCCGCCTCTATGGCGAGAAGGGGGGCCTCGAATGGCAGCAGGAAAACCCCAACCTGCTGATCCATTCGCCGCTCGGCGAGCCGCCGCGCCTGATCCGCCGCAACGGCGCCGGCACTTACCCCGTCGCCAATGCCGCCTCGCGCGTGCCGGCTGGCCATCCCGAGGGCTATCTCGAAGGCTTCGCCCAGCTCTACGCCGATATCGCCGAGCAGATCACGGCCCGGATCGAAAGACGCGAGCCGGCCGCCTTCTCGACGCAGGTGCCGACCGTTACTGAGGGCGTCCGCGGCGTCCGCTTCATCGAGGCGGCCGTGCGCTCCTCGGCCAAAGGTGCGCGCTGGCTGGAACTTTGACGCCGACGATCCCGCTTGTCCTCCCTACCGGCCGCGCGGCATAAGCGGGGCCAACGACAGGGAGGACAGCGCCATGGAATTCCGCCCCGATATCGGCCAGCTCTCGCCGACCATGCGCGAGCATCTGGCGCCTGCCAACCTGCTGCGCGCCGGCATCAACCTCTCGAACTTCCTGCTGGTCTCCAGCCGCGACCCGCAGGGCGCGCCGCAAGGCGTCTCGCCGGACATGGCACGGGCGCTCGCCGACCATCTCGGCACCGGCCTGCGCTATGTGCCTTACGAGAATCCCGGCCTGCTCGCCGATGCCGCGCCTTGCGATGAATGGGATGTCGGCCTGATCGGCGCCGAGCCGCAGCGGGCCGAAGCGATCAGTTTCACGCCTGCCTATGCCGAGATCGAAGCGACCTATCTCGTCCGGGAAGCTTCGCCCTTGCGCGAGGTCGCCGATGTCGATGCTGAGGGCGTCCGCATCGCGGTCAGTGGCCGCGCCGCCTATGGGCTCTGGCTCGATCGCAACATCCGCCGGGGCGAGCTCGTCCGCTCCGGCTCGCTCGACGATTCCGCAAATGACTTCGTCGCCAAGGAGTTGGACGCGCTGGCCGGCCTGCGTCCCCGCCTGCTCAAGGATGTTCAGGCGATCCCCGGCACGCGCATCCTCGACGGCTATTTCATGACCGTGCAGCAGGCGATCGGCGTGCCCAAGGCCAAGGCCGAAGCGGCGGATTATCTCGCAAAATTCGTCGCTGTGGCGAAGGACTCAGGCTTCGTCGCAGCGCTGATCGCCAAGCACGGCGTGCAGGGGCTGAGCGTCGCACGTTGATCAGCCGTCATTCTCGGGCGAAGCGAAGCGCAGACCCGAGAATCTCATGACGAGAAGGCACTGGTTTCCGAGATGCTCGGGTCAAGCCCGAGCATGACGGGGGTGGTCATGTCCCATCCGTTCCGGCGCCGCAGACCAGCGCGCAGACCTTGCTGCCCGGCGCAGGCACGAAGCGTTTCGCCTGCAGCGCCGCGACCGCCGCAGCGCCCGAGAGATCGGCGGCGATGCCGAACTCGAACCAGAGCGATTGCGCCGCCCCCTCCATCTCGTCGTCGCTGACCAGCACGATCTCGTCGACATGTTTGGCGACCGCCTCATAGATCGCCTGGTCGGTGCGCCGGCACGACATCGTCGCGACCCGCGTCTCCAGCCTGTCGAGCGTCACCAGCTTGCCAGCTTCCAGGCAGGCATGCAGCGTCGGCGAGCCATAGGGCTCGACGCCGATGATCCGGGTCTGCGGCCTGAGCGCCTTCACCGCCGTCGACAGCCCGGTGATCAGCCCGCCGCCGCCGATCGCGACGAGGATGACATCGACATCGGGAATCTCGTCGAGGATGTCGAGGCCGAGCGTGCCCTGCCCGGCGACCACGACGGGATCGCTGAACGGATGCGCGTAGGTCGCGCCGGTCTCCCTGGCGTAGGCAAGCGCCGCGGCATTGGCATCGTCCCAGATCGCGCCGACGATCTCGACCTCGGCACCCCAGCGTTTCAGCTTGGCGACCTTGTCGGCGACGACATTGGACGGCAGGAAGATCTTGGCCCTGGCGCCGAGCACATGGGCCGAGCGGGCGATGGCGAGCCCGTGATTGCCGCCCGACGCCGTGACGACGCCGCGAGCAAGCTGCTCAGCCGAGAGCGTCAGTAGCCGGTTCATCGCGCCACGTGCCTTGAACGAGCCGGCCGCCTGCAGCAATTCGAGCTTCAGCGTCACCGTGCCGCCGAACTCGTCGCGCGAGCTGAGCTGGCCATAGGGCAGGATCGGCGTCTTGCGGATATGAGGCGCGATCCGCCAGCGCGCCGCGCGGATATCGTCAAGGCCGATCACGACAGCACTCCGCGATAGGGCGCCGCCACGATCAGGCAGCAATTGCCCGGCCGAACCCGCCCCGGCTGACGCCGTCCGTAGAGGATGCCGTCGGCGGCGTAATGCAGCGTCTCGGGCGGACGCGTCGGGTCCCAGGTGCAATGGATACGGCCTGCCGGCTGGCCGGCCCCGACCTTTTCGCCATTGGCGTGGAAGGGTTCGAAGACTCCATCGACCGTCGCATAGACATACGCCGAGGTACCGGGCAGTTCGAGCACCTGCCCGTCGCCGCGCCGCGGCTCCGGCTTGTCGCGAGCGACGATGCCGAGATGATCGAGCACATTGGCGACGCCGCGCCGGCAGATCTTCAGCGCGTCGAGCGAGACCGTGCCGGCGCCCGCCATTTCCGTCCCGACGGTGACGAGCCCCTGCCGGCAGGCGGTCGCCGTCGCGGTGCGCGGCTCGCCGAGATTGGAGATCACCACCGTCATCGGCGCATCGAAGGCCTGCACCGCCGCGACATTGCTCTTGTGCAGCTGCGGATCGTCGCTCGGCTCGACGATCGCGCTCGGGATGATGTCGAGCGAGGAGCCGCCGGAATGCAGGTCGAGGAAGGCATCGCCGAGCGGCAGGATATGGTCGCTGACGAAGGCTGAGATCTGCTGGGTGATGGTGCCGCGCGGATCGCCCGGGAAGGTGCGGTTGAAATTGAGCCCGTCGACGCTCGAGGTCCGTTTTCCCGCGATGACGGCATGGACATTGTTCGCCGGCATCAGGATGAGGCGGCCCTGCACGCGGCCGGGGTCGAGATCGCGGATCAGGTCGCAGATCGCGATCGGCCCTTCATACTCGTCGCCATGATTGCCGCCTTCGAGGATCGCGGTCGGACCCGAGCCGTTCTTGATGATCGCGACCGGGATCCGTGTCGCGCCCCAGGCATCGTCGTCAGGCGAATGCGGGATCATCAGGAAGCCGACCTGCTTGCCGTCCTTCTCCGGATCGACGGTGAGGAAGGCGGAGGACGGGCGCGGCGTCGGCTTCTGGCGGGGGCTGGTCATGGCGGGGCTCTTGGAAAATGCGACGGCTTCAGGGACGGCCGCGGGGAGCCCCTCTCCTGGAAGGAGAGGGGCAGGGGTGAGGTGTTCGGACTGGAAACGCTGGCCTGAACCCAACCGCGCGGTCAGGCCTCGCGGAGCTAGTCACAGGGCCCACACCTCACCCTGCCCTCTCCTTACAAGAGGGTTCCTCGCGCCTGTTTTGGTTGCCGATCGGCTGTTACAGCGTCGGCAGAGGGTCCATCGGCATGTCCAGATACTTCTTGTGCAGCCGGTCGAGCTCGCCATTGATCGAGGCGTAGAAGATGAAGCTGTCGAGCCAGCGCACGAGATTATGCTGGTCCATCTGCACGCCCATATGCGCCGGGCTGCGGCGGATGACGAATTTGCGCTCGAACTCCTTGCTCGGGTTCTGCTTGGCGAGCGCCTGGGCGACGATCGAGTTGGTCGCGAGCAGGTCGGCCTGGCCGGTGATGTAGGCGGCGGCAGCGGTCGCGTCGTCCTCGGTGCGCATCACATTCGCCTTCGGGGCGGATTCCGTGATGGCGAGTTCCTGCGTCGTGCCCTTGGCGGCGGCGACGCGGTTGGAACCGAGCGTCTCCGGGCTGGTCACATTCGCCGATTTCGCGCCGTAGACGGCGAGGAAGGTGTTGGCATAAGGCGCCGTGAACTGGATCTGCCGGGCGCGCTCCGGCGACAGCCCCATCACCGAGATGACGATGTCGACCTTGTCGGTGAGCAGGAAGGGAATGCGGTTGGCGCCGGTGATCTGCTGCATCTCCAGCTTCACGCCGAGGCCCTTGGCGACCATCTCGGCGAGCTCGATGTCGAATCCGACCGCCTTGCGGTTGGCATCCTGCGAGCCGAAGGGCGGCGCGTCGAGCGGCACGCCGATGCGCACCACGCCCTTGGACAGGATGTCCTGGAGCTTGTCGGCCTTGGCCTCGACCGCACCGAATGCGGCGATCGCCATCGCCGCAAGCCCTGCTAGGAATGTTCTGCCTGCAAACAGCTTACGCATGTTGTCCTCCCCTCGTGACTGAACTGGAACCGGTTGGCCTCCTCAATGCAGGACTGCGCTGAGGAAGGTGGTGAGCTCGGGCGTCTTCGGCTGGGCGAGCACCGCCGCGGCCTGGCCTTCTTCGTGGATGCGGCCCTCGTGCATGAAGACGACGCGCGAGCCGAACCTGCGGGCAAAGCCCATTTCGTGGGTGACGAGCATCATGGTCATGCCCTCCTGCGCCACGGATTCGAGCACTTTCAGCACTTCGCCGGTGAGCTCCGGGTCGAGCGCCGAGGTGACTTCGTCGAACAGCATCAGCTTGGGCCGCATCGCCAGCGAGCGGGCGATCGCGACGCGCTGCTGCTGGCCGCCGGAGAGCTGGGACGGGTAGGCGTCGAGTTTGTCCTCCAGCCCGACGCGAGCGAGCACCTCGCGGGCGACCTCGCGCGCCTCCTCCGGCTTCTGCTTCTTCACGACGCGCGGGGCGAGCGTGATGTTGTCGCTGACCGAGAGATGCGGGAACAGGTTGAATTGCTGGAAGACGATGCCGACCTCCTGCCGGAGCTTGCGCAAATCGGTCGCGGGATCGTTGACCTGGACGCCGTCGATGCGGATCGTGCCGGCCTGGACCGGCTCCAGCCCGTTGACGCAGCGCAGCAGCGTGCTCTTGCCTGAGCCCGAGCGGCCGATCACGGCGACGACCTCGCCCTTCTCGATATCGAGCGAGACGCCCTTCAGCACCTGGTTGGCGCCATAGCTCTTGCTGACGTCATGGATTTCAACGAGCGACATCGAGCTTCCGCTCGAGCGAGCGGCTCCATTGCGTGAGAGGGAAGCACATCGCGAAATAGATGCAGGCGACGGTGATGTAGACGGCGAAGGGCTTGTAAGTGCCGGCCGCGGTGAGCTGGCCCTCGCGGGTGAGCTCGACGAAGCCGATCACAGCCGCGAGCGAGGTGTTCTTGATCAGCTGGACGAGGAAGCCGACCGTCGGCGGGATCGCGATCCGGATCGATTGCGGGATGATGACGTAGCGCAGCTGCTCCGTCAGCGAGAGCCCGAGCGAGGCGCCCGCCTCCCATTGTGTTCTGGCGATCGAGACCAGCGCGCCCCGCCAGATCTCGCCTAGGAAGGCCGAGCCGTAGACCGAGAAGGCGACGGCCGCCGCGATCCAGGGATTGACCGAGATGCCGGCGAGCGGCAGGCCGAAGAAGATCAGGAAGAGCCAGACCAAGAGCGGCGTGCCCTGCACCAGCTGGATATAGGTCGCCGAGAACCAGCGCAGCGGCGCGAGCGGCAGGATGCGCATGATCGCGAGCGCAAGGCCCAGCATCGCCGAGCCGGCGAAGGCGACCGCGGTCAGCGCCAGCGTCCAGCGCGCCGCCGCGATCAGGTACATCACATCGATGAGGCCGAATTCGCGGATCATCGCACGAACACCACACGGTAGATCAGGGCGAACAGGCCGCGGAAGCCGATGGCGAGCGCGAGATAGAGCACGCCGATCACCGTATAGACCTCGAAATCCCTGAAGGTGCGCGACTGCACGATCGACGCCGCGTGGAACAGGTCCTGCACCGAGATCTGCGAGGCGACGCTGGTCGCCAGCATCAGCAGGACGAACTGGCTGGCGAGCGCCGGGAACATCGCCTTCAGCGCCGGGAAGACGACGATGTAGCGGAAGACCTGCAGCCCGGAGAGTCCGAGCGAATGGCCCGCCTCGATCTGCGCCTTCGGCACGGCCTCCAGGCCTGCACGGACGATCTCGGTGGTGTAGGCGCCGAGATTGATCACCAGCGCGATCATAGCGGCGGTCAGCCCGTCGAGCCTGACGCCGAAGCTCGGCAGACCGAAGAAGATCAGGAAGAGCTGCACCAGCAGCGGCGTGTTGCGGATGATCTCGACATAGGCGCCGACGATGCGGCGCAGCCAGGCCGGGCCGTAGGTGCGCCCGGCTGCGCAGAGGACGCCGATGAGGAGCCCGCCGACCATCGCAACGGCCGACAGCAGCAGCGTGATCCAGACGCCGTCGAGAATGGACTCCCAGGCCGCAAAGACGTCGCGAAACTGGAGCCCGTACTTCATCGCAGTCAGCCTTGGGGCTGCGGGCCATGGGCCCGCCGTCCGGATGCACTGGACGGATATTGCAGCGATGCGCTCATGTCTCTCCCTCTTTACCCGGAGGCTAGTTTGGCTTCTTATTTGATGTCAAGCTTCACATATGAAACAGGCGCAGCATGAGCGTTCTTCCCGAAGCCGACACTGACGAGAAGGCGGCCTATGCCGCTCCCGCCCTGGAAAAGGGTCTCGACATCCTCGAACTCCTCGCCGAGACCGGCGAGCCGCTCTCGACCCGCGTGATCGCCGAGCGGCTGCAACGCTCGAAGAGCGAAATCTTCCGCATGGTCTTCGTGCTGCAGCAGCGCGGCTATCTCGAACGCGAGGCCGGCACCGACCGGCTCGGCCTGTCGCGCCGCCTGTTCGACCTCGGCATCAGGACGCCGGGCGGCAAGCAGCTCACCTCGGTGGTGCTGCCGCTGATGGAGCGCTTCAGCGAGGAGAGCGGCCAGGCCGCCCATTTGGTCGTGCTGAGCCGGGCTCAGACCGTGGTGCTCGCGACCACCGCCGGTCATCTCGACGCCAGCGTCATCGTCCGCCCCGGCTATGGCCGCCCGGCACTCGATGCCAATTCCGGCCTGCTCATCCTCGCCTTCCAGTCGGAGGCACGCCGGCGCGGGCTGATGCGCGAGGCGCCGCCGGAGATCCGGAAGCGCCTCGATGAGCCGGCAACACAGGCTGCGCTCGCGGAAGTGCGCGCGCTCGGCCACCGCATCGCGCCGAGCCGCGACATCCTGGCCGTCACCGACATCGCCTGCCCGGTGATCGGCCCGGCCGGCCATGCCGAGGCGGCGATCCTCGTGCCCTGCCTGCAACGTCACGGCGTCGAGACCGACGAGAGCGCGATCCTGCTCGCGCTCAAGGCCTGCGCCGCGGAGGCGGGCCTACGCCTGCCCTACGGCTAGGGCTCATCCGGAGAAACCACGGACTAACCCGGAAAACCCGCGCAATTGCCGCAGCGCGACCCGAAGCCGGCCATATACTCTCCCAAATTACTGGCGAATTTGCCTCTGACCGCCGCAACCGCCACGGAGGAGGACGATATGGCCGAGACCGCGACGAACCCTGAGACCATCGTGATGACCGATCCGGAGTGGATCGCGCTGGAGAGCATCAGCGAGGAGACGCGCCGCTTCATCTTCGGTGAGGCGATGCTGCGCCTGCTTCAGGGTCGCGGCCTGGCCGAGCCTGGCGACGAGCTCTGGAAAGTCACGCCCCATGGCCAACAGGCGCTCGAAGCCCGCAGCCATTGAATCTCGCACGTTACTCACTCAACCGGGTCGTCCCGGACAAGCGGCGCAGCCGCGCCGATCCGGGATCCATTCCTGAGCCTTTCCGATAAAGGTTCCGGAATGGGTCCCGGGTCTCCCTGCGGTCGCCCGGGACGACTCGTTCACATATCGAACCGGTCAGAGTCATAGACGGTTGCAAGCGCCGGCCGCGCAGCCCATCTCAGCTGCACGCCAGCTCGCTCACGCCTCTTGGACCTGACGCATGAAACGCCCCGTCACCATCACGATCTCGCATTCGCTCGGCCGCGAGGCGGCGCGCCAGCGGCTGCAGGGCGGCGTCGGCAAGGTCCGTGACAAGCTCGGCGGCTTCGGCATGCAGCTCGTCGAGGAAAGCTGGCAGGGCGACACGCTGCAATTCGGCGTCGCCGCGCTCGGCCACACCATCAATGGCAAGATCGAGGTCGAGGATGCGCTGGTGCGCGTCGAGGTGATGCTGCCGTTGATGCTCGCCATCTTCGCCGAGAAGCTGAAGCTCGGCGTCGAGAAACAGGGCCAGATTCTGCTCGAGCACAAGCCGACCAAGGCCTGATCCCGCGCACCGCGCGCCATGTCGCAGCCAGCTTGCGACTTTTGTCTTCCATCGAAGGTTGAATTCCCCCGCCGCGATCCGCACAGTCGCAGGCGTCCCCTTTCCCGCCGACCCACCGGAGACCCATGCATCACGGCCCATTGATCGCCATCATCGTCATGGGCCTCGGCCTCGCCTTCGTGTTCGGGGCGCTGGCACAGAAACTCAGGGTTTCCCCGCTCGTCGGCTATCTCCTCGCCGGCGTCGCGGTCGGGCCGTTCACCCCGGGCTTCGTCGCCGATCAGGGCCTCGCCAACGACCTCGCCGAAATCGGCGTCATCCTGCTGATGTTCGGCGTCGGCCTGCATTTCTCACTGAAGGACCTGCTCTCGGTCAAAGCCATCGCCGTGCCGGGCGCGCTGGTGCAGATCGGCACGGCGACCCTGCTCGGCCTGGGGCTCGCTTTGCTGCTCGGATGGAGCGTACCGGCCGGCCTCGTCTTCGGCCTGGCGCTCTCGGTCGCCAGTACGGTCGTGCTGCTGCGCGCCTTGCAGGAGCGTCGCATCGTCCAGACCGAGAAGGGCAAGATCGCCGTCGGCTGGCTGATCGTCGAGGACCTCGCCATGGTCCTGGCGCTGGTGATGATCCCGGCGGTCGCCGATGTGCTGAACGGCGGCTCCGGAGCCGCCGCAGGCGGCGGCCCGCTGGCGACGCGCTTCGATCTCGGCCTTTGGGGCGTGCTCGGCCTGACGCTCGCCAAGGTCGCCGCTTTCGTCGCCTTCATGCTGATCGTCGGGCGCCGGCTGATCCCCTGGATCCTGCATTGGGTCGCCCATACCGGCTCGCGCGAGCTCTTCCGCCTCGCCGTGCTGGCGATCGCGCTCGGCGTCGCCTATCTCGCTGCCAGCCTGTTCGGCGTCTCCTTCGCTCTCGGCGCCTTCTTCGCCGGCATGATCCTGAGCGAATCGCCGCTCAGCCATCGCGCCGCCGAGGAATCGCTGCCGCTGCGCGATGCCTTCGCCGTGCTCTTCTTCGTCTCCGTGGGCATGCTGTTCGATCCCGGTATCCTGCTGCGCGCGCCGCTGCCGCTTATCGCAACCATCGCCATCATCCTGTTCGGCAAGACCCTGGCGGCCTGGCTGATCGTGCGCGCTTTCGGCAAGCCCGATCAGGTCGCGCTGACGATTTCGGCGAGCCTGGCGCAGATCGGCGAATTCTCCTTCATCCTCGCGGGGCTCGGCGTCTCCCTGAAGCTGCTTCCGGAACAGGGCCGCGACCTGATCCTCGCCGGTGCGATCTTCTCGATCGTGTTCAACCCGCTGATGTTCAAGCTCGTCGACCGCTTCGCCCCGCCCGACCCGGCACCGGCCAAGCCCAGGCCGGCAGAACCGAAGCCGGTCGAGGCCGCGCCCGTCCCCCAGCCGGAAGCCCCGGCCGCAAAGCCGGAGCCCGAGCCCGCACCCGCCCCCGAACGCGATATCGCCCCGACCGAACTCTCCGATCACATCGTCGTCGTCGGCTATGGCCGCGTCGGCTCGCTGCTCGGCGCCGGCCTTACGGCCATGGGCGAAAAGCTGCTGGTGATCGAGGATCAGGATGACGGTGTCGCCGCCGCCCGCCGCGACGGTGCCGAGGTGCTGGTCGGCAATGCCGCCGATCCGGAGGTGCTCGGCGCCGCAGGCCTTGCGCGGGCGCAGCGCCTTTTCGTGGCCATCCCCGGCAGCTTCGAGGCCGGCCAGGTCTGCGAGCAGGCGCGCAGACAGAACCCGAACCTGCCGATCGTCGCCCGCGCCCATTCCCTCGCCGAGGTCGAGCATCTCAGGGAGTGCGGCGCGAGCCGCACCATCATGGGCGAGGCCGAGATCGCCCGCGCAATGCTGGCGCTCTGCGGCAGGAAGGGTGAGGAACCGGCTCCGAGCGCGCCGAACGCGGCGTGAATCCGGCGAACTCCCGAAAGCCCTCATCCTGAGGATCAGCCGAAGGCTGCGTCTCGAAGGATGTTCGAGGAGGCTCTGGAACCATCTGGAGCATCCTTCGAGACGGCCGCTGACGCGGCCTCCTCAGGATGAGGGCTGAGGTGGATCAACCCTAGCTTAGCCCTACCCCTCGCCATCCATCAGCGGATGCAGGTCGCGCACCATGTTCTTCAGCCGCTCGTCGAGGATGTGGGTGTAGATCTGGGTCGTCGCGATGTCGGCATGGCCCAGCAGTTCCTGCACGACACGCAGATCGGCTCCGTTCTGCAGGAGATGGCTGGCGAAGGCATGCCTGAGCACATGCGGCGAGACCTTGGCCGGCGACAGGCCGGCCGCGGCGGCCAGCGATTTGAGGTCGCGTCCGAAAGCCTGGCGGGTGAGGTGCCCGCTCTCGCCATCGGAAGGGAAAAGCCAGCGCCCATCCGGCGTGCCCTGCTCCCGCAGCACGGCAAGATGCGCCGTGGCTGCGACGCGCGCCGCCTCGTTCAGCGGCACCAACCGGTCCTTGTCGCCCTTGCCGCGCACCACCAGGAAGCGCTCGCGCGTCGTCGCGGCCGAGAGCGGCAATGCGATCAATTCGGAGACGCGCAGGCCGGTGGCGTAGAGCATCTCGATCAGGCAGCGCATCCTGACGCTGCGCGCCCGCGCCGCCGGCGACTGGCCCTCCTGCTCCGCCATCTGCTGGGCCGTGCCGATCAGCCTATCGACCTCGGCGACGCTGAGCACCTTCGGCAGCGGCCGGCCGAGCCGCGGCCCCTCGATCGCCGCGGTAGGGTCGCCTCCCGCCAGCCCTTCCGTATAGAGGAAGCGATGGAATTGCCGGACCGCAGAGAGCCGACGCGCGGCCGAGGAGGCCTTCAGCCCGCGTTCCGACAACTCGACCAGATAGGCCCGGATATCGTCCGCCGTAGCCGCGGCGGGGCCGCCCTGGCTGGCGGCGAAGCCAAGATAATCCTCGAGGTCACGCTCATAGGCCTCGATCGTGTTCTTGGCCGCGCCGCGCTCGGCCGCCAGCATGTCGAGGAAGCCGTTGAGCCAGGAGCGCGCCTGCTTGCTCATTTCTGCAGCTTCGAGGGCGGCACGATCTCGACCATCTCGCGCGGCTCCGGCTTCACGAAGGTGACCAGGGCGAGCATGCCGCCATAGACTAGCCCGGCAATGACAGCCAGGAACGTCAGGAACTTGAACAGCGTCGGCACGGCCGGCGATTCCCCATGCACCCCAACCCGTTATTTCTGATTGGGGGTACCGGGCGCAAGGGCGGAACCGGCGATCTCTGCAATCTGCAACCCGCGCAGGCTGTTGCCGACGAACCAGCGTCCAGCCTGCCGGAGATCATCAAGACGCAGTGGCGCCTCCCGCGCGGCACCGGTTTCGATGAGCTCGCTGCGCAGCACGCCCGGCAGCAGGCCGTGCTCCAGCGGCGGCGTCAGCAAGACGCCGTCGCGCTCGACGAAGATGGTGCTGCGGCTGGTCTCGGTGACGAAGCCTTGCCGGTTGAGCAGCAGCGCATCGTCGCAGCCCTGCGCGGCCGCCTCGGCGAAGGCTCGCTCATAGACCGCGCGGCGCGTCGTCTTGTGGCGCAGGAACGGATCGCCGGCATCGACCCGCTGGCTGGCGACGGTGATCCGAACCGCGCCGTCGGCAGCAGGCGGCATCGGCGCGGTGGTGATCTGGAAGCTCCCATCGCGGCGCAGCTCACAGCGCACGCGATGCTCCTCAGCGACGGGGAATGACGCTTCAACCTCGCTAAGCTGGCGGAGCACCTGATTGCGATCGAAGCGAAAGCCGAGCGCCGCCGCCGAGGCGGCCAGACGTTCAAGGTGCAAGGCAAGCCGAACATAGCCGCCGGACCAGCGCAGTGTCTCGATCAGCCCGTAATCCGCGGCAAGGTCAGTCAGCACCCCTGCCTTCAACCGGCACTCGGCATATTCCTCGGCTGGCCTGGAATCGACGACGATGCCGCCGCCGACGCCGTAGACGCCCTCGCCACCCGGCAGCAGTGTCGCGGTCCGGATCGCGACGTTGAAATTGAGGTCGCCATTCGGGGCGATCATGCCGATGGAGCCGGTATAGACCTCACGCGGAGCGGCTTCGAGCTTGCGGATGATCTCCATCGCCCGCAGTTTTGGCGCGCCGGTGACCGAGCCGCAGGGGAAGAGCGCCTGCATCTGCTCGAGGAGCGAGAGGCCCGGCCGCAATGTGCTCGTCACCGTCGAGGTCAGCGTGTGGAAGCCCGGATAGGTCTCGGTACTGAACAACGATGGCACCGCAACCGAACCCTGCTCGCTGATCCGGCCAAGGTCGTTGCGCAGGAGGTCGACGATCATCAGGTTCTCGGCCAGCTGCTTCGGATCGGCAAGCAAGGCCGTCTTCGCCACATCGTCGGCCTGTGCATCGACGCCCCGCGCTGCCGTCCCCTTCATCGGCCGGGTGACGGCGCGCCCGCCTGCGGTCTCGATGAACAGCTCCGGCGAGACCGAAAGGATGCTCGCCTCACCTGTCGCGACCATGCCGCCATGCGCGACCGGCTGGCTCGCCCTGAGCGCGCTGTAGAGTGCGAGCGGATCGCCGCGATAACGGAAGCGGATCGGGAAGGTCAGGTTGATCTGATAGGCGTCGCCGGCGTGGAGATAGTCGAGCACGCGCTGGACCGCCTCCGCGTGCCCGGCCTCGTCCAGCCCGAATGCCAGATCGTCGAGCGGCGGCGGACACAATGCTGAGAAGCCCCTGTCGAGTCCCGCTGGCGCGATGCTGCGCGGCGCCTCGAACAGGCCGAACCAGAGCAACGGCAGACGATGCTCACTCGGCAACAGCGCCGCCAGACGCGGCTCGAAAGCGTAGCCGAGCTCATAGGAGAGGAAGCCGGCTGCATGCAGGCCGCGCGCCAATGCGGCCTCGATGCGGGCGAACGCCCCGACGATGCCGGATGGCTCGGTCGCCTCGATGATCTCGACGGGGTCGGTGAAGAGCAGCGCCTGCCCTGCCCCGCTGCGGTCTTCCAGCAGCACGAAGGGTGGCCGCACCCCGGCGATCCCGCAATTTGCTCCAGCCACCGGCATCACGCCCCTCACCCCCGTCGCGGCGCTACGGACCCGGTTCAGCTCGTCCGGTCAAGCCATGGCGCATGGCACATGGCGGTGCCGCGATCCTCATGCTAGAGCGGGCTCAAGGAATTCAGTCGATGACGATGGCGGAAACGATCGAACACGTGGATCGCATCGCCCTGCGCGCCGCGCTTGGTGCGCGGGCCGTGGTGCTGGTTGGCATGATGGGCTCGGGCAAGAGCTCGGTCGGCAAACGCCTCGGCGCAAGGCTCGGCCTGCCCTTCGTCGATGCCGATACCGAGATCGAGACCGCTGCCGGCATGACGATCCCGGAGATTTTCGCCCAGCGCGGCGAGAGCGAGTTCCGCGACGGCGAGCGTCGCGTCATCGCCCGCATCCTGACCACGCGCGCGCCCCTCGTGCTGGCGACCGGCGGCGGCGCCTTCATGAACGCCGACACCCGCGCCCGCATCGCCGAGCTCGGCGTCTCGATCTGGCTCAAGGCCGAGTTCGACGTATTGATGCGCCGCGTCCGCAAGCGCAGCAACCGCCCGCTGCTCCAGACCACCGATCCCGAAGCGACCATGCGCCGGATGCTGGCCGAACGCGAACCCGTCTATGCTCTCGCCGACATCACCCTGCTCTCTCGCGACGATCCGCATGAGGTCGTGGTCGAGGACGCCATGACGGCGCTGGACCAGCGGCTGCGCCGGGAGACGACCTAATGAACGCCGCGGTCCCCGCTCCCGCCACCGCAGAGCCCATCATCGTGCCGGTCGCCCTGGCCGAGCGCTCCTACGACATCCTGATCGGCCGTCATCAGCTCTGCGAGGCTGCCGAGACGATCGCCCGCCGCTTTCCCGGCGCCCGTGCCGCCATCGTCACCGACGAGAACCTGGCCGCCCTGCATGCGCCGGCGCTCGAATCCTGCCTGCACAGGGTCGGCGTCCCCACGACGCGCCTGACCGTGCCTCCCGGCGAGGCGACCAAATCCTACGCCCGCTTCATCGAGCTCTGCGACGGTCTGCTTGCCGCCAAGATCGAGCGCAATGATCTCGTCATCGCGCTCGGCGGCGGCGTCGTCGGCGATCTCTCGGGCTTCGCCGCCTCGGTGCTGCGGCGCGGCGTGCGGCTGGTGCAGATCCCGACCAGCCTGCTCGCCCAGGTCGATTCCTCCATCGGCGGCAAGACCGGCATCAATTCCAGCCATGGCAAGAACCTGATCGGCGCCTTCCACCAGCCGGCGCTGGTGGTCTGCGACACCGCTTTGCTCGACACGCTGAGCGAGCGCGAGTTCAAGGCCGGCTATGCCGAGGTGGTGAAGTACGGGCTGATCGACGATCCCGCCTTCTTCGACTGGTGCGAGGTCAACTGGCGCCGCGTGATGGAAGGCGGCCCCGAGCGCGACCATGCGGTCGCGACAGCCTGCCGGGCCAAGGCCGCGATCGTTGCCCGTGACGAGCGCGAGGACGGCGACCGGGCCCTGCTCAATCTCGGCCATACCTTCGCGCATGCGCTGGAGCGGCTGACCCGCTACGATTCCAGCCGCCTCGTCCATGGCGAGGCGGTCGCGATCGGGCTTTGCCTCGCCTTCCGCTTCTCGCAGCGGCTCGGCCTCTGCTCCGGCCAGGACGCCGGCCGCGTCGCCACCCATATCGCCTCGGTCGGCCTGCCGACCCGGCTGCAGGACGTGCCCGGCGGCGCCGGCACGGCGGCCGAGATCGTCGAGGCGATGACCCAGGACAAGAAGGTCAAGCGCGGCGCGCTGACCTTCATCCTGGCGCATGGGATCGGCAGGAGCTTCATCGCGCCCGGCGTCGCCACCGAGGCGGCGCACGACTTCATCGAAAGTGAACTCGCGGGAACCTGAGCGCTTCCGCCATGGTCGCCATTCCTCATCTCGACCCCTGGCTCGCCATCGCCGTCGTCGCGCTCGGCGTGCTGCTGACCGGCTTCCTGGCCGCGGCCGATGCAGCGCTCCATGCGATCTCGCGCGCCAGGCTCGTCCAGCAGGAGAAGGCCGGCAGTCGCCGCGCCGCGATTGCCCTGCGCGTGCTTGGCGATCGCGAGCGCCTGAGCGGCGTCTTCCTGCTGGCGCGGACGCTGGTGAAGACCGCGACGGCAAGCTTCGCCGCCTATGCCGCGCTCGCCTCATTCGGAGCCAGCGGTGCGGCGGGCCTGGCGATCGCGGTCGCTCTGGTCGTCGTTGTGCTGGGCGAACTCGCGCCGCGCATGGCCGCCGTCGCCGATCCCGAGCGGATGGCACTCAAGCTGGTGCGGCCGGTGGCGCGCCTGCTCGCCTTGCTCGGCCCGCCGGTCCGGCTGATGCAATGGTTCGCGCGCCGCTCACTCGGCCTGTTCGGGCTGCGGATCGACTCGCAGCGTCCGGTGCTGGCGATCGACGAGATCCTGCGCGACCAGGTTGAGCTGATGCGCCAGGAGGGCACGGTCGAGAAGGCCGATGGCGACATGGTCAGCGGCCTGCTCGACTTGAAGCAGCTCGAAGTCGCCGATGTGATGATCCATCGCACCAAGATGCGCACGATCAATCTCGACCTCGGCCCCGAGGCGATCGTGCGCGAGGTGCTGGCCTCGCCCTATACCCGCATGCCGCTCTGGCGCGACAAGCCGGAGAACATCGTCGGCGTCCTGCATGCCAAGGACCTGCTGCGCGCCCTCGATGCCGCCGGCGGCGATGCCTGCAAGCTCGATGTCGCGACCATCGCGCTCGAATCCTGGTTCGTGCCGGTGAACACGCCGCTGCCCGAGCAGCTCAAGGCTTTCCTCGCCCGCAAGACGCATTTCGCCCTCGCCGTCGACGAGTATGGCGAGGTGATGGGGCTGGTGACGCTCGAGGACATCCTCGAGGAGATCGTCGGCGACATCCGCGACGAGCACGACATCGCCGTGCCCGGCCTGCGCCAGCAGCCCGACGGGGCCGTCATCGTCGATGGCGGCGTGCCGATCCGCGACCTCAACCGGGCGATGGACTGGCAACTTCCGGACGACGAGGCGACGACCATCGCCGGCCTCGTCATCCACGAGGCCCGCGCCATCCCCGATGCCGGCCAGGCCTTCACCTTCCACGGCTTCCGTTTCGAGGTGATGCGCAAGAGCCGCAATCGGCTGACGGCGCTCAGGGTCGCGCCTGCCGGCAACGGCACGCTGGCCGAGTCGGACGCGGCCACTGCCTCGGTCAGGGGCTGAAGACCAGCACCAGGAAGACGAAGAACACCGAGAGATGCACCGCGCCTTCGAGCATGGTGGTGCGCGTGCCGGTGAAGGTCAGCGTCGACAGCAGCAGCGTCATCGACAGGATCACCATATTGGTGCCGGAGAGGCCGAGCACGACCTCCTGCCCGGTGAGCAAGCCGATGACCAGCACCGCCGGGACCGTCAGACCGAGCGTCGAGGCGGCGGCGCCGAGGCATAGATTGATCGCCCGCTGCAGCTGATTGGCGGTGATCGCCTTGAGTGCCGCGATGCATTCGGGCGTGAACACCACCATGGCGATCACAATGCCGCCGAGCGCAACCGGCGCGCCGAGCCGGGCGATGCCGAAATCCAGCACCACGGCGAGGCTCTTCGCCAGGATGACGATCGGCAGGATATTGGCGAGCAGCAGCACGACATGGCGCGAGGTCGAGCCTGCGGCAGGCGAATGCGATGGCTCATCGACAGGCTCCGGATCCGGCGCCGGGATTAATCCGGGGTCGCCGTCCACCTGCATCCTGGCCCGGACATAGGCCGCGCCGTAAGGCATGTTCGATTCGCCCGCCGGTTCCTTGAAGAAGACGCTGTGCCGGCCGGTCTGCAGGATCAGGAAGGCGCCGTAGAGCAGCAGCGTGAACAGCGAAAACGCGATCGACTGGAAGGTCGTCAGCGTACCGTCGGCCGTCGAGGTTGTGAAATTCGGCAGCACCAGTGGGATCAAGGTGAGCGGGATGATCACTGCCAGATAGGCCGAGGCGCCCTTGAGATTGTAGCTCTGCGAGAAATGCCGGAGGCCGCCGATCAGCAGGCCGATGCCGACGACGCCGTTGAGGACGATCATCAGCACCGCGAACATCGTGTCGCGTCCGAGCGTCGGTGCGCCCTTGGCGCCCAGCATCACCGCCGAGATCAGGGCGACCTCGATGATGACGATCGAGAGCGTCAGGATCAGCGTGCCATAGGGCTCGCCGAGCCGGTGCGCCAGTTCCTCGGCCTCGTGCACCACGCCGAAGGCCGACCAGACGATCACGCCGAGCAGCCAGGCGAAGATCAGCAGCGACGGTAGCGGCGCCCCTAATTGCGCCAGCAACGTGCCGCCGAAGAGCTGAAAGGCTGCGACCGAGGCCCAGGCGCAGGCGAGACGGGCGATCATCATGTCGGGCAATGGATCCGTCGTTGAAAATGGAGATCGGCGAGTAGACGCCGAAAATGATCTCACAACGGCAGGTCCGTGACACGCGCTGTTTGCCCGCGTGCGGCAATCCTTCGCAATAGCGCCACAAAGCAAGTCGAGAGCTGTGCGATGAGCGCGCCCAGCCTTCGCCCTTCCCGCCTCGTCTTTCTCGCTGCAGCTGCGCTCTTTGCCGGCACGCTTGCAGCGCGCGCCCAGCCGGAGCCGAGCTTCCGCGCGAGCTGCAGCCAATTGCGCACGGCGCTGAAGTCGCTGGCCGGCCGGGAGGGCGAACTCGTCACCATCCAGGTCGAGGGTCCGTTGACCATTGTCAAGACCGGCGCCGGCCTGACCTATCTCGGCCTGTGCCAGGCGCCCGATCCGCAGGTGCTCTGCGTCACCTATGACGACAACGGCCGGAAAGCTGGCGAACGCGTCGTCGTCAGCGGCAGCTGGGAGCAGTTCGGGCCGGACCACGTCAAGCTCGACCCTTGCCTGCATCACCCGCCGGACGAGCCGGCGCCCTGATGGTCAAGCGAGCTTGGCCAGGAAGTCGGTCGCCTTGTAGCCGTCAGGCACGCCGTCGAGGATGATCGCGGCGCTGCGCGAGTTCTCCGTCCTGAGCGCCAGGATCGCCTGATAGCCGGGCGACGCATACCAGCCGCGAGCGGCAGCGATGTCCGGGAAGGCGATGACGACGAGATCGCCCTCCCAGGGCCCTTCCATGACCTCCGGCGTCACGCCATGGATCAGGAAGCGGCCGCCGAAGGGGATGAGCGTTTCGTCGATGCGCTTGATGTAGTCGACGATCTCGGCGTTCAGTTGGACGTCGCGCAGGTGAGCGATGGCATAGGCGGTCATGATGCGGGTTCCCGTGCGAAGCGGGCTCGAAGCCCGCGATGGCCGGGACCATGCAACAGGGCTGGCGGCAGGTCGATTACCTCGCGGGTAAGCGGAAGGACGCTTTGCTCAGCCGTCGACGATGCCCTTGCTCGCCAGCGACGACACGGTCGCGACCGGCTTGTCGGTGACGAGGTACTGCGCCCGGGCCAGTGCGGCGAAGCGCCCGCCCTTGGCGACGAGCTCCTCGAAGGAGCCCATCTCGATCACCTTGCCCTGCTCGAACACCAGGATGCGGTCGGCATTGCGGATGGTGGCGAGGCGGTGGGCGATGACGAAGGTGGTGCGGCCTTTCATCACCTCGTCGAGCGCCTTCTGCAGCTTCACTTCGGTCGCCGCATCGAGGGCCGAAGTCGCCTCGTCGAGGATCAGGATCGGCGGGTTCTTGAGCAGAGCGCGGGCGATCGACAGGCGCTGGCGCTCGCCGCCCGAGAGGGTGCGGCCGCGCTCGCCGACGATGGTGTCGAGCCCGTCGGTCTGGCGCGCCATGACCTCGGTGGCCTGAGCACGGTCAAGGGCTTCCATCATCTCGGCATCGGTCGCGTCCGGCTTGCCGACGGTCAGGTTCTCGCGGATCGAGCGCGCGAACAGCATCGGCTCCTGGAAGACGACGCCGATATTGCGCCGGAGCGAGAGCAGCGAGATCTCGCGGATGTCGCGACCATCGGCGAGGATGCGGCCCGATTGCGGATCGAAGGCCCGGTGCAGCAGGCCGAGCGTGGTCGATTTGCCCGAACCGGTCGAGCCGACGATGGCGATGGTCTCGCCGGCCTTGACCTCGAAGGAGACGTCGGCGACGGCGGCGCGCTTGCCGTCATAGGAGAAGGAGACGTCCTCGAAGGCGATGCGGCCCTCGAGCCGCCCGGCATCGGCCGCGCCGGGCAGGTCGCGCACCGCCGGCAGCGTGTCGATCACCTCGAAGAACTCGCGCATCTTTGGCGCCTGCATGAAGATGAAGTTCACGAAGGCGACGATCTGCTCGAGCCGGCCGACCAGCATCGTGGCGAAGCCCATGAAGGTGACGATCTCGCCGACCGTGGTCAGCCCCTGCATCAGGAGCCAGGTGCCGACGACGAAGATCGAGAGCACGGTCAGCGTCGCCGAGGCGCGGGTCGCGACGGTCGCGACCGCCCACCAGGTCAGCACCGGAATCTGCGCTTCGAGCAGGCTGGTGATGGTGTTGCGCAGCCCGCGCACCTCGGCCTCGATCCGGGTGAAGCTCTGGATTACCGGGACGTTGCCGAGCGCGTCGGAGGCCCGCTCCGCCAGGCTCGAATGATAGGCCTCGACATTGCTCTGGAGCTTGTCGGTCTTGCGCAGCACGAAGGCGGTCAGCGTCCCGAACAGCACGACGAGGAAGATCAGCACCAGGCCGAGCTGCCAGTTCTTCCAGAGCGTGAACGGCAGCAGGATGAAGAGCGCGACGAAGCTGGCGCAATGCTCGCGGAAGAAGGAGAGCCACAGCGCCCACATGCCGCTGGTGCCCTCCAACATCACCTTGAGCACGCGGCCTGAATGGGTCTGCGTGTGGTAGGCGAGCGGCAGCGTCAGTGCATGCTCGAAATAGTTCGCCATCACCGCCAGCCGGCGTCGATGCGCCAGCCGGTCGGCGAAGAGCGCGACGAAGACGCCGGCGCCGATATTGAACAGGCCGAAGCCGACCCAGGCACCGAGCAGGACGCTGATGTCGGCCCAGCTCGGGCGCGTGCCGGCGGTCTGCAGGCTGGTCAGCTTGTCGATCAGCGCGCCGAACAGCATCGGCTCGGCGAAGGCTGCGCCCGCCAGCGCGACGTTGGCGATGGCGAGAATGAGCCCGAGGCGCCGTTCCGGGCCAAGCTCGCCGAGGACGCGGGCGTAGATCGCAAGCAGAGACATCGCCGAAAGCTTTAGCCGAGGTTGCGGCGCGAGCAAGCCCCCAAACCTTAACGCTTCCTTCAACCGCCGGTCCCTATGGTTTCCGCGACAGCGAAAGCTGGGGCCCGGCCGAATGCCGGGTCTGGCCGGCTTGGGATGGCATCCATGGATATCGCGACCGGCATCGGCATTCTGGGCGGTATCGCTACCATCTGCGCGATCATCATCATCGACGGCGGCAACTTCGCCGCCTTCTACGACAAGCACGCCGTCATCATCATCTTCGGCGGCGCCGCGGCCGCGACCATGATCCGCTTTCCTTTCTCGGTGATCGCCCACGGCCTGCCGATGGGGCTGCGCTTCGCCTTCACCATGCGCTCGATCCATCCGCGCGAGCTGATCGACGAGATCACCCGCGTCGCCGAGATCAACCGCAAGAGCGGCCCGGTCGCGCTTGAGAACGTCGAGGTCTCCGACACCTTCCTGGCGCAAGGGTTGCGCTACATCGCCGACGGCTACGACAAGGACTTCATCCGCGACACGATGGAGCGCGACCGCGACAACTTCCTGCAGCGGCTCGATGAAGGCTCGAAGGTCTACCGCGCCATCGGCGACTGCGCCCCGGCCTGGGGCATGATCGGCACGATTCTCGGCATGGTGACGATGTTCGCCAACATGTCCGACCCGTCCAAGCTCGGCCCGGCCATGGCGACCGCCCTGCTGGCGACGCTATACGGCGCCGTGATCGCCAACATGATCACGCTGCCGATCGCCGACAAGCTGCACATCAAGCTGGAGGAAGAGGAGATCTCGCGCACGCTGATCATCGACGGCGTGCTGCAGATGCGCGACGCCAAGAGCCCGACGCTCGTGCGCGAAATGCTGCTCGCCTATCTGCCCGACCATCACCGGGCCGAGATGGCCGAAGCGACCTGAGCGGCCCCGGGCAATGGCCAAGAAGAAAAGAGGCGGACATGGCGGCCACGGCTGGTTCGTGACCTTCGCCGACCTCATGGCCCTGCTGATGGCCTTCTTCGTCATGGTCGCCGCCTATTCGAGCCAGGACAAGCAGAAGATGCAGATCGTCGCCGGCTCGATGCGCGACGCCTTCGGCACGCAGCGCGACTTCAAGCTGGCCGGGATCGTCGAGGTCGACGGCATCCCGACCAAGACGCACATCAAGAATGCCTATGTCCGCCCGCTCGAGGAGGCCTCCGACAACACAGCGCCGAACCAGAACCAGCAGAAGGAAGAGGGCCTGGTCTCGGCCACGCATGATCGCGGCTTTGCGCTCGCGGCCGCCTCGCTGCGTCAGGCGCTGCGCGAGATGCCGGAGATCGGCGAGCTCTCGCGCAACATCCTGGTCGAGGTCTCCGAGCAGGGCATCGACATCCAGCTGGTCGACCAGGACGACCGCGCCATGTTCGACGAAGGCTCGACCATACCGAACGAGCGTATGCGCCGCTTGCTCGCCGCGATCGCCCCGACGCTGCGCCGCATGCCCAACAAGATCGCGATCAGCGGCCACACCGCCACCCAGCGGCCGAGTACGGTCGCGCCCGGCAATCCCTGGGCGCTGTCGGTCGGCCGCGCCTCGGCGGTGCGCGAACTGCTCGGCAATGCCGGCGTCCCCGACGAGCGCTTCGTCTCGATCACCGGCAAGGCCGACACCGAGCCGCTGGTCAAGGACAACCCCTATCTCGCCTTCAATCGCCGCGTCGGCATCGTGCTCAAGGCCGATGCGCCGCCGCTGCCGGTCGGCGCCAAGCCCTGATCGCTCAGGGCGCGACCACCAGCGCCCAATAGACCTGGTATTTCGAGCCCGGTGCATAGGCGGAGGCGATGCCCATGCGGGTCGCTTTCGGCGCCTTCATCACCCGGTCGTGCTGCGGCGAGTCGCGCCAGCCCGAGAAGGCCTCCGCCAGCCGGCGATAGCCGGCCGAGAGATTGGCCTCGGTACCCGGCTGCCCCGCTCGCGCAAGTCTCGCCTTCACCGCCTCGGCCTGGGCCGGCTTGTCGGCAGCCGCCATCGCGGCTGCTTCCTGCTCGGCCGCCTGCATCAAGGCCGGATCGAGCTTCAGCGTCCCCAGGCCCGCATTCAGCCGATAGGCCGAGATGGTCGCGCGCGCAGCCTCCGCATCGACCCTGGCAGAGGGAGAGCCGAGATCGCGGTAGAAGGCCGGCTGGGTCCGGACCGGCTCGGTGCAGCCGGCGAGGTTCAGCAGCGAAAGCGCTGCGGCAAACGCGGCAGGACAACTCATCGAGCGCCACCGCTGCGGGGGCGCGGGCAGCGCGGGAAAAAGACGCATCGCATCAATCCTTGGTCTCGTCCTTGCCGCTCGCGGCGGGTTCCGGTTTGGCGGGTGGCGAGGCCGGAGCCTCCTCCGGCTGTTCCTCGCTCTCGGCCGGCGGGCCTGAGCGCTTGACTGAGACGCGCCCGCCAGCCGGCTTGGCACGGCGGCCGACCTCCTTCGACACCGCCGCGGCGATCTCGCCGAGCGAGTGCTCGACACCCTCCAGCCCCTTGACGGTGAGCTCGGTCGGGACCGGGGTTTCCAGCTCGGTCAGGCGCCGGTGGATCACATAGTTCAGGTCGCTGGTGACGCGCCCGACGATGTCGACATCGCCGACGACGCAGATCAGGTCGAAATCCATCGTCGTCGTGCCGAGCTTCTTGAACAGCACGTTCGGCGGCGGCTTCTTCAGCACATCGCCATGAGCCTCGGCGGCGTCGAGCAGCATGGCGCGCACATCCGTTGGATTGAGCCGGCGCGGGACGCTGATCGAGATCAGCACCCGGCCGGTCCGGTCGGAGCGGACGCGGTTGCGCACCACGCCCGAGACCAGGTTCGAATTCGGCACGATCACCGAGGAGCGGTCGAAGGTCTCGATCTCGGTCGAGCGGACATTGATGCGCTTGACGATGCCCTCGGCGTCGCCGACCAGGACCTGGTCGCCGACGCGGATCGGCCGCTCCCAGAGCAGGATCAGGCCGGAGACGAAGTTCGACACCACCGACTGCAGGCCGAAACCGATACCGACCGAGAGCGCCGAGGCGACGAGGGTGAGCCGCTCCAGGCTGAGGCCCAACGAGGAGAAGCCGACGGCCGCCGCCGCCGCGTAGCCGACATAGCCGGCCGCGGTCGTGATCGAGTTGCGCAGGCCGGTGTCGAGCGAGGTCGTCGGCAGGAACTTGCCGTCGAGCCAGCGTTGCAGCGAGCGCGTCGCCGCGAGGCCGAGCGCGAACAGCAGGATCGCCACGACGATCGAGGACAGAGAGACCGTGACCCCGCCGACCTGGAAGCCGAAGAAGGCGGCCCGCAGCGAGGTCAGGAAATCTGTCGATTCCAGCCCCCAAGGCGCCAGCGCCAGCATCACCGTGACGACGATCAGCACGATCTTGAGCGCGCCTGAGAGCACGACCGCGATCTTCTGCAGCGTCCCCGCGCGCAGGCCGATGCCAGCCCGCAGCGTCAGCGCAAAGCGGCCCTCGCCAGTGAGCTGGCTGCTGATGCCGAGCTCGATCAGCTGCATCAGCAGCACGAAGACGGCGGCGAGGATGCCGAGCCAGATCACCTGCTCGGTCAGGAAGGTCGCCAACACGACATAGCCGAGCAGCAGCGACAGGAGGACAGCGACGCCGACGACCCAGCCGAGGATCCGGACCGGGCCGAGGCTGGCGCCATCGACCGGCACATAGGGGCCGAGGCACGCTTCCTGCTCGATCTCCTGGTTGTCGCGCAGGCGATAGAGCCCAGCGATCAGGATGATCGCAAAGATGGTGGCGAAAACGCCACGCACGATGATCGACAAGGTGAGGCCGGCGGCGATCGCCTGCAGCCAGGCCTCGAACACCTTGCCGATCGCCATCACGATGACGAGCGAGCTGGCGAGCCAGGTCACCGTCTTCGCGGTCGATTCCATCACGCTGGCGAGGCGACGTTGCGGCTCACCGGGGGCAAACATGGCATCTGCCAGCGCCTGGACGAAGGCGATCAGGGCCAGGCCGAAGACGATGGCGAGGATGACGGGCTGGATCCGCGGCGGCAGCAGGCCAGCGGTGTTCAACCCGGCATAGATCAGCCAGCTCGCCAGCGCCGGTGGCGCCGTCCGCGCGACGATGCGGATCAGTGCCGCATAGAGGATATGGCGGTCGCTCGAATCGACGCTCGCCGCCAGTCGGGCCGTCAGCCGCGGCATGTAGCGGGCGCGCGCGACATAGAGTGCGATCGCACCGAGAAAGGCCAGCGCCACCAGCGTGCCGCGCGGGCTGAACAGGGCCGTGGTGAAGACCGAGAGCCAGTCGCCGAAGATGAATTGCGAGGCGCGCAGATCTGACGGAAAGGCCGTCAGCGTCGTCGACCAGACCTCTGGATTGAGGATCGACGGGCCGGCGGCGAACAGGGCCTTGGCGAAACGGTCGCGCCTGAGATCGCTGATCGAGCTCTGCAACTGCTCGGCCTGCAACAGTGTCGCACGCCCGATCTTCAGGGTTTCATCGGCCTCGGCAAAACTCTTCGTGCGCGTGTCGCGCTCGCGCGCCACGTCCGGCGTCTCAGGCGGCGCATTGGCGTCCGGCTTCGCCCCGAGCTGTTCGAGCCTGAGCCTGGCCTGCTCGGTGCGCGGCACCTGCTCATCGGTGAGGAGCCTCAATTGATCGAGCAGAGGTTGCAGGCGCAGGCGCTGGCGCTGCAACTCATCGTCGGAGACGTTCGGATTGGTGAGGGACGCCTCGATCTGGGTGAGCTCGCCCCTGATCGAATCCAGGCGCGCGCGGGGACTTGCGGGGTCGGCCGATTGCGCCAGCGCCGTCAGCGGCAGGAGCAGCAGCGCCAGCGCGAAGAGCGCGGCGCCGCCGCAACGCCGGAAGGCTCGGTCGAGGCCGTATATCATCGACATTGCGGTCCTGCCGGGCTGATTCGCATCGTCGCGCAGCCTCGCCATTGCAGCGGGACGAAAGCAAGCATGTCTGACGAAGCGGCAGCATGGCGGCGTTCGCAGCTTTGCAGCGCTGGCGGGCGATGATCGTGCAACAGCATCACATTCCTGTGAGAGCACGCCGCAGCCGACGCACCAGAGGCTGGGTGTCTTCGGCGGAAAACCGGACAGCATCATGGCGGCGCTGATGAAAGCCGCGCGGATCGCAGAGCAGGTGCCCGGAAACAGCCCAACGGGACCGTGATCGCCGGTGACCGTACAACCTCTGGCGGCAATCGCGCTTCTGGGTTTGAATTCCTCCAAAGAACACCTCCGGCTGCTGACGGGCCGGCATGTGCATCAGGCGAGGCGCGCTGGCTCTCTCGCCGATCTTGGAATCGAAACCGGGAGGTTTGCGGTGGCTAAGCTCAGCATCAATGGCAAGACGATTGACGTTGCGGTCGAGGACGACACGCCCCTGCTCTGGGTGATCCGCGAGCAGATCGGCCTGACCGGCACGAAATATGGCTGCGGCGTCGCCCAATGCGGTGCCTGCACCGTGCATATCGACGGCGTCGCCACCCGCTCCTGCGCCATGCCGGTGAGCGCCCTCACCGCCGAGCAGAAGATCGTCACCATCGAGGGCCTCTCGCCCGACGGCAACCATCCGATCCAGAAGGCCTGGATCGAGCACGACGTGCCGCAATGCGGCTTTTGCCAGAGCGGCATGATCATGGCCGCCGCCGCACTGCTCCAGGCCAATCCCAAGCCGAGCGATGCCGACATCGCCGCCGAGATGACCAATATCTGCCGCTGCGGCACCTATAACCGCGTCAAGGCCGCCATCAAGGACGTCGCCGCCGGCGGCCAGATGAATCGCGGCTGATCCGATCTCACCCATTTTCCGCGCGCGGCTCGAGCGCCACCACCTCGCCGCAGCGCCATCCGCAATCAGGAGGACGCCATGAGTCTAGCCTCTGTGACCGATACCAAACTCTCCCGCCGTTCGATTCTGAAAGGCTCGGCCGCAGCCGCCGGCGCCTTCAGCTTCGGCTTTTCCGTTCCCCTCTCCAGCGAGGTACAGGCGCAAGGCGCAGTACCGGAGGTCAACGCCTGGGTCGTGGTCCATCCCGACGACAAGGTGGTGATCCGCATCGCCCGCTCGGAAATGGGCCAGGGCACGCTGACCGGCCTCGCCCAACTCGTTGCCGAGGAGCTCGACTGCGACTGGGCCAAGGTCACCACCGAATATCCGACGCCGGGCCAGAACCTCGCCCGCAACCGCGTCTGGGGCAATTTCTCGACCGGCGGCAGCCGCGGTATCCGCGAATCCCATGACTATGTCCGTAAGGGGGGTGCAGCGGCCCGGATGATGCTGGTCCAGGCCGCCGCGGATGGCTGGAAGGTGCCAGCTAGCGAATGCAGCGTCGTCAAGGGCGTGATCAGTCATAAGGGCTCCGGCCGCTCGATCCGGTATGGCGAGGTCGCGGCTGCGGCAGCCAAGCTCCAGGCCCCTGCCCCCGCCAATGTCCCGCTCAAGGACCCCAAGGACTGGACCATCGCCGGCAAGCCGCTGAAGCGGCTCGACACCGCCGACAAGACCACTGGCAGGAAGGTCTACGGCATGGACTTCACCCTGCCGGGGATGCTCAACGCCGCGATCAAGGACTGCCCGGTTTTCGGCGGCAAGGTGAAGAGTTTCGACGCCGCCAAGATCAAGGACATGCCGGGCGTTAAGCACGTCCTGCCGGTCGGCGACGGCGCCATCGCCGTCGTCGCCGACACCTGGTGGCGCGCCAAGACCGCGCTCGACGCCCTGCCGATCACCTGGGACGAGGGCGAGCACGCCAAGGTCTCCAGCGAGAGCATCGCCGCCTGGCTGAAGGAAGGGCTCGACGCCCCGCAAGCCGCTATCGGCAACCAGAACGGCGACGTCAAAGGCGCCATCGCCAATGCCGCACGCGTCATCGAGCAGGTCTATTCCTATCCGTTCCAGAACCATGCCTGCATGGAGACGATGAATGCGACCGCGCTCTATACCCCGGAGCGCTGCGAGGTCTGGACGCCGACGCAGAATGGCGAAGCGGCACTCGCTGCCGCATCGGAAGCATCCGGCCTGCCGCTGGCCAAATGCGAGGCCTACAAGATCGATCTCGGCGGCGGCTTCGGCCGGCGCGGCGCGGTGCATGACTGGGTGCGCCAGGTCGTCGCCATCGCCAAGCAGATCCCAGGCACGCCGGTCAAGCTGATCTGGTCGCGCGAAGAGGACATGCTGCACGGGCGCTTCCACCCGGTGACGCAGTGCAAGCTCACCGGCGCACTCGACAAGGACGGCAACCTGACCGGCCTGCGCATGCGCATCTCCGGCCAGTCGATCGTCGCCGGCATCTTCCCGCAGAACATCCAGAACGGCCGCGATCCGGTGGTGTTCCAGGGCCTCAACCCGCCGGGGCCGGAGGCGTCGATCGGCTACACCATCCCGAACCTCCTGATCGACCACGCCATGCGCAACCCGCATGTGCCGCCGGGCTTCTGGCGCGGGGTCAACCTCAACCAGAACGCGATCTATCTGGAATGCTTCATTGATGAGCTTGCCCATGCCGCCGGCAAGGACCCGCTCGACTATCGCCGGGCGTTGATGAAGGACCATCCCAAGCACCTGGCCGTGCTCAACGCGGCCGCCGAGAAGGCGGGCTGGGGGACGAAGGCGCCGGACGGGGTCTATCGCGGCATCTGCCAGACCATGGGCTTCGGCTCTTACGTCGCGGCGGTTGCCGAGGTTTCGGTCGATGCCGGGGGTAAGCTCAAGATCCACAAGATCACCGCCGCGACCGACCCTGGCCACGCCGTCAACCCCGCCCAGATCGAACGCCAGGTCGAGGGCTCCTTCGTCTACGGGCTCTCTGCCGCGCTCTTCGGCGAGTGCACGGTCAAGGACGGGCGCATGGTCGAGGAGAATTTCGACACCTATCCGGTGGTGCGCATGGAGGACATGCCGGCGGTCGAGACGGTGATCGTGCCCTCCGGCGGATTCTGGGGCGGCGTCGGCGAGCCGACCATCGCGGTGGCAGCGCCGGCAGTGCTGAACGCGATCTTCGCCGCCACCGGCAAGCGCGTGCGCAACCTGCCGCTGAAGAACACGGATCTGCGCAAGGCGTGAGGCCTGCCGCGATCCGGACCGCATTGATCTGGCTGGCGCTCGCGAGCGCGCCGGCCGGCGCGCTCGAAGTCTATACCGTCGTCGGCGATACGATTCCCGCGCCGCTCGGCGGCAAGATCGGCGACCCCGAACGCGGACGGGCACTGGTGCTCGACCGCACGCAGGGCAACTGCCTGATCTGCCATCAGGTGCCGGAGCCGAACGAGCCCTTCCAGGGCACGATCGGCCCGGATCTCGCCGGCGTCGGTGCCCGGCTCGATACCGGCCAGCTGCGCCTGCGCCTAGTCGATGCCAGCCTGCTCAACCCGCAGACGGTGATGCCGCCCTATTTTCGTAACCAAGGATTGCAAGACGTTGCCCCGGCCTTTCGCGATCGGCCGGCGCTGACCGCCCAGGAGATCGAGGATGTCGTCACCTATCTCGCCAGCCTGCGCACGCCCTGAGCCGGCGCTCTCGCGTCGCGAGGTCATGGCGGCCGGCGCCGCCGGCCTCGCGCTCGCCGCCTTGCCGGCATCAACTCAGGCAGCCGCGCCACCGGCGCTCGCCGAG
Organism: Allobosea sp. CRIB-10; assembly: GCF_900112185.1. GTDB lineage: Bacteria > Pseudomonadota > Alphaproteobacteria > Rhizobiales > Beijerinckiaceae > Allobosea. Next base: position 102,903 of record NZ_FOKP01000010.1, on the reverse strand, counting down.
CTGATCACGCGCGTGACCGAAGGCGCGGTGCCGGAGCGCAGCAAGATCACCTTCGACATCCCGCAACTGGTCGAAAACGGCAATTCGGTCGATGTCGCCATCCTGGTTGAGTCTCCCATGACGGAGAACGACCATGTCCGCTGGATCCATGTCATCGCCGAGAAGAACCCGTTTCCCGACGTGGCGCGCTTCCACCTCACCCCGCGCAGCGGCCGGGCCGACATCCGCGCCACCTTGCGCCTCGCCACCTCGCAGAAGGTCGCGGTCGTCGCTTCGCTGAGCAGTGGCGGCTATGTCATGGCCGATGCCGATATCGTGGTCACCCTCAGCGCCTGCATCGACGGAGGCTGAAAGCCAATGGCATCGTTCAACGCCCGCATCACCATGCCGGCCGAAGCAAAAGCCGGCGATATCGTCGAAATCCGCGTCCTCGTCCGTCATCCGATGGATCGCGGCGGACAGGTCGATGCCGAGGGCCGCGTCGTGCCGCGCAAGATCCTGAACCGGCTGACCGTGATCTATGCCGGCGAGCCGGTGTTCCGCTACGACATGCACACCGGCGTCTCCGCCAACCCCTTCGTCAGCTTCACCACCCGCGCCGTCGAGACCGGCGACCTCTTGTTCGAATGGCGCGAGGATGGCGGGGCGACCTTCACCCGCACCGCCCGTCTCGTCGTGACATGACATCGGCCAGCCGCGTCGTTGCGACAGCGCTGCTCGCTCTGGCCGGCGCCGCCGGTGCCGAGGAGATCAAGCCCGGCAGCGCCTTCCTCTCGCCGCAGATGCAGCGCCAGCAGGAGGACGAGGCTCGCAACCCCGGCTGGCTCTGGGTCGAGCAGGGCGAGGAACTGTTCAGCCGCCGCGATGGCGTGGCGCCAACCTGCGCTTCCTGCCATGCCGATCCCAAGCGGAGCCTGCGCGGCGCAGCCGCCCGCTATCCGCAGGTCGACGCCGCCGGCGGCAAGCTGATCAATCTCGAAGGGCGCATCGAGCAGTGCCGGGTCGAGAGGCAGAAGCAGCCCGCCTTCGGCTATGAGAGCCAGGAACTGCTCGGCCTCACCGCCTATGTCGCCTCACTCTCGCAGGGCGTGCCGCTCTCGGTCTCGACCGAAGGCGCGGCCAAGCCCTATTACGAAGCCGGCAAATCTTTCTACGAACGCCGGCAGGGCCAGCTCAACCTCGCCTGCACGCAATGCCATGACGGCCTCGTCGGCCAGAAGCTGCGCGGCGACACGATCAGCTACGGCATCGGCACTGGTTTCCCGGCCTATCGGCTCGAATGGAACGGGCTCGGCTCGCTGCATCGGCGATTGCGCGCCTGCTCGCTCGGCGTCAGGGCGACGCAGTTCGACTACGGCTCCGACGAATACCTCGCGCTCGAACTCTATCTCGCCGTGCGGGCCAGGGGGCTTCCTGTCGAAGCTCCGGGCCTCCGGCGCTAGCCCCTTTGAGTCGTCCCGGACAAGCCGCGTCAGCGGCGCCGATCCGGGACCCATGCCTGAAGCGTTCCGGAATGGGTCCCGGGTCTTCGCTTCGCTCCGCCCGGGACGACTGGTGGAATCGAAGGCACGCTCTTGGCTGTGGCTACGCGAACCGTCACGATCCCGGCACAGTCCTGTCGGAGACGTCGTGGATGCTTCGCCTGCCTGCCTTCATCGCCTTCATGCTCATCGCCACCGCCGCCATCGCCCGGCCCGATGCCGAGCCGCCGGCTTCCGACGGCATCACTGCGCCGCCGCCCTTCGTGCTCAAAGGCACCGAGGTCAGGACGATCCGCGCCAAGGCGCTGCAGCGCGATTACGAGATTTTCGTCAGCCTGCCGGAATCCTATCAGAGCCAGCCGCGCCGGCGCTTCCCGGTACTGTTCGTCACCGACGCCGACTACGCCTTCCCGCTGGTACGCAGCATTGCGCGCCGGGTCGGCAACCGGGCCAAGGGGCTGGAGGAGTTCATCCTGGTTGGCTTGTCCTATTCGGTCGGCGACACCCCCGAATACAGCCGCCGGCGCGACTACACGCCGACGCCGAACGGCGAGAAGACGCGCGATCCCTCCGGCAAACCGCCGGTTTTCGGTGAAGCTGAGGGCTATCGCCGCTTCCTCTCCGAGGAACTGATGCCCTTCGTCGCTGCGACCTACCGGACCGATACGACTCGCAGCATCTATGCCGGCCATTCCTATGGCGGACTGTTCGGCCTCCATGTCCTGCTGAGCGAGCCGAAGCTGTTCCAGCACTACATCATCGGTAGCCCCTCGCTCTGGTTCGACCAGAAGGTGCTGTTCCAGCGCGAGCGCGCCTATGCCGAGGCCAACAAGGAGCTGAAGGCGAACGTGCTGATGGCGATCGCCTCCTATGAGACGATCGACAAGGCCTCGGGCGATCCGCGCTACGACGGCAAGACCGACATGATCGCCGATCTCAAGGAGTTCGAGCAGGCGCTGCGCTCGCGCAATTATCCGGGCCTGAAGCTCTCGACCGAGATCATCCCCGGCGAGGACCATCTCACCGTCTTCCCGGCGATCGTCACGCGCGGCCTGCTCTGGGCGCTGCCGGCGAAGCGGGACTGAAGCTTTTAGTCCTTCTTGTCTTTGCCGTTCTTCGGCTTGTCCTTGCCCTTGTCGCGGCTCTTCGGCTTCGCCCGGTTCTGGAAGCTGGCATTGCCGAGCCCGGTGCCGATGGTCAGCACCGCCCAGTGCTCGACATCCTGCATGAACGGCAATTCGCTCAGGCCCTGGACGACCGCGTCGTTGTGCATGGTGACGACAGTGTCGTGCTCGCCGATCTCCGGCGCCATCTCGCGGATGCTCTCGACCAGATTGAACCGGCTGCTCGACCAGTTGCCCGGCAGGTTCTGGGCGCCGCGGTCGATCGCCCCGTCCGGCTCGATCAGACCGGGACAGCCGACGCCGATGAAAGGCGCAACGCGAAGACCCTCCGCTTCGGCGTGCTTGATCTGGTCGCGCAGCATCTTGCCGAGCCGCTTCACCGCCTCCTCGCGGCTCGGCTCCTCGTCGGCATGGCGCCAGAGCTCGGTTTCCCAGACCCGTGCCTTGCTCAGATCGGAAGCCTTGTCCTGGCGCAGTTCGACAATGCCGGCACGGATGTTCGAGCCGCCGATATCGACCGCGACCAGGCTATCATAGGCCTCGAATATCCATTTCGGCGCGAGATGGGCGCTGCCGACCAGCCCGGCCTCGTCCGGGTGATGGCGCACCGGCACGAGTTCGATCGTATAGCCTTCCGTCTGCAGGATGATCCCGGCTCGCGCGATCGCCAGCTCGCCGATCCGGCTCTGGCGGAAGCCGCCGCCGACGACAATGCGCTCGACCGGGCTCCAGGCCTTCTGCCGCAGGAAGCGGCGGATGACGAAGGCGAGCGACTGGGCGAAGCGCTCCACAGCCGAGAGCACCAGCGCCGCCTCGCGGGCCTCGCCTTCCGTCAGCAGCTTGTCGAGCTCCGATTTGCTGACGCTCTTGCCGGCCTTCGCCAGCGGATCCTCACCCGTCTCGGCGAGATGGCTGCGCAACTCGGCGAGATGATCCATGAAGGCGCCTCGGCTCGCCTTGTCGCCGAGGAAGCCGTCACCGTCGCGGATTTCGAGATTGTAGCTGGTGACGACGACCGAGGGCAGTTCCTGCGCTCCATGCGGCCCGGTCGCGTTCGTCTTGCTCGCCGTCGCCACTGCCATCGCGTCCCCCCGCATTGAAAGCACTGGTGGAGAACGAGCGACGTCCTCTGCGGTTCCTGCGCTGCGCCGCCGCATGCCCCGTCTGCGCTAAGGGCGGGGACATTCAACCTGCTGGCGATTGACCCCACTGCGTCCTTTCGCCTCCATAGCCGGCGGCGCGGTTCGCGGCCTAGGGGATAGACATGCTCGAAGTGATCGGCCGCTCGCTCGCGATCGGCATCGGCGCGACCGCTCTGCTCGACCTCTGGGCACTTGTCCTCAACCGGGCCTTCGGCATCCCGCTAGCGAACTGGGCGATGGTCGGGCGCTGGTTCGCCTATCTGCCGCGTGGCCGCTTCATGCACGACACCATCGCAGACACGCCGCCGGTGCAAGGCGAGCTCGCGATCGGCTGGATCATGCACTACCTGATCGGCGCCCTGTTCGCCGCGATCGTCATCATGATCTGGGGGCTGGACTGGGCCCGCAACCCGACGCTGCTGCCGGCCCTGATCGTCGGCATCGTCACCGTCGGCTGCGGCTGGTTCATCCTGCAGCCCGGCATGGGCTTTGGCCTCGCCGCCAGCAAGCGCCCCAATGCCAACCAGATCCGGCTGATCGGCCTGATCAACCACGTCGTCTTCGGCCTGGGCCTCTGGCTCGCAGCGCTGCTGATGCGCTGAACGGCCTCTCACGAACTTTCAAAGGCAAGGACCAAACCGATGGCCGCGACCCTGTTCCAGAATGCCCGCATCGTCGACGGCACCGCGCCCGAGCGGGCCGATCCGGTCTCCGTCCTGGTCGAGGCTGGGCTGATCCGCGAGGTCGGCAAGAGCGTCCGCTCAGAGAAGGCCAGGGTGGTCGACCTCAAGGGCCGCACGCTGATGCCGGGCCTGATCGATGCCCATGTCCATGTCATCGCCGGCCTCGCCGATCTCGGCCGCAACGCCGCCCTGCCGGATTCGCTCGTCACCGTGCGCTCGCTCGTGATCATGCGAGAGATGCTGCTGCGCGGCTTCACCACGGTGCGCGATGTCGGCGGCGCCGATTTCGGCCTGAAGCAGGCGACCGAGGAGCACGACTACCCGACGCCGCGCCTCGTGATCTCCGGCAAGGCGCTGAGCCAGACCGGCGGCCATGCCGATTTCCGCGGCCGCTATGACGACCGGCTCGCGCCCGGCACCCGTCACCGCCTCGGCGCGCTCGGCCGCATCTGCGATGGCGAGGCTGAGGTCCGACGCGCCGCCCGCGAGGAGCTCAAGGGCGGCGCCGACTTCATCAAGATCATGGCCAATGGCGGCTGCGCCTCGCCGACGGACCCGATCCATTTCCTCGGCTTCTCCGTCGGCGAACTCGAAGCGGTCGTGGAAGAGGCCCGCATGGCCGGCACCTATGTCTCGGCCCATGTCTACACCGACGAGGCGATCCGCCGTTGCGTCGAGGCCGGCGTCCACTCGCTGGAGCATTGCAACCTGATCAAGGCCGAGACGGCCAAGCTCGCCGCCAGGAACGGCGCCGTAGCGGTGCCGACGCTCGTCACCTATGACAAGCTCTCCAGCGAGGGCGGCAAGCTCGGCTTCCCGCCCGATTCCGTCGCCAAGGTCGAATTCGTCCGCGCCGCCGGCATGGAATCGCTGGCGATCATGAAGAAGGCCGGGCTCGCCATGGCCTATGGCAGCGACCTGCTCGGCGAGATGCATCGCCACCAGTCGGAGGAATTCGTCATCCGCGGCCGGGCCCTACCGGCGCATGAGGTGATCGGCGCCGCGACCCATGTCGCGGCCAAGCTCCTGAAGCTGGAGGGCAAGATCGGCACCATCGCTCCGGGCGCCCATGCCGACCTGATCGTCGTCGATGGCGACCCCCTGCAGGATCTGTCGCTGCTGACCCGCCAGGGCCGGCACATGCCCGTCATCATGAAGGCCGGCGCCTTCATCAAGCGCGCCCGGCTGGACTGAAGCACCAATGAAGCCCTGGATGCAGCTCGACGCCGCGCCGATCCCGGGCGGCGGCACGCTGAAACTGATGCGCCGCGGCGAGGACGAGTTCTCGATCACGCTCGGCCATAACGAGCTGATGAACTCGCGCCTCAAGGGCTCGGAGGAGGCGCTGGCGACACTGGCGATCGAGAGGATCGGGCCGCGACCAGGACTACGCCTGCTGATCGGCGGCCTCGGCATGGGCTTCACGCTCCGGGCCGCACTCGCAGCGCTCCCGGACGATGCCGAGATCGTCGTCGCCGAATTGATCCCGGCGGTGATCGCCTGGGCGCGCGGCCCGCTCGCTCCGATCTTCGCCGGCTGCCTCGACGATCCCCGCGTCACCGCGCGCGAAGCCGATGTCATGGCTGCGATCCGCGAAGGTCCGAGCCGCTACGACGCGATCCTGCTCGATGTGGACAACGGCCCGGACGGGCTGATGGTCGAGGCCAATGACCGGCTCTACGACCATGCCGGCCTCGGCCATGCGAAGGCAGCGCTGCGGCCGGGCGGCGTGCTCGCGGTCTGGTCGGCGGGGCCGGACCGCAGCTTCACCCAGCGCCTGCGCCAGGCCGGCTTCGCCGTCGAAGAGAAGACGGTGCGCGCTCGAGCCGGAGCCGGCGGCGCAAAGCATATGATCTGGCTGGCCGTCCCTCAGGGAAACGCGGCAGCTGCGCAGCCCGCTCGCCCATCTGGAGGCAGACGCCGCTAGCGCTCGCTCAGCAGGCGCGTCAGACCGGCCGAGAGCCCGATACTAGGCACAGACGCCGGCAGTGCGAGATCACCCTGACGCGGCTTCCGCGGCGGATTGCGCACCGCGTCGAGCACGGCGGCGAAGCCGGCTAAAGTCGAGCAGATCACCGGCACGCCGACAGACGGTTCGACCCGCGCCGCGAGGCCAGCAAGCCCGGCCCCGCCCAGGATCACCGCCTGCGCTCCGTCGCGCTCGACCGTTCGCCGGCAAGCGTCGGCCAGCAGCGCGATCGACCCGTCCGGATCGGCCGCGATGTCGCCGCCGGTCGGCGCCACCGTCTCGACGGCGGCCAGCCTGCCGTCCAGTCCGAGCGCAGCTGTGAACTCGGTGAGAATGGGCCCCCAGCGCTCGCCACCGGTGACGATCGAGAAACGCCCGCCCTGCGCAGCGGCCTGCCGGCAGGCCGCTTCGGCCATGCCGACCACCGGAACCTCCGATATCTCCTTCAGCGCCATCAGCCCGGGATCGCCGAAGCAGGCGAGATAGACCGCGTCGCACCCCGCCCCATGCTCGGCAAAGGCGTCCAGCGCCGCATGCCCGGCGATGGCGCCGGCGCTGCGACTGGAGATATAGCGCGCGCCGAAACGACCGGTCGCCGGCACGAGCTCGACATCGGCAGGCACCAGCGGCGCCAGCACGCGCAGGACAAGCTCGGTCATCTCGGCACTGGTGTTCGGATTGAGGACGAGGATGCGCAAGATGGTCCCGGCTGCGAGAGTTGGCCGGCCTTGAAGTCTTCCCTCAAGAGCCGTGCCATCAGCTTTGCCGTGCCGAAGCCGCCGCGACAAGATCGGGCTTTCGCAATCCCCGCATGGTCGGTTCGCAAGGCGAGCACGCCAGCGGGGCTGTCACCCTGGCAACACGGAACCAGCACGCGCCGCTCGGGTTGCAGGCATCACAGCCCAAGATCGGAGGATGAGCGATGCCAGCCAAATCAAAGGCGCAGCAGAAGGCGGCCGGAGCGGCGCTCGCCGCCAAGCGTGGCGACATCCCGAAGAGCGAGCTCAAGGGGGCCTCGAAATCGATGCTCGAGTCGATGACAGAGAAAGAGCTCGACGAGCTGGCCTCGACCAAGCGCAAGGGCAAGCCGGAGCACGTGACGAAGCACTGAGCCGCGGGCCGATCGCCCCTCGCCCCTGCCTGGTCACGATCTCCTGCCCTATCGGTGATGCCGATAGACCAGATCGCCGGGGTCCGGCCTCGCAGCAGCGTTGTCCAGGCGAGCCCCGAGCCGTTCGGCGACGGCGACCGAGCGCCGGTTGCGCGGATCGACATAGCTGACCAGCGTCCCGAGGCCGAGCTGGCCGAAGACCCAGTCGCGCAGAGCGGCGGCGGCTTCGCTCGCATAGCCCTGACCCTCATGCCCGGCATAGATCAGCCAGCCGAGTTCCTTCTCAGGGAAGAGCGGGCCGTGATTGATGCCGACCTGCCCGACACAGGTCCTGCCCGGCAGATCGATCATCAGCGCGCCATGGCCGAACAGCGCCCATTGCGCGACGTCATGGCAGAACAGGCCCCAGGCGCCACGCCGATCATAGGGGCCGCCCATATATTGCGCCCGCTCCGAGGCGAGGAAGTCGGCATAGTCGGAAAAATCGGCTGCGGCCGGGGCGCGCAGGATCAGGCGGTCGGTCCGAATCGTCGGCGGCACATTGGAAGGCAAGGTCGACCTCGCAGCGCCGGAGGCGGCTCCGCCGATCGGATCGGCAACCGACATCTGCAGCGAAAAAAGGAAACTGGCGTCCCGGAAGGGATTCGAACCCCTGACCTACGGTTTAGGAAACCGTTGCTCTATCCTGCTGAGCTACCGGGACGCGCGTCCTTGCGTTTAGCATAAAGCCGATGCGGGTGAAGCCTTCCTTTGCAGCGATCGTGACGTTCCTCGTCGGCATGGCGGCCTCGGCCATCATCGCGCGAGCGGCGGATGACGCTTGCGCGACTGCGGAAGGGGTCGAGCTGGTCCGCCTCGCCGGTCTCGATCGCCATGGCGACCTGCTGCTCGCCGACGGCCGGAGCGTCAGGCTCGCCGGACTCGCCCCCCGGCAGAACGACGCCGAGCGCGAGCGCTTCGCCACGCAACTCGTCCGCTGGCACGGTCAGGCCTTCCGGCTGGCCCCACTCGGCGGGGCGGATCGGTGGGGGCGCCTCCCGGCGCGCCTCCTCGCCGCCGACGGGGCTCCTGATGTGCTCGCCGGCCAGGCCGACCTCAGTGCCGCCCTCCTCGCCGAAGGCGCCGCCCTGCGCCTGCCCGAACCGGGTCTTGCCGCCTGCAACGAGGTCTGGCGCAAGGCCGAGCCGCGAGCCGCGACGGCCGGCCAGCCCGGAAACCCGCAGCGAAAACATGCCGCAGTGGCGCGCCCGGTGATTGACGGTCATGATGCCGCCGCGATGAAAGCGCAGGCGGGCCGGATCGTCGAGGTCGAGGGGCGTATCGCTGCCGTCGCAGAGCGGGCGCAGCGGACCTATCTCAATTTCGAGCGACGGCGCGGCGCCGGCGGCAGCATCGTTCTGTCGCGCGCGCTGTGGCGTGAATTGCAGCGCAGCGGCTGGACCGCCTCGTCGCTGACGGGTAAACGCGTGCGCATACGCGGCGTGGTCGAGGGGCGCGACGGCCTCCTGATCGAAGCCGAATCGCGCAGCGCACTGGAACTGATCGACTAGGGGCAGATGCGGAGAGTTCAGCGACATCGTCAGCCGTTCCGGGGGCGCCTCGTCGCCGCGGTGCTGCCGGCCCTGTTGCTGGCGGCCTGCTTCGGCGACCAGAATTCGGTCCTGGCGCCGCTCAATCAGCCCGGCGGCGAACCGGCGCCGCGCGTCGCCAGCCTGCAGCGCGGCACCGACCGCGAGCATCAGCGCCTGCTCTCCGCCTTCGGCGGCGAATACCGTGCCCCGCAGGTCAAGGCCGAGCTGGAGGCGATCATCGCCCGACTCGCCAAGGCCGGCGAGGGCCAGATCGGTACCTATGAGGTGACGATCCTCAACTCGCCGATCGTCAACGCCTTCGCGCTGCCGACGGGGCGGCTCTATGTCACGCGCGGCCTGCTTGCCCTTGCGAACGACTCGGCCGAGATCGCCTCGGTGATGGCCCACGAGATCGCTCATGTCACCGCGCGCCACGCGGTCGAGCGCGCCGAGATGGAAGCAGAATCGGCGCTGGTCAGCAAGGTCGTGGCGCAGGTGCTGAACGACCCGACGACCGGGGCCGCGGTGCAGCAGAGCTCAAAACTCTCGCTCGCCCGCTTCTCGCGCCAGCAGGAATTGACCGCCGACCAGATCAGCGTGCGCAACATCGCCCGCGCCGGATACGACCCCTATGGCGCCGGCCGCTTCCTGGTCTCGCTCGGCCGCAACACCAGCTTCCGCGCCGGCGGCCAAGGCGGCGGCGACAAGAAGTTCGACATCCTCTCCAGCCATCCCTCGACGCCGGAGCGCGTCGCCGCCGTCACCAATGGCGCGCGTCAGATCGGCGCGCCCGGCATCGGTGAGCGCGACGCCGCGCGCTGGCTCGGCGTCGTCGATGGCATCGCCTTCGGCGATGATCCGGCCGATGGCGTCGTGCGGGGCCGCCGCTATCTCAACAGCGCGCTGCGCATCGCCTTCACGGCTCCCGACGGTTTCGAGCTCGAAGCGGCCCGCGAGATGGTGGTCGGCGTCAGCAATGACGGCTCGCAGGCGCTGCGCTTCGACTCGGTCGCGCTGAAGGCCGGCCAGACGCTGGAATCCTATGTGGCATCAGGCTGGATCGACGGCGTCACCACCGCCGAGGTCCAGTCGCTGACCGTCGGCGGCCTGCCGGCGGCGATGACCTCGGGCAAGGGCGCCGACTGGACCTTCCGGCTCGCCGCGGTCCAGGCCGGCCCCCGGGTCTATCGCTTCATCCTCGCCGCCAAGGGCCAGACCGATCCCGAGCGCGCCATGCGCGCTCTGCTCGACAGCTTCCGCAATCTCAGCGCCAGCGACGCGCAATCGGTCAGCCCCCTGCGGATCCGACTGGTCACCGCCGGCGCCGGCGACATGCCCGCCAGCCTCGCCGAACGGATGGCGGCGACCGACCGGCCGATGGAACTCTTCCTGATCCTGAACGGGCTGGAGCGCAGCGCGAAGCTGACGCCCGGCCAGCGTTACAAGATCGTGAGCGAATAGGAGCTCGGCTCGCCCAGCCCTTTCTGGGCGTGTTGTGCTAGCCTGCCGGCCTTCGTCAAGACAGGGAGGCAGTCATGGCGCTCGATCGCCGCATCGTCGAACTCTACGACGAATACACCCACAAGCCGCTCGACCGGCGCAGCTTCATGAACCGACTGATCGCCATCGCCGGCTCCGCGGCGGCAGCTGAAGCGGCGCTGTCGTTGTTGGAACCGAACTACGCCCAGGCCCAGCAGGTCCCAGCCGACGATGCCCGCATCGAGAGCAGGCGCATCGACGAGACCATCGGCGGCGTGAAGCTCAAAGGCTATCTCGTCACGCCGAAGACGCAGGCCAAGCGCGGCGGCGTCCTCATCATCCACGAGAACCGCGGCCTGAACCCGCATATCGAGGACGTCACCCGCCGTGCCGCTCTGGCCGGCTTCAGCGCGCTCGGCGTCGATTTCCTCACCCCGCTCGGCGGCACGCCGGCCGATGCCGATGCGGCGCGCGCCTTGTTCCCGCAGCTCAAGCCCGAGGACGTCGTGTCGCAGGGCCGCGCCGCCCTCGCCTTCCTCAAGGCACGGCCGGATGCGACCGGCAAGGTCGGCGCGGTCGGCTTCTGCTGGGGCGGCGGCGCGGTCAACGATCTCGCCGTCAGCGCTCCGGAGCTCACTGCCGGCGTCGTCTTCTACGGGCGCTCGCCCGACCTCGCCAAGGTGCCGCAGATCAAGGCCCGGCTGCTGATCCAGCAGGCTGCTCGCGACACGCGTCTGGTCGAGGGCCTGCCGGCCTATGAGGCGGCGCTGAAGGCGGCCGGCGTCAACTACCAGGCGATCGTCTATCCCGACGTCGACCACGCCTTCCACAACGACACCAGCGCCGAGCGCTACAATGCCGCGGCGGCCAAGCTGGCCTGGGAGCGGACGGTGGCCTTCCTTGCCGCCGAGACCGGGGCGGCCTGACACGAAAAAGCCCGGCGGATCGCTCCGCCGGGCTCTTCTTATCCGATGCGGGAAAGCTGTCTCAGGCAGCCTCTTCCTGCAGGTCCTCGTCGCCATCCTCGCCCTCGGCCGCCTCGGCGGCATCGGCCTTGCCGGCGCGGCGCGGCGACTTGGCGAGCTGGCCCTCGATCTTCTTCAGCGCCTCGGTCTCGGTGATCTCCTCGACGGCGGAAATCTCGCGGGTCATCCGGTCGATCGCAGCCTCATAGAGCTGGCGCTCGGAATAGGACTGCTCGGGCTGCGCCTCGGAGCGGTAGAGATCGCGCACCACCTCGGCGATGGCGACGAGATCGCCCGAATTGATCTTCGCTTCGTATTCCTGGGCGCGGCGCGACCACATGGTGCGCTTCACTCGGGCACGACCGGTCAGGGTCGAGAGCGCCTTGCCGACGATGTCGGTGTCGGCGAGCTTGCGCAGGCCGACGCTCGCCGCCTTGGCGGTGGGCACACGCAGGGTCATCTTGTCCTTGGCGAAGCTGACGACGAACAGCTCGAGCTTGAAGCCCGCGACTTCCTGCTCCTCGATCGCCGTGATCTGACCGACGCCATGGGACGGGTAGACGACGAACTCGCCCGTCTTGAAGCCCTGGCGCACAACAGTCTTCTTCGCAGTGGACATGCCGTTTCGACTCCTGCATCTCTCCGCCGGAGCGGAGACGCGACTTTCAACCGCTGGCCGGGATGACCGGCGGCACTCTGCCTGACACGTCGGGTAAGCCTTCTGGCTTTTTCACCGGCGCAACACGCTCCCACAGCCGATCGTTTCTTGCGAACCGCCAGACACGAAGACAATCACACCCCGGGCATTCTGACCGGTGGTGCATTGCTGTCGTTTCAGGGGGTGCCCCGTTTGTGTAACCTCGCAGGGGCAGGCGGAACGAACTCGACTGTGGCTTGTGGATACCACAAAAATCGCGCCGAATCAAAGGTAAACGGAATGCAAACAGCGCCGGGCCGCGTTGCGACCGGCTATGGTTAACCTCGATTCGGGTCTGACGGAGGGTAAGCTCAGTCGCCTTCGCCGGGATTCGGCGACAGGAGTTCGAGCTTGTTCGGCACGCCGTCGAACTCCTTGGCGTCGGCCGGCGAGTCTTTCTTCTGCGTGATGTTCGGCCAGCTCGCGGCGAACTTGGCATTGAGCTGCAGCCAGCTGTCGAGTCCCGGCTCGGTGTCGGGCTTGATCGCCTCGGCCGGGCATTCCGGCTCGCAGACGCCGCAGTCGATGCACTCGTCGGGATGGATGACGAGGAAGTTCTCGCCCTCATAGAAACAATCGACCGGACAGACTTCGACGCAGTCCATGTATTTGCACTTGATGCAGTTCTCGGTGACCACATAGGTCATGGCGCTGTCCTTCCAATCGGCCGGCGCTTCTTTAGAGCCGGTCGAGAGAATGTTTCAAGGCCCTGTCACGACCGGAAACGAGATCAAACTTCCATCGAAACGTGCGTTTCGAGATGATTTTTCGCAAGCGGGCCAGCGCTCGCCGCATCACTACGCGCTCTATCCCTCGGGGGCGTCGGGCGCAAGCGGCTGATCGCCGCGCTCGGGTCCGCTGAGGACCTCGTAAAGCGTCTGGGCCTGCTCATAGGAGCCGCGGCGTTCAGCAAAACCGATGACGCGCACGACCAGCGTCGCATGCGGCAGAGCGAGCGTCAGCACGTCTCCGGGCTTCACCCCGAGCGCCGGGTTCTCGACACGCTTGCTTGCAACCCGGACATGCCCCTCCTCCACCAGCCGCACGGCGGCGGGACGGGACCGCGCGAAACGTGCGAACCAGAGCCATTTGTCGAGGCGTTGCCGGTCGTCCCGCAAGCGATACCCCGGAGTGCGAATGCCTAGCTCTTGCGCCCGTCATTGCCCTCGAGCTGGGCTTTCAGGGCAAGCAGCTTGGCGAAGGGCGAATCCGGATCGGGCTGGCGCTCGGCCGGGCGCGGCCGCTGCGGCTGCTGGAAGCGTTGCTCCTTGCCGCCGCGCTCCTCGCGACGCGGACCGCCACCCGGGCGACCGCCATCGCGCTTGAACTCCGGCCGCGGGCCGCGCTCGGGACGCCCATCGCGGCCCTGCGCATTGCGGCCGGCGCCCTCCTGCGCCGCGGGCCTGCCACCTTCGCCGCCGGCAGGACGCGGACCATTCCAGCCCCCCTCGCGCCAGCGATTGCGGTTAGGCGGACGCTGCCCGCCGGGCTTGCCCTCGCCGCCTTCGGCCGCCGGAGCGGCCTCGGCAGCACCGGCACGACGATCGGGCCGGCGGCCACGCTGGCCCTGCTCGGGACGCCGCCCGCCCTGATGGCGATGCGGACGCCAGATCTCGATCAGCTCCGGCTCGGCCGCAGGAGCCGCTTCGGCGGCCACAGCAGGCTCGGTCGCCGCGATCTCGGTTTCAGGCACAGCTTCTGCCACCGACTCATCGCTTGGCAGGGCGAGCGTCGACATCGCGTCGGCCGGCACCGGCTCAACCGGGTCGGCAGCCTCTTCCTCGGCCGGAGCCGCAGCGATCTCCGCATCGGTCAGGATCGGAGCATCCGCGGTTTCGCCCGCAGGCGCAGCGCTGTCCGCGCCTTCAGCGGCAGCCTCGCTCTCGGTGGACGGCGCCTCGTTCAGCGCATCGGCCGCCTCGACGACGACCTCCACCGGAACCGCGGGCGTGGTCGCGGCCGGCTCGGACGCGGCAGCGAGCGGCACGGTGATCGCCGGGCCCGGACGCTTCTGCGAGACATAGCCGAGCGAGCGCAGGATCGAGGCGAAATCCTCGCCGGCGCAGCCGACCAGCGAGGTCATCGCGCCGGTGGCGACGAAGCCGTCCTGATCGGCAGCGCCCACCGGCGGCTGGCCGAGCGTGACGCCGGGGCGATAGGCGATCGCGGGACGGATCAGGTCGGCGAGGCGCTCGAGGATGTCGACGCGCACGGCCCGCTCGCCGCAGACGCGGTAGCCGGCGGCACGATAGAGCCCCTTCGGGATCTCCTTGTTGGCAGGAAACGAGGTTCGCCCGGACGACGCAAGGTGCGAGATGTCGTCGAGCCCGGAGACTTCCGGATTGCCGTGCTTCAGCGCCCAGAGCTGGGCGGCGAGCGCGCGCGGCGCCGGCTTCAGCAGCGCCGGGACATAGAGATGGAAGGCGCCGAAGCGGATGCCGAGCTGGCGCAGGCCCGCCCGTCCCTCCTGGTCGAGCGTCTTCATCTCCTCGGCGACCTTGCTGCGTTCCAGCACGCCGAGCGCCTCGGCCGCCTGATAGGCGATGCCGCGGGCGATGCCGCTGACGCTCTCGGCGTTCTCCAGGATCTGGAGCGGGCCGAGCAGCTTGGTGACATGGTGCTTCAGCCAGGCGCCGAGCCTCGTCTCGATCTGCTCGCGGGCCGGGGCCGGCAGATGATCGTCGACCATCAGGCGCAAGCGCGGCTCCAGCACCTTCTCGCCGGCGGTCAGGCGCGCGACCGGCTCGCCGATCCAGCGGATCAGCCCATCATGCGACAGCACGAAGGCCTCGTCCCCGGCCAGCACGACGCGCGAGGCGCGCGCTTCCAGCTCGCCGCCAAGCGCTTTCAGCGCCGCAGCGTTCAAAGCTTTCGCTTCCGGACCACCCGCCTTCGGGTCCGCCGTGAAACGGAAGCCTTGCAGCAATCCGACATGCTGACCCTCGACCAGGACATCGCCGGTCGAGGTGACTTCGGCCTCCAACATCGCATTCTCCCGCAGGCGACGCATCAATACGCTCGTGCGCCGATCGACGAAACGGCTGGCGAGCCGTTCGTGCAAAGCGTCCGACAGCCTGTCCTCTACAAGACGAGCCACCCCCTGCCAATGCTCAGGATCGGGTAGCCAGTCCGGACGGTTGGCAACATAGGTCCAGGTCCGCACCTGGGCGATGCGGGCCGACAGGGTGTCGATCTCGCCATCGACCCGGTCGAGCGCCGCCAATTGGCCGGCATACCAGTCCGGATCGAGCCGGCCATGCCGCATCAGGCGCAGATAAAGGGTGGTCGCCAGCTCGGCATGCTGCATCGGCGCGATCTTGCGATAATCCGGCAGGCCGCAGACTTCCCAGAGCCGGGACACGGCCGGCTTGCCCTGCGCCAGCCGCGAGACGTCGTGATCGCGCGCCAGGATCTCCAGCGTCGTCATGTCCTCGGCGATCAGCGCCCGCGTCAGACCCGGTTCCTGCGGCTGGAAGTTGAGGCTGTCGAGCAGGCCGGGGATCGAGCGCAGGTCGAGATCGGAGTTGCGCCATTGCACCTGGCGCACCGATTCGAAGCGGTGATCCTCGATCGCCTCGACGAGCTCCTGCTCGAAGGGCGGGGCGCGGCCGGTCGTGCCGAAGGTGCCGTCGCGCAGGTGGCGCCCGGCACGGCCGGCGATCTGGCCGAACTCGGCCGGATGAAGCTTGCGATAGTGGTGACCGTCGAACTTGCTGTCGCCGGCGAAGGCGATGTGGTCGACATCGAGGTTGAGCCCCATGCCGATCGCGTCGGTGGCGACGAGATAGTCGACATCGCCCGACTGGTAGATCTCGACCTGGGCATTTCGCGTGCGCGGGGACAGCGCCCCCAGCACCACCGCCGCACCGCCCTTCTGCCGCCGGATCAGCTCGGCGATGGCGTAGACCTCCTCGGCCGAGAAGGCGACGATCGCCGAGCGTCGCGGCAGCCGGGTGATCTTGCGGTCGCCGGCGAAGGAGAGCTTCGACAGGCGCGGGCGGGAGACGACATTGACGCCGGGGATGAGCTGCTCGACCAGCGGCTTCATCGTGCCGGCGCCGATCAGCATCGTCTCCTCGCGGCCGCGATGATTGAGCAGCCGGTCGGCGAAGACATGGCCGCGATCGAGATCGGCGGCGAGCTGGATCTCGTCGATGGCGACGAAATCGACCACGAGGTCGCGCGGCATCGCCTCGACCGTGCAGACCCAGAAGCTCGGCCGCTCCGGTTTGATCTTCTCCTCGCCGGTGACGAGCGCGACGGCATGAGGCCCGACCTTGTCGACGACGCGTTGATAGACCTCGCGCGCCAAAAGGCGCAGCGGCAGGCCGATCATGCCGGTCGGATGCGCCACCATCCGCTCGATGGCGAGATGGGTCTTGCCGGTATTGGTCGGGCCGAGCACCGCCGTGACACCGCGGGCGCGGAGCGAGGGCGGAAGGGAACGGGTTTGGATCAAGACGCTGGAGCTTTCCTGCAGCCTGCGCGGCGAAACGCCGGGCCAGCCCTACCGGGATGGGCTACCCAAAGGCAACCCGATCCGTGAACAGAACGAGTCCGGAACGAAGCGAGGCCGAATCGCTGACTCCCGCAGAATCAGGTTTCGTTCACGGCGAGATATCGCGGCAAGCGATTCAAAAACCACAAGATTTTGAATCGCCCTCATTGTCCATCCTTCGCCGACTTGCGCGCGCGAGGGCCGCTTTCGCTCATGTAGGTGTTGCGCGCCAGAAGGCGAGAGGACTCCGAGGGATACGGTAGCCAATAAGCCGCCAACTAATCAGCGAACACGTCGGCCAGGACCTGCGCGGCTTCGTCAGGTGCCTCGACATGGACGAAATGACCGGCGTCCTCACAGAAGCTCACCTCGACGTCGTCGAAATAGAGCGGCAGGAAGGTCGACCAGTCCGATTTCAGGATCGGGTCGTGCCGGCCCCAATGCACCCTTGTGCGCTGATGGATCGGCACGGAGGGCGCCGGGTGGCCGTCGATCGCGGCGATCCGCGCCGCGTTCTGGCTGCGATACCAGTCGAATCCGCCGCGCAGATTGCCCGGCTTCATGAAATTCTCGACGTAACTGTCGAAGACCGGCGCGAAGGCATCCTTTCGATGGCACCAATGCGTCAGGAAATGCCCGAGATAGAGCGCGCAGGCCTCGCGGCTGGAGCCGATCAACTGCTCCGCCAGCGGCAATTGCTGGAAGGACTGGTACCAGATCTCGTTGATATGGCCGTCGCGGACCCAGGCCGAGCCGACGCTCGGTGTCGGGCAATTGAAGAACAGCAGCTTCTCGACCCGCTGCGGATGGCGCCGCGCCAGCCCCTGCGCTACATAGGCGCCGACATCATGGCCGACGACGCCGACCGGGCCGACACCGAGCCCCTCCAGCAGCGCCGCCATATCGTCGGCATGGGCGTTGGCACCGACATCGCTGCGCGGCGCCGATGATTTGCCGCTGTCGCCGAAGCCGCGCAGATCGGGTGCGATCAAACGGAACTCGCCGTGCAGCCGATTCATGATCGGCAGCCAGCTCATCCAGAATTCCGGCCAGCCATGCAGCAGCAGCACCGCCGGCCCGTCGCCGACCTCGGCGACATGGAGCATGGTGTCGCGCACGACGACCTGGCGATGCCTGAGGCCGGGCGGCAAGGCGAAATCGCGGGACATGGCGGCTCCGGATACGAATCGCCGGGAAGGCTAGCGCCTCGCACCCGAGTCCCGCAATTCGTCGAATGGCAAAGCCTTCATGCGTTGCGAGGCGAAGGCAGAATCGGACGTTAGCGGGGATAGATAGCGATCTTATCCCCGGTGCTTCTGGCGGCCTCAGAACGACGCTCCACAACCAGGAGCACGTTATGCCCGACCTGCCGCATCGTTCAGCCGCCGACAGCGCACGCTGGCGCGAGATCGTCCTTCTGCGCCGCCGGCTTGTCTCGCTGAAGGCGCAGACGCGGCTGCTCCGCCACGAGCTCGCCCGCAAATACAATCCCGACCAGCCGCGCGTGCCGGCCGGCAATGCCGATGGCGGGCAATGGACCAGCGGCGGAGGTGGTGGCGATCCGACGCTGACCGGAACCGACTTCATCGGCAATCTCGGAAACGCCTTCGCGGCCGCATTAAATTTCGGCGACGTCGTACCCGATACCAGCGGCGAGGAGAGCTGGGCCTTCTATCAGGACGCCACCCGCCCCGACGGCTCGCTCGCCGAACGCTCCGTCGTCAACCGCGACGGCTCGACCATCCACTCCGAGTTCGCTGCCCCCGGCAAGCCGAGCGACTGGGACGAGCGCCACACCGTCGCGGTGCCCGAGGGCGGCAAGACCACCTTCGAGACCTCCGATCGCACCCAGACGATCCGCGATGGTGGTCCCGACGGCGAAGTCGTCTCACGCTCGACCTGGACCGAACGCGGGCCGGAGCGCGAGGCGACCGTGCAGGAGGCGTTCGCTCCATTGCTGCCCGCTGCCCCCGCGGCGGCGGAGGTCACGATCACATCGGCTCTGACGCTCTTCACCTGGCTGTCGGCGCGAAACAAGATCGATGGGCAGGAAGCGACCATTGCTTTTAACGCGCGAGATTATCGGCCCGGCCAAGCGCCTGGCTTCGACCTTGGCTATGTCGGCCAGATCAGCCGCTCCGAAGCGGAAGCAACCTGTCGCTATCTGCCCGAATTGCAGTCCCGCCTCGACGCCGCCATTGCGACGGTCGGGCCCGCGAGCAAATATCCATCACCGGCCGTTTACGGGACGTATGTGCATACGAACATGGGCAACCAAATCACGACGCAGAACTATCCCGACCTGAAGGCCGAGCGGTCGTTCCTGAAGGAGTTAAGCGAACCGACCTCGGAGACCCTGCGCCGGTACGGTTATCCCGATACAGTGCGTTATGACGCCTACGAATTGAGGGCTGACGGAACACTTTGCATTTACGATTTCAAGGCCGGGAGACGAGGCCTGTCCGTTCGCCGCTCGGATATTTTGGCGAACGCAGGGCGATATGGCTTTGCTAGCGCGCGTCGCATCGTCGTCCTCGAAGTCAGGCCGAGCAAGTGACATCGAAGACGCAAATTGCCGAGCTACTCGACACATTGGTAGCTCGGCACCACGACTTGGTACGGTATGGGCCGTTTGTCATCCTCAAGCCCCTCCGCCACATCATCCGCACGATCTCGATCGACCGCACGAGCATATCGGACCTGCCGCAGTTCTTCTTCTCGATCGGCTACACCTGCGACCCCTGCGCAACCTTGCAAGGCTTTTGGCTCGAAGAATTTTCAACGGCACGGGACCAGCCGCGATACTGGTCTCAGCCGCACTTCAAGGACGCATTCCTCCAAGCCGTGGAGGAACGCATCTTACCGATGCTGAGGTCGATCGAAAGCTTCCATGCGCTTCTAAGCTTCGATCAGAATAGAGAATTCGGCTACCGCGAGACAGTCAACTCACCGTTACATAAAGTTCAGCTGGCTTCAGCGATGGGGCGTTTTGATGATGCGCTCGAGACCGCGCGTTGGATGGCGCTGCACCCCCGAAAATCTCGCTACTGGTCGGAGGGTAGCTATGCGCTCATTGTTGACCATCTCGCTCCCTTACTGGAAGCGCGAGACGAAGCCGGTATTGCGGCCATGTTGCACGACTGGGAGATGAAGACGATCCAGAAGATCGGAGTCTTGCCGATCTTCGAGCAGGTACCATTCCCGTTCGAACTCGGCCGGAGCCGTTGATGGGGAACCTCAATTCCGCGTCGCGGTCGCCGTGACGCCGGGATCGACCTTGAAGCTCGAGGCCTCGATCACCGCGGTGCCGATCATCGTCTTCACGGATATGCGCACCGGCAGCATCATGTTCGTCCCGGCGACGGGGGCGAGCCAGGTCGAGATCTCCTTGTTCTCGGCCATGAACTTGGTCGCGGGCCGCAGCGCCCGGTGGCCGGCGATCGGAACATAGCGCGCCTGGCAAACCGAGACCGGGCCGCTATAGCCGTCGATCTTGATCTCGCGCGTGCCGGAATAACTCAGCTTGATGTCGTAGCGCGCCGCGCCGTCGAAGATGGCCAGCGTGCGGTTGCAGGCCGCCGCGCCGCCAGTGCGGCCGGAAGCCTCGACCGGCATCAGGAAGGCGCTGAGCGGATCCATGATGTTGCGCTGGTGCTCGTCCTTGAGCGGGACGCGATCGGGCTTGGGATCGATCGGCGGCTCGATCGCCAGCGCCTGCACCGCATTGCCGCCCAGCGCCATGCGCACAGTGCGGCTTTCGCTGGAATTGGCCGAGGACACCGCGAAGGTGGCGGGCGAGAGCCGGCTGCCGTTGAGATTGCCGGTCGCGGTGCCCGAACCGCGCCCGCCGGTAAAGCTGCCGACGAGGCCGGTCAGCTTGGCGGTGGCGTCGAGCTTGTAGCTGCCGCCAGTGATGCCGCCGGCCAGATTGGCCTTGCCGAGCGAGAGGCCGAGCAGGCTGACGTCATAGGTCGCGTCGAGCGAGGCCGCCTGCGCGGTCGGCGCCGGCAGTGCGAGCATCAGCGCCGCGATCAGGGCGCTGCTGGCAGGCGACAGAGCGAGCTTCATCTGGAGGCTCCGGGCGCGACGGGTATCGTCGCATGCACTGAGATTCGGTCCGAATCGTGACTGGCTTCGCGCCAGCTTGGCGGGATAATGGTTACCGAGATGTTTCCGGGCGCTTTACGTGCGACCTGCCTTGACGGGCTGTCACCGGACCGTTATAGACCGCCCACTTCAATTTGACTTCCGGTGCTCGCCTGCCGGCACGTCGCGTGTCGGCATTTTGCGTTGAGCATTCGGAGATTTTGGGAACACGATCATGGCCCGCCGTTGCGAACTGACCGGGAAAGCCACCCAGACCGGCCACCTCGTCAGCCACTCGAACCGCAAGACCAAGACGGTCTTCCGGCCGAACCTCGTCAACGTCACGCTGCAGTCGGATGCGCTCGGCCGTTCGGTCCGCCTGCGCGTCTCGGCGAATGCGCTGCGCACCGTCGACCATCGCGGCGGCCTCGACGCCTTCCTGGTCAAGGCTCCGGCCGGCGACCTGTCGACCGGCGCGCTGGCGCTGAAGCGCGACATCGAGAAGAAGCTCGCCGCCAACTGAGCGCGGGTTTCCCTCGGGACTGAACGAAGCGGCCGCAAGGCCGCTTTTTTCGTTGCTGGCTCGCTCGTCATTCTCGGGCGAAGCCAAGCGCAGACCCGAGAATCTCCTGACGAGAAGGCGCTGGTCGAGCCCATTTCGGCCTGAGATGCTCGGGTCAAGCCCGAGCATGACGCGCGCCAATTACTGCACCAGCTCGAACTCCAGCAGCACTGTCCGCTGCAGGAATGTCGAGAAATTGTCGTCCGAGATCAGGGTGATGATGGTCCGCCCGTTCTCCTGGTGGACCGCCATCCCCTCCATATTGTCGATCTCCTGGCCGAGATCGGCCTCGATCAGCAGCGGTCCGTCCAGCTTCGCCCCCGGCCGGATCGTGCTGCCGGCGATGCGGCGGATGCGCAGGCCGACGCCGCGCAGCGGCTTGTACCAGCGCTCCAGCAGCAGCATGTCACCGCCCGGCAGGAAGGCGAGGTCGGTGATGTCGTAGCCGTCGCGGCGGATCACCTGCAGCGTGCCCGGCTGGCGCCCGCCCATGATGAAGCCGGCGGTCGGCTCGTCCTCGCGGCCGGAGCGCTCGGAGATCGCGATCAGCGCACCGGCGAGCGCGTGGCCGGCCGGCAGAACGCCGAGCGCCTCCAGCCCGCGATTGCTCGGCAGGCGCTTCAGCGCGGGCGGCGTCGGCACCAATTGCGCCCGGGCTTCGACGCTGTGACGGGCGAAGTCGAAGCGCAGGATGTCATGGGCGCGCTCGACGCCGATAAAGGCGGTGCCGCCCTGAATGGCGAGCGATTCGGTGTCGTAATAACGCGAGCGGTGCAGCGGCTTGCCGGAGGCCCCGAGAATCGGCGCGAGCTCGGCCTCCTCCAGCCCGGCGAGCTTGCCCTGCTTGCGGCTGATCCTGGCCGTCAGCCAGAAGCCGTTATCAGTGATCGCGACGAGCCGCTCCCCCTCCAGCGAGCGCCAAAGCCCGGAGAAGCCGCCAAAACGGGGATGGCTGCCGGAAAGCTGGAGCCCACCGCGGAAGCTCAGTTGGCCGAAGCGGGACTTCGTGGCGTTACCGGGCTCGAAGCTCGCGATCGGCCGAGCCGAGATGCTGACAGGTATCCGCCCTGGCTCCAGGCTCTGCGCCCGCGCAGGCAGGCTCAGAGCCGCCGCGCCGAGGCCGGCGATCAGGCTGCGGCGGCTCAGGCTCATTGCAGCCGGCGCGAGCCCCGCGAACTTGCCCCGCCGGCATCCTCCTCGAACAATTCCGCCAGCTTCTCGGTCATCACGCCGCCGAGCTCCTCGGCATCGACGATGGTGACGGCACGGCGGTAGTAGCGGGTGACGTCGTGGCCGATGCCGATCGCGATCAGCTCGACCGGCGAGCGCGTCTCGATCTCGGCGATGACATGGCGCAGATGCCGTTCGAGATAGCTGCCGGCATTGACCGAGAGGGTGGAATCGTCGACCGGCGCGCCGTCCGAGATCACCATCAGGATTTTGCGCTGCTCGGAGCGGGCGAGCAGGCGCTTATGCGCCCAGTCGAGCGCCTCGCCGTCGATGTTCTCCTTGAGCAAGCCCTCGCGCATCATCAGCCCGAGATTCTTGCGCGCCCGCCGCCATGGCGCGTCGGCGGCCTTGTAGATGATGTGCCGGAGATCGTTGAGGCGGCCCGGATTGGCCGGCTTGCCCGATTGCAGCCAGGCCTCGCGCGAGAGCCCGCCCTTCCAGGCGCGGGTGGTGAACCCCAGCAGTTCGACCTTGACGCCGCAGCGCTCCAGCGTCCGCGCCAGGATGTCGGCGCAGGTCGCCGCCACCGTGATCGGCCGGCCGCGCATCGAGCCGGAATTGTCGATCAGCAGCGTCACGACCGTATCGCGGAAATTCGTGTCCGATTCCTGCCGGAAGGAGAGCGGCTGGAACGGGTCGATGATGATGCGCGGCAGGCGCGAGGGATCGAGCGCGCCCTCCTCCAGATCGAACTGCCAGGAGCGGTTCTGCTGCGCCATCAGCCGGCGCTGCAGGCGGTTCGCCAGCCGGGCGACGACACCCTGCAGATGCGCCAGCTGCTTGTCGAGATAGGCGCGCAGGCGCGTAAGCTCCTCGGCATCGCAGAGTTCCTCGGCGGTGACGATCTCGTCGAACTTCTGGGTATAGGCCTTGTAGTCGGTCTGCGGCCGGTCGTTGGCGCGGCTCTCGCGCGGCCGCGGTGCTTCGCCGGCCTCCTCGGCTTCGGAATTCTCGTCCTCCTCGTCCCAGTCGCCGGCCGGAGCGTCGGCGGCCTCCGAGGCGCCCTCCTGCAATTCCTCGGCGGCGTCCTCGCTGGTCTCGGTCTCCGAGCGCTCGCCCTGGCTCTGCTGCTCGGCCTCGCCCTCTTCCTGCTGCTGGTCGTCGGAGGACTGGTCCTGATCGTCCTCGTCCTCCTCGGCATCGTCGCCCTGGCTCGACTGCTCGGCCATGTCGAGCGAGACGAGCAGGTCGCGCACGGTGCGGGCGAAGGCGCGCTGGTCCTCGATCGACTTCGCCAGCCGATCGAGATCGTCGCCGGCCTTGGCCTCGATCTGCTCGCGCCAGAGATCGACCAGCTTCTGCGCCGCCTTGGGCGGCTTCAGGCCCGTCAGGCGCTCGCGCACCATCAAAGCGAGCGCATCCTCCAGCGGCGCATCGGCCCGGTCGGTGATCTCCTCATAGCGACCGCCGCGGTGATAGCGGTCCTCCAGCATCGCCGAGATGTTGCCGGAAACGCCGCTCATCCGGCGCGAGCCGACGCTCTCGACCCGGGCCTGCTCGACCGCGTCGAAGACGGCGCGGGCGGCATCGCCTTCGGGCGCGGCGCGGCGGTGGATCGCGGCGTCGTGGCAGGCGAGGCGCAGCGCCATCGAATCGGCATGGCCGCGCAGGATCGCGACGTCGCCCGCAGTGAGCTTGCGCGGCGGCTCCGGCAGGCGAGCGCGCTCGCCGACCAGCGAAGGTTTGTCGGCGGCGAAGACGATCTCCATCTCCGGCTTGCGCGCGATCGCCTTCATCGCGCCCGAGACCGCGCGCTTCAGCGGCTCGGCCGGCGCTTCCTTCGGGGTTCCGGGCTTGCGGTTGGAGATGCTCATAGCGCCTTCATGAAGTGATGGAAGCTCTGGCCGGCGACCGGATAGTCCTCCATGCGGCCGCATTCGCGATAGCCCATGCGGGGATAGAAGCCCGGCGCCTGGATGCTCATCGTGCCCAGATAGACGCCGCGCGCGCCATAGTCGCGCGCCGCCTGCTCGGCCATCGCCAGCAACGCCTCGCCATGGCCGGCACCGCGATGGGCCTGGTCGATCCAGAACAGGTCGACATAGAGCCACTCCCATTTCAGCTCGCCGATGAGGCCGCCGACCATGGCGCCGCTCTCGTCGCGCAGGCTGAGCGCCAGGGGCTCGGCATTGCGCGGGCCGACCCTGGCCTCGTTATGGGCGGCGAGCCCGCGCAGCACGGCCTCGCGCGTCGCGGCGACATCCGTCTCGCGCTGGATCGTGGCCTGCTTGCTGTCGGCGGCGCTCACGGCGTGCTCCTTCAGCGCGCGCGCCCGTCATACATCGTCGGGCTCAACTCGGTTGGCTCGACGCCGGCAAGGCAGCGCGCATTGATCGCAACCATAGGCGTGCCGTCCGGCATCGAACCGCGCGCGAAGGATTCGATGCCGCAGCTCTCGCAGAACAGGTGCTGGATCTTCTGCGTATTGAAGCGGTACTCGGTCAGGGCATCCTCGCCCTTGGTCAGCGCGAAGCTGGTCGCCGGGGAAAAGGCCAGCACGGAGCCGCGGCGCTGGCAGTACGAGCAGTTGCAGGTAATCGTCTGGCCGAGATCGGCCTCGACCTCATAGGCGACCCTGCCGCAGTGACAGCTTCCTTCGTACCGGGCCATGCCAGGCCTCCCGTTGTCAGCTCAGAACGACGTTGACCGCGCTCTCCGGCAGCTCCTTGCCGAAGGAGCGCTGGAAGAACTCCGCCACCAGCGTGCGCTCCATCTCGTCGCACTTGTTGAGGAAGGTGACGCGGAAGGCGAATCCGACATCGCCGCCGAAGATCGCCGCGTTCTCGGCCCAGGTGATGACGGTACGCGGGCTCATCACGGTCGAGAGGTCGCCGTTCATGAAGGCGTTGCGGGTGAGATCGGCGACGCGGACCATCTTGTTGACGATGTCCTTGCCCTCCGGCGAGGCCTGATAGTGCTTCGACTTGGCGAGCACGATCGCGACCTCGTTGTCGTGCGGCAGGTAGTTCAGCGTGGTGACGATCGACCAGCGGTCCATCTGGCCCTGGTTGATCTGCTGGGTGCCGTGATAGAGGCCCGAAGTGTCGCCGAGGCCGACCGTGTTGGCGGTGGCGAACAGCCGGAAGGCAGCGTGCGGACGGATGACGCGCTTCTGGTCGAGCAGCGTCAGCTTGCCCGACTGCTCGAGCACGCGCTGGATCACGAACATCACGTCCGGGCGGCCGGCATCGTACTCGTCGAAGACCAGCGCGATGTTGTTCTGCAGCGCCCAGGGCAGGATGCCGTCCTGGAACTCGGTGATCTGCTTGCCTTCCTTCAGCACGATCGCGTCCTTGCCGACGAGGTCGAGGCGCGAGACGTGGCTGTCGAGGTTGACGCGGACGCAAGGCCAGTTGAGGCGGGCCGCGACCTGCTCGATATGGGTCGACTTGCCGGTGCCGTGATAGCCCGAGATCATCACGCGACGGTTATGGGCGAAGCCGGCGAGGATCGCGATCGTGGTGTCGCGGTCGAAACGGTAGTCCGGATCGAAATCCGGGACGTGGGCCTCGGGCTGCGAATAGGCCGGCACCTCCATGTCGGACTCGATGCCGAAGACCTGACGCACCGACAATTTCATGTCGGGCATGCCGGGGGCGGAGGCAGTCGTCGTTGTCATCATTCTTCTCCGGGCGCAGGACAGGGGCCGGTAAAGACCCGGTGTCCTCGTGAGCCGACCGAAAGGGAGGCGTGTACAACCTCCTTAGATCGAAAGCTTTGGGCCGGCAATTCGCAAGAGGCATGCCGTCCCTTCGCCGGCATGCATTCACGCACGGCTCAGGCGCGGCTCGCGAGCAGCCTGGCGATAGCGGCGACGGCGCCGGCTGCGCCGTCCAGATCGACCCGCGCGGCCGGCGGCGCGCCCTGCACCAGCGCTGCTTCGATCGCACAAGCCAGTGCCTGCGGCCCTTCGGCAAGTGTCACGACGCGCGCCAGCCCGGCCCGTTCCAGCGCCGCAGCGCGCAGGGCCTGCTCGGTCTCGTTGCCGGCGTCGAAGGGAACGAGCAGCGCCGGCCGCCCGGCCTGTAACAGGTCGAGCACCGTATTGTAGCCCGCCTGGCTGATCGACAGCGAGCAGGCGGCGAGCAGCGCCGGGAAATCCGGGCGCGCCCATTCGACCCTGGCGTTGTCAGGAGCCGATTGTCGCAGGGCGGTAAAGTCGGCCTCCGAGATGCCGCGGCCGATCAGCAGATGGAAGGGCCGCTGCGGCAGCAGCCGCGCCGCGGCGAGCGTGGCCTTGAACAGCGGCAGGGCTGCCGCCGAGCCGCCGCCGGAAACGAGGATCGTCCGCGACGACTCTGCTGGGGTCCCCGGCAATGCGGGGGGTTCCGCCAGATAGCCGGTATAGACCAGCTTAACGGCGATCTCCGGTGTCACCGGCCAGGAGGCTTCGAGCGGCAGGACTTGTGGGTCGCCATGCACCAGCACCGCATCGAACAGCGTCGCGATCCGCTCGGCCGTCTCGGCCAATCGTTCCGGGCGAAGCGGCGCGACCAGCACGTCGCGAATCGAAGCCAGCACAAGTACGCCCGACCTGGCCGCCTTCGCAGCCTCGATCAGCGCCAGGAACTCGCCAGCGAGCTGGCGTCGGCCGAACGGGAAATGTTCGGTGACGACGATATCCGGCGAAAGCTGGCGCGCCAGTGCGACCAGTTGCTCGCACCGTGCGGCCAGTCGCTCCGACGTAGCGGCCTTTCCGTCCTCGTCGAGCAGATTGCGGAAATCCGTGCCTTGCGTGCGCACCGGCGGCAATTGCACGAAACGATAAACCGCTGCCGCCTTGCCGTCCGGCATGCCACCGCTGGCGAGCGTAACCTCATGGCCCGCCGCGGCCAGTGCCCGCGCCAGCTGCCTCGCCCGCACGAGATGGCCGATCCCGAGCAGATGCGTGACCGTGATCAGGATGCTCGCGCTCATGACGCGGCGGCGCCCTTGCCGGCGACCGCCTCGCGCAGCGCCCGATACACCCGCTCCAGCCCGGCTTGCGCCGAGAACTCGGTCCTCAGCCTGTTGAAGGCCGCGTCGCCGAGTTTCGCGCGCCATTGCGGATCGCGGGCGAGCCCGTCCAGGGCCTTGGCCAAGGCTGTGACATCGCTCGGCCGCAACAATAGTCCCTCACGGCCATGCTGCACGAATTCCGGGATGCCGGCGAAATCGGTCGCCACGATCGGCAGGGCCTGGCTAGCCGCCTCCATCACCACATTGGGCAGGCCGTCGCGATCGCCATTCTCCGCCTGCTTCGAAGGCAGGACGAAGAGATCGGCCTCGCGCAGCGCCGCGACCACCGCATCCTGCGCCTGCGGTCCGCGCCACTCGATCCGCGTGGCGAGCCCCAACGTCTCGGCCTGCGCCTTCAAGACGGCGAGCATCTCGCCCCCGCCGATATGGACGAGCCGCCAGTTCAGCTCGGCCGGCAGGATCGCCAGCGCCGCGAGCAGGTCGTCGAACCCCTTCTTTGCCACCGCCCGCCCGATGGTGATGAACCGCACCGGCTCAGTCGGATCTGAGCCGTCGCGCGGCGCGCGCGCCTCGGGCGGAGCCGGAAAGCGTGCGAGATCGAGCCCGTGATAGAGCAGCGCCACCTTGTCTGCCCGCTCGGCGAGGCGGGTAAGCTCGGCATGGCCGTCGCGGGTGCAGGTCACGCCCCAGCGCGCATCAGCGATCTTCTCGCGCTTCTCCCAGTCCGGCGTCGTCCAGATGTCCTTGGCATGGGCCGAGAATGACCAGGTCAGGCCCCGGCTCAATGCCGCGTAGCGGATCACCGAGGCCGGCGTGTGCAGGTAGTGCACATGGAGATGGCGCGTGCTTGCCGGCAACTCATGGGCCATCACGCAGGCCTGGCCGAAGCGGCGCAGCCGGTTGCGCGTGCGGTCTCGGGACAGGTCGCGAAGGAAGACACCTAGCAGCCTGATGATGCTCGGCCGCGCGAAGGCGCTGACGATGCCGCGCAGCACGCGCGGCCAGTCGTCGTGCAGATACTCCGGCAGATAATGCAGCGGCGCCGCGATCTCCTTGTGCATCGTGTGCCGCGCGCCGTCGGTCGGATGACGCAGCGACCAGATCGCGAAGGGCAGACCGAGCCGCTGCAGGCCGAGCAGTTCCTGGGCGATGAAGGTCTCCGACAGGCGCGGATAGCCCTTCATCGCGATCGCGACCGCCGGCCCCTCGGCCCCCTCGGTGCTCATCTGCGGCCGATCAGCATGAAACGGGTGTAGTTCTTGCTCGGCAGCGCCCCGGAAAACCACAGTTCCGACAGCCCCACCTGTTCCTTGAAGGCGTCGAGCGCAGGCACGCAGCTGCGATGATCCGGCTCGCGAAAATAATCGTTCGATTGCAGCAGCAGCGGCAATCCGGCGGGCAGGCCGGCGATCCAGCCGGGCACGTCGTCGAGGTGCTCGCAGCTGGTGTTGATCACCAGCCCAGGCTGTCCGCCCTCGGCGCGCTCGAAATCGAGGCCCATCATGTCGGCCGTCACCGCCCGGAAACGCCCGGACGCGACATGGCGGTGATTCAGGATCTCGGCGATCGGCGCGCAATCCGGATCAATGTCGAGGCTCACCACGCGCGGGATCGTGAGACGATCGTCGGCGAGCAGCATCGCCCCGAGCACGCCATGCCAGGCGCCGAGCACCCAGACGGGTCCATCCGGCTTCGGCAAGACCTCGGCAAGACTGTCGACCAGCCAGCGCTTCGAAGCGATCTGCTTGTGGTTGAAGGCGATCGATAGATCGGACGGCGCCCCCTTGCCGACGAGCCGAGCCAGATCGGCGACGATCGCATCGCCGGTCAGGGCTGCGACGCCGCGCAGGATATCGTAGAGAGCGTCGGCGGGTAGCGCGCTGGACATGCGGACAAAGGCTGAAGGATGAAAACCGGGGATCAGGCGGAACGCGGCGGACCATATGCACTGTCATCGGCAAAGGCCAGTGCAGCCGAGCCCGACGTTCTGCTGCCGCATCTGGCCTCCCCGGCCGCGGCGTTGCGCCAGGTTCTGGCCGCTCATCTCTTGCGGCGCTGCGATCACATCATCGAGATCGGCGGCGCCGGACTGCCGATCACCGGCTACATCACGCATCGGCCTGTCTCCGTCACCGTCATCGATCCGAAGATCGTCCCCTTCGCCGAGGAGAGCTTGAACGGCGCGCCGTGCCGGGTGCGCCATGTCCAGGCCAAGCTCCAGCAGCTCGACCTCGAAGCGCCGCAATCGCCGTTCGGCCTGGTGCTGCTCGGCTTGTCGCTCAAACCGTTCGGCGACGGCGAGGCGATCGACGCAAGGCTGCTGGCACTCGTGCGTGCCGCCGACGTGCTGATCCTGGAACATGCGCACAGCCTCGAGCGCGTGCGCGGCCAGGTGCCGGCCCTG
This sequence comes from Allobosea sp. CRIB-10, assembly GCF_900112185.1. Taxonomy (GTDB): domain Bacteria; phylum Pseudomonadota; class Alphaproteobacteria; order Rhizobiales; family Beijerinckiaceae; genus Allobosea. Next base: position 72,942 of record NZ_FOKP01000010.1, on the reverse strand, counting down.
TTGGCAGAGCGCCAGGATCGGCCGGCGATCGACCTCGACTTGACCATCAACGATGCTGCGCTGGTTCAGGCCGGCTATCAGCGCAGGCGCTTCCTCGCCTTCGGCGCGTTCTGACGCTCAGACCGGCTTTTCTTCGACGACCGCCGTCGGCGCGCCGCGGCCATCGTCACGCGCCTCGTCAGCTCGCGGATCGCCAGCCGGCGTGCTGCCGAAGCCGTAGACCTGCATCGGCTTGTCGCGGCCTTTGACCGCGATCTTGTGCGGAACGGTGTCGCGATAGCTGCGGCCGGTCGCGCTCACCGTCTCGGCGGAGACGACGATGTCGGACAAGAGCCGCCGCGTCGCCGCCTCGAGCTGGCTCGCGATCATCACCGTCTCGCCGACGGTGATCTCGCGCCGCCCCATGCTCTCGTTCTCGACCGCGCCTACGATCGCCTGGCCGCCATGGATGCCGATGCCGATGCGCAGCGGCAGTGGCAGGGCGTTGGTGTATTCGCGGTTGAGCGCCTCGACGGCGCGCACCATGTCGCCGCCCGCCGCGATCGCCGCCGCGCCAGCCCGCGCCGGCGTCGTCTCCAGCCCGAACACCGCCATCAGCCCGTCGCCATAGATCGCCTCGATCCGCCCGCCATGCGCCGCGATCGCCTGGGACATCTCGTCGTAGAAGCGGTTGAGCAGGTTCATCAGCTCATGCGGCAATTGCCGCTCGGAGAGCGCGGTGAAGGCCCTGAGGTCAGCGACCATCACCGTCAGCCCTTTCTTGCCGATCCGGTCGTCGGGGTCGATGGCGCCGCTCGGGCCGGCGCCGCGCTGTTTGGCGGCGAGCAGGATCTGGACCTGCAGGTCGCGCTTCGGCCTGATCTGGCAGGCAAGCCGGACATGGTCGCCGGCCGAGATCCGGCGCAGCAGCCGCGCCTCGTTCGGGCCGGGTGGCGGCAGGTCGTCGGCGCCGTCGAGCACCAGCACGCGGCAGGTGGCGCAGCGCGCCCGTCCGCCGCAGAGCGCCGCATGGGGAATGCCGAAGCGCCGGAAGATCTCGAGCAGGGTCGGGCCCGGAATGACCCGGCGCACGCCATGGCCGACGAAGCGCACCGCGATCGCGCCGAGCGCGCGTGCCCGAAGCTCGCGCAGCACGACGAAGCCGGCGAAGCCGCCGATCAGGCCGAAGAAGGCGCGCTTGGCCCAGGTCACGTTCAGGTTGAACATGTCGACCTGCTGGGCGGTGTAGAGCTCGGGCGGCAGCGCCATCATCTGCGCCTCGCGCCCCGCCACCGAAAAACCGATGATGGCGAGCAGCGGGATCAGGATCGCGACCAGCAGGAACGGATCGCGCCAGCGCGCATAGGTCTCGCGCGCCCGGAAGGTGAAATGCAGGCCGATGACGCCATGAGTCCAGACCAGCAGCAGCAGCAGGCTCTGCGACAGGGCAAGGCCGGGCCAGAGCCGCCGCAGAACCGCGTGATAGCTCTCGTCCTGACCGAACAGTGAGCCCTGCACCCGGGTGCCGACGATATGGTCGATCAGGAGGACGGGAATCGCGACGCCGAGCACGATCTGGACGACTTCGCGCGCCGGCATCCGGAAGGTGCGCCGCTGCGCCACGCGCAGCAGGGCGAAGACCGGATGAACGATCAGCGAGCCGTAGAGCGCGACCGTGCCGATCCAGCTATGCCAGAACCAGTAGCGCCAGTCCTGCACAGCCTCCATCGTCGCGACGCCGAAGATGCCGAGCGCGTGGTTGAGGAAATGCGTGGTCGCGAAGACCATCAGGATGCAGCCCGAGACGAAGCGCACGTCGCGGCTCCAGGACGACATCTGGTCGAAGCCGGAACTCACAGGCCTGCCTCCCGCTGGCGCGCTCGGAACCGCCGTCATCGGCGCCCCCGGCGCTTCAATGTGTCTTCTCGCCATGCAGGACGGAGTCCGCCAGCCGGTAGAGCCGGCCGGCGAGGTCGCGCGACAGGGCGACCGAGAACTCCGGGATGTTGTCGAGCAGTTCGAAGAACAATGTCCGCGGCAGGCGCAGCGCCACCACGTCGGTCTTGGCGGTGGACCGCGCCGCATAGGTCTGGTTGCAGAGCAGCGGCACGTCGCCGATCAGGCTGCCGCTCGCGAGCCGGAAGGTCTTTGACGGTCCTTCCGGCGCCTCATGCGACAGCTCGACCTCGCCTTCCAGCACGCAATAGACCTCCTCCGGCTTGTCGCCCTCTTCGGTGATGACGGTGCCGGCCGGGAAATGCAGCCGCTCGCCCATCAAGGCGAGCAGCTTCAGCCGCGGCCCCGGCAGCCCGCGGAACAGGGGGATCGACTTCAGGCAGCCTATATCGCTCTCGAGCGTCATGTCCTTGCCTCGATCGGAACAGCGCCGTTGAGGCTCGGCAGCCCGTCCTGCAGCTCATCCACCTCGTCGACGGTTCCGTTCCTGCTGCTCACCCGGGCCACGGTTCCATTGAATAGGATCTGCTCAGGGATATCGGCAGCCAACCCCTGGTCGGTCAAGAGCAGGAAGGTCGTTCTGTCCTGGCAATAGCTGCCGATCCGGCGGATCAGGCTGCCTGGATCGGGGCAGGTCACGGCGAAGGCGTCGAGGTCGAGCACCAGAATGTCGGGCCGCTTGATCAGCGCCTGCGCCAGCGGCACCATCAGCCGCAGCCGCAACGGCAGATAGCGCCCGCGCAGACCGACATCGGTGCCCAGCCCGAGACGGTAGGCGGACGAATCGAGACCGGCGCGCGAGAGCGCCGCCCTTGCGATCTCCGCCACCTTGCGCCCGGCATCGGGCACGCCGAAGCCGATACGTCCGAACAGCAGGTTGTCGCGCACGCTCGCGCCGTGGATCACGTCGGCGGGATCGTAGAACTCGATCTCGTCGGCCTTCTCGCCCGGCAGATAGGTCTTGAAGCTGTGCCGGGCGCGCAGCACCCGCCGCCGCAGCGCGATGTCGAGCAGGTTCAGCCTATGCTTGGGCTCGACATAGCCGAGCGCCAGCGCGACCAGCTCGCGCTGCACGGTGGGATCGAGCGGGCTGCGCCGATCATGCCGCCGCAGCGCCTCGGCGAGCTCGCCGAGCTTCTCGAGATCGACCTCGCCGCCGAAGGCGTAGCGCTCGAACAGGACATGGCCCTGGGGCAGGCCGGCGAAGATCTCGACCAGGGTCGAGGCAATGCGCCCGCCGATCTCGGCCAGCGGCTCATCCAGCGCCTCGGCCTGCAGCACCGAGCGGGCATAGGCGTCCTCGAGCAGGAAATCGGCCGGCTGGCGGCCATTGCGCATGGCGCCGAAGACCAGGTTCTCGGCGATCGTCGCATTGGCGTTGTAGCGGTCGAGATCGAAGGTCTCGATCAGGCCGCCGAGCTTGGTCTTGGTCAATTCGGCGGCGACCACTTTGCGTGCCTCGATAATGCGCTCGGCTGCTCCCTCGGGCAGGGGCGCGATCACCTTGGCGTCGAGGCCGAGCTCATAGACTTCGTCGGCGCAGCCGAGCGTGTCGAGCACGGCGAGCAGGCGCTCCTCCAGCCCCTCCTCGCCCTCGAGCCCGACGCCCTCGTAGTCGGTCCAGTCCGCGGTGAACGGAAGCGGAGAGTTTCCAGCCCGCAGCGCCTCGATGAAGCGGCGATGCTCCTCCTGGTCGACGCTCCGATCCGGCTTGACCACCGGCCGTCTGCGCTTCAGCGGCAGCAAGATGTTGTCGCGCAGCGAGCCGTTGATGATCTCGATCTCCGGACCGGCATAGCCGATCAGATGGCTGGCGCGCTCGACGCTGATCGCTGCAAGCGGCTCGCCATCGATCAGGATGCGGCCGCTATAGCTCATCGTCTGCCGGCCGAGGATGCGGCCGAGCGTGTCCCGGCCGCCGCCGGCCGGCCCGATCAGCGCGACCTCGCCCGGCCGGCGCAGCGTCAGGCTCAGCGGTGACAGCAGTGGCTGGCCGCGATTGTCGACCATCTCGACCTTGTCGAGCCGGATCTCGCCGCGCGGAGGCAGCGGCACGATCTCGCCCTTCTCCTCCAGCAGGACCACGTCGGTCGGGCTGAACTGCTGGATCACCTGTTCGTATTTGATGGTGACGTCGTTGCGCTGCTGCTCCCAGTCGATCAGCTCCTTGATCGGCGGCGGCAGGTCGCGATAGGCCGCGATGACCGCGACCAGCTGGCCGATGTCGAGCCGGCCCTGCAGGGCGAAGAAGCCGCCGATCGCGTAGAAGAAGAACGGCGTGATCTGCGCCATCAGGTTGTTCAGGAACTTGACGGCGAATTTGCGCTTGTAGAGCGCATAGCGGATGTCGAACAGCGCTCCCAGCCGCCCGGCGATGTCCGACTGGATATAGGAGGTCGCGCCGTTGCCCTGGATGGTGGGCCCGGCATCGACGATCTCGCCGATCCGGCCCGCGAGCTGGCGCGAGGCGATCTGGCGCTCGCGGCCGAGCCTGAGCTGCTCCTTGCGCAGGATCGGGATGATCACCGCCTGCATCAGCACGATGACCAGCGCGATCGAGCCGAGCCAGACGCTCTGCATCATGATGAAGGCGAGCGCGGTCAGGGCTTGGCTGAGCAGGAACGCCGGCTGGATGAAGGCGTCGCCGACGAAGCTGCCGATCGGCTCGACCTCGTCCTTGATCATGCTCGCCACCTCGGCCGGCTTGACCGAGCGGATTTCCTCAGGCCGGAAGCGCATCAGCTGGCCGAACAGATCGTAGCGCATGCGCCGGAGCATGCGCTCGCCCAGCACGCCCTTCTGCAGGTTGACGACGTATTTGAAGCCGCCGTTGATCAGGACGAGGGCAAGGAAGTAGAAGCTCAGCGTCAGGAGCAGGCCGACCTGACTGACCTTGAAGCCCTCGAAGAGCTGGACGCTGCCGCCGCCGAGAAACTCCGGCCAATGCAGCGTCCAGTCGAACACCGTCGCCGTCGTCTTGCCGTCCTTGAAGGCGCCACCCTGGATCGCATCGTTGACGATGCGCTTGGGCACGTCGAAGGACAGCCAGTTGAACGGGATCGAGGCGAGGATCACCAGCAGAACAATGATCTGCTCCCGGCGGCTCTTCTGCCAGACGTAACGGAAGAGGCTTCTCTCCAAGGGGCTTTCCCATCCCGCATCCGGACGCGCGGACACTGTGCCGGTTCGCCCCCATATGTGGGCAGTTCACGACAGGGCGCAACAAGCTGCGGGACTCGACAAGTCCGGTAATTTCAAGTTCGGTCGGGTGAGGCGGCGCGTCGGGAGCGCCCGCCATGTTACAAGGTCGTCATCGAGACAGGACAAGGACGGAGGGAGGGACGGACGGACGAAAGCGCCGCGTGACGGCGAAAGGCGAAACGTTCGGTGGCAAAGGGATCCGGATGACGGCGTCGATCGTTGGTCCGGCAACGCGAACATCAGGGGACGACGGCGTCAGCCGCAGATGAACATTCTCGAGATCAACGACCTGCGGATCGGCTTCACCATTCACGGCTTCGCTCGCGATGTCGTGAAGGGGGTCGATTTCCGCATTCCGGCCGGCAAGACCGTTGCGCTCGTCGGCGAGTCCGGCTCGGGCAAATCGGTGATCTCGCAGGCGATCATGGGCCTGTTGCCGCGCGCCGGCGCCATCACCGGCGGCAGCATCCTGTTCCGCGATCCGCAGACGCCCGACGCCGTGATCGACATCGCCACACTGCCGGCCGAGGGCAAGGAGATCCGCGATCTGCGCGGCGGCCGGATCGGCATGATCTTCCAGGAGCCGATGTCCTCGCTCTCGCCGGTCCACACGATCGGCAACCAGATCGAGGAGGCGCTGCTGCTGCACCGGCCGATGCCGAAGCCGGAGGCGCGCGCCCTGATCGAGGCGATGCTGAAGCGGGTCGGCTTCAAGGACCCGGTCCGCGCCTACGATTTCTATCCTTTCGAGCTCTCGGGCGGCCTGCGCCAGCGCGCCATGCTCGCCATGGCGCTGATCTGCCAGCCGGCGCTATTGATCGCCGACGAGCCGACGACGGCGCTCGACGTCACCATCCAGGCCCAGGTGCTCGACCTGATGCGCGATCTCCAGGCCGAGATGGGCATGGCGATCCTGCTGATCACCCATGATCTCGGCGTCGTCGCCAACATGGCCGACGAGGTCGTGGTGATCTACCATGGCGAGATCATGGAGAGCGGACCGGCCGAGGACATCTTCCGCCGCCCGCAGCATCCCTATCTCAAGGCCCTGCTCCAGGCCTCGCCGCATTTCGACATGCAGGAGGGCGAGCGGCTGGTCGCTTTGCGCGAGGCGCGCCCGCGGGCACCCGCAGCGCCCAAATCGGCACCGGTCCAGCCCGGCGCCGCGCAGCAGGCGCCGCTGCTCTCCGTGCGGCATGTCACCAAGACCTACACGACCCATTCGAGCCGCTTCTTCGGCAAGGGCACCACCTCGACCGTCACCGCCGTCAACGATGTCAGCTTCGACATCGAGCGTGGCGAATGCCTCGGCCTGGTCGGCGAGAGCGGCTGCGGCAAGACCACGCTCAGCAAGGTGATCATGCGGGCGTTGACGCCCGATTCCGGCGAGCTCCGCTTCGACGACGGCAAGGACTGCACCGACATCCTCTCGTTGCAGGGCGAGGAGTTGCGCCGTTTCCGCCCGAAGCTGCAGATGATCTTCCAGGACCCGGTCTCTTCCCTCTCGCCGCGCATGACCGTGATGAACATCCTGCGTGAGCCGCTCATCATCCATGAACGCGGCGACGGCGCCGAGCAGAAGGCCCGGGTCAAGGCGCTGATGGACGATGTCGGGCTCGATCAGCGCTTCCTCTCACGCTATCCGCATTCCTTCTCCGGTGGCCAGCGCCAGCGCATCGGCATCGCCCGGGCGCTCGCGCTCGATCCGGAGCTGATCATCTGCGACGAGCCGGTCTCGGCGCTGGACGTCTCGGTCCAGGCGCAGATCCTCAATCTGCTCAAGGACCTACAGGCCGAGCGCGGCCTGACCTTCCTGTTCATCTCCCACAATCTCGCGGTGGTGAACTATATGGCCGACCGTATCGCGGTGATGGCGAACGGGCGCATCGTCGAGCTCGCGCCGCGCCACACCCTGTTCACCGCGCCGGTCCATCCCTACACCAAGGCGCTCCTGAAATCGGTGCCCTTCGCCGATCTCGACCGCAAGCTCGACTTCAAGCTGGCCGCGCCTGGCGGCGCCTCCGACACGCGGCACTGGCCGGCCGGCTTCAAGCCCGATCCTGAGGGCGAGGCGCTCACCCATCTCGACCTCGGCGCCGGCCATCTCGTCCTCGCCAAGCCAGGCGCCGATGTCAGGGAGTTCGCCTGATGCGGATCGCACGCAGGAGTTTTCTCCTCGGAACCGGTGCGGCCCTCCTCGCGCCGCGCTTCGGTCTCGCCGGCGTCGAGACGCTGATCGACAGCCCTGCGCTCGCCGATCAGGTCGCGGCGGGCAAACTGCCTGCTCTTGCCGAGCGCCTGCCGACATCGCCGCGTTTGATCGAGGTGGCGGCGATGGGTCGCGCGCCCGGCCGGCATGGCGGCACCATGCGCATGCTGATGGGCGACCAGCGCGACATCCGCATGATGACGATCTACGGCTACACCCGCCTCGTCGTCTATGACGACAAGCTCGAGCTGGCGCCGGATGTGCTGGAGAGCTACGAGGCCGAGCAGGGCCGCATCTTCACCTTGCGCCTGCGCCCCGGCCATCGCTGGTCGGACGGACATCCCCTCACCGCCGAGGACTTCCGTTACTGGTGGGAGGACGTCGCCAACAACAAGCGTCTTTCGCCGGGCGGGCCACCGCAGGCCATGGTGATCAGCGGCGAGAAACCCAGCTTCGAGATTCTCGATCCGCAGACGATCCGCTATTCCTGGTCGCAGCCGAATCCGGTCTTCCTGCCCGCGCTCGCCGGCGCCCAGCCGCTCTACATCGCCATGCCGGCGCACTACTTGAAGCAGTTCCACCAGCGCTATGCCGGCAAGGAGGAGCTCAAGCAGAAGGTCAAGACGGCCCGCGTCAAGGATTGGGGCTCGCTGCACGAGCGCTTCTCGCGCCAGTACCGGCCGGAGAATCCCGACCTGCCGACGCTCGACCCCTGGCGCAACACGACCAGCATTCCCGCCGAGCGCTTCACCTTCGTTCGCAATCCCTATTTCCATCGGGTCGACGAGAATGGCCGGCAGTTGCCCTATGTCGACGAGGTCACGCTGACCATCGGCAGCTCGTCCCTGATCCCGGCCAAGACCGCTGCCGGCGACACCGATCTGCAGGCCCGCTATCTGCGCTTCGAGGACTACACCTTCCTCAAGAGCGCCGCGAAGCGGATGAACTTCGAGGTCAAGCTGTGGAAGCGGGCCGAGGGCGCCTCGTTTGCGCTGATGCCCAATCTCAACGCGATCGATCCGGTCTGGCGCGACCTCAACCGCGATCTGCGCTATCGCCGCGCGCTCTCGCTGGCGATCAATCGCCGCGACATCAACCGCGTCATCTTCTTCGGGCTCGCCAAGGAGAGCGGCAACACCGCGCTGCCAGAAAGCCCGCTCTATGACGAGACGCTGGCGAAGCTCAACATGACGCCGGACCTGGCCGAGGCCAACCGCCTGCTCGACGAGATCGGTCTCTCCAAGCGCGACGGCGAGAAGATCCGCCTGTTTCCGGATGGACGGCGCCTCGAATTCACCATCGAGACTGCCGGCGCCTCGACCGAGGAGACCGACATCCTCGACCTGATCAAGCAGGATTTCATCGCGATCGGCATCAAGATCCACCCGCGCTCGAGCCAGCTCGACGTCTTCCGCCGCCGCATCCTCGCCGGCCAGACGATCATGTCCGGCTGGACCGGCATGGACAATGCGCTGGTCGCCGCCGAGATGGAGCCCGACGCTTTGGCGCCGACCTCGCCGAGCCAGTTCAACTGGCCGCGCTGGGGCCAGTATTTCGAGAGCGGCGGCCGCGAGGGCGAGGCCCCCGACATTGCCGAGGCGAAGGAGCTCGTCGCGCTCTACCGGGCCTGGCGGCATTCGACCACGCATCAGGAGCGCCGGGAGATCTGGCAGCGGATGCTGAAGATCAACGCCGAGCAGCTGTTCACCATCGGCGTCGTCAACGCGACGCTGCAACCCGTCGTCGTTTCCACTCGGTTGAAGAACGTGCCCGACAAAGGGCTTTACAGTTTCGAGCCCGGCGCCTTCTTCGGCCGCTACATGCCCGACACCTTCTGGTTCGAGGGGAAGTAGCGTGCTGCTGAAGTACATCCTCAAGCGCATCCTGGTGATGATCCCGACGCTGTTCGTCACCAGCGTCCTGATATTCACCGTTATCAACCTGCCCGAAGGCGACTATTTCGAGACCCTGGTCGCCGAGATGCAGGCGCAGGGCGAGAAGGCCGACATGAGCCGGGTCGAATTCCTGAAGAAGGAGTACGGCTTCGACAAACCGCCGGTCGAGCGCTATTTCTGGTGGGTCACCGGCCTGCTGCGCGGCGACATGGGCTATTCCTTCGAGTATCAGCTGCCGGTGCGCGACATCGTCGGCGACCGGCTATTGCTGACCATGGTGGTGTCGTTCTTCACCATCATCTTCACCTGGATCGTCGCCTTTCCGATCGGCATCTATTCGGCGACGCACCAGTATAGCTGGGGCGATTACGGCCTCTCCTTCATCGGCCTGATCGGCCTCGCCGTGCCGCATTTCCTGCTGGCGCTGGTCTTCCTCTATTTCGCCAATGTCTGGTTCGGCACCTCGATCGGCGGGCTCGTCGACCCGCAATATCTCAACCAGCCGATGAGCTGGGCCAAGTTCAAATCGGTGCTGGAGCACCTCTGGATCCCCGTGATCATCATCGGCGCCGGCGGCACCGCCGGCATGATCCGCTCATTGCGCGCCAATCTGCTCGACGAGCTCCAGAAGCAGTACTACGTCACCGCCCGTGCCAAGGGCCTGCCGCCGGGCAAGGCGCTGCGCAAATATCCCCTGCGCATGTCGCTCAACTTCTTCATCTCCGACATCGGCGACATCCTGCCCTCGATCGTCTCCGGTGCCGAGATCGTCGCGATCGTGCTCTCGCTGCAGACCACCGGTCCGCTGCTGATCCGGGCGCTGCAGAGCCAGGACATGTATCTCGCCGGCTCCTTCCTGATGTTCCTCTCCTTCCTGACCGTGATCGGCGTGCTGATCTCCGACATCGCGCTCGCCATCCTCGATCCACGCATCCGCCTGCAGGGGACGGCGACCAAGTGACGACGCCTTCCGCCCCGCCTCCCTCCGAGCCGCTGCCGCATCGCTGGTCGACCGCGCCCTTCGAACCCTATGCGGTCGAGAAGATGTCGCCCGAGCAGGAGCGCGTCTATCTCGCCCCGCAGTGGAAGCTGATGTGGTGGAAGTTCCGCAAGCACAAGCTCGCGGTGATCTCCGGCATCGTCATCCTGCTGATGTACGCCTCGGCCGCCTTCTGCGAGTTCCTGGCGCCCTATCACTACACGACGCGTAACACCGATTTCATCCGCGCCCCGCGCCAGGAGGTGCATCTCTTCCATGAGGGAAGCTTCATCGGGCCGTTCGTCTACCCTTATGTCCAGCGCCTCAACATGGAGAACCTGAAGCGCGAATACGACGTCGACACCAGCAAGCCGCAGCAGATCCGCTTCTTCTGCCGCGCCGACAATTACGAGTTCTGGGGCCTGATCCCCGGCAATCTCCATTTGATCTGCCCGCCCGAGGGCGGCACGCTCTATCTGCTCGGCACCGACCGGCTCGGGCGCGACATGCTCTCGCGCATCCTCTATGGCGGGCGGATCTCGCTGACCATCGGCCTGCTCGGCGTGAGCGTCTCCTTCGTGCTCGGCGTCATCATCGGCGGCATCGCCGGCTACTATGGCGGCCGGGTCGACCTCGTCGTCCAGCGTGTCATCGAGATCGTGCAGTCCTTGCCGCATATCCCGCTCTGGCTGGCGCTGAGCTCGATCCTGCCACCGTCCTGGAGCCCGTTGCTGGTCTATTTCGGCATCACCGTGATCCTCGGCTTGATGGACTGGACCGGACTCGCCCGCGCAGTGCGCTCCAAGCTGCTGGCGCTGCGCGAGGAGGACTACGTCGTCGCCGCCCAGTTGATGGGGGCCAAGCCGGCCCGAATCATCGGCCTCCACCTTGTGCCCGGCTTCATGAGCCATCTCATTGCCGCCGCGACGATCACCATCCCAAAAACCATTCTGGGCGAGACCGCGCTCTCCTTCCTCGGCCTCGGCCTGCGTCCGCCGATCACCAGCTGGGGCGTGATGCTGAACGAGGCGCAGAACATCAATGTCGTCGCGCTCTATCCCTGGCTGCTCTATCCCTGCATCCCGGTGATCGTCATCATCCTCGCCTTCAACTTCCTCGGCGACGGGCTGCGCGACGCGGCCGATCCCTATCGCTGACGCTGACCCGTTCACCCCAAGACCATCGTGAAAATCGCTTTCCATACGCCGCTGAATCGCTACGGCGACGGCGTGCCCTCCGGCGACCGATTGATGGCGCACCAGTTGGTGACGCTGCTGGAAGAGCTCGGCCACGCCGTCGAGATCATCCCGGCCGAGCGCAGCTTCATGCGCGAGCCCGACCCGGCGCTCCTGGCTGCCCTCAAGGATGCGGCGCGGGGCGTGATCGCCGCGCTGACGGAGCGCTGGCAGACGCCGCAGGCCCGGCCCGACCTGTTCTTCACCTATCACTGTCACTATCGCGCTCCGGACCTGATCGGCCCTGCCTTGGTCGAGCACTTCGACCTGCCCTATCTCCTTGCCGAGGCCAGCGATGCACAGAAGCGCTTCACTGGCCCCTGGAGTGAGGCGGCGGCTCTCGCCCGCGCCGCCATCCTGCGCGCCGATCTGCACCTGTGCATGACGGCTCGCGACCGCGAGGGCTTGAGCCGGCTCATCCCGGAGGCGGACCGCCTGATCGACCTGCCGCCCTTCCTGCTCGGTGTCGAGGAGATCTCCGAGCACTCCGCCGCGCCTCGCGACGGGAACGAGCCGGTTCAGCTGATCGCTGTCGCGATGATGCGCCAGGGCAACAAAGCCGCCTGCTACCTCTTCCTGGCCCGGACGCTCGCCCGCATCGCCGACCTGCCCTGGACGCTGACCCTGATCGGCGACGGTCCCGAGCGCCCGGCCATCGAGGCCGCCTTTGCCGGCTTCCCGCCCGGCCGCGTCCGTTTCCTGGGTAAGCAGACCCGTGCCGACATCCTCGCCCAGCTCGCGACGCACGACCTCTTCGTCTGGCCCGGGCTGAACGAAGCCTATGGCGTGGTCTATCTCGAAGCGCAGGCCGCGGGTCTCCCCGTCGCCGCGCTCGACAGCGGCGGCGTCCCCGCCGTGGTGGCGCAGGACCGCAGCGCCCTGCTCGCTCCCCATGGCGACGAAGCCGGCCTGGCGGCAACGATCGCGCGATTGATCGGCGATCCGGCCTTGCGCGCTCGCATGGGGGCGGCAGCACAGGGCTTCGCGCGGCGAGAGCGCAATGGCGACAGCGCCCGAGCGATCCTCGCCGCTGCGCTGGCTGCCGCCAGCGCGCGGCATAGCAGCACGACCGTGAGGGGCGCGCCGTGACTGAAGAGGCTGCCTGGTCTGCCCTGCTCACCGAGCTCGATCGCTGGGCCGTAGCCGGCAGGCGGCTCGATCTCTGGCTGCGCGACGACGACGCGATCGTGCCGAGCGGCCAGCTCGATCGACTCGTAGGCCTCGCCGAGCGCTTCACGATCCCCGTGCTGCTGGCGTCGATCCCGATGCTGGCGCAGGAGGTGCTGGCGAGACGGCTCGAAACCGCACCACTGTTACTGCCTTGCCAGCACGGCGTCTGGCATCGCAACCACGCCCCGCCTGGCGAGAAGAAGAGCGAGTTCGGACTGCACCGGCCGCTGCCGGACATCCTTGCCGAGGTCGCCACCGGCCGAGAGCGCCTGAGCAAGCTGTTCGGCAGCCGCCTCCTGCCGGTCTTCGTGCCGCCCTGGAACCGCATTCATCCGGATATCGCCGCGGAACTACCGAGGCTCGGCTTCACCGGTCTGTCCTGCTTCCGCAAGTTCGCCCTCGGTCCTGCCGGCGGCCCCCGCCTCGTCAACACCGATCTTGACCTGATCGACTGGCATCACGGCCGCGTCGGCCGGCAGCACAGCGAGCTCCTGGCCGAAATGGTCCGGTTGCTTGCCGCCCGGCGCGCCGATCCCGAGCCGGTACAGTCCTTCGGTCTGCTGCTGCACCATCACGATCATGACAGCACGGCGTGGGATGCCCTCACGATCCTGCTGACCCGGTTAGCCGGTCATGCAGCCGTCGCATTCGCCAACCCTCATACCTTGGTGTGCAATCAGGCAACCAAGGTGCACGCGGCGACGGGCTTGGATTGACGCGCCGCCGGCGCTATGGTTTTGGCCAGTTCGGGTGCGTTCTTGCGTCCCCCGGAGGCCATCTGACCTTCAAGCAGAGGACGCGACGGACGCATGGGGCTCAGTCTGATCGACGATAGCGGCGCGCGCCGCCCGCCATGCAGTCCGCATGCACCGCGTGTCCTGATCTACAGTCACGACACCTTCGGTCTCGGCCATATCCGCCGCTGCCGGGCGATCGCCAATTCGCTGGTCGCGAGCTACCCTCATATATCAGTGATCATCGTCTCCGGCTCGTCGATGATCTCGAGCTTCCAGTTCGGCGACGGCGTCGACTATGTCCGCATTCCCGGCATCGAGAAGCAGAGCGACGGCCGCTATTTGCCGCACCATCTCAATCTCGAGCTCGCCGACACGATCCGGCTGCGCACCGATCTGATCAAGCAGACGGTGCTCTCCTTCGACCCGGACATCGTCATCGTCGACAAGGAGCCGATCGGCCTGCGCGGCGAGCTCATCCCCGCGCTCGAAATCCTGCGCCGGCGCGGCGCCCGCATCGTGCTCGGCGTGCGCGACGTGCTCGACGAGCCGACCAAGCTGCACGAGGAATGGCGCCAGAGCGGCGCCCTCGACGTGCTTGCCAACACCTATGACGACATCTGGGTCTATGGGCTGGAGAGCATCTACCGGCCGCTCGACGGTTTGCCGAACCAGCATCTCTTTGCGAGCAAGATCAGCTATACCGGCTATCTCAAGCGGGCCGTCCCCTCGCCGATGCCGCCGAACCGGCATCCGCGTATCACCAAGGGGCCGTTCATCCTGGTGACGCCCGGTGGCGGCGGCGATGGCGCGGGCGTGATCGACTGGGTGATCTCGGCCTATGAGGCCGATCCGACCATCGAATTGCCGTCGCTGATCGTCTTTGGCCCGTTCCTGTCGCGCGAGAAGCGCAAGGAGTTCACCGACCGCATCGCCAAGCTGCCCAAGCTGGAGAGCATCGGCTTCGAGCCGCGCCTGGAATTGCTGATGAACCGCGCCCACTGTGTCGTCGCCATGGGCGGCTACAATACCTTCTGCGAGATCCTCTCCTTCGACAAGCCGGCGCTGATCGTGCCGCGCGTTCGCCCGCGGCTGGAGCAGGCGATCCGGGCCGAGCGCGCCGACAGCCTGCGCCTGATCGACGTGCTGTTCGACCCGACCCAGACCGGCGCCAGCACGCGCGATCCGCTGCAGATGGCCAAGGCGCTGCACGCGCTGCCCAAGCGCCTGCCGCCCTCGCAGGCCTTCCTGCCCGATCTGCTCGACGGGCTGCCGGCGATCAACCGCGCCCTTGCCGACGACCTCTCGCTGCCGGTTCGCGGCCGCGCGCTGGCGCAGAACGCCGCCGCCGGCTGATCAGAAAAGGCGACTCCGCCGCATCATTGCGCGCGAGACGCGATGGACAGGGCCGGCGAAGCTCGTAATATATCAGGAGCTTTGCCGGGAGACATCGCCATGACGCAGGTCCTGTTCCGCAATTTCGCGATGCTGGAGCCCGATCATGGCGAGCTGCGCAAGGGCCACGAACTGCTGGTCGAAGGCGAGCTGATCCGCGAGGTCTCCGACAAGCCGATCAAGGCAGACAAGGCCGATGTGATCGATTGCGGCGGGCGCACCTTGATGCCTGGGCTGATCGACAGCCATGTCCACGTCATGCTGTCGGAAGTCTCGATTCCGCTGCTGGAAAAGGTGCCGCTGACGCTGGCCACCGCCCGCGCCGCCCGCCTGATGAAGGGCATGATCGACCGCGGCTTCACCTCGGTGCGCGACACCGGCGGCGCCGACTGGGGCATCAAGGAAGCGGTCGAGAAGGGCGATGTCCCCGGCCCGCGCCTGTTCATTGCCGGCGCTGCGATCGGCCCGACCGGCGGCCATAGCGACCCGCGCCGGCGCACCGATTTCGGCGCACGCTGCCATTGCTGCAACGCCATGGCCTATACGATGAACGTCTCCGATGGCGTCTCCTCCGTGATCAAGTCGACGCGCGAGCAGATGCGGCTCGGCGCCGACCACATCAAGATCATGATGTCAGGCGGCGTCGCCTCGCCTTACGATCCGCTCGACTCCATGCAGTTCACGGTAGAGGAGGTGACGGCGGCCGTCACCGAGGCAAAAGCCTTCGGCCGCTATGTCTGCGCCCATGCCTATACGCCCGAGGCCATCACCCGCGCCGCGCAATGCGGCGTGCGCGCAATCGAGCACGGCAACCTGATCGACGAGGCCTCGGCCAAACTGATGGCTGAGAACAACATGTTCCTGACCGCCAACCTCGTCGCCTATTATGCGATGCGCGAGCGCGCCGCCGAGTTCGGCATGAACGCCGAGATGCTCGCCAAGAACGACCTCGTCATCGATGGCGGCCTGAAATCTCTCGAGATCTGCAAGCGCGCCGGCGTTCCGGTCGCCTATGGCTCGGACCTGCTCGGCCAGCTCCAGATCGACCAGTCGCGCGAGTTCCTGCTGCGCCGCGAAGTGCTGTCGCCGATCGAGATCATCCGCTCGGCCACGACGATCGGCGCGCAATTGCTGCGCATGGAAGGCAAGCTCGGCACGCTGCGTGCAGGGGCCCATGCGGATATCATCCTGGTCGACGGCGATCCGCTGAAGAGCCTGGAGCTGTTCCAGGACCAGGGCGCGAAGCTGCCGGTGATCATGAAGGGTGGCGCGTTCCACAAGAATACGCTGCATTGAGAGCGAACATTTCGAGAGCGAGGACATGGCGATGAAGAGGGCCGCAATTTGAGCGCCGCACGCTTGAGCCTGGGACGTCTCGCGCTGAATGGCGCCGCCACGCTCTCGCTCGGCTTCATCCTGATGCCGCTGTTCTTCGTCGTCTGGCTCGCCTTCTTCCGCCAGGAGATCCCCTCCTTCCCACCGGAAGGCTATTCGCTGAAATGGTTCCAGGCGGCGGCGAACAACAAGCCCTTCGTTGACGGCTTCGTCCTCAGCCTGCAGGTCGGCGTGCTCGCGACCCTGATCGGGCTCGTGCTCGGCGTACCCGCCAGCCTAGCCCTGATGCGCCATCGCATCGCGCTCGGCCCCGCCATCAACACGCTGCTGCTGCTGCCGCTGGTGATGCCCGGCATCGTGCTCGGCACCTCGCTCTATGTTTTCCAGATCGAGACCGAGATCGCCACCGGCCTGCCCGTGCTGGGCTCGCTCGGCGGCCTCGTCGCCGCCCATAGCCTCGTCGTCATCCCCTGGGTGGTGAAGCTGGTCACCGCGAGCCTCGCCGGCTTCGACCGCACCATCGAGGAAGCCGCGCAGAATCTCGGCGCCGGCCCCTGGACGACCTTTCGCCGCGTCACCTTGCCGAGCATCAGGCCGGGCCTTGTCGCCGGCTCGCTGTTCGGTTTCGTCACCTCCTTCGGCAATCTCGAGATGAGCCTGTTCCTGGTCGGACCCGGCCGTACGACGCTGCCGATCGCGATCCTGCAATATCTCGAATGGAAGATCGATCCGACGGTCGCCGCCGCCTCGGTCATCCAGATCGTCCTGATCGGAGCGGCGATGATCGTCACCGACCGTTACGTCAAATTGAGCCGGGTGGTCTGATGGCGCGCCTATCCATCGAGCATCTGCGCAAGGTCTATGGCGAGTTCACCGCCGTCGACGATTGCAGCATCGACATCACCGAGGGCGAGTTCCTCGTCTTGCTCGGTCCCTCCGGCTGCGGCAAGACCACGACCTTGCGCATGGTCGCCGGATTTATCCAGCCGACCGCGGGCAGGATCACCATCGGCGAGCGTGACGTCACGGGCCTGCCGCCCTGGAAACGCAATTGCGGGCTGGTCTTCCAGTCCTATGCCCTCTTCCCCCACATGACCGTCGCCGAGAACGTCGCCTTCGGCCTGGAGATGCGCAAGATCGCACCGGCCGACCGTGGCCCCCGTGTCACCGAGGCCTTGCGGCTCGTGCGCCTGACCGGTCTGGACGAGCGCTATCCGCGCCAGCTTTCCGGCGGCCAGCAGCAGCGCGTCGCGCTCGCCCGGGCGCTGGCCACGGAACCGGACGTGCTGCTGCTCGACGAGCCGCTCTCCAATCTCGACGCCAAGCTCCGCCAGGAGGTCCGCGTCGAGATCCGCGACCTGCAGCGCAAGCTCGGCCTGACCACGATCATGGTCACGCACGACCAGGAGGAGGCCCTGACCATGGCCGACCGGCTGGTGGTGATGGAGAAGGGCAAGGTCCGCCAGATCGGCACCCAGCGCGAGCTCTACGAAAAGCCGGCCGACCGATTTGTCGCCGGCTTCATCGGCCGCAGCGCCTTCCTCGAAGGCGAAGCGACAGGCGGGCGCTTCCGCAGCGAAGGTGGCCTCGACATCGCCTGCAAGGCGGCGACTGCCGGCCCGGCGACATTGGCGCTCCGGCCCGAGCGCCTCGCCATCGGCACTGAGGCCGAGGCTTGCGCCAACCGTTTCCCGGCCCGGGTCGAGCACGTCTCCTATCTCGGCGCGCTGCTCGATATAGATGTCCGGCTGACCGAGCAGGACCGGATCCTGCTGCAGGTGCCCAATCGCCAGGGCGCGGCCGAGCCGAGGCCGGGCGACATGATCACGATAGGCTGGGCCGAAGACGCCGGGCTCGTCTATCCGCGCGAGCCTTGAAACCGCTCGATCGGCGTCCAACAGGGGAACGGACATGAAAAAGATCGACAGACGCGACCTTATGAAGGCTGCCGGCGCGGCCGCCCTGCTCCCGGCCCTTGGCGGCCGCGCGCAGGCGCAATCCGGCGGCAGGGTCGTGGTCGGGACCTGGGGCGGCGACTATGCCCGCCTGCTGACCAAGAACATCGAGGATCCGCTGCTAAAGCCCAAGGGCCTCGAAGTTGTGCAGGACCAGGCCGGCGACGCACCACGCCGGGCCAAGATGGTCGCCGAACGCCGCCTGCCGCGCGGCACCGTCGACATCCAGGGCTTCTCGGCCGCAAACATGTTCGAGATGAACGAGGCGGGGGTCACCGAGCCGCTCGACTACTCGAAGATTCCGAACGCCAAGAACCTCTTGCCGACGATGAAGTATCCGTACGGCATCGGGCACATCTATTCCGGCAACGTCGTCATCTACAATCCCAAGCTGATCAGCCCGGCCCCGACGGGCTTCAAGGACTGGCTCGATCCGAAATGGGGCAACAAGATCGGCTTCATCGACATCCAGTACCAGGCGATCATGATCGCCGCCTCGATGGCCGCGACCAACGGCGCCAGCATGAACGACATCGAGAAGGCCAAAGAGATCCTGCTCGCGGTCAAGAAGGCCGGCGCGCGCGTCTATCCGACCAACGAGGCCTTCGCCCAGGCGATGAAGAACGAGGAGGTCGGCATCAGCGCGATCTGGAAGGCGCGCGTGGTGCAATGGCAGAACGCCGGCATTCCCTGCGAGGCGGTGTCGCCGGTCGAGGGCATTCCGGCCTATGTCTCCGGCTTCGTCATCGCCAAGAACGCGCCGAACAAGGAGAACGCCTACGCCTATATGAACGCCATGCTCGCCAAGGAGCCGCAGGAGGCCTTTGCGGTCGACATGGGCTATAACGGCACGGTCTCCGGCCTCTCCGTCGCGCCCGATCTGCAAAAGCGCATCGGCTTCACGCCCGAGGAAGAGAAGCGCATCAAGGATCTCGATTACGCCTTCCTCGCGAAGAACGACTCCGCGATGAAGGAATGGTGGGACAAGGTGTTCAAGGGGTGAGCGCAGCGCCCGAACCAGTCGCCGGTGCCCGCACCAGCCTTGCCGGGATGCTCGTCGTCCCGGCGACGCTTTTTGTCGCGATCGGGCTGATCGGCCCGATCGCGATCCTGTTCCGCTATTCACTCAACCAGTTCATCCCCGGCCAGTTCATGGTCGACGGGCTGACGATCGAGAACTACGTCAAGTTCTTCACCGACTCCTTCTACCTCAACGTGCTCTGGCGCACGATCCGCGTCGCCGTGGCCTGCACCGTCGTCTGCCTGATCATGGGCTTCCCGCTCGCCTATGTGCTGGCGCGCACGCAGAGCCGCTTCAAGAACCTCCTGATCATGCTGGTGGTGCTGCCGCTCTTCGTCGGCAACGCCGTGCGCGCCGCCGGCTGGATGACCGCCTTCGGCAGCAAAGGCGCGCTCAACGCCTCGCTGATGGGCTTGGGGCTGATCGACCAGCCGCTCGAGATCATGTTCACCGAAACCGCCGTGATCATCGGCATCATCGCAGTCAACCTGCCCTTCATGGTGCTGACGCTGCAGAGCGTGATCGAGGGCATCAACCGCAATGTCGAAGAAGCCGCCTTCAGCCTCGGCGCGGGGCCGGTAGCCATGTTCCGCCGCGTGCTCTGGCCGCTCGCCATGCCCGGCATCCTCGCCGGCACGATCCTGACCTTCATCCTGGCGATGAACGCCTATGCAACGCCGGTCCTGCTCGGCGGTCCGAAATTCCAGACCATGGGCCCGCTGGTCTACGGCCAGTTCGCCCAGCAGAACAACTGGCCCTTCGGCGGCGCCATCTCCTTCATCCTGATGACGGCGACGCTGCTGCTCACCATAGCCGCCAACCTGATCGTGCAGCGGCGCTATCGCTAGACCATCCTCATTGCGAGCGAAAGCGAAGCAATCCAGGGGCCGCAGCGCTCCACATCCTCCTGGATTTCTTCGTCGCTGCGCTCCTCGCAATGACGAGCCTCTCCACGGCTGTGGCGCTTCGCCGCCACGGCCAAGCTGGTCAACCGGCCCCGCGAGGATTAAAGCACGGCGATGACCGTCTCCTCAGCCCTCGTTCCGATCGCCGTCGGCGCCGTCGCCGTCGTGCTGCTGCTTGGCCTCGTCAACATGCTGCGCGGCGGCAGCGCCAACACCTCGCAGAAGCTGATGCGGCTGCGCGTGGTGCTGCAATTCGTCGCGATTCTGGTGATCCTCGGCGTGCTCTGGTGGCGCGCTGGCTGATCGTTACGCGGTGGGCAAGGGCGATATCGTCACATTGCGGCCACCACTCTCTGCGCCTTTCTAATCTTTAAACCTCCGCCGAAAGCCAGCTCACCCGCCATGGTTCGCGTCGCGTCGCTGTTCGTTGCATTCACGGTCCTGTCTGCGCCTGCCTTGGCGCAGACCGACCGCGGTGGGACACGCGCGCTCGGCTATGCTCCCGCGACGGAAGCCCCCGCCCCGGCCTGGGAGGCACGCTTCGGCCTCGGCGCCGCCAATCCCGGCGGGCGCGAGAGCGGCCTGCTCAATGTCGGCGGCGAACTCCTGACGCCGCGCATCGCCACGCTGAACGACCGCTTCGCCAACGCCTTCGTGCCGCGTTTCCATCTCGGCTCCAGCCTCAACGTCAACGGCACGCAATACGCCTATGCCGGGGCGACCTGGACCTTCGATGTCTCGCAATCGGTCTTCCTCGAGGCGAGCCTGGGCGCCGCCCTCAACAACGGCAAGACCGGCGCCGTCATCCCCGAGAACCGCCTGAACGTCGGCTGCAACACCGGTGCGCGCGGCGCCGCCGCCCTCGGCTTCCGCCTCAACGACCGCTGGAGCCTGATCGCAACGCTGGAGCACTTCAGCACGACCGGCTGCTCGGACAATCCGCTCGCCAATGCCGGCAATCCGCGCGGCCCCTCGAATTTCGGCGCCCGCCTCGGCTATACGTTCTAAAAAGCAATTCCAGCAGATGGAATTGCTTTAGTGTGTAGCGGTTCTGCGTCCGGAATTGCGTAGGAGAAAAGAGCGGCCGGTCGCTTCGAGCCGGCCCATCGGAGGCGGCACAATGAAGCTGCACGGCTATTTCCGCAGTTCGGCCGCCTGGCGCGTGCGCATCGCGCTCAATCTCAAGGGCCTCGACGTCGAGCACGTCTCGCATCATCTGCGCCATGGCGGCCAGCGCGATCCCGCCTATCTCGCGCTCAACCCGCAAGGATTGGTGCCGACGCTGGCGCTCGACGACGGCACGGTGCTGACCCAGTCGCTCGCGATCATCGAATGGCTCGACGAGACCCATCCTCAGCCGGCGCTGCTGCCGAAAGACCCGATCGCGCGGGCCAAGGTCCGAGCCTTCGCCCAGGCGATCGCCTGCGATACTCATCCGGTGCAGAATCTCAAGGTGCTGAACCGGCTGCGCGAGCTCGGCCATGACGGGGCGGTGGCGTTGGCCTGGGCTGCTGACGTCAATATTGATGGCCTATCGGCCTGCGAACAGCTCGCAGCGAAGAATTCCGGCCCGTTCTGTTTCGGCTCGGAGCCCGGCCTCGCCGACATCTGCCTGGTGCCGCAACTCGGCAACGCCCGGCGCTTCAAGGTCGATGTCACCAAGTTCCCGCGCCTGCTGCAGGCCGAGGCTGCGGCGATGGAGCTCGCCGCCTTCCGCGATGCCGTGCCCGACCGCCAGGCCGACGCCGAATAGAGCTCACCAGCGCCGGTAGGGCCACGGCCCCCAATACGGTCCGTAGAAGCCGGAGGTCTCCAGCCTTGCCCGCCGCGAGGCCGAGCGGTCGAGATCGACCTCCAGCAGGCAGTTGGCGAAGCCGTCCGTGCCTGCCCGGAAGCCATAGGAGCGGCAACGCTGCTCGTCGAAGGCGCGCTGCTCGGCAGCGGTCATGCAGCCGCCGAGCGCAGCTGCCAGCCCCAAGGCGATGAGCCATCTTGCACGCATCGTCGATCCTCCAGGCCGTGCAGACATATCCAGCATCATGCCATGAAAGCAGCGTTTTGACGTCACCTTTCGAAGCCGACCGATGAACAGCTAGCGTTTCGGAGGCTTTTGCTACGCTTCAGAGCGAAGCGGCCAGCCGCCCGACTTCCGCGAGCACGGCTTCGCGCTCGGGGAAGGATGAACGCGACTCCGTATAGTAGGCGGTGACGACCAGCGGCGCCCGGCCGGGCGGCCAGATCACGCCGATATCGTTGGTCGCGTTGTTGTTGCCGGTTCCGGTCTTGTCGCCGATGCGCCAGCCCTTCGGCACACCGGCTCGCAGACGCTTGTCGCCGGTCTTGTTGGCGACGAGCCAGGCGGTCACTTGCTGGCGGGATGCCGGCGACAGCGCCGCGCCGAGCACTGTCTGGCGCAGCACACCCGCCATGGCGACCGGCGTCGTCGTATCGCGCGGATCGCCTGTCCTGGCCTCGTTCAGCTCCGGCTCGCGTCGATCTAGGCGCGAAGCCTCGTCGCCGAGCGAGCGCATATATTCGGTCAGCCCCTTCGGGCCGCCGAACGAGTCCAGCAAGAGATTGCCGGCGGTGTTGTCGCTGAGCGTGACCGCCGCATCGCAGATCTCGGCCACGGTCAGGCCCTTGTCGACATGCTTCTCGGTCACCGGCGAATAGGTGATGAGATCGGCCTTGCTGTAGCTGACCCGCCGCTCCAGCTCCTCCTCGCCCCGGTCGACCCGCGCCAGCGCGAAGGCGGCAGCGACGAATTTGAACGTGCTGCACATCGCGAAGCGCTCTTCGCCGCGATGGGCGACGATGCGGCCATTGCCACTGTCGAGGATAGCGACGCCGAGGCGTCCGCCATGCTTGCGATCGAGCGCAAACAGCGCCGCGCGCACCTCCTCCTCGCGGCCTTGGGCAAGGGCCGACACGTTGCCGAACATCGGCGCGGTCATCAGGGAGCCGATCAGCAGCTCACGGCGTCGGATCATCGGTTTTCTCCATGCGGAAGCGATCGCGAGCGGCATGCCGCGCAGGATATCGGGGGAACGGTTCTGGTGAAGACGGCGCAACCTGCGACGGCATTGCTGCCGGGCCTGTCGGCGGACACCCTTCTCGCCGCTGGCTTGCCCAATCGCAAACGATGATATTTCTTCAGAGCCATTAGATTTCCTAAGGCTCGTTCCATGCTCCGCCCGCACCTGCCCCTGAACGCGCTGCGCGCCTTCGAGGCTTCGGCCCGCCATCTCAGCTTCACCAAGGCGGCCATCGAGCTCTGCGTCACCCAGGCCGCGATCAGCCATCAGGTGAAGGGGCTGGAGGAACGGCTCGGTGTCGAGCTCTTCCGTCGCCTACCACGCGGGCTGGCATTGACGGACGAGGGCCGTAGCCTGCTGCCGACGCTACGCGACAGCTTCGACCGCATCGCCGGATTGCTCGAACGCTTCGAGACTGGGAGGCCGGTCGAGGTTCTGAATGTCGGCGCCGTCGGCACGTTCGCGCTCGGCTGGCTGTTGCCGCGCCTCGCCGGCTTCCGCCAGGCCCAACCACAGATCGATCTCAGGCTGACCACCAACAACAACCGCGTCGACCTCGCCGCCGAAGGGCTCGACTATGCCCTGCGCTTCGGCGGTGGCGCCTGGCATGGCACCGCGGCGCTGCGCCTGTTCGAGGCGCCGATGACACCGGTCTGTGCCCCCAGCACGGCGAGCGCTCTGCAGCAGCCGAGCGATCTCTCGAATCAGATCCTTCTTCGTTCCTATCGTGCCGACGAATGGAAGCTGTGGAGCGAAGCAGCCGGGATCGAGCCCTTGCAGGCGCGCGGACCGGTCTTCGATACCTCGATCGCCCTCGCCGAGGTCGCGGCCGCCGGCGAAGGCGTCGCGCTTGTGCCGGCGCTGCTGTTCTCGCGCTATTTCGAGGATGGCAGGCTGGTACGCCCGTTCCCGGTCGAGGTATCGCTCGGCAGCTACTGGCTGACCTGGCTGCAATCGCGCTCGCTGACGCCGGCCATGCAGGCCTTTCGCGACTGGCTCGTGGACGAAAGCCGCAAGCAGATCGCCTCGCCCGTGAACTGAGCACCGAAGCAAAACGGCCGCCCGAAGGGCGGCCGTTTGTCCTTGCGATCCAAGGAGGAAAATGGTGGGCGCGACAGGGATCGAACCTGTGACCCCTACGATGTCAACGTAGTGCTCTCCCGCTGAGCTACGCGCCCGTTCCGCCCGAGGGCGTCCGGAACGACACCGGCCCGAGGGCGGCATCGCTGCGAGGTGGAGGGGCTATAGCGGAGGCTTGCGCGCCTTGCAAGGCGCTTCGTCGGCTTTCCGTGCAGAAGGCGACGACCAAGCCGTCAGGCCGCCAGCAGCTTCTCGACCTCGTTGACCAGTTCGCGCAGATGGAAGGGCTTCGACAGCACCTTTGCGTCCTTCGGCGTCTGCGAATCCGGATTGAGCGCCACCGCCGCGAACCCGGTGATGAACATCACCTTGATGTCGGGATCGAGCTCGGTGGCGCGGCGCGCCAGCTCGATCCCATCCATTTCCGGCATGACGATGTCGGTCAGGAGCAATTCGAACGGCTCCTCGCGCAGCCGGTTATAGGCCGACAGCCCGTTGTCGAACGAGGCGACGTCATAGCCCGCATTCTGCAGCGCCTTCACCAGGAAGCGGCGCATGTCGTTGTCGTCTTCGGCCAGGAGAATCTTCGTCATGGCGCCTTGCTTCGTCCGTGATGTTGCGCCGAGCCCACGCCACCCGCCCGCCTGGCCGGAAGCCGATTCGCTCGCCTCGTCGTCCCTCGTACGGGGTGGCCGTCCCTGCCATCCCGGGCTACGCTGGTCCAGCCCGGCGCGCGCGAACTCAGCGCTCGCACACAGCCGGACGGATCAGCCAGTTCTATTTGGCGACATTACGGTAAACAACCAGTGAAGCCCGGCTAGCCGAATGACGAAAGGTCAGGCCCTTCAACCGGGACCCGCTTTGTGCTTGAGTTCGGCGATATGACGCTGACAACCGGTTTCTCCCTCCCGCGCCCCGACGATGTGATCGCCGAGATCGAACGGCCGTTCACACTCCATCAGCCCGCCTTGCAGGTCGTTCCGGTCGTCGTCGATGTCCCTCATGCCGGGCGGAGCTATCCTCGCGCCTTCGTCGAGGGTTCGCGCCTGCCGCTGCGGGCTTTGCGCCGCTCGGAAGACGCCTATGTCGATCTGTTGTTCTCGCATGCGGTCGCGCTCGGCGCCCCCCTGCTCGTCGCCGAATTCCCGCGCGCTTTTCTCGATGCCAATCGCGAGCCCTACGAACTCGATCCGCGCATGTTCGACGGCCGCCTGCCCGGCTTCGCCAATACCCGCTCGCTGCGCGTCGCCGGCGGGCTCGGCACGATCCCACGCATCGTTGGCGAAGCCTATGAGATCTATCCGGGCCGCATCCCGGTCGAGAGCGCGCTGACCCGGATCGAGGAGCTCTACCGGCCCTACCATGCCGCGCTGCGTCATCTGGTGAATCGCACACAGGCCAGCTTCGGCAGTTGCATTCTGGTCGATGCCCATTCCATGCCATCGACCGGGCTCGATCGCGACGGCATCGCCAAGGCCGACATCATCCTCGGCGACCGTTTCGGCACCAGCGCTGCGAGCTTCGTGGTCGATGCAGCAGAAGCAGCCTTCGCGCGCGCCGGCCTCACCGTGACCCGTAACCGCCCCTATGCCGGCGGCTTCATCACCGAGCATTACGGCGCCCCCGGCTCCGGCGTGCATGCGCTGCAGATCGAGATCAGCCGCGGCCTCTACATGAACGAGGCGACACTGGAGCCGAGCAGCGGCTTTGTCGCTGTTCAACAGGTGATCAGTGCCGCAATGGCCGAATGTTTCGCGCGCTGGAGCGGCTGGAGCGACGACTGGCGCCAGGCAGCGGAGTAAGGACGGCCAGAGGCCGCCAATTGCCCCCGGCTACAAAAGAAAGAGGGCCGCGCACTTTCGTGGCGGCCCAAGTCTAGGGAGGAAACGCCCAAGGAGGGCAACGAAGGTTTGAAGCAATCTCCCCTTCGCAGTGCACAATAACTCATTGCGCCGCAAAAAAGCAAGCCCAAACGCAAATCCGGCCATGCAAAATTTGCATGGCATGAACAATTTTTGTCGCCTGTCGCCCAGTATCGCAGAACTGAATGGAGCTGAACTGTCCTGACCTGACCAGTCCCGCCTTGCAACGCTTGTCATCCCGCCCGCCGCACAGCATGAAGGCGGCAACTGGACGAGAGCCGAGGGAAGCCTGGATGAGCGCGGTCGATTTCACGGAGTTCGTCTCCAAGCTGGCTACCCTCTCGGGCCAGGCGATCCTGCCCTTCTTCCGTGCCCGGCATACCGCCGAGGACAAGTCCGGCGGCGGCGTCTTCGACCCGGTCACCGAAGGTGATCGCGCCGGCGAGGACGTGATGCGCAACCTGATCAGGCGCACCTTTCCGGCCCATGGCATCCTCGGCGAGGAGTTCGGCTCTGAGAATGCCGACGCCGATTATGTCTGGGTGCTCGATCCGATCGACGGCACCCGCGCCTTCATCTCCGGCATCCCCGTCTGGGGCACGCTGATCGGGCTGACCCGCAACGGCGTGCCGGTCTACGGCATGATGAACCAGCCTTTCACCGGCGAGCGCTTCTCCGGCGACGGCCGCGTGGCGCGCTACGAGGGGCCGAACGGCCCGCGCACGCTGCATACGCGGCAGGTGACCGATCTCGCCGAGGCGACGCTGATGACGACGAGCCCGCATCTCTTCGCGGATGGGCAGAAGCTCGCCTATCAGCGCGTCGAGAGCGCCGTGCGCATGGCCCGCTATGGCTGTGACTGCTATGCCTATTGCATGCTCGCCGCCGGCCATGTCGATCTCGTCATCGAGAGCGGGCTGAAGGCCTATGACATCGTCGCGCTGATCCCGATCATCGAGGGCGCCGGCGGCATCGTCACCTCATGGGACGGCGGCAGCGCCGCCCAGGGCGGCACCATCCTCGCCGCCGGCAACAAGACCCTGCACCAGGCTGCGCTCGCTTTGCTCAACGGCTGAAGCCGGCGCCGCAGCCTGCTCAACCGGCAACTCCTCGCCGGGGACGAAGGCGTCGAAGGCGGCCCAAAACTGCGCCCGGATCGCATCGGTTTCCATCAGGATCTCGTGGCGCGCCGCCGGCAGCACCAGGGCCGAGCCGGTCTTGAGCCGCGCCGCGAAGCGCTCGATCGCCGGCGTCGACACGACGGGGTCCTGCCCCGCGGCGATGATCAATGTCGGCACGCGCACTTCGAGCGGCGCGCGCGGCTGCGCCAGCCGGTCCATCAGCTGGAAGGCGGCATGGACCCAGCCGACGCTGGGATCGCCGATCGCGAGCTCGCGCGCCGCGGCGGACAAGGCCGCGTTGCGGGCATAGCGGACGGGGTCGGAGCTCAGCCGGTTGCCCTCGAACGGCTTGGTGCCGATCGCGGTGTCGCCGCCGCCGGGCACGAAAGCCTTGCCGAAGCCGAGCCAGTACAGCACCCGCGCCAGCCAGCGCGCGCCGCGCGGATTCTCGATCATGCTGATGCCGAGCATCGGCGCGATCGCGACCAGCCGCTCCACCGGCAGCGCCGCGCGCCTGGCGGCGTCGAGGCAGAGCGCCGCACCCATCGAATGCGCCAGGGCGAAATAGGGCGGCGGAAAGCGCTCCTGCAACTGCGCCATGACCAGGGCCAGGTCGCGCTCGTAATGCACGAGACGGCCGACATGGCCCTTGCGCTGCCGGCCGGTGAAGCGCTGCGAGCCGCCCTGCCCGCGCCAGTCGAAGGTCAGGACATGAAAGCCGCGGCGGCGCAGCTCAGCGATCGTCTCGCTGTAGCGCTCGATGAACTCGGCGCGCCCCTGGGCGAGGAGGATCGTGCCATTCTCCCGCCGTACGCTCGGGCGCCAGCTCGCCATACGTAGCCGCGCGCCATCGCCGGTCTGAGCAGACCAGACCTTGCCGTGGCCGGGCACCGGATAGTCCGGCTGATGGAAGAACTCGGCCTGCGTCATCGGCGCTCCGGCTGACTCATCGCTCCGTTATGCCCGTCGGGCGCGGCTCTTGAAAAGCCGGAAATGCCACCCAGATCATTATTGCGCAGGCCGCCAAGCGGCTGTGCGAACCGAGACCTGGCCCGCGCTCATGACGAGGCGGGCTGACACGAATGTCGCTTCCCTTGGAGGACAATCATGCGTTCCTACGATCTTTCCCCGCTCTATCGCTCGACCGTCGGCTTCGACCGCCTGTTCTCGTTGCTCGACCAGGCCACCAGCGTCGACAACGCCCCGAGCTATCCGCCCTACAATATCGAGCGCACCGCCGAGAACGCCTATCGTATCTCGATCGCGGTCGCCGGTTTCGGTGAATCCGACCTCTCGATCGAGAGCAAGGAGAACGCGCTGACCGTCCGCGGCGAGAAGAAAGCCGCCGATGACGCCGACAAGCGCGAGGTCCTACACCAGGGCATCGCCGCCCGCGCCTTCGAGCGCCGCTTCCAGCTCGCCGACTACGTCCAGGTCACCGGCGCCAGCCTCGAGCACGGTTTGCTCCACATCGATCTCGTCCGCGAGATCCCCGAGGCCAAGAAGCCCCGGCTGATCCCGATCGGCGCGCAGGGCGCCAAGGTGATCGAAGCCCGTAAGGCCGCGTAACTCTCGCCTGAACGGCAACATCGCCAGCCTGAAACATGAGAGCCTTCCCGGGAAACCGGGAAGGCTCCTTTCATGCGTGGTTGCGCGAGCTCAGTTCGGCGGGTTGACCGGCGCGATCGGAGTTTCCGGCTTTGGCTGCGCCGTCTTCATCTCCTCGATCTGAACCGGCGGCAGGGTCGTGTCCGGCGTCGGAATGCCGCTCGGATGCGCCCTTGCCAGCGGTGGCGGACGATCGGGCTCGTCCGCTCCGCGGACATCCTGCGGATTGACCAGCTTCGGCTTGCCGATGTCCTTCGGCGCGACGGCCGGCACCGCAGTCGGCTTCGCCGGAGCAGCATCGGGCTTCGGGGCTGCCGGTGACGGTGGCGCAACTGTCGCCGGCGCGCTCGCCTCGGCCGGCGGCTGCGCCGGCTTCAGCGCGGCCGGACGCTCCGGCGGACGCGGCGTCAGCTTTTTCGGCGCGGGGCGCTCCTCCTCGCGCGGGTCGAGCCTGACGGTTCGCGGCGGCGGCTGCAGCACGATCCGGTCGATCAGCTCGCCGTTGAAGCGGTCTATGACCAGCCGCACCCGCGATCCGTTCGCCGCCAGGCCATCGACGACGATGGCCGAGCGGGTGCGCACCGTGCGCTGCACCTCGCGCAGGCCGAATTCCTGCAAGGCGATCCGTTCTACCGCACGCGGCGGGATCGGCGCAGGCCGGGCAGGCACGTATTCGTAGCGACGGCCATAGCCGTAGCCGTCATCATAATCGTAGCCATAGCCGTAACGGGCATAGCCACCGCCATAATCATCGAGCTGCGCCAGGGCCGGGCCGCTCGCGCCGGCCATGACGGCCAGGACGGTGAGACCGGCCAGCCGGCGCCGGAACGGGCGCGGCACGACGGGCGAAACGAAGACTGCCATGGTCTGTCCTCTGTCAGACGAAATTCGCAGCCTTCAGTTCTCGGTAAGGATTGCGGCGCGCTTGCGGCGTGATTCCGCTGCGAAACAGGCGTTCTTCGACGTTCAGGCGCCGGCCAGCGCAGCCGCGAGCCGGTCGACCTCTTCTGCTTGCGTCGCGAAGGAGCAGACGAAGCGGCCGACCACCTCGCCGGGCTGCAGGCGCTCCCGGTCCGGCAAGGCTTCGCCCGACCAGACGATGTACTGCACGCCATGCGCCGCCAGTGCCGCTTGCGCCTGCGGCGGCAGTACCAGGAAGACCTCGTTCGCCTCGCAGGCCCAGGCCAAACGGAGCCTGCCTGCTGCTTCGACAGCAGCAGCGAGACGCGCGGCCATCGCATTGGCGTGGCGGGCGAGGTCGAGCCAGTGGCCGCCGGCCAGCACCCCCTCGAACTGTGCCCCGATCAGCCGACCCTTGGACAAAGTGTGCCCGGCCCGCTTGCGCCGCCAGGGCATCTCACCCGCATCGGCCGGATCGAAGACGATCACCGCTTCCGCGGCGAAGGCACCGTTTTTGGTGCCGCCGAAGGACAGCACGTCGACGCCCGCTCTCCAGGTGATCTCGGCGGGCGCGCAACCGAGCGCCGCGACCGCATTGGCGAAGCGGGCGCCATCCATGTGCAGCTTCAGCCCGCGCGACGCGATCGCCTGCTTCAGCGCCGCGATCTCGTCCGGCCGGTAGACCAGCCCGCACTCGGTTGCCTGCGTGATCGACAGCATCTGCGGCTGCACCTGATGTGTGGCGCCCGCCCGCATGCGTGCGAGCTGTTCAGTGACGACCTCCGGAGCAAGCTTGCAGCCATCTCCGGACAGGCCGACGATCTTGGCCCCACCGGTGAAGAATTCCGGCGCGCCGCATTCATCGGCCGCGATATGCGCCTCGTGATGGCAGAGCACCGCCCCCCAGGGCTGGACCAGGCTCGCCAGCGCCAGTGAATTCGCCGCCGTGCCGGTGGTGACGAGAAAGACCGCGACCTCGCGCTCGAACAACTCGGCAAACAGGGCCTCGACCCGCTTCGTCCAGGCGTCGTTGCCATAGGCTGCAGCGAATCCGTCATTGGCCGCCGCCATCGCCTGCATCACCGGCGCGCTCGCCCCGGCCAGATTGTCGCTGACGAAATTCATGGCAGGCTCGTATCCGGCGGGCTGCTGCGGGGAGTGCGACGGATAAGCAGCCTCCTGCCGCGGCGCAATCGGTCGCGACGCAGAGCAGCCCTGATTCCCGCGATCGACAACTTCCGGCTTGGCTCGCGGGCCCGCGCGATGCGAAAATGTCGAGACACCTATGCAGATAGCAATAAAATGTCGCCGCAGTGCAAAATCGCCGCTTGTGCCCAGATTGGAATTCTGGCAAGGTCAAGGCAATAGGACAGCTATGCTGTCCCATTTTCAGAGTGGGCCTCGCCGAGGCCCCGGCGCTGGCGGATGGAGCGGACCATGACGGGAGGTACGGCGAATAAAGCCAAAGCCAACCGTACGACGCGCGCCGCCGGCAAAACGGCGGCGTGACCAGGCGCGGCAGGGCTTAACGCCCGAGGCGCCTGCGGAGGACGCGGGCGCAAGACCAGACCGGCGCAAGCAACCTTCGCAAACCGAGAATAAAGCCGGACCGGCCCGATCCTTGCTCGCCAAGGTGGAAGCCGGAGCGGCGGTGGACTTTGGCTGGTTCTCGCGCCGATGCTGCGGGACCGATGCGGGCGGAGGCGACGATGAGCGAAGGCAGGAAGGCGAGCGCGATGGCCAACACCACTGCTAAAGCCGCCACCACGACGACGGCCGCTTTCGAGCGTTTCCCCGCAGTGCGCGACCCCGCCATGCCGGAGCGCCAGGGTCTCTACGATCCGTCCTATGAGAAGGATTCCTGCGGCGTCGGTTTCATCGCCGACATGAAGAACCGCAAGAGCCACGCGATCGTCGCGCAGGGCCTGCAGATCCTGCACAATATCGACCATCGCGGCGCCGTCGGCGCCGATCCCAAGCTCGGCGATGGCTGCGGCATCCTCACCCAGATCCCGCATCGCTTCTTCAAGGAAGAATGCGCAGGGATCGGCATCGACCTGCCCGAGCCCGGCCACTACGCCATCGGTCAGTTCTTCATGCCGCAGGAGGCCGAGAACCGCGCCGTCTGCGAGGAGATCGTCGCCCAGACGGTCGAGGAGGAAGGTCTGATCTTCCTCGGCTGGCGCGACGTGCCGGTCGACAACAGCGATCTCGGCGAGGCCGTCAAGGAGACCGAGCCCTGCCATCGCCAGATCTTCGTCGGCCGTCCGGCCGGGCTCGTCAGCGAGGATGAGTTCGAGCGCCGGGTCTATGTCCTCAGAAAGTCGGTCTCGAACAAGGTCTACAAGCGCCATGACCGGGCGACCGCGACCTATTATCCGGTCTCGTTCTCCTGCCGCACCATCGTCTACAAGGGCATGGTGCTGGTTACCCAGCTCGGCGCCTATTTCAAGGACCTTACCGACGAGCGCTTCGAGAGCGCGCTTGCCCTCGTCCACCAGCGCTTCGCCACCAACACCTTCCCGTCCTGGCGCCTCGCCCACCCCTACCGGATGGTTGCCCATAACGGCGAGATCAACACGCTGCGCGGCAACGTCAACTGGATGGCCGCCCGCCAGGCCTCGGTCGATTCCGAGCTCTTCGGCGCCGATATCTCCAAGCTCTGGCCGATCTCCTATGAGGGCCAGTCCGACACCGCCTGTTTCGACAACGCCCTCGAATTCCTGGTCCAGGGCGGCTATTCGCTCGCCCACGCCATGATGATGCTGGTGCCGGAGGCCTGGGCCGGCAACCCGCTGATGGATGAGAGCCGGCGCGCCTTCTACGAATACCACGCCGCGCTGATGGAGCCGTGGGACGGCCCCGCTGCGATCGCCTTCACCGATGGCCGCCAGATCGGCGCGACGCTCGACCGCAACGGCCTGCGCCCCGCGCGCTATCTCGTCACCGACGACGGTCTCGTCGTGCTCGCCTCGGAGTTCGGCGTGCTGCCGATCCCGGAAGAGAAGATCGTCCAGAAGTGGCGGCTCCAGCCCGGCAAGATGCTGCTGATCGACCTCGAAGAGGGCCGCATCATCGGCGATGACGAGATCAAGAGCACGCTCTGCCTCGCCAATCCCTACAAGGACTGGCTGAAGCGCACCCAGATCGTGCTGGAAGACCTGCCGCCGGTCGAGGCACGCGCCTCGCGCACCGACGTCGCCTTGCTCGATCGCCAGCAATCCTTCGGCTACAGCCAGGAAGACACCAAGATCCTGATGGCGCCGATGGCGGTGACCGGCCAGGAAGCCGTCGGCTCGATGGGCACGGATACGCCGATCTCGGCACTCTCCTCGAAGTCGAAGCTGCTCTACACCTATTTCAAGCAGAACTTCGCCCAGGTCACCAACCCGGCGATCGACCCGATCCGCGAGGAGCTCGTGATGAGCCTCCTCTCCTTCATCGGGCCGCGGCCGAACATCCTCGACCTCGAAGGCA
The DNA here is from genome assembly GCF_900112185.1 of Allobosea sp. CRIB-10. Lineage (GTDB taxonomy): Bacteria > Pseudomonadota > Alphaproteobacteria > Rhizobiales > Beijerinckiaceae > Allobosea. The sequence goes on along the minus strand of NZ_FOKP01000010.1, from coordinate 39,890 downwards.
CCTCGCGCCGCAAGCGCCTGGAAGTGCGTCAGCCGATCCTGACCAATGACGATCTCGAGAAGATCCGCTGCATCGGCCACTACGAGGATCGCTTCGACACCAAGACGCTCGACATCACCTACCCGACGCGCGAGGGCGCGGCCGGCATGGAAGGCGCGATCGAGCGCCTGTGCGAGCGCGCCGAGGCGGCCGTCCATGGCGGCTACAACATCATCATCCTCTCCGACCGGCAGGTCGGGCCGGACCGCATCCCGATCCCGGCGCTGCTGGCGACGGCGGCGGTCCATCATCACCTGATCCGCAAGGGCCTGCGCACCTCGGTCGGCCTCGTCGTCGAGTCCGGCGAGCCACGCGAGATCCATCATTTTGCCTTGCTCGCCGGCTTCGGCGCCGAGGCGATCAACCCCTATCTCGCTTTCGAGACTCTGGAAGCGCTGTACGAGGCCGGCGAATTCCCGCCGGAAGTCGACCGCTACGAGGTGGTCAAGCGCTTCATCAAGTCGGTCGGCAAGGGCCTGCTCAAGGTCATGTCCAAGATGGGCATCTCGACCTACCAGTCCTATTGCGGGGCCCAGATCTTCGACGCGGTCGGCCTGCGCACCGAGTTCATCGACAAGTACTTCACCGGCACGATCTCCTCGATCGAGGGCGTCGGTCTCGCCGAGATCGCCGAGGAGAGCGTGCGCCGCCATCGCGACGCCTTCGGCGGCTCGCCGATCTATCGCGATGCGCTCGACATCGGCGGCGAATACGCCTTCCGCCTGCGCGGCGAGGCGCATGCCTGGACGCCGGAGAACATCGCGCTGCTCCAGCACGCCGTGCGTGGCAATGCCCGCGACAAGTTCAAGGCCTATTCCGAGCTGGTCAACGACCAGAGCGAGAAGCTCTCGACCATTCGCGGCCTGTTCCACGTCAAGATGGCCGACGAGCTCGGCCGCCAGCCGATCCCGCTCGACGAGGTCGAGAGCGCGACCTCGATCGTCAAGCGCTTCTCCACGGGTGCCATGTCCTTCGGCTCGATCAGCCATGAGGCGCATTCGACGCTGGCCCTCGCCATGAACGCGATCGGCGGCAAGTCGAACACCGGCGAGGGCGGCGAGGAGCCGGAGCGCTTCAAGCCGCTGCCGGATGGCCGCTCGATGCGCTCGGCGATCAAGCAGGTCGCCTCGGGCCGCTTCGGCGTCACCACCGAATACCTCGTCAACTCGCAGATGATGCAGATCAAGGTCTCGCAGGGTGCCAAGCCCGGCGAGGGTGGCCAGCTGCCCGGCCACAAGGTCGATGCCCGCATCGCCAAGGTCCGGCACTCGACCCCGGGCGTCGGCCTGATCTCGCCGCCGCCGCATCACGACATCTATTCGATCGAGGATCTCGCCCAGTTGATCTTCGACCTGAAGAACGTCAACCCGGCCGCGGACGTGTCGGTCAAGCTCGTCTCCGAGCTCGGCGTCGGCACGGTCGCCGCCGGCGTCGCCAAGGCGCGCGCCGACCACATCACCATCGCCGGCTATGAGGGCGGCACCGGCGCTTCGCCGCTGACCTCGATCAAGCATGCGGGATCGCCCTGGGAGATTGGCCTCGCCGAGACCCACCAGATCCTGGTGATGAACAAGCTGCGCGGCCGCATCGCGCTGCAGGTCGACGGCGGCCTGCGCACCGGCCGCGACATCGTCGTCGGCGCGCTGCTCGGCGCCGACGAGTTCGGCTTCGCTACGGCGCCGCTGATCGCCGCCGGCTGCATCATGATGCGCAAGTGCCATCTCAACACCTGCCCGGTCGGCGTCGCCACCCAGGACCCGGTGCTGCGCAAGCGCTTCAAGGGCCAGCCCGAGCACGTCATCAACTTCTTCTTCTTCCTCGCCGAGGACGTGCGCGAGATCATGGCGCAGATGGGCGTGAAGAGCTTCGACGAGCTCGTCGGCCGCTCCGACTGGCTCGACAAGAAGGAAGCCATCGACCACTGGAAGGCCAAGGGGCTCGATTTCGCCCGCATCTTCCATAAGCCGGAGCCGGGCAAGGGCGTCGCCATCCGCAATGTCGAGCGCCAGGTCCACCCGATCGAGTCGGTGCTCGACCGCACCCTGATCGCCAAGGCCGGCGCCTCGCTCGACACTGGCGCCCCGGTGGTGATCGAGAGCACGATCCGCAATGTCGACCGCTCGACCGGGGCGATGCTCTCGGGCGAGATCGCCAAGCGCCACGGTTCGATCGGCCTGCCCGAGGACACGATCACGGTGAAGCTCACCGGCACCGCCGGCCAGAGCTTCGGCGCCTGGGTCGCCGGCGGCCTGACGCTCGACCTCACCGGCCAGGCCAACGACTATGTCGGCAAGGGCCTGTCGGGCGGCAAGCTGATCATCCGTCCTGATCCGAAGTCACGCGCGCTTGCCGAAGAGGCGATCATCGTCGGCAACACCGTGCTCTACGGCGCGATCTCCGGCGAATGCTACTTCCGCGGTGTCGCCGGCGAGCGCTTCGCCGTGCGCAACTCCGGTGCGATCGCGGTGGTCGAGGGCACCGGCGACCATGGCTGCGAATACATGACCGGCGGCGTCGTCGTCGTGCTCGGCCAGACCGGGCGCAACTTCGCGGCCGGCATGTCGGGCGGCATCGCCTATGTGCTCGACGAGGACAAGAGCTTCGCCAAGCGCTGCAACCTCTCAATGGTCGATCTCGAGCCGGTGCCGGAGGAGGAGGAGCTGACCCAGCGCCTCTACCACCATGGCGGCGACCTCGAGTTCAAGGGCCGCATCGACGTCATGGCCAACATGTCCGGCTACGACGCCGAGCGCCTGCACCAGCTCATCGCCAACCACCTGAAATACACCGGGTCGGCGCGGGCGCAGGCGATCCTGGAGAACTGGGCGGAGTACCTGCCCAAATTCGTCAAGGTCATGCCGGTCGAGTACCGGCGGGCCCTCATGGAAATCGAGCGGGCCCAGGCCGGCGTCTCGGTCGCGGCCGAGTAATCGAACAGGCGGATGAGACGATGGGCAAGGTAACCGGTTTTCTCGAGATCGACCGCCGCGACCGGAAGTATCTTCCGGCCTCGGACCGGATCAGGAACTACAAGGAATTCGTGATCCCGCTCGGCCGGGAGGCGACCCGTGACCAGGCGGCGCGCTGCATGAACTGCGGCATCCCGTATTGTCACAATGGCTGCCCGGTCAACAACCAGATCCCGGACTGGAACGACCTCGTCTACAATGACAAGTGGCAGGAGGCGCTGACCAACCTCCACTCGACCAACAACTTCCCGGAGTTCACCGGCCGCGTCTGCCCCGCCCCGTGCGAGGCGTCGTGCACGCTGAATCTCGAGGACACCCCGGTCACGATCAAGTCGATCGAATGCGCGATCGTCGACAAGGGCTGGCAGGAAGGCTGGATCAAGCCCGAGCCGTCCGAGGTCAAGACAGGCAGGAAGATCGCCATCATCGGCTCGGGCCCGGCCGGCCTCGCCGCTGCCCAGCAGCTCGCGCGCGTCGGCCACGAGGTCCATGTCTATGAGCGCCAGGGCCGCGCCGGCGGCCTGCTGCGCTACGGCATCCCCGACTTCAAGATGGAGAAGTCGCATGTCGACCGGCGCGTCGCCCAGATGGAGGCCGAAGGCGTCGTCTTCCATTACGGCGTCAATGTCGGCATCGACGTCGACCCGCAGGAGCTGCTGTCGCAATACGACGCGGTCGGCCTGACCGGCGGCGCCGAGAAGCCGCGCGACCTGCCGATCGAGGGCCGCGACCTCGACGGCGTCCAGTTCGCCATGGACTTCCTGCCGCAGCAGAACCGCCGCAATGGCGGCGAACCGGACACGACCGGCAATGCCCGGCCGATCCTCGCCGGCGGCAAGCATGTCGTCGTCATCGGCGGCGGCGACACCGGCTCCGACTGCATCGGCACCTCCGTCCGCCAGGGCGCGCTCTCAGTCACCCAGCTCGAGATCATGCCGCAGCCGCCGGAGAAGGAGAACAAGCAGCTGACCTGGCCGAACTGGCCGCTGAAGCTGCGGACATCCTCCAGCCATGAGGAAGGCGCCGAGCGCGACTTCGCCGTCGGCACGGTCAAGTTCACCGGCGAGAACGGCAAGGTGAAGACGCTGCACTGCGCCAAGGTCGACGCCAGCTTCAAGCCGATCGAGGGCAGCGAGTTCCAGCTCAAGGCCGATCTCGTCCTGCTCGCCATGGGCTTCGTCTCGCCGGTGCATGACGGGCTTCTCGCCAAGCTCGGCGTCAAGCTCGACGGCCGCGGCAATGTCGAGGCCAACATGCTGGCCTACAAGACCTCGGTCGAGAAGGTCTTCGCTGCCGGCGACATGCGCCGCGGCCAGTCGCTGGTGGTCTGGGCGATCCGCGAGGGCCGCCAGATGGCCCATGCGATCGACAAGCACCTGATGGGCGAGACCATCCTGCCGCGCTGAGCGGCGGGCCAATGCGCGTCATGCTCGGGCTTGCCCCGAGCATCTCTGGCCGGAAGAGCCTCCGGTCTGCGCCTTCTCGTCATGAGATTCTCGGGTCTGCGCTTCGCTCCGCCCGAGAATGACGGCCTTTCCTAGGCGCCGAGCAAATCCACCAGCGGCGGGATCAGCGGTTCGTCGGCAGGCGGCATGGCGAGATCGCGCAATCTGCCGGGACGCACCCATTTCAGCGCCTGCCCTTCGCGTGACATCACCGTCCCCTCCCAGCGCCGGCAGATATAGAGCGGCATCAGGAGGTGGAAGTCGGGATAGGCGTAGCTGGCGAAGGTCAGCGGCGCGAGGCAGGCCTCCTTCACCTCGATGCCGAGCTCCTCGGAAAGCTCGCGGATCAGCGCCGGCTCCGGCCGCTCGCCGGCCTCCAGCTTGCCGCCGGGAAACTCCCAGAGGCCCGCGAGCGACTTGCCTTCGGGACGTTGGGTGACGAGCACGCGATTGTCGGAATCGATCAGCGCGCAGGCGACGACGAGCAGCAGTTTCACGAAAGGCTAATGTCCCGAGAGGATGACCTCGACCGGCTCGGTTTCCTTGCCGGTCAGCGTAACCTCGTCATAGACCGTGCCGCCCTCGCGGAAAACCTGGTCTTCCTCGCCCCAGATCACCTGGGTCGAGACGAAATAGGTGCCGGGCGCGACCTTGTCGAAGCTGAACTGCCCGCGCGCCGTCGTCTTGGTGGTGCGGGTCAACTCGGCATAGCGCGGATCGACCTGCTCGTTCGGATAGCGCCAGTGCGGCAGGAACTTGGCCCTACCGAAGACGCTCGTGAAACGCTCGCGGGCATAGGCGGTCGCCGGGATCAGCCTGACGACCTCGCCTGCGGCATTGACCACCTGCCCCTTTGAGCGCGTCCGGAAGGCATGGCCGACGATGACCCCGGTTCCGGCTTTGCGGATGAAGGCCGCCTCCTCCGCCGAGAAGGATGACGTCGTCACCGGTCCCTGCACACAGGCACCCAGCAGGGCCGCGAGGCCCAGCACGCATGCGATTCTTGTCATCTGGCTCGTCCCCCCGCAGGCGCCGTCGAGACCAGGAAGACGCCTGCGAGGATGATGCAACCACCGATGATTTGCCGCAACTCCAGCGTTTCGCCGAGCACGAGCACACCCATGACGGCAGCGACCGCCGGCACGAGATAACCGGTCATCGCCGCACGCGTCGGCCCGGCGGCGCGGATCAATCGCATGAAGAAGGTCACTGGCAGCGCCGTCGCGAACACGCCGAGCGCCAGCACGGCCTGCCAATGCGGCGCCAGCGCCGCGAGCGCCGCCCCGCCTGCGAAGATCAGCGTCAGCAGCAGCGCGCTGGAGCCGGAGACCATCTGCTGGCCGAGCGCGAGCCGGATCGGATCGCCGGCCTTTTGCGGCACCACGCGCGTGTAGAGATTGGCGCAGGCATAGGACAGCATCGCGCCGACCATGGCGAAGACGCTGAGCGCCGAGCCGCCGCCCTCGACCAGGCGCGGCCCGATCAGGATGGCGACCCCGGCCATGCCGACGAGGACGCCGGCGAGGCGACGCCGGGTCAGGCGCTCTTCGGCGAACAGGAGATGCGCGAACAGCGCCGTGACCAGCGGCCCGGCTGCCTGGATCATCGCTGCCGGCCCGCTGGCGAGCTGGATCAGCGCATAGGCGACGAGGACATTCGGCAACCAGCCATTGCAGGTGCCAAGCACGAGCCAGTGCCGGAACTCGTGGCGACGCGGCAGCGGGCTCTGGCCGCGCGCCGCAACGAAGAGCGCGAGCGTCGCCGCGCCAAGCAGGCCGCGCCCGGCCGCGATCGCCCAGGGCGTGACCTCGCCGGCCATCAGCTTGATGAACAGATAGCTGCTCCCCCAGAGGAAGGAGCAGGCGGCGAGGTTGCCGACGATGAACGCCTTGCTCGGGCCTACCGGGCCCGAAAGCTCAGGAGCGGTAGTCGCCGTTGATCTCGACATAGGCCTTGGTCAGGTCGCAGGTCCAGACGGTGGCCTTGCCGCGGCCGAGGCCGAGATCGGCGGTGACGACGATGTGCTCGCCCTTCATATAGTCGGAGACGGCCTGCTCGTCATAGGACGCGGCGCGCGCGCCGGCTTCCGCCACCTTGATCGCGCCGAAGGATATGTCGAGCCTGTCGCGATCGGCCGGCTCGCCGGCCTTGCCGACTGCCATGACGATGCGGCCCCAATTGGCATCCTCACCGGCGACCGCAGTCTTGACCAGCGGCGAATTGGCGATCGAGAGCGCGACCTTCTTGGCCGAGCGCGCCGATTGCGCCCCGACGACACGGACTTCGACGAATTTGCGGGCGCCCTCGCCGTCCTTGCAGACCAGGTGCGAGAGCTCCAGCAGCAGCGCGTTCAGCGCCCGCTTGAAGCCGGAGAGGCGGGCATCGCCGGGGTCGGTGATCTCCGGCACGCCTCGGGCTTTCGCCTTGCCCGTCGAGAACAGCATCAGCGTGTCGGAGGTCGAGGTGTCGCTGTCGACCGTGATCGCGTTGAACGAGCCCTTCACGCCCTTCGACAGCAAGGCCTGCAGCACGGGCGCAGCAATCGGCGCATCGGTGAAGACGAAGGAGAGCATCGTCGCCATGTCGGGCGCGATCATGCCGGCGCCCTTGGCGATGCCGGCGATGACGACCTCATGCCCGTCGAGCTTGGCTTTGCGCGAGACCGCCTTCGGGAAGGTGTCTGTGGTCATGATCGCCTTGGCGGCATCCGACCAGGGGCCGTCGGCGGCGCGCTTCGCGCAATCGGCCAGCACGCCCTCGAACTTGGTAGCGTCGAGCGGCTCGCCGATCACGCCGGTCGAGGCGATGAAGATTTCCTCCGCCTTGCAGCCCGCGGCCTTGGCCGCGATCTTCGCGGTCAGCGCCACTGAATCACGGCCCTTCAGGCCGGTGAAGGCGTTGGCGTTGCCGGAATTGACGACGATGGCGCGCGCCTTTCCTTGCGCGAGATTCTCGCGGCACCAGTCGACCGGGGCCGACGGGCATTTCGAGCGGGTGAAGACGCCCGCGACCTGCGAGCCCTCGTCGAGCAGGACGAGCAGCACGTCGGTGCGGCCCTTATAGCGGATGCCGGCCTCGGCGGTCGCGAAGCGCACGCCCGGCACGGCCGGAACCTTGGGCTGGCGCTTCGGCGCGAGCGGAGAAACGGGAACATCCTTGCCGGCCATCATGCGCCTCCTCGTATCGTTGGCCCGATGTGCCGCAGCCGCGGGACGAAGACAAGAGTCGGAACCCCTCCAAAAGCAAACGCCCGGGCATGGCCCGGGCGCATCACAACGATCCGATGAAAATCGCGGCTGATCAGGGCTTCTTCGGCTCAGCCGGAACCGGGGTCGCCGGAGCGGCCGGCTTGTCGAGGCGCTCGACCTTGGCCTTCTCGCGCAGCGCGACGATGATGTCCTGCTGTGCCTTGCGCACCAGATACTGGTCGATCTGCGGCTTGACCTCGTCGAAGCTCGGCAGCGGCTTGCTGCGCTTGTCCTCGACCTTGATGACGTGCCAGCCGAACTGGCTCTTCACCGGCTCGGAGAGCTGGCCCTTCTCGAGCTTGAAGGCCGCTTCCGCGAATTCCGGCACCATCCGGTCCTTGGCGAACCAGCCGAGATCGCCGCCCTCCTTGCCGGAGCCCGGATCCTTGGAGAGCTCGGCCGCGACCTTGGCGAAGTCCTCGCCCTTCTTCACCCGCTCCAGCGCCGCCTTGGCCTGGGCCTCCTCCGGCACCAAGATGTGGCGGGCGTGGACCTCCTCCTCCGGCTTCATCGCCTTGACGGTGTCCTCGAACAGCTTCTTGGCCGCCTCCGGCGTCGCCGCCTTCTTGGCTTCGCTCGTCAGGTACTCGTCGAGCAGCAGCTTGTCGCGGTTATAGGCGAGGCGCTTGGCGAATTCCGGCCCATCGCCGATCTTGGCGGCGGCAGCGGTCTTGGCGCCGAGCTTGAGGTCGACCAGATAGTTGATCAGCTCCTCGCGCTTGCGCTCCTCCGGCATCTGCGCGGTGCGCTCGCCGAGGTCTTCTTCGGCGAGCTTGAGGTCGCCCTCGGTAATGGTGATGCCGTCGACCTTGGCGACGGGCTTGTCCTGCTGCGCGAAGGCCGGCACGGCGGCGAGCGCGAAGCCAAGCGACAGCATGGCGAGACGGGAGGACAACATCGGTGCGGCCTTTCAACTGGACGGCGCGAAGATCGATCTCGCCGGCTGAGTGCCAGCAGAACGCGGCCTTGGCAAGACGAGGCCTCGCACATCAACGCGAGCCGGCTGGGCTGGTTCAATCCGCCGCAGCCGCCCGGACCTCTTGGAAGGTGCCTCGTCGGACCCCACATCGGCGCGGACAAGCGCGTGCTGGACCACGCGCCCGCGCCCGTCTAAACACGCGCGTGAAATTCTAAGGTACCGCTTCGGCCTCGCCATCCGCGCCGGCCGGATCGCCATTGAAAGGCCAGACATGCTTGGCGCGCTTGCAAAGAAACTCTTCGGCTCGTCGAATGATCGGCGGGTGAAGGGCTACCAACCCCGCGTCGCCGCGATCAACGCGCTCGAAGCCGAGGTCTCCCAGCTCTCCGACGAGGCTCTCCGCGCCCGTACCGAAACCTTCAAGCAGCAACTCGCCGACGGCGCCAAGCTCGACGACCTCCTGGTGCCGGCCTTCGCCACCGTGCGCGAAGCAGCCAAGCGCACGCTCGGCCAGCGCCATTTCGACGTCCAGCTGATCGGCGGCATGGTGCTGCACGAGGGCGCTATCGCCGAGATGAAGACCGGCGAAGGCAAGACCCTGGTCGCCACGCTCCCGGTCTATCTCAACGCGCTCGCCGGCAAGGGCGTCCATGTCGTCACCGTCAACGACTACCTCGCCCGCCGCGACGCCGAATGGATGGGCAAGATCTACAATTTCCTCGGACTCACCTACGGCATCATCGTGCATGGCCTCGACGACGAGGAGCGCCAGCGCGCCTACGCCTGTGACATCACCTACGGCACCAACAACGAGTTCGGCTTCGACTACCTGCGCGACAACATGAAGTACGAGGTCGCGCAGATGAGCCAGCGCGGCCATCATTTTGCGATCGTCGACGAGGTCGACTCGATCCTGATCGACGAAGCCCGCACGCCGCTGATCATCTCCGGCCCGCTCGACGACAAGTCGGACCTCTATGTCGCGATCGACAAGGTTCTGCCCAAGCTGATCAAGACCGATTTCGAGGTCGACGAGAAGCAACGCACTGTCGCCCTGACCGAGGCCGGCAACGAGCATATCGAGGAGCTGCTGCGCGAGGCCGGCCTGCTCACGGAAGGCGATCTCTACGATTCCGCCAATGTCACGCTCGTCCACCACGTCAACCAGGCGCTACGTGCGCACTCGCTCTTCACGCGCGACAAGGACTACATCGTCCGCAACGACGAGGTCGTGATCATCGACGAGTTCACCGGCCGCATGATGCCGGGCCGGCGCTATTCGGAAGGCCTGCACCAGGCGCTCGAGGCCAAGGAAGGCGTCACCGTCCAGCCCGAGAACGCGACGCTCGCCTCGATCACCTTCCAGAACTATTTCCGCCTCTACAAGAAGCTCGCCGGCATGACCGGCACCGCCGGCACCGAGGCCGACGAGTTCGAGCAGATCTACAAGCTCGAAGTGGTCGAGATCCCGACCAATGTCCCGGTCGCCCGTATCGACGACGACGACGAGGTCTATCGCAGCTTCCCCGAGAAGGTGAAATCGATCATCAAGGAGCTGGAGCGCGCCAGCGAGCGCCTGCAGCCGGTCCTGGTCGGCACCGCCTCGATCGAGAAATCCGAGCAGATCGCAGAGATGCTGGTCGCCGCCGGCTTCAAGCAGATCGACTTCTCGCAGCCCGATGCGCTCGACCGGCTCTACGCCTCGGCCCGCTCCGGCAAGAGCAGCAAGCAGTTCGCCGTGCTGAACGCCCGCTTCCACGAGCAGGAAGCCTTCATCGTCGCCGAGGCCGGCGTGCCTGGCGCGATCACCATCGCCACCAACATGGCCGGGCGCGGCACCGACATCAAGCTCGGCGGCAATGTCGAGATGCGCGTCGCGGCCGAGACCGCGGGCATGGCGGACGGGCCGGAGAAGGACGCCAAGATCAAGGAGATCGAGGCCGAGGTCGCCCGCTTCAAGGAGATCGTCCTGAACGCTTCTGAGACGATCGAGCTCGAGCCGGCCAAGGGCTCGCGCCCGGCCAAGACCATGACCCGCCCCGGCGGTCTCTACATCATCGGCACCGAGCGCCATGAGAGCCGCCGCATCGACAACCAGCTGCGCGGCCGCGGCGGCCGCCAGGGCGACCCCGGCCGCTCCAAGTTCTTCCTGTCGCTGCAGGACGATCTGATGCGCATCTTCGGCTCCGACCGAATGGACGGCATGCTGCAGAAGCTCGGCCTGCAGGAGGACGAGGCGATCGTCCATCCCTGGATCAACAAGGCGGTCGAGAAGGCGCAGGGCAAGGTCGAGGCCCGCAACTTCGACATCCGCAAGAACATCCTGAAATACGACGACGTCATGAACGACCAGCGCAAGGTCGTGTTCGAGCAGCGTCGCGATTTCATGCGCGAGGCCAGCGTGCGCGAGACCATCGACGATATGCGCCATGGCGTCGTCGAGGACACCGTCTCCCGCCGCATCCCCGAGGATGCCTATCCCGAACAGTGGGACGCCGCCGGCCTGAAGCAGGACGTCGTCACCTATCTCAACCTCGACCTGCCGATCGAGGACTGGGCCAAGGAAGAGGGTATCGCCGACGCCGAGCTCCGCGAGCGCATCCGCAAGATCGCCGATGACGACTACGCCGCGCGCATCGAGCGGAACACCGAAGAGGTGATGACCTATATCGAGAAGCAGGTGCTGCTGCAGACGCTCGACCATCTCTGGCGCGAGCACCTCGTCACCCTCGATCATCTGCGCCAGGTCATCGGCTGGCGCGGCTACGCCCAGCGCGACCCGCTGAACGAGTACAAGCAGGAAGCCTTCGAGCTGTTCGACGGGCTGATCGGGCGCTTGCGCGAGCAGGTCACCGGCAATCTGATGCGCGTCGAGGTCCGCTTCGAACAGCCTCCGGAAGGCGGCCAGACCTTCGACCAGGGCGGCGGTGACAACCTCCCGCCCCCGCCGGCCGGCTTCTTCGCCAACCAGCCGCAATTCGCCGCGACCGATGGCGATCTCGCCGTCGCCGAGCGCGACCCGGCCGACCCTGCGACCTGGGGCAAGGTCGGCCGCAACGAGCTCTGCCCCTGTGGCTCCGGCAAGAAGTTCAAGCACTGCCACGGCCAGTTCGTCTGAAGCTGGTCTTCGGGCCCTGACGACCAGATCAAGAAGCTCCGGCCGACCGCCGGAGCTTTTTTCTTGCGGCCAGCCTGGTCGCCTGCATCCTTGCGAAGAGAGATCGAGGCTGTGGAGCCACCATCCGTGACTGAGGCAGCGTTCGAGATCCGGCTCGACTACACGTTCGAGGAGTTCGCGCAGTATCAGGCGCTCGAATCCAGCCGGCGGCAGGCGCTGGTGACGTCGTCAGCCTGGGAAGGCTGGCCGGCCTTGATCGGCCTGGGCTGCGTGCTCGCCCTGCTCGCCGCTGGGCTCGCCGTCGCCAGCGGCGCGTCGCAGCTGCGTGCTGGCGGCACGATCGCGATGCTGGCCTTCGCCGCCTTCTGGCTCGGCCTCTGGGCGCCCTCTCTCGCCGCTCGTCTCTCTGCCGCGCGCCGGGAGCAGGCTGCTTTCGACGACTTCATGGCGGAATGGCGTGGTGGCCGTGTCCTTGTCACGCAGGCCGGCCTGTGGACGCGAAGCCGTGCGATGCGTGGCTTCATGCCGTTCTCCGCGATCCGCTCGACGACGGTCGGTCACGGCCTGCTGTCGCTGTGGCCGGAGGCCGGAGCACCGATCGGCCTGCCGCTGCGGCTGCTGAATCCGGACCAACAGGCACGTCTCGTCGCCCTTGCCGGCAAATCGGAGAAACCGACCGCGCCGAGCAGCCCGGCCTGAAGCGCTCAGGCCGAACGCAGGAGCCGGCGAGGCACCCCCCGGCGCGCCAATCCTTCGTAGTAGCGGCGGGCGCCGATGAACGGCGTCTCGCGGTTGCGCTCTGCAAAGGGGCCGATCCCGACCTGGCTTGCCGCCAGCTGGACGAGAAAGGCCGCGGGCACCCGGGAGATGGTCTCCTCCCGACCCGTAGAGGTGGCCGCACCGGTCGATTCTGTCTCAGCCATCGTCCCGCTCCGAAAAACCAGGGGTTTCACGAGCGATCGCAGCAATCGGCGTGCCGATCTTAACCGTTCATTCACGCAGACACACGCATCGTTTCGGGACAGTTCTCTGTAAGCCGTCTCCAGAATGGGACGGCTCCCCACTCCGTCGTCCGAGGCAGCCGCACCATGTCTGCGCCGTCCCTGTTCGGTTCCCGCGACGAGAGAATCGTCGAGCCGCGCAGCCTGCTCTCATCGATCGGCGAAGTGGCCTATAGCTGGGACATCGGCAGCGACACGCTGAACTGGGGCCCGAACGTGGCCGAGGTTCTGGGCCCGGTCTCGGCGACTGTGCTGCAGCGGGGCCTCGCCTTCGCCGGACTGGTCGAGCCCGGCAGCGGCCGCAGCCGCTACGACGCGATCTTCTCCTCGGGCGGACATGATGTCGGCGACGGCGCGGTCTATCGGACGCGCTATGCCGCCGATCTCGCTGGCCGCAAGATGTGGATCGAGGATGCGGGACGCTGGTTCGCCGGCATCGATGGCCGTCCAGCCCGGGCACGCGGGGTGTTGCGGCTCGAGCGCGCCGTGCGGCCCGAGGAACTCGCATCCTCCGACAACGACCTCTGTGATCGCGATGCCCTGATCGAGCGCGTCGACGAGCTGCTGGCCGAGCATCTGCCGGCGGAGCGCCCCGTCGTCGTGCTGATCGCGGCGATCGGGGAGCTGTCGCGGCTCAACGCCGATTTCGGCCACGAAGGCACCGAGGAGATCATCGAAGAGGTCCGCCAGCGCCTGCATTCGGTCATGCGCCGGCGCGACCAGCTGATGCACTATTCCGGCAACCGCTTCGCCATCCTGCTCACCGGCTGCCCGGCGAACCAGATCGAGGCGGCGGCGCAGCGCTTCGTCAAAGCGGTGGCGCGCTCGGCGGTCGAGACCTCGCGCGGGATCGCGCTGACGCGACTACGTGTCGGCGCCGCGCTCGCGCCCGATCTGTCCCGCCACGGCTCGATGCTGGTCAAGGCGGCGGAGAACGCGCTCGCCGGCGCCGAGGCGACGGGGCTCGACAATGCCGTGATCGCGCGCCGGACCCTCGCGGCCGAGGCCGGCGGCGTCGCGCCGAGGCTCGATCTCGAAGCGGTCGCCGCGCTCAACGAGCGCAAGGTGCGGCTGGCCTTCCAGCCGGTGGTGACGGCGAAGGACCGTACATTCGCGTTCAACGAGGCGCTGTTGCGGGTCGAGCGCCCGCAAGGCGGCTTCCTCGCCGCGGCCGAACTGGTGCCCCTGCTCGAACGGCGAGGCCTGGTCGGCTTGTTCGACCATCGCGTGCTGGAGCTCGCCATGACGCATCTGGTGGAGCGGCCGGAGGCGATCCTGTCGATCAACGTCTCGCCGCGCACGCTGGCGGAAGCCGATTGGATCGAAGGGTTTGAGGCGAGCGCCCGGGCGAACCCGGCTGCGACCAAGCGCCTTATCGTCGAGGTCACCGAGACGGCGACGATCGCGGATCCCGAACGAATGGCCAAACTGCTGACCCGGATCAAGCAGCGCGGCGCCCGCATCGCGATCGACGATTTCGGCGCAGGCCACACCTCGCTCCGGCATCTGCGCGCCTTTCCGATCGACATTCTCAAGCTCGACGGCGCCTTCACGCAGAATCTGCGGCGCTCGACCGACGATCGCTTCTTCGTGCGCACCCTGCTGGAGCTGGCTCACCATCTCGGCGTCGAAACTGTGGCCGAATGGGTCGACGACGAGCTGCAGGCCTCGATGCTGTGCGACTGGGGCGTGACCTATCTGCAGGGGCACCTGGTCGGCAAGGCCGAGCTGTCGCTGCCGGACGAGGCGCGGGATCTGCCGCCACTGCGCGCGACAGCCTGACATCCCGCCCGCGCCTGCCGGGCGGAATCCTCCGCCGGCAAGCCCGCCGATCGAAGCGACGTCACCGCCTCACTTGTCCTTGGCCAGTCTGTCCAGCCGCTCGCGCATCTCGTTGAGCTCGCGCTTGAGATCGCTGAGCTCGCCGCTCTCGCCCTGGGCCGGGGCTTCGCCACGGCCCTTCGCGGCGGCTGCAGCCGCGAACGGGTTGAACAGCCGGAACGCCTCGGTGAACATCGCCATGTTGGCGCGGGTCTGGGCCTGGAGCGCGTCGATCGCGCCGGTGCCGAAGGCCTTGCTCATCTGCTCGCGGAACTTGTTCTGGTCCTGCGTCAAATTCTCCATCGAGAATTCGAGATAGCGCGGCACCAGGGCCTGCATGCTGTCGCCGTAGAAACGGATCAGCTGGCGCAGGACGGTGATCGGCAGGAGGTTCTGCCCGTCCTTGCTCTCTTCCTCGAAGATGATCTGGGCCAGCACCGAGCGGGTGATGTCCTCGCCGCTCTTGGCGTCGTAGACGACGAAGTCCTCGCCCTTGCGGACCAGCCCGGCCAGATCCTCCAATGTGACGTAGGAGCTCGTACCCGTGTGGTATAGCCGGCGATTGGCGTATTTCTTGATGACAGTCGGTTCTTTGTCGCTGGCCATCGACACCCACGCGGCTAGTTGCGGCCAAGCCTCAGGGATCGGGCAAGGCCGGAGAACGGTCCCGAGGGGAACGATAACCCTTCGGCCGCCTGCTGCAAGTTTTTTAAGCGCGAGGCACGAGCGCGCCGAGTTTGCCTCGAAGATGAGCTTGCTCGCTTAGCCGTCTTGACGGCGTCGTTTCACGCTTCGAAGGTGGGCGGGACAAGCCAGCCTTGTGGCCGGCGGAAGAGAACCGGAGGATGAGCCCATGGCTGAGAATGACATCGTGATCGTCGGCGCCGCGCGCACGGCGGTCGGAGCCTTCAACGGCGCCTTCGCCAATACGCCGGCTCATGATCTCGGCTCCGCGGTGATCAAGGAGGTGCTGAAGCGCGCCAAGGTCGATGCCGGCGAGGTCGACGAGGTCATCCTCGGCCAGGTCCTGACGGCGGCGCAGGGGCAGAACCCGGCGCGCAAGGCTGCGGTCGATGCCGGCGTGCCGCAAGGCGCCACCGCCTGGGGCCTCAATCAGGTCTGCGGCTCGGGCCTGCGTGCGGTGGCGATCGGCATGCAGCAGATCGCCAATGGCGACGCCGACATCATCGTCGCCGGCGGCCAGGAATCGATGTCGCTCTCGGCCCATGCCGCGCACATGCGCGCCGGCACCAAGATGGGCGACGTCAAGTTCATCGACACCATGATCAAGGACGGCCTCTGGGATATCTTCCACGGCTACCATATGGGCACCACGGCCGAGAACGTCGCGACCAAATGGCAGATCAGCCGCGAGGAGCAGGACAGCTTCGCCGTCGGCTCGCAGAACAAGGCCGAGGCTGCCCGCAAGGCCGGTCGCTTCAAGGACGAGATCGCTCCGATCACGATCTCGACGCGCAAGGGCGACATCGTCGTCGACACCGACGAATACATCCGCGACGGCGCGACGCTGGAGGCGATGGCCAAGCTCCGGCCCGCCTTCTCGAAGGATGGCACCGTGACCGCCGGCAACGCCTCGGGCATCAATGACGGCGCCGCCGCGCTGGTGCTGATGACGGCGAAGGAAGCGAGCAAGCGCGGCCTGACCCCGCTCGCCCGCATCGCCTCCTGGGCGACCGCCGGCGTCGATCCGGCGATCATGGGCTCGGGCCCGATCCCGGCGACCCGCAAGGCGCTGGAGAAGGCCGGCTGGAAGGTCGGCGATCTCGACCTCGTCGAGGCCAACGAAGCCTTCGCCGCGCAGGCGCTGGCGGTGAACAAGGACCTGGGCTGGGATCCCGCGATCGTCAACGTCAATGGCGGCGCGATCGCGATCGGCCATCCGATCGGCGCCTCCGGCGCGCGCGTGCTGGTGACGCTGCTGCACGAAATGGCCAAGCGAGACGCCAAGAAGGGCCTCGCCACGCTCTGCATCGGCGGCGGCATGGGCATCGCCCTGGCGGTGGAGCGCTGAGCGGCGCGCCGCCATGCCGAAGCAGACCACGCTCTACCGTTATCTCACCGGCCCCGATGACGCCTCGTTCTGTCATCGGGTCTCGGAGGCGTTGAGCCGTGGTTGGATTCTCTACGGCCACCCGACCCTGACCTATGACGAGAAGACAGGGCGGGTGATCTGCGGGCAGGCGATCATCAAGGATGTCGACCGGGCTTACGAGCCCGGTCTCGATCTCAGCAAAGAATGAAGCGGCCTTCATAGCCGCGTCTAAGAGGGAGAAGACGGCGATGGCTAAGGTTGCACTGGTGACGGGCGGGTCCCGAGGTATTGGGGAGGCGATCTCGAAAGGCCTCAAGGCGGCCGGCTACACTGTAGCGGCGAGCTATGCCGGCAATGACGAGGCGGCGGCCAAGTTCACCGCCGAGACCGGCATCAAGACCTATAAATGGGACGTCTCGAACTACGACTTCTGCGTCGCGGGCATCGCCCAGGTCGAGGCCGAGCTCGGGCCCGTCGATGTGCTCGTCAACAATGCCGGCATCACCCGCGATGGCATGTTCCACAAGATGACCAAGGAGCAGTGGGACGCGGTCATCAACACCAACCTGAACTCGCTGTTCAACATGACCCGCCCGGTCTGGGAAGGCATGCGCTCGCGCAAGTTCGGCCGCGTCATCTGCATCTCGTCGATCAATGGCCAGAAGGGCCAGATGGGCCAGGTCAACTACTCCGCCGCCAAGGCCGGCGACATCGGCTTCGTCAAGGCGCTGGCGCAGGAAGGCGCGCGGGCCGGCATTACGGTGAACGCGATCTGCCCCGGCTATATCGCGACCGAGATGGTCAAGGCGATCGACCCGGCCGTGATCGAGAAGTCGATCCTGCCGCATATCCCTGTCGGACGCCTCGGCGAGCCCGAGGAGATCGCGCGCGCAGTCGTGTTCCTGGCCAGCGACGAGGCCGGCTTCATCACCGGCTCGACCCTCTCCGCCAATGGCGGACAGTACATGGCCTGACGCCGCCCATCGGCCGACCTTGCGAAGGGCGGAGCCGGCCGGCTCCGCCTTTTCTCGTTGCATTCGCTGCCGCAGCGGTCAGCCGCGCGCTTCCTTCGGCAGCAGGAAGGTGAGCAGGCCGAAGGCCGGCAGCCAGGCGCAGAGGGCGAAGACCTGAATGATGCCGATCTTGTCTGCGAGCGCGCCGAGCGCAGCCGCGGCCAGGCCACCGAGGCCGAAGGCGAGACCGTAGAACAAACCGCCGACCAGTCCGACGCGGTGCGGCACCAGATCGATCGCGTAGATCAGGATCGCCGAGAAGGCGCTCGCCATGATGAAGCTGATGATGACGCTGAGGATCGCGGTCCAGGCGAGGTCGGCATGGGGCAATGCCAGCGCGAAGGGCAGGCAGCCCAGGATCGAGAGCCAGATCACGCGATGGCGGCCGATCCGGTCCCCGATCATGCCGCCGATGATCACGCCGACCGCGCCGACGACGAGATAAAGGAAGAGCAGGATCTGCGAGAGCTGCAGCGAGACCTGGAAACGCTCGATCAGATAGAAGGTGTAGTAGGAGGTGAAGGAGGCCGTGTAGGCGTTCTTCGAGAACAGGATGACGATCAGCACCGCCATGGCGAGCAGAACGCGGCGGCGCGGCATGCCGTGCGAGGCAACATCGTCGGCATGCGCCTTGGAGGCGACCTGCTCCTTGCGGAAGGCGGAATATCGCGAGCCGATCCAGGCCATCAGCAGCATGGCGACCAGCACGATGCCGGAGAACCAGGACAGGCTCTGCTGTCCGTTCGGCACGACCACGGCGGCGGCGAGCAAGGGGCCGATCGCGTAGCCGGCATGGCCGCCGACCTGGAACACGCCCTGAGCCAGCCCCTGGCGTCCAGCGGCGGCATGGCGGGCCATGCGGGTTGCCTCGGGATGGAACACGGCCGAACCGGTGCCGACCAGGGCGGCCGCGACCAGTACCATGCCGTAGCTATGGGCGAAGGCGAGCGAGAGCAGGCCGGCCAGCGTCGCGCCCATGCCGGCGACCATCGCATAGGGCCAGGGCTTCTTGTCGGTGACATAGCCGAGGACAGGCTGCAGCAGCGACGAGGTGACCTGGAAGGCCAGCGTGATCAGGCCGATCTGCACGAAATCGAGCTGATAAGTCTCCTTGATCAGCGGGTAGACCGCCGGGATCATCGACTGGATGAGGTCGTTGAGCAGATGGGCGACGCTGAGGGCCGCCAGGACCGGCATCAACGGGCGGGCGGCCGTCGGCAAGGGGAGCGTGGTCATGGCGCACGCTTGCGCCAGCGCGCGGACGCGGTCAATCGCCGGGCAAAGCGCGCTATGCATGGCCGCCATCGCGCAGAAGCCGTGACGCAAGTACGGCGGTCAGGGGATCAATCTTCAGGAGAGAGCGACGCCGAAGCGGCGGCGGTAATCGGCCGGGGCGAGCCCGGTGATGCGCTGGAACAGCTTGCGGAAGGCCGAGGCGTCCTCGTAGCCGACATCCCAGGCGATCTGTGCCACCGGACGACGGCTCAGTTCCAGTGCCTCGCGCGCCTTGGCGATGCGGATCTGCTGGGCGTATTCGGTGGGGCGCAGGCCGGTCGCCTTGCGGAAGCGGCGCAGAAAGGTGCGCTCCTCCAGCCCCGCTCGCCTCGCCAGAGCCGGGACGTCATGATCTTTGGCTCCGCTCGCCTGCAGCCAGTGCTGGACCTTCAGGATCGCGCCGTCGCCATGGTCGAGCCGCGGCGCGAAATGGCCATAGGGCTGCTGCGTGCGTCCGGGCGGATCGATCAGCAGGAAGCGCGCGGTCTCCAGCATCACGCTCGGTCCGAGCAGGCGTTCGACCAGGGTCAGGCCGAGATCGGTCCAGGCCAGGATGCCGCCGGCGGTGATGATGTCGCCATCGTCGATCACCATGCGGTCGGTATCGACCTTCGCAGCCGGAAAGCGCGCCGCCAGCTCCTGGGCGAAGGCCCAATGCGTCGTCGCTTCGCGGCCCTCCAGCAGCCCGGCCTCGCCGAGCAGGAAGGCGCCGGCGCAGACCGAGCACAGCGTCGTGCCTTCGCCATGGCGCTCGGCCAGCCAGGTTGCAAGGCCGTTCATCGGCTGCATCCTCGCCGGCATGATCAGGCTCGGCGGTGCGATCAGGTGGCTCGGATCGTGCTCACGGCCGGGATGGCTGTCGAAGACGCATTCCACACCGGCGCTGTCCGCCGCCTGGCGCCAATGGCTGACGCGGATGACGGGCGCGTCCGGTCCGCGGCGCTCTTGGCTCATCTCGCCGGCGATCCGGAACAGGTCGGTCAGGCCGTAGACGGCCGCGAGCTGCACATCCGGATAGAGCAGGAGACCGATCTCTGCGACAATCTGCTTACCCGTCGTCATGCTGTCAGTTTTGCCCCGCTGATTGTCGGTTCCGCCAAGCGGCAGCATGCAACGCCCCGCCTATAACCGTCCACATCGAAGGGCGACGATCCGGCCGCCCGAAAAGCCGAAGGAGAAGGCAGATGAGCACGATCACCACCAAGGACGGCACCGAGATCTTCTACAAGGACTGGGGCCCGAAGGAGGCGCAGCCGATCGTCTTCCACCATGGCTGGCCGCTCAGCGCCGACGACTGGGACAACCAGATGCTGTTCTTCCTGCATCAGGGCTTCCGGGTGATCGCGCATGACCGCCGCGGCCATGGCCGCTCGAGCCAGACCGCGACAGGCAACGAGATGGACACCTACGCCGCCGATGTCGCCGAGCTCGCCGCGCATCTCAACCTGCGCAACGCCGTCCATATCGGCCACTCCACCGGCGGCGGCGAGGTCGCCCATTACGTCGCCCGCGCCGAGCCCGGCCGCGTCGCCAAGGCGGTTCTGATCGGCGCGGTGCCGCCGGTCATGGTCAAGTCTGACAAGAATCCGGGTGGTCTGCCGATCGAGGTCTTCGACGGTTTCCGTGCCGCGCTGGTCGCCAACCGCGCCCAGTTCTATGTCGATATCCCGACCGGCCCGTTCTACGGCTTCAACCGCGAGGGCGCCAAGGTTTCGCAGGGCGTCATCGACAACTGGTGGCGGCAGGGCATGATGGGCGGCGCCAAGGCGCATTACGACTGCATCAAGGCCTTCTCCGAGACCGACTTCACCGAGGACCTGAAGGCGATCGAGGTGCCGGTGCTGGTGATGCATGGCGATGACGACCAGATCGTCCCCTATGCCGACTCGGCTCCGCTGTCGGTCAAGCTGCTCAGGAACGGCACGCTGAAAACCTATGCCGGCCTGCCGCATGGCATGTGCACCACCCATCCCGACGTGATCAACGCCGACCTCCTCGCCTTCATCAAGGGGTGAGGCGAGAGGGAGGCCGAGCGCTCGGCCTCCATTCGCTCCGGCAAGATTGCCGGCAGGGCCGTGAGATTGGCCTTGCCGGCATTTTTTTGATGTCGTGCCGGCCACTGATGATGAATGGGCTGGCTAGGTGGCGGCGCAGCGCTTAACGGGTCTGCAATCGCAATTCCGAAGCTCGTCTCATGACCTCCCGCGCCGCCACCACGACCGGCTCCATCGCCATCCTGCTCTGGTCGACGCTGGCGCTGTTCACCGCCATGTCCGGGCGGGTGCCGTCCTTCCAGCTCGTCGGCATGACCTTCGTCATCGGCGGCGTGCTGGTGCTGGCGATCGCGGCGTTGCGGGGGCGCCTGCATCTGGCGCGGCCGACGCCAGCCTCCTTCCTGCTCGGGCTCTACGGGCCGTTCGGCGACACCGCGCTCTACTACGCCGCGGTAAAGACGGCGCCGGCCGCCGAGGCCAATCTGATCCACTATCTCTGGCCGCTGCTGATCGTGCTGTTCGCGGCGCTGCTCCCGGGCGGAGGACTCAAGGCCCGCCATCTCGTCGGAGCACTGATCGGTCTTGCCGCGACGGCGATGCTGATCTCCGGCAGCCTCGGCTCGGGCGGCGCCGGCATCCAGCTCGGCCATGTGCTGGCCGCGCTCGGCGCCTTCGTCTGGGCGAGCTATTCGGTACTGTCGCGGCGCTTCGCCGGGGTGCCGTCCGAGAGCCTCGCCATCACCATGCTCGGCTGCGCCATTCCCGCCTTCGCCTGCCATCTTGCCTTCGAGACGACCCTGTGGGCGCTGAGCGCGGTCGAATGGGGTGGCGTGCTTGGCCTCGGTCTCGGCTCGATCGGGCTCGCCTTCATCTGCTGGGACATCGGCATGAAGAAAGGCGATGTCGCCTTCCTCGGCGTCGCCTCCTATGCCGCGCCGGTGCTCTCGACCGTGATCCTGGTGATTGCCGGCTATGCGCCGGCGAACTGGCTGCTGGCCGTTTCCTGCGTCCTGATCGTCGCCGGCGCGCTGGTCGCGAGCTTCGGGCCGGCAGCGCGGGGCACCGAGCCGAAGGCGGCCCGCGGCTAGGCTCAGATGTCGAGGATCCGCGTCTCGTAGGCGTAGACCGTGCGGAAGCCGAGCCGCTTGTACATCTCGAAGGCAAGGCCGTTGCTCTGGTCGACCTGGAGATAGGCCTTGGTGCAGCCCTGCGCCGCGGCCCAGCCCATCAGGCCCAGCATCATCTGTTTGCCGAGGCCCTTGCCGCGCAGGGCTTCGTCGACGATCACTGCGCCGATCTCGGCCATGCCGCGCTCGGCGACGCTCATCGCATAGGCCGCGGGGCGCCCGTCATGCATCAGGATGGCGAAGGCGGCGGGGACGCGTACGCCGGAGACGATGGCGGCGAGATGCTCGCGATTGCGCTTGTTGCCGGTCTGATGGCTGCAGACGCCGTCGATCCAGGCATCGTCGGCCTGCCCGGTGGACACCATGCCGGGGATAGGCGGGTGAAGATTGGGATCGAGCTCGGCGACCATGCCGAAGGAGGCGGTCTCGATGCGGTAGCCGCGCTCGGCGAAACGCCGCCGGGCATCCTCGGCGACCAGCGGGGTGAAGCGGATGCGCGGCGGCAGGCCGACCTCACGGTAGAGCCCCTCGACGAAGGCCAGCGTCGGCTCGTCCATGTCGCCGCCCTCGCGCAGCGAGGAGGCCGAGTTGGCGCGGCCGGAATAGCCATTGGCGAAGCGCACCACCCATTGATCGACGACGAGCGTGGTCGGCGCCGGCCAGGCGTTGACGATCCGGGTCTCGCAGGCGCTGACCAGCGCCATATCGGTGACGGGCTTGTCCATGCTCAGCCTCGGGCCGGGCGCGGCGTCGGCCGCCAGTTCGGCGGCGCCATCTCGAAGCCGGAGAAAGCGAAGCCCGGCGCGACGGTGCAGCCGACCAGGGTCCAGGCGCCGAGCGAGGTCGCGCTCTGCCAGTGCCCGGCCGGCACGACGATCTGCGGCCGCTGGCCGGCGGAAAGGTCCTTGCCGAGATGGTGGGCCGAGGCGTCGTGCCCGTTCGGCGAGAGCGTGATCACCAGCGGCGCGCCGGCATAGTGGTGCCAGATCTCGGCGGCGTCGACGCGATGCCATTCCGAGGTCTCGCCGACATCGAGCAGATAGTAGATCGCGGTCGAGAAGCCGCGCCCCACCGGCCCGGCGGGATCGCGGAAGGTCTCGCGATAATGCCCGCCCTCGGGATGGGGCTTCAGCTCCAGCAAGTGGATGACCTCGGCGGCGCTGAGGCCGCTCAACGTGTTCATCTGACTTCAGAACCTGTTCTTGGCCTCGCGCAGCGCGGCGAAGACCTCGCCCGCCGGCTTGCCAACGATGCCGAGCGTGGCCGCGAGCGCCGGTTCCTCCGAGCGGAAGAACGGGTTGGTCGCTTTCTCCTCGCCGACCGTGGTCACAGCCCAGAAGCGTCCCTCGGCCTTGGCCGCCTCGGCCTCGGCGAGGCGCGCCGCGACGGCGGCGTTGCTCGGGTCCATCGCCGCGGCGAAACGGGCGTTCGAGAGCGTGTAGTCATGGCCGGTGATCAGCGTGGTCGCGTCCGGCAGTGCCATGATGCGCGACAGCGAGGCCCACATCGCCTCCATCTTGCCGGGCATGACGCGCCCGCAGCCCATGACGAAGACGACATCGCCGACCAGAGCGAGACTGGCGCTCTTGCCGATCAAGCTGACATGCCCGTCGGCGTGGCCGGGCGTCGTCCAGGTCTCGAACTCATAGCTGCCCACCGAGACGCGGTCGCCCTCGCCAAGGACGACGTCGACGGGAGCGCCGTCGCGGGCGGCTTCCGGCGCGAACACCTTGGCGCCGGTCGCCTGCTTCAGCGCGGCGATGCCCTGGACATGGTCGGCGTGCTCATGCGTGACCAGCACCTGGCTGATCGTCCAGCCCTTGGCCTTGGCGGCGGCGAGCACCTCGTTCGCATCGGGAACGTCGACTGTAGCGCAGGCGCCTGTGGCAGCATCGCGCAGCAGCGCGCCGGCATTGTCGCTGAGCGTGCGGAAGACATGGATGTCGAGCGGCATGGCAAAAACTCCGACAGTCGGCAATCGAGGTGACTGCTTGAAGCAAGCCGGCGTCGGTAGCAAGACACCAGACTTCGGCTGGCAGCTCGCCCTTGCGCTCCCGCCGCCACTACGCCATTTCCGTCGGCATGGCCCTCGACGTCGTCGACCTACGCAGCTTCTATGCCAGCCCGCTGGGGCATGTGGCGCGGCGGACCGTCGGCAGGGTGGTGCTGAGGCTCTGGCCGGACTGCCGACGCCAGCGTCTGCTGGGCCTGGGATATGCGACGCCCTATCTGCCGCTGCTCGGCGGCGAGGCCGAGCGCGTCATCGCCTTCATGCCGGCGGCACAGGGCGTGGTGAACTGGCCCTCGCCCGGCCTCTCCGCGTCCGCCTTGGTCGAGCCGACGCTGCTGCCGCTCCCGACCGCCTCGATCGATCGCGTCCTGCTGGTGCATGCGCTGGAGGAGACCGAGAGCCCGGAGGATTTGCTGGAAGAGATTTCGCGGGTGCTGAGCCCGGGCGGGCGCCTGATTGTCGTGGTGCCGAACCGGCGCGGCCTGTGGGCGCGTATGGATACGACGCCCTTCGGCCATGGCCGGCCGTTCAGCCGCTCGCAGATCGAGGCGCTGATGCGCCGCGCCATGTTCTCGCCCGAGCACTGGGCCGAGGCGCTCTATGTGCCACCATTGCGCCGGCGGCTGTTCATGCGCTCGGCCATGGCCTGGGAGAAGGTCGGCGCCGGCCTGTCGCTGCCCTTTGCCGGCGTCTACGTCATCGACGCGACCAAGCAGTTCTACCGGCGCGCACCCTTGCGCGCGACACGACGGAGTTTCGCCTTCCGGCCGGTGCTGCTGCCGCAGGCTCATCCCTCCGGCCGGCTGCCGCGGCAGGACGAAGCGACGCTGCCTGCGGGTTGACAATTTCGCCGGGGCGCGGCCAAGGTCCGCCGCCTTTCTTGACCCTTCCGTCGCCGCGAGCCTTGGCGGCCCTTGCCGCCGCCTTTTCCCTCGGGAAAGCGGGACCTGATCTGGATGTCGATGCGAAGCTATCTCGATTTCGAAAAGCCGGTTGCCGAACTGGAGGCGAAGGCCGATGAACTGCGCGCGCTCGATGGCAAGGGCGACGGCTATTCGCTCGCCGAGGAAATCGGCAAGCTCGAGGCCAAGGCCTCGCAGGCGCTGAAGGACCTCTACGGCGCCCTGACGCCCTGGCAGAAGACGCTGGTGGCACGCCATCCGCAGCGCCCGCATTTCCTCGACTACTGCTCGGCCCTGATCGACGAGTTCACGCCCATGGCGGGCGACCGCGCCTTCGGCGAGGACGAGGCGATCGTCGGAGGCTTCGGTCGCTTCCGCGGCGAGCCGGTCTGCGTGGTCGGCCAGGAGAAGGGCAACTCGACCGAGACCCGCATCAAGCACAATTTCGGCATGCCCAAGCCGGAGGGCTACCGCAAGGCGGTGCGCCTGATGGAGCTGGCCGACCGGTTCGGTCTGCCGGTGCTGAGCTTTATCGACACCGCCGGGGCCTATCCCGGCATCGAGGCCGAGGAGCGCGGCCAGGCCGAGGCGATCGCGCGCTCGACCGAGACCTGTCTCGCCTTGCGCACGCCGAGCGTCGCGCTGGTGATCGGCGAGGGTGGCTCGGGTGGAGCGATTGCGATCGCCGCCGCCAGCAAGGTGCTGATGCTGGAGCATGCGATCTATTCGGTGATCTCGCCGGAGGGCGCGGCCTCGATCCTCTGGCGCGACACGGCGCGCGCCCAGGACGCCGCGACCGGCATGAAGATCACCGCCCAGGACCTGCTGCGCTTCGGCGTGATCGACCGGATCGTCGCCGAGCCGACCGGCGGCGCCCATCGCGACCCCCAGGCCGTGATCGAGCGGGCCGGCACGGCGATCGAAGCAGCGCTCTCCGAGTTCGCCGGCCTCGGCGCCGACGAGATCGTCGACCGGCGGGCGCAGAAATATCTGGCGATCGGCCGGACGCTTTAACCGGCCGATTGGGCGCAACCGGGCCCTCGCCCCGGCGGGCGCTTTACCGCGGCTTCACCATATGGCCATCTGCAAGGCCCCTGTGGTAAGGAACGGTCAAGGCTAACGATCCTAAAACCGGGCAACGGGCATAATTTGGCCTTGTTGCGTGGTGAATTGTCGGCTTGACGCGTCCGCGCGAGATGGGATTGACGACGTGGCTCTGAGACATTTCGCGCTGGCGGCGCTCCTTGGCCTCAGTTTGGCAGCCTGCGAAGAGGAGCGCTACCGCGGCTCCGCGCGCCATAACATCCCGATTCCGTCCGCGACCTACACGCTGATGTCCGAGAAGGGCATGAGCAAGAGCCAACCGATCCTGATTCGTTCCTATAAGAAGGAGTCGGAGCTCGAGGTCTGGAAGAAGCGCGCCGACGGCAAATACGCGCTGCTCAAGACCTATCCGATGTGCCGCTGGTCCGGGCAGCTCGGCCCGAAGGTGCGCGAGGGCGACCGCATGGCGCCGGAAGGGTTCTACGCCATCACCCCGGCGCAGATGAACCCGAACTCGTCCTTCTACGTCTCGTTCAACATGGGCTATCCCAACGCCTATGACCGCTCGCATGGCCGCACCGGCGCCCATCTGATGGTGCACGGCGCCTGCTCCTCGGCCGGCTGCTACTCGATGACCGACGACCAGATCGGCGAGCTCTATGCGCTGGTCCGCGAAGCCCATAATGGCGGGCAGCGCGCCGTTCAGATGCAGGCTTATCCGTTCCGGATGACGCCGGAGAATCTCGCCAAGCACCGGCTCGACCCGAACATCGCCTTCTGGAAGAATCTGAAGGAAGGCTCTGATTTCTTCGAGGTCGCCAAGGATGAGCCCGCGGTCTCCGTGGCCGGTGGGCGCTATGCCTTCAACCGCGACGGCAGCCAGATCGATTCCTCGATCACGCAGGCCGTCGCCCAGAAGCGCCAGCAGGACGAGATCCAGGTCGCGGCTTTGGTCTCGAAGGGCACGCCCGCGGTCAAGCTGATCTATGATGATGGCGACCAGCACTCCTCGTTCAAGCGACAACTGGCCCAGTCCGGCGCCGATTCGCTGAACCGGTCGGTCGCCTGGGGCTCGCGTGATGTCGGCATCAGCCGCGTCGATTCGCTGATCGGCCCGCGCGTCGTCGTGCTCGACGACAAGGGGCGGACCAAGGCCACCGTCCGCGCCGAATCGGCTGAGAACGACGCCGTCCTGGCCGCCGTCAGCAGCGCGCAGATCGAGGAAGCCAAGCCCGTGGTCGCCGCCGCGCCGGCCGCCAAGCCGGCGAGCGATGCGGCGACGCAGGTCGCCAAGGCGACGGCCGGAGCCGCGACGCCGGCGCCAATCCAGACAGCCGCAGCCGAGCCGGCGCAGCCCTCCTTCTATCAGCGGGCGCTGAGCTTCGTGCCGCTGCTCGGCGGCTCCTCCGAGCCGAAGGAGCAGGCGCCGATCGCCTCGTCCGTGCCCGAAACGCCGCAGACGGTGACCGCCCCGCTGCCGCCGCGCCGGGCTTCGACGCTGCGGACCTCGCAGCTGCAGCCCGATGCGGCCTATGCGAGCCAGCCCACGGCGCGCTGAAGCGCCCGCAAAGCACTGATGCAGAAAAGTCACGCCCGCGGCCAGCAATGGCCGCGGGCGCTTTTCTGGGCGCGAAACCCGGCGAAACCGGTGTCTTTGCCCAATGGCACGGCAGGCTGCCGAAAAGCTCGCCTTGCCGATTTCTCGGTTGCGAAGGCTTCATCGTGACGAAGGCATGACGCGGTCATGCGGACCTTCGATGGAGTTCGTAATGGCTTTCAAGATTTCGGGTTTGCTGACCGGCCTGGCGTTGTCGACAGCGCTTGCGGCCTCGGCGCTCGCCTCCGACCTGCCGAGCCGCAAGGGCGCGCCGCCCGTGCCGGTGGCGCCGAGCATCACCTGGTTCGACATCGCCGTCAGCGTGAAGGGCATGACGGACTATAACTTCCGCGGCATCTCGCAGACCGACCGCAAGCCGGCGATCCAGGGCGGCGCCGAGCTGCAGTTCTACGACAACCTGGTCTATGCCGGCGTCTACGCCTCGAATGTCGACCTGGCGACCAGCCCGCCGGCCGAGATCGACTTCTACGGCGGTATCCGGCCGAAATTCGGCCCGGTCACCGTCGATGTCGGCGTCTGGCAGTATTATTACCCTAGCGAGAAGCAGTACATCGATACGGCCGGCGTGTACTGGACACCGAAGAACACCGACTACACCGAGGTCTACGGCAAGCTCAGCTACAATTTCGAGGACAAGCTGATCCTCGGCGCCAACGTTTTCTACGCCTGGGACTGGCTCGGCACTGGCGCCTCCGGCACCTATGCCTCGGTGACGGCGAAGTACAACCTGCCGTTCCTGGAAGGCCTTTCGGTCTCCGGCGAGTTCGGCCATTACTGGCTCGGCACGACCAATCTCGCGATCTGGTCGACGGTGCCGCCGACCAACTTGCCCGACTACGCCTACTGGAACGCCGGCCTCTCCTACACCTGGAAGAACCTGACGGCGGATGTGCGCTACCACGACACCAACCTGTCGAAGAGCGACTGCTTCCTGCTGACCGCCGATCCGCGCGGCATCGTCTCGGGCTCGGGCCGCTCGAAGTGGTGTAACCCGACCGTGGTGGCGACGCTCTCCTTCGACATCACCGCCAGCAGCGTCGGCATCTTCGCGCCGAAGTGAGCCTTTCGCTCGCATGGACTGTTTCGAAGGGCCGCTCGCGAGGGCGGCCCTTTTTCGATAGCCGGACGGCTATCGCGCCAGCGAGGCCTTCATATAGTTGCGCGGCGCGGTGCCCAGCCTCCGCCTGAACATCGTCGTGAACGCCGCGACATTGTCATAGCCCGCCAGCATGGCGACCTCCGTGACCGGCACGCCTTCCGCCAGCCGGGGCAGGCAGGCGAACAGGCTGGCCTGCTGGCGCCAGGCGACGAAGCTGAGGCCGGTCTCGCGCTGGAAGAACCGTGTGAAGGTCCGCCGGCTCATCGCCAGCTTGGCCGCCCAATCGTCGAGGCGCTCGGTCACCGAGGGCGCGGCCATATAGGCGCGGCAGAGGGCGGAAAGTCGCCTGTCGACCGGAATCGGCAGGCCGAGCGGCCGGATCGGCAGCGCGGCGATCTCGGCCGTCAGCAGTTCCAGGACGAGCGCGAGCTTGCGGGTGCCGGGCGGTGTGTCGCTGAGACGGATCGCCTCGACGATCAGCGCATGCGCAAGATCGGTGACGCCGAGCACCTGTAGCATGCGCTCCGCCAGGTCGTCGTGTTCCGTGAGGAGATAGACCGACTTGATGCTGACATCGCTGAGCATCTCAACCGAATGCTGCAGCCAGGCCGGTATCAGCAGGCCATGGCCGGGCGGGATCATCCAGCTGCCGCGCTCGGTGTTGATCTGGACCACGCCCGAGAATGCGCAGAGAAGCTGGATCTGGCGATGGCTGTGCGGCGGTATCGTATAGCCGGCGGGATTGTCGGAGACTCGGACCAGGACATCGCCGTCGGCATCGGAAACCGTGCCGTGAATCTGGCGATGGTCGGAATGGAGGGCCTCCACCTGTTGCTGCGGCAGCTTTCTCATCGATTGGCCCGAACGCGAAAGAAATCGACCGAAACACGAAAGCAGGTCACGAGCAAGCTCTGTAGAAGGAGCGCTGGTCGAGGTTTGCCTGCAAGGGTGCCGCAATGGTTGCAACGATCGAGGGAAGCCGCCCCCGTTTCGAGAAGACGACGATTTCCGTCCTGCTGGCGGTGAGCTTCTGCCATCTGCTCAACGACGTCATGCAGTCGCTACTGGCCTCGCTCTACCCACTATTCAAGGCGAATTACGCGCTGGATTTCGTTCAGATCGGTTTGCTGACCATGGCCTTCCAGGTCACGGCCTCGCTACTGCAGCCGGTCGTCGGGATGGTGACCGATCGCTGGCCGATGCCCTATTCGGCGCCGGCAGGCATGGCCTCGACCTTCGGCGGCCTGATCCTGCTCGGCAACGCCCACAACTTCACGGTGCTGATCATCGCGGCCTGCCTGATCGGCCTGGGTTCGGCGATCTTTCACCCGGAGGCGTCGCGGGTGGCGCGGCTGGCTTCGGGCGGGCGGCACGGCCTGGCGCAATCGCTCTTCCAGGTCGGCGGCAATCTCGGCTCGGCGCTCGGGCCGCTGCTGGCGGCTTTCGTTGTCCTGCCCTTCGGCCAGGGCAGCGTCGCCTGGCTCTCGGTCATCGCCATGGCCGGCGTCATCGTGCTGGCCCGGGTCGGGCACTGGTATGCCGCCCATCGCCGGGCGCAGGCCGGCCGGCCACCGGCGAGCCGGGCCTTGCCGTTGCCGGGCGGGCGCGTCGCCTTCGCCCTGTTCGTGCTGGTGCTGCTGACCGCCACCAAGAACGTCTACATGGCGAGCATCTCCAGCTACTTCACCTTCTATGTGATCGAACAGTTCCAGCTCGGCTTCCGCGACGCGCAGCTGATGCTGTTCCTGTTCCTCGGCGCGGCCGCGGTCGGCACCTTCGCCGGCGGGCCGATCGGCGACCGTTTCGGCGCGCGTTTCGTGATCTGGTTCTCGATCCTCGGCGTCATCCCGTTCGCGCTGCTCTTGCCCTATGCCAACCTGTTCTGGACGGGGGTGCTGAGCGTGATGATCGGGCTGGTCTTCGCCTCGGCCTTCTCGGCGATCGTGGTGTTCGCGCAGGAGCTGGTGCCGGGCCGAGTCGGCCTGATCGCGGGGATGTTCTTCGGCTTCGCCTTCGGCGCGGGCGGTCTCGGCGCTGCCTTGCTCGGTGGCTTCGCCGACAGCTATGGCATCACCTTCGTTTACAAGGTCTGTTCCTACCTGCCGCTGCTGGGGCTATTGACGATCCTGCTGCCGCGCCTGCCGAGGCGGGCGCAGGGCTGACGAGGACGCATGCCGCCCTATCATGTCGTGACGGATTGCGAGTTCGACGGGCCGACGCCGGGCATCAATTCGATGCTCTCTTTCGGCTCCGTCGCCGTCTCGGCCGATGGTGCCGTCCTCGGAGAATTCGAAGCGGTTCTGGAACCCCTCGACGGCGCCATGCGCGACGAGATCACGATGGCGTTCTGGGCACGCCATCCCTTGGCCTGGGCGGCCGCGACGGAAAAGCCGGAGCTTCCCGCCGTGCTAGTGCGGCGCTTCGGAGACTGGCTCGGCGCGATCGAAGGCGAGCCGATCTTTGCGGCTCATCCGCTGGCGCTCGACGGGCTCTGGTTCGACTATTGTCCGCGACGCTTCATCGGGCGCCCGCTGCTGCCTTGGGCCGCCGACCGTCTCTTCCGGCATCCGCCGCTCTGCCTGATGTCGTTCGTCGCCGGCAAGACCGGACGCCAGCAAGGCAAGTGCGATGTCCAGCACTATCCCGCCGAATGGCTGGGCTCGGTCGCCCATACGCATCGCGCGATCGAAGCGCCCGCGGCTATGCCAATCTGCTGTGCTTCTTCAGCCGGGAAAGCTGAGCGCTATAGTGCAAAAACAGCTCCGCGCCGCCGTGGTTCGGCAGCGCGATGCTGATCCAGCAGATCTGAGATAGGGACCGTCATGCCGGCGCCGCAATGGCGGCGCCTTTCGGCAATCAAAGACAGAGGCCCGGATGGGCTTCGTCCTGAATCAGGCCTCGGTCTTGGCCTTCAGCACCTGACGGCCGCGATACATGCCGGACTTCAGGTCGATATGGTGCGGACGGCGCAGCTCGCCCGAATTCTTGTCTTCGATATAGGTGGGCTGCTTCAGCGCGTCGGCCGAGCGGCGCATGCCGCGCTTCGACGGCGAAGTCTTTCTCTTCGGAACGGCCATCGGTACTCTCCATCATGCCTTCGCGCGAGGCGGGGCATTTCACCCGCACCACTGTCGCGACGACGTCACATTCGTGATGAGGGCTGGCCTTTACACGCTCGCGCGCGCTCTGGCTAGTGCGCCGGGCACAAAAAGTGGTCTACGCTCCCGGCAGCGCGCAATTGCCGAGCGGCCCGAGCTGGTTCATCCGCCGCTGTACCCGGCCGGCCGCAGCCTGCAGCGCCCGGCTCGGCCGCGATGGGTTGCGCAGGATCGGGTTGGGCAGGGCTCCGGCCAGCCGCGCCGCCTCCGCCGGCGTCAGGCGCGAGGCCGGCTTGCCGAAATGGCGCTGGGCTGCCGCTTCGGCCCCGAAGATGCCGTCTCCCCACTCGGCGATGTTGAGATAGACCTCGATCACCCGCCGCTTCGGCCAGGCGAGATCGATCGCCAGCGCCATCGGCAGTTCCATTCCCTTGCGCAGATAGGAGCGGCCGGGCCAGAGGAAGAGGTTCTTGGCGGTCTGCATGGTCAGCGTCGATGCGCCGCGGCTCGGCCCGTCCTCATCCTGCAGCACGGCGTTGAGTTCGCCCCAGTCGACACCGGCATGCGAGCAGAAGCGCTGGTCCTCGGAGGCGATCACCGCGCGGATCAGGTGCGGCGAGATCTGCGAGAGTGGCACCCAGTCGCGCTCGACCGTGCGGAAGGTCAGCCAGCGGCCGATCATCAAGGTCGAAGGCGGCGGCACGAAGCGGTAGAGCAACAGCAGGGCGACAAAGACGATTGCAAGCGCTGCCAGCAGCCGCAACAGCCCGCGCACGATCCGGCCCGTGAGGCCCCCGCGTCGCGGAGCCGGATTG
Source organism: Allobosea sp. CRIB-10 (assembly GCF_900112185.1). GTDB lineage: Bacteria > Pseudomonadota > Alphaproteobacteria > Rhizobiales > Beijerinckiaceae > Allobosea. Next base: position 7,281 of record NZ_FOKP01000010.1, on the reverse strand, counting down.
TCAGCCATCTGCGTCATCCCCCACGCTTGACGAATACGGCCGCCTCCGGCAAGCCCCGCGCGCCAAACTCCGCCAGCCAACGCGAGAAGTGATCATGAGTTCCGTGGAACGGACTGTCCCCGCCGCGGCTCTGGCCAGCGCCTTGTCGGAGACGGCGGGTGCGATCGAAACCCTGCTCGAAGCACTGCTTCAGGACAAACCAGAGACCGGTGAGGTTCATCGCCCCGCTCGGCTGCTCGCCGCGATGCGCCATGGTGCGCTCGGTGGCGGCAAGCGGCTTCGTCCCTTCCTCGTCGTCGAGACGGCGAAGCTCTTCGGCGTGCCGGTTGAACAGGCCCTGCGCGCCGGAGCGGCCGTCGAACTCGCCCATTGCTATTCGCTCGTCCATGACGACCTGCCGGCAATGGATGACGACGACACCCGCCGCGGCCGCCCGACCGTGCACAAGGCCTATGACGAGGCGACCGCGATCCTCGCCGGCGACGGCCTGCTGACGCTCGCCTTCGACGTGATCGCCGATCCGAAGACGCATCCGGATGGGCAGACGCGCGCTGCGGTCATCCTGCAGCTCGCCCGTTCGCTCGGCCCGGGCGGCATGGTCGGCGGGCAGATGCTCGATCTCGCTGCAGAGGGACGCTTCGCCGCCGACGGCGCCCCCGGAAAGCTCGGCGAGGTCGAGATCCGCCGGATGCAGGCAATGAAGACCGGCGCGCTGCTCGCCGGCAGCGTCCTGATCGGCGCCCATCTCGGCCAGGCCGAGGCGGCGCAGACAGCCGCTCTGGGGCGCTATGGCAAGGCGCTGGGCGCCGCCTTTCAGGTCGCCGACGACATCCTCGACATCGAAGCAAGCCCCGAGCAGATGGGCAAGGCGACCGCCAAGGACGACGCCAAGGGCAAGGCGACGCTGGTCACGGCGCTCGGCCTCGATGCAGCCAAGCGCGAGCGGGACCGGCTGAGCGAGGAGGCGATCGCGGCGCTCGCCGGCTTCGGGCCGGAGGCGGCGATGCTGCGTGCGGCGGCCGAATTCACCGCGCAGCGCAAGAACTGAGCGCTTAGACCGTCACCTGCGTGCCGACCTCGACGACGCGACCGGTCGGGATCTGGAAGAAGTTGGTGGCGTCGGTCGCGCTCTTGGTCAGGCCGATATAGAGATTGTCCTGCCAGACCGGCATGCCCGATTGCGGCGAGGCCTTGATCGAGCGGCGCGACAGGAAGAACGAGGTCGACATGATGTCGAACTTGAAGCCCTGCTTGCGCAGGATCGCCAGCCCCTTGGGTACGTTCGGGCTCTCCATGTAGCCATAGACCATCTCGACGCGCCAGAAGTCGTCGGTGATGCGCGCGAGCCTGACGCGCTCGGTCTCGGCGACGCGCGGCGTGTCGGCCGAGCGCACGGTCAGGATCACGTTGCGCTCATGCAGCACCTTGTTGTGCTTGAGATTGTGCAGCAACGAGGCCGGCGCCGTCTCGGGGTCGCTGGTCAGGAACACCGCCATGCCCTTGACCCGGTAGGGCGGGCTCTTGGTCAGCATGCCGACCAATTCGAGCAGCGGCACGTCGGTCTTGCGGGTCTTGTCGAACAGGATCTTGGTGCCGCGCACCCAGGTCCACATCAGCAGGACGAGCGCCATGGCGAACAGCACTGGCACATAGCCGCCGCTGAGCAGTTTCAGGAGGTTCGCCGAGAAGAAGGCGACGTCGATGATCAGGAAGGGCAGCACCACGGCGGTGGTCGCCAGCAAGCCCCAGCGCCAGCCCTTCCAGATCACGATGAAGGCGAGCAGCGAGTCGACCATCATCGCGCCGAACACCGAGATGCCATAGGCGTGCGAGAGGTTGGAAGACGTCTTGAAGGTCCAGACCAGCAGCAGCACCGTGAACAGCAGCAGCACGTTGATCCGCGGAATGTAGATCTGCCCGGAGGTGTGCTCGGAGGTGTGGCGGATCTCGAGACGCGGCAGCAGGCCGAGCTGGATCGCCTGCCGCGTCAGCGAATAGGCGCCGGTGATCACCGCCTGGCTGGCGATGATGGTGGCGAGCGTCGCCATGATCACCAGCGGCAGGATCAGCGCCGGCGGTGCGAGCTTGTAGAACGGATTGTCGATCGCGGTCGGATCGGACAGGATCAGCGCGCCCTGGCCGAGATAGTTGAGCCAGAGCGCCGGGAAGACCAGGAAGATCCAGGCGCTACGGATCGGCCCGCGGCCGAAATGGCCCATATCGGCATAGAGCGCCTCGGCGCCGGTCACGGCGAGACAGACGCTGCCGAGCACCGCCAGCGACAGCCCGGGATGGTCGAAGAAGAAGCGCACGCCCCAATAGGGATTGATCGAGGCGAAGACGCCGAGATCGTCGGCGATGTGGTAGATGCCGAGGCCCGCCAGCGTCAGGAACCAGAGCGTCATGATCGGGCCGAAGAAATTGGCGACCTTGCCGGTACCGCGGCTCTGCACCAGGAACAGCGCGATCAGGATCACCGAGGCGATGGTGATGACGTAGTCCTCGAGCACCGGCGTCACCAGCTTCAGGCCCTCGACCGCCGAGAGCACCGAGATCGCCGGCGTGATCACCGCATCGCCGTAGAACAGCGCCGCGCCGGCCATGCCGAGGAAGAGTACGATGCCGCCACGGGTGCGCCCGAGCGCGCGCTGCGCCAGCGCCACCAGGGTCAGCGTGCCGCCCTCGCCGTTATTGTCGGCGCGTAGCAGCAGCACCACGTATTTCAGCGTCACCACGAGGACGAGCGACCACAGGATCAGCGAGAGCACGCCGATCACAGCCTCGCGCGGCAAGGGACCGCTCAGCGTGACGGCAGCACCGCCGCCATGTCCGCCGGACGCCGCGCCGGTCGCTGCCAGGATCGTCTCGCGCAGCGCGTAGAGCGGGCTGGTGCCGATATCGCCATAGACGACGCCGAGCGCGCCGAGCGCCAGCGCCGCATAGCTCTGCCTGGAATGGCCGTTGCCGGCCGGCTCTTCGAGCCCGAAGCGATCCCCATCCGGCTTGGCGGCCGACGGGTGCTGCTGGTCATGACCCATCAGGGCGCTCCGCGGGTGCTGCAATGCAGCGAAAGGCCGGGGCCTCTAGCACGGCATGTCTGTCAGGCAAAGACGCTAGAGCATGTTCCGCGAGGGCGGGAGCCACTTTCACGCGGCGCACGGTGAAAATCGCTTCAACCGTGAATTGCCGCCGGCTCACTCCGCGGCGGCGGCCCGGGCGCCGTAGCGCCGCTCGACATAAGTCTCGACCATGGTCTTGAATTCGGCGGCGATGGCGGGGCCGCGCAAGGTCGCGACCTTCTTGCCGTCGACGAAGACCGGCGCGGTCGGCGCCTCGCCCGTGCCCGGCAGCGAGATGCCGATATCGGCGTGCTTGGACTCGCCGGGGCCGTTGACGATGCAACCCATCACCGCGACGTTGAGCGCCTCGATCCCTGGATAGCGCGTCTTCCACTCCGGCATGGAGGTGGAGATCCAGCTCTGGATGTCCATCGCCAGCTCCTGGAACACCGTCGAGGTCGTGCGCCCGCAGCCCGGGCAGGCCGCGACCAGCGGCACGAAGGCCCGGAAGCCCATGGTCTGCAGCAGTTCCTGCGAGGCCTTGACCTCCAGCGTGCGGTCGCCGCCCGGCTCCGGTGTCAGCGAGAAGCGGATCGTGTCGCCAATCCCGTCTTGCAGCAGCACTCCGAGCGCCGCCGAGGAGGCGACGAGGCCCTTCGAGCCCATCCCGGCCTCGGTCAGGCCGAGATGGATGGCATAGTCACCGCGCTCGGCCAGCATGCGGTAGACCGCGATCAGGTCCTGCACGCCCGAGACCTTGGCCGAGAGGATGATCTTGTCCTTGGCTAGCCCAATTCCCTCGGCGCGCTGCGCCGAGAGCAGGGCCGACTGCACCATCGCCTCGCGCATCACCGCTCGCGCATCGAGCGGCTTCGGCGCGGCAGCGTTGATATCCATCAGCGATGTCAGCAATTCCTGGTCGAGCGAGCCCCAATTGGCGCCGATCCGCACGCTCTTGCCGTGCTTGATCGCAAGCTCGACGATCTGTCCGAACTGCCTGTCCTTCTTGTCCTTGAAGCCGACATTGCCGGGATTGATCCGGTATTTCGCCAGCGCCTGCGCACAGGCCGGATGGTCGCTCAGCAGCTTGTGGCCGATATAGTGGAAATCGCCGACCAGCGGCACGTCGATGCCGAGAATGTCGAGCCGCTCGCGGATATGCGGGACCGCTGCGGCCGCCTCGTCGCGATCGACGGTGATGCGCACCAGCTCCGAGCCCGCCCGCGCCAGCGCCGCCACCTGCCCGACCGTCGCCGGGATATCGGCGGTGTCGGTATTGGTCATCGACTGCACGACGATCGGCGCACCGCCACCGACCTGCACATGGCCGACCATCACCGGGACGGTGCGCTTGCGCGGCGCCGGCGCGGCGTCAGGCCCTTCGGGCAGGCAGGTCAGCGGCTGGTCGCTCATGGAATGGTCCGGATCCTTTGCCGGCAGCGGCTCGTCGTGGCTGCACTGCGCCGTTGCAGGATAATCGTCAAGCTGCGGCAGCGTCGCGACAATGCTCGCAGCGACCGACGATTTCGACCACCTGATAGGAGGTCTGGAAACGCCGGCCCTCCGCCATCCCCTTGATCGCCTGGCGCATCGCCGGCGAGGCGTCCTCGTCGACGCCGCCGCAGATTTCGCAGATCAGGAAGGCGACCGCCTCGTTGGCGCCGTGGCCATGCGGGCAGGCGATGAAGGCGTTGCGCGAGCTCAGACGGTGCACGAAGCCCTGCTCGACCAGGAAGTCGAGCGCCCGGTAGATCGAGATCGGCGCCAGCCTGCGCCCGCCCGGCGGCGAGATCCGGTCGGCGAGATCATAAGCACCGACCGGCTTGTGGTCGCCATAGAGCGCCTCCAGCGCCTTGCGCCGGATCGGCGTCAGGCGCAGGCCGCGCTCGCGGCAGACCGCCTCGGCACGCGCCAGGCCGGCGGCGGCATGGCGCGAATGGTCGTGCGCGTGCTGGCAGAGACCGTGCTCATGATCGTGATCATGGTGGTGGTGATCTGGATTTGCAGGCTGCATTTTCGTCATGTTGCGTTGCAATAGCACATCGGGCACCGTCCTGGTGACCGACGCTCCCTCGCTGGCGCAATGCCAGCCTTCGCCGGTAAGTTAAGCGTTCTCAGGCCAAATGTCAGGAGCCGCCCCATGTTCCTCAAAGATCGCACCGCCCTCGTCACCGGCTCCACCTCCGGCATCGGCCTCGCCTACGCTCGCGCGCTCGCCGCCGAGGGCGCCAATGTCGTGATCAACGGCTTCGGCGAGACCGACGCGATCGAGAAGGAGCGCGCCGGCATCGAGGCCGACTTCAAGGTCAAGGCGCGCTACTCGGCCGCCAACATGATGAAGCCGGACGAGATCGCCGCCATGATCGCCGAGGCCGAAAAGGAATTCGGCGCGATCGACATCCTCGTCAACAATGCCGGGATCCAGCATGTCGCCCCGGTCGACGAGTTCCCGATCGAGAAATGGGACCAGATCATCGCGATCAACCTGACCTCGGCCTTCCACACCACGCGCGCCGCCCTGCCGAAGATGAAGGCGAAGGGCTGGGGCCGGATCATCAACACCGCATCCGCCCACGCCTTCGTCGCCTCGCCGTTCAAATCGGCCTATGTCTCGGCCAAGCACGGCATCGCCGGCTTCACCAAGACGGTGGCGCTCGAGGTCGCGACCCATGGCATCACCGTCAATGCGATCGCGCCGGGCTATGTCTGGACGCCCCTCGTCGAGAAGCAGATCCCCGACACGATGAAGGCCCGCGGCCTGACCAAGGAGCAGGTCATCAACGACGTGCTGCTGCTGGCCCAGCCGACCAAGGAATTCGTCACCGTCGAGCAGGTCGCGGCGCTCGCCGTCTTCCTCTGCACCGATGCGGCCAAGTCGATCACCGGCACCACCCTGCCGATGGATGGCGGCTGGACCGCCGCGTGACCGGCCGCAAGCAGCGCAAGGTCCCGCTGGTCAAAGGCCTGGCGGGGCCGAAGGCCGAGAAATCGGTCAATCTCGCGCTCCAGGGCGGCGGCGCGCACGGCGCCTTCACCTGGGGCGTGCTCGACGCGATCCTCGCCGACGGCCGTATCGCCATCGAGGCGATCACCGGCGCCAGCGCCGGCGCGATGAACGCGGTGGTGCTGACCGAGGGCTGGCTCGATGGCGGCATCGACGGCGCGCGCACCGCACTGGAAAATTTCTGGCGCCGGATCAGCGTCGACGGCAAATATGGCGGCTCCGAGCGCTCGCTGCTCGACACCATGCTCGGCGCCTGGACGGATGGCCGCCCGCCGGGGCTGCTCTGGTTCGAGCTGCTCTCGAAGGTGGCGAGCCCCTATGACGTCAACCCGCTCAACATCAACCCGCTGCGCGGGGTCATTTCCGACCTGATCGATTTCGGCAAGGTCCAGGGCTGCGCCGACGTCAACCTGTTCATCTCGGCGACCAATGTCCGCACCGGCAAGATCAAGATATTCACCCGGCAGGAGCTGACCGCCGACCATCTGATGGCCTCGGCCTGCCTGCCGATGCTGTTCCAGGCGGTCGAGATCGACGGCGAGCCCTATTGGGACGGCGGCTATATGGGCAACCCGCCGCTCTTTCCGCTGTTCTACGAAGCGGCAGGCGACGACATCCTGCTGGTCCAGATCAACCCGCTCGAGCGCCGCGAGTTGCCGACCAATGCCCGCGCCATCCAGGATCGGCTCAACGAGATCACCTTCAACGCCTCGCTCCTGCGCGAACTGCGCGCCATCGACTTCGTCAACCGCCTGCTCGACGACGGCAAGCTTTCGACCGGCGACTACAAGCGCGTGCTGATGCACCGGATCGACGGCGGCCTGCCGCTGGCGCAGCTCACCTCCTCCTCGCGCCTCAACTCCGAATGGAACTTCCTGCTCAGCCTGCGCGATCTCGGCCGCACCGCGGCCAAGCGCTGGCTGAAACGCAACTACGCGGCGATCGGCGTGCAGGGAACCTTGGATCTGAAGGAAGCGATTAGCTGAGAAGCTGAACTGTCGCGGGAAGGCGCGGGGAACCCTCTCCTGTAAGGAGAGGGCAGGGTGAGGTGTAGTCCGTTGGACGAGTTCCGCGAGCGCTCACCGCGCGGTTGGGTTCAGGTCCAACGTTTCCGCTCCGAACACCTTGTAACTCTCATTTTGCCTCATCTGCTATACCAGCGGTTGCGGTGGCAGGTGGAAGACCGACAGCCCTGAGGGACACCAAGCCCGTGGGTGA
>NZ_FOKP01000019.1 GCF_900112185.1 Allobosea sp. CRIB-10 | reverse complement strand
GGTCGCGACTCCGAGCCGGAGCGCCTGCGCCAGCTCGCCGAGGCCGCCTTCGCCCAGAGCAAGGCCGCGCCTGCACCAGCCCGCAAGGCCGCCAATGGCCGCGCGGACGATACGGGCTGGGAGGAGTTCTGAGCGGGCGGCGGTGAGGCGCAACGACGCTCAGGCCGAGCGCTGGCTCGCCGCACCGGCGGCGAGCATGGTCGCCGCCATCTGATCATAGAGCTCGGTCCAGGCCGCTCGCGCCTGCATCGTGAACTCGTTTCCGAGCGAAGTCTCCAACGTCCAGATCAGGGCGCTGCGGACGGCGTCGTAGTGAGACGGCCGAACCCCGTAGCCGCGATGGCGTTCGCCCAAGTGCGTGAGCAGAGCGGTGAGGCCGGCTGGATCGTTCAGCATGGCGAGCGCCACCATCAGCGTCTCCATCAGCTTCGCCGCCTGCGTCTCGATGTCGGCCTTGAACAGAGCGCGCGTGCTCGGCGCAGTGGTGAACAGCCGCTCATAGAACAGGCATGCCGTCTCGATCTTGCGCCGATGCAATTGCGCGAAAGTCGACCGGATCAGCGCGATGTCCTGTGGTGTCACGACCTCCCCCTTTTGAGCGAGGCATCATGAGGGATCGCGTCGGGAATTCTCCGTCAGAGCACGTGAAAATGCAACTCACAGTTAGCGGATCGTTATCGCTCCGCTGCGGTCAGAGCCGATCAGGTTGAATCAACCTGATCGGTAAAGCGGTCTCTAAGGTTCGATCGCCGCCTGGCCGGCCCCCCGCGTCAGCCCGAGGCGTTCGCGGGCGGACCAGCGCGCCAGCATCAGGGCGGCGACGACCGCAAGGCCGGTCGCGAGCCCGATCCAGATTCCGGCTCCGGCCAGCGGCGTCAGGAAGCCGAGCGCGGCCGAGAGCGGCAGGCCGATGCCCCAATAGCCGAGGCCGGCGAACAGCATCGGCACGCGCGTGTCGCGCAGGCCGCGCAGGATCGAGACGCCGACCACCTGCACACCGTCGACGATCTGGAAGATCGCCGCGTAGAACAGGAACAGTACGGCCAGTTCAGCCACTTCGGCGGCGCGCGGCTTGCTGGGGTCGAGGAAGGGCACGACCAGCCAGTGCGGGATCACGAGCATCAGCAGGGCGGTGAAGCACATGAAGGCGGTGGCGAGCCCGAGCGCCGTAGCGCCCGCCCGGGTGATGCCTTGGCTGTCGCCGGCGCCGAAGGCATGGCCGACCCGGACCGTTCCGGCCTGGCCGATCCCCATCGGGACCATGAAGCAGAGCGAGGCGATCTGGATCGCGATCGCATGGGCGGCCAGCGAGGTCGGGCCGAGCAGGCCCATCAGGAAGGCGGCGCCGTTGAAGATCCAGACTTCGAAGCCGACCGTGGTGCCGATCGGCAGGCCCAGCCGCCAGAAGGCGCGATAGCGGCTCCAGTCCGCCCGCCAGAACCGGCCGAACAGGTGATAGCGCCGGAAGCGCCGGTCGAGCGAGACCACCAGCGCGAGGCCGGCGAACATCAGGGTCGAGGCCAGCGCCGTCGCCACCCCCGAGCCGGGCAGGCCGAGCGCCGGGAAACCGAGTCGGCCGAACATCAGCACCCAGTTGGCGAAGGCGTTGAAGGCGACGGCGAAGAGTACGGTCACGAAGACCCAGAACGGCCGCTGCAGCGCTGCGAGGAAGCCGCGCAACGCAAGATAGAAGTAGAAAGGCAGCAGCCCCCATTGCAGCGTGTGCAGATAGGAAGCGGCCGCTTTCGCCAGCGCCGGATTCTGGCCCATGGCCGTCAGGATCGTCTCCGCCTGCCAGAGGCAGAGCCACATCGGCCCGGCCATGGTCGCCGCCACCCAGAAGCCCTGGCGCACTGTGCGGCGCACATCGCGCACCGAATGCCGGTTCCGCCCGAGCTCGATCGCGACCATCGGTGCGACGGCGGCCATCACGCCGATGCCGAAGATCAGGAAGGCCATGTAGAGATTGGAGGCCAGCGCGCCGGCAGCCAGCGAGTCGGGGCCGAGATGGCCCATCATGATGACGTCGGTCGCCGTCATTGCCGTCTGGGCGACATTGGTCAGCACCATCGGCCAGCTCAGGGCCAGCATGGCTTTGACCTCGGTGAGCCAGGGGCTCGCCGACCGGTAAGGCAGGGCGATCTGCGACATGATGACTGCCTTTTATCTGTGCAGATTGCGTCTTCAAAGGCCCCGCCGCGCCGGGGCGGGCCGCGCCCTGCGCGTGGCGCGCTGCCGGCCCGCGCCATGTCGCTGATTCTGCCTCTTGCGCCAGCCGCCCGGTTCCGGCCTGCTGGGCATCTGAATTGACCCGCGCCTATGGAGAGCCGACGCGATGAGCACCAATTTGCGGATCGACGGGGAGCGCCTGCTCTCGCGGCTGGCGGCCCTGTCGCGGATCGGGGCGACGCCCGAGGGCGGCTGCCGGCGCCTGGCGCTGACCGATGAGGACAAGGCGGGGCGCGACTGGCTGGTCGGCGAGTTGAAGGCGCTCGGCCTCGATGTCCGCGTCGATGCGATCGGCAACATCGTCGGCATCCTGAAGGGCCAGGAGGACGGGCCGGCAGTGATCATGGGCTCGCATATCGACACGGTCGGTACCGGCGGGCGCTTCGACGGCGCACTCGGTGTGATCGGCGGCGTCGAGGTGCTGGCGGCCTTGCGCGATGCCGGCGTGACCCCGAAGCGCGACATGGCGGTGATCGCCTTCACCAATGAGGAAGGCGCGCGCTTCCATCCCGACATGCTCGGCTCCTATGTCTGGGCCGGCGGCATGAGCGTCGAGGCCGCCCATGCCGAGCTGGACTCCGACGGCGCCGTGCTCGGGACCGAGTTGACGCGCATCGGCTATCACGGGCCGGAGCAGCCCGGCTTCCTGCCGGCGCATGCCTATCTCGAACTGCATATCGAGCAGGGGCCGGTGCTGGAGAGCGAAGGCGGCGGGCTCGGCGCCGTCACCGGCATCCAGGCGATCTGCTGGCTCGAGCTGACGCTGACGGGACGGCCGAGCCATGCCGGCACCACGCCGATGCGCTATCGCAAGGACCCCGGCCTCGCGGCGGCGCGAATCAACATCTTCGCCAATGAGCTGACCAAGACGATCCCCGGCCAGCTCGCCAATTCCGGCGTGATCCGCACCTGGCCCGGCAACGTTAACGTCGTGCCCGAGACCGTGGTGATGACGCTCGACCTGCGCAATCCGCTGGATACGCCTCTGGCTGAGGCCGAGGCTGCTGTGCGCAAGTTCTGCGCCGAATTGTCGGCGCGCGACGATATTTCGATCAGCTTCCGCGATCTCGCCCGCTTCCCGGCGACGCCCTTTGCCGAAGAGCTGATCGCCAGCGTCGAGGCGAGCGCCGCCGAGTTCGGCCTGCCGATCCGCCGGATGATCTCGGGCGCCGGCCACGACGCCCAGATGATGTCGCGCCTCTGCCCGACGGCGATGGTCTTCATCCCCTCGATCGGCGGGCTCTCGCACAACCCGGCCGAGCTCAGCAGCGACGACGACATGGTCGCCGGCGCCAATGTCCTGCTCAGCGCCGCCTGGCGCGCCGCCAACGTCTGACGGGGATGTTCCAATGACCACCATCGCTTCGCTGTCCGCCGCCGAGCTGGGCGGCCTCTACGCTGCGCGTGAGCTCTCGCCGGTCGAGGTCGCCAGGGACGCGCTCGCCCGCATCGAGCGCTTCGAACCGGAGGTGAACGCCTTCGTCGTCCGCGACGAGCCCGTGACGCTCGCCATGGCGCAAGCTGCGGAAGGCCGCTGGCTGAAGGGCGAGGCGCTCGGCCCGCTCGACGGCGTGCCGGTGACGATCAAGGACAATCTCGGCGTCGCCGGCTGGCCGATGCGTCGTGGCTCGGCGATCGCCTCCGATGCGCCGTTCCAGCAGGACGCCCCAGCGACGGCGCGGCTGCGCGAAGCCGGCTGCGTCTTCCTCGGCAAGACGACGATGCCGGAATATGGCTGGAAGGGCGTCGGTGATTCGCCCCTTTCCGGCATCACCCGCAATCCCTGGGACGTCTCGACCGGCCCGGGCGGCTCCTCCTCGGGCGCGGCTGTCGCCGCGGCGCTCAATCTCGGCTGCATCCATCTCGGCACCGATGGCGCCGGCTCGGTGCGCATTCCTGCCGCTTTTTGCGGCGTCTTCGGTCTCAAGCCGACCTATGGCCGCGTCCCGGCCTGGCCCGCCTCGGTAATGGGCTTCCTCGCCCATCTCGGCCCGCTGACCCGCACCGTGCGCGATTCCGCCCTCGCGATGAACGCGATCGGCCGGCCCGATGCCCGCGACATGACGGCGTTCAAGGATATGCCTCCCGATTTCACGGCGGAGCTCGATCGCGGCGTGCGCGGCCTGCGCATCGCCTGGTCGCCGCGCCTCGGCAGCGATGCTCTGGTCGATCCGGAGATTGCGGCCCTGACGCATGCGGCGGCGCTGACCTTCCGCGAACTGGGGGCGACCGTCGAGGAGGTCGACCCCGGCTTCGATGATCCGATCGAAACGCTGATGACGCTTTGGTCGGCCGGTGCGGCCCTGGCCCTGCGCAGCACCGATGCGGCCGGGCGCGCGCAGATGGATCCGGGCCTCGTCGCCGTCGCCGAGACGGGCGAGCGGATCGACGGAGCGGCCTATGTCGATGCCTTGCTGTACCAACGCAACGCGCTCGCCTACCAGATGGCGCAGTTCCATGAGCGCTTCGATTTGTTGCTGACGCCGACCTTGCCGTTGCCTGCCTTCGCTGTCGGCCGCAACACGCCCGAGCATGGCGGCTATGGCGAGGACTGGACGCGCTGGACGCCGCTGACCTACCCGTTCAACATCACCCAGCAGCCGGCTGCCGCCGTGCCCTGTGGGCTGACCTCGGCCGGGTTGCCGGCGAGCCTGCAGATCGTTGGCGCCTTCGGGCACGATGCGCTCGTCATGCAGGCGGCTGCATCGTTGGAATCTGTGCGCCCGTTCGCGCGTGTCGATGCACCGATCAAATCGATTTAAGCGGATCGGCGCAATTTTCTGCGCCGGCCCCCCGGCTTTGCGTGTCGTTTGCTTGCAAACGATGTCGTGAGCCGCAAACCGGTTCCGTCTGGCACGAACCCTGCAGGGTCAATTCTTGTCGTAGCGACCCGTCAAGCGTGTTGTCAGGTGCAGATTTTTCTGCCCACACTCTAGGCAAGGTCGCCCGATCAGAGGCCGCCGCTTCAGGGGAGAGTAAAAGATGGACCGCAGGAATTTTCTGAAGACCGCCGCCGGAACCGGCGTTCTGGCAGCGACCGGCGGCCTCGCCATGCCGGCGCTCTCGCAAGGTGCGGCAGCCAAGACGCTGCGCTTCGTGCCGCAGGCCAACCTCGCCAATTTCGACCCGATCTGGGGAACGCAATACGTCGTCCGTAACGCTGCGCTGCTGGTCTGGGACACGCTCTACGGCATTGATGACAAGTTCCAGCCCAAGCGCCAGATGACCGAGGGCGAGGAGGTCTCGGCCGACGGCCTGACCTGGACCTTCAAGCTCCGTTCCGGTCTCAAATTCCATGACGGCACCCCGGTGCTCGCCAAGGACGTGGTGGCGAGCCTGATCCGCTGGTCGGCCCGCGATCCGATGGGCCTGATGATTCGCGCGATCCAGAACGAGATCACCGCGGTCGACGACCGGACCTTCAAATGGGTGCTCAAGCAGCCCTATCCGAAGATGCTGTTCGCGCTCGCCAAGAATAATTCGCCCTGCACCTTCATCATGCCGGAGCGCATCGCCAAGACCGATCCGTTCACGCAGATCACCGAATATGTCGGCTCGGGGCCGATGAAGTTCCTGCGCAGCGAATGGGTGCCGGGCGCCAAAGCGGTCTTCGAGAAGTTCGCCGACTATGCGCCGCGCGAGGAAGCCCCCTCCTGGCTCTCTGGTGGCAAGAAGATGCTGCTCGACCGCGTCGAATGGGTGATCATCCCCGATGCTGCCACCGCGGCCGCGGCGTTGCAGAGCGGCGAGGTCGATTGGTGGGAGACCGCTCTCTCCGACCTCGTGCCGGTGCTCAAGGGCCACAAGGACATCAACGTCGATATCGGCGACCCGCTCGGCAATATCGGCGCCTTCCGGATGAACCATCTGCATCCGCCCTTCAACAATCTGAAGGTGCGCCAGGCGGTGCTGACGGCGCTGAACCAGGAAGACTACATGCGTGCGATCGTCGGCGACGACGACAAGCTTTGGAAGCCGATGGCGAGTTTCTTCACCCCTGGCACCCCGCTCTATACCGAAGAGGGCGGCGAGATGCTCAAGATGAAGAACGTCGCCGCAGCCAAGAAGCTGCTGGCGGAGTCGGGCTACAAGGACGAGCCGGTGATCTGCGTGGTGGCGCAGGACATGGCTGCCACCAAGTCGATGGGCGATGTCACCGCCGAACTGCTCAAGAGCATCGGCATGAAGGTCGAGTTCGTCGCCACCGACTGGGGTACGGTCGGCGCCCGGCGCGCCCAGAAGACGCCTCCGAGCCAGGGCGGCTGGAGCATGTTCCATACTTGGCACGCCGGCGCCGACTGCGTGAATCCGGCCTCCTACACGGCGATCCGCGCCAATGGCGACAAGGCCTGGTTCGGCTGGCCTGACGTGCCTGACGTCGAGAAGGAGGTCACCAACTGGTTCAACGCCAAGGACCTCGCCGAGGAGAAGGCGGTGATGGGCCGCCTCAATAAGGCAGCCGTCCAGAACGTCGTCTACGCACCGACCGGCTTTTATCTCGGCTATCAGGCCTGGCGGAAGAACGTGCAAGGCGTGACCAGCGGTCCCTTCCCGGTGTTCTGGGGCGTGTCGAAGGCCTGAGAGCGAGCAGGCCCGAGCCCCGACCTTTGGCGGCGGCTCGGCTCAAACAACGCCCGCCGGGCCTGTCGGGACTTCAGATCCCGATTGGCCCGGCACCAGCAGCGGCAACTCAGGGTTTCGATGCTCTCATTCATCGTCCGACGCATCATCACAACGATCCCCGTCATGGCTTTCGTGGCGCTGTTCGTCTTCTCGCTTCTCTACATCGCGCCGGGCGATCCGGCGGCCGTGATTGCCGGTGACCAGGCCTCGCCTGCCGACGTCGAGCGCATCCGCGCCAGCCTCGGCCTTGACCGGCCCTATCTGGTCCGCTTCGGCGAATGGTTCTTCCGGGTGCTGCAGGGTGATCTCGGCACCTCGATCTTCACCTCGCTGCCGGTGACGCAATTGATTGGCCAGCGCATCGAGCCGACCTTGTCGCTGATGGTGCTGACGCTGATCCTGGCGGTTTCGATCGCCGTGCCGCTCGGCGTCATCGCCGCCTGGAAGGCCGGCACCTGGGTCGACCGCGCCGTGGTCGGCTTTGCCGTGTTCGGCTTTTCGGTCCCGGTCTTCGTGATCGGTTACCTGCTCGCCTATGTCTTCGCGCTCAAGCTCGACTGGGTACCGGTGCAGGGCTACACGCCGATCTCGCAGGGTATCTGGCCCTGGTTCAAGAACCTGATCCTGCCCTCGATCACGTTGGGCACGGTCTATATCGCGCTGATCGCGCGCATCACCCGCGCCACCATGCTCGAGGTGCTGCAGCAGGACTATGTCCGCACCGCCCAGGCCAAGGGCGTCGGCAACCGTGACGTGCTCTTCCTGCATTCGCTGAAGAACGCGGCCGTGCCGGTCGTGACCATCATCGGCATCGGCGTCGCGCTGCTGATCGGCGGCGCCGTCGTCACCGAGAGCGTCTTCGCCATTCCGGGACTCGGGCGGCTGACGCTCGATGCGATCCTGCGGCGCGACTATCCGGTCATCCAGGGCGTCGTGCTGATCTTCTCCTTCGTCTACGTGCTGGTGAACCTGGCCGTCGACCTGATCTACACCCTCGTCGACCCGAGGATACGCTATTGACCGCTCCAGCTGCCCCACTGCCCCTGGCGGATGAAATCGGCGCGGCCGTCAAGCCGCCCAAGCGCTCCTATCTGCGCAAGCACCCGTCTGTCGCGATCGGCGGCTTCCTCCTGCTGCTGATGATCTTCATCGCCGTCTTCGCGCCGCTGCTCTTCACGGTCGATCCGACGGCGATCGCCACCTCCAGGCGCACGCGCGTGCCGTCCGAATTGTACTGGTTCGGCACTGACATGCTCGGCCGAGACATCTATTCGCGCGTCGTCTACGGCGCCCGCGTCTCGCTCATCGTCGGCTTCTCGGTCGCGATCCTGGCCTCGATCGCGGGTCTGGCGATCGGGCTGTTCTCCGGCTTCGTGCGCTGGGCCGACGGCATCGTCATGCGCGTCATCGACGGCATGATGTCGATCCCGCCGATCCTGCTCGCCATCGCCCTCATGGCGCTGACGCGCGGTTCGGTCGGCAACGTCATCCTCGCCATCACCATCGCCGAGATCCCGCGCGTCGCCCGCCTGGTGCGATCGGTCGTGCTCTCCCTGCGCGAGCAGCCCTATGTCGAGGCAGCGATCTCGAACGGCGCCCGCGTGCCGCGCATCATCATCAAGCACATCCTGCCCAACACGATCGCGCCGATGACGGTGCAGGCGACCTATATCTGCGCCAGCGCGATGATCATCGAGGCGATCCTGTCCTTCATCGGGGCCGGCGTGCCGCCGGCGACGCCGTCCTGGGGCAACATCATGGCCGAGGGCAGGGCGCTCTGGCAGGTCCGGCCGCACATCGTCTTCTTCCCGGCGCTGTTCCTGTCGATCACCGTGCTCGCCGTGAACCTGCTCGGCGACGGTCTGCGCGACTCGCTCGATCCGCGGCTGGCCAAGAGCATCTGAAGGCGGTCCGGCGTCATGTCATGCGTTGCCGTCGGGCCTGTTCAAAGCCCGATCCGTACAGCGAATTCGCCCGTATCCGGGCGAATTCGTGCGCGTGAGGATGCGGCTGCTTTTCGTGGCGAGGCTGGCCGCCGGAGCTTAAGCGCGAAGATCGACGACGACGTCGCCGGACACCGCATCGGTGACGCCGAGCCCGCCGCCGAGATCCTCGAGCGTGTCGCGGAAGCTGTTCAGCGTCGCGATCATCTGGTCGCGGGCGCCCTTCAAGGCAGCGAGGTCTCCCCATTCGCCGATCAGGCAGTATGTTCGATCGCCGGTCTTGATGATGTGCCCCCGCGCGAGGCCGGGCCAGTTGGCCTTTCCCTCGCGGTGAGCATTGAGAAATTCGTCCTCGCGCCCGAGCTTGATGCGGAAGCGGACGACATTGAACGTGGCCATGACTTTGATCCGCAGCTCGATGCTGCCCCGGCAGCCGCGGCCGGCGGGTCCGGACCGAGCCCAGAGGGAACGCCCGACGCTATTGCCGTAACGGCAACGGCGCAATGGCGCACAGGGATAGTGGCGCCCGCCTCCAGCGGAATCCTCGAGCAACGACCAAGCACAGCAGGAGCCTTCCAATGCCTCGTATCCTGACCGTCGGTGCAGCCCAGCTCGGGCCGATCCAGCGCGAGGAGAGCCGCGGTTCCGCTGTTGCCCGCATGATCGAGCTGATGCGTCAGGCAAAGTCGAATGGCTGCGATCTCGTCGTCTATCCCGAGGCGGCGCTGACCGCCTTCTTCCCGCATTGGTGGATGGACGACGAAGACGAGATCGATTCCTATTTCGAGAGCGCCATGCCCTCGAACGAGACGGCGCCGCTCTTCGCCGAAGCCGAGCGGCTCGGCATCGGCTTCCATCTCGGCTATCCCGAGCTCGCGCATGAGGACGGCCGCAAGCGCCGCTTCAACACCGCGATCCTGGTCGACAAATCCGGCAAGATCGTCGGCAAGTACCGTAAGATCCATCTGCCGGGGCATCCCGAGCATCGGCCGGACGCGGTCTTCCAGAATCTCGAGAAGCGCTATTTCGAGACCGGCAATCTCGGCTGGCCGGTCTGGGAGACCATGGGCGGGCGGCTCGGCATGATGATCTGCAACGACCGGCGCTGGCCCGAGAGCTATCGCGTCATGGGGCTGCAGGGCGTCGAGATGATCGTGCTCGGCTACAACACGCCCAAGCACAACCCGCCGGCCCCGGCCCATGATCGGCTCGGCAATTTCCACAACCAGCTCGTCATGCAGGCCGGCGCCTATCAGAACGCGACCTGGGTGGTCGGCGTCGCCAAGGCGGGACTGGAAGCCGGCGTCGACCAGATCGGCGGCTCCTGTATCATCGCCCCGACCGGCGAAGTGGTGGCGCAGGCGGTGACCGAGGATGACGAGCTCGTCGTCGCCCGCTGCGATCTCGACCTCGGCAACAGCTACAAGAACTCGACCTTCAACTTCGCCAGGCATCGCGAGCCGCAATGCTACGGCATGATCGTCGAGCGCAAGGGCGCGGTGATCGCGTGAGCGCCGCCGACGCCGAATACGATCCGATCCAGGACCGAGCCGTTTCGCAGCTCCATATTCCCGAGCTGCATAACCACTTCGCCGAAGCTTTCGCTATCATCCAGAACGGCGCTACGGCCAGCCTCGCCTGAACGCGACGCAGCCGTCGCCCGGTTTCCCAAGGAGCAGTCATGACCCACGATCTCATCCTCAAGGGCGGACGGGTGATCGACCCGTCGCAGAAGCATGACGGCATCCTCGATGTCGCCTTCACGGATGGCAAGGTCTCGGGTTTCGGCAAGGATCTGAAGGGGGCCAGGGAGATCCGCGACGTCTCCGGCTACATCGTCACGCCCGGCCTGATCGACCTGCACACCCATGTCTATTGGGGCGGCACCTCGCTCGGCATCGATGCCGACGAGTTCTGCCGCGCCTCGGGCGTCACCACCTCGGTCGACACCGGCTCGGCCGGTCCGGGCAACTGGCCGGGCTTCCGCAAGCACGTGATCGAGAAAAGCCAGGCGCGCATCCTCGCCTATCTCCACGTCTCGCATGCCGGCATCTACGGCTTCGACCACCGCGTCATGGTCGGCGAGAGCGGCGACCTCAGGCTGATGAACCCGATCGACTGCGTCGAGGTCGCCGACAAGAACCGCGACCTGATCGTCGGCATCAAGGTCCGCGTCGGACTGCACGCCTCGGGGACGTCGGGCACCGTGCCGCTCAACATCGCCTTGCAGGTCGCCAACGAGGTCGGCATGCCGCTGATGTGCCATATCGACCATCCGCCGCCGTCCTATGAGGAAGTGATCGGCATGCTGCGCCCCGGCGACGTGCTGACCCACGCCTTCCGCCCCTTCCCGAACGCGCCCTCGACCGCTCAGGGCACGGTGAAGCCCGAAGTGCTCGCCGCCCGCAAGCGCGGCGTCATCTTCGACATCGGCCACGGCAAGGGCTCGTTTTCGTTCAAGACGACGCGCGCCATGCTCGCCAACGGCTTCGAGCCGGACGTGATCTCCTCCGACGTGCACAAGCTCTGCATCGACGGCCCGGCCTATGACCAGGTCACCACCATGTCGAAGTTCCTCTGCATGGGCATGAGCCTGAACAACGTGATCGCGGCCTCGACGCTGAACGCCGGCATGGCGCTGAAGCGCCCGGAGTACGGCTCGCTGAAGGTCGGCTCGCTCGGCGATGCGACCGTGCTGACGATCAAGGAAGGCAAGTTCGACTATGTCGACGTCGTCGGCGAGCACCTGATCGGCGACAGGAAGATCGTCTCCGAAGGCGTGGTGCTGAAGGGTGCCTGGTGGCACCCCAAGCGCAGCAACAAGTTCAGGAAGGTCGAGGCGGCCTAGCGGTTTTGTAAGCCGCATACTCAAACGCAAGTCACCCCGGACAAGCCGCGAAGTGGCGCAGATCCGGATCCATGCCGGAGCCTGTCCGACTAGGGTTCAGGCATGGGTCCCGGGTCTCCCTGCGGTCGCCCGGGACGACGCGGTTGGGATGCTGCGCGAAAGTCATGCCCGAGAAGAGCTCACTCTCCTGGCGCCCCATGGCCGCCACCGACCTGCCGGCCGTGATGGCCGTGGCGGCAAAGGTCCATCCGGACTATCCGGAAGGCGAGCCGGTCTTCGCCGAGCGGCTCGCGCTGCATCCGGCCGGCTGCCTCGTGCTGGCGGGCGGGGAGGGGCTCGGCGGCTATGTGCTGAGCCATCCCTGGCGGCTCGGCCAGGTGCCGGCGCTCGACAGCCTGCTCGGCACTGTGCCTGATGATGCCGATGCCTACTACATCCACGACCTTGCTCTGCTGCCGGGCGCTCGCGGCAGTGGCGCCGCCTCGGCCTGTGTCGATCGGCTGGCAGCACATGCCCGCGCGTCGGGCTTCGTCCGCATGGCGCTGGTCGCCGTCGGGAACTCGGCCGGCTTCTGGCGTCGCCACGGTTTTCGCGAGGCGCATGACGAAGCCCTTGCCCGCAAGCTTGCGAGCTATGACGATGCGGCCCGCTATCTGGTCCGCGATCTGAAAGACGATGGGAGAAACGCATGAGTGCCGATGACAAGCTGAGGGAATTGGGCCTGACGCTGCCGGACGTCCCGACCCCGGTCGCGACCTATGTCAGCTTCAAGCGCGTCGGCGACTTCATCTATCTCTCCGGCCAGGGCCCCAAGCGTGCCGACGGCACCTATCCGACCGGCAAGGTTGGGGCCGACGTCTCGATCGAGGACGCCTATGAGCATGCCAAGCAGACCGGTCTCGGCCTGCTCGCGGCGATGAAGAAGGCGGCCGGCTCGCTCGACAAGATCGAGGTGGTCAAGCTGCTCGGCATGGTCAATGCCGCCCCCGACTTCGCCCAGCACCCCAAGGTCATCAATGGCTGCTCGGACCTGTTCGTCGCCGTGCTCGGCGACAACGGCCGCCATGCCCGCTCGGCTGTCGGCATGGGCTCGCTGCCCAACAATATGACCGTCGAGATCGAAGTCATCGTCCGGGTGCTGCCGTGACGACCGCGCTCGCAGAAGAGATCGCCCGCGTCTACGGCACGCCGGCCGTCGTCATCGACCTCGACAAGGTCGAGGCCAACATCGCCCGGCTCCAGGCCGCCTGCGATGCGGCCGGCGTCGCCAACCGCCCGCATATCAAGACGCATAAATCGCCCGAGCTGGCGCGGCTCCAGGTCGCCGCCGGCGCGCGCGGCATCACCTGCCAAAAGCTCGGCGAGGCCGAGGTCATGGCCGATGGCGGCATCGACGACATCCTGATCAGCTACAACATTCTGGGTGAGGAAAAGCTGGGGCGTCTCGGTGCCTTGCAACGACGCGTCCGCATGATCGTCGCGGCCGACAATCCTGTCACCATCGCCGGCCTGCCCAAGGCCGCCGAGATCGCCGGGCGCAATCTCGAGGTCGTGGTCGAGTGCGATACCGGCCGCAAGCGCGCCGGCGTCGAGACGCCGGGCGAGGCTGTCGCGCTCGCCAAGCAGATCGCCGCGTCGAAGGGGCTGACCTTCGCCGGTTTCCTGATGTACCCGCCCGAGACCGGCTGGCCGGCGACGCAGGACTTCCTCGACACTGCCAATGCCGGCCTGCGCGAGGCCGGGCTGGAGGCCGGCATCGTCTCGACCGGCGGTTCGCCCAACATCCCCAATATCGGCAAGCTCAAGGGCTCGACCGAGCACCGCTCGGGCACCTCGATCTTCAACGACCGCATGCAGGTCGCCGCCGGGGTGGCGGCGCTTGAGGACTGCGCGCTGACAGTCTACGCGACGGTGGTCAGCCGGGCCGGGCCGGAGCGCGGCATCCTCGATTCCGGCTCGAAGACGCTGACCAGCGACAAGGGCGGGCTCGACGGACACGGCTACATCCTCGAATACCCGCTGGCCAAGATCGCGCAATTCGCCGAGGAGCACGGCTTCCTCGACCTCTCCGGCAGCAATGAACGGCCCAATGTCGGCGAGGTCGTGCGCGTGGTGCCGAACCATGTCTGCGTCGTCGTCAACATGGTCGACCGGCTGGTGACGGTGCGCGGCGACAAGTTGATTGGCGAGCTGCCGGTGGCGGCGAGGGGTAAGCTGACCTGATCAACTCTCGTTTGGGAACAACGCCGTCATGCTCGCCCTTGTGGCGAGCATCCACGTCTTGAACGTCGCATTGCCCGAAGGAAGACGTGGATGGTCGGGACAAGCCCGACCATGAAGGAAAGGGGAGCTCTTACCCCTTCCCGCGTTCCTCCAGGAACGCCACCAGATCGCGCCTAACCAGCTCGATATGGTCGACGAGGAGGCGGCACGCCTCCTTCATCGCTCCGGCGCGGCTGAGCCGGATCAATTCGTTGTGCTCTGTCCGCGCCCGCTCTATCGAGGAGCTGCGCTGCAACTGCAGCCGCGTATAGCGGTCGCTGGTCTGCAATAGCCCCGCCACGATAGCGAGTGTACGCGGCTGGGTCGCCCGAGCGTAGAGCGCCATATGGAAATCGGCGTTCAGCAGTCCCCAGCGGCTGATGTCGCGCGCCGTCATCGCCTCCTCGAACGCAGCCTCCATCCCGGCGACGGCGGCGAAGTCCTCAGCCGTCAGCGTCGGCACCGAACTCGCGAGCAAACGCGGTTCGAGCAGCTTCCTCAGCTCGAAGACGTCGTTGATCTCGTCCAGCGACAGGCCTGAAACGATCGCGCCCTTGTGCGGCACGATCCTGACGAAGCCCTCGGCTTCGAGCTGGAACAGCGCCTCGCGCACCGGGATGCGGCTGACCTCATAGGCCTGCGCCAGCGCGTCCTGCCGCAATTGCGAGCCGGCCGGGTAGCTGCCGTCGAGGATTTCCTGACGGAGCCGATCGACGATCGCCGAGGACAGTGTGCGGTGCTTCAGGGGAGGCGACATCGCGGGCACCCTAGCTGGTCGCGCTGCGAAAAACCATTGACACGTAGATTTTATACAATCTACAAATCGTCAAGGGGAAGGCAAGCATGAACAACGAAGCTGTCGCGGCGAAAGGCCGCTCCATGGCCGTGCCGGAGGCGATCGTCGCCATGTCCGGGCGACTGCTCCGGGTCGAGCACCGCGCCATCCAGGGCCTGATGTTCCTGCTCTCGGCGCTGATCCTGCTCAACGTCGTCACACGCTACACCGGCTATCCGATCTACTGGATCGACGAATCCGCGGTCTATAGCGTCGTCTGGCTCACCTTCATCGGCGCCTCCGCCATGACGCGCATGCGGCTCGATTTTGCGGTGACCATGCTGACCGAGCGCTTCTCGGAGCGTGGTGCCGCGATCTTCCGGGTGATCGCGACGCTCGGCGTCGTGCTGTTCGGCATCAGCCTCGGCGTGATGTGCTGGCTCTGGCTCGATCCGGTCGGGATCGCGCAAGCGGGCTTCGATGCCAGGGAATACGCCGCCGGGTCCTTCAACTTCATCTACACCGAGCGCACCCAGACGCTGAACTGGCCGACCTGGGTGATCTACCTGATCATGCCGCTCTTCGCCTTCACCATGACACTGCATGCGCTGGCGAACCTGTTCGAGGATCTCGGCCTCGTCGCCAGGCAGGAGTTGCCCGGCTTCGCCGCCAATGCCGACGGGGTGGTGAACTGATGGCACTCACGATTGGAGCCTTCTTCGGCATCATGCTGGCCGGCGTGCCGATCGCGCTGTGCCTGTGCCTCGGCGCGCTGATCTACATGGCGGCGACCGGCAACATGCAGCTCCTGCCGAACTACCCGCTGCAGATGTTCGGCGGCGTCGACAGCTACGGGCTGATCGCGATCCCGCTCTTCATCCTGATCGGCGAGATCATGAATGGCGGCGGCATCACCCGCCGCATCGTCGATCTCGCCATGGCCTTCGTCGGCTCGCTCAAGGGCGGGCTGGCCTATGTCAACATCCTCGCCAACATGTTCGTCGCCTCGATCCTCGGCTCGGCCACGGCCCAGGTCGCGATCATGGCGCAGGTCATGGTCCCCGAGATGGAGCGCAAAGGCTACGACAAGGACTTCGCCGCCGGCCTCACCGCCTATGGCGGCATGCTCGGCCCGATCATCCCGCCCTCGGTGATGTTCGTCGTCTATGCCGTGCTGGCCCAGGTCTCGGTCAGCGACATGCTGCTGTCGGGCATCGTCCCGGGCGTGCTTCTGACGGTCCTGTTCTTCCTGATCATCGCCGGCATGGGCTTCGTCTACAACTATCCGGCCGGCGACAAGCTCTCCCTGCGCGAGCGGGTCAAGATCGTGCTGGGCGCCGCGCCGACGCTGCTGATCCCGATCGTCATCGTCGGCTCGATCCTCGGCGGGTTCGCCAATGCGACGGAGGCGGCGGCCGTCGGCTCGGTCGCAGCGCTGCTGATCGGCCGCTACTGGACGAAGCAGCTCAGCTTCGGCCAGCTGCCGCAGATGATGCTGCGCGCCGGCGTCTATTCGGCGATCGTGCTCTTCCTCGTCGCCGCAGCGGCCGTGTTCTCCTGGGTGCTGGTCTACGGCAAGGTCCCGCAGAGCGTCGCCGCCTCGATCCAAGCGATCGCCAAGGATCCGGTGACCTTCATGCTGCTGGTCAACGTCATCCTGCTGGTGATCGGCACGGTGATCGACGGCATCCCCGGCCTGATCATGACGGTGCCGATCCTGCTGCCGATCGCGACCGAGGTCTATGCCATCGACCCCCGGCATTTCGGCGTCGTCGTGGTGATCAACCTCGTGCTCGGCCTGCTCTCGCCGCCAGTCGGCCTGTGCTTCTTCGTCGCCGCCGCGGTGACGGGGGCCAAGCCCGGCAAGATGTTCCTGGTGACGCTGCCCTTCTTCATCATCTCCTGCGTCCTCCTGGTCCTGCTCTCGATCTACCCATGGCTCTCGCTGGCCCTGGTGAAGTGAACCCGCCTGCCAACCAATAAGGGGAGTACCGTCATGACCATTTCACGCCGTCATCTCATCGCTGCCGCGGCGACCCTGCCGATCGCCAAGCCCGCGCTGCTGCTTGCCCAGAGCAAGGAGCTGCGCCTTGGCATCCTGACCCCGAACGGCCATCCCTGGAACGTCGCGGCCGTCAAGGTCGGCGAGCGGCTGAAGGCCGAGACCAATGGCCGGCTGAACCTGACGGTCTTCCACTCCGGCCAGCTCGGCAACGAGGCGGCGATGCTGCAGCAGATGCAGTCCGGCGCGCTCGACATGGGCTGGATCATGGCAGCCGAGCTCGGCTCGCGCGTGCCGGCGATCGGCGCGATCACCGCACCCTATATCGTCGACTCCACCGCCAAGATCGCCAAGTTGGTGCGCGACCCCGTCGCGATGAAGCTGTTCGACGTGCTGCCGCGCGAGACCGGCTGCGTCGGCCTGGCCTGGGGCATCACCGGCATGCGCGCCGTGTTCTCCGCCAAGGAGATCGACGGCGTCGCCGGCATCAAGGGCATGAAGCTGCGCATCAACCCGACGCCGGTCTATCGCGACTTCTACCAGCTGCTCGGCGCCGCTCCGACGCCGATCCCGACGCCGCAGGTCTTCGATGCCATGACCAACGGCCAGGTCGACGGGCTCGAGGCCGACCTGGAGTTCTCCTGGAACCAGCGCTTCGACAAGGTCTCCAAGACCATCCTGCAGATGAACGCGATCTTCATGCCGGTGATCGCGCTCGCCTCGGGCCGTGTCTGGCAGGGCATGCCGGCGGCCGATCGCGAGCTGATCCAGAAGACGGTCCGCGCCGCGCTCGACGAACAGATCGACGCGCTCGCGGTCAACGAGCCCAAGCTGGTCGAGCAGTTCAAGGCGGCCGGCGCCAACTTCAAGCTCGCCAATCCGAAGGATGCCGAGGCGGTCGTCGCCGAGTTCGACAAGATCTGGCTGCCCAAGGCGCCGGTGCTCGCCGACCTGCGCAAGGCCGGCAAGGCGATCACCGCCTGATTTTTTAGTCTACTATCCTGGCTGCGGGCGCTTCGTCCGCAGCCGCCTCCCTCCCGCCAGCGGACCCCTGTCATGACCAAGAACATCTTCAGCGGCACCATTCCCGCTTTGATGAGCCCCTGCACCGCCTCGGGCGACGTCGACTACGCCGAGCTGGTGCGCACCGGCCGCCATCTGATCGACGCCGGCATGTCGGCGGTGGTCTATTGCGGCTCGATGGGCGATTGGCCGCTGCTCACCGACGAGCAGCGCATGGAGGGCGTCGAAGCCCTGGTGAAGGGCGGCATCCCGCTGATCGTCGGCACCGGCGCGCAGAACCCGAAGCGCGCCGCCGCGCTCGCCGCCCATGCCAAGCAGGCCGGCGCGCAGGGCCTGATGGTCATCCCGCGCGTGCTCTCGCGCGGCTCTTCGCTCCAGGCCCAGCGCGCCCATTTCGAGGGCATCCTGGAAGCCGCGGTCGACCTGCCCTCGGTGATCTACAACAGCCCCTATTACGGCTACGAGACCAAGGCCGACCTGTTCTTCGCGCTGAACCAGCGCTTCCCGCATCTCGTCGGCTTCAAGGAATTCGGCGGCGGCGCGGCGCTGACCTATGCGGCCGAGCACATCACCAGCCGCGATCCGAAGCTGACCCTGATGGTCGGCGTCGATACGCAGGTCACCCACGGCTTCATCCGCTGCGGCGCCGGCGGCGCGATCACCGGCATCGGCAATGCGCTGCCGAAGGAAGTGCTGCACCTCGTCGCGCTCTCGCAGAAGGCCGCTGCCGGCGATCCGCAGGCCGAGCGCGACGCGCTCGAGCTGGAGCGGGCGCTGTACGTACTGTCGTCCTTCGACGAGGGTGTCGACCTCGTGCTCTATTACAAGCACCTGATGGTGCTGGAGGGTCACAAGGCCTATGAGCGCCATTTCAACGACGCCGACAGGCTCTCCGACGCCCAGCGCAACTATGTCGAGACCGAATGGCGCCGCTTCAAGAGCTGGTACGCCAAGTGGGCGGCTGAGGGGCGGGCGGCGAAGGCGGCGTGACGTCAGCCGTCTTTCCGGGGCAGGCCGAAGGCCTGAGCCCGGAACCCATGAACACTGCACTCACCGTCATGGTCGGGCTTGTCCCGACCATCCACGTCTTCGCCTTACTGATCGAGCGGAGCGTTCAAGACGTGGATGCTCGCCACAAGGGCGAGCATGACGAACTGGATCAACGTCGTGGTCATGGTTCCGGGCCCGCCGCTACGCGGCGCCCCGGAATGACGGACACTACTCCGGATGCCGCGCGTTCCACGCCTCGGCGTATTCCGCGCACAGCCGGTCGAGCTCGGCCCGGTCGGTGACGCCGGCAGGCCGCGCCCTTGACGGCGAAGCCTGCTGGAACGGCACGGAACGCTGATGCGCCACCCGCCAGATCCGGCGCAGTTCGGCGAGCGGATCGGCATGGTCGTCGACCCTGATGTCGAAGCTCGGCACCGGCTCGCTCGCCCAGATCCGGATCGCGCAGGACTGCCGGCCGCGCTTGTCGCCGCCGGCCTTTTCGCCGGCTTCGAGCGCCACCAGCAGCCGCTCATCGAAGTCGAGCCCTGAGTTCTCGACATAGGCCTTCAGCGTCTCCTGGACGACGTCCGGACCGGCCAGCATGTTGCCGGCGACCGAGACCTGCGGCCCGTTCACCGCCCCGCACCAGTCGATGCAGGCATTGCCGGTATAGGAGGCGGTGCGGCCGTCGCGGTCGATCAGGTGCAATTGCCGATGCGCCCGGCCTTCATCGGCCGCGGTCAGGTTGGCGATGATCTCGACCGAGGAGCGCCCTTCCTGCAGCAGCCTGAGGCCATCGACACCGTAGAGCGGGTTGACGAAGGCCTGCGTCGCGATCGCACCGACCCGGCCGCAGCCATAGGGCACGCGCGAGCCGACGGCGAAGGCGCAGGTCGAGACGGCGACGCCATAGGCGCCGGTCGCGGCATCGCGCGCGACGATTGACCAGGTCATAGGCTTATTCCTCAGCGGCCGGCGGCGTAGGCCTGCATCAGACGCGGGGTCGCCGCGGCGCGCAAGAGGCCGTTGGCGCTCTTCTCGGCAGCGGTCAGACGGCCGACCGTCCAGGCCGGCGCCCGCTCCAGCTCATGTCCGCGGCGGATAAGATCGGCCAGAACAGCCTCGCCGACGCTCTCCTCGACCGTGAGATGGCCCGGCCGCGCCTCGCGCGGATAGAAGGTCGAGGGGAAGTGCTGGGTGTGGAAAAGCGGCAGGTCGATCGCCTCCTGCAGATTGAGGCCGTGATGCACCCGGCGCAGGAACATGCCGAGCTGCCATTGCTCCTGCTGATCGCCGCCCGGCGTGCCGAAGGCGAGGCGCGGCTCTCCGTTCTCGAAGGCGATGGTCGGGGTCAGCGTCGTGCGCGGGCGCTTGCCGGGCGCGAGCGAGGAGGGCAGCCCCTCTTCGAGGAAGAAGGCCTGGGCGCGCGAGTTCAGCGGGAAGCCGAGCTCGGGGATCACCGGCGAGGATTGCAGCCAGCCGCCCGAGGGCGTCGCCGCGACCATGTTGCCCCAGCGGTCGATCACGTCGATATGGACGGTGTCGCCGCGCTGCGAGGAGGCGACCATAGAGGCGAGCGTCGGCTCGCCGACCGTCGCGCTGGTCGCCGCGCCATGCTGGCCGGCAATCCGGATATTGGCGAGCGCCTGTGCGACCTGCGCTTCGAAGCCAGCGACCGCTCCGGGACGGATTTCGAGCGAAGCCTCGTTGCCGATCAGCGCGCGCCGGCCGCGGGCATAGTCGTCCGACAGCAGCGTCGCCAGCGGCACCTTCACGAAGTCGGGATCGCCGTAATAGGCCTCGCGATCGGCGAAGGCGAGCTTCATCGCTTCGGCGACATGGTGGATGAACTCGGGGCTGGCCGGGCCCATTGCGGAGAGGTCGAAACCTTCGAGGATCTTCAGCGTCTGCAGGAAGACCGGGCCCTGGCCCCAGGGGCCGATCTTGAACACCTCCCAGTCATGATAGGTCACGCTCGCCGGCGCCTCGTAGTGCGGCGTCCAGCCGGCCAGGTCCTGCGCGGTGAGCAGGCCCTTGTGCCGGCGGCCGGTCGAATCCATCGGCGCTTCCGTGCGGCAGAAGGCGTCCATCGCTTCGGCGACGAAGCCCTTGTACCAGGCATCGTAAGCGGCCTGGATCTGCTTCTGGCGATCGCCGCCGGCGGCTTCCGCCTCGGCGAGGATGCGCTTGTAGGTCGCGGCCGCCACTGGATTGCGGAAGAGCTCGCGGCCCTTAGGGACGTTGCCGCCGGGCAGGTAGACCGCGCCCGAGGTCGGCCATTCATTGGTAAAGAGGTCGCTGAGGCCTGCGATCGTGTCGGAGACGCGCGGCAGCATCGGGTGACCGTTCTCGAAATAGCCGATCGCCGGCTCCAGCACCTCGCGCAGGGGCAGCCGGCCATGGTCGCGCAGCATGGTCATCCAGCCGCCGAATGCGCCGGGGATCACGGTGGAGAGCAGGCCGTCCCCGGGGATGATGTCGATGCCGAGGTCCTTATAGGCCTTGATCGTCGCGGCGGCCGGCGCCGGCCCCTGGGCGCAGAGCACTTCGACCTTCCTGGTCTCGGCCGAATAGAACACCGCCGGCATGTCGCCGGCCGGGCCGACGAGGTGCGGCTCGACCACCTGCAGCACGAAGGCGGCGGCGGCGCAGGCGTCGAAGGCGTTGCCGCCCTTCTCCAGCATCGCCATCCCGGACGCGGTCGCGAGCCAATGCGTCGAGGTGACGACGCCGAAGGTGCCGAGGATCTCGGGGCGGGTGGTGAACATGATCAGTTCCTTGGGTAGCAGGATCAGGATTCTTTGGGATCGAGCGCATCGCGCAGGCCGTCGCCGAGCAGGTTGAAGCCGAGGACCGCCAGGAAGATGGCGATGCCGGGCGCCACCGACATCCACGGCGCCTGCTCCATGAAATTCTTGGCGACGTTGAGCATCTGGCCCCAGGACGGCGAGGGCGGCTGCTGGCCGAGGCCGAGGAAGGAGAGGGCGGCT
Source organism: Allobosea sp. CRIB-10 (assembly GCF_900112185.1). GTDB lineage: Bacteria > Pseudomonadota > Alphaproteobacteria > Rhizobiales > Beijerinckiaceae > Allobosea. The sequence continues at coordinate 103,029 of NZ_FOKP01000019.1, read as the reverse complement.
TCCAGGATGATCGCCTGCGCCATGAACAGGGTCGCCTGCACGATGATCGGCGAGAGCGTATTCGGCAGGACATGGACCAGCATCAGGCGCAGGTCGCGCGCGCCGACCGAGCGGGCGCCCTCGACGAAGTCCTCCGCCTTGACCGTCATCACCTGGCCGCGCACCAGCCGGATGAAGATCGGCACCGCCGAGAGCCCGATCGCGATCATCGCATTGGTCAGCGACGGTCCGAGCACGGCGGCGAAGGCGATGGCGAGGATCAGGAACGGGCAGGCCAGCAGGGCCTCGGTGACACGCGAGATCACGATGTCGATCCAGCCGCCATACCAGCCGGCGGCGAGCCCGAAGGGAATGCCGATCGCCAGCGCGATCGCAACCGAGACGATGCCGGCGAGCAGCGAGGTCTGTGCGCCATAGAACAGGCGCGATACCTGGTCACGGCCGAGCTCGTCGGTGCCGAACCAGTACAGCTCGGAAGGCGGCTTGCGGATCGCGAGGAAGTTCGACTTCAGCGGATCGGCCAGCGGCAGGATCGGCGCCAGGATCGCCAGCAGCACAAAGGTCAGGACGAGGGCTCCGCCGATCAGCGCCGAGCGGTTGCGGACGAGCCGTCGCATCACACCCGGGCGCGCCTGCAAGGGGCCGGCCGCGCCGGTCTCGGTCACGGCGCTCATCAGGCGTTCCTCAGGCGCGGATTGGCGAGGATATAGAGGACATCGGCGAGCAGGTTCATCAGGATGAAGCCGAGCGCCGTGCACAGCACCACGCCCTGGACGACGCCATAGTCGCGGTTGAAGACGGCATCGACGATCAGCTTGCCGAAACCGGGGATGGTGAAGACCTGCTCGGTCAGCACCGCGCCGGCGAGCAGTTCGCCGAACAGCAGCGTCGACAGGGTGATGATCGGGATCAGCGCATTGCGTAGCGCGTGGCGGTTGACGACGGTCTGCTCGTCGAGCCCCTTGGCGCGCGCTGTGCGGACATAGTCGGAGCGTAGCACTTCCAGCATGGCCGAGCGGGTATGGCGCATGATGAAGGCCGAGAGCCCGCCGCCGAGGACGAAGGCCGGCATGATCAGGCGCTCGATCGCGGCCTTGGGGTCGACGAAGATCGACTCGAAGCCCGAAGCCGGCAGCCATTTCAGCTCCACGGCGATGACGAGGATCAGCATGATGCCGAGCCAGAAGTTGGGGATCGACAGGCCGGACAGAGCGAGCGCGCTCGCCGAATAGTCGACGATGGTGCCCTTGCGTCGCGCCGCGATGATTCCGGCCGGCAGGCCGATTGCGAGCGCGACGATGATCGAGGCGGTGGCGAGCTGGATCGTCACCGGCAGCTTCTGCAGGATCAGGGTCAGCACGGGCTCGCCGGTGCGCAGCGAGCGGCCGAAATCACCCTGGAGCACCTGGCCGAGCCAGGCGAAGAACTGCACGACGATCGGATCGTCCATTCGGTAGATCGCGCGCAGGCGTGCGATCACCTCGGGATCGCGCTCCTCGCCGGCGATGACCAGGAACGGGTCGCCCGGCAGCGCCCTTTGTAGGGCGAAGACGAACAGCGACACCAGGAACAGCGTCGGGATCGCGATCAGGACGCGTCGGCCGATCAGCGCGAACATGGCTGCCTTCTCCCTCCCCCCGCTTGCGGTGGGGAGAGCTGGGGTGGGGGGCAGCGCCGCTTGGTGAAACGATTCAGGATGGAGTTCTGGCTTTCCGGCCCTCCATCCCTAACCCTTCCCCACCGCAAGCGGGAGGAAGGGGACTTGTCGGCGCATCCCGCAGAATAGGCCATGGGGCCAATCACGACCGCTTCAATCCCGAGAGCCGGATCATCCCGTCGGGATTGATCACGAAGCCCTGGAGGTTTGAACGCAGCGCGAAGAAGACGGTCTGGTTGTAGAGATAGACGATAGGCAGTTCGTCCTGCAGGATCTTCTGCGCCGCGTCGTAGCGCTTCTTGCGCTCGGCGACGTCGTAAAGCGTGCGGGCCTCGTCGAGCAGCTTGTCGACCTCGGCATTGGAGTAGCGCCCGTCGTTCTGGTTGCCCTTGGTCGTGACGAACTGGTGGATATTGCCGTCCGGATCGATGCGTCCGGACCAGCCGATCCGGCTCATCTGGAACTTGCCCTGCTGCTGGTCGCGCAATTGGCTGGCGAACTCGCTCGAGCGGATCTGGATGTCGATGCCCGCTTCCTGCGCCATCGCCTGGATGACCTGACCGAGCTGGGCGTCGACCGGGTTGTTGGTGACGAAAAGCTCGACGCTGACCTTGGCGGCCCCGGCTTCCTTCAGCAGCGCCTTGGCCTTGGCGACGTCGCGCTCCGGCACGGGCAGGACGGCGGAAAGATACTGGTTGCCGGGGTTGAAGGGCTGGTTCATCGGCGCATAGAGCCCCTCGAACACCACCTGGCTCAGCACCTTCCGGTCGATCGAGAGCGACAGCGCCTGCCGGACGCGCTTGTCCTTGCCCATCGGCTGGTTGGCGGCGTCGCCATGGTTGGTGTTGATGGTGATGCCCTGATAGCCGAGATTGGCAGTGCTCTCGACCTTGAGGCTCTTGTCGCCCTTGGCCGATTTCACGTCGGTCGGGGCCAGCCGCTCCAGCATATCGAGCTCGCCGGCGCGCAGGTTGGCCAGCCGGACCGTGGTGTCGGGGATAGCGCGATAGACGATCCGGTCGAACTGGTACTTGTCGGCTTCCCAGTGCCCCTTGAACTTCTCCAGCACGATGCGGTCGTTCTGGACGCGCTCGACGAACTGGTAGGGGCCGGAGCAGACCGGCTTCGCCGAGATGTCGGGGCCGAGGCTCTTCGGCGACAGCATCATGCCGGCGCGGTCGGTGAGCTGGGCGAGGAGCGTCGCGTCGGGCCGCTTCAGCTTGAGGATGAGGGTCGCCGGATCGGGAGCCTCCACGCTCGCGACCGAGGCGAGTTCGGATTTGCGCAGCGAATCCGGCAGCGTCATCGCCCGTTCGAGATTGGCCTTGGCCGCCTCGGCGTTGAAGCTCTCGCCATCATGGAACTTGGCGTCGGTCCGGAGCTTCATCGTCAGCGTCAGCCCATCGCCCGAGAACGACCATTGCGTCGCCAGCCGCGGGATGATCTTCAGCTCCGGGTCGATGTCGACGAGCCGGTCGCACAACCCCATGAAGACGATGCGGCCGACGAAGGTGCGGGCCTTGTGCGGATCGAGCACATCGGGGTCCTCCTGCAGGCCGATGCGCAAGGTCGATGGCGATTGGGCTTGAGCTGGAAGAATGGCGAGGCCGAGCAGAGCCGCGGACGCCAGCAGAACGATACGTTTCATCGCTGTTCCCCTCATCGTTGTTTTGCTTTGACCTTGGCCCCTTTCCCGAGACTCCATCGCTCTTGCGGCGATCACGGAGCTTCGCGGGGCATTCCTGTTTGGTCCCATTCGGTACCAAGCTGGCGTTTGCGGTGATCGTCGATAGGGCTTTCCTTGCCCAGGCCGAGCTTGGCCAGAAACATTCCATGCCGTGGTGTCTGGTGCAATGGATACAATGTGACGGCGTGGAGCAGGGGTTGCATGGCGGTGGCGCGGTGATGGCCTCTCGCCGCGCGCGCCAATTCTGGTATGCAAGATTTTCGCCGCGGGCCATTGCCCGCGAAAGAAGGCAAGGGAAGGTCAAACAATGCTGCTGGGTGTGATTGCCGACGACATGACGGGCGCGACCGATGTCGCCCTGACGCTGAACCGTGCCGGGATGCGCACGGTCCAGGTCATCGGCGCCCCCGCTGCCGGGGCAAAGCTGCCCGAGGCCGACGCCGTCGTCGTGGCGCTGAAATCGCGCACCAATCCTGTCGCGGAGGCGGTGGCGGATTCGCTCGCCGCCTGCGAAGCGCTGCTCGCGGCCGGTGCGCGGCAGATCCTGTTCAAATACTGCTCGACTTTCGACTCGACCGCCAAGGGCAATATCGGCCCGGTCGCGGACGCGCTGATGCAGCGCCTCAATGCCCATCAGGCGATCGTCTGCCCGGCCTTCCCGGCCAATGGCCGCTCGATCTTCCAGGGCTATCTCTTCGTCGGCGAGGTGCCGCTGCAAGAGAGCTCGATGAAGGACCACCCGCTGACGCCGATGCGGGATGCCAACCTGATGCGGCTGATGGGTGCGCAGACTCCTCAGAAGGTCGGGCTCGCCTCCTATGCTTCCGTCAACCAGGGCGCCGCCGCCGTGCGCAAGCGCCTGGCCGAGCTGGCCGCCGACGGCGTGCGCTATGTCGTCACCGACGCGCTCGACAACGGCCATCTGATGGTGCTCGGCGAGGCCATCTCCGACCATGTCCTGCTCACCGGCGGCTCCGGGATCGCGATGGGACTGCCCGAGAATTTCCGCAAGGCGGGGCTCTTGCCCTGGCGCGAGACCGCGACGCATCTCGCCGCCCCGACCGGCCGCGCCGGCATCATCTCCGGCAGTTGCTCGGCGGCGACGCGCGGCCAGATCAAGGCGGCGCTCGCGGTCGGGATCCCGGCGCTGAAGGTCGATCCGCTGGCGCTGGCCGGCGGCCAGCAGACGGCGAAGGAACTGGCGGACTGGGCCTTGGCTCAGCCCGTCGACAAGCCCTTCCTCGTCTATTCCAGCGACGATCCGGCCGAGGTCGCTTCGGTGCAGGACAAGCTCGGCCGCGACAAGGCCGGCGAGATCGTCGAGCACGCCTTCGCCGAACTCGCGCGCCTGCTCAACGCCGGCAGCGTCACCCGCCTGCTCGTCGCAGGTGGCGAGACCTCCGGCGCGGTCGTGCAGGGCCTTGCCATCCGAACGCTGGAGATCGGCCCGGAGATCGACCCCGGCGTGCCGTGGACCCGTGTCGTCGACGGGCCGGAGATGGTGGTGGCGTTGAAGTCGGGGAATTTCGGCGCGCCCGATTTCTTCCTCAAGGCGTGGCAGCTGTTGAAGTAGGGCGATCGTGTCGCGGACCGTCGCATTTGCACTGCGATAAACTCGTATAGGATAGGCGGCTCAAGCGAGGCTTTGGGGGTGCAGATGGCGTTTCTTGGCGATCTCCTGACCAGCGTCGCCGATCGCGGCCGGGCGCTGATCAATTTCGAGCGCTTCGCCTCGAACCGCCGGCGGCCGCTCGACAAGCTCTGCGAGGATCTGCTCTCGGGCCGCGGCGAGGCCTCGGGCATGGCACTGGCGCAGGCGGTGCTGGAGGATTGGGAGCAGCTCGACGACGCCGGCCGGCTCGCCTTCTTCCGCCTGCTGCATGAGCGCTTCGGCCCCGACCACGAGCGGCTCGAAGCCGCGCTGGAGCGTTACCGTGACAATCCCGATGCCGAGGCGATCGGGCAGCTCCATCTCGCCTCGGAGCCGCGCCGGCAGGAGCTCTTCCGCCGGCTCAATCTCGCGCCCGGCGGGACGCATGTGCTGGTGCGCATGCGCGAGAGCCTGTTCGAGGCGATGAAGGAGGAGCCGGAGCTCAAGGCGGTCGACGCCGATTTCCGACACCTGTTCGGCTCCTGGTTCAATCGCGGCTTCCTGGTGCTGCGCCGGATCGACTGGACCACGCCGGCCAATGTGCTGGAGAAGATCATCCGCTACGAGGCGGTCCACGCCATCAAGGACTGGGATGATCTGCGCCGCCGGCTCGAGCCGGCCGATCGGCGCTGCTTCGCCTTCTTCCATCCCCAGCTGATCGACGAGCCCTTGATCTTCGTCGAGGTGGCGCTGACCCGCGAGAGTCCGAGCCGCATCGTCGACGTGCTCAGCGAGGATCGCGAGGTGTTGCCGGCCTCCTCCGCCACGACGGCGGTGTTCTATTCGATCTCCAATTGCCAGGAGGGTCTGCGCGGCATTTCCTTCGGCAATTTCCTGATCAAGCAGGTCGCCGAGGATCTGAAGCGGGAGCTGCCGGGCCTCGACGTATTCGTCACGCTCTCGCCGGTGCCGGGCTTCGCCCGCTGGCTAGGCCAGGAGCTGGCGGAACCGGCCGGGCTCGGCCTGACCAATGAGGAGGCGACGCTCTTGATGCAGTCGCCGGCTGAGGTCGCCAAGCAGGACGAGGTCACTCGCGCCCGCCGCGACAAGCTGCTCGGCCAGATGATGGCGCAGTACATGCTGCGAGCCCGCACCTCCTCTGGGCGTGTGATCGACCCGGTCGCCCGCTTCCATCTCGGCAATGGCGCGCGGCTGGAGCGCATCAATGTCGGCGGCAATCTCTCCGACCGGGGCCAGCGCGAGTCGCATGGCGTCATGGTCAATTACCGCTATGAGCTGGGCGACATCGAGACCAATCACGAAGCCTTCGCCAGCCGCAACACCGTCGTCGCCTCCTCCTCGGTGAAGAAGCTGCTGCGGCCGGCCAACAATTGATTCACGGAGCCCTTCAGGTCATTTGAAGGGTTGAGCCCTCATCCTGAGGTGCGCCAAAGGCGCGTCTCGAAGGATGCTCCAGGAGGTTCCGGAGACATCTGGAGCATCCTTCGAGACGCCGCTGACGCGGCTCCTCAGGATGAGGGCTGAGGAAACGTCGCGGAAACGCCTGAAAGGACCCGAAATCATGGGCAATCATCTGTTCGACCTGATCAAGGCCCGGAGGCCGGCGCCGGCCGCGCCCTTCGCGTTCCTCGATGACGGCCGGACCTATAGTTACGCCGACATGGTCGCGGTTTCCGCCCGCTTCGCCAATGCGCTGGTGGCGCTCGGCGTCAAGCCGGGCGACCGCGTCGCCGTCCAGGTCGAGAAGAGCCTGGAGGCGCTGATGCTCTATCTCGGCACGGTCCGCGCCGGCGCGATCTTCCTGCCGCTCAACACCGCCTATACCCCGGCCGAGATCGAGTATTTCCTCGGCGATGCCGAGCCGGCCGTCTTCGTCTGCGATCCCGCCAAGGCGGAGGCGCTGAAGCCCTTCGCCGACAAGGCTGGCGCGAAGCTGGAAACGCTCGGCGTCGGTGCCGGCAGCCTGCTCGACAAGGCCAATGCCGCCTCGGGCGAGTTCACGGACGTCGCGCGCGGCGCGGACGATCTTGCCGCCATCCTCTACACCTCCGGCACGACCGGGCGCTCCAAGGGTGCCATGCTCAGCCATGACAACCTCGCCTCGAACGCGCTGGCGCTGGTCGACTATTGGCGCTTCAGCAAGGACGACGTGCTGTTGCACGCTTTGCCGATCTTCCACACCCACGGCCTCTTCGTCGCGACCAACACCATCCTCCTGGCCGGCGCCTCAATGATCCTGCTGCCGAAGTTCGATCCTGAGCAGGTCTTCAAATACCTGCCGAAGGCCACCAGCATGATGGGCGTGCCGACCTTCTATGTCCGCCTCCTGCAGGATCCGCGCCTGTCGAAGGAGGCGGTGAAGCACATGCGCCTCTTCGTCTCCGGCTCGGCGCCGCTGCTGGCCGAGACGCATCGCGAATGGCGCGAGCGCACCGGCCACGCAATCCTCGAGCGCTACGGCATGACCGAGACCAACATGAACACCTCGAATCCCTATCACGGGGACCGGGTGGCGGGCACGGTCGGTTTCCCGCTGCCGGGCGTCTCGGCCCGCGTCACCGATCCGGAGACCGGCAAGGAACTCGCCCGCGACGAGATCGGCATGATCGAGGTCAAGGGGCCGAACGTCTTCAAGGGCTATTGGCGCAATCCCGAAAAGACCAAGGCCGAGTTCCGGGCCGACGGCTTCTTCATCACCGGCGATCTCGGCAAGATCGATCCGGCCGGCTATGTCCACATCGTCGGGCGCGGCAAGGACCTGATCATCACCGGCGGCTACAACGTCTACCCCAAGGAGGTCGAGGCCGAGATCGACGAGATGCCGGGCGTTATCGAGAGCGCCGTGATCGGCTGCCCGCATCCGGATTTCGGCGAGGGCGTCACCGCCGTGGTGGTAGCTAAGCCCGGGGCCGATATCAGCGCTGCCGGCATCGCCAAGGCCCTGGAGCAGCGCCTCGCCAAGTTCAAGCAGCCCAAGCAGGTCTTCGTCGTCGCCGACCTGCCGCGCAATACCATGGGCAAGGTCCAGAAGAATCTGCTGCGCGAGCAGTACAAGGACATCTACGCCAAGCGGCTCAAGGCGGGGGAGTAGCGGCCGCTCCTTCGAATGGAGGATGCGATCAGGCCTTTCCGGAGAGAGTATCGGTGCAGTGAGACCTGCATCGCTCTCCGGAGATCGTCATGTGCCGCTTCCTCCTGCCGCTCCTCGCAGCCGTTTTCGGCTCGGCCGGGGTCGCCTCCGCCGCCACCGATTGCCAGGGTACGCTGACCGGGCGCTGGGCCACCAAGGGCGACGTCGCCATGGGCCCGAAGAAGGTCAAGGTCGACAATCTCGACGCCTATAATGCCGACGGCTCGTTCAGGGCCGTCCGCCGGTTCGTCAATCAGCAAGGCAAGTGGGAGGAACAGGTCACCTCCGGTCATTGGACCGCCAGGCCCGGTTCCGGAACTGGCGAGTGCGTGCTGGAGATGTCCCTCAAGAGCGAATTCGGCAGTTCCAACTCGTCGACGACAGTGACTATCGTCGACCGCAACACCTTCCGCTCCTTCGGCGTCGACGCCAAGCGCGTCAGGTAAGCACCGCTCAGGCGCCCATCGGCGCCTTCAGCTCGATCGTCTCGCCATCCGCGGGGATCAGGAGCCGCTCGCGGGCGATGCCGCGGGAATCGGCGGCTTCGCGCAGAGCCTGCCGGCTGACGCTGGCATGGTCGAGCGCTTCCATATGGGTCGCGACGATGGTCGCCTGCGGCGCCTGCTCGGCAAGGTCGAGCGTCTGCTGCGCATCCATCACGATCAGCGTGCCGTCCCAGAGGGCGCCGCAGGAATGGGTGACGATCACATCGGGCTCAGCCTTGGCAACGGCCTCCTGCAGCGGCGGATAGAGCACGCTGTCGCCGCACCAGTAGACCGAAGGTTCGCCCGGCGCTTCCAGGGTGAAGCCCATCACCTTGCCCATGATGTCGACGACCGGTCCGGTGCCATGCTGGGCCGGCTGCGACTTGACCACGATCGGCCCGATCCGGACGAAGCATTCGAGCGGCTCGAAATTGCTGAAGCCGGCCGCCCGGATCGCCTCTTCATTGCCGGGCTGGCAGATCAGCGGGATGTCCTTCGGAATCCTGGTCTTGGCGACCTCGTCGAAATGGTCGGCATGCAGATGCGAGACGATGACATGGTCGACGCCGGCGAGGATCTCCTCGATCGGCTCGGGCAGGTCGACCATGGGGTTCTGCGACTTGCCGGCGATCGAGCGGCGGCTGAGTTTCTCGCCGAGATCGGGATCGATCAGCAGGGTCTTGCCGGCATAGCTCAGCTTGAGCAGGGCGTTGCGCAGGAGTTTGAGCTGCATGGCGGCTCCGCGGTGGGAGGGATCGGTTCGCCTGATCCTTCCCGGATGCCGCCGCCGCGACCAGTTCGAATTTGTGAAGCAAACTGCATCGCGGCGTTAGGCTGTCCTCTCATTCACGCCGCGAACTGCCCATAAGGCACGGTATTCCGAGCGGTCCTAAGCGCGCTCGCCCACCAGTGCAATTGTCCGAGCATGGTCGCCATCGCCCGTTCGGCCCGGTCGGCGTCGCGCAGGCGTCCGGTCTCGTCGAACTGGTCCCAGGCATTGGCGAAGCAGACGCCGTCGCGGATCGTCGCGGCGTGCAGTTCGGCGAAGACGAGGCGGAGTTGCTCGACGGCGCGCAGGCCTCCCGAAACTCCGCCATAGGAGACGAAGGCGACCGGCTTGCCACGCCATTCCGCTCCGGTCCCGTCGATCAGCGCCTTCAGCGGGGCCGGGAAGCTGCGATTGTATTCGGGCGTGACCACGATGAAGGCGTCGGCGCGGCCGAGCCGTTCGGTCTGCTCGGCGAGGTCGTGCGCGCCGGGGTCGACGCTCTCGACGCAGAACGGCCCGTCGCCCTCGATCTGCGCGATCGTCCAGCCGGCGACCTTGGTGCAGAGGCGCCCCTGGCGCGTGCTGCCATAGATCACGGCAACCTTGATCTGGGGGATGAGCGGGCGATGCATGGGAGGGCTCCGAGGGGCTGGCGGTGCAGCGGAGCGATCTCTATAAGACCTTAAGTAAGGTTAAGGTCAAGAGCCATGAAGCACCCAGCCCGCAATCTGTTCGCCGACGATCTCAGCGTCGGCCAGGTCGCGAGCCGTAGCGGCATCGCGGTCTCCGCATTGCACTTCTACGAGGCCGAAGGCCTGATCCGCAGTCGCCGCAATGCCGGCAATCAGCGTCGCTATCCGCGCGAGGTGCTGCGCCGCGTCGCCATCATCAAGGTGGCGCAGCGCACCGGCATCCCGCTCAAGACCATCCGCGAGGCCTTCAAGGCGCTGCCGCAGGAGCGCACGCCGACGGCGGAGGACTGGACCCGGCTCTCCGCCGCCTGGAAGGAGGAGCTTGAGCATCGCATCGACCGGCTGACGCGCCTGCGCGACCACCTCACCGACTGCATCGGCTGTGGCTGCCTCTCGGTGAAGAGCTGCCCGCTGCACAACCCCTGGGACGAACTCGGCAAGCAGGGGGCAGGGCCGAGGCTGCTCGATCCGGATTGAGAAAGAGGCGTCATTCTCGGGCGGAGCGAAGCGCAGACCCGAGAATCTCCTGACAACAAGGCGCTCATAGGAGCCTCCTCCGGCACGAGATGCTCGGGTCAAGCCCGAGCATGACGCCTGTCAGTTGGCCTTGTGCAGCTTCGCCAGCGGAAACCGCGCCACATCAGCCAGCAGCTCGACGAAGCCCCTGGCCTGGAGCTCGGCCGTCGCCTTGCCCTTCTCGGCGGTGGCGAGGCTGGCATCGCCCGCCGCGCCGGAAGGGTGAACATCCTGCGCCATCCAGGCGAAGGGGTGGGCTCCCGTCGGCCGCAGCCATGTGTAGCCCTCGTCCGCCATCTCGACCGTCCTCGGCACGAAGCGGCCGGCCTGGCTCATGTCGACGAGGTCGGGCCGGAAATGCAGCATCAGCGAGGTCTCGATGTCGCCGGCATGGATGCCATGTCTGGCGTCCATCTCGCCATAAAGCTCCGGTGGCAGGCCGAAATTGCTCCAGGAGGTCGAGACCGCGAACATTCCCTGGCTGACGCGCAGCTCGCGCGCCACCACCTTCATCGGGTCGACATTGCCGCCATGGGAGGTGACGAGCACGAGCTTGCGCAGGCCGGCGCGCTTCACGCTCTCGCCGATCTCGATCCAGCTGCGGATCGCGCTTTCCCAGGAGATCGTCAGCGTGCCCGGCGAATGCAGGTGCTCGTTCGACTTGCAGATCGCCTGCGTCGGCAGCACCAGCACATCGAGCCCGGCCGGAACCTGCGGCATCGCCAGCGCCAGCATCGCGCTCATCACGGTGGTATCGACCGACACAGGCAGGTGTGGCCCGTGCTGCTCGATCGCGGCGAGCGGCAGCACGGCGATGGTCGTCTCGGGCGAGAGGCCGGCGAAGTCGGTGGTCTTCAGGTCGCCCCAGCAGCGTGCGGTCATGATCTCGAAGTCTCGACGATGAAGCTGCGGGCGGCCCCGCGATTCGCGCCTGCTGCCTCGAGGCGGCAGGATCACGCAGCATAATGTCCGAAGGTGACGAGGGAAGGGCTGATGGTACGCGCATGCCATGCAGCCTGGAGCCTCGTCGGCGCGGTCTGTCTGTGCGAAAGCCAACAGCGACGCATTTCCAGCGGCCTATCGGCCGTGGCATACAAGCTGCTTGCCGGGCGCAAGGGTTTTGCGGTCCGGTAACAGGTTCGCGAAAAGATGGAGGGGGTTCGGCCATGACGATGAAGTATCGCCTCGACCGGCGCGCTGCGCTCGGCCTGCTCGGTGGCTCGGCCGCCTCGGTGCTGATCCCATTGCCGGGTGCGCGCGTCAATGCGCAGACCCTCGACAAGGTTAGCTACCAGACCAACTGGCGCGCCCAGACCGAGCATGGCGGCTTCTATCTCGCCGCCGCCAACGGCATCTACAAGAAGTACGGGCTCGACGTCGAGATTCGGCCGGGTGGTCCGCAGCAGAACCCGACCCAGCTCCTGCTCGGCGGCCGTGTCGACATGATTATGGGCAATTCGCTGGAGGCGCTCAGCTTCGCGCAGGAGAACCTGCCCTTCCTCTGCATCGCCTCGATCTTCCAGAAGGACCCGCAGGTCCTGATCTCGCATCCCGGCCAGGGCAACGACACGCTCGCTGCCCTCAAGGACAAGCCGATCCTGATCGCGGCGCAGGCCCGCGTCGGCTTCTGGCCGTTCCTGAAGCTGAAATTCGGCTATCGCGACGAGCAGATTCGGCCCTACACCTTCAACATGGCGCCGTTCCTGGCCGACAAGAAGCTGACCCAGCAGGGCTTCCTGTCTTCCGAGCCCTTCGTCATCCGCAAGGCCGGCGTCGAGCCGGTCGTCCATCTCCTCGCCGATGCCGGCTTCGAGAACTACAACACGACGATCACGATCTCCCGCAAGATGGTGCAGGAGAAGAAGGAGATCGTGCAGCGCTTCGTCGACGCGACCGCCGAAGGCTGGGCCGAGTACATGAAGGGCGGCCCGAACATCGCTGCCGCCAATGCCCGGATCCTGAAAGACAATCCCGACATGGATCAGGAGAAGATCGACTACGCCCTCAAGGTGATGAACGACAACGGCATCGTCGCCTCGGGGGATGCGAAGACGCTCGGCATCGGCGCCATGACCGATGCGCGCTGGGAAAGCTTCGCCAAGACCATGACCGAGGCCGGCGTCATCCCCGCGGGCGTCGACGTGAAGAAGGCCTACAGCCTCGAGTTCATCAACAAGGGCGTCGGCAAGCCCTGAAATGCGTCATGCTCAGGCTTGTCCCGAGCATCTCTTGCCGGAGATTCTCGGGTCTGCGCTCCGCTCCGCCCGAGAATGACGGCTCTCCACACAACGGATCGTCAGGCCTTTGGACACAGCCTATCTGAGCACACATCCGGCGGGGGGGCAGGCGAGCGGGGCTCCGCTCGTCTCGATCCGGCGGGTCTCCAAGCAGTTCGCCAACGGCACCATCGCCGTGCGCGATGTCGATCTCGATCTCGGCACCGGCGAGTTCGTCAGCCTGCTCGGCCCCTCCGGCTGCGGCAAGTCGACCCTGCTGCGCATGGTCGCCGGGCTCGGCAGCCCGTCCACAGGCACGATCGACTGGCCCGGCGCGGGCGAGGACAAGGCGGGGCGTGATCTCGGCTTCGTCTTCCAGGATCCGACACTGATGCCCTGGGCCAATGCGCTCGCCAACGTCATGTTGCCGCTGGTCCTGAAACATGTCCCGAAGCGCGAAGCTGAGGAGCGCGCGGCCCAGATGCTGGCGCTGGTCGGGCTGAAGGGCTTCGAGAAATCCTATCCGCGCGAGCTCTCCGGCGGCATGAAGATGCGCGTCTCGATCGCCCGCGCTCTGGTGATGCGGCCAAAAATCCTCCTGATGGACGAGCCCTTCGCCGCGCTCGACGAGATCACCCGCCACCGCCTCAACGACGATCTCCTGAACCTGTGGTGGCGCGAGCGCTTCACCGCCGTCTTCGTCACCCATTCGGTCTTCGAGTCGGTCTATCTCTCGCAGCGCATCGTGGTGATGGCGGCGCGCCCCGGCCGCGTCATGGCCGATCTCGACGTCTCCGCGCCCTATCCGCGCGACGAATTGTTCCGGACCTCGGCCGAATACGCCCATCTCTGCCGGCTCGCCTCCGGCAAGCTCAAGGAGGCGATCGGCGCATGAGTTCTGCCTCTCCGTCCACCGCAGTGCCGCATGACGGCACCGATGCCGAGGCCCGCCCGCTCGCACTCGCCGAGCCCACCATCCTCGGCCTGCCGGTCAGCTTCTGGCCGCGCATCCTCGCCCCGATCTTCGTCGGCATCCTAGTGCTCGGGCTCTGGGAGTTCGCCGTGCGCTGGAACGAGGTGCCGTCCTATGTGCTGCCCGGACCGCTCCTGGTCGGCCAGACCCTGATCGCCGACTGGGGCACGCTCTCGGCCTCGCTCTGGATCACCTTGCGCATCACCTTCATGGCGCTGGCGGCGGCGGTGATCGTCGGCGTCGCGCTCGCCGTATTGTTCACCCAGTCGAAATGGCTGGAGATGGCGCTTCTGCCCTATGCGGTGATCCTGCAGGTCACGCCGATCGTCGCGATCGCGCCGCTGATCATCATCTGGGCCGGCGACATCAATCTCTCGCTCTTGATCTGCGCCTGGATCGTCGCCTTCTTCCCGATCCTGTCGAACACCATCCTCGGGCTGAACTCGGCCGATCACAACCTGATCAATTTCTTCCAGCTGCATGGCGCGACGCGCTGGCAGACGCTGCGCTATCTCAAGCTGCCGGCGGCGCTGCCCTATTTCCTCGCAGGTCTCAAGATCTCGGGCGGGCTCGCGCTGATCGGCGCCGTCGTCGCCGAGTTCGTGGCGGGGACGGGCGGTTCGGAATCGGGGCTGGCCTATCGCATCCTCGAGGCGGGCTACCAGCTCAAGATCCCGCGCGTCTTCGCGGCGCTGCTGATGATCTCGCTCTCGGGCATCGCCATCTTCCTGGCGACCAGCCTGATCTCGCATCTGCTGCTGCGGCGCTGGCATGAGAGTGCCTTGAAGCGCGAGAACTGAGCCCGACGAATTCAGCCGAAGAAATGCAGCCGGTCCTCGACCGGCAGCGAGGCGATCGCCCGCAGATCCGCTTCGGAATAGCTGAGCTCGAGACGGGCCGAACTCGCCGTGTCCGGCAGCATGATCGCCTCGGCCGGCGCGCCGATATCGGCGAAGGCGATATCGTCCTCGGCCACCTGGGTGCTGTTGCGCCGACGATAAGGGCGTGTCTGTTGGCCCAGCCCGGCCTCGCTCAGAGGCGCGCGCTGCTGCGTGCTGGCCTCGACCACGTCGATGTCGCCTGGATCGGTCGCGGGCTTCGTAGACATCGGTGGTTGCGGTGCCGCCGATACGATCGGAGCAGGAGGCGGCGTATCGAGTAGGAAGGCGGTGGAGCCCTCGGCCGTATCGCGCAGGCTCGCATCGAGCATGGCGATGGTGTCGGCGACCTTCTCGATCTGGTTCGCGCCGGCCTCGATGATCGTCGTCGTCCCGTGGATCTCGGTCGCGCGCCGGTCGAGCCGGTCGCAGAGCTCGGGCGCGGCCCCATCCTCGCGCAATGTCCAGGCGATCTCCTGGATTGCTTCGGCGGCGTCGAGGATGCCGGAGGCCGCTTCTTGAATGCGCGCCGACAGGCGCGAGGACGTGCCGCTGACGCCCGAGCGGTCGAGATCATCGTGCAGTTCAGCAATGGCGCGGGCGGTTTCCGAGAGCTCGGGGCTGAATTCCGCTGACGCGGCAGGAACGGTGCAGAGCCGCTCGAGGCGGGCGATCGCCGACAGCACCATCTCGGTGTCGGCCTGCCGGTTGCGCCTGGCATATTCGGCCAGGAACCAACGGCCGCGCGCCGTCTCCATCACGGCAGCCGCGATCGCGTCATAGTCGGCCGCGCTCAGCGGAAATAGCGAACGCGCGTCGCTCATGGCCAGACTGCTCTCCATGGGCTGGCCGAATCGCATGTCGCCGGCCGAAGATGCCCATCGGCAAAATTGCTGCTGATTCTTTAAGAAATCGCTGCCAAGGGCATGTCACCGCCGCTCCGGTCCGGATTCTCGCGCCTGCTGGCGGCACGCCTGTCGCTGATGCACGCGCTGAACTTTCTCGGCGTCGGCTTCTATCTGCCCTTTTTCCCGGTCTGGCTCGCCTCGAAGGGGCTGAGCGATATCGACATCGGCTATGTCCTGGCGATCCCGATCCTGGTGCGCGTCTTTGTCGCGTCGTCAGTGACGGGGCTCGGTGACCGTCTGCAGCCAAATCTCCTGCTCGCCCTGCTGAATGCGCTCGCGGCGACGCTCTATTTTGCTCTCGCACCCCAGGACCAACTCGTTCCGATCGCGATGCTGACGGCGCTCAGCGCCATCGCATTGTCGGGCGTGGTGCCGCTCGCCGACGTCCTGACCACCGAGCAGGTGAAGGCGGGCGCGCTGAGGGATTATGGCCGCGTCAGGCTCTGGGGCTCGGTGACGTTCGTGCTCTCGAATCTCGCCGGCGGCTATCTGATCGCGCAGCATGGCGCCTGGCTGATCCCCTTCGTCCTCGCCGGCAGCAGTTCGCTGGCGGCGCTCGCCGCGCTGCAGGCTCCGTCGCCACCGGGCGGCATCGCGTCGGCCGTCCGGCAAGGAGCGCCCCCCGCCAGCTTCAAGCTGCCGTTCTGGCTGGCGGTCGGGGCTGCGGCCTGCGTCAACGCCACCCATGCCGCGCTCTATGCCTTCGGCTCGTTGCACTGGCGCAGCCTCGGTTTCAGCGGCGAGGCGATCGGCTGGCTCTGGGCTGTCGGTGTCCTCGCCGAGATCGCCGTCTTCCTGATCGCGGGCGGCATCGCTGCGCGCGGTCTCGTCGGCCTGCGCTGGATCGCGATCGCGGCGCTCGTGGCGGCATTGCGCTTCGGCGCGATGAGCGCCGACCTAAATCTGTCGCTCACCTTCCTGCTGCAACTCCTGCACGGGATCACCTTCGGCTGCGCGCATCTCGGCTCGCTGGCGGCGGTGTCGGCGCTTGCCCCGGACGCGCGCCGGGCGGCCGCGCAGGGCCGCCTCGTCGCCGCCGGTGCGCTTGCCATGGGGGTAATGACGGTTCTCTCCGGCTATCTCTACCGCCTGTTCGGCCCTGGCGTATTCCTCGCCATGGTGCCGGTCGCGCTGCTCGGGCTGGTCTTGGCGGCCCTTGCCATCCTTCGGGCGCGCGGCAATACAGGTCTTGGGGGCCGAATCTGAGCGTGGGGAGCAGGCGAACCGTCATGGCTGTCGCCGACGACGTTGAGCCGCAGGCAGTCTATCGCGACGATGGCGGCGTCCTGGTCGTGTCGCTGGCGGGGCGCTGGAGCGTCGGGCGGGCGCCGCGTCTCGAGGCGCTGGCCAGCGAACTGTCCAAGCGCGTCGGCAGCGTGCGTCAGGCGCGGCTCGACCTGTCGGCCATCGAGCGCCTCGACACGCTCGGCGCCTATGTGCTCGACCAGGTCAAGCAGGCGGGCGAGGCGAAGGGCGTTTCCGTCGAATTGACCAGCCGTCGCCCGGAGCACGCGGTGCTCCTGCGAGAGGTCGAGCGCAACGTCACCGACTACCAGCCGCCGGTCCATCCGATCGGGCTCGTCACCGTTCTCGTCGATATCGGCCAAGGCGTCACTCGCTTCGG
Source organism: Allobosea sp. CRIB-10 (assembly GCF_900112185.1). Taxonomy (GTDB): domain Bacteria; phylum Pseudomonadota; class Alphaproteobacteria; order Rhizobiales; family Beijerinckiaceae; genus Allobosea. The sequence continues at coordinate 85,882 of NZ_FOKP01000019.1, read as the reverse complement.
CCGCGACCTCGCCGGCGGCGCCATCTTCCTCGGGGAAGTGATGGCGGGCTGCGTCGGCGCGCTGTTCGGACCGCGGCGTTTCCGCGGCCCTTCGCTCGTCAATCAGATCGAGCTGATCGCCTTCAACGGCGCGCCGATCATCATCCTGATCTCGTTCCTGGTCGGCTGCATCGTCGCGCAGCAGGGCATCTTCCAGCTCCAGCGCTTCGGCGCCACCGCCTTCGTCGTCAACCTGACCGGCATCCTCGTCCTGCGCGAACTCTCGGTGCTGCTGACCTCGATCATGGTCGCCGGCCGCTCCGGCTCCGCTTTCACTGCCGAAATCGGCTCGATGAAGATGCGCGAGGAGATCGACGCGCTCCGGGTGATGGGGCTCGACCCGATCGAGGTGCTGGTGGTGCCGCGCATCCTGGCGCTGATCATCGCGCTGCCGATCCTGACCTTCATCTCGGCGATGTCCGGCCTCGTCGGCGCCGGGCTGGTCAGCTGGCTCTATGGCGGCATCGGCCTTGACACCTATCTCGACCGCCTGAAATCCGTGATCACCTGGCAGCATTTCGCGGTCGGCCTCATCAAGGCCCCGTTCATGGCGTTCGTGATCGGGCTGATCGCCTCGATCGAGGGGCTGGCGGTGAAGGGCTCGGCCGAATCGCTCGGCCATCAGGTGACGGCATCGGTGGTGAAGGCGATCTTCATGGTCATCGTGGTCGACGGGCTGTTCGCCATGTTCTTCGCCTCGATTCGGATGTGAGGGGAGCGGCCATGCTCGACAGACCCTCGCAGACCGGCCCGCTCGGCCCCCAGGCGTCGGCCGGACCGGAACCCGAAGCGGTGATTCGCGTTCGAGATCTCAGGGTCGCGTTCGGCGATAAGGTGATCATGGACGGGCTCGATCTCGATGTGATGCGTGGTGAAATTCTCGGCTTCGTCGGCGGCTCCGGTCAGGGCAAGTCGGTGCTGACCCGCACCATCCTCGGCCTCGTGCGCAAGCAGCGCGGCACGATCGAGGTCTTCGGCGAGAACGTCGACAAGCTCGATCCGCGCGGCCGGCGCCGGCTCGAACGCCGTTTCGGCGTGATGTTCCAGCAGGGCGCGTTGTTCTCGGCGCTGACCGTCAAGCAGAACATCCAGGTGCCGATGCGGGAATATCTCCAGCTTTCGCCGCGCCTGCTCGAAGAACTCGCCATGCTCAAGGTCGAGATGGTTGGGCTGAAACCCGATGCGGCCGACAAGGTGCCCTCTGAACTGTCCGGCGGCATGATCAAGCGCGCCGCGCTCGCCCGGGCGCTGGCGCTCGATCCGGAGATCGTCTTCCTGGACGAGCCGACCTCGGGCCTCGATCCGATCGGCGCCGCCGAGTTCGACGAACTGATCATGACGCTGAAGCAGACTTTGGGCCTGACGGTGTTCATGGTAACCCATGACCTCGACAGTCTCTATGTAGCGTGCGACAGGATTGCCGCCCTGGCGGACAAACGTGTCATCGCGGTCGGTCCGCTCGCCACCATGCTGGCTTCCGATCATCCCTGGCTCAAGGCGTATTTCGGCGGCGAGCGGGCGCGGGCCCGCATGCCGGCGGAACAAACGAGGACCTGACGGACGCTCGCTATGGAATCCCGTGCGAACTACGCCCTGGTCGGCCTTTTCACCCTCGCCGTGATCGCGGCGATGTTCGGCTTCGTCTACTGGTTCGGCAGCGGCGGTGGCGGGCGCAAGCAGGATATCCGCGTGATCTTCACGGGCACCGTCACCGGCTTGGGGCGCGGCTCGAGCGTGCTGTTCAACGGTTTGCGCGTCGGCGAGGTCAAGCAGATCGGCCTGCAGCCGGACGATCCGCGTCGCATCTTCGGCGTGATCGAGGTCGAGAACACGACGCCGCTGCGGGTCGATACCCGCGCCCGGATCGAGGCCCAGGGCCTGGCCGGCGTCGTTGCCCTGCAATTGATCGGCGGCGAGCCGGACGCCGAGGTGCTGCGAGCAAAGCCCGGTGAGACGCTGCCGACCATCATCGCCGAGCGTTCCGAATTGCAGGACATTATCGAATCGGTCCGCAATGTCGCCAAGAAGGCCGATGAAGTGCTCGGCAATCTCGACGGGCTGATCAAGGAGAACTCCGGCTCGATCACCAATACCGTCCGCAATGTCGAGAAGTTCTCGCAGGCGCTCGGCGACAATTCCGGCAATATCGACAAGCTGATGTCGAGCTTCGGCCAGATCGCAGACACGATTGCGCCGCTGTCGCAGAAGCTCGGCACACTGAGCGAGGAACTGACGTCGGTGGTGCGCTCGATCGACCAGAAGAAGATCACGGGCATCGTCGAGAACATCGACAAGTTCACCGCGGCGCTGGGCGGCTCGAGTGCCGACGTGTCGAAGGCGGTCAGCGACGTCGCCTCGATCACCGACAAGCTCAACCGCGCCGCCGACCAGGTCGAGGGCGTGCTCAAGGCGGCGCAGTCCTTCCTGAACACGCAGGACGGGCAGGGTGCCTTCGCCGAAGTCGCCAATGCTGCGAAGTCGATCCGTGTGCTGGCCGACAATCTCGACAAGCGCACCGCCGAGATCACCACGGGCATCAATCGCTTCACCGGCCCGGGCCTGCGCGATCTCGAAACGCTCGCCTCCGACGGCAAGCGCACGCTCGGAGACATCAACCGCGTGCTGCGCAATGTCGAGCGCAATCCCCAGCAGTTCATCTTCGGCGGCCGTCCGCCGCTTCCCCAATACAGCGGATCGCGCTAGCCCGATATGACCATGCCGATTCTGCCCCTGCTGCTTCATGGCCGTCTGCGCGCCCTGTCCCTGGCGATCACAGGTTCGTTGCTGCTGGCCGGCTGCGGCGGCGGATCGGCGCCGACCACCTATGATCTCTCGGCGCCGCGTGATTTCGGCCGCATCGGCGGGGGCGGCGGCGTGCTGATCGTCGCGCAGCCGACGGCGGTGCAGGCGCTCGATTCCGACCGGCTGATCGTCAAGGATTCGAGCGGCGCGCTCTCCTTCCTCGGCGGGGCGCAATGGGCCGACCGGGTGCCCAATCTGGTGCAGACCCGCCTGATCCAGACCTTCGAGAACGGCAGCCGCATCGCCGCCGTCGGCCGGCCAGGCGAACGCATCGTCCCCGACTTCCAGCTTAACACCGATATCCGCGCCTTCAACATCGACGCGGCCAGCGGCCAGGCCGTGGTCGAGATCACCGCCAAGCTGATCGGTGACCGCACCGGCAAGGTCCAGCGTGCCAAACTGTTCTCGGCGCGCGTGCCGGCCGGCGCCGAGGGCGCAGGTGCGGCGCAGGCTCTCGACCAGGCCCTGTCGCAGGTGCTGATCCAGATCGCCCGCTGGGCGCGCTGAGAGGGCAAGCCGGGCTGGTGACGCGTCGAGCGCAGATCGCGTCCAACCTCCACCAAAAAGTAAGGCCGCCCGACGAGGGCGGCCTTTTTTGCATCCGGTAGTGCTGGCTCTTACTCGAACCGCCCGCTGGCATGGGCCAGCATGGTGTAGACCTTGCCGGTCTCCGAGGTCAGGTAGGTCTTCGCCACCATCGAGTCGCGGTCGTCCTTGGCCGCTTCGCCGAGCAGGCGCTCGAACTCCTCGATATAGCGGTCGACCGTCTGCTTGAACTCGGTGTCGCGGCGGTATTTGCGCCGGATCTCGTCGAAGGTCTGCTGGCCCTGCAGGGTGTAGAGCCGGCGAGTGAAGACGTTGCGCTCGCCGCGCTTGTAGCGCTCCCAGAGCTCGACGGCCGCGTCATGGTCGATCATCCGGGCGATGTCGACCGAGAGCGAGTCGAGCTTCTCGATGCTGTGCGCCGTCGGCTTGGCCGTTTCCGGCGCCCGGTCGTCGCGCGAGGCGCGGCTGAGCAGGTCCGAGAGCCAGCCGGACTTGGCCGGGACAGGCTGCTCGGCGGCCGGCCGGCGGGCCGGCTCGGCGCGCTGGACTATTTCGGGCCGCACCGGTTCTGGGGCCGGGGTGGGGCGCAGAACCTGCGCCTGCGGCTCGACCCGCGCGGGCTCCGGCGTCGGATCGATCGAGGCGCGCAGCGGCTCGGTCAGGACCGGGGCGCTCTGCACCGCGACCGAAGACGAGGTGCTCACGACCGGGGTCGGCTGCTGATAGCTCGACGTCGCCCGCCGCTCGCCGTTCGGGCGCGCGACGTCGCTGCTGCGGCCGGAGCGCGAGACGATCTCGGTCAGCTCGTTCAGCGCCTTGATCTGGTCGGCGACGACGCGGCGCATCGCGGCGGTCGATTCCTGCGTCTCGCGCGGCAGCTCGAGCACGCCCTTCTTGAGCTCGGTCCGGGTCGTCTCGAGCTCGCGATGGATCTCGGCCGACATCGCACGCATGTCCTCGGCTGCGCTCTGGAAGCGCTCCGTGACCTTGCCGAGCTCGCCCGAGACCTCGTTCACCACCTCCTCATAGGCGGCGCGCAGCGCCTGTGCCGTCGCCTCGCGCTCGCGGCCGCTGGCGGCGCGGATCGAGTCGAACTGCTGAGCGATGGCACTGCTGGTCGATTCGGCGGCGTCGCTGAGCACGGTGCTGAGCTGGCGGGTCCGCGTCTCGGCATTGTTGAGCGATTCGTCGAGCAGCGACGAGAACGAGCGGGTGATCTGCTCGATGTCGTCGGTGCGGGTGGCGATCAGCCCATGCAGGTGCTCCAGCGATTCCCTACGATCGGACAGGACGTTGCCGACGCGCGCCTCGACCTGCTCCAGCCGCTGCGCCACGGCGTTGAGCGCCGCGGCATTGGCCTGCGAAGTCTCGGTCATCGAGGAGCCCTGCGCGTCGATCCGCGAGATCAGCGCCGCGGTGTCGCGCAGCGTGCCTTCCGAATAGCCCCTCAGCGCCGCGATCTGGCTCGCGACCTGTTCCGAGGTCCGGTTGGTCTCCTGCACCACCGTCGAGAGCACGTTTTGCAGTTCCTCGACACGGCCCGACAGGCTGCCTTCCACCGCCGCGAGGTTCTTGTTCGCGCCGGTGACGATCTGCTGCATCAGCTTGTTGGCCTCGCCGAGGCGGCCCAGCATGCTGCCGAGCTCGCTACGCAGCTGCTCGTTGGTCTTGAGCAGCGCCTCGACCGACTGGTTGGTGCCGCTCTCGATCGTCTCGCGCAGCGCGCCGGAGGCGAGGTCGAGCGCTTGGCTGATCTCGGCGCTGCGCTCGTGCAGGCCGGCGATCATGCTGTTGCCGCGGTTCTCGATATTGGCGACCAGCGCCTCGCCGATGCTGGCGAACTGGTTGGCGAGGGTCGCGCCCTTGCGGCCGATCGCGTCGACGACGCCGGTGCCACGCTCGTCGAACAGGGCACGAAGCTCCTCGGTGCGCGTGGTCAGCGCTGAGCTCATCCCCTCGGACTGCTCCGCCAGAGTCCGGGCCAGGTTGCGGCTCTGCTGATCGAGCGTGCTCAGCATATCGCCACCACGCTCGTCGAACAGGGCGCGCAGCTCTTCCGTGCGGCCGGAGAGGGCGCTGGCGATGCCGTCCGAGCGCTCCTGCAGGATCTGCGCGATCTGGCTGCCGCGATGGCCGAGCGCATTGAGGATGCCGCCGCCCCGCTCGTCGAACACGGCGCGCAGCTCGTTAGAACGATCGGAGAGCGCCGCCGCGATGCCGTCCGACTTCTCCTGCAGTGTCTGGGCGATCTGGTTGCCGTGCTGGTCGAGCAGGGTGACCAGGCCGGTGCCCTTGTCGTCGAACAGGGCGCGCAATTCGTCGGTGCGAGCACTGAGCGTGCCGGCGGCCGAGGCCGCAGCGCCCTGCAGGGTCTGGACGATCTGGTTGCCCTGCTGGTCGAGCAGGGTGATCAGGCCGGTGCCCTTGTCCTCGAACAAGGCGCGCAATTCGTCGGTGCGGGCGCCGAGCGAGCCGGCGATCGATTCTGAGGTGCCTTGCAGGGTCCGGACGATCTGGTTGCCGCGCTCGTCGAGCAGGGTGATCAGGCCGGCGCCCTTGCCGTCGAACAGGGCCCGCAGTTCCTCGGTGCGGTTGTCGAGCGCGCCGGCGACCGAATCGGCCGTGCCTTGCAGGGTCTGCGCGATCTGGGTGCCACGCGCATCGAGCGTGCCGGAGACTGTGTCGAGCCGGTTGACGACGCGCTCCTCGAACCGCGCCACGCTCTGGTCGAGCGTGTCGGCGATCTGCAGGGCGCGTCCGCCCAGCGTCGCATTGATGCTGTCGGCCTTCTCGGCGAGCGTCTGCGTCAGCGCCTCGCTCTTGCTGGTGACGATCTCGCCGATCTCGTCGGCCTTGGCGGTGAGGGCGCGGGTGACCTCGCGCCCGCCCTCGGCCATGACGCGGGCGATGTCGACGGTGCGCTCGACCAACGCCTCGTTGAGCGCGTTGGCGCGCGCGCCGAGATTGCCGTCGATGCGGGCGATGAGCCCGTCGAGCGAGGTCGCGATCTCGGCGCTCTTGGCGCTGGAGCGCTCCTCGAAGGTCTTGATCTGCGTCTCCATGGCGGCGGCCGCTTCCTGGGTGCGGGCCATCATGGTCTCGGCGGCGTGCTGCGAGCGCTCGCCGATCCGCTCGGCCAGCGCCTGGCCTTCCTCGCCGAGCAGCTTCTCGACCTGGGTCAGGCGCAGCGTCACCTGGTCGGTGAAGGAACGGGCGTCGTTGCCGAGCTTGGCGGCCAGCGTGCCGCCGCGGGTGACGATGATCTCCTCGAAGGCGCCGAGACGGGCGCCGATCGAGGCCTCGATCTCGCGGCCCTGGACGTCGAAGAGGCGGTTCAGCGCATCGTGCTTGCTGGCGAGCGACTCGTTGAGCGCCTGCGAGCGGGCATCGACCGAGCGCAGCAGCGATTCGGCATTGGCGGCGAGCGCCTGGTTGACGCGTCCGCCCTGCTGGGTGAGGGCGATGACCACGTCCTTGCCGGTCGCGGCGAGCAGGCTGCTGGCGCGCTCGGCCTCGGTGGTGAAGGTGCCGCGCAAGGCGTTCGCGGCTTCCGAGACGCGGTCGGCGATCTCGCGGCCATCGACATTGATGGCGTCGGACAGGGCTTTGGTCGCCTCGCCGAGGCGGCCGGCCAGAGCCTGGCTCTGCTCGCCGATGAGGCCATGGACCTCGCGGCCGGTCGCGGTGAGGCCGGCGATGATCGCGTCGCGCTGCGTGCCGAGCAGGGTGCCGACCTCGTCTCCGGCCTGGCTGAGACGGGCGATGAAGCCGGTATGCTGGTCGTCGATGACGGATTTCGCCGTCTCGCTGGCGGCCAGAATCTTGGCGGCGAGGGCCTCACCCGTCTCGTCGAGCCGCTGATGCGCGGTCCCGCTGGCCTCGGCCAGCCGGTCGATCAGCGCATTGCCGCGCTCCGCCAGCAGGCCATGGACCGAGCGGCCGACATCGGCGACGCGGGTGACCAGCGCCTGGCTCTGGCCGGAGAGCAGCTCCTGCATGTCCTGGCCGGTCGCGATGACGCGGCCGCTGAGCGCCTCGCCCTCGGCGATGAGCAGGTTGCGCACGCTGGCGCCGGCATCTGTGAGCTGGGTGACCAGCGTCTCGCGCTGGTCACCGATCGCGGTATGGACCTCGGTGCCGACATCCGACAGGCGGGCGACCAGGCTGTCGCCGCGCTCGCCGATGGTGGCGTGGACCTCGCGTGCGACCTCGGACAGGCGGGCGATCAGGCCGTCGCCACGCTCGCCGATCGCCGATTCGACATCGCGGCCGGCATGGGCGACGCGGGCGACGATGCCCTCGGCGCGGTCGCCGAGCGTCCGGTGGATCTCCTCGGTGGTCTCGGACAGCTTGGCGACGAGGCCGTCTCCGCGCTCGCCGATCACGCTCTCGATGCCGCGGCTGGCATCGGCGATGCGGGCGACGATGCCGTCGGCGCGGCCGCCCAGCGTCTGCTCGATCTGATACGTGGTCTCGGACAGGCGGGAGACGAGGCCGTCACCACGCTCGCCGATGATCGCCTCGACGCTGCGGCCGGCATCGGCCACGCGCGTGACGATGCTGTCGGCGCGCTCGCCGATCGCATGCTCGACGCCTTGGCCGATCTCGGCCATGCGCAGCACCAGCCCGTCGCCGCGCTCGCTGATCGCCTCCTGCAGGCGTTGGCCGGTTTCGGAGAGGCGGCCGACGAGATGATCGCCCTGCTCGCCGATCGTGCTGCGAACCTCGTGGCCGAGGTCGGACAGGCGGGTGACGAGGCTGCTCGCCTCTTCGGAGAATAGGCTGTGCACGGTCGCGCCGACGGCGGAGATGCGGGCGGTCAATTCCTCGCCGCGCTCGCCGATCAGCGTATGCAGGCCGCGGCCGGCCTCGTCGAAGCGGACCACGATCGAATCGGTCTTCTCACGCAGGAGCTCGTCGACGGTCTTGACAGTGCCTTCGAGCTTCTCGACCAGCGTCTCGCCCTGGCTGGCGATCAGGCCGTGGACGGTGTCACCCGCTTCTTGGATGCGGTTGACGACGAGCTCGTTCTGCTTGCCGAGCAGCATGTGCACGCCGCGGCCGACCTCGGCCAGGCGGGTTGTGACGCTCTCGCCTTCGCTGCTGATCGACGTACGCAGCGCCTCGCCGGTCTCTGTCAGGCGCTGGGTCAGGCTGCTGCTCTGCGTGTCGAACAGCTCGACCAGCGTGCGCCCGCTCTGCTCGAAGCGCTCGGCGACGGTGGCGCCGCGCTGGCTGATCTCCTGGGCGAGGTTGTCGCCGGTGGCCCGCAGGGTCTCGTTGACGGTTTCGGCGCGGCTCGCCAGCGATTCGACGACCTGCGCGCCGGTCTCGCTGATGGCGCGGGTGACGTCGCGGGCGCCGGCGGTCAGGCCCTCGGTGAGTACGGCGCCGGTGCGCTCCAGCGAGCCGGCGATCTCCTGGGCGCGGTTGTCGAGCACGGCGGTGACAGACTGGCTCGCAGCCGTCATGCGCTCGCTGACATCGTGCGAGGTCGACTGCAGGCGCTCGACCAGGTCGTTGCCGCGGCCGCTGATCTCGTCGACCATGCGCTCGCCGGCATGGCCGAGCGCGAGCGTGATCTGGTCGCCCTTGTCGGTCAGGCGCGAGGTGACGCGCTCGCCGGCCTCGGCCACCGCCTCGGAGATCGAGCGGCTGGCGCTCTCCAGGTCCTTGGTGATGCTCTCATGCGCGCCCGAGATCGCGAATTTCACGCGCTCGGCATTGCCGACGACGGATTCGCGCTGGGTCACCAGCTCGTCGATCAGGGAGCGCAGCCGGATCTCATTGTCGGCATAGGCCCGTTCCAGCGTCGCGATCTCGCCGCGCACGATGGTCTCGAGCTCGCCGGCGCGCGCCACGGCGCGCTCGATGCCGTCGCCCATGGCGGCGACCTCGCGGCGGATGGTCTGGCTGAGCGACAGCACGGAATCCGTTGCGACGACTTCCGGCTCGGCCAGACGCAGCGCGACCTCGGTCATCGCACGCGAGACCAGCCGCATCTCCTGGGTCCGGCGATAGAGCGCGGCCAGCACGAAGAAGAACACGACCGGCGCGCCGGCGCCCAGCGCCAGCAGCGCCCATTGGCCCGGGCCCCAGGCGGCCATGCCGGCCGGCAGGCCCTCGGTGAAGGTGCCGTAGCGGCTGACAAGGGTGAAGCCGACGCCGCCGGCCCACACCAGGGACGCCAGCGCCGCAAGCCAATAGGGCCGTCCAGAGGGACGGGCGGCGAAAGCCTGGACGAGCGAGGAGGAGTCCCGGCGGTCGTCATTGGCGACGCGGCTGGTGTCCGGCGCGATGGCGGGGCGGGCAGGGGCGGCCGGCATTTCCAGCGCGGCTTCGGCCACCGCTGGCGTGACCGGAGCGCTTTCGACGCGCGGCAATTCGATCTTGAGTTCGTTCTCGGTGGTCGAGGGCAATCTCGGCTCTGTGGAAGCCGTTCCGTCGGTCTTCGACGGGTCGAGCCGCAGCGCCTCCTCGATCGCCGACATTGCCGCTTCGGTCGGATCCTGGAGCTTGTTCTGCCGGGTCATGAATGCCGCCTCGCTACGCTACTCGCGATGGGCGGTCATGTCCGCCGCAGAGCGGGAGCCGGCAGCCTCCAGCCGGAACCCGTCAAAAGCGACACGACGCCCATCGTTTACTGTCTCGAAGGGTAGTTGAGGCAAGCAGTGATTGAAACCCGTTTGAGCGTCTGATTCACAAACGTCGTTAACGCCTCATTCACCATAACGGCGCTTGATGAAGGGTCAGAAGGCTGCACGAGTCCCGCAGCTTGAGAGAAAACCGAGTTCCCCATGCCCCAGACTGCCATCGACCTCGTGCACCTCGCCCGCCAGACCGGCGGCGATGCCGAGCTTGAGCGCGAGCTGCTGACGCTGTTCGCCCAGCAATGCGCTCGCCAGCTGCGCGCCATCCATGCCGGCGACGCCAGCACCGGCCGCGATGCCGCGCATACCTTGAAGGGAGCTGCCCGCGCCATCGGCGCCTGGCAGGTGGCTGAGGCCGCCGACCGGATCGAGCAGCAGCTCACCCAGGCCGGCGCCGCGCCGCGCGAGGACGCGCTGGATGCGCTGACGCTCGCCGCAGCCGAGGCGCGCGCCGTGATTTCCCGGCTCGACTGCGCGGCCTGACGCCGCAGCACGGGCGGTCGGCACGGCGGAGATCGCCGTTTCGCGCGCTTTCGAAATCTTCTAGAGATGCGGTGTCCGCGAGCCTCTCGCGGACGTTGTCCCTCTCGCGAACCTGTCCGTGGCCCGCCAGGACGCCCGGCCGGTTCCTCCCGCTTGCGCCAGCTGCGCAGCCGTCGCCAGGCGGCCGGAGTTCACGATGCCGAAGATCACTTACATCGACGCCCAGGGCACAAGCCGCACGGTCGAGGGCGAGACGGGCTCGACCGTGATGGAGGTCGCGGTCCGCAACGGTGTGCCGGGCATCGAGGCCGAATGCGGCGGCGCCTGCGCCTGCGCCACCTGCCATGTCTATGTCGACGAGGCCTGGACCGAGAAGACCGGCCATGCCGAGCCGATGGAAGAGGACATGCTCGACTTCGCCTTCGACGTCCGGCCGAATTCGCGCCTGTCCTGCCAGATCAGGGTGCGCGACGATCTCGACGGACTCGTGGTGCGCACGCCGGCCCGCCAGGGCTGAGTTTTCAGGAAGCATCTCGTTTTCCCAAGGCATCGCCTCGCGACGGGCCCTGGAACCGCCAGACCCTCTCCTCCGGAACGGGAGGGCTTCCGCGCGTTCATAGGTCTGATTGATCGGCAGCAACGACGTTCTCGGCCGTATCGGCCATCATCGCACCGTCGGGCACAGAAATCCGTCGCGACGACGCGACGCTCTTCCCTTGGGAGAATGTGCTCCGACATAGTGTGTAGGCGTCGGTTCCGATCGTTCGACCATGCGGCCGGGCGGGCCACGCCGGAGGAGGATGCGATGTACAAATCGATTCTGGTACCGGTCGATCTCGCCGAGGCAGAGCTGGCAGGCCCTGCCATCACCGCGGCCGAGGGCTTCGCGGTCCAGTCCGAGGGCTCGATCAGGCTGGTCTATGTCCGCTCGCTGGTGCCGATTACCTATATGGAATTCGTGCCGGCCGATTTCGACGCCGGCCAGCAGTCCGAATCCGAAGCCAAGCTCGCCGAGATCGCTGCCAAGGTGAATCTGCCGGCCGAGCGCGTCTCGGCCAAGGTCCTGGTCGGCTCGGTCCATGGCGAGGTGCTGGCAGAGGCCGACGCCAGCGGCGCCGACCTGATCGTCATCGGCTCGCACGAGCCCGGCATGCTCGCCTATGTCATCGGCTCCAACGCCTCGACCATCGTCAGGCGGGCGAAATGCTCGGTGCTGGTGGTTCGATAGCGAAACTCAGGCTGGCTGCCGGCCCGGGACGAGATCGTCGGGGACTTCGCCGGCCGCGAGGTCCCGCGGTCGGTTGAGCCTGATCATCGGCCAGACCTGCCAGAACGAGGCCGCCGCCAGCACGAGCCCGAGCCCGGCGGCGGTGGGCGCGCCTTGCTGCAAGGCGCGCAGGCTGAAGAAGGTCAGCATCACCATCGCGCCTCCGCCGGCCAGCGTCAGCGCCAGCCAGAGCAGATAGGGCTTGCCGGCGAGGAAGCGCGCCCGGGGATTGGCGCGCGTGATCGCAGCGGACAGGGCCGCGACGAAGGCGTGGTAGCGCGCATCGTCGCGTTCCATGTCGGTGAGCGAGCGCCAGGACAGGTTGCCGAAGGTGATGCTCTTGCCGTCGCTCAAGCGCAGCTGGGTCCGGAAGCCCTTCGCCGAGACATTGCTCGGCGCATAGATGAAGCGCACCTGCTCGACGGCGGAGAGCCTGACCTGGTCGACCTTGCGGGTCGAATCGATCTCCAGCACGTCGCCCTTGAGCCGATAGGCGATCTCGAAGCCGATCGGCCGTGGCCGCTGGCGCCAGAAGGGCAGGGTTGTATCGTCGTTGGCGAGGCTCATATCGGCATGCTCTAGCCGTCATTGTCGGGCAGAGCAAAGTGGGGACCCGAGAAGCTCCTGAAAGAGATGCTTGGGTCGAGCCCGAGCATGACGAATCTGCCGTCTATCGTGTAAGCGCCTTCATCGCACCGTCCAGGCCATCAAGCGTCAGCGGAAACATCCGCCCGCCCATCAGCCCGGCGATCTGGCGGATCGACTGGGTGTAGCCCCACAGATTCTGCTGCACCGGGTTGAGCCAGACCGATTTGCTGAAGCGCTCGGTCAGCCGCCGCATCCAGACCTCGCCGGCCTCCTCGTTCCAGTGCTCGACCGAGCCGCCGGGCATGGCGATCTCATAGGGGCTCATCGAGGCGTCGCCGACGAAGACGAGGCGGTAATCGGCCGGGTAGGTCCGCAGCACGTCGAAGGTCGGGATGATCTGGTCGTGCCGGCGCCGGTTCTCCTTCCAGACCCGCTCATAGGGGCAGTTGTGGAAGTAGAAATGCTCGAAATGCTTGAACTCGGCGCGCGCCGCCGAAAACAACTCCTCGGCCAGCTCGATATGCCAGTCCATCGAGCCGCCGACATCGAGGAAGAGCAGGACCTTGACTGCGTTGTGCCGCTCGGGCCGAAGCTTGACGTCGAGATAGCCGTGCTTGGCAGTCTCGGTGATGGTCTGGTCGAGGTCGAGCTCCTCGGCCGCGCCGGTGCGGGCGAATTTGCGCAGGCGGCGCAGCGCGATCCGCAGGTTGCGCACGCCGAGTTCGCGCGTGTCGTCGAAATCCTTGAACTCGCGCTTGTCCCAGACCTTCACCGCGCGGAAATTGCGGTTCTTGTCCTGGCCGATGCGCACGCCTTCGGGATTGTAGCCATAGGCGCCATAGGGCGAGGTGCCGGCGGTGCCGATCCATTTCGAGCCGCCCTGATGGCGACCCTTCTGCTCGGCGAGACGCTGCTTCAGCGTCTCCAGCAGCTTCTCCCAGCCGAGCGCCTCGATCTGGGCCTTCTCCTCGTCGGTGAGGAACTTTTCGGCGAGCTTGCGCAGCCACTCTTCGGGAATGCCGACCTGCTCGAAGGCCTCGCCAAGCGTCTCGACGCCTTTGAAGACCTCGGCGAAGACGCGATCGAAGCGGTCGAGATGGCGCTCGTCCTTCACCAGGCAGGCACGGGCGAGATAATAGAACTCGTCGACGCGATACTCGGCGAGATCGGCCTCGACGCCTTCGAGCAGCGCCAGATATTCGCGCAAGGTCACCGGGACCTTGGCGGCGCGCAGATCGGTGAAGAGGCGGAGGAACATCGCGCTACTGTGGCTAGCAGCGTCTCAAGGTCAAGCTGCGGCGGCTCGTAAGGCCGTTTAACCGATCAGCTTGCGATGCAGGCTGATCGGTCAAGCGGCCTCCACACGACGCGGGAGCCGCCGCTGTCCGACAAGACTCAGGCGACGGCGTCGGCCAGATCCTTGGTGACCTTGAACTTCACGACCGTCTTGGCCGGGACCTTGATGGTCGCGCCGGTGGACGGGTTGCGGGCCTCACGGGCTTCGCGCTTGGCGGCAGCCAGCTTGCCGATGCCGCCGAGCGTGATGTCGCCGCCCGACTTCAGCGTCTTGGCGACGACGCCGGCGAGCGAGCCGAGAATGGCCGAGACGTCGGCCTTGGTCTTGCCCGTCTCGTCCGCGATCGCGGCGATCAGTTCGTTCTTGGTCATGAAAACCTCCTGAGACCAATGATGTTTAAATTGACGCCACGCCGGACCCCAACGGACTCCGGCGCGTCGCGGCGAATCGACGCGCTTTCGCGCACGAATTCGCCCTTTGACATGCCTGCCGCCGAAACACGACGGCATCGGCCGTACATACGCACAGCAATCGGCTTCGTTCCTGTCAAAAGCCGCGAAATTGCGGCGGTTTTCACCAGCTTTGTGGACCGATTGACAAATCGGGCCGAGTTATTTCAAGTTTGAAATAATTCAGGGGGGCGGAACGCGGCATGAAGGCCATCATCATCGGCGGCGGCATCGGGGGGCTGTCACTGGCCCTGATGCTGCATGCGCGCGGCATCGCCGCGACCGTCTACGAGCAGGCGAGCGAGATCCGCGAGGTCGGCGTCGGCATCAACACGTTGCCGCATGCGATCCGGGAGCTGGCCGAGCTCGGCCTGCTGCCGGCGCTCGATGCGGTGGCGATCCGCACCCGCGAGCTGATCTACATGAACCGTTTCGGCCAGACCGTGTGGCGCGAGCTGCGAGGCCTGCACGCAGGCGCTCCGGTGCCGCAGTTCTCGATCCATCGCGGCCGGCTTCAGGGCGTGATTCGCGATGCCGTGGTCGCGCGGCTGGGAGCCGACGCGATCCGCACCGGCCGGCGCCTGCAAGGATTCCTGCAGGACGAAGGCGGCGTCACCGCGCATTTCGCCGATGCCAAATTGGGCGAGGGCGGCGAGACGGCCCGCGCCGACATCCTGATCGGCGCCGACGGCATCCATTCGACGGTGCGGGCGCATTACTTCCCGAACCAGGGCGGACCGCGCTGGAACGGCGTCCAGATGTGGCGCGGCGCCTGCGACTGGCCGGCCTTCCTCGACGGCGAGAGCATGATCATCGCCGGCGGCATGGCCGGCAAGCTGGTGCTTTATCCGATCGCCGCGGGCAAGACGCCCGGCACGCGCCTGACCAACTGGGTCGTCAACGTCCGCACCGGAGATCCTGCCAAGCCGCCGCCGAAGGAAGCCTGGTCGAAGGCCGGCCGGCTCGAGGACGTGCTGCCTTTCGCCAAGCGCTTCACCGTGCCCGGTGTCGATATCCTCGCCTTGATCCAGGCGAGCGGCACTTTCTGGGAATATCCGATGTGCGATCGCGACCCGCTGCCGCGCTGGACACATGGCCGGGTGACGCTGCTCGGCGACGCTGCCCATCCGATGTACCCGGTCGGCTCCAATGGCGCCTCGCAGGCGATCCTCGATGCCCGCTGCCTCGCCGACCTCCTGGTCAAGGCGGAACACTCACGCCACGCCCTCGCCGCCTATGAGGCGCAGCGCCTGCCGGCGACGGCGGAGATCGTTGCCATGAACCGTGCCGGCGGGCCGGAGCGCGTCATCGACGCGGTCGATGCGCTGGCGCCGAACGGTTTCGACGATGTCGAGCGCGTCCTGTCCTATGGCAAGCGCGAGCAGATCGTGAACGCCTATGCCGGCAAGGCCGGCTTCTCGGCGGCGCAGCTGGCGAAGCGCTGAGGTTGCTTCAGCGCTGCTCCGCCTGCACCAGGGGGGCGATGCGGTCGATCCGGTTGGTCCAGATGCCCGGGATGGGCCGGTCGAGCGCGCTCAGCTCTTCCGCGCGGTCGACCCCGGCCGAGCCGTCGCCGCCGACCAGCGGGCCGGCGACGATGACCTCGCTGCCGGCGGCGCGCATGCGGGCGGTAAACCGCGCCGGCCAGCCCCAGATCCAGCTGACGTAATTGGAGGGGATCAGCAGCAGCTGGCCTTCGCAGGATTGCGGCGTCAGCCCCGCCCAGCCCAGGCCGAGATGATGGATCAGGCAACGCTTCTCCGCTTCCTTGGACATGGTGCGCAAGGTTGGAATGCGCTCGCGCAGCACCGTGATCGGGCGGTCGCCGCCATAGGCCATCAGCCGTGAGAGCTGCGCGGGAGGCAGCTTCAGCAGGCGGTCCGCCAGGGCTTCGCCCTCACGCGGGTCGTTGCTCTTGACGTTGATCAGCAGGCGCCGATCAGGAAAGTGCGCCAGCACTTCGTCGAGCGACGGCACCAGGCCGATGCCCTTGCCGCGAAACGGATAGGTCTTGCCGCCATCGGCCGTGTAGCCATGGCCGATGTCGAGCGCCTTGAGCTCGGCCAGCGTCTTTTCGCGGGTGACGCCCGTGCCGTTCGTGCGGCAGTCCAGCGTCCAGTCATGGATCACGGCGAACTGGCCGTCGGTGGTCGGATGGATGTCGAACTCGACGATATCCGCGCCGGCCGCGAAGGCCGCTTCCATGGAGGCGAGGGTGTTCTCCAGATAGGAATGCTCCGGCGGATTGATCCGGCTCGCCGTGCAGGTCGTGTCGGTGACGCCACTCGATGGATAGGTCTGAGCCAGCCCGCGATGCGCCAACAGGATAGGGCGGTCCGTCGTCCCCGATGCCAGCAGCGAAGTGTTCTGCACGAAGGTGGTGACGCCCAGAGCGGCGGCCACTGCGCCGGCGGCAAGCCAGAATCGTTTCATCGCTATCCCCTCGAAGCGGGCGCGATGTCTGCTTTGAAAGCCGGCAAAATTCAGCCGGAACTCAGGCGCCTTCCGTCAACTCGACGATGCGCGCCTTGAGCGTTGCGTTTTCCTGTTCGAGCTGGCGCAGGCGCCGCGCTAGGTCGAGCGGAACCGGCGCTTCATCCTGCTTTGCGACGGCGCCGAAGGAGACGCCGATGCGCCCGCCGTCTCGCCAGCGGCTGCGCACCATCCGGCTTTCCCGCTTCACCGGAAAATAGAGCTCGAACAGCTCCGGCAGGGCGACGCTATCCGGGAACACCAGCAGCGCGCCGTCTTCCGACAAATTGCGGACCGTGCAGTCCAGCGTCGACTGGCGCTGGTTGAAGATGACCTTGCCACCGATCAGGGTCCGGGTCCGGGCGGATCGGCGGCGTTCGGAGATAGCGGTTTCGGCGGGCATGGTCCTGGCCCTTGTTCCAGCTCAGGTTGAGACAATGCCCGTTCATGCCCGCGGTTGCAGCAGTAAGCTTCCTTTAACCTTAACCCCGCTGTGCCGTTCTCATGCGCCTTCGGGCGGCGGCGGCAGGAAGTCGATCTCGTAGCGCGCCGACAGGGCGACGACCTCGGCCGGGTTCTGCTCCTTCATCGAATGGATCGCCCAGAACAGATCGTAGAGCCGCCCCGTGGGCGCGACCCAGAACAGGCACTTCACCGGCGCGTCGCTCTTGTTGAACAGGCCGTGCGGGATGTTGCGCGGCAGCTTGATCAGATCGCCGGGCAGGGCATGCGATTCCTGGCCGTCGAGCACGAGGTCGAGACGGCCTTCGAGCATGTAGATGAACTCGTCCTGCGTCGGATGGATGTGCGGCGGCACGAAGGTGCCGGGCGGGAAGGTGGCGTGCCAGGAAAAGCTGTCCTCGCTCAGCATCTTCGGCACATAGGTCTGACCGAGGATGTTCCAGGAGATCGCGTCGATCCCTTCATTGGCCTTGGTCACGCCGGCGGTCAGAGGCTTCATCATCGGTCTCCTTTTTGAGTCATGTCAGGGGAAATGGGGGGCGGTTCTGCGCCCGGGCCTGAGCCGGCAATCGTGGACTTGCCGGCCGTGCCCGCCTCCAGGGCGAAGTCGCTCTCGTCCTTGAGGCCGACTCCGGTCAGCGAACGGCGGAAAGCCTCCGCGATCAGCCACGACAGCCTGAAGGCTGCATGCTCATAGGCGAGGCCGCCCGGGCGGATGTTCGAGATGCAGTTGCGGTTGGCGTCGGTCAGGCCGGCTCGCGGCGCAAAGGTGAGATAGGCGCCGAGCGAATCCGGCGAGGACAGGCCGGGCCGCTCGCCGATCAGCACGGCGACGGCGCGTGCTCCGAGCGCCTCGCCGATCTCGTCGCCGAGCGCGACCCGTGCCTCGCGCGCGACGACGGTCGGAGCGAGCCGCAGCCCCTGCCGCGCCAGCAATGGCAGCAGCGCCGCGACGAAGGGAGCGATATTTTGATGGACCGCCGTCGAGGAGAGCCCATCCGCGACGATGATCGCCAGATCGAAGTCGCCGCGTCGTGCCGTCAGCGCCTCGCGGCTCTCGGAGGAGAGCTTCCGCCCGAGATCGGGCCGGCGCAGATACTCCTCACGCGAGTCCACAGCGCTGCGGACTTGGATCACCTCCAGGCCGAGCTGCGTAAGCCGGCCGGCCACACCCTCGGCATCGAAAGGCGCATGCACCGCATCGCGGGCCTGGGCATGGGCCATGCCGAAGCGAAGCAGTTCGCGCGTTGGCAAGGAGGCGCCGGAACGGCCGAGCGCGATGCGGGCCGGCGTGAGCCGCGTCAGCTCGGCCAACGGCCGTACTCCTGGTTTCGGCTCCTCGCTCACGCTGCCCTGCCCGGTATCGCTGCAAGAAGGGCCTGCCCACCTTGCGTCGCGCTCAGGCGCCCGGCCGCATCGGTGATGTCCATGCGCTGCAACCAGGCCTCGAATTCCGGCGCGCGCTTCAGGCCGAGAACCTCGCGGATGTAGAGCTGGTCGTGGAAGGAGGTCGACTGGTAGTTCAGCATGACGTCGTCGGCGCCGGGAACGCCCATGATGAAATTGACGCCGGCCGTGCCCAGCAGGGTCAGCAGCGTGTCCATGTCGTCCTGATCGGCCTCGGCATGATTGGTGTAGCAGATGTCGCAACCCATCGGCACGCCGAGCAGCTTGCCGCAGAAATGGTCCTCCAGCCCGGCCCGGATGATCTGCTTGCCGTCATAGAGATATTCCGGCCCGATGAAGCCGACGACGGTATTGACCAGCAGCGGCTCGTAAGCCCGGCAGACGGCATAGGCGCGCGCTTCCAGCGTCTGCTGGTCGACGCCGTGATGAGCGTTGGCCGACAGGGCGGAGCCCTGGCCCGTCTCGAAATACATGACGTTGTCGCCCAGCGTGCCGCGCTTCAGCGAGCGGCCCGCCTCCATGCCCTCTTGCAGAACGGAAAGGTCGACGCCGAAGGAGGTGTTGGCGGCCTGCGTGCCCGCGACAGACTGGAAAACGAGATCGACCGGCGCGCCTTGCCCGATCAGGGCGATGGAGCTGGTGACATGCGTCAGCACGCAGCCCTGCGTCGGGATGTCGAAGCGCGCGATCAGCTCGTCGAGCAGGCGCAGCAGCTCGCCGATCCGGCCGAGGCTGTCCGAGGCGGGATTGATGCCGATCACCGCATCGCCGCAGCCATAGCTCAGCCCGTCTATGGTCGAGGCGAGGATGCCGGCGGCGTCGTCGGTCGGGTGGTTGGGCTGGAGGCGCACGGCGAGCCGCCCGGGCAGGCCGAGCGTATTGCGGAAACGGCTGACGACCCGGCATTTGCGCGCAACCAGGATCAGGTCCTGGTTGCGCATCAGCTTCGACACCGCCGCCGCCATCTCCGGCGTGATGCCTGGAGCGAGGCGCGCCAGCACTTCGCTCGTCGCGGCATCGGAGCAGAGCCAGTCGCGGAACTCGCCGACCGTCAGCGTGGCGACCGGCGCGAAAGCGGCTGCCTTATGCGTGTCGAGGATGAGGCGCGTGACCTCGTCCTCCTCATAGGGGATCAGCGCTTCGTGCAGGAAGGTCCGCAGAGGCACGTCCGCCAGCGCGATCCGCGCCGCCATCATCTCCTGCATGCTGCCGGCGGCGAGCCCGGCCAGCTGATCGCCCGAGCGCAGCGGCGTCGCCTTCGCCATCAGCTCGCGGAGATCGGCGAAGACATGGCTCGTTCCACCGGCGGCGACGCGATAGCCCATTTGCCTGTCTCCCTCTCCAGCTCGCGCTACAGATGCAGGAAGCGGTCCTTGACTGCGCTGTCGCTGCGCAGATCGTCGCTGCTGCCGCGCCAGGCGACGCGGCCCTTCTCCAGCACGATATGCCGGTCGGCGAACTTCGCCAGCGCGTCGACGTTCTTGTCGATCACCAGGATCGACTCGCCCTCGGCCTTGAGCGCCGCCAGGCAGGACCAGATCTCCTGGCGGATGATCGGCGCCAGCCCTTCCGTCGCCTCGTCGAGGATGACGAGCTTGGGATTGGTCATCAGCGCCCGGCCGATCGCCAGCATCTGCTGCTCGCCGCCGGAAAGCTGGTTGCCGCGATTGGCCTTGCGTTCCTTCAGCCGCGGCAGGAAGGCGTAGACGCGCTCCAGCGTCCAGCGCGCCGGGCCAAAGCGGCTGGCGGCGGTGGCGATCAGGTTTTCCTCGACCGAGAGCGTCGGGAAGACCTGCCGCCCTTCGGGGACGAGGCCGATGCCGGCTTGCGCCAGCCGGAACGGGGCGCTGCCGGTGAGGTCGACGCCGCCGAAGCTGACGCGGCCGGCGCGGGGCCGGACCAGCCCCATGATGGCGCGCACCGTCGTGGTCTTGCCCATGCCGTTGCGGCCGAGCAGGGTCACGACCTCGCCGGCCCCGACCGAAAGATCGACACCGAACAGGATCTGCGCCTCACCATAGCCGGCATCGAGATTTTCGACCGTCAGCATGGTGCGGGCTCGTTCTCTGTCATTCCGGGGCGCGCAGCGAACCCGGAACCCATGACCGGGCGAGCGCGATCGTTCATGGTCGTCATGGTCTCACCCGGTCGTGGGTTCCGGGTTCTTCGCTGCGCGAAGCCCCGGAATGACAAGGGGTGACGTCGTCGGTCATCAGCCCTCCTCGCCGAGATAGGCTTCACGCACGGCCGGATCGGCCCTGACGGCGGCCGGATTGCCCGAGGCGATGACGCGGCCATAGACCAGCACGCTGACCGTATCGGCGAGCGCGAACACCGCCTCCATGTCGTGCTCGACCAATAGCATGGCGTAGCGCCCCTTCAGGCTCCTGAGCAGGGCGATCAGGCGCTCGCCTTCCTCCTTGCCGACGCCGGCGAGCGGCTCGTCGAGCAGGATCGCCGCCGGCTCCAGCGCCAGCGCCATGGCGATCTCCAGCGCCCGCTTCTCGCCATGCGACAGGCTGCCGGCCGGGACATGGGCGCGCTCCGACAGGCCGACCGCGTCGAGCGCGGCGCGGGCAGGGCGATTTAGGCGCTCGTCGCTGGCGGCGTTGCGGAAGAGGGAGAGCGGATGGCTCGCCTTGGCCTGGACGCCGAGTGCGACATTCTCCAGCGCCGAGAGCGAGGCGATGGTCGAGGTGATCTGGAAGGTCCGCGCCAGGCCGTGGCGGGCGCGCTTCTCGGCATTGAAGGTCGTGACGTCCTCGCCGCGGAAACGGATCGTGCCGGCATCGGGCGTCAGCATGCCGGAGATCTGATGGACCAGCGTGGTCTTGCCGGCGCCGTTCGGGCCGATCAGCGCATGAAGCTCTCCCGGCGCGACGGCGAGGCTGACGCCGTCGGTGACCTTCAATGCGCCGAAGGACTTGCGGATGCCGTCGAGGACGAGGACCGGCTCAGCCATGGCGCGGGCCCAGCTTGCGCAGCATGCCGACGATGCCGCCGCGGGTGAACAGCACGAACAGCACGATCATCGGCCCGAAGATGACGCGCCAGTGCTCGGTGAGATGCGAGAGCGCATCCTCGGCGATCAGATAGGCGATCGCGCCGATGATCGCGCCATGGAGGGAGCCGACGCCGCCGAGCACCGCCATGAAGATCAGTTCGCCCGAGCGCTGCCAGGACATGAAGGCCGGGCTGACGAACTCGGTGTGGTTGGCGAGGAAGAAGCCGGACAGGCCGGCGAGCATGCCGCTGATCACATAGGCGACGAGGCGCACCTTGTTGACGTCGAAGCCGGTGACGCTGACTCGGACCGGGTTTTCCCGCGCCGCCCTGAGCACCCGGCCGAAGCGCGAGGCGACGAGGCCGCGCACCAGCAGATAGGCACCGGCGAGCGCGATCAGTACGCTGTAATAGAACAAGGTCCGGCTCGCGAACGGGTTGAAGGCGAGCAGGGTGCTCTTTTCATAGAGCGTCAGCCCGTCATCGCCGCCATAGGCCGAGAGCGCCTGCGCCAGGAAGTAGACCATCTGGCCGAAGGCGAGCGTGATCATGATGAAGGCGACGCCGCGCGTGCGCAGGCAGACCGCGCCGGTGATCGCGCCGAACAGAGCGCAGACTGCGAGAATCACTGGCAGGATGACGAGCGCTTCGCTCTTACCCTCGGTGATCATGATGCCGGTGACATAGGCGCCGATGCCGAGGAAGGCCGCATGGCCGAAGGAGACGAGCCCGCCGACGCCGAGGATCAGGTCGAGCGAAAGCGCGGCGATGGCGAAGATCAGCGCCCGCGTCAGCAAGGCAAGCCAGCCGGCCGGCATGCCGAGCGAGACGGCGAGCGGCGCCAGCGCCAGCAGCAGGAACAATATGGCCGGCAGCAGCACCTTGGCGCGCTCGCGCGGCAGCGCGACGCTGGTGACCTCGGCCGTCGTCGTCGCCGAGCTCATGTCCGGCCTCGCGCCGGCAGCAGGCCTTCCGGCCGCACGAACAGCACCACCGCCATCAGGAGGTAGATCAGCATCGAGGACAGCGCGGCGCCGGTCGCCCGCGCCGAGGGGGCACTCATGAACAGCCGCAGCAGGTCGTTCATGAAGGAGCGGCCGAGCGTGTCGACGAGGCCGACGATCAGCGCCGCGACGAAGGCGCCGCGGATCGAGCCGATGCCGCCGATGACGATGACGACGAAGGCGAGGATCAGCACGCTGTCGCCCATGCCGGGCTCGACCGAGAGGATCGGCGCCGCCATCGCCCCGGCGAAGCCCGCCAGCATGGTGCCGAAGGCGAAGACGATCATGAACAGCTTGCGGATATCGACGCCGAGGGCAGAGACCATCGGGGCGTTCGAGGCGCCGGCCCGCAGCAACATGCCGGTGCGGGTCTTCTCGACGATGAACCAGAGCAGGGCGCCGACCGCCAGGCCCGAGCCGATCAGCGCGAAGCGGTAGGTCGGGTAGAGGATGCCGTCCATCAGCGCTACATTGCCGGTGAGGAACTCAGGCAGCGGAACGGAGAGGGGAGCAGCGCCCCAGATCATCTTGACGCTCTGGTTGAGCAGCAGGATCAGCCCGAAGGTCGCCAGCACCTGGTCGAGATGGTCGCGCTCGTAGAGATGGCGGAAGACCATGAATTCGAGGGCGAGGCCGAAGACCAAAGCTGCCGCCAATGCCAGCACGAGGCCGAGCACGAAGGAGCCGGTCAGCGCGACGAAGGTCACGGCGAGATAGGCGCCGAGCATGTACTGCACGCCATGCGCCAGGTTGATGAAGTCCATGACGCCGAAGACCAGGGTCAGCCCTGCCGCCACCAGGAACAGCAGGATGCCGAACTGCAGCCCGTTCAGGATCTGGACGATGAGGAGGCCGGTGGTCATTGCTGGGTCGCGATCGACTGTCCGGAAATGGCGCAGGGAACCCTCTCCTGGAAGGAGAGGGCAGGGTGAGGTGTAGGCCGTCGGACCAGCGCCGCGAGTGCTGACCGTGCGGTCAGGTTAAGGCCAGTGATTTCGCTACGCACACCTCACCCCTACCCCTCTCCTTCCAGGAGAGGGGTTCCCGAGGTTCGGCCGCCCTATTTGAGCGCGCAATCCTTCGCATGCGGGTCGGCGTAGTCCTCGAACACCTTCTGGGCGATCTCGGTCTGGAACTTGCCGTCCGCCCGCTTGGCGACCTTGACCAGGTAGAAGTCCTGGATCGGATAGCCATTGGTGTTGAACTTGAACTTGCCGCGCAGCGAGGTGAAGTCGGCCTTCTTGATCGCGGCGCGCAGCTTGTCCTTGTCGGCGGTGCCGCCGGCGGCCTTGACCGCTGAGTCGATCAGTTGCGCCGCATCGAAGGCCTGCTGGGCATAGGAGCCGGGCACGATCTTGTAGGCCGCTTCATAGGCCGCGACGAACTTCTTCGTCTGCGGGTTGTCCATGTTGGGCGCCCAGGTCATGCCGCCGAACATGCCGACGGCGGCGTCCTGCTGCGCCGGGAGAGTGGATTCGTCGACCGTGAAGGCGGAAAGGAACGGCACCTTGCCGGTGAGGCCGGCCTGCGACCACTGCTTGACGAAGTTGACGCCGAGGCCGCCGGGCAGGAAGGCGAAGACCACGTCGGGCTTGGCCGAGGCGATCTTGGCGAGCTCGGCCGAGAAGTCGAGCGAGGTCAACGGAACATAGACCTCGTCGAGGATCTCGCCCTTGAAGTAGCGCTTGAAGCCGGCGAGCGAGTCCTTACCGGCCTGGTAGTTCGGCGCGATGATGTAGGCCTTCTTATAGTTTTGGTCCTGCGCGTATTTGCCGAGCACCTCGTGGACCTGGTCGTTCTGGTACGAGGTCACGAAGAAGTTCTGGTGGCAGGCCTTGCCGGCCATGGTCGAGGGGCCGGCATTCGGGCTGATCAGGATCGCACCTGAATCCAGCACCGGCTTGGCGATCGCGCCGAGAATGTTCGAGAACACCGGGCCTACCACGAAGTCGACCTTGCCGCCCTCGACGAAGCTGCGGACCTTGCCGACCGCGACGTCGGGCTTGAGCTCGTCGTCGATCACGGTGATCTGCACCGGCACGCCGCCGAGCTTGCCGCCATTCTGGTCGACCGCGAGCTGGAAGCCGTCACGAACCTGCTGGCCGAGCGCGGCCGCAGGGCCGGTCAGCACGCTGACCACGCCGATCTTCAAGGGCTCCTGCGCTTGGGCAGCGGAAAGCCCGAGCGCGAGCACGCCGGCGCTAAGCGACAGAGTGAATTTGAGCGTCATGTCCGATGTCCTCCCGGGACGTGGCAGATGCGACCGCCGGCGGGGTTCCCCATCCCTGTCCGGTGGTGTCGGCAGCCATATTGTTTCAAGCTTAAAATATCTGCAAGGGGGGTCCTGCGGGTAATTTTTGTTCGCGGCTGGAGAGCGTCATTCTCGGGCGGAGCGAAGCGCAGACCCGAGAATCTCAGGACGAGGAGGCGCTGAGAGGAGCCTCCTCCGGCAAGAGATGCTCGGGTCGAGCCCGAGCATGACGCGTCCTTCGCTTACGCCTGCACGCCGTCGACGTACCAGTCCATCTTCGAGAGGATCTCGTCGCTGGCGGTCTCGCCGGCCTTGAGGCGCAGCGTGCCCTTCTGGTCCTTGAGCTCGCCGGTGAAGGGGTGGAGCGTGCCGGCGACGATGCCCTTCTGGACCTCGTCCGCGGCGGCACGGGCGGCCGGCGTGACCGCGTCGTTATAGGGCGCGAGCTTGACCATGCCGTCCTTGATGCCGCCCCAGACGTCGCCGCTCTTCCAGGTCCCGTCCATCGCTTCCTTGACGCGCTTGACGTAATACCCCGACCAGTCGTCGACGATCGCCGAGAGATGGGCCTTGGGAGCGAAGGCCTTCATGTCCGAGGCCTGGCCGAAGGCGAAGACGCCGCGCTGCTCGGCCGCCTGCAGGGCCGCTGCCGAGTCGGTGTGCTGGGTGATCACGTCGCAGCCTTGGTCGATCAGCGCCTTGGCGGCATCGGCTTCCTTGGCCGGGTCGTACCAGGTCGAGGCCCAGATCACCTTGGTCTTGAAGTTGGGGTTCACCTTCTTGGCCGCGAGATGGAAGGCGTTGATGCCCATCACCACCTCGGGGATCGGGAAGGAGGCGATGTAGCCGGCCTGCCCGGACTTCGACATATGCCCGGCGATGGTGCCGATCACGGCGCGGCCCTCGTAGAATCGGGCATTGTAGGTCGCGACGTTCTCGGCGCGCTGATAGCCGGTGGCATGCTCGAACTTGATTTTCGGGAACTGCTTGGCGACCTGGATGGTCGGATTCATGAAACCGAAGGAGGTCGTGAAGATCAGCTGGTCGCCAGCCTGGGCGAGCTGGCGGATGGCGCGCGCCGCATCCGGGCCTTCGGCGACGTTCTCGATGAAGCTGGTCTTGACCTTGTTGCCATAGGCGGCCTCGACCGCCTTGCGGCCCTGGTCGTGGGTCCAGGTCCAGCCATGATCGCCGACCGGGCCGACATAGACGAAGCCGACGCCGAACGGCGCCTGGGCGCGCGCGCCGACCAGCGGCAGGGCCGCGCTGGCGGCGGTGCCGGCGAGAAGGGTGCGGCGGGTGATGATAGCAGACATGATGGTGTTCCCCGTTGTCGGTTGCAGCGCGGTTAGGGCGCCGGGAAAGGCTTGCCGAGGCAGGCGGGCGCGTCGCGCCCGCCGGTTCTCCGTCCTAGCGACATCATGGTCAGAACCACAATCGTCGCAAGGTAGGGGGTCATCGCCAGCACCTCGGGCGCGATGAAGCTGAGGCCGGCCGCCTTGGCCTGCAATTCGAAGGTCGCGACCGCGCCGAAAAGATAGGCGCCGATCAGCAGCCGGCCCGGTTTCCAGGCGGCGAAGACGACGAGGGCGAGCGCGATCCAGCCACGGCCGGCGGTCAGGCGGTCGGCCCACATCGGCGTCAGCGCCAGCGAAAAATAGGCGCCGCCGAGCCCGGCCAGCGCCCCGCCGAAGGCGGTCGCGGCGGTGCGGATCGCCAGCACGCGATAGCCGATCGCATGGGCGGAATCGGCATTCTCGCCGACGGCCCGCAGGATCAGCCCGGCCTTGGTCCGGCGCAGGAACAGGCTGACGGCGAGGACGAGCGCGAGCGATAGGTAGACGATGGCGTCATGACCGACGACGAGGCGCAGCCAGGGATGGGCGGCGTAGTCGGCCGGGAAAAGCGGGCCGAGCCGCGTGATCGTGCGGCCGACGAAGCCGGCCCCGATCAGCGAGGAGGCGCCGATGCCGAAGATCGTCAGCGCAAGGCCCATCGCGACCTGGTTCGAGCCGAGCCCCAGCGTCAGCAGCGCGAAGATCATCGCCGCGGCGACGCCCGCCAGCGTCGCCGCCAGCAAGCCGAGCGGGACGCTGCCCGTGGAGTAGGCCACCGCAAAGCCCGCGACGGCGCCGCACAGCATCATGCCCTCGACGCCAAGATTGAGGACGCCGGCCTTCTCGGTGACGAGTTCGCCCAAGGCCGCGAGCAGGATCGGCGTCGCTGCCGCGGCGAGCGTCATGAAGATCGAGACGAGGATGGCCGCGGTCATGGCGCGCTCCTCGCCGGCCGCGTCTTCCAGGCGAGCCGGTAACGCACCAGCACATCGGTCGCGAGCAGGAAGAACAGCAGCAGCGCCTGGAACATGCCGGTGGCGGCCGAGGGCAGGCGCACCGTGCTCTGGGCGATCTCGCCGCCGACATAGGTCACGGCGAGCACCAGCGCGCCGAAGACGATGCCGGGAGGCGAGAGCCGGCCGAGAAAGGCCACGATGATCGCGGTGAAGCCGTAGCCCACCGGGAATTGTGGAGTGAGCTGGCCGAAGGGTCCGGCCGCCTCGAACAGGCCGGCAAGCCCGGCAAGCCCGCCGCCGGCGAGCAGCGCCGCCCAGGTGACGCGGTTGGCATCGAAGCCGCCATGGCGAGCGGCGGCAGGGGCCCGCCCGACGACGCGGACGGCATAGCCGGCGACGGTCTTAGCCATCACGAACCAGGCGATCAGCGCGAGCAGGACGGCGAGCGGCACGCCGAGATGGACGAGCGAGCCTTCCGCGACCGCAGGCAGCGTCTGGGAGGCGCTGAACATCCTAGTCTGCGGGAAATTGAAGCCGTCCGGGTCCTTCCACGGGCCGCGCACGAGGTAATACAGGAACTGCACCGCGACATAGGTCAGCATCAGGCTGGTCAGGATCTCGCTGACCTGCAGCCTGACTTTCAGCAGGGCAGGGAGCGCTGCCCAGGCCGCGCCGCCGATAATCCCGGCGAGCGCCATCGCCGGCAGGATCCACCAGCCCGTCATGTCATGGGTCAGGAGCGCAACGCCGGTGCCGGCGATCGCACCCATGACGTACTGCCCCTCGGCGCCGATGTTCCAGACATTGGCGCGAAAGCCGATAGCGAGGCCGAGCGCGATCATGATCAAGGGCGCTGCCTTGACGCCGAGATCGGCCCAGCGCTGCGGCTCGACCAGCGGCGTGATGAAGATCGCCGTGACTGCGCGCAGGCCGTCATAGCCGATCGCGCCGAAGACCAGCATGCCCGTCAGCATGGTCAGCCCGACCGCGATCAGCGGGCTGAGGTACAGCATCGCCTTGCTGGGCTCGCGCCGGCGCCGCCACTCAAGCATGCGCGGGCTCCCCGGGCTGGCTCTCGCCGTGAATGCCACCCATCATCAGGCCGATCTCTTCGAGCTTGAGCTCGGGGACTGGCCGCGCCTGCGACAGCCGGCCTTCATTGATGACGCAGAGCCGGTCGGAGAGCTCGAGCAATTCGTCGAGATCCTGCGAGATCACCACGATGGCCGAGCCTTGCGCGGCGAGATCGACCAAGGCCTGTCGGATCGCCGCAGCGGCGCCGGCATCGACGCCCCAGGTCGGCTGCGCCACCACCAGCACGTCCGGACGCTGCCCGATCTCGCGGCCCATGATGAATTTTTGGAGGTTGCCGCCGGAGAGCGAGCCGGCCAGTGCCGCTGGACCCGTGGTACGTACGTCGAACCGAGCGATGACATCCTTCGCATAAGCCTCGACCGGCCCTTGCCGGATCACGCCCGATGGCGCGAGTGGCAGGCGATGGCGCGCAGTCAGCACGACGTTCTCGGCGAGCGAGAACTCGGGCACGGCGGCGTGGCCGTTGCGCTCCTCGGGCACGCAGGCGAGGCCGGCGGCGCGGCGGGCGCCGGCATCGGCCAGGCCGATCGGCTGGCCGTCGAGCCGGATCGCCTCATTGCGGGAGGCGAGATGCTCGCCCGAAAGCGCCATCAGCAATTCGGCTTGGCCATTGCCGGCGACGCCGGCGATGCCGAGGATCTCGCCGGCCTGGGCGGAGAAGGAGATGGCCTTCAGGCTTGTGCCGAAAGGCGGCTCGCCCGGCATGTCGAGCTTCTCGACCGAAAGCCGGGCCGCGCCGGCCTTACCGTCACCAGCCGGCCGCTCGATGCTCTTCAGCTCCGCGCCGATCATCAGTTCGGCCATGCGTCGCGTCGTTTCGACACGCGGATCGCAGGTCGCGACCACCTGGCCGCCGCGCAGGATGGTGGCGCCCTCGCACAGCGCTTTGATCTCGTGCAGCTTGTGGCTGATGTAGAGGATCGAGCAGCCCTCGCTGGCAATCTGGCGCAGCGTCTCGAACAGGCGCTCGACCTCCTGCGGCGTCAGCACCGAGGTCGGCTCGTCCATGATCAGCAGCTTCGGCTTCTGCAGCAGGCAGCGCACGATCTCGATGCGCTGGCGCTCGCCGACCGAGAGCGTATGCACCTCGCGGTCCGGGTCGAGCGGCAAAGAATAGCTGTCGAGGATCGCCTTGATCCGCGCCTTCAGCGCCTCGGCAGGCATGGTCTCGTCGAGGCCGAGCGCGATGTTCTCCAGCACGGTCATGCCATCGAACAGCGAGAAATGCTGGAAGACCATGCCGATACCGAGCTTGCGCGCCGCCTTGGGCGAGGCGATCTCGACCGGGCGGTCGTCGAAGCTGATCTGCCCTTCGTCGGCACGCTGCACGCCATAGATGATCTTGACCAGGGTCGACTTGCCGGCGCCGTTCTCGCCGAGCAGGGCATGGATCTCGCCGGGGCGTACGGACAGGCTGATGTCCTGATTGGCCTTCACGCCCGGAAAGCTCTTCGAGACATGGGCGAGCGCCAGGCGCGAAGGTGCCGTCTGGTCAGGCGGCTGCGTCATGGCGGTTCCGTGGCCTCGCTCGTCCCGTGGCAGACCTCCCCGCGAGGCCTGCCTTCTCGCCAAGCAAGCAACGCACCAGCTCGGCACTCGTCAAGGCGGCGATGACCTCCGGACGCTTGTCATGCACATCCGATCCGCCGATCGGGCAGGTGAGCCCGGCCAGCGCCTCGCTGCCGGGATGGCGGCGGCGGAAGCTAACCTCGAAGCGGGAGCGCTTCGTGCTTGAGCCGATCATGCCGACATAAGCGGCATCGCCGCGCAGCAGCGCCGCCTCGGTGAGGCGATAATCGAGCGCATGGCTATGGGTCAGGGTGACAAAGGCCGAGCCCGGCCGCGCAGTGGCCAGCGCGGTCTCGGGATCGTCGAGCTGCAGGCAGGCGACGGTCGCGGGCACCTCGCCGAACTGGCCAGGACGATCGTCGATCAATGTAACGGCGACCGGCAGCAGAGCGAGGCTCCGCGCCAGGGCCTTGCCGGTGTGGCCGGCGCCGAAGATCAGCACTTGTGGCCGCTCGGCCGCTGCTTTCGCCTCGTCCTCTCTCAGCGCTTCCAGATGGGCGGCGGTCGCCGGCTCCATCGCGACCCGCACGCGCCCGCCGCAGCACTGACCCATTTGCGGGCCGAGCGGGATGTCGATCAGCTGCTGCGGCCCGCCGCTGTCGCGCAGGGCGCGGGCGAGGTCGATGCAGTGGAATTCGAGCTGGCCGCCGCCGATGGTGCCGGCGCTACCGTGCGCGCTGACGATCATCGTCGCGCCGGCCTCGCGCGGCGTCGAGCCCTGGGCCTCCGTGATGCGGACGATGACGGCGCCTTCGGTGAGGCTAGCGGCGAGGAAGTTGGCGGGGGTCATGATCGCCTGACCCATAAGGGCGCGGGGAACCCCTCCCCTTTGTGGGGAGGGGCAGGGGTGGGGGGCGGAAAGTCGGGGCGAGTTCGCTGGAAGCTGGGCCGAGCCGCTTCTACAAGCCATCGCTCACCCAGTCGTTCGCCCCCCATCCCCATACCCTTCCCCACAAGGGGGAAGGGAGGAGCCCATGTGAGCAGCCGTGCGCGGGGCAAGTCCTCCGGGAGAGGGGATCTCGCGGGCACCTTCACGATCATCGCCCGCCCTCCGCCAGGGCCCGCACTCGCTCGACCGCATCGAGCACCCGTTCGGGCGTCGCCGGCGCATCGAGCTGCGGACAGAAGCGATGATCGCCGACGCTGGCGACCGCATCGGAGAGCGCGTGCAGCACGCTGATCGCCAGCATCAGCGGCGGCTCGCCCACCGCCTTGGAGCGATGGATGGTGTGCTCGCGATTGGGCGCCTTCTCCAAGAGCGCGACGTTGAAAATGCGCGGCCGGTCGGAGGCGACCGGGATCTTGTAGGTCGAAGGCGCGTGCGTCCTGAGCCGCCCCTTCTCGTCCCAGACCAGCTCCTCGGTGGTCAGCCAGCCCATGCCCTGGACGAAGCCGCCCTCGATCTGGCCCTTGTCGATCGCCGGGTTCAGCGAGTTGCCGCAGTCGTGCAGGATGTCGACGCGTTCGACCTTGTACTCGCCGGTCAGGGTGTCGATCGCGACCTCGGCCGCGGCGGCGCCATAGGCGAAATAGTAGAACGGATGGCCGCGTCCGGCCTTGCGATCCCAATGGATCTTCGGCGTTGCATAGAAGCCCGTGGCCGAGAGTTGCACGCGGGCCATGTAGGCCGCCTTGATCAGCTCGGCGAAGCCGATCTCGCGGGCGCCGACCTGGACTCGTCCGGGGAGGAAGGCGATCGCCTCGGGTTTTTCCTGCCAGTGCCTGGCCGCGAAGGCGACGAGCCGCTGCTTGATCGTCTCGCAGGCATCGAGCGCCGCCATGCCGTTGAGGTCGGAGCCGGAGGAGGCGGCGGTGGCCGAGGTGTTCGGCACCTTTCCGGTCGTCGTCGCGGTGATCTTGATGTCGCCAAGCCCGATGCCGAAGGCCTGCGCCACCACCTGCGCGACCTTCTGATAGAGCCCCTGGCCCATTTCAGTGCCGCCATGGTTCAGCGCCACCGTGCCGTCGGTATAGACATGCACCAGCGCGCCGGCCTGATTGTACCAGGTCGCGGTGAAGGATATCCCGAACTTGACCGGCGTCAGCGCTATGCCGCGCTTGATGATGGGGCTCGTCCGGTTGAAGGCGCGGATCGCCTCCTGGCGGGCGCGGTAGTCGCAGGAATGCTCGAGGTCGTCGATCACCTCGGCCGCGATCATGTCCTCGACCGGCTGGTGATAGGGCGTGGTCTCCCGGCCGTCGCCGCCATAGAGATTGCGTTTCCTCACCTCCAGCGGATCGAGCCCGGTAGCGTAGGCGACCTCCTCGATGAAGCGCTCGGCCCCGACCATGCCCTGCGGCCCGCCGAAGCCGCGGAAGGCGGTGTTAGAGACCGTATGCGTGCGCAAGGGCTCCGAGCGGGCCCGCACCGCCGGATAGAAATAGCAGTTATCCATGTGGAACAACGCCCGGTCCGTCACCGGGCCGGACAGGTCGGCATTCCAGCCGCAGCGCGCGGCATAGACGGCATCGACCGCATGGATGCGGCCGTCATCGTCGAAGCCGATCTCGTAGTCGACGACGAAGTCGTGGCGCTTGCCGGTGATGACCATGTCGTCGTCGCGATCGGGGCGCAGCTTCACCGGCCGATTCAGCTTGCGCGCGGCGAGCGCGGCGACGCAGGCGAAGAGATTGGCCTGCGTCTCCTTGCCGCCGAAGCCGCCGCCCATGCGCCGGACCTCGATCGTCACCGCATGCGCGCCGACGCCGAGCACGTTTGCGACCATGTGCTGGACCTCGCTCGGATGCTGGGTCGAGCACAGCACCAGCATGTCCTGGTCCTCGCCGGGGATGGCGAGCGAGATCTGGCTTTCGAGGTAGAAATGATCCTGCCCGCCGATCGCCATCGAGCCCTTGAGCCGGCGCGGGCTGCCGGCGAGGGCAGCGACGACGTCGCCGCGTTCGAGCTTGAGCGGCTCGGTGACGAGCTCGGAGCCGGCAGCGCGGGCGGCGGCGACGTCGAGCAGCGGAGGTGCTTCGTCATAGGTCGCCTTGGCCAACAGCGCGGCCTGGCGGGCCTGCTCGCGCGTCTCGGCGATGACTGCGAAGAGCGGCTGGCCGTGATGCAGGATGTCCGCCGTCGCGAAGACCGGCTCGTCGTGCTTGTGCGTCGAGGAGATGTCGTTCTCGCCGGGTATGTCGGTGGCGGTAAGGACCGACAGCACGCCCGGCGCTGCTTCGACGGCAGATAGGTCGAGCGAGAGCAGCTTGCCATGCGCGATGGTCGAGAGGCCGATATAGGCATGGGCAAGGCCGGCCGGCTCGGCGATGTCGTCGATGTAGAGAGCTTCACCAGCGACATGCTTCTCGGCTGAATCATGCTTCAACGGCGCGCCGACGATCGGCCGCGTCGCCGTCGCGTCGAGCCGTTTGCGCGCGTCAGCCATGAGCGGCCTCCGCCAGCAGGCCGGCGACGCGGGTAGCGGTATCCGGAGTCGTCGTCTCGATCAGGAAGCGCCGCAGCAGGTTGCCGGCGACCTTGAGCCGGTAGGTGGCCGAAGCCCGCATATCGGTCAGCGGCGTGAAATCCTGGGCGAGGGCGGCGATCGCGGTGGCGATGGTCGCCTCGTTCCAGGAGTGGCCGAGCAAAGCGGCTTCGGCGGCTTTCGCCCGCTTCGGGATGCCGGCCATGCCGCCATAGGCGAGCCGCGCCTCTCTGATGCGGCCGGCCTCGTCCAGTTCCAGATAGAAGGCGCCGCAAACAGCCGAAATATCCTCGTCGAAACGCTTCGAAATCTTCGAGATGTGGAAGAGCGCCCCCGCCGGTAGCTTCGGCACTAGTACCGCCTCGACGAACTCGCCCGGCTGCCGGTCCTGCTTGCGATAGTCGAGGAAGAAGGCTTCGAGCGGGAGTTCGCGGCGCTCGCTGCCCTTGCGCAGCACGAGCGTCGCCCCGAGCGCGATCAGCGCCGGCGGCAGGTCGCCGATCGGCGAGCCGTTCGCGATATTGCCGCCGATCGTGCCGGCATTGCGCACCTGCTCGCCGCCGAAGCGCCGCATCATCTCGTCGAGTTGCGGCGAGATGGTCGCCAGCGCCTCGCGCACCGCGATCTGGTTCGCCATCGCGCCGAAGCGCAGATGGTCGCCTTCGTCGGAGATCCCGCGCAATTCGTCGATGCGGCCAAGAGAGATCACCGGATCGAGTCGGCGCATGCCCTTGGTGACCCAGAGGCCGACATCGGTGGCGCCGGCGACAAGCGTCGCCTGCGGGTGGGTGCTGACGAGCTCGGCCAGTGCATCGACGGTGGCGGGAGCGTAGAAATGGCGCTCGCCATCGCCGATCGAGAGCGTCTCGCCATCCGCGAGCGACTTCAGCCGGGCGATGGTCGCGGGCATCGCTGCGACGAAGCGGTCCTGCTCGCGCTCGGCGGCATCCATGCGCTGTGCGGCGGCGATGATCGGCTCGTAGCCGGTGCAGCGGCACAGGTTTCCGGCGAGCGCGTCCTCGATGCGCTGCACCGAGGGCGCCCGCTCGTTCAGCCAGAGCGCGAAGAGAGACATGACGAAGCCGGGGGTGCAGAAGCCGCATTGCGAGCCATGGCAGTCGACCATTGCCTGCTGCACCGGGTGGAGCGCACCGTCCGACGCCTTCAGATGTTCGACGGTCAGGACATGGCAGCCGTCCAGCGTCGGCAGGAAGCGGATGCAGGCATTGATCGCCTCATAGCGCAGCCGGTCGCCGTCGAGCCGGCCGACGACGATGGTGCAGGCGCCGCAATCGCCCTCGGCGCAGCCTTCCTTGGTGCCGGTGCGGTGCCGGTCGAGCCTGAGCCAGTCGAGCACGGTGCGGGTCGGATCGCAGGAGGCGATCTCGACCGGCTCGTCGCCGAGCAGGAAACGCACGGTCTCACGCATGGCGGCACGGCCGCTCGCAAATCGGATTCATGCCCCAAGATTAGGCACGTTCGCGGCTTGGCCGGAAGCTTTGATTTGGTGCAGATATGATCACGATTTGAGCCGGAGCGGCGAGCCTTGAGCAAAGACGGTGCGGTATCGGCCCTGCGCGGCCGGCTTCTCTGGTTCGTCGGCGATCCGCATCAGATCGGCGAGGTTGCGCACCGTTATGTCGAGGACGGTCTGCTCGTCATCGAGGGCGGCCTGATCAAAGCGGCGGGCGAGGCGAGGGAACTGCTGCCGACGCTGCCGGCCGGCGCGGCCATCATCGATCATCGCCCGCATTTGATCATGCCGGGCTTCATCGACGCCCATATCCACATGCCGCAGACTCAAGTCGTCGCTTCCTATGGCGCGCAACTGATGGAGTGGCTGAACAAGTACACCTTCGTCGAGGAGCAGAAGCTCGCGCAGCAGGGCCATGCGCAGAAGCTCTCGGCTTTCCTGCTCGACGAGCTGCTGGCGAGCGGCACCACCACGGCGGCGGTCTACTGCTCCGTGCACAAGCAGTCGGCCGAGGCCTTCTTCACCGAGTCGCACCGGCGCAACACGCGCATGATCGCCGGCAAGGTGATGATGGACCGCAACGCGCCGCCGGCGCTGACCGACACCGCCGAGAGCGGCTATGCCGACAGCAAGGCGCTGATCGAGCGCTGGCATGGCAAGGGCCGCCAGCTCTATGCGATCACCCCGCGTTTCGCCGTGACCTCGACGCCGGAGCAGATGGCGGCCTCGCAGAGGCTGGTCGCCGAGCATCCCGACTGCTTCGTCCAGACCCATATCAACGAGAACCGGGCCGAGATCGCCTTCGCCAGGGAGCTCTACCCCGACGCCGCCGACTATGCCGGCATCTACGAGGATTACGGGCTGCTGGGCAGGAAGAGCCTGCTCGGCCATTGCATCCATATGACCAAGCGCGAATGGCGGGCCTTCGCGCAGCATGGTGCAATTGCGGTCTTCTGCCCGACCTCGAACCTCTTCCTTGGCTCCGGCCTGTTCGATTGGGCAAGGGCGCGGCATGAGGGCGTCAAGGTCGCGCTCGCTACCGATATCGGCGGCGGCACCTCCTATTCGATGCTGCGCACCATGGCCGAGGCCTACAAGATCCTGCAGCTGCAGGGGCAGTCGCTCTCGGCCTTCGAAGCCTTGCATGCGATCACATTGGGCAATGCCGCCGCGCTCGGGCTCGACGATCTGATCGGTTCGTTCGAGGCGGGGCGCGAGGCCGATGTCGTCGTGCTCGACCCCGCCGCGACGCGGGCGATGGCGCACCGGCTGGAAACGGTGCGCGACCTCGCCGAAGAGCTCTTCGTACTGGTCACGCTCGGCGACGAGCGGAATATCGTCGCGACCTATGTCGCGGGGGAGCGGGTGGTGTACCCGTCATTCTCGGGCGCCGCGTAGCGGTGACCCGAGAATCTCTTGCAGGATAGAGCGCCTTCTCGTCCCGAGATGCTCGGGTCAAACCCGAGCATGACGCGCAATCAGCCCAGCACGCCGCCCTTGCGGGCGTGGTCGAGATAGATCTCGCGCAGCCGGATCGTCGCCGGGCCCGGCGCACCGTTGTGGATACTGTGGCCGTCGATCGTCGTCACCGGCATGACCAGGCTGGTCGCCGAGGTGATGAAGGCCTCCTCGGCGTCGAGCGCCTCATCCAGGGTGAATTCGCGTTCCTCGAAGGTGAAGCCGCTCTCGGCCAGGAAGGCGAGCACGGCCGTCCGGGTGATGCCCGGCAGCACCTTGTGCGAGAGCGGGCGCGAGATCAGCGTCTTGCCCTTGACGATCCAGGCTGTCGACGAAGCGCCTTCGGTGACGACGCCGTCCTCGATCATCCAGGCCTCCTGCGCGCCGTTCTCGGCCGCGAACTGCTTGGCCAGCACCGGAGCAAGCAGATTGACGCTCTTGATGTCGCGCCGCGCCCAGCGCAGGTCCGGCGTGCTGACGACCTTGATGCCGGTCTTGGCCAGTGGCGTATTGGCGAACTGGCGCGCCTGCGTGAACAGGACCAGGGACGCCTTTACGCCCTTGGGGAAGGGGAAGTCGCGGTCGGCGGCGCCGCGCGAGACCTGCAGATAGATGCTGCCTTCATCCAGGCTGTTGCGGGCGATCAGCTCCTGATGGATCGCGATCAGCTCTGCGCGTGAGCAGGGCAGCTCGAGCCCGATCTCGCCGGCCGAACGTTCCAGCCGTGCCAGATGCGCCTCGCAGTCGACCAGCTTGCCGCCGAGCACGGCCGAGACCTCGTAGATGCCGTCGCCGAAGATGAAGCCGCGGTCGAAGATCGAGATCGTCGCCTCTTCCTCGGGGAGGTAGGCGCCATTGACGTAGACGGTGCGGCTCATGGGGAAGGTCTCATGCAGGAAGGGCGGACTTTCCTAGCCGAGCCGGAGGCGCGAAGCGAGATGGCATGCCGGCTTGCCGCTCAGCGTCGGATGCAGGGCGGCACTAGGTGACCGTCTTCGCCTCGAAATGGCGCTGGCGGAAGGCGCGGACCTTGGCACGGTTGCCGCAGACCGACATCTCGCACCAGCGCCGCAGCCGGTTCTTGGTGGTGTCGAAGAACAGCCAGCCACAATGGTCGCCCTCGCATTGCTTGATGCGGGCGAGGTTCTGCTGGGTCAGCACGGTCAGAGCCGACAGTGCGATCGGCCCGCGGATCGCCTCGCTCAGCGTCTGGCTCGAATCCCAGCGCCAGACAAAGCCGTCACCGAACGGCGAGAGCTTGGCGCAGGCGAGGCAATGCGCGTGGATGGCGGCGAGCTGCGTTCGGTCTTCTTCCGTTGGAGGCTGGCGGCGGCTGAGCGCGGCGCCGATCCGGTAGATCGTGTCGCGCAGATCCAGTGCCTCGGCGAGCAGGCGGGCGGCCAGAGCCTCGTCCGCAGCGATCGCGGCGAGCGCGGCGTCTCGGTCGCCGTCGCTGATCACCTTGGCGTGCCGCGCCCAGAGCACGACGTCGCGCCCCTCGCGCAGATGCTCGAGCTGGTCGGGGCCGCCGCGATCCGAGGCGGTGTTGGTGAAGTCGAAGGCGAGCTCGCTTGCGACGAGCGGCAAGGAGCTGGCGCGGCTGGGGCCGCCGGTGCGATCAGTCGTCATGTAACCAGCTATCTCACATTTACAGGTTAATGCAAGCGACGTAGCGTCCGGTCACGGCTCGGACCGTGGAGGAGAACGGATATGAGGACCAATCTGATCGCGGTGCTCGCCGCAGGCGCATTCGCGATGTCGCATGGCGCAGCGCTGGCGCAGATCAAGCTCGGCGTCGCCGGTCCGATGACCGGCGCCAGCGCCGCCTTCGGTGCGCAATTGAAGAACGGGGCCGAGCAGGCCGTGGCCGACATCAATGCGGCCGGTGGCATCCTCGGCCAGCAGATCGTGATTTCGAGCGGGGATGACGTCGGCGATCCCAAGCAGGGCGTCTCGGTGGCCAACAAGTTCGTCGGCGACGGCGTCAAATGGGTTGTCGGCCACTTCAACTCCGGCGTGACGATGCCGGCATCCGAGGTCTATGCCGAGAACGGCATGCTGATGATCAGTCCGTCGGCCACCAACCCGAAGATCACCGAGCGCGGCCTGTGGAACGTGTTCCGCACCTGTGGTCGCGACGACCAGCAGGGCGTCGTCGCCTCCGGCCATATCGCCAAGACCTTCAAGGGCAAGGTCATCGTGGTCGTGCACGACAAAACGACCTATGGCCAGGGCCTCGCCGACGAGACCCGCAAGGGCCTGCACGCCGCCGGCATCAAGGAAGTGCTCTATGAAGGCGTCAACACCGGCGAGAAGGACTTCTCGGCGCTGGTCTCGAAGATCAAGGCCGCCAAGGCCGACCTGCTCTACTGGGGCGGCCTGCACACCGAGCTCGGCCTGATCGTGCGCCAGATGCGCGACCAGGGCCTGACGACGACGGTGATGGGCGCCGACGGCATCACCTCCGACGAATACGCCGTGATCGGCGGGCCGGGCACCGAAGGCACGCTGATGACCTTCCCGCCCGATCCGCGCAAGCGGCCCGTAGCGGCCGAGGTGGTCAAGCGCTTCGAAGCGAAGGGCATCAACCCCGAGGCCTACACACTCTACTCCTATGCCGCTGTCCAGATCATGAAGCAGGCGGCCGAGCAGGCGAAATCGCTCGATCCGAAGAAGGTCGCCGCCGCGATGCATTCGGGCATGACGTTCAAGACCGTGCTCGGCGACATGTCCTATGACAAGAAGGGCGACCGCACCAATCTCGACTACACCGTCTACACCTGGAAGAAGGGCGCGGACGGCAAGATCAGCTATGTCGAGAACTGATAGCCAGAGCATTTTCGAGCAAAGCGGGTACCGGTTCGCGTGAAGAAGATGCTGAGAACAACACTCTAGCCGGTGTCGGTGGCCTCCCCTGGCCGGACACCGATAGGGCGCCGCTTCGCTCCAGCGAGGCGGCGCTTTTTCGTGTCAGTGCTTCAGCGCGGCCGCGATCAGGCGCTGGGTATAGTCCTGCTGCGGCGCTTCGAAGATCGCCTCGGTCGGCCCGCGCTCGACCACCCTGCCATCCTTCATCACCATGATCTCGTCGGCCATGGCCCGGACCACGGCGAGATCGTGGCTGATGAAGAGATAGGAGAGGTCGTGCCGCGCCTGCAAGTCCTTCAGCAGGGCGACGATGCTCTGTTGCACGGTGCGGTCGAGCGCCGAGGTCGGCTCGTCCAGCACGACCAGCGCCGGATGCAGGATCATGGCGCGCGCGATCGCGATGCGCTGGCGCTGGCCGCCCGAGAACTCGTGCGGATAGCGGTTGCGCAGCGCCGGGTCGAGGCAGACCTCGGTGAGCGCCGCTGCAGCCCGCCGCTCGCGCTCGGCGCGCGACAAAGCGGGCTCGTGCACCAGCAGCCCCTCGGTGATGATCTCGCCGACGGTGAGGCGCGGCGAAAGCGAGCCGAACGGGTCCTGGAACACGACCTGCAGGCTGCGGCGCAAGGGGCGCATCGCGGCGCGGTCGAGCGGCGCCAGCGCCCGGTCCTCGAAGCGAACGATGCCGGAGGAGGGAAGAAGCTTGAGCAAGGCGCGCCCGAGCGTCGACTTGCCAGAGCCGGATTCGCCGACGATGCCGATGGTCTGGCCGCGCTTCAGCGTCAGGTCGACGCCGTCGACGGCGTGCAGCGTCACAGTCTCGCGCTTGAGGAAGCCGCGTGACAGGTCGAAGGAGACGCGCAGGTCGCGGGCTTCGAGCAAGATCGGCGCATCCGGCGACGGCGGCGCCTTATGGCCATGCGGCTCGGCCGCGAGCAAAGCCCTGGTGTATGGGTGCTGCGGCGCCTCGAAGATCGCTTGGGCCGGGCCGCTCTCGACGACCTCGCCGGCCTTCATCACATAGACGCGCTCGGCATATTTCCGGACGAGCCCAAGGTCGTGGCTGATCAATATCACGGCCATGTCCAGCCGCTGCCGGAGCTCGGCGATCAGCGCCAGGATCTCCGCTTCGATGGTGACGTCGAGCGCCGTCGTCGGCTCGTCGGCGATCAGGATGTCGGGGTCGTTGGCGAGCGCCATCGCGATCATCACGCGCTGGCGCTGCCCGCCGGAGAGCTCGTGCGGATAGGAATCGAGCCGGCGCTCGGGATGCGGAATGCGCACCAGTTTCAAGAGTTCCAGCGCCCGCGCCCGCGCCGCCTTTCGGGACAGGCCCTGATGCTTGCGCAAGGGCGCCGCCATCTGCGTGCCGATCCGGAAGAGCGGATCGAGCGAGGTCATCGGCTCCTGGAAGATCATCGCGAGTTTTTTGCCGCGATAGCTGTTCAGGACGGCGGGCGGCAGCGTGAGAAGGTCGACCTCGCGATAGCGGATCGCGCCTGAAACCTCGCCGTTGCTGGCGAGGAGGCGCATGGCCGCCATCACGCTCTGGCTCTTGCCCGAACCGGATTCGCCGACGATAGCGACGAATTCGCCGGGGCCGACATCGAGATCGATGCCGCGCACCGCCTCGCACGGGCCGTCATTGGTGCGGAAGCGGACCTTGAGGTCGCGGATGGCGAGGATCGGTTCGTTTCCCATCTCAGCGATCCCGCGGATCGAGCGCATCGCGCAGGCCGTCGCCGAGGAAGTTGAGCGAGAACAGCGTCGTCACCAGGAAGGCGGCCGGGAAGATCAGCATCCACGGCGTCGCCTGGATGGCGCGGGCTCCGTCCGAGATCAGCACGCCCCAGCTCGTCATCGGCTCTTGCACGCCAAGGCCGAGGAAGGAGAGGAAGCTCTCGAGCAGGATCACCTTCGGCACCAGCAGGGTGACGTAGACGACGACCGGCCCGAGCGTGTTGGGGATGACATGGCGCCTGAGGATGCCGCCGGTCGAGACGCCGAGCGCCTCGGCCGCCAGCACATAGTCCTGACGCCTGATCGAGAGCGCTTGGCCGCGCACGATGCGGGCCATGTCGAGCCATTCGATCGCGCCGACCGCGAGGAACATCAGGATGAAGTTCCGGCCGAAGAAGACGACGAGCAGGATGACGAAGAAGATGAAGGGCAGGGAATAGAGCACGTCGACGATGCGCATCATCACCATGTCGATGCGCCCGCCGAGATAGCCGGACGTCGCGCCGTAGGCGACGCCGATCACCAGGGCGACACCGGTGGCGAGCAGGCCGATGGCGAGCGAGACCCGGCCGGCGATCAGCGTGCGGGTCAGCAGGTCGCGGCCATTGGAGTCGGTGCCGAACAGGAAGTACTGGCGCTCGATCGGGACTTCGAGCGTGAGGCGGCGGCCCTCCTG
Organism: Allobosea sp. CRIB-10; assembly: GCF_900112185.1. GTDB lineage: Bacteria > Pseudomonadota > Alphaproteobacteria > Rhizobiales > Beijerinckiaceae > Allobosea. The sequence continues at coordinate 44,567 of NZ_FOKP01000019.1, read as the reverse complement.
CTCATTGGCGGTGATCACCGGCGTGCCGAACTGGTCGGAACGGTCGAAATAGACCAGCAGGCGCTGGTCGATCGGCCGCTGCGCCGTCAGGACCAGCCTGACGCGAGTTGCCTCCGCCACGACGTCGCTGGGCGTGGCCCTGATGCGAGATGCGATGCGCTGCACGGCCGCCGGCAGTCCCTCATCCTTGGGGTAGGCGGAAAGGCTTGCCGGCACGCGAACATAGTCCTGATAGACCCGGTCATAAGGATGGCCGGTCATGAGGGGACCGAGGACGCAGGCGAGCGTCATCAGCGCCAACACGATAAGGCTCGCCACCGCGGCGCGGTTGCGCAGCAGGCGGATGCGCGCGTCCTGCCAGAGCGAACGACCGATGGGCGGGGTGGGACAGGCGCTCGTGTCGCTCATCGCTCACTCCAGCCTGACGCGCGGGTCGAGCAGCGCGTAGAGCACGTCGACCACGAGGTTGAAGACCAGCACGAAGATCGCGACCACGACGACCGTGCCCATCACCAGCGTGTAGTCGCGGTTGAGCGCGCCTTCGACGAAATAGCGGCCGATCCCCGGAATGCCGAAGATCGTCTCGACCACGACCGAGCCGGTGAGCAGGCTCGCCGCCGCCGGCCCGAGATAGGAGACGACCGGCAGCGCCGCGCCGCGCGCCGCATGCAGCGCGATGGTCGTGGTCGAGAGGCCCTGGGCTCTGAGCGTGCGGATATGATTGGCGCGCAAGGTCTCGATCATCGCTGCGCGCGTCATCCGGGCGATGACGGCGATTTGGGGCAGGGCCAGCGTCACGATCGGCAGCACGCTGTTGCGAAAGGCGCCGCCATTCCAGCCGCCGACCGGCAGCCAGGCCAGGCTCAGGCCGAAGACGATCTGCAGGATGGGCGCGACGACGAAGTTCGGGATGGTGATGCCGGCGGTGGCGAAGCCGATCACGGCATGGTCGGCCGCGCCGTTCTGGCGAAAGGCGGCGAGTGCGCCGAGCGGGCCGCCGATCGCGAGCGCGAGCAGCAAGGCCGAGGCCCCGAGCCGCATCGAGACCGGCAGCCCCTGCGCGAACAGTTCGGCGATCGAAAAATCGCGGAAATAGAAGGACGGGCCGAAATCGCCGCGCAGCAGGGCGGCGAGATAGGTCAGGTATTGCTGGAACAGCGGCTGGTCGAGCTTGTAGATGCGCCGCAGGTTCTCCATTACCTTGGCTTCGAGCGGCTGTTCGAGATCGAACGGCCCGCCCGGCGCGACGCGCATCAGGAAGAACGAGATCGTCACGATCACAAACAGGGTCGGGATCGCGGTGGCGAGACGGCGCAGGATGTAGGTGAGCACGGGGCTGGTTCAGGCCCCTGGCCTAGCGGGCCAGGGGCGTTTGTTTGTCACGGCTTCAGGCTCATGAACCGCGTCGGCAGCGCGCCGCGCAGGTTCTGCTGGAACCCCTGCACCTTCGGCGAGACCAGGTTCTTCGAGGAATAGTACAGCACCGGGATCCAGGGCACGTCGGCGGCGAGGATCGCGTCCGCTTCGCGCAGGATCGCGGCGCGCTTGGCGATGTCGATCTCCTCGGCGCCCTGCTTCATCAGCGCATCGAATTGCGGGTTGTTGTACTTGCCGGAGTTGAAGCCGGTGTTGTCGCTCTGGAACAGGAACAGGAAGTTCTGTGGGTCGGAATAATCGCCGATCCAGCCATAGCGGGCGATGTCGAAATCGCCCCCGTCGCGCAGCAGCGCGAAATGCGTCTTGCCGTCGGTGTTGATGAGGCTGGTCTCGACGCCCATCGCTTTCCACTGCTCGGCGATGGCGATCACGGTGCGGCGGTTGTTGTCGGTGGTGTTGTAGCGCAACTGGACCCTGAGCGGCATGCCAGGGCCGAAGCCCGCCGCGGCGAGCAGCTTCTTGGCCTCGTCCTCGCGATCGAGCGGGGAGGCGCCCTTGAAATCGGCCTCGGCCCGCTCGCCATAATTGCCGATGTTCGGCGGAATCACGCCATAGGCCGGCAGCATGGTGCCGCCCCAGATCTCCTCGGCGATGAATTCGCGGTCGATCACCAGCGAGAGGGCGCGGCGCACCCGGATGTCGTCGAAGGGCTTCTTGGCGGTGTTGATGATCAGGAAATAGGTGCCGAGATAGGGCGAAATCCGGACCTGCTCCTTGCCGAGCTTCTCGCGAAGCTGCTGGACCTGATCGGCCGGAATGTCGGATGTCATCTGCAGCTCGCCGGCCTGGAAGCGGCGGGCCGCGGCGGAGAAGTCGGGCGTCGGATAGTAGATCACCGTGTCGATCTTGACGTTCGCCGCGTCGTGGAAGGCCTTGTTCTTTTCCAGCCGGATATGCGAGTTCGGCACGAATTCCTTCAGCGTGTAGGCGCCGTTCGAGACCCAGTTCTCCGGCTTGACGAAGTCCTTGCCGAATTTCTGGACGGACGGCACATGGACCGGCAGGCCGGTCTGGTGCGTCAGCAATTCCAGGAAATAGGGGGTGGGCCGCTCCAGCGAAATCTCGAGCGTGCGCTCGTCGATCGCCTTGACGCCGAGATCCTCGAGCTTGGCGCCTTCGCTTGCCTTGTTGATCTTCTCGGCATTGCGGATCGGATAGAGGATGTTGGCGTATTTCGCGCCGGTCTCGGGATTGACCATGCGCCGGAACGCGAAGACGAAATCGCTCGCGCTGACCGGATCGCCATTCGACCATTTGGCATTGGCGCGCAGCTTGAAGCTGTAGACCTTGCCGTCCGGCGCCATCGTCCAGCTTTCGGCGACGCCGGGCACGACCTCGCCGTTGATATGATGGATCACCAGGCCTTCGGAGAGGTCGCGCAGGAGATGGGCCTCACTGACCGTCGAGGTCTTGTGCGAATCGAGCGTTTCGGGGTCGCCGTCATTGCCGCGATGGAACACGACCTGCGCCAGGGCGGCGCCGGCAAAGCCTGCGAGCGCAAGAAAAAGGCCGCTCGCCAGCGCGAGCGGCCGAATGGCACGCCGGATACCGGACTGACGGTTGATCGCACGCATGAGCGCTCTCCGAACGATTCGGACGGGCCCCTTTCCCGCTCCTGAAGCGAAGTATGAGCCTATCGCGCGCCGCCCGCCAAGAGCGAAAAGCCGGTATCAACCGTTCAGCTTAAGTCCCTGTCCCGCTTTCGAAAGCTGGCTCAGAAACGAGTTGAGCCAGCCTTCTCGCAAGGTCAGCCGGCCACCGCCCGCCCTTGCGCTTCGGCGACCGCGACCGCCGTCATGTTGACCACACCGCGCGCCGTCACATTGCCGGTCAGGATGTGCACCGGCTTGGCCGCGCCGATCAAGATCGGCCCCACGGGAAGCGCATCCCCCAGCACCTTGGCGAACTGGTAGGCTATGTTGGCCGCGTCGAGATTGGGGAAGATCAGGACGTTGGCGACGCCCTTCAGCTTCGAGGAGGGCAGCACGCGATCGCGGATCGCGGCGACGAGGGCGGTGTCGGCTTCCATCTCGCCGTCGCATTCCAGCTCCGGCGCGCGCTCCTGGATCAGCCTGACCGCCTTGCGCATCTTGATCGAGGACGGCGTGTCGGCCGCGCCGAAGTCGGAATGCGAGAGCAGGGCGATCTTGGGCGTGATGCCGAAGCGCTCGACATGGCCGGCGGCGAGGATCGTCATGTCGGCGATCTCTTCGGCGGTGGGATCGTACTTTACATGGGTGTCGGCCAGGAAGAAGGCGCCCTTGCTGGTGATGACCAAAGTCATCGCCGCGATGTCACAGACGCCGGGCTCCAGGCCGATGATGTCGCGGATATGGCGCAGCCGCGAGAGGAAGCGGCCTTCCAGACCGGTGATCATCGCGTCGGCCTCGCCGCGGGCGACGGCGAGCGCCGCGATCACCGTATTGTTCGTGCGCACCAGCGAGCGGGCCGCCTCGGGCGTGATGCCGCGCCGGCCGGCGATGTCGAGATAGGTCTGGACGTAGTCGCGATAGCGCGGGTCGTCCTCGGGGTTGATCAGTTCGCAATCGATGCCGGGGCGGATCGTCAGGCCGAAGCGCTTGACGCGGGTCTCGATCACCGAGGGGCGCCCGATCAGGATCGGGATCGCCATGCCCTCTTCGATCGCGATCTGGGCGGCGCGCAGCACGCGCTCATCCTCGCCCTCGGCATAGATCACGCGCTTGGGATCGGCCTTCGCCTTGGCGAAGAGCGGCTTCATCAGGAAGCCGGACCGGAAGACGAAGCGGGACAGGTCCTCGCGATAGGCCTCGGCATCGATCAGCGGCTTCTTGGCGACGCCGGTGGTCATCGCGGCCTCCGCCACCGCCGGCGCGATGCGCAGGATCAGGCGCGGATCGAACGGGTTCGGAATCAGCGAGGTCGCGCCGAAGGTCGAGGCCTCGCCGCCATAGGCCCGCGCCGCCACGTCCGAGGTCGCCTCGCGGGCGAGCGCGGCGATGGCGCGCACCGCGGCGAGCTTCATCGGCTCGTTGATCGTCGTCGCCTGCACGTCGAGCGCGCCGCGGAAGATGTAGGGGAAGCACAGGACGTTGTTGACCTGGTTCGGATAGTCCGAGCGGCCGGTGCAGATCATCGCGTCGGGGCGGACGGCGAGCGCCTCCTCCGGCATGATCTCGGGATAGGGGTTGGCGAGCGCCAGGATCAGCGGCCTCGGCGCCATTGCCTTGGCCATTTCCGGCTTCAGCACGCCGGCGGCGGAGAGGCCGAGGAAGATGTCGGCGCCTGGGATGACCTCTGCTAGCGTGCGAGCGTCGGTTTCCTGAGCGTAGACCTCCTTCCAGCGGTCCATCAGCGTGTTGCGGCCCTTGTAGACCACCCCGTCGAGATCGGTGACCCAGATGTTCTGCGTGCGGGCGCCGAGCGAGACGAGCAAATTGAGGCAGGCCAGCGCGGCGGCGCCCGCGCCGGAGACCACGATCTTGACCTCGCCGATCTTCTTGCCGGCGAGGTCGAGCCCGTTCAGGACGGCGGCGCTGACGATGATCGCGGTGCCGTGCTGGTCGTCATGGAAGACCGGGATGTTCATCCGGGCCTTGAGCTGCTCCTCGATCTCGAAGCATTCGGGGCCCTTGATGTCCTCGAGATTGATGCCGCCGAAGGTCGGCTCAAGCGCGGCCACGACCTCGACGAATTTCTCGATGTTCTTCTGCTCGACCTCGATGTCGAAGCAGTCGATCCCGGCGAATTTCTTGAAGAGGACGGCCTTGCCTTCCATCACCGGCTTGGAGGCGAGCGGGCCGATGTCGCCGAGGCCGAGCACGGCCGTGCCGTTGGTGATGACGGCGACGAGGTTCTGGCGCGAGGTCAGCTCGGCCGCCTCGCCCGGATCCTCGACGATCGCCTCGCAGGCCGCGGCGACGCCAGGCGAATAGGCCAGCGCCAGGTCGCGCTGGTTGCCGAGCGGCTTGGTCGCCTGGATCTCCAGCTTACCGGGCTTGGGAAGGCGGTGGTAAACCAGCGCGCCAGAACGCAGATCCGCCGACAATGTGCTCTTAGCCATCCCCACGCTTCCTCTGCGCCGCCATTGCTTACAGACGAGGTCGCGCGGAAAGGGGGTAGGCGTCAAGCGGGGGCGGGCGGCGAAAGACTTGTGCTGCCGGGAAAACAGGATCGAGTTTGGCCAGCAGGCGCTGTGGGATCGATTGAAATCCCCCAAACGAGCAGCCTGTGAAACAACCGTGAAACAAAACTGAACATTACAAAGAAATAATGATTTCAACGGCCTCGGCTGTTGCAGACTGCCTCTTGCCGTATCCGCGATTTGATCTCCGCGGGTCGTCCTTGGGAGGGGTTGATGGAAGCGACGCGTTCCGCCTTCGAGGAAGTTGTCTCGCTGCGACAGGCCAAGCAGCTCATCCAGTGCATGGCGCATGAACAGAGCTTCCTGCTTCTCTCGCCGCCCGGGCTCGGCAAATCCGAACTGGTCTATGAAGCTGCGCGCGAGGCCGGACTGCCCTGCCGCTCGCTGCTCGGCACCCAGATCGCTCCCGAGGACGTCAGCGGCATCCCGCGCATCGTCGGCGAGCGCTCGGTCTTCTGCCCGCCGCGCGTGCTGCTGCCGGAGAAGCCCGAGCCGTTCTGCCTGTTCCTCGACGAATTGCCGGCCTGCTCGCCCGATGTCCAGAAGGCATTCTATTCGCTGCTGCTGGAACGGCGGCTGGGCGAGCATGCCCTGCCGAAAGGCACCTGGGTCGTCGCTGCCGGCAACCGCCTGCAGGACCGCGCTTTGGTGCGGGCGATGAGCTCGGCGCTGGTCAACCGTGTCACCATCCTGCAATTGCGCGTCGATACCGCCGATTGGCTGGCCTGGGCCCAGCGTGCCGGGGTCCGCGCCGAGATCCGCAGCTTCATCGCGACGATACCCGACGCGTTGATGCGGCCGGTGCCGGCCGAGCCCGTGCCGTTTTCGACGCCGCGCGCCTGGACGCTGCTGTCGCGGGCACTCGACATGGCGCAGAAGGCCGGCTTCCTCAGCAATGAGTTGCGGCGCGCGCTGGCCTTCGGCCGGCTCTCGCCGGAGGATGCGGTGGTGTTCTGCGCGCTCGCCGAGGATTCGATCGGGGCGGTGCGCCCGCTCGAGGATTATCTGCGCAAGCCCGAGCTGCTGCCCAAGGGCGATTCCGCCCGCTGGTTCATCCTCGACTGCATCCGCCAGTTCGTCAGGGACGGGCGCGCGGAAGGCATGAAGCCGGCGGTGATCAATCGCTTCCTGCGCAGCCTGTCGCACGAGCACCAGCTCCTCATCCTCAATGACATGGTGGAGGTCTGGGGGGCGCTCGGCGCGGACCGGGCGATGTACGACCTCCTGCGCAAGGTCGCGGCATGAGCACCGCGCCTGATCTTTCGGTTGCCGACCGCGCTACCCACGCGCGGATCATGCGGGGCCTCCGCTTGGTGACAGCGCCATTCCCGCATCTGGCCGGGCTTGCCGCCGCCGTCAGGGTCGAGATCGACGAGCGCGTTCCGACCATGGGCGTCTTCGCCTCGGGAAGGTTGCTGGCAAACCCGGCGTTCACGGCGAGACTCTCAGCCGACGACCTCGTCTTCGTGCTCGCCCATGAGCTGCTGCATCTCGCGCTGCGCACCCATGACCGGGCCCGCGGCAGCGCCGCGCTCGAGTTCAATTACGCCCACGATTACATCATCAACGACATGCTGCGGCATGCGCTCGGCACCACGACGATCCCAGCGGGTGGACTAGATATGCAGGGCGCCCGCGAGCGCTCGGCCGAGGACATCGTGCTGGAGATGCGCCGCACCGGCAATTACATGCCGTCGCGCACGCAGGTTTGGGAAGGGCAGGTCGTCACCGTCGAGCAGGTGCTCGGCGCGGCGCGTCAGGCGCCCGCGGGCGCGATGGGCGATGCGCTCGACGCCCAGCGCGAGCGCGAGCTTTTCCCCGAGGACAGCGCCGACCAGGCCGAGCGGGCACAGGCGGTCCGCGACCTCGCCGGCCGCGGCATGGTGCTGGCGAAGGCCATGGGCGCCCTGCGCGGCAGGGGCGACAGCGCAGGCGGCCAGCAGCAGAGCGTGCAGGCGCAACGCGGCTTCTTCCACACGCCCTGGCATGTCGCGCTCCAGGCCTGGCTCGACGGCGCTGCGCCGGGCGAGCGCACCTACACCCGCGCTTCGCGTCGCGGCCACGATCGCAGCGATGCCGTCATGCCCGGCCGCAAGCGCCATTCCTGGATGCTGAACGTCATCCTCGATACCAGCGCCTCGATGGGCGACGATATCCCGAAGGCGCTCGGCGCCATCGCCGAGTTCTGCGATGCGGCCGGCGTCGACGAGATCCGCGTCGTCCAGTGCGACAGCGTCGTCACCTGCGACGAGGTGCTCTCGCCGGCGGCGCTCGCGGACTACCGGATCAGCGGCTATGGCGGCAGCGACTTGACGCCGGCACTCGAAGCCCTATCGGACGATCCGCGCGTCAGCGCCGCGATCGTCATTACCGACGGCGAGGTCAGCTATCCAAATGAAGCCGTGCCCTATGCCGTGCTCTGGGCGCTGCCCAAGCCCTCGGTCTCGTTCCAGCCGTCCTATGGCCGGGTCGTCGTCATGCAAGCGGGAGGCGCATCGTGAAAGTCGTTCAGGATCTCGTCGCCTATTTCGACAAGCGCGGGAAGCTCTCGCGCCGGCAGCTCCGGACGCTGCTCGATCAGAGTTCCATCGCGTCGGAGGCGCCGACAAACATGCACGGGCTCTGCGAGAAGGTCGGTGCCGTCTATTATTTCCGCATCACGGGCGCGCTGGAAGGCCAGCTCTGGGGCACCGACATCTACAGCGGCGACTCGACGCTTGGCGCAGCCGCCGTCCATATGGGCCTGCTCAAGCCTGGCAAGAGCGCCGTCTTCAGGGTGACGGTAGTGACGCCGCCGGAGGAATTCCCCGGCACCGAACGCAACGGCGTCACCAGTACCCAGTACGGGCGCTATCAATATGCCTGGCAGCTCTCGCCGATCTGAGCTGAGGCGCTAGGCCGCCAGCGCCCCGACACCGCCATCATGCAGATGGCAGGCGGCGACATGCCCCGTCGCGATCTCCTTCAGCGCCGGGCGCTCGGCCCTGCAGCGCGGGCCGGCCTGCGGGCAGCGCGGATGGAAATGGCAGCCTGACGGCGGATGCAGCGGCGAGGGGATCTCGCCCTTCAGCGGAGCGAAGCGCTTCTTGCGGGCGCTGATCGACGGCACATTGGCGAGCAGCGCCTGCGCATAAGGGTGCTGCGGGCCCTTGAACAGTTCGCTTGCCGGCGCCGCCTCGACCACGCGGCCGAGATACATGATCACGACCCGGTCGGAGAGGTGGCGGACCACCGAGAGATCATGGCTAATGAAAAGATAAGTCAGGTTAAGTTCGTCGCGTAGCTTCATGAAAAGATTCAGGACCTGGGCCTGAATCGATACATCAAGTGCGGCGACGCTCTCGTCGCAGACGAGGAATTGCGGCTTGACTGCCAGCGCCCGTGCAATGCCGATGCGGGCGCGCTGGCCTCCGGAGAACTGGTGCGGATAGCGGCGGCGATAGGTCGAGTCGAGGCCGACCCGGTCGAGCATCTCGGCGACATAGGCGTCCTGCTGAGCCTTCGGCACCAGCCCGTGCACGACCGGTGCCTCGCCGACGATGTCGGTGACGCGCAGGCGCGGGTTGAGCGAGGACATCGGGTCCTGGAAGATCATCTGGATGGCGAGCGTCGCCGCCTTGCGCTCCTCCGCCGACATCTCGTCGGTGTAGCGGCCGCGCCAGGAGACGCGGCCGGAGCTGGCATGGTGGACGCCGGCGACGACGCGGCCGAGCGTCGACTTGCCGCAGCCGGACTCGCCGACGAGGCCGACGACCTCGCCCTGGCGGATCGAGAGGTCGACGCCGTCGACGGCGTGCACCGTCTGCTCGCTGTAATTGGCGCCGAGCAGATTGGCGAATTTCGAGGCCGTGTCGAGCGGCTTGGTGAAACGCTTCGAGACGCCTTCAAGTGTGAGGATCGGCGTACTCATGCCGCAACTCCGGCGAGGTTCAGCGGGTGGTGGCAGCGCACGCCGCGCTCGCCCGGGAAGGGGGTGACGTCGGGGGCGATGGCGAGGCAATCGGCCTGCGCGTAATCGCAGCGCGCCGCGAAGGCACAGCCTTGCGGCAGGCGCGCCAGCGAGGGCGTCGAGCCCCTGATCTGGCGCAAGGGCGCGCCGGGCTCGCCCTCGGCCGGCAGCGAACCGAGCAAACCGTTGGTATAGGGGTGAAGGGGTGCGTCGAGCACCGGATCGACAGCGCCGGTCTCGACGATGCGGCCGGCATACATCACCGCGATGCGGTCGGCGAGGCCGGCGACGACGCCGAGATCATGGGTGATCCAAACCAGCGCCGTGCCGGTATCGGCGCAGAGGCTCTGCATCTCGGCGAGGATCTGGCTCTGGATGGTGACGTCGAGCGCCGTGGTCGGCTCGTCGCAGATGATCAGAGGCGGGCGGTGCAGCAGGGCGATCGCGATCGCGACGCGCTGGCGCATGCCGCCGGAGAACTGGTGCGGATAGGCGTTGAGCCGCTCCTCGGGCGAGGGGATGCCGACCTTGGCGAGGGCGTCGCGGGAGCGTTCGCGCGCCGCCTTGTGCGAGACCTTGTCATGGGCGGTGACGGCCTCGATCATCTGCGTGTCGACGCGCAGGACCGGGTTCAGCGTCATCATCGGGTCCTGGAAGATCATCGCGACCTCGCGGCCGCGGACCTTGCGGAAGCCCTCCTCGTCGAGCCCGACCAACTCCTTGCCGTTTAGCTTGATCGAGCCCTCAACGATCCTGCCGGGCGGATCGATCAGGCCCATCACCGAGAAGCCGGTGACCGATTTGCCCGAGCCGGACTCGCCGACGAGGCCGAGCACTTCGCCGCGCTCGACGCGAAAGGAGACGCCGTCGACCGATTTCACCGTGCCTGCGCGGGTGAAGAAATGGGTCTTGAGACCGCTGACTTCGAGAACTGGCGCCATGCTCACTTCTCCAGCCGCGGGTTGAGCACGTCGCGCAGGCGGTCGCCGACCAGGTTGATCGAAACGATCGTCATGAGCAGCGCAAAGCCGGGGAAGACCGAGATCCAGTAGCTGCCCGAGAGCATGTACTGGAAGCCGTTGGCGATCAGCACGCCGAGCGAGGGCTCGGTCTGCGGCAGGCCGACGCCGAGGAAGGACAGCGTCGCCTCCAGCGAGATGGCATGGGCGGTCTGCACGGTGACGATGACGATCACCGGAGCCAGGCAGTTCGGCAGGATGTGCCGGAAGACGGTGCGGGCATGGGACAGGCCGAGCGACTGCGCCGCCTCGACATATTCCTTGCGCCGCTCGACCAGGGCCGAGCCGCGCACGGTACGGGCGTAATAGGCCCATTGCACCATCACCAGCGCGATGATGATCTTGTCGACGCCCTTGCCGAGGCCCGCCACCAGGATCAGCGCGACCAGCACCGACGGCAGCGAGAGCTGCAGGTCGACGAGGCGCATGATCGCGTTCTCGGTCCGCCCGCCGGCATAGGCCGCGATCAGGCCGACCGCGGCGCCGAGCGTCGCCGCCAGAATGCCGGAGAAGGCGCCGACCATCAGCGAGATGCGCAGGCCGTAGAGGATGCCGGAGAGCAGGTCGCGCCCGACGCCGTCCGAGCCGAGCCACATGGTGAAGCCCTCGCCGGCGGGCGAACCCGGCGGCTGGCGCGAATCCATCACGTCGACGCTGGCGAGGTCGTAGGGATTCTGAGGCGCGATCAGCGGCGCGGCCACGGCGAGCAGCACGATCAGGATGAAGAGGGCGAGCCCGAACAGGGCCAGCCGGTCCTCGATGAAGGACCGGACGAAGCGCCGGAACGGCGTTTCCTCCTTGGCGGGTGCAGCCGGCGGCGTGGCCGCGGCGGAGGGCAGGGCGGCTTCGCTCATGATGTCGCCTCCGTCAGGCGCACGCGTGGGTCGAGGGCCGAATAGACCAGGTCGACCAGGAGGTTGATGGTGACGAACAGCACGACGACGACCATGACGTAAGCCACGATCACCGGCCGATCGAGCCTTGTGATCGCTTCCAGCAGCAGGCGGCCCATGCCGGGCCAGGCGAAGATCGTCTCGGTCACCACTGAGAAGGCGACGAGCGAGCCGAACTCCAGCCCGAGCACGGTCACGATCGGGATCATGATGTTCTTGAGGATGTGGACGCCGATAATGCGGCTCTGCGACAGGCCCTTGGCCCGCGCGAACTTGACATAGTCCATGAGCGCCGCCTCGCGCGCGCCGGCCCGCGCCAGGCGGATCACCAGCGAGATCTTGAGCAGCGCCAGGTTGAAGGCGGGCAGGGCGACGTGCTGCCAGCCCTGAAGCGAGAGCAGCGAGGTCTCGAAGCCGAGGATCGAGACGGTCGGTCCGCGCCCGGTCGCCGGCAGCCAGCCGAGGCTGACCGCGAAGGTCAGGATCAGCATCAGGCCGACCCAGAAGGTCGGCAGCGAGAAGCCGAGGATCGAGACGGCCATGATGAAGCGCGACAACCGGCTCTCCGGCTTCAGGCCGGCATAGAGGCCGAGCGGCAAGCCGATCACGATCGCCAGTACCAGCGCGACGAAGGCGAGCTCCAGGGTCGCCGGCATCCGGTGCAGGATCAGCTTGATCGCGGATTCGCCATGGACGAAGGAGCGGCCGAGATCGCCCTGGGCGGCGTTCTTCAGGAAGACCAGGAATTGCTCCCAGATCGGCCGGTCGAGCCCGAGCGCGCGCGCTGTCTCGGCGATCTGCTGCTGGTCCATCTCGGGCGAGATCAGCATGTAGATGGGATCGCCGACGACATTCACGCCGAAGAAGACGATCACGAGCATCGCCGCGATGACGAAGAGGGCTTGCGCCAGGCGGCGCAGGACGAATGCCAGCATGGTCCGGTGCCTTCCGGATCGGAGTGCGGAACATCACCCCATTCGGCGGGGCCGATGGGGTGACGTCTTCGCATTTCAACAAGAAAAGAGTGTCGCGCGGTCCGGACCGGGCTTCAAGCCGGTTCGGACCGGGATCGACAGGTCCGGTCAGTCCTTACGGATGCCGGTGGCGAGCGTGTACTCGTCGGTACGGGCCTGCACCTTGACGCCCTTGCGCGAGGCCCAGGTGTTCAGCTGGAAATGGGTCGGGATCAGGCCGACATCGTTCATGCCGATATCCATCGCCTCGGCCAGAGCCGCATCGCGCTTGGAATCGTCTACGGTGCGCAGCGCCTCGACGAGCTTGGCGTCGAAGGCCGGGTTGGAGTAGCGGCCGCGATTGGTCGCACCCATGCCCTTCTGCGGATCGAAGGTGGCGAGCAGCGCCTTCAGCGAGTCCGAGGATTCGCCGGTGCCGGCGCCCCAGCCGACGAGGATGAAGGAAAACTCCGGCACATTGCCCTGGCCGCCCTGCGAGGCGCGGGTGAAGAAGTTCGCCGACGGCAGCGTCTCGACCTCGGTCTCGATGCCGAGGCGCGAGAACATCTGCGCGACAGCCTCGATGATCTTGGTGTCGTTGAGGTAGCGGTTGGTCGGGCCGTGCAGCTTCATCTTGAAGCCGTTGGGGTAGCCGGCCTCGGCGAGCAGCTTCTTGGCGCCGTTGAGGTCGTAGGCCACCGGCTTCAGCTTCTTGGAGGTGCCGAAGAAGCCGTCGGGCAGGAGCTGGCCGGCGGGGATCGCCTCCTTCTCCATGATGCGGTCGACGATGCCCGGCCGGTTGATCGCCATCGACAGCGCCTGGCGGACTTTGAGGTTGCGCAGCGGGTTCTTGATCTCGGAACCGTCCTTGCCCTTGATGAAGGGCGAGACCTCGCGGAAGTGATCCATGTGGAAGTAGATCACCCGGTTCGAGACCGTGCTGGCGACGCTGAGCTTGGCATCGCCCTTGAGCCGGGCGACATCCGAGGTCGGGACGTTCTCGATCACGTCGAGATCGCCGGCGAGCAGCGCCGCGACGCGGGTCGGGGCCGAGGTGATCATCCGGAAGGTGACCTTCGACCACGGCTCCTTGCCGCCCCAGTAGCTCTCATTCGGGGTCAGCACGACGCGGTCGCCGGCGACATATTCGGCCTGCTTGTAGGCGCCGGTGCCGCCGGTGGTGCACTTGCCGAGGTTGAAGTCCTCGGTGGTGGTGTCCTTGCACTTGGCCGGGATGATGCCGAAGGTCGAAAGGTCGGTCGGCACCAGCGGCGCCGGTGTCGCGGTCTTCACGCGCACGGTGAAGTCGTCGACCTTGGTGAACTCCTTGCCGCGGACATAGGCGGAGAAGCTCGACGGGCTCTTCGGCACGTTCGGGGCGCGCTGCATGGTGGCGATCACGTCGTCGGCCGTGAACGGCGTGCCGTCATGGAACTTGACGCCCTGGCGCAGCTTGAACTCCCAGGTCGTGTCGTCGATCGCCTTCCAGCTCTCGGCGAGGAGCGGCTTCAGCGCCTGCTTCTCGTCCTGGCCGACCAGCGGCTCGTAGATGTGCCGCGACAGCATGTTGTTGGGCGAGACGTTGTGATAGTGCGGGTCCATCGCGCTGAGCTCGGCCGACAGGCCGATCTTCAGCTCCTGGGCCGATGCCAGGCCGGCAATGGTCATGACCGGAGCCGCCAGAATGGCGAGCTTGAGAGCTTTCAGCCCGTTGGCGCTGAACGTTTTCATTCCGAACCTCCCGATGGCTTCGAGGCGCCATCTTTAACAACTGAGCCGCGGCTGGCGAGTCGCCGGATTGGCCGGTCTGCCCCTGATCTCGCCCGCCCGGGCTTGTAGAACGATTTTGTATACCTGTAAATTATACGGCGCGCGCTTTGATATAATCTCACCGCATAGGCGGATGCGGCGTGCGGATAGGGCGGGACGCGATCATGGCGAACACGGCGAGCGCCGACCGGCGGCCTCCGAGCTTGCGAGAGCTCGAAGTGCTCCAGGCTATGATCGCGACCCGCAAGACCGTGGCAGCAGCGCAGATGCTCGGGATTTCGCAGCCCGCCGTATCGCGGGCGCTCGCGGCGCTTGAAGCGCATGTCGGCCGCCCGCTGTTCGCGCGTGAGGGCGGCAGGCTCGTGCCCACTGCAGATGCCTTTGCGCTGGACGCGGAGGCGCAGCCGATCTTCGCGGCGCTCGACCGGCTGAACCGTTGGCCCGGACAATCCGTTCAGGCGAGCGTGCTGCGCATCGCGACGCCGCCGACCCTGGCCCAGTTCGTCCTGCCGCCGGTTCTGGCGGAGTTCCGCCGGCAGGAGCCCGACGTCGTCGCGAATGTGGAGATCGATACCAGCTCGACCGTGATCACGCAGGTCGCCGACCGCGCCGCCGATCTCGGACTCGTGGACATGTCGGCATCGCATATCGGCATTCATGGCAAGGCTATCCGGGAAGCCGTCGCGCATGTGCTGATGCCGGAGGATCATCCGCTCGCCGACCGCGATGTCCTCGGGCCTCAGGACCTCGCCGAAGAGCCGATCATCGCCCTCGCACGGCGCTTTCCCGAGCGCATCAAGGTGGAGCAGGCCTTCGCCGACGCCGGCGTGGCTCTGCGCCTGGTCGGGGAGGGCACGGCAGCCGTCTTCGTCGCCGAGATGGTCCGGCAGCGCGTCGGCGTGGCCTTGCTGAACCCGTTTCCGCTGACATTCGGCGGCATGCAGGGGCTGGTGGCCCGCCGCTTCGCGCCGGCCATCGCCTACCGGACGATGCTGCTGTTCCCGTCCGCCGGCTCGGTCGCGCCCGCGGCACGACGCTTTGCCGACCTGCTCGTTGCGATGTTGCCGGAGGACGGCCTCACCATGCCGATCAGATAGAGCCAATCTGATCGGAACCGGCTCTTGGCTCAGAACGCCTTGAAGGTGATGATCGTGTGGGTGTCGGCGATCTCGGGGATCGACTGCACCTTCTGGGCGACGAAATGGCCGATGTCGACATCGGCGGCGACATGGAACTTGGCCAGGATGTCGTAATTGCCGGCGGTCGAGTAGATTTCCGAGGCGATCTCGCGATCGGCGAGTTCGCTGGCGACCTCATAGGTCTTGCCGAGCTTGCATTTGATCTCGACGAAGAAGGTCTGCATCGCTTGGCTCCGGAATCCTGACGCCTCTCGATAGCCGCTGGTGCGGGCGGGTCAAGCGCCTGCGAGTTCCGCGATACGCCGCGTCATCGCGTTCTGCGGGTCGGCGAGGCCGGCGATCACCGTGAAATGGTTGGCGCCGTCGATCTCCTCATAGCGCGTGCGTACGCCCTCCAGGCCCCAGACATCGGTCAGCCTACGGCTCTGCTTGAGATATTCGGCGCTTTCGGCTCCGCCGACGACTGCATCCATCACCAGCCCGGACGGCGCCGGCCAGAACAGCGGGCTTTCGCGCTCGGCGCCTTCCATCGTCAAACCGAGCGCCTTGTTGATGCTGGTCTCGGTCAGCGGCTTCAGATTGTAGAGGCCGGAGATGCCATAGGCGGCCGGCACGACCTGGTCCGGGAGCTTGGCGTCGACATTCCCCCAGTCGGTCGCCAGCAGGCAGGCCGAGAGCTGGCCGCCGGCCGAATGCCCGGCCGCGACCACTGGCAGGTTGTAGCGCCGCCAGATCGCCGCTGCGGCCTGCTGCAATTCCCAGACGATATGGCCGACCTCGACCTGCGGGCAGAGATCGTAGCCCGCGACTGCGACAGGAACGCCGCGCAGGTTCAGCCCGCGCGCCATATGCGAGAAGAAGCTCGGATCGAGCGCCTGCCAGTAGCCGCCATGGATGAAGAGCACGATCGCCTGGCTCTTCACCGCTTCCGGCTTGAACAGGTCGTAACTCTGGCGTGGGCCCTCGCCATAGCGGACCCCGAGCTCGCTGACCGCGACCTCGCGATAAGCGGCGGCATCGCGGGCCCAGCCGGCGATGATGCCGGGGTGCTCGGGAACGCGGGCGCGGTTGTTGTATTCGACTTCGTAGTCGGGGGCCGTGCTGCTGTCGGTCATCTGATCCTGGGCCGCGCCTCATCGGGCACGACATCTGCTCATGTTTGCGGACGGGCGAGGGCGCCGACCTGCCCCATGCCCGCACTGTGCGCCATGGGCTTTGACAGGTCGAGAGACAAACGCGACAAGGCGGTGCCCGTTCCGCCGGAGATGCCAGATGGACAATCCCGTGCTCGCAGAAGTCACCCGCGGCAGCACCGTCGAATCGCGCCATCGCGGCGCGGCGATCGTCGTCGATGCGGACGGGGCGGTGGTGCTCTCGCTGGGGGATGTCGAGCGCCCGGTGTTTCCGCGTTCGGCGGTGAAGGCGCTGCAGGCCTTGCCGCTGCTGGAGAGCGGTGCCGCCGACCGCTACGGCCTGACGCCGACCGAGATCGCGCTCGCCGTCTCATCGCATTCCGGCGAGGAGCGCCATGCCGAGACCTCGCTCGCTATGCTCAGGAAGGCCGGCCGCGACGCCTCCTGCCTCGAATGCGGCGCGCATTGGCCGATGGGCGAGGCGGCAGCGCGTGCGCTCGCCAAGGCCGGCCGCGAGCCGAGCGCGCTCAACAACAACTGCTCCGGCAAGCATGCCGGCTTCGTCTGCCTGTCCTGCGGCATCGACGAGGACCCCGCCGGCTATGTGAAGGGCACGCATCCGGTCCAGCAGGCCGTGCGTGCCGCGCTGGAGGAGGTGACCGGCGCCCCGCACACGGCCGAGCTGTCCGGTACCGACGGCTGCTCGATCCCGACCTATGCGGTGCCGCTGAAGGCGCTGGCGCTCGGTTTCGCCCGCTTCGGCACCGGCAATAGCCTCGGCCCCAAACGCGCCGAGGCGGCCCGGCGTATCCGCGAGGCGGTTGCCGCCAACCCGTTCATGGTCGCCGGCACCGGCCGCTTCGACACCCGCTTCATGGAGGTCTTCGGCGCTCGCGCCTTCATCAAGACCGGGGCCGAGGGGGTCTATTGCGGCACGCTGCCGGAGCTCGGCTATGGCATCGCGCTGAAATGCGACGATGGCGCCGGCCGCGCCACCGAGATCGCCATGGCTGCGCTGGTCGAGCGCTTCCTGCCGCGGCAGGACGGTGACGAGGCGGCCTTCGCGCCGTTCCGCGAGACGGTGATGAAGAACTGGAACGGCATCGAGGTTGGCCGTGTCCATGCGGCGGAAGCGCTGCGCACCTGATAGAGCGCTGCACGTCAGCCGACGGTGTTACCTTCGACCCGGATGCCGGCGGCGCGCTTATCCTCGCCCTTGGTCAGGTCGCCGGTCACCGCCTTGCCGAACTCGGTGCCGACCACGGCGCCGATCTTGACCTCGCTGATCACATTGTTGGCGATCAGCGCGTTGCGCTCCTTGGGGACCAGCGAGACTGAGATGCCGATCCCGGTGCGCCGGACGACGTTGCCGGTCGCGACGAGGTTGCGCATCGCCCAGGACCAGCCGAGCGTGATGCCGACATCGCTGGCGTTCTCGACGACATTGCCGGTGACCGCCGCCTCCGCCTCGACATGCAGGCCGGCGCCGCCGGCCAGGATCTTGCCTTTCGGCGCCAGCCCCTTCTGGGCGTTGCGGATGATGTTGTTGGCGAGCACTGCGAGCCGCCCGCCATGATCGAGATTGGTGATGCTGACACCCTGTGCGCAATCCTCGACCAGGTTGTTCGCGATGATCGCGCCCTCGAAGGCGAATTCGGAATAGAGCGCGGTCTCGCCGCAGCGCCGGCCCTGATTGCCGAGGATCTGCACGTTCGAGCCGGAATTGTTGCGGATGAAGGTCAGCGCGCAATCGCGCAGCGTATTGCCCTCGACCACCACGCCGCCGGCCCGGAACAGGCTGATGCCGTTGCCATACGGTCCGTCGCCGCCGGCATCGTTGCGGATGCGGTTGAGCCGGTTGCCGCGAATGAGGCTCTGGTCGTCGCCGGCCTGGCCGCGCCACAGCTGGATGCCGTTGTTGCCGCAATCCTCGACCGTGTTGCCCTCGATCGAGAGGCCGCGTGAATCGAACGAGAACAGCGCCGAATCCCGCATCGAGCGGAAACGGTTGCGCTCGATGCGTCCGGCCGTGCGATTGAGCGTGAGGCCGACCGAGCCGGCATTGGCGAATTCGCAGTCGGAGAGGGAGAAGTCGAGTACATCGTCGATATTGAGTAGGCCGGTGCGCTGGTCGAGCTTCATATCGAGGCCGTCGAGCACGATCCCGGAAATCGCCGCGCGCTTGATCCGCCGCGCCAGCAGGAGCGATCCCGCCTGCGCGGCGATGAACTGCGTCGCGCCGGGCACGCCGATCAGGCGGGCGTTCTCGGGCAGAACGACATTGGCGATGCGATAGCGGCCGGGCGCAACCAGCAACGGCGCCTCGCGCTTGACGGCCTCGGCGAGGGCCGCCTGGAGCGCACGCGATTGGTCTTCGGTCGCGCCGGGCCGCAGGCCGAACTGCGCTGCTTCGAGGCCCAGCGTGCCGAGCGCGGCCGACATGCTGGCCCGCGGCGACTGTGCCAGGGCGGGACCAGTCGTTGCTGCTACCGTGCCGAAAAGGGCCGTCCGCAGCCAGTCGCGGCGCGAAAGCGTCATCAGAGCCTCCATTTTGGCTGAAAGGCTTCAAGAGGCGTGCCGCGGCGGGCCGTTGGGTCGGATTACAGCCCGAGCGCCTTTGCGATCTCGTCGGCGGCGGCAGTCGGCGCCATCTCGCCTGCGGCGACCGCGGCTTCCAGCTTCGGCGCGCGCGCCTTCAGGGCCGGATCGTGCCGGAGCTTGGCCTGCAAGCGGTCCTGCACCATCGCCCACATCCACTTAACATCCTGCCGCCGGCGCTTCTCGGCGATAAGGCCCTTGGCCTCGAACCGGTTGCGATGTTCCTCGATCTTGGCCCAGAGCGCGTCGAGGCCGGCGCCGGTCAGGCCGGAGATCGTCACCACCGGCGTCGACCACAGCGTCGACGCGGGAGCGAGGATGTGCAGCGCCGCCTTGTACTGCGCCGCTGCGGCGCGCGCGGCGGTCGCCCCCTCGCCGTCGGCCTTGTTGACCGCGAGCATGTCGGCGAGCTCGATGATGCCCTTCTTGATGCCCTGCAATTCGTCGCCGGCATTGGGCAGCATCAGCACCAGGAAGAAGTCGGTGAGATCGGCGACCGCCGTCTCCGACTGGCCGACACCGACCGTCTCGACCAGGATGACGTCGAAGCCGGCGGCTTCGCAGAGCAGCATGGTCTCGCGCGTCTTGGCGGCGACGCCGCCCAGCGTGCCGGAGGAGGGCGAGGGGCGGATATAGGCGTGCGGATCGATGGCGAGCCGCGCCATGCGGGTCTTGTCGCCGAGAATCGAGCCGCCGCTGCGCGTCGAGGACGGGTCGACCGCGAGCACCGCGACCTTGTGGCCCTGGCCCGTCAGATAGCTGCCGAGCGCGTCGATCGTGGTCGATTTGCCGACGCCGGGCACGCCGGTGATGCCGACGCGGATCGCCTTGCCGGTGTGCGGGAGAAGGCGTGAGAGCAGGGTCTGCGCCTGTTCGCGGTGGTCGGCGCGCCGGCTTTCGGCGAGCGTGATGGCCCGCGCCAGCGCCGCGCGCTCGCCCCTGAGAATCGCATCGCCGAGCGCTGTGAGGTCGACCATACCCGCTGGTAGCAAGAGAGTGTCCGCAGCGGAAGCGAGGCTTTCGGAGACCGATCCGCCGTCCACGGTCTTGCAAAGCGGACGGGACGGTGAGACGAGTCGCGTCGGTTCGGAGAGCGTGTTTCGTGCCCAGCCTGCGGTCTTTCGTTGTCGTTTCGTTGGTGTCGCTCGTGCTTGCCGCCTGCGGCGGCCCGCCGCGCGTCCTGGTCGTGTCGGGGGCAAAGCCGGAGGACACCGCCGGTACAGTCCGCATCTTCGTCGCGACCTCGCGCGCCTCGACCAAGCAGCCCGAATATTTCAGCGGCGAGCGCAGCGCGGCCGTTGCCTTCGCACGGCTCGACATCAGCATCCCCCGCAGCCATCAGGTTGGCCAGCTCGAACTCCCGGGCAGCGTCACGGCTGCCGGCGATCCGGCCAGCCATTTCACCGTCGCTGACGTCAAGCTCCTCTCCGAGCCGGAGATGTTGAAAGACGTAAAGGGTGCAGTCGCTCAGCGGCCGCAGGCCGACCGCGAGGTGCTCGTCTTCGTCCACGGCTTCAACACGAATTTCGCCGATGCCGCCTTCCGCTTCGCCCAGATCGTCACCGATTCCGGCTTCAAGGGCGTGCCGGTGCTGTTCACCTGGCCGTCGCGGGCGCAGCTTTTCGCTTATCCCTATGACCGCGACAGTGCTGATTTCTCGCGCGATGCGCTCGAGACGGGTCTGCGCGTCATCGCTCGCGATCTCGGCGCCAACCGCTTCGACATCCTGGCGCACTCGATGGGAACGCTGCTGACGGTCGAGACCTTGCGCCAGGCGGCGATCCGCGGCGATGGCAGCTTTGGCGGCAAGCTGCGCAACGTCATGCTGGCGGCCCCTGACATCGATCTCGACGTCTTCAAGACCCAGCTCGCCGCGATCAAACGGCCGGTCACCGTCTTCGTCTCCTCGGATGATCGGGCGCTCGATTTCTCGCGCCAGTTCGCCGGGGACAAGGCCAGGCTCGGGGCCATCTCGGAGAAGGATACCGAGATCGTCGCCGATCTCAGCCGCGCCGGGGCAAGGATCATCGACCTGTCGAAGGATCGCAGCGGCGACGACTACAACCACGGCAAGTTCGCGACGACCCCGCGCGTCGTTCAGATGATCGGAAAGCGGCTCAGTGCCGACGGGATCGATGGCGGTACGCTCGGCGCCGGCCGCACTGAGCCGCAGGACTTTGCCGCCCGCGACAAATAGCTGCCTAATTCTGGCCGCGTTGGTCTGGCCTTAAGGGTTTGCGGCCAGAAGGTCCGCGCACCCCCATATCCGGACTTCGCCAGTGACCTCGCCTTCGCGACACGCCGTTTCACGCCGCTCCTTCGTCGCCCTGCTCGGGGCGGGACTGGCCGGCTGCGCGCAGAGCGAAGCGTCCGTCTCCCCCTTCGTCGGGCCGGCGGACTCTTCAGCCTTCGGCAAGGAGCCGCAGCTGCTGGTTGCGACGACACGCAGGCCGACGGGCGATCGCGCGCCTTATTTCGGCTCCGAGCGCGGCAGCGGCTTGACGTTTGCCGAGGTCAGGCTGTCGGCGCCGGGTCGCGGCGTCGCGGCGCAGGTGAGTTCGGTCGTCAGCGGTGATTGGGCTGTGCTCGGCGTGACCCGCCGGACCGCGAGCGATGCCGCTCGCGCCTTCTCCGAAGCGGCGACCGGCCGCGATGTGCTGCTCTATGTCCACGGCTTCAACGAGACCTTCGAATCGGCCGCGCGCAGCGCCGGCCAGCTCTCGCATGCGCTCGCCTTCGAGGGCCGCACGGCGCTGTTCACCTGGCCGTCCGGCGGCGGGCTGCTCGCTTATGCCTATGATCGCGAGAGCGCGCTCTGGTCGCGCGACGGCTTCGTCCAGACCCTGAAGGCGCTGGTCGCCAACCCGACGATCGGGCGGATCAACATCGTCGCGCATTCGATGGGCAGCTTCCTGACGCTGGAAGGCCTGCGCGAGTTGCGTGATTTCGAGGGCCTCTCCGACCGGATCGGCGCGGTCGTGCTGGCTTCGCCCGATGTCGACATCGACGCCTTCGAGCAGACCGTGCCGCGGCTCGGCTCCATCGCCCAGCGCATGACCGTGATCATCGATCCCGGCGACAAGGCGCTCGCTGTCTCCTCGCGCATCGCCGGCGGCGTCGCCCGTGCCGGCGCCGCCGACCGCGAGCGCCTGGAGCAGCTCGGCGTGCGCGTCGCCGACACGGCCGGCCGCGGCTGGAGCCTGCTGCGCCACGACCTCTTCCTGTCGAACAGCGAAGTGACGCAGGTCGTTCGCCGCGCCATCGACCGGGCGCGAGCCTGAGAACGGAGGCCGAGCCTCCGTCCTCCTGCAGAGTTGCGTCAGCCGGCTGGCTTGAGCGCGATCACTGAGCGTGCCGCCTTCTCGATCGCCTCCCTCGAATAGAGCAGCGGCGCGTAGTCGCCGGCGGCCCAGAGCGGCGCGAGATCGCGATAATGCGCGCTGTAGGCGTCGCCGGACTGGCCCGGCGTGTTGATGAAGCGGCTCTCGTCCCAGTTGCCGACGTCGAGCACCATGCGGAACGAGGCGCCGGCAGTGACCTTGAAGTCGGAGATCCGGTAAGACGCCGCGCGCGGGCTGAAGGCCGAGCCGCCCATGGCAAGCCTCCCGACATTGAGCTGCGCCCGATCCGGACCGCCGGCGAGCGGCGAGAGCGCGTGGTCGAACTGGGCGTGGTGGAGCTTGCCCCAGTTCCACTTCGCCGTGTCCGGCCCGAGCGACTGGCGCAGCTCCTCCATCGCCGCTTTCAGCGTCTCGAGCAGCAAGGCGTCGCGGCCCGCTTTCGGATCGGCGCCGAGTGCGCTGTCGGGCGCTTGCAGATAAGCGACGACCGCCGCGACATCGAGCGGCCCGATCACGCTGCGCGCCTTTTCCGGCACGGCCTTGGCCGTCAGTGCCCGGCCGAGATGCTTGCTCATCCAGACTTCCGACAATGCGGCGGCGGCACTGTCGACCGCGGTCTCGTGGTTCCAGCCCTTGACCAGCTTCAGGGCCTCAGCGGTAATCGGATCGTCCGAGGTTAGCGGGACCAACAGGGCGGCGAGCTTGCGGCCGTTGTCGGAGCTGTCGTCGTTCTGCAGGGCCATTGCGTCGGCGAGCGTCACCTTGGTCTTGGTGCCGAGCACCGCCTTGATCCGGTTGATGCGCGAGGGATCGGACCATTCGAAGCCGATGCGCTTGGCGAGCAGCGGATGATCCTTCGGGATGTTCATCTCGTTGGCGGTGGCGAAGAAGCCCTCCGTGGGATTGTAGGTCTCGGGCAATTCGCCGGCCTTCAGGAAGCCGGTCCACTCATAGCGGCCATCGCCCGGCACCGGCAGCAGGCCGTCATGGTTCGGCCGCTGCGGCGCCCGCCCGCCGACGATCCAGCCGATATTGCCCTTGTTGTCGGCATAGACCTGATTCTCGGATGGCGCGCCCCATTCGGCCATCGCCTTCTTGAAGCCGGCCCAGTCCTTCGCGGTCATGTATTCGGCCGAGTTGAAATAGGCCGAGGTGCCCGGCTCGAACCAGACCGTGCGGATGGCGAAGGCGCGCTTCTCGTCGGGCTCGGCCTTCATGATCGGGCCGTGGCGGGTGAATTTCAGCTCGATCTGGCGCGGCGTCTCGCCCTTGACCTCAATCGTGTCGCTGACGGTCCGCATCTCCTCCCAGCCGCTGCCATAGCGATACTGGTTCGGATTGGTCGGGTTGGTCTCGTAGACGTAGAGGTCCTCCTGATCGATCGCGAAAATCGTCAGGCCGAAGGCGATCTCGCCGTTGTGGCCGATCGAGATGCCGGGGAGGGCCGGCTCGCCGGCGCCGATCACGGAGAGACCCGGCGCGTTGAGGTGCACGACATAGCGCAGCGACGGCACGCCATGGGCGCGGTGCGGGTCGTTGGCCAGGATCGGCCGGCCGGTCGCGGTGCGGTTCGCCGCGATCGTCCAGTTGTTCGAGCCGATGGTCGAGACGCTGTCGCCGGCCGCGGCGAAGATGGCGTCGCGGTCCAGCGCGGCGCGCTTCTCGCCGGGCGCAGCGAAGGTGACCTCGCGGGTCGCGAGAGTGTAGTCGTCGAGGATGTCCGGCTTGATCGCGCAGGGATCGAGCCCCTCCGGCACCTTGGTCTTCACGCTCGGTTCCAGCACGCGCCGGAAGCGATCGGCCTCGATGCCGGCGGCGCAGGCGACGCGGGCGCGCACCACCTCGGACATCACGTTGCGGGTCAGGCCATGGCTGCGGATGCGCACGACGTCCTCGGCGCTCCAGCGATCCGGCAAGGTGCCGGAGACGCGGAAATCGAGCGGCAATGGCTGCTTGCCGGAGCGCACCTCGTCGACGCGGGCGTTGATGCCGGCGACGAAGGCGTCGGTATAGGCCTTGGCGTCGGGGCCGTAGGCGGCCCATTCCTTGTCCATCTCGCCGCGATAGAGGAAAAGCCGCGCGGCCCGATCCTGCGCGACATAGGACGGGCCGAAATCCTTGGCGAGCAGCCCGAGCCCGCGCTTGCGCCAGAGATCGATCTGCCAGAGCCGGTCGCGCGCCGCGTTGTAGCCTTGCAGGAACAGGGCATCTCGGCTCGAGGAGGCGTAGATGTGCGCCACGCCCCATTGATCGAGGATCAACTCCGCCGGCCCTTGCAGGCCGGCGACCGTCTGCTCGGAGCGCTTCACCGCGCTGGACAGCTCGGCCTTGGCGGGCAGGCATCCGGCGATCGTGACGGCGGCGATGGCAAACAGCGACGCTGCGCTGTTGGCGCGATCTGCTCTGCTCATGGTGTTCCTCCGTGTGGTCCGTCTTTGCCGACGGCCCTTGCCAGAGGAGCTTAGGGGGAGAGCGGAGGGTGGCCACCGCTCTTGACCACATGGCAGCCTTGCCGCGCCAGCATGTGAGGTGGATCGTTCCTTGCGCGGCGGTCGCTCGTTCAGCCCACACGACCCTGCCAGTCACTGCGCAGCAGCGTCGTCACATGCTCGATGGTTTGCCGGCCGTCAGCCATGCAACGGCTCGGCACCTCGCCGGCGGGCCGATAACCCAATTTGCGCTGCATCGCCCAGGAGCTCTCATTGCCGTCGAAATAGCCGTTGACCAGCTTCGTCAGGCCGAGGTCGCGAAAGGCAAACCGGATCTTGGCGTCGAACGCTTCGCGTCCATAGCCGCGGCCCTGATAACCGTTGGCGATCCAGATTCCTCCGCCAGCCGTCCCGGCCGCTGGGTCGATCTTGTTGAGACTGATCCCCCCGATCGCGCGTAGCTCGGACTTGAGCTCGATCGCAAATTCGTAGGCAGTCGGCTGGGCGCTGGCGCTCGCAATCTCCCGGCATCTGCTGACCCAATCCCTGGCGTGCGAGGCCGTATAGGGGTGGGGGACGAAGGCCAGCCACTTCGCAACGTCGAGATCGTTCAGGCCAAGCGTAAGCTGCTCGATGTCCGCCTCGCTCCAGGGGCGCAGAACGAGTCGCGAGGTTTCGATCTCGATGTCCACGGTGTTGCAGCCTTCTTTCCTCGAATCACCTAGAGCGGCGGCAGGCCGACGCGTTTCTTGATCGTCGCCAGCGCGAAATTGGATTCGACCGACTGGACGCATTTCAATCGCGTCATCTTCTGCTTCAGGAAGCGCTCATAGCCCTCGATGCCGTCGGTCAGCACCCGCAGCAGATAATCCTGCGAGCCGGTCATCAGATAGCACTCCGCCACTTCGGGCCAGTTCTCGACCGCCCTCTCGAACTCGGCGATCTGCTCCGTGTTCTGCTGGCTGAGCCGGACCGAGACGAAGACGCTGAAAGGCAGGCCATAGGCCTTGGGATCGACGATCGCCGAATAGCCTCTGATGACGCCGGTTTCCTCCAGCCGCTTCAGCCGGCGCAGGCATGGCGTCGGCGACAGGCCGACCTTCTCCGACAGGTCCTGATTGGTGATGCGGCCATCCTCCTGCAGCAGGGTGAGCATGCGGCGGTCGATCGTATCGAGCATGATCTGCTCCTCCAGGCTAATCTGCGAGCAGGAAGCTGCAAAATCTTGCTCTAGGGCACAGATGATCGTTCATGCAATGGCCTTAGGATCAGCCTAGGCTCACGTCGCGAGGCCGTATTGGCCGGGCAGGAGGCAGTCATGAGCGACGACAACTACCACAAGGACCGGATCGCCAATCGCCGGCTGCATCCCGAGACCCTGATGATGGGCTATGGCTATTCGCCGGCCATGTCGGAAGGCGCGCTCAAGCCACCGGTCTTCCTGACCTCGACCTTCGTTTTCGAGAACGCCCAGCAGGGCAAGGACTTCTTCGACCTGACCGCCGGCCGCCGCCAGCTCAAGCCGGGCGAGAAATCGGGCCTGGTCTATTCGCGCTTCAACCATCCCAACATGGAGATTCTCGAGGATCGCTTGGCGATCTGGGACGAGGCCGAAGCCTGCGCCGTCTTCGCCAGCGGCATGGCGGCGATCGCGACGACCTGCTTCGCCTTCCTGCGGCCGGGCGATACCATCGTCCATAGCCGCCCGCTCTATGGCGGCACCGAGACGCTGCTGAAGAACCAGATGGGCGCCTTCGGCGTCACCCCCTTCGGCTTCACGGACGGCGTCGACGTCGCGCAGATGCGCAAGGTGGCGCAGGATGCCGCCGCCAAGGGTCGCGTCGCGATGATCCTGGTCGAGACGCCGGCCAACCCGACCAACGGTCTCGTCGATCTTTCGGCCTGCAAGGCCATCGCCGACGAGCTGGAGAAGAGCCAGGGCCATCGCCCGCCGGTCGTGGTCGACAACACCATGCTCGGGCCGATCTTCCAGAAGCCGCTGAAGCACGGCGCCGATCTCACCTTGCTGTCGCTGACCAAATATGTCGGCGGCCACAGCGATCTCGTCGGCGGCTCGATCAGCGGCTCAAAGGCGCTGGTGCGGCAGGTGAAGAGCTGGCGCGGCTCGCTCGGCACACAGCTCGATCCGAACTCCTGCTGGATGCTGATGCGTTCGCTCGAGACCCTCGACATCCGCATGCACCGCGCCAACGAGAACGGCCGCAAGGTCGCCGACTATCTGCGCAAGCACCCGAAGATCGCCAAGGTCCATTATCTCGGCGATCTCGCCGAAGGCGATCCGCGCAAGGCGGTGTTCGACCGGCAATGCGTCGAGCCGGGCTCGACCTTCGCCTTCGACGTCAAGGGCGGCGAGAAGGAAGCCTTCGCCGTGCTCGACAATCTCCAGATCATGAAGCTCGCGGTCAGCCTCGGGGGCACCGAGACGCTGGTCTCGCATCCGGCCGCGATGACCCATTCCGGCGTCGCCCGGGAGCTGCGCGAGGAGATCGGCCTCACAGACGCGCTGATCCGCATCTCGGTCGGCATCGAGAACATCGAGGACCTGATCTCGGATCTCGCCCAGGCGCTCGACGCCGCGTGAGGGCAGGGCGGCGCCGCATCCTCGTCGCGGCGCTCGTCGCCACGCTCGGTTATCCGCTCTTTGGCGGCCCGGCGTTCGCCGAGCCGCAGACCGAGAGCGTGGCGCAGACCATCTGCCGCCTGATCGAGGGCGCCGCGAAGACGCATGACCTGCCGGTCGCCTTCTTCACCCGCCTGATCTGGCGCGAGAGCAGCTTCCGGCCGAACGTCGTCAGCCCCGCCGGAGCACAGGGCATCGCCCAGTTCATGCCGGGCACGGCGAATGAGCGCGGCCTCGCCGATCCGTTCGATCCGGAGGCGGCGATCCCGCATTCCGCCGCCTTTCTCGCAGCGTTGAAGAACCAGTTCGGCAATCTCGGCCTCGCCGCTGCCGCCTATAATGGCGGGCCGAACCGCGTCGCGCGCTGGGTCGAGCGTGGCGGCATGCTGCCTTACGAGACGCAGGCCTATGTCCGTTTCATCACCGGCCGCCCCGTCGAGGAATGGCGATTGGGCGCGGGCGAGACGCCACCGCCGGCGACGCGCGAGGAGACCGATTGCCTCGCCACGGTCGCGTCGATCCGCATCGCCACGCCGGCGGCGCTGGTCGAGGGCGCCTATGGGCCATTCGGCGTGCAACTCGCCGGCAACACCTCGAAAGCGCGCGCCATCGCCTCCTATCAGCGCGTCGCGGCGCGCTTCGCCTCACTGCTGGCGGGCAAGCCGACGATGATCCTCGGCTCGGCGGTGCCAGGCCGGGGCAGAGGGCGCTTCTACCGCGTCAGGTTGCCGGCGCAGAGCCTGCGCGAGGCGACATTGGCCTGCAATCGTCTGCGGCAGGCAGGCGGGGCGTGTCTGGTGCTGCGGAATTGAGCGATTTGCCGTGGCTTTCGATGTTGATCATCCCGGACAAGCGGCGAAGCCGCGCCGATCCGGGATCCATTCCTGAGCCTTCCCGAAAGAGGTTCCGGAATGGGTCCCGGGTCTCCCTGCGGTCGCCCGGGACGACACGCGTCCAATCAGGACACCATTGCGCAGCCGCTAGAGGCCGACGCGCCCCCAGCCCGGCAGCTTCAGCGCCGGCCGCTGCAGGTCGAAGCCGGCGACCAGCCCGAGCAGGTTGATCTCGACGCCCTCGACCCATCCGAAGGTGAAGCCAGCGAGCCCGTAGAGCGAGGCTTGCAGGCCGGTGCGGCTTGGCGTGAAACCGGCATAAAGGCCGCTCTCGCGCCAGTCCTTGCCGATCGCGGTCGGCGGCAAGGCGCGGCCGAGCTCCGGCACTTCAGCGAGGATGTGCTGGACGAAGCTGTTCGAGTTCGGTCCGGGCCAGGCGGCATAGGAGCCGTAGTCGCTATAGCCATAGCTCTTCACGGCCTCGCGGATGCGCGGGATCAGGGCCTCGGCGGCCTGCCCTTTGATCTCGCCGACCAACTCCGGGACATTGCCGTACCAGCGCCCGTCGGCGACGCGGACGTTGACGCGCACCGGATTGCCCCAGCCGACGACGTCGAAGCGGGTATAGGCCGCGGCGTCCTTCTCCTTCACCACCACCCAGGAGTGATGGGCGAAGACACCGCGCCAGCGGCCGACACGAGCGGCGAAGACGTGGACGCTCGCCTCGGGCGCGATGGCGGGAGCAGGCAGAAGCGCGGCGCTCGACCAGTCGGCACGGGCCCAGTCAGGCGCGCGGGATTGCCACTGCCACCAGGCGGCATGGGTGCCGAGGGGCAGGAGGAAAACGAGCGCGAAGAACAGGAAAAACCGTCGGATCATGCTTCTGCGGAAAATAGGGGGCGAGGCGGGGCCGCAACAAGGCGCGACGGAGCGTCGCCGATCACGAAATCGAGGTTGAGGCTTGGTCACAAGCTGCTAGCTTGCCCGCGCGAAATCAAAGGAGGGGCAGATTGCGCACGTTGACGTCGGTTATGCATAGCTTGGCCGCCGCGGCGGCTTTCGGGTTCGCTCTCGCGGCTGGCCCGGCTGGGGCGCAGGAGAACAAGGAACTGCGCATCTTCAACTGGTCGGACTACGTCAATCCGGAGGTGCTCGACGCCTTCAAGAAAGAGACCGGCATCACTGTCGTCTACGACACCTTCGACCAGATGGAGACGGTCGAGACCAAGCTTCTCGCCGGCAAGACCGGCTACGACCTCGTCGTCGTCACCGCCTCCTTCCTGCCCAGGCACATCCCGATCGGGCTCTATACGCCGATCGACACCGCCAAGGTGCAAAACCTCAGGCACGCCTGGCCCGAGATCAAGCAGCGCCTGTCGAAATACGACCCCGGCAACAAGTTCGCCGTGAACTATATGTGGGGCACCACCGGGATCGGCTATAACACCGCCAAGATCAAGGAGCGGCTCGGCAACGACGCCGTGATCGACAGCTGGAGCATCGTCTTCGATCCGGAGAAGCTGAAGAAGCTCTCCAATTGCGGCGTGCACGTGCTCGACGCGGTCGAGGAAATGTTCCCGGCGGCGCTGCGCTATCTCGGGCTCGATCCCGATTCGAAGAACGAGGCCGACCTCAACAAGGCCGGCGAATTGCTGCGCAAGATCCGCCCGCACATCCAGAAATTCCACTCGTCGGAATACATCAACGCGCTCGCCAATGGCGATATCTGCCTGGCGGTCGGCTATTCCGGCGACGTGCTGCAGGCCAGGAAGCGCGCCGTCGAGGCCAAGAACAAGGTCGAGATCAGCTATGTCATCCCCAAGGAGGGCGCGCTGATGTGGTTCGATTCCTTCGTGATCCCGAAGGATGCGGGCAATCCCGAAGCGGCCCTGCAGTTCATCGATTTCGTCAACCGGCCGGAGATGGCGGCGAAGAACTCGGACTTCATCCAGTACGCCAACGGCAATCTCGCCGCGAAGCCGCTGCTTTCGGCCGACGTGCGCGACAATCCGGGCATCTATCCGACCGATGCGGTGATGAGCCGCCTCTACACGATCACGCCGTATGACCAGAAGATACAGCGGGTGGTCAACCGGCTGTGGACCCGCGTCAAGAGCGGCAGGTGAACAGGCCTGAGGCTGCCGGACGACGCGCCTCGCCCGGCAGCGTCCGGCGCGACTTCCAGCCCTGGAACGACCCGGCGGCGAAGCCGCTGGTCGAATTCCGGAACGTCACCAAGCGCTTCGGCGCGGTGACCGCGGTCGACCGGCTGTCGCTTGCGATCCATCAGCGCGAGTTCTTCGCGCTGCTGGGCCCGTCCGGCTGCGGCAAGACCACGCTGATGCGCATGCTCGCCGGCTTCGAGCAGCCCGACGAGGGCGAGATCCTGCTCGACGGCGTCGACATCACCGCGGTGCCGCCGCACCAGCGGCCGGTCAACATGATGTTCCAGTCCTATGCGCTGTTCCCGCATCTCAGCGTCGGCGACAATATCGCGTATGGGCTGAAGCGCGAGGGCCTGCGCAAGGCGGAGATCGCTGCGCGTGTCGAGGCCATGCTCGGGCGCGTGCGCCTCAAGGGCATGGAGAAGCGCCGGCCGGACCAGCTCTCGGGCGGCCAGCGCCAGCGCGTCGCGCTCGCCCGCGCTTTGGTCAAGCAGCCCAAGCTCCTGCTGCTCGACGAGCCGCTCGGGGCGCTCGACAAGAAGCTGCGCGAGGAGACGCAATACGAGCTGATGGACCTGCAGGCCGATCTCGGCCTGACCTTCATGGTCGTCACCCACGACCAGGATGAGGCCATGACCATGGCCGACCGCATGGCGGTGATGGACCATGGCCGGCTGCTGCAGATCGCGCCGCCGGACCTGATCTACGAGGCGCCGTCCAGCCGCTTCGTCGCGGAGTTCGTCGGCGACATCAATCTGATCGAGGGCAGGGTGACCGGCGTCGCGGGCGATCTCGTCACACTGGAAAGCTGGCCTGTCGGCGTGATCGAGCTCGACGAGGATGCGCCAAGCTGTCGCCCGGGCGATGCGCTCACCGTCGGCCTGCGCCCCGAGAAGATCGCGCTCAGCCATGACGAGCCCGCGCAGGGCGTCAACAAGGTCGCGGGCGAGATCTGGGACATCGGCTATCTCGGCGACATGACGATGGTCCAGGTCATGGTCGGCGGTGACGAGGGCAAGCTGTTCAAGGTCTCGCTGACCAACCGCACAAGGCGGATCGAGCGGCCCTTCGCCTGGGAAGACAAGGTCTGGCTCTCCTGGGACGTCGAGGCCGGCATGGTGCTGGCGTCGTGAGCACGCCGGTTCCGCGAAGCAGTGGGGCGGGGCGGGGCCTGCTGGTCGCGGCCATTCCCTATCTCTGGCTCGTCGCCTTCTTCCTCGTGCCTTTCGTCATCGTGCTGCGGATCGCGCTTTCGGACGCCGCGACCGATCAGCCGCCCTATGCGCCGCATTTCCCCGGCTTCGCCCAGCTCGGCGAGTTCCTTGGCGCGCTCGATCTCGAGAATTTCCGCCTGCTCGGCGACGATCCGCTCTACTGGCAGAGCTATCTCTCCTCGCTGCGCATCGCGGCGCTGACGACGCTGATCGCGCTCGCGATCGGCTACCCGCTCGCCTATGCGATGGCGCTGGCTCCGAAGCGCTGGCAGGGCATCTTGCTCGTCCTCGTCATCCTGCCGTTCTGGACCTCGTTCCTGATCCGCGTCTACGCCTGGATCGGTGTCCTCAGGCCGGACGGCCTGCTCGACATGGCGTTGATGGGCATCGGGTTGACCAGCGACCCCTTGCGCCTGCTCAACACAGATGCCGCCGTGCTGATCGGCATGGTCTATTCCTATCTGCCCTTCATGGTGCTGCCGCTGTTCTCGACTTTGCAGAAGCTCGACGGCACCTTGCTGGAAGCGGCCTCCGATCTCGGCGCGACGCCGCTGACCACTTTCCTGACGGTGACCCTGCCGCTGTCGATCCCCGGCATCATCGCCGGCTCGGCTTTGGTCTTCGTCCCGGCGATCGGTGAGTTCGTCATCCCCGACCTGCTGGGCGGCTCCGACACGCTGATGGTCGGCAAGGTGCTCTGGAACGAGTTCTTCTCGAACCGAGACTGGCCGTTGGCTTCCGCGGTGGCGATCGTGCTGCTCGTCGTCCTCGTCCTGCCGCTGATGCTGTTGCAGCGGGCGAGGGGAGCGGCACGATGAGGCGCTTCGGAGCCTTCCATCTCGCCGCGCTCGTCGCCGGCTTCGCCTTCCTCTATCTGCCGATCGTCGCGCTGATTGCCTATTCCTTCAACGCCTCGCGGCTGGTGACGGTCTGGGGCGGTTTCTCGACACATTGGTATGGTGCGTTGCTGCGCAACGAGCCCTTGCTCGACGCGGCCTGGCTGACGATCCGTGTCGCACTGGTCTCGGCGACGCTCGCGACGGTGCTGGGGACACTGGCAGCGCTGGCGCTGGCGCGCTACCGGGTCTTTTCCGGCCGCACGCTGTTCTCCGGCATGGTGATGGCGCCTTTGGTGATGCCCGAGGTGATCACCGGCCTGTCGCTGCTGCTCCTTTTCGTCGCCGGCGATGTCGAGCGCGGCTACTGGACCGTGGTGATCGCCCACGCGACCTTCAGCCTCGGCTTCGCCTGCATCGTTGTGCAGGCCAGGCTCGCCGGCTTCGACCGCTCGCTGGAGGAAGCCGCGCGCGACCTCGGCGCGACTCCGGTGGAAACCTTCCGGACGGTGACGTTGCCTCTGATCTGGCCGGCCGTCGCTGCCGCCTGGATGCTGGCCTTCACGCTCTCGCTCGACGACCTGGTCATCGCCAGCTTCACCACCGGGCCGGGCGCGACGACGCTGCCGATGCGGCTCTATTCGGCGATCCGCCTCGGGGTGACGCCCGAGATCAACGCCGCCTGCACGATCATGATCGCGGCGGTGGCGGCCGCGGTGATCGGGGCATCGCTGCTGATGAAACGGGACGCTCTGGCGGGGCGCTGACCTAAACGCCGGCTGAACGTCCTGCTCAAAACCGGTTCAGCCCGGGAGCGCGATAGTCCGTGCCAGAGCGGGAAGCGTTTCCGCTCCGGCAAAGGAGACGTCACGATGTTTCGCACTCTCGCTTCCGCCGGCCTCATCGCGGCCGCCGCGCTCGGGATCAGCGCAGCAACGCCCAGCAAGGCCGAGGCCGGCGTCCTGATCCAGCAGGCCTATTACGGCGGTCCCGGTCCCGGCTATGGCTGGCGCGGCCCGCCGCGGGCCTATGGCTACTGGGGCGTGCCGCGCTGGCGCCGCCACCACTATGATGGCCCGCGCTTCTATGGCCCGCCGCCGCCGCCGCGGTATTATCATCGCTGGCGCGGCGGCTGGTGAGCCGTGACGCCAGACGAAGCGCGGCGAATCACTCCGCCGCGCTTTTCTGCGCGTAGCCCAGGCGCTGGTTCAGCTCTTCCAGCAATTTCTCGGCCGCATCGGCGATGACGGTGCCCGGCGGGAAGATCGCGCTGGCGCCGGCCGCGATCAGCGCGTCGAAATCCTGCGGCGGGATCACGCCGCCGACGACGATCATGATGTCCGGCCGGCCGGCCTTGGCAAGCGCAGCCTTGAGCTCCGGCACCAGTGTCAGATGCCCCGCCGCCAGCGAGGAGACGCCGACGATGTGGACGTCGTTCTCGACGCCCTGGCGCGCGGCCTCGTCCGGGGTCGCGAAGAGAGGGCCGATGTCGACGTCGAAGCCAAGATCGGCGAAGGCCGAGGCGATCACCTTCTGGCCGCGGTCATGGCCGTCCTGGCCCATCTTGGCGACGAGGATGCGCGGGCGGCGCCCATCGGCCTCCTCGAAGGCCTCGCACATCGCCTGTACGCGCGTCACGGCGGGATTCATCGTGCCGACCTCCCGTTTGTAGACGCCCGAGATCGCCTTGATCTCGGCGCGGTGGCGCCCGAAGACCTTTTCCATCGCCATCGAGATCTCGCCGACGGTCGCCTTGGCCCGCGCCGCCTTGACCGCGAGGTCGAGCAGGTTGCCTCCGCCCTGCGCACCGTTGGTCAGCGCGGTGAGGGCGGCCTGCGTCTCGGCCTCGTTGCGCTCGGCCTTCAGCCGCCGGAGCTTGTCGAGCTGCTGGGCGCGGACCGAGGCATTGTCGACCTTGAGCACGTCGATCGCCGCTTCGTTCTCCGGCTTGTAGATGTTGACGCCGATGATCGCCTGCTGGCCGCCATCGATGCGCGCCTGAGTCTTGGCCGCGGCCTCTTCGATCCTGAGCTTCGGGATGCCGGCTTCGATCGCCTTGGCCATGCCGCCCAGCGCCTCGACCTCCTGGATATGGCCCCAGGCCTTGGCTGCGAGCTCGGCGGTCAATCGCTCGACATAATAGGAGCCGCCCCAGGGATCGATGATCCGGTTGGTGCCGCTCTCCTGCTGCAGCACGATCTGGGTGTTGCGGGCGATGCGGGCGGAGAAATCGGTCGGCAGCGCCAGCGCCTCGTCGAGCGCGTTGGTGTGCAGCGACTGGGTGTGCCCCTGCGTCGCCGCCATCGCCTCGATCATCGTGCGCGGCACATTGTTGAACACGTCCTGCGCCGTCAGCGACCAGCCCGAGGTCTGGCAATGGGTGCGCAAGGGCAGCGACTTCTCGTTCTGCGCCCCGAAATCCTTGACCAGCTTGGCCCAGATCAGCCGGGCGGCTCTGAGCTTCGCCACCTCCATGAAGAAGTTCATGCCGATGGCCCAGAAGAAGGAGAGCCGCGGCGCGAAGACGTCGACGCCGAGGCCCGCTCGCTGGCCGGCGCGGATGTATTCGACGCCGTCGGCGAGCGTGTACCCGAGCTCGAGGTCCTGCGTCGCTCCGGCCTCCTGCATGTGGTAGCCGGAGATCGAGATCGAATTGAACTTCGGCATGCTCGCCGAGGTGTAGGCGAAGATGTCGCCGATGATCCGCATCGAGGGCGAGGGCGGGTAGATATAAGTGTTGCGGACCATGAACTCCTTGAGGATGTCGTTCTGGATGGTCCCCGACAGCTTGGCCGCCGGCACGCCCTGTTCTTCCGCCGCGACGATGTAGAGCGCCAGCACCGGCAGCACCGCGCCATTCATCGTCATCGACACGCTCATCTGGTCGAGCGGGATGCCGGAGAACAGCGTGCGCATGTCATAGATCGAGTCGATCGCGACGCCGGCCATGCCGACATCGCCGCCGACGCGCGGATGGTCGCTGTCATAGCCGCGATGGGTGGCGAGATCGAAGGCGACCGACAGGCCCTTCTGGCCGGCGGCGAGGTTGCGCCGGTAGAAGGCGTTGGAATCCTCCGCCGTGGAGAAGCCGGCATATTGCCGGATCGTCCAGGGCTGGTTGACATACATGGTCGGGTAGGGGCCGCGCAGATAGGGCGCAATGCCCGGCAGCGTGTCGACGAAGGGCAGGCCGTCGCGGTCGGCGGCCGTGTAGAGCGGCTTGACCGGGATGTCTTCCGGCGTCTGCCAGATATCGCCCTTGCTCTGCGGAGCGGGCACCGCGCCGGCCGCACCGTCGGCGAAGGCGAGCTTCGTGAAATCCGGGATCGCGGTCATGGCTTGCTCCCGTCTGGTCGGTCCCACCAATGGTGGAAATGATGCACCGGTCCGTGGCCGCGGCCAACCTTGACCATGTCCGAGGCCGCGATCGCGGCCGAGATGTAGCGCTTGGCCAATGCCACCGCCTCGTTCAGCGCGATGCCGTGGGCGAGGCCCGAGGCGATCGCCGAGGACAGCGTGCAGCCGGTGCCGTGGGTGTTCTGGGTGGCGATGCGCGGCGCGACCAGGCGCTCGCGGCGGCCATCCCGGCCGATCAGGATGTCGACGCTGTCGTCGCCGCTGCCGTGGCCGCCCTTGACCAGGACATTGGCCGGGCCGAGCGCGAGCAGCGCCTCGGCCTGTTCGGCCGCAGCCTCCTCGGTCTCCGCCATGGCGGTTCCGAGCAGCGCGGCGGCCTCGGGCAAGTTGGGCGTTACGATGGTGCAGAGCGGCAGCAGGCGGCGCTTCAGCGCCTCGATCGCATCTTCCTGCAGGAGCCGCCCCCCGGAAGCCGCGATCATCACCGGATCGAGCACGATATTCTTCGCGCCATGGCGTTCGAGCCCGTCGGCGACGGTCTCGATCAGCTCGGCGGTGGCAAGCATGCCGATCTTGACTGCATCGACCTTGAGATCGTCGAAGACGGCATCGATCTGGGCGGCGACGAAATTGGCCGGCACCGGATGGATCGCGGTCACCGCCGTGGTGTTCTGCGCGGTCAGTGCGACGATGACGCTGGCGCCGTAGACCTGGTGCGCGGCGAAGGTCTTGAGGTCGGCCTGGATGCCGGCGCCGCCGCTGGAGTCGGAGCCGGCGATGGTGAGGGCGATCGGCATGCTTATCCCTTGCTGGTGCTGACAGGGGATATGGCGATCGCCAGCGCATCCTGCAGCACGGCGATGGCGTCACAGCCGGCGAAGATGAAGTTCGTTACCCCGGCTTCGCGCAGCGCCGCTTCCTGCTCGCTGGGCCGGCCGGCGAGCCAGACCGTGGCGCCCGCCGCGGTCAGCGCCTTCGCTGCGGGGGCCGCCTCAGCGGCATAGCTCTCGTCGGAGCCGCAGAGGCAGGCGAGTTTCGCTCCGGAAGCGCGGAAAGCTACGATGAGCGCGTCGAGATCGGTCGCGCCTGTCTTGGCGAAACCGTCGCGCGAGGGCGCAGTTATGCCGCCGGCCTCGAACAGGTTGCGGGCGAAGCCGGATCGTGCGGTGAAGCCAGCGATCGAGCCCAGCGTGGCGAGGAAGGCCTTCGGCCGCTCGCCGGCGGCTTCGGCGATGTCGGCGCTGGCGCGCAACGCCTCGAACGGCTCGGCGAGGCGGATGCTCGGTAGCGCATCGACGGTGATCGCGCCGTCGCTACCGGTGCGTTCAGTGGAAGCAGCGGGCGGCGGTGCCAGCACCGAGACCGAGGCTTCCGACAGGTTCGGGAACTCGCTCGTGCCGGTGATCGGCTCGCGCCGGGTCGCGATCGCCTTGGCCCGGGCGTCGCGCTCGCGCGCCAGCCCCTTCTGGATATGGCCGTTGGCGAGCGCGGCGACGATGCCGGTAAGGCCGTCGGAGCTTTCCGCCTCGAGGTCCTGGAACTTGCGCCAGCCTTGTTCGCACAGAGCCTGCGTCAGGGCCTCGAAGCCGCCAGCGCCGGCCGCCGGATCGGCGACGCGCCAGAGATTGGCTTCTTCGAGCAGGATCAACTGGGTGTTGCGGGCGATGCGGCGGGCGAAGCCGTCAGGCAGGCCGAGCGCCGCGGTGAAGGGCTGCACGCCGATCGAATCCGCGCCGCCGACGCCGGCCGAGAAGGCGGCGATCGTGCCGCGCAAAAGGTTCACCCACGGATCGCGCCGGGTCAGCGAGCGCCAGGCAGTCTCGGCATGGATGAAGACGGGTTTTGGCTCAAGCCCGCAAGCGCGCTGCACCCGGTCCCAGAGCAGGCGGGCGGCGCGCAGCTTGGCGATGGTGACGAATTCGTCGGGATCGGCGACGAGGGTGAAGGAGATGGCGTCGCGCGCCTCGGCGAGCGGGAGGCCTTCAGCTTCGAGCAGGCGCAGATAGGTGACAGCGGTCGCCAGCACGGCGCCGAGCTCCTGAGCCTCGGTCGCGCCGGCCTCGTGCCAGATTCGGCCATCGGCTGCGAGGAACGGGCCGACGAAGCCGCGCGCCTTCAGCGTCCCGATCGTCTCAGCGATGCGCTTGCCGAGCTCGGGCAATGGTACTGCTAGCGCGCCCGAGCTGGCGAGCACGCCGATCGGCTCCATGCCGAAATCGATCTGGAGGGAGGAGGGTGCATGACCGCGCTTCTCGGCCAGCTCGGCCAGCAGCAGCGCGTGCTTGCGGCCGCCGGGAGCCGGATCGAGCCGCAGGCGGACGAGGTCGAGCATGATGCCGTCGAGCGCCAGGTCGAGTGCCTCGACCGACGCTGCGGTAAGGCCGAAGCCATGCGCCGCAGGAGCACCGGCGAAAGCCAGGCTGAGGGAATCGGCACCACCTTCCAGCTCGGCGAGGGCGAGCCTCGACGCTTCAGTTGTATCCGGGTGATCGACGCGCGCCGCGACGCGCCAGCGTCCGGCCTCTGCGCGCAGGGGGCGTGCGCCTTGCTCGGTTGCCGCCTCGTAGAGCGGTTCGATGCGGATCCCGTCCGTCGTGCGTCCGACCAGCTTCTTCTCGAAGTCGGCGCCCTTCAGCACCTTGTCGACCGCCGCGCGCCACTGCGCCTCGCCCGGCGTCGGGAATGCGTCCATGAAGGGCAGGTCGGCGAGGACTGTCGAGGTCATCAGCAACGAACTCCTTGCATGCGTTCCTCCCGCCATGTCCGTCGGGCGGTGGAACACACGCCAATTGGCGGCCCATTGTGCAACCGCGAAGTCCTGATTGCCATGGCTCGGCGCGAACGCAAATGCCCCCTTGGTCGGAAAGCCGTGCCGAAATGCGTAATTCCCGCGACAGGGAACGCCTATGCCTGCAAACGAAAACGCCGCCCCGGAAGGGCGGCGTCGCAATATCTCCTAGGGATGTTTCGGCTCAGACGAACTGGCCGAGGCCTGGGATCGCGCCGACGATGGCGCCCATCGTGTCCTCGCCCGCCTTTTCGCGTCCGACGGCGAACATCTCCTTCGAGACGCTCTGGATCTGGCCCATCGACAGGCCGGCGCCCATCAGCTGGCCGCCGAGCGCCATGACGCCGCCGCCACCGCCCATCATGCCGCCGATCGTGCCGAGCAGGCCGCCCTTGGCGCCGCCTTCGGCGTCGGCGAGCTCCTGCGCACCCGGCAGCGCCGCCATCAGCTGGCCGATCTCGGCCGCGGGGCCTTCCTTCTGCAGGAAAGCGAGGATGATGCCGATCGCCTTCTGCACCAGCGACTGGTCGAGGCCGGAAGCGGCCATGATGCGGGAGATCAGTTCATCCATCGTGCGGTCCTCTGATGCTGAGCCTTCGGGTGCTCTGAAAATAGTTTACACATAAACTATCTGCGATGGAAGCGATCTTCATGCTTCCGCCCAACTTCTCGTTTCGCTACACCCTTTCCACGACCTTATGGCAACGGAACAGGCGCGACCATGGCGGATGACGGCACGATCCTGATCGGCAAGAGCGAGAAGCCGGAGGTGCTGCTGCTCAAGCTCGCCAACCGCCACGGCCTGGTCACCGGCGCGACCGGTACCGGCAAGACGGTGACGCTGCAGGTTCTGGCGGAGGGCTTTGCCAAGCACGGCGTGCCGGTCTTCGCTGCCGACATCAAGGGCGATCTCTCCGGCATCGCAGCGCCGGGCAATTCCAAACCGCCCTTCGTCAAGCGCGCCGAGGAGCTCAAGCTCAAATACGAGCCCGACCAGTTCACCACCGTGTTCTGGGACGTGTTCGGCGAGCAGGGCCACCCGGTCCGCGCCACCATCTCCGAGATGGGCCCGCTGCTGCTGGCGCGCCTGCTCGATCTCAACGACACCCAGGAAGGCGTGCTCAACATCGCCTTCCGTATCGCCGACGAGCAGAAGCTGTTGCTGCTCGACCTCAAGGATCTGCGCGCGATCCTCAGCTTCATCGCCGAGAACGCGCAGGAGCTGACGACCAAATACGGCAACGTCACCTCCGCCTCGGTCGGCACCATCCAGCGCGCGCTGCTCGTGCTGGAGAACCAGAAGGGCGACCTGTTCTTCGGCGAGCCGGCGCTCGACATCAACGACCTCATGAAGACCGACCGCGACGGCCGCGGCATCATCAACATCATGGCCGCCGACAAGCTGATGGCCAATCCGCGGCTCTACGCCACCTTCCTGCTCTGGCTGCTTTCGGAACTGTTCGAGCAGTTGCCCGAGGTCGGCGATCTCGACAAGCCCAAGCTGGTCTTCTTCTTCGACGAAGCGCATCTGCTTTTCAACGGCGCGCCCAAGGCGCTGCTGACCGCGGTCGAGCAGGTGGTGCGCCTGATCCGCTCCAAGGGTGTCGGCGTCTATTTCGTCACCCAGAACCCGCTCGATATTCCCGATACCGTGCTGGCCCAGCTCGGCAACCGCGTCCAGCACGCGCTGCGCGCCTTCACCCCGCGCGACCAGAAGGCTGTCAGGGCCGCCGCCGAGACGTTCCGGCAGAACCCGAAAATCAACACCGAGCAGGCGATCACCCAGCTCGCCGTCGGCGAGGCTCTGGTCTCGACGCTGGAGGGCAAGGGCTCGCCGACCATCGTCGAACGCTGCCTGATCGCGCCGCCGATGGCGCAGGTCGGCCCGATCACGCCGCAGGAGCGGACGCAGTGCATGCGCGACTCCGGCTTCACCGGCAAATACGACACCATGGTCGACCGGGACTCGGCCTATGAGGCGCTGATGACGCGCAAGGGGATGAATGCCGACGGCTCGCCGGTGGAGGCGTCGACCGAAGGGGGCGGCGGCATCCTCGACACGATCGGCGGCTGGCTCGGCGGTGGCGCTCCCCAGCAGCGCCCGAAGACCGGGCCGGGCAGCCGTGGTGGCCCGCTGCCGCAGAGCATGACCGAGAAGATCATCACCTCGGCGGCGCGCTCGGCCGCGACCTCGATCGGCCGGCAGGTCGGCAACGCCATCCTGCGCGGCGTGCTCGGGAGCCTCACCGGCGGGCGGCGGTAATCAATCTGCCGCCATGCGCGCGGATGGCTGGCATCCGGCGCGCGACTGGGCATGATGGCGCCACCGGAATCAGCCTCCAGTGAGCGCCATGTCCCAGCTTCCCGCCATCCTCTCCCGCCTCGACGCCGATCTCGACGCTTCGCTGGCTCGCCTGTCGTCCTGGCTCGAAATCCCTTCGATCGGAACCGATCCGGCCTTCAATCCGCAGACGCGCGAGGCGGCCGAATGGCTGTGTCGTGATCTGGAAGGCCTCGGCTTCAAGGCCGAACTGCGCGAGACCGGCGGTCACCCGGTCGTGCTGGCACATCGCCCGAAGCCCGGCGCGCCGCATGCGCTGTTCTATGGCCATTACGACGTCCAGCCGGTCGATCCGCTGGAGCTCTGGGACAACGATCCGTTCAAGCCGGCCGTCAAGGAGATCGAGCCGGGGCGGAAGGCGATCCTCGCTCGCGGCGCCTGCGACGACAAGGGTCAGGTCATGACCTTCATCGAGGCCATCCGCGCCACGCTCGCCGAGACCGGCGACCTGCCGATCGGCCTGACCATCCTGGTCGAGGGCGAGGAGGAATCCGGTTCGGTCAACCTGCCGGGCTTCATCAAGGCCAACGCCGCTGAGCTGAAGGCCGATTTCGCGCTGGTTTGCGACACCGGCATGTGGGACCGCGTCACGCCGCTGATCACCTCGACCCTGCGTGGCATGGTCTACCAGGAGGTGCGCCTGAGCGCGGCCGACCGCGACCTGCATTCCGGCCTGTTCGGCGGCGCCGCCGCGAATCCGATCCATGTGCTGACCAAGATCGTCGCCGAGATCCATGACGAGAGCGGCCGGATCACCATTCCCGGCTTCTATGATGGCGTGCACGAGCCGACCAATGCGCAGAAGGCCGAATGGGCCGATCTCAACCTGACCGAGAAGGAGTTCCTCGGCCAGATCGGGCTGAAGCATTCGATCGGCGAGAAGGGCCGCATGCTGATCGAGCAGATCCAGTCGCGCCCGACCTGCGACGTCAACGGCATCTGGGGCGGCTATACCGGCGAGGGCTCGAAGACCGTCATCCCGGCCAAGGCCTCGGCCAAGGTCTCCTTCCGCCTCGTCGGCGACCAGGACCCGGCGAAGATCACCGCCGCCTTCCACCAGTTCGTGCGCGAGCGCCTGCCGGAGGACGTCACCGCCGAGTTCATCAGCCATTCCGGCTCGCCGGCGCTCGCCGTGCCGGTCGATTCCCCCGTGCTGCAGAAGGCGCGCAAGGCGCTCGCCGAGGAATGGGGCGGCCGTGTCGTCTCGATCGGCAGCGGCGGCTCGATTCCGGTCGGCGGCGACTTCAAGCGCACGCTCGGGCTCGACACGCTCTTCGTCGGCTTCGGCCTCGACGACGACCGCGTCCATTCGCCGAACGAGAAATACGATCTGTCCTCCTTCCACAAGGGCCAGCGTTCCTGGGCCCGCATCTTGCAAGAACTCGCCTCATGAAATCGGTCTGTGTCTTCTGCGGCTCGAGCCCGGGCCATGATCCCGTCCATGCCGAGGGCGCCCGCGCCATGGGCACGGTCATCGCCAAGCGCGGCCTGACGCTGGTCTATGGCGGCGGCGCCGTCGGCCTGATGGGCATCGTCGCCAATGCCGCGCTCGAAGCCGGTGGCGAGGTCCATGGCGTGATCCCGCGCGCGCTGCGCGAGAAGGAGGTCGGCCACAACAAGCTGACCCGGCTCGAGGTGGTGGAGACCATGCATATCCGCAAGGCGCGCATGGCCGAGCTTTCCGACGGCTTCATCGCCATGTCCGGCGGCATCGGCACCTTCGAGGAGATCTTCGAGATCTGGACCTGGAGCCAGCTCGGCATCCACGGCAAGCCGCTCGGCTTTCTCAACATCGACGGCTTCTACGACGCGCTCTTCGCTTTCCTCGACAATACGACGAAGGCCGGTTTCATGTGGCAGGCCCATCGCGACATGGCGATGATGGAGACCGATCCGGCGGCGCTGCTCGACAAGATGGACGCCTACAAGCCGCAGACCCAGATCAAATGGGTGGAGAAGACGGAGGTTTGACCATTCTCTGCAGAGTAGGAATTTTGTCCTTGACATCGTGACGCTGATCGGGTAGAGATCAGGAACGCTCACGAATTGCGCCTGAGACGAACGAAGCCGCCGCGCTGCCCAGCCGGCGGCTTTTGCGTGTCCGGGGCCGAGCCGAGGTTTCCGATGACCGATGTGTGAAACGAACAATCACATGGCAATGAGGCGGGATTAACCGGGACTATCCGGGATCAGGCGGAAAGCGGCGGCGGCGCAAGGGCTTAGGCGGCGAACGGCGCGGCGGCTATTGCCATTTGATCCTTCGCGGCCTGAGTGGCCAGAAATCCCGAAAGGCAGAAAGCCAGAAATCGGGCGGCGCGCTAACCCATTGAAATCCCGTCGCGGCGCCCGCCGGAACTGTCATGATTTGCCGGTATGGCGAGCGCGTGCATGACAGTTCACGAAAATGTAGCAAATTCAATCGCATGGCGCTGGAGAACGGGCATGACGCCCGATCTCGAACTGTCACGCTGGATCGGCCGATGAGTGAGTGCCGTCCGTAACGTGCTCTCAGTCGAAGGCCTTGAGCGCCAGGACGATCAGGCGGCGCAGCGTGTTGCCGACGCGGCCAGCCTCCCAGCCCTGATAGGTCCGCAGCGGCACGCCTAGCAACGTGGCTGCGTCGCCCTGCGTCATAGCCGCCTTGCCTCGCCATTGCTGAAGGAGGGCGGCGACCTCGCGGCCGCCCTCGGCCGCGTTGGCCGGGAGCTCCTCGGCATCGGCCCCATCCTCGCCGAGCAGAGCCGAGAGCGCCGCGCGCGCCTTGTCCTGCGGCAGGCTCTCGATGCTGCCGCCGTACCAAGCCGCAAGCGTGCCGTTGTGCTGGTTGCGGA
This sequence comes from Allobosea sp. CRIB-10, assembly GCF_900112185.1. GTDB lineage: Bacteria > Pseudomonadota > Alphaproteobacteria > Rhizobiales > Beijerinckiaceae > Allobosea. The sequence continues at coordinate 777 of NZ_FOKP01000019.1, read as the reverse complement.
TCATGAGTGACCAGCCGGTTTCTTTGTCGAGCCGCTTGACCTCGGCCACGGCCTCCCAGCCCTTCGGCGGGCGGAGCGTCCCGGTGAACTTGCTCACCCAGCCCGCGCCCAGCTCCTGGACGAGGATTCGGCCGCGGTTGACGGAGGGGCTCATTGAGCCCGCTCCCAGCCGAGGCCGCACTCGCCAGCTTTCGCGATCATGACGGCCTCGTAGATGTCGTAGCCGGAACGGTCTCCCGGCAGCGCCAGGCACTCCATCTCGCAGACGCTGACATAGGTCTTCGAGCCGGCCGGCGCGACGATGTGCCCGATCAGGCGGCTATCCTCGGCCGAAAGGTCGATGCAGCCGGTGTCTCGGCCGGACATCGGATCTGCGTAGGTGTGGGCGAAGCCATCGGCCGACCGCCAGGAATAGTGCACGTGGTCGGAGGAGGTCAGGTAATTGTGGCTGTCCTGCGCGTAGACGGGGATGCGGATCGTGGCCATGGTCTTGGTCCTGCCCCTCATTGCCGGGAGGCGCCGGGCGCCAGCGCTTGCTGACAGGAAGGAGCATATACGCATTTTTGCGTATGTCAACAGAGCCCGCGAAACGATCAACCCGGCCCATAGAGCGGCCCGCCCGGCAACTTCACCGGCTCCGGGATGCAGACATCCTCGGGCGCCGGCCTGGTGCCGCATTTCCGGCAGACCAGGCGCTTGTGCAGCTCGTCGAGGCGATCGCCGTTGAGGACGCCGCGCAGCAGCCGCCAGGGGATGTGATGCGTGACCCTGCAAGTC
>NZ_FOKP01000065.1 GCF_900112185.1 Allobosea sp. CRIB-10 | reverse complement strand
ACATCTGATCCGACATGCCGATCATCCCGCTCCGATCAGGCCAACTGAATCAGCAATCAAACCTCAAAGCCAGAACCCTTTCGCAGAGAAATCCCGAGGGGAGAAGGATCAGCCCGCCGGATAGCCGAACTTCGCTCGCGTGGCGCGGATCTGGGAGGTCGCACCGGCATCGTTGCCGGCGGCGCAGCTCTTGCGGGCGTTGTCGATCTCGGCGCTGACGCGGGTGTGAACGCCCTTGGTGGTGTGGCCGGTCGAGAGGTCGTTGTCCATCACCGCCTGGAAGCGATCGACCTCGCCGGCGCAGCCCGAACCGGTCGGCATACGGAAGGTGTTGGGCGTTACACCAGTCGGCGCCTGCGCGGGCGAAGGGGCGGGGGGCGGCGCGGCGCTCTGGCAGGCGGCGAGGGCAAGGCCGAGGGCGGCGGCGAAGAGGGCGGCGCGCATAAGCGGAGCTCCGGCTGGTCGGAGCGGAACCATGGTTGATTCCGCCCGCGAGGCAAAGACCTTCCCGGAGAGGCTCAGTCCTGACTCGGCATAAAGAAGGCGACGACGGTGAAGCCGCCCGCCGCCAAGGCCGCCAGCCAGATCGCCCCCAGCCCGACATGTCCATGCGCATAGGCACCCAGGAACGCGCCGACGAGCAGGCTGAGCCACAGTGTGAAATGGCGCAGGAAGGCGCGCTTCGGACCGCCGAGCAAGGCGCCGGCGAGACGCTGGCCCATCTTGACCAGCGTGCCGGTCATGTAGGTCAGGCCGATCGTGACCTCGCCGTCGCGCTGGAAAACGGCGTTCTCGGCGCCCATCGCCAAGGCGAGGATGCCGGCTGCGGCTATGGCGAGCCCAGCGCCGTAGAGACCGGCAGAGAGGGCCAGCGCCAGCGTGACGAAGGCGAGCACGGCCGCCTGACGCCGGTGCCTGCCGACATGGCCGACGAGCGAGCCGCAGATCACCCCGACGACGAAGAGGAGGATGATCATGCCGGCTACCAAGACGCCGTCCAAACGCCCTTCCGCCAGCTCGATGCCAAGGCGGGTGGTGTTGCCGGTCATGAACGAGACGAAGAAGCCGCCGATATTCAGGAAACCGAGGGCATCGACGAAGCCGGCGAGCCCTGAGAGGCCCAAGGCGAGTCCGATGGCGGGACGATCATAGCGCAACACAGGCAAGGCACTCCGGTCAGGAGGTGGGCGATGGGCGCGGCCTCGGGCCGAATCGTGCAACGCAGAGCCTCTTACTCCCGTCACAATTCGACGGAACCCTGATCGTCATGACCGTGCTGCATACCACCGAGCTCGAAATCTTCGCCGACTACTTCCAGTTCTACCTCCAGGACGAGGCGGTCGACGAGGATTGGGGGACGTTCTGGACCGATGAGACGGTGGAGCGGATGCTCGCCGTGGGCGAATGCTCGGTCGGCATCGCCACTGCCCGGAACATGAACGTACCTGTCGTACTCTCGGTCCATGACGCCGCGCCCGAGACCGATTTCGGCGAATGGGAGCTGGTCAACGAGTGCTCCTTCCGCGCGCGCTCCGGGCAGATGATGCTGATCGGCTGCACCGAAGGCTTGCCGCAGGAGCGGGCGCGCTTCTCGCTCGCACCCGGGAGCTATCGCCTCAGGATCTCGTACTCCGGGCTCGACACGCTAAGCGATGACGGGCTGGAGGGCGACGATTTCTACCGGCTCCAGCTCTGGCCGGGGCCGTTTGCGCCGACGAGAACGCTGAAGGAGCGGGCAGGCGCTGCGGGGTGAGACGCGAGAACCCCTCCCCCTCGTGGGGAGTGGCAGGGGTGGGGGGCGGAAAGTCGAAGTGAATTCGCCGCGAACAAGGCTGATCGCTTCTACAAGTCGCCTTGCACCAAGCCGCTCGCCTCCCATCCCCATCCCTTCCCCACAAGGATTTCTCTGCGAAAGGGTTCTGGCTTTGAGGTTTGATTGCTGATTCAGTTGGCCTGATCGGAGCGGGATGATCGGCATGTCGGATCAGATGTC